>NZ_CP102293.1:0-1200000 GCF_025152575.1 Subdoligranulum variabile | reverse complement strand
TTCTGCCGTATTTCAACAACAGCAACTGGATCGGCGGTGCCTGGGTCTACCACTACCTGCAGCATGGATTGAAGATCGTGGATCTCACCGATGCCGACAAGGCGGCCTGCACCGACGAAAACCGGCTGCTGCAAAATTCCCTCTATGATTGCTACCGGTCGGGAAACAAGATCCTGATTTCTTTCCGCTGAAAAACCAAACCCCTTCCGCTGCGCCGGCAGCGGAAGGGGTTTTTATGGCTCCTGTACCGGTTCCAGCAGGTGATGCTCGGCCACCGTGGGACCGTCCAGGCGGCGCTCCCGGCCGTCCATGAAGCGGATGGTCAGAAAACGGCCGTTCACCTCGGTGACGGTGCCCAGCCCGAACACCCCGTGTTTTACGGCGGCCCCCACCCGGGACAGTGCCCCCAGATCCACCGGCGGCAGCTTGGGCGCCGGTGCGGTGGTGACGGCGGGCAGAGGGGCCGGGGCCTTGGTCTGCAGGCGGGCGGCCTGGGCGGCCAGACGCTCCCGCTCGGCCCGGGCTTCCGGCAGGTTGAAGAGCACCTCCTGGGTGAACACCGAGGGCAGCGCCGGGCAGTCAAAGAGTACCAGCCGCCGCCTGGCCCGGGTCATCCCCACATAGTAGAGCCGCCGGTCCTCCTCGTAGCGGCGGGTGTCCTCCTGGGTGCGGCAGCAGATCTCCAGCTGGGCAGGCAGGATGCCGTCAAACACATCCAGCAGTACCACGCTGTCATACTCCAGACCCTTGCTGGAATGGATGGTGGAGAGGGTCAGCATCGCTTCGGCGGGGTCCTGCCGGTCAGCCAGCAGCTCTCGCAGTTCTCCCAGCCGGGCCAGCAGCCGGTCGGGGGTGGGCTCCTGCTCTGCCAGCAATCCCAGTATGGACAGTTTGCCGCTGTCCATCCGTTTCTGCTCCAGGTAGGCGCCGTAGCCTGCCTCATCCCGCAGGGCGGCGATGGCTTCGGCGGCGGTGAGGCCCGGCAGCCGGTGCATGGCGGCCACCACATCCTCCAGCCCCTCCCGCACCCGGCGGCTCAGATCGGGACAGCGCCGCAGTTCGTCCAGGATGGGCCGTCCGCTGCGGCCGCTGGCCCCGCAGGCATAGACCGCCTGCCGCCGGGCGATGGGCAGCCCGAATTTGTAGTAGAGTTTCATGAACAGCGTGCTGTCGGCGGGATGCCGGGCCAGCTGCAGCAGATCCGCCACGTCCAGCACGATCTTGTCGGTAAAAAAGGTCAGGTCGCTGCGGGGGAACCGGTAGGCCAGGCTGTGCCGCTCGCAGAGGTCAATGAGGGGCAGGGCGCTCTCGTTGTTGCGGAAGAGCACCGCCAGTTTCTCCCCCCGGCGCACCCGCTCAAACAGCCAGGTGAACTGTTCCTCCCGTTTTGTGATCTTTACGATCTCCAGCGGACCCTGGTCGCCGCAGGTGGCCCGCATGACCTTGGGACGGCGGTACCGGTTGCGCGCCACAAAGTGGTTGGCGGCATCCACGATCTCAGTCCCTGAGCGGTAGTTGTGCTCCATCAGCAGCACCCGGGCGCCCGGCCACACCTTCTCAAACTCCATCAGCGCCTGGGGATAGGCCGCCCGGAAACCGTAGATGCTCTGGTCCTCGTCCCCCACCATAAAGAGATTGCGGGAGCGCCCCGCCAGCAGGGCGATGATCTCGTGCTGGATCTTGGAAGTGTCCTGGGATTCGTCCACACAGAGATAGCGGTACCGGTCCTGAAAATACCCCAGCACCGCCGGCACAGCTTTGAGGATCTGCAAGGCAAAGACCATCTGGTCGTCGTAGTCCATCCAGCCCCGGCGCTTCAGCTCCGCCTGGTAGCGGTGGTAGAGGGCGGGCAGATCGGGCAGGTCGGTCTCCAGGGCCGCGATGCCCTCCTCGTCCAGGGCCATGTTCTTGATGTAGGTGATGGCGGTGCGCAGCTCCTTGAGGGTGCTGTCGGTGGGGTAGTCCTCCGCCACCTGCTGGTAGAGCTGGGTGAGCAGACGGGTCAGTTCCCCCTCGTTGGTCATGAGCTGGGGCTGCTGCCGGTGGTAGCGGCGGCTGTAATACTGCAAGATCACCGCCGACACCCCGTTGATGGTGCGGAAGGGCAGCCGCTCCGCCAGCTCCGCCCCGAACCGGGCCGCAAACCGGGTGCGCATCTCCCGGGTGGCGGCCACCGTGTAGGTCATGGTCAGGATGGACTCCGGCGGGATGCCCCGGCACTGCACCATGTAGCCCAGCCGGGTCACCAGCACGGTGGTCTTGCCGCTGCCCGGCACCGCCAGCAGCAGCACCGGACCGTCCACGGCGGTCACCGCCGCCCGCTGCTGGTCGTTGAAGGACGCCATATGCTCTTGGAAAAACTGCTGCTCCTCCACGGGGCGGGGACCTCCTTTCAGCGTTTCAGGATGAAACAGGGCAGCGGCGCGGTGTCGGCCCAGTTGGCAAAGTCGCAGACCAGCACGGTGTACTGGGTCAGCGGCAGGGAACGGAAAAAGGCCAGGGCGGCCTGCTTTTCGCTGTCCCCGATGACCTGCCCGCTGTAGAGCACGGCGGCCAGGATGCCCCGGGGCTTGAGCAGCTTCAGCGCCGCCTGCAGCGCCGGGATGCTGCCCGCCGCCGTGGAGTGCACCTCGTGGTCCGCCCCCGGCAGCCACCCGAAGTTGAAGAGCACACAGTCGGCGCTGCCGGGCGCGGCCAGCTCCCCCAGCCGGGCATGGTCGGCCTGTACGGCCCGGCCGATGCCGTCCAGCCCGGCCGCCGCCAGCCGGGCGTTGGTGGCCTCCACGGCCCTGGGCTGGATGTCCAGGGCCAGGACCCTGCCCTGCGGCCCCGCCAGACGGCAGAGAAATTCGGTATCATGGCCGTTGCCGCAGGTGGCGTCGATGCAGAATCCCCCCGGCGCCAGGTGGGCAGTGAGGAATTCATGGCAGAGTCCCACCGCCGACAGGTCGGGCACCCGCCGGCGGACCAGCCGGGTGCCGTCGGGGCGGAAATCAAACTTTTCCGCCAGTGCCCGGGCGGCGTCGTCGGCAGGCAGGGGGGCGGTGAACCGGGTCTCCGCCTTGGGGTCCAGGCCGCCGTTGTGCCGCAGCAGCTCTTTTAACAGGTAACTGCCGTAGCCCCGGCGGCGCCAGGCCGGGTCGATCTCCACCCGGACGGCGCCCTGTTCCAGCCGCGCCGTGCCGATGGGTGTTTTCTCTTTGTACAGCGTATATACCGGACCTTCGCGGCGAATCTGCATAGGGCACACCTCTCTCTTTGAACAGGATACAAGCCCCGGCAGGCATTGTCAAGTGCTGCCAAAAATGATAAAATGTGTGAAAAAGAGGGCTGAACGGGCCAAAAACGCCCGGCTTTTCACATTCTTTTCACGCACACGCGAAACCTATTTCACAATTCGCGGGTATACTCTTTAGCAGAGAAGGCGAAAAGACCCCCTCTCAGAAGAAAGCGAAAGGAAGGACCCGTATGAGCAACGAGTTTGATTACTCCGGCCTTTATAATCATACAACGGGCGAGGGTACCCCCCAGGGCACCCCCCCGGCAGACCAGAACCACACCGAAAACACCCAGGCTGCCCAGAGCAGCTATCCCAATGTGGGCAGCAGCGGCATGAACACCGCCAACACCGCCCAGACCGATTACTCCACCCCCAACTCCGCTCCGCAGCAGAACAGCGGCTACACCGGCGCCACCGGTTCCACCGGTTCGAACGGCTACACCAGCAGCTTCAGCGGCGGCAGCAACGGCGGGTACAACGGCTACAGCTACGCCAGCGCCCCCCAGCAGCCCCCCAAGAAGCAGAAAAAGCACCATCCGGTGCTGCTGCGTGTCCTGGCCGGCGTGGGCGTCGTGGTGCTGGGCTTCGGCAGCGGCTTCGGCGGCGCCATTGTGGCCAACCGCACCGGCCTGACCGGCAACCAGGTGGTTGTCCAGCAGGTCCAGCGTGATACCTCCGACGCCACCAACGCCAACAGCACCGACGGCACCACCATGAGCGTCCAGCAGATCGCATCGGTGGTCTCGCCCAGCGTGGTGGCCATCACCACCGAGCAGATGAGCGGCTCCCAGACCTGGTTCGGCGGCTACTATGTGCAGAGCGGCGCCGGTTCCGGCGTCATCATCAGCCAGGATGGCTACATTCTGACCTGCGCCCATGTGGTCAGCGGCGCCACCAGTGTCAAGGTGGAACTGAGCACCGGCGACAGCTATGACGCTACCATCGTGGGCTCCGACTCCACCTCCGACATCGCGGTCATCAAGATCGACGCCACCGGCCTGACCCCGGCGGTCATCGGCAACAGCGACGCCCTGGCCGTGGGTGAGACGGTGGTGGCCGTGGGCAACCCCCTGGGCACCCTCTCCAACAGCGTGACGGACGGTATCATCAGCGCCCTGAACCGGGAAGTCACCGTGGAAGACAATGACATGACCCTGCTCCAGACCGATGCGTCCATCAGCCCGGGCAACTCGGGCGGCGGCCTCTTCAACGGCAACGGCGAACTCATCGGCGTGGTCAACGCCAAGAGCAGCTACTCCGAGGCCGAGGGTATCGGCTTCGCCATCCCCATCAACTCCGCTATGGACATCGCCAACCAGCTCATCGAGAACGGTTCGGTGGCCCGTCCGGCCCTGGGCGTCAAGATCTATGACGTACAGGACGCCAACACTGCCCAGCAGCTGGGTGTCAGCAGCACCGGCGTCTATGTGGTGGAAGTCACCGCGGGCAGCGGTGCCGAAGCCGCCGGCGTCAAGGCAGGCGACCGCATCATCGCCGTGGACGATACGGCGGTCAGCTCCTCCAACAACGTGAAGAGCTACCTGGCCGACAAGAATGTGGGTGACACCGTCAACCTGCAGGTGGAGCGGGACGGCAAGGTCCTGACCCTGGCCGTCACCCTGGGCAGCAGCACCCAGTAACCCGTAAACAGCAATCCCCCTGCCGGGAATTTCCCGGCAGGGGGATTTTTGTATGTGTGGTTACGCCTGCAGGGCACGGCAGGCTTCCCGGATGAGGTCCCGCTCCACAAAGGGCACCTTTTTGCCCTGGATGAGCTGGTAATCCTCGTGGCCTTTGCCCGCAAAGAGGACGATGTCCCCAGGCTCTGCCATGGCCACCGCCTGGCGGATGGCCTCGGCCCGGTCGGGGATCAGGGCGTACAGGGCATCGGGGGCCATGCAGGCATCGATGTCCCGCAAAATGTTCATGGGATCCTCAAAGTCAGGGTTGTCGCTGGTGAGGATGCTGTAATCCGCCCAGGCGCTGGCGGCCTCGGCCAGTTCCCGGCGGCGCACCTGGGTGCGGCCGCCCACCGATCCGAAGACGCAGATCAGACGGCGGGGCTGGTAGGCCCGCAGAGTTTTCAGGGCGCTGGTCAGGGCCAGCCCGTTGTGGGAGTAGTCCACAATGAAGGTGCGGCCGGGCAGACCCTCCACCACCTCAAAGCGGCCCTCCACCGGGGTGTGGGCCAGGGTTTTGGCGGCCTGGTCGGGGGTCACGCCGAAGGCCCCGCAGAGGGCGATGGCGCACAGAGCGTCCGACGCGCTGAAGGCGCCGGGGGACATCACCCGCACAGGGGTGGCTTCGCCGCCGTGCTCGCAGGTGAAGTCGATGCCCAGGGCGGTCTCGCTGCGGTACTGGGCCAGGTCCACCGCCCGGTAGTCGGCGTCGTGGCCGATGCCGAAGCTGACCTGCTGCCCGGCAAAGCCCGCCCGCATGTAATCGCTGACGGCATCGTCGGCGTTGTAGACCATGACTCGGGCGTTGTACTCGGCGAAAAGGCGGCGCTTGGCGGCCTTGTAGTCCTCGAAATCGGGGTGCTCGCCGGGGCCGATGTGGTCTTCCGACAGATTGGTGAAGGCCACCACCTCAAAGGGGATGCCGTCCACCCGGTGGTGGCGCAGCGCCTGGCTGCTCACCTCCAGCACCACGTGGTGCACATTGGCGTCCAGCATCTTGCGGAACAGCCGGTGCAGTTCCAGGCTTTCCGGGGTGGTGTTGGCGGTGGCTTCGTGGGTCCCGGCGATGTTCACGCCGTTGGAACCGATGTAGGCACAGGACAGTCCCGCCTCGGTGAGGATGGCGGAAGTCAGCAGCGCCGTGGTGGTCTTGCCCTTGGTGCCGGTGATGCCGATGATGTGCAGCTGTTCGGCGGGATTGCCGTAGAAATCGGCCCCGATGACGGCCAGCGCTGCCCGGGTATCCTGTGTCACGATCTGGGCGACGTCGGCGGGCAGGTCCAGCGTATGCTCTACGAGGAACGCCCGGCAGCCCTGATCGTAGGCGCTGCGGGCGAAGGTGTGGCCGTCCATCCAAGCGCCCACCAGGCAGACAAACAGCGCCCCCGGTCCCGCCTTGCGGGAGTCGTAGGTGATGGCGGTGATCTCGGCGTCCGAGGCGCCGGTGTGATCAATGTGGCGAACGAGTTCGTTCAGTTTCATGGCGGGGTCAGCCTTTCGGGTAGTAGGTTTTGAACTTCTTGAACTGGCGGCGCAGCTGCTCCAGCACGCAGGCGTAGCGGACAGGATTCATCCACAGGTCGGGCTTGTAGAGCAGCGAGCAGGCTTCCTTGCCCTGGGCTTTCAGCGCCCGGGCTTTGGCCACCAGCTGTTTGTCCTCGGTGTAGGTAAAGGCCACCTGGGCCGGTACATGGTGCCAGAATACCTCGTTGCGGTTGAGCATGCAGTCGGTGCCGCCGTCGTTCCATTTCTCCACCACGAGTTTCGCAATGTTCATGCCGCTGGCCGTCACATAGTAGTTGCTGCGGCCCTGGCGCAGATTGATCTCAAAGACCCGGAAATCCCCCGGCTCCCCCGACCACTTGATGTCGAAGTTGGAAAATCCCGTGTAGTGGCAGGCTTCCAGCATCTGGCGGATGTTCTCCACCAGGGGCAGGGCGGTGGTGTCCTCGGTGACGATGGCCGCGTGGTTGCCCAGCCCGTGGGGGGTGTGCTCCTCCACCATGGTGTGGCCCAGGCACATGGCCCGGACCTTGCCGTTCTCGTCGGAGAAGGCGGTGAGCACCCGCATGTGGTCGTCGCCGCCCGGCACCATCTTCTGCAGGATCATCTTGTCGGGGTAACCCGAAGCATAAATCTGTCTGACGATGGCCGCGGCCTCGTCAGGGGTGGCCGCCGTGTAGACCTTCTTCATGCCGTCAAAGGGAAATTTCCAATACGCTACACTGGAAGAGGGCTTCACAATAATCGGGTAGGCAAAGCCCAGCTTGTCCTCGGTGAGCTCGGCAGGGTCTGCCGGGGCGGTGAGGACTTTCGTGGTGGGATAGGGAATGCCGAACTTGTCGCAGACTTCGTAGAACTCCGCCTTCTTCTGGATCAGACCGTAGAGGTCGGCGGCAGGGCCGGGGGCAATATACTCCGGCAGTTCGGCCTTGCGGCGGATGATCATGGCCGCGTAGTCGTCGGTGCAGCCGAACAGATAGAGCTTCTTGCCGGCGTGCTCTTTGGCAAAATCGTGGAGCACTTTCAGCATGGTGGGTTCGTTGTCGATGTCCGGCACGATGGTGAAGTGGATGATCTTGGAATACTTGGTGGGGGCCATGGCATACCGGCCGAAGGCGTAGCTCTCCACGCCGTAGGCCTCATGGAAGGCCCGGGCAAAGTTGTAGCAGTTCAGGTCGGCACCCAGGAATACAGGGATCAGATCGGTGTTCATAGCAAAAATTGCATCTCCTTGGTTATATAGTCACTGTTGGCGGACATGTGCCGACAACAGTGACACCTACAGGGAAATTGCCCCCAAAATTGTGTGCGAGGAGCTCGCGACGAGTGCGCGGTTTTGGGGGCGATTTTGTCGAAGGGGAATACAAAGGGGGAAACAGACCCGTCAGGCATCGCCGTGCGGGGCTGTTGCCCTCTTTGAAGCGCGCGGCGCTTGCATCACGCCCACTTTTCAAAGAACTGTTCGTGCCAGGTCAGGAAGGTGTAGGCCGTCCAGATCTTGCGGCGGTCGTGGCGCGGGTCGGCCAGCATGGCCACCAGCTTGTCCTGGTCGAAGTACTCGGCGGCTACATCGCTCTCGAACCGGGCGCGTACCTTGGCGGAGAACGCCGGGTCCTCCAGCCACTTGGCGATGGGCACCGGGAATCCCTTCTTGGTGCGGTTGGCCCAGGCGTCGGGCAGCGTCTTGTTGGCGGCGGCCCGCAGCACGGCCTTGGTGTCGCCGGCAATCTTGTAGTTCACGGGATAGCTGGAAGCCTCCCGCAGCACTTCCCGGTCGAGGTAGGGCACCCGCAGTTCCAGGGAATGGGCCATGCTCATCTTGTCGGCTTTCAGCAGGATGTCGCCGGGTAGCCAGAGGTTCAGGTCCAGATACTGCTTCTTTTCCAGCTCCGGCAGGTCCTTCACCCGGTCGTAGATGGGCGCGGCGATCTCCCGGGCAGTGGGGCCTACCCGGTATTTCGGCTTCAGGATGTCGTAGGCTTCCTTCTCGGTAAAGACCAGCGCCTGGCCGATGAACCAGTCCTCGGGACGGCCGCTGCCCTTGATAATGAAGTCATGCCCCTTGAAGTAGGGCAGCTGCTGGCTCACATCGCTGGCCAGATGACGCAGCCCCAGGGGCAGATGCTTGTATTTCTGCATCAGCGGGGTGTCGGCGTACCACTCGTAGCCGGCGTAGATCTCGTCGGCGCCCTCGCCGGAGAGCACCACCGTCACATGGCGGCGGGCCAGCTCGCACAGGAAGTAGAGCGGTACCGACGACGGGTTGGACTGGGGTTCGTCCATGTGGTACTGGATGTCCGCAAAGGCGTCCAGGCACTGCTCCTTGGTGAGCATCTCCCGGTAGTTGTGGATGCCCAGCTTGGCGGACAGCTCGGCGGCCTCGGTGGTCTCGTCGAACTTGTGGCCGCCGTCGGGGGTCTCAAAGCCCACCGAGAAGGTGTCGTCCGGCATCAGGCAGGCGGTGATATAGCTGGAATCCACGCCGCCCGACAGGAAGGAACCTACCTTCACGTCGCTGATGCGGTGGGCAGCCACCGACTCCCGCACCCGGGCGTCGATCTCGGCGGCACAGTCCTCGAAGCTCATGCCGGTCTTGTGGCGGAAATCCACATCCCAGTAGCGCTCCATATGCATCTTGCCGTCCTTGTACTCAAACCAGTGGGCGGGCGGCAGCTTGTAGGTGCCCTTGAAGAAGGTCTCGTTCATGGCGCTGTACTGGAAAGTCAGGTAGGGGCGCAGTGCCTCGGCGTTGACCTCCCGGCGGAACCCGGGATGCTCCAGCAGGCTCTTGATCTCCGAACCGAAGAGCAGCTCGCCCGCGTCGGTCTGGGTGTAGTAGAAGGGCTTGACGCCGAAGATGTCCCGGGCACCGTACATGACGTTGGTCTTGGTGTCGTAGACCACGAAGGCGAACATGCCCCGCAGCATGGCGGCCAGCTTGTTGCCGTACTCCTCGTAGCCGTGGAGGATGACTTCGGTGTCGCAGTGGGTCTTGAAGATGTGACCCTTGGCCTGCAGCTCGGCGCGCAGGTCCATGAAGTTGTAGATCTCGCCGTTGAAGACGCAGACGACGGTGCCGTCCTCGTTGTACATGGGCTGGCGGCCCGCCGCCAGGTCGATGATGCTCAGCCGGCGGAAACCCAGTGCCACGGCGGTGGCGGGGGTGTCACCGCTCAGGTGATACCCTTCCATATCGGGGCCGCGGTGGATGATGCGGTCTGCCATCTTATGCAGGATCGCCTCACGCGCTTCGCGCAGCCCGGTAAAACCAACAAAACCACACATGGTCGTTTATCCTTTCCCTTGTTCAGGTTGCCTCTATGCTTTCCCATACGGAGAAAACTCCATATATCTGTATATTGTACCACAGCACCCCCCAAAAGAAAACCCCCGCCCGGATTTTTCCGGGCAGGGGTTCGGCGTTACAACATATGTTTTTTGTGCAGGAACCAGGCGGTGACCACACAGATCACCAGGGTCAGCCCCAGCACGATGCCGAAACCGGCGGCACTGCTGGCAAAGGGCATGCCCTCTGAGGAGACGTTCATGCCGTACAGGCCGCTGACCACCGTGGGCACGGCCATGAGCAGGGTGATGCTGGTCAGGTATTTCATGGCGTTGTTCAGGCGGTTGTCCAGAATGGAGCTGAACAGTTCCCGGGTACCTTTGATATCGTCCCGGTAGATGCTGGTCATCTCAATGGCCTGACGGATCTCCACGATGACGTCGTCCAGCAGTTCCCGGTCGTCGGGATACTGTTCCAGCCGCTTGTACCGGGTCAGCCGGTCCAGGACGGTGGCGTTGGCCCGCAGACTGGTGGCAAAGTAGACCAGGGTGGATTCCAACCCGTGCAGTTCCACCAGGTCGCTGTCCCGCAGATCACCGGACAGGTTTTTCTCCAGGGCCTGCCGCCGGCGGTCGATGAGCCGCAGCTCCTGCTGGTACATGGTGGCGGCACGGTAGAGCAGCTGATAGACGAACCGCATCTTTTTCCGGGTGGAAAATCCCTTCACCCGGCAGGAGGTGAAATCCCCGATGACCGGCGTCTCCACCGAACAGACGGTGACCACCAGTTCCTGGGTCAGCAGAATGCCCATAGGAATGGTGGAGTAGATGCCCTCCCCGGAGCCGGGGACCTGATAGGGAATGTCCACGATGATGACGGTGTACCCGTCCTCCAGACTGATACGGGCCGACTCTTCCGGGTCGGTGGCGGCGAACAGGTCGTCCGGTTCGATGTCCAGTGTGGCGGCCACCTGGCGCACCTCGGCCTCACTGGGGGCCGTCAGGCAGACCCAGCTGCCCTCCTCCATATTGTCTGCCCGCGTCAGCAGTTTGTCTCTTGTGCGGTAAATCTTCATCATGGGCGTATCCACCTGTACTTTTATACTGCCCTACCAGTATAAGCCCTCTGGAGCCAAACCGCAAGTAAAACCTTTGTACAATGACGCCTATACCTTATATAATAGCCAAAAAGCTCCCCCACAGCCCGGCGATCCAGTTCTTGTGGTGCGGATCCCATAAAACCACGATATGCGGTTTAACCAAAAATGCCCTCCGAAATTTGTCAAAAAAACTGAAAAAAGGTGTTGACAAAGTGGGTTCTGGGTGGTATTATAGTCAGGCTGTCCGGCGCGAGAGCGAACGCGACAGCCGCTGAAAAACCGCATAACAACAGCCTTTGAGGGCTTTTCGGAAGCTTCGGTTCCTGAAAAAACTTCAAAAAAATCTCAAAAAAGTTCTTGACAAACGGAACTTCGCGAGATATAATAAATAGGCTGTCACGCGAGATGCGAACAGCGAGCAGGACCTTGAAAATTGAACAAAACTGAAACTTGTGGAACCTTATCGTGGGTTTCCAAACCCACGTAAATCAATTCCAAATTACAAGTAATTCAAACAGGACGCAAGCGATTGTGTCTGAGTGATTTACAAGATTAAACACTTATAAAGTGATTTAATACCATTTTATAAAGAGTTTGATCCTGGCTCAGGACGAACGCTGGCGGCGCGCCTAACACATGCAAGTCGAACGGAGTTATTTCGGTTGAAGTTTTCGGATGGATACTGGTTTAACTTAGTGGCGAACGGGTGAGTAACGCGTGAGTAACCTGCCCTGGAGTGGGGGACAACAGTTGGAAACGACTGCTAATACCGCATAAGCCCACGGCCCGGCATCGGGCTGAGGGAAAAGGATTTATTCGCTTCAGGATGGACTCGCGTCCAATTAGCTAGTTGGTGAGGTAACGGCCCACCAAGGCGACGATTGGTAGCCGGACTGAGAGGTTGAACGGCCACATTGGGACTGAGACACGGCCCAGACTCCTACGGGAGGCAGCAGTGGGGGATATTGCACAATGGGGGAAACCCTGATGCAGCGACGCCGCGTGGAGGAAGAAGGTTTTCGGATTGTAAACTCCTGTCGTTAGGGACGAATCTTGACGGTACCTAACAAGAAAGCACCGGCTAACTACGTGCCAGCAGCCGCGGTAAAACGTAGGGTGCAAGCGTTGTCCGGAATTACTGGGTGTAAAGGGAGCGCAGGCGGACCGGCAAGTTGGAAGTGAAATCTATGGGCTCAACCCATAAATTGCTTTCAAAACTGCTGGCCTTGAGTAGTGCAGAGGTAGGTGGAATTCCCGGTGTAGCGGTGGAATGCGTAGATATCGGGAGGAACACCAGTGGCGAAGGCGACCTACTGGGCACCAACTGACGCTGAGGCTCGAAAGCATGGGTAGCAAACAGGATTAGATACCCTGGTAGTCCATGCCGTAAACGATGATTACTAGGTGTTGGAGGATTGACCCCTTCAGTGCCGCAGTTAACACAATAAGTAATCCACCTGGGGAGTACGACCGCAAGGTTGAAACTCAAAGGAATTGACGGGGGCCCGCACAAGCAGTGGAGTATGTGGTTTAATTCGAAGCAACGCGAAGAACCTTACCAGGTCTTGACATCCGATGCATAGTGCAGAGATGCATGAAGTCCTTCGGGACATCGAGACAGGTGGTGCATGGTTGTCGTCAGCTCGTGTCGTGAGATGTTGGGTTAAGTCCCGCAACGAGCGCAACCCTTATTGCCAGTTACTACGCAAGAGGACTCTGGCGAGACTGCCGTTGACAAAACGGAGGAAGGTGGGGATGACGTCAAATCATCATGCCCTTTATGACCTGGGCTACACACGTACTACAATGGCGTTTAACAAAGAGAAGCAAGACCGCGAGGTGGAGCAAAACTCAAAAACAACGTCTCAGTTCAGATTGCAGGCTGCAACTCGCCTGCATGAAGTCGGAATTGCTAGTAATCGCGGATCAGCATGCCGCGGTGAATACGTTCCCGGGCCTTGTACACACCGCCCGTCACACCATGAGAGCCGGGGGGACCCGAAGTCGGTAGTCTAACCGCAAGGAGGACGCCGCCGAAGGTAAAACTGGTGATTGGGGTGAAGTCGTAACAAGGTAGCCGTATCGGAAGGTGCGGCTGGATCACCTCCTTTCTAGGGAGTCAGACATTCAGTCAAAGCTGGTCTTTGAGTGAATGGACAGGGAAACAAGTTTCAGTATTGTTCAATTTTGAGGGCCGCTGCAAAGCGAACCTCAAAGCATAAGGGACAGCGAAACCCGAAACGCTGTAAAGGCGCGGGGGTATAGCTCAGTTGGGAGAGCACCTGCTTTGCAAGCAGGGGGTCAAGGGTTCGAATCCCTTTATCTCCACCATTTGGGCTGATAGCTCAGCTGGTTAGAGCACTCGGCTGATAACCGAGAGGTCGATGGTTCGAGTCCATTTCAGCCCACCACTGGTTATCCAGTGTGCTGGGTAACCCAAATCCTTATGCAAGGAAGTACCTTGAAAACTGAATATAGAACTGCGAAATGAGATTTTAAGCTAGTAAAATTCCTGATTTTTTAATAAAATCTATAATTTCACCAAGCGGTAAAATCTCGTTGGCAAATGGAGAATCTGAAAAGAGATATGTTTATCGAGAGATAAACAACGGTCAAGCTACAAAGGGCGCAAGGAGAATGCCTTGGCACTGGGAGCCGATGAAAGACGTGGTAAGCTGCGATAAGCCTTGGGGAGGAGCAAACATCCTTTGATCCAGGGATTTCTGAATGAGGAAACTCACTGAAGCTCATACTTCAGTATCCTGCACTGAATCCATAGGTGCAGGAGGGGAACCGCCTGAACTGAAACATCTAAGTAGGGCGAGGAAGAGACATCAACCGAGATTCCGTTAGTAGTGGCGAGCGAACGCGGAAGAGGGCAAACCGGAAGGAGAAATCCTTCCGGGGTACGGACCGCTTTTAGGACCCAAGCTGTTAGCCGAATGGTGTGGGAAAGCCATCCGGAGAGTGTGAGAGACACGTAGGCGAAAACGGCGAGGGCTGCGCGAGTTCCAGAGTACGGCCAGACACGTGAAACCTGGTCGGAAGATGGGGGGACCACCCTCCAACCCTAAATACTACCCAGTGACCGATAGCGTATAGTACTGTGAAGGAAAGGTGAAAAGGACCCCGGGAGGGGAGTGAAAAAGAACCTGAAACCTTGTGCCTACAAGCACATAGAGCACATCAACGTGTGATATGGTACTTTTTGTAGAACGGTCCGGCGAGCGATTGTACGTTGCGAGCTTAAGCACTTCAGGTGCGGAGGCGTAGCGAGAGCGAGTCTGAATAGGGCGTTCAGTAACGTGCAATGGGCCCGAAACCGGGTGACCTACCCATGATCAGGCTGAAGTGAAAGTAAAATTTCATGGAGGGCCGAACCGACCTCCGTTGAAAAGGCGGCGGATGAATTGTGGGTAGCGGAGAAATTCCAATCGAACTCGGAGATAGCTGGTTCTCCCCGAAATAGCTTTAGGGCTAGCCTCATGTTAGATACCCGGAGGTAAAGCACTGAATGGCCTAGCGCCCGAGAGGGTAGCGAAGCCTATCAAACTAAGAATGCCGGAGTATCGATGCATGGGAGTCAGACAGTGTGAGATAAATCTCATTGTCAAAAGGGAAACAGCCCAGATCTACAGCTAAGGTCCCAAATTGTATCTAAGTGGAAAACGATGTGAAAATACACAGACAACCAGGATGTTGGCTCAGAAGCAGCCACTCATTTAAAGAGTGCGTAATAGCTCACTGGTCGAGCGTCTTTGCGCGGAAAATTTAACGGGGCTAAGATACAAACCGAAGCTTAGGCTGCATCGTAAGATGCGGGGTAGGGGAGCGTTGTGTAAGCGGAGAAACAGTAGCGTAAGCGGCTGTGGAGTTTACAGAAGTGAGAATGCCGGAATGAGTAGCGCGAATGCAGTGAGAATCTGCATGGCCGGAAACCTCAGGTTTTTGGAGGAAGGTTCGTCCGCTCCAAGTTAGGCGGGAGCTAAGGTGAGGCCGAAAGGCGTAGCCGATGCACAGACGGTAGAGATTCCGTCCCCACCGAAAGATTTAAGCGCAGGGACACTTTTTGAAGGTCAGAGCCGGGTGTTGGTTCCGGTAGTGATCGAGGGAAATTTAGTACCGAAGTCTGGCTGAATGAGAGGCGAGAAAAGCTGCGTGTATATCTAAGGTGCCCGTACCGCAAACCGACACAGGTAGGTAGGAAGAAGATTCTAAGGCCAACGGGAGAAGGGTTGTTAAGGAACTCGGCAAGTTGACCCCGTAACTTCGGAATAAGGGGTGCTCACGAGAGTGAGCCGCAGAGAATAGGCCCAGGCAACTGTTTACCAAAAACACAGGTTTGTGCTAAATCGAAAGATGACGTATACGAGCTGACGCCTGCCCGGTGCTGGAAGGTTAAAAGGAGATGTGCAAGCATTGAATTGAAGCCCCAGTGAACGGCGGCCGTAACTATAACGGTCCTAAGGTAGCGAAATTCCTTGTCAGGTAAGTTCTGACCCGCATGAAAGGCGTAATGATCTGGGCACTGTCTCAACAGCCCGCCCGGCGAAATTGTAGTACCGGTGAAGATGCCGGTTTCCCGCGACAAGACGGAAAGACCCCATGGAGCTTTACTGTAGCCTGATATTGGGTTTCGGTGTTGCATGCACAGGATAGATGGGACGCTAGGAAGCAGAGGCTTTGGCCTTTGTGGAGCGGACGTTGGGATACCATCCTTGCGACATTGGAATTCTAACCTGCGCCCTTGAATCAGGGCGGGGGACATTGTCAGGTGGGCAGTTTGACTGGGGCGGTCGCCTCCTAAAATGTAGCGGAGGCGTTCAAAGGTTCGTTCGATCTGGACGGAAACCAGATGAAAGAGTGCAAACGCATAAACGAGCCTGACTGCGAGACTGACGGGTCGAGCAGAGACGAAAGTCGGAGTTAGTGATCCGGTGGTATGTGAGTGGAAATGCCATCGCTCAACGGATAAAAGTTACCCTGGGGATAACAGGCTGATCTCCCCCAAGAGTCCACATCGACGGGGAGGTTTGGCACCTCGATGTCGGCTCATCGCATCCTGGGGCTGAATTCGGTCCCAAGGGTTTGGCTGTTCGCCAATTAAAGCGGTACGCGAGCT
Organism: Subdoligranulum variabile; assembly: GCF_025152575.1. NCBI lineage: Bacteria > Bacillati > Bacillota > Clostridia > Eubacteriales > Oscillospiraceae > Subdoligranulum > Subdoligranulum variabile. The sequence goes on along the minus strand of NZ_CP102293.1, from coordinate 1,184,031 downwards.
GGGTTCAGAACGTCGTGAGACAGTTCGGTCCCTATCTGTCGTGGGCGCAGGATATTTGAAAGGCGCTGTCCCTAGTACGAGAGGACCGGGATGGACGAACCTCTGGTGCACCAGTTGTCACGCCAGTGGCACAGCTGGGCAGCTATGTTCGGATCGGATAAACGCTGAAAGCATCTAAGCGTGAAGCCGGCCTTAAGATAAGATATCCCACTGAGTCAATCAGGTAAGACCCCTTGAAGACTACAAGGTTGATAGGCACAATGTGTAAGTGGCGTGAGCCATTCAGCAAGCGTGTACTAATAGGTCGAGGGCTTGACCCCATCTTGATCAGATACTCTGTTTGCAAAGCGGTTCGATATTCAGTTTTGAGGGTACATCCTCAACAAAAGAGAAGCAGATGACAAGGTCATATGCATGGCCGGTGTCGATGACGGTGAGGTTCCACCTGTTCCCATTCCGAACACAGAAGTTAAGCTCACTTGTGCCGAAGATAGTTGGCTGGAGACGGCCTGTGAAAATAGGTAGATGCCGGCTTCTCTACAAAGCAGCCTCCGGGCCGAGCCTTGGGCCCGGTCCGGAGTTTGCTTTATATGCACCATTAGCTCAGCTGGTAGAGCAACTGACTCTTAATCAGTGGGTCCTGGGTTCGAGTCCCCGATGGTGCACCAGAAGCAGCCAGTAGAGTGCAGAACACCCCTACTGGCTGCTTTGTTGAGTGGTCACTGTTTACCACAGAGAAGATGGACTGACGTAACCTGCGTCAGTCCTTTTTCTTTTTCCTGTATTCTAGCACTTGAATGGTCAGAGAAATGGAAGCATATATTGTGCCGCCAATGAGGGAAAGAAGCAAAAGCAATTCACTCAATTCCAATACACCATCACCTCCTGCCTGAGATGAATCAATTGGCAGTGCAAACAGTGACGGCGAACAGTGTATCATAGTTAATAAAGTGTTGTCAACTTTTTGTAATTGCTTTCTTATTCATCGCTTTGTTCATGTCGCTCACGAAGTGATACCTTCAAGGCCTGCAGAACATCCAATAGTACAAGTGTTTCATATGGACTACAATCAGAGAGCAATAAGGTGATTTCCTTACTTGCATAGATTTCTGTGCAGGTAAGTTGCTCAATCAGGAGTTGAGTAGGAGATACTCTCAAGGCATTAGCGATAAGAACAAATGTTTCCAAACTCATGCTTTTAAAACCATTCTCTATGTAGCTGATGTAGGATGGTGTTTTGTCGATAAGTTCGGAGAGCATAGCTTGAGAGATTTGCCTGCGATGACGGATTAGGCGAATTCGTTTTCCAATGGATTTGTAGTCAAGACTCATAATAAGGCCTCCCTAAAATTTGTAGCCTTATTATAGTGTTTGCTACAGCCGCTCATGATAAAGACCTAGAAATAGATCAATATGATGTAGAGGCAATGGCCGAATTCGTTGGATTTGTTATTGAATACATCTACGTGGTTCCGAAAAAAATCAATGATTATAAAACGCGCTTGGATGATAAAACATCTGGAAAGGGGAAACAATAGCCAAATTTTGTTACGGTGATACTCTCGTTGCTTCTTTTTTTATCGTGTATCGACCAGAAGTCAATTTCTTGACTTCTGGTCGATTTTGTTATTGATGCATGGATTATATAATGGGGGGAAAGACACGATAATAGGGGGACACAATATGCCAGAGCAGACTATGCAAAACCAAGGGATGGAGCAGATGGTCATGCCTTCTTTTGACTGGTTGTCAGAGGGACAGTTGGAAAAAAATGCTCTTTTGGCGGAGCACCGTAACTGGTTAAGGAAAATTCGACGGGAACGACCACATCCGGAAAATCATCATCGAGTGGCAGTATACATCAGATACTTTAACCAGACGCGATATGAAGATTATCTCTCTGCACATAAAAAGCAATTTTTGGACACCTTATCCCTCTGTCCCAATTGGGAATTTATCGGTTTCTATATTGATGAGGGAAGCACCGCACCCAATATGGAGAGCTCCTCAGAATGGGCCAGACTTCTGCAAGATTGCTTCGATGAGAAGGTGGACTTGATTATCACGCAGAAAGCGAGCAATGTGTCCAAAAAACTTACTGAATTGTCTTTTTGTGCGAGACTGATGGCTGCGCTTCCCAAGCCGGTGGGGATATATTTTGTCTCAGAGGATATCTATACATTGGCTTCCTATTATCGCGAGGATCTACACGACCCTTATTTCTTGCCCGGTCCTGATTGGAAGATATTGTCTGAAGATGACACCCGGAGGGAGATGCTGCATGATTGACCAGTATTCAAGAAAGAAACTCGCAGAGAAGAAAGACAAGGTGCGGCGTCGAATTAATACAAAGGTTGATCCGGAAAACTATGAATTTATTCCAGCCAAAAAGCCGATTGATTATTACGACAATGATGTCGAACAACGTGTAGCTGTATACGCACGGGTTTCTACAGACAATGTCCAGCAGACAACATCCTACGAACTTCAAAAGAAATACTACGAAGATTTCGTCGTACATCATCCAAATTGGACGTTGGTTAAAATCTATGCTGACGAGGGAATCAGCGGAACATCTCTGGCACACAGAGATGAGTTCCATAGCATGATTTCCGATTGCCGCAGCGGGAAAATTGATATGATTATCACCAAAAGCGTGTCGCGGTTTGCCCGTAATGTGGTCGACTGCATCAGTATGGTACGGATGCTTGCAGAGTTGCCCAGCCCGGTGGGGGTGTTTTTTGAGAGTGAATGTATTTTTTCCCTCAAGGATGATTCGCAAATGGCACTCTCATTTCAGGCAACCATGGCGCAGGAAGAATCGCATATCCGAAGCCGAAGTATGGAAACTTCCCTACGGATGCGGTTGGATGGTGGGTTACCGCTTACCCCCAAATTGCTTGGGTATTCTCACGATGCAGAAGGAAATCTGGTAGTCAATCCGGATGAAGCACCTACGGTAAAACTGATTTTCTATATGTACCTGTATGGATATTCTACCGCAGATATTGCGGCAGCACTTACTGAACTGGGGCGCAAAACTTATCTGGGAAACATCAAATGGACATCAAATTCCATTGTACAAGTGCTTCGTAACGAGCGGCATTGTGGGGATGTTTTGACGCGGAAAACCTTCACCCCTAATTACCTAAACCACAAGGCCAGAAAAAACAGAGGGGATCGTCCTCAAAGTTTATATCGAAATCACCATGAGGGCATTATTTCGAGAGATGACTTTATTGCCGTTCAGCATCTATTGAATAATTCCAAGTACGGAAATCGCTCGATTCTTCCTGAACTTCGAGTAATTGATAGTGGCCTGTTGAAAGGTTTTGTGGTCATAAATCCTCGATGGGCAGGGTTCAAACCTGCAGATTATTATCAAGCGTCCATCAGTATCCAGGTTACTGCAGAGCAGCGGGAGGAAACAGATCCGGCTAAGAGTATTACCCTGTCCCCAGGAGATTTTGATATGCGAGGATTTGAAATTGCTCGGAGTGAATTTTTTGATAATCATCTCCGACCGTATGTACTGTTTCAGGATAAGAAGGTCAAGTTTAGTGTTGCTTGTGTTCGGGCCTTTGGAAAAGATAACTGTGTGGAGTTGTTGGTCAATCCTGCGGAAATGCGTTTTGCCGTGCGTACTGCCCCTAAAGGAAGTCGCAATGCGGTAGTTTTTTCAAAACTGGTAAATGGGAAATATCAACCCAGAGAAATTGCTGGTGCTGCTTATGCAGAAACACTTTTTGAATTGTTCGGATGGAGCCAGGATTTAAAATATCGGATTGCGGGCGCTTTATACCAAACGGAAAGCGAATCGGCGTACATTTTTGATGTCAACGATGCGGAAGCATTTATAAAATCATATCTGCTCACAGGCCAGGCAGGCGAACAGGCAACACAAGATCCAGTACAACCGCTTTCCATTTCTGGTAAAAGGGTAAGAGCCGTTCCAGAGGAATGGATCGGTTCTTTTGGAAAGCAGTATTACCTTCATCAGAAGTCTTTCCCGGCAATCTGTGACCAGAGTGAAGAGGACTGGAAAATACGAATGGAAGGCCAACTTTACGAAACAGGGCAGAAACTTCACGTAACAGGTTTTGAGGTGTTGAGGGACTATATTCGCAAGGAATTCAGTCAACATGGCAAGGAGGAATCTAAATGAATGAGGATCCCCGTAAAAGTACAGAGGGGGTAATCGCAGGGATGCTCCGTTCTTTGGAAGGGACACAGCAGGAGGACGAAGCATCTGTTGTTCTGGAGCACGAGCGTGTGCCCGTTGCGTCCGAAAAAGACAATACGGATGATGTTTTGGAAATTGCAGGTGACTTCAATTATGATGGATATCAGGTAGTACGCCGAGAATTTTTTGCCCATATCAGTGAACCTTCCGTGACCTTCAATAACTACAAGTTTTATGTGAATGCGGCTTGTCTGAATCGATTTCCGCAAGTCGATCATGTGCAGGTACTGGTCAATCAGGAAAGCAAAATTCTGGCGATTCGTCCTTGCCGCGCAGAAGACCGTGATGCCTGTGTATGGTGTACCAATGGAACCGGCCGGCGTAAGCCTAAACAGATAACCTGCAAAATCTTTTTCGCCAAAGTGTTTTCACTGATGGGATGGAACTTGGATTACCGGTATAAACTTCTGGGACGCGTGATCCATGCGAAAGATGAGTGGCTGATTGCATTCGATCTTACCGCCACCGAGGTTTACCAGCGAGTATTGAAAAACGGTGAAAAGCCAAAATCTTCCAGAACACCTGTGTTCCCGGAAGGATGGAAAACACAGTTTGGCCTTCCCTTTCGGGAACACCAGAAGTCTATGCAAGTGGATATTTTTGAGGGCTATGCCGTATATGGACTCCGCGACCATACTGCCCAGAAAGATTCTAAGGTAGATGATTCTGCTTTCAAGGGAGGTCAAGAACATGGTTGATCCAAAGGGACAAAAGGTGAAAAACGATAAAACCGTGCATGCTTCGTTGACGCTTGATCCATTCCGAAATCGAATTCGTATTCACCGTCAGACAATCCGTCTGTTGAAAAATCCTGCGTATATTCAATTTTTGGTGAATCCGGAGGAACTTTATATAGCTGTTCTTGGTTCAGACAAACCTATTTCGGGTGGTACTGCAAACAGAGTCCGGATGTTGGACACAACGCAACAATCAGTGGAATTTTACAGCGCGATCCTAATGAATAATTTTTCTGAGATGGTCGGAGGTTTTGACCCGAGATTCAACTACCAACTGGAAGGAGAAATTGATCAGGTGAACCGGGTTGCCTATTTCTCCTTGCAAACAATAAAGCAACTGGAGCGAAGGAGTAAGTATGTCAGAAAAGAAATTTAGGCAGTTGAGAATCGACCCGGAGTTTAAAAATCTGATTCGCCCCCTTCGCAGAGAAGAGTACCGGCAGCTTGAGCTGAATCTGGTACGGGAAGGGTGTCGGGAGGATATTGTTGTCTGGAATGATACCATTGTGGATGGGCACAACCGTTACGAAATTTGCAACAAATTGCATATCCCTTATGGTGTTTATGAAAGGGAGTTCCCCAACCGGGATGCAGTAATTGCATGGATTTGCTCCAATCAGCTTGGGCGCCGCAACATTACAGAGGAAACAAGGAAATACCTGATCGGAAGGCAATATGAAGCGGAAAAGAAGGCACAAAAAAATGGGAATGGTTATAATCAGTATCGGGCAAATCCTAACGCTGTTCCGGTGAGGGGAAGGCCAATTGATGAGGAAAGCGGCTGTCGGACTGCAGCCCGGATCGGAAAGGAGCATCATGTGTCTGGTGCAACCGTACAAAAATATGCAAAATATAGCACTGCATTGGATACGATAGCCCAAAGCGCACCGGAACTGGTTCCGCATATTCTATCCGGTACATGTAAGATATCATTTGAAAATATTGTGGCACTGGCGGAGAAGGATACAGGAGAGCTGAAAGAACTGGGGCAAAAAATTGGGAAAAATCCATATGCTTTTGCCCGGTACAGCGAATCAAGGAGGAACATTCATTCCGACGTGGCAACTAAACCAGCAGGAGCGACGGCAGATCAACCGGCAATCAAGACGATGCCGGTATATGACCCTGATGCAGAAGTTGCCGGGCTAACGCTCACAATTCCTTCCTGGATGAGTTCTATTGACCGAACTAAAACCATGGCACGTCTGGAAGCAATTTCTCCTGCGGCCAGACAAAATCTTCGGACAGCGTTGCGTGAATTGATAGAAAAGATCCAGGAAATGCTCAGTGCAATTGAGGGGGAAACCTGATGGCAGATTATAGTATGTTTGTTCCCAATGTCCATTTTGAGCAGATCCCTATTAAAAACCTTGTATCTAATCAGGAGTATCAGCGAAATATTTCCGAACAGCATGTACTGAATGCGGCAGCCCATTTCGATTTGTATCAAATCAATCCTGTAAAGGTAAGTCGACGAAATGGAGTTAATTATGTGTTCAATGGGCAGCATACAGTGGAAATTGTTGCATTGGCTTCGGGGTCCCGTGAAACCCCTGTGTGGTGTATGATCTACGACGATTTGAATTACGAACACGAGGCAGACATTTTTGCCAACCAGATGAAGTTTGTAAAACCTCTTCGGCCTTACGAGGTGTTTATGGCAAATGTGGAGGCAGGAAATCAGGAACAGCTCATTATCAAAGATCTGGTAGAGTCTTATTCACTTTCTATCGGGCAGGTAAGAAACTACGGCGTTGTGTGCGCTGTCTCCACGCTTGAAAACATTTATGAACGGTTTGGGTACCATGTTCTCGACCGGACGCTGCGGCTCTGTGTAGGCACTTGGGAGGGGGATATGAATTCTCTGTCTGCGAATATGCTCAATGGGATAGCAAGACTTGTCTACACATTTGGAGATACCTTGAAAGATGAGAACTTCAAGGAAAAGGTGGGAGAGATGTCGGTCAAGCTGCTGTCCAGAACAGCCAAGGAGCGCCGCCCAGGGTCTATGGGGTATGCGGAGGCGATGCTTCTGGCCTATAATCGTAAGTGCAAGTATCCGCTTAAATGGACACGGCTCTACGAAAAGAATATCGGGAACCATGAAGGATTGGATATAGACACAGATTTGGAGGAGGAGGACGCAGAAGAAGGGGTTGAGCTGTTGGTGAAGGAATAGGAAGATTGACTACCTCAGAAGTGGTTTGTACTACATTTTGGTACAAACCACAATGACGATACAATGATGAATTTTCTGATCTGTGCTGCTCGTATATATCAATAGGTAAAATAGCATGGGATAAGTGTGCCCATTTTTAGCCGCTTGGTTTCTGGCAATGCCGGAAATGAGCGGCTTTTTGTTTTTCCCCCTTGTATTATAGAGTAGTAGTTATTAAAGCCCCTCCCCAAGGGCTGTGCTACACTGTAAGGGATGCTGTGGATCGGTGCATTTCCCCCTACCACAAGATGGTTCTGGAGAGGTTCCAACCACAGTCCCTTACATTTTGTTAATCAGTTAAATACCGCTAGACGGTTTATGTGGAACAAGGCTACAAAAGTAAGGCGCTCTGTGGATGAAGCATCACATTTTTCGTCGGAGGTATTTGTTATGATGGTTTCTGTTGGCATTGATGTTTCAAAAGATAAGCACGATTGTTTCATCGTCACTTCTGATGGTGAAGTTCTGTCGGATGTGTTCACTATCCCCAACACCATAAACGGATTTCACTGTCTGTTGCGAAGAATCCAGGATTGCACCAGCACACAGGACAAAATAAAGGTAGGGCTTGAGGCAACCGGGCATTACAGCTACAATCTGCTCGGTTTTCTTCTTGACAATGGTCTAACCACCTATGTCCTGAACCCCTTGCGTACAAACCTTTACCGAAAGAGCCTCAGTCTGCGAAAAACAAAAACCGACCGGGTGGATGCACGAACGATTGCGTTTATGTTGTTATCCGATGCAAGTCTCAACCCCTACACAGATACGGCATACCACACCGAGGAACTAAAGTCACTTACCAGATATCGTTTTGACAAGGTGAAAGAGCGTGCCAAGCTGAAAAGTTCCATTGCCCGATTGGTTTGCATCCTGTTCCCAGAACTGGAAAAACTCGTTCCCTCTCTGCATATTGCTTCTGTGTACGCTCTGCTGGAGGAGTTTCCTGGCGCTACCTTGCTGCCCGGTCATCTGATGCCCGCAGACATTGTGGATCTAAACGATTACCAGGTCGAGTCCTGGCCATCCACCCCCGAAGGAGAAGAACGGCAGCGCCGGGAATGGCGGGAAATGTACGAGATCCTTTTCTCGCATTCTCAGGTGGAAGCAATTACCGGATGGGACTTTGCCGACGGTGCGTGGCTGAATGCGCCCAGCGGTTTGTTGCGGGCGGACAATTCGCCCAAGCCCAGTTACCGGGAACTGCAGCGGCTGATTCATGCGGAGTGGACTTCCCAAGGGGAGCTGCATACCGATGAAAACGGCGTTGCCGAGCTGGCTGGTTTCCGGGGAACGTACAGTCTGCACACCGACCGTGCGCAGGCAGAGGTGCAGCTGACGGCGCAGCCGATTACACAACCGCAGCGGATTCTGCTGCAGGATTGCCATACATGAGGAGGCGCGTTGGAATATAGAGCCTGTCACATCTCGCGCGTTCGCGGCTTACGGACGTGTGGTGAGTGGCTTTGAAGAGGAATGTGCTGCCCTTGTACAAGCGGTGACCGAGCACACACCGCTGCCGGAACGGCTGGCATATATTGGATTGACCGGAGAAAATAGCGACGTCTCTGTACAACTTTGAAAAAGATGAGTTGAAAACTATAAGCCTATTGTGTTGCGGAGCAATCAGGCGTTTCGTTTTGTAAATGAATCGTGCATACAAAAAGCAGACCCGTGAGTCCAAGGGTCTGCTTTTTGTATTTGCGATAGGGAAGAGTATGGACGGGTTACGCAGGTATCGATCCGGGAGATTCGGTTTCCAAACACCCACATCCGCTTGGCTTTTCGCGGATTCGTATGGCTTTTTATTTGTGGGCGGGCTCCTCACCGGCTGGACATTCTCTCCCCATTTGGCAGCCGCTACCGAATGATTCGTGAAGGATTACTTGGTGGGAAGTTCGCGATAGGTCATTCTTTCAAAATCAGAATAACCACCAGCGTCTTCCCCATTGCCGGAAGCGTATAACCCCAGTGTACAGCCGACAAAACCGCCGGCATGTTCCGTGCTTAAAGAGCGCAGGTCGATACCAGAGGCAGCTGTTTTCCATTCGGTACCGCTTTGGTAAAGAACACTGGCCACAAGCCCTTCTACGCGCAACTTCAGTTTGATGGGGGTTGCAGCCGACATATCCATTCGCGCCAAACAGCTGTCTTCACCATCTTTGCAAAGAGAAACAACAAGTTTGATCCCCGAATCCTGGGGATAGCACTCTGCCCGTAGATGGTTTTCGTTGCTTTGAACCATGGCAATACCGGCGCAATCACTCTCTTTGCAGAAATGCGGGATAAAGCTGGTTTCAAATTCGCAATTCCAGTGTTGCTGACGCAGCGCGAGGTATGCAGGCTCACCGCAATCCTTCAGGCTGTCGCAACGATGGAAAAGACGAACAATATGCTCTTCTGCGTGCAGTTCCAGTTCGTGATCGCGGTGATTGCGCAAAGTCAGCAATTCCAGCGGCAGAGAAGGTGTATCAAACGTATAGGTTTTACATTGGGGTACGTCGTCAGAAGGCTGCCCCTCGTAAGGCAGCGTGACTACTTCTTCAAGATGACCGACCCCCGCATTCACAACCGGCCAACCATCTTCCCAGGTGACCTTTGCCAAAAAGGTTTCACGCCCCAACAACGTGTACCCTTGGTTCGGCCGGCAAGCCAATACAACCATATACCAGTTGCCGTTTCCGTCATCCACTAAGTCGGCATGACCGACGCAGGTAACAGGATATTGGGCTCCCAAATGGCGATGCGTCAGAATGGGGTTGCAGGGGCAGTACTCGTAGGGACCAAACACATTTTTGCTGCGCGCGATCATGACGCTGTGGTGGATGGAAGTACCGCTTTCCGCATGCAAAATGTAATAGTAACCGTCCTTTTTGTACAGGTGAGGTCCCTCCGGCCAAATGGCTTTGCGCTGGAATCCGGTAAGTACAATGGTGGCATCGGGCTTTAACTGCATCGTGTCCAGATCCAGAGTTTGAATCCAAATTTCGCAGTCGCCATTGTAGCGGTACCCGGCAGAACGCGGCCGTTGGCCGATATAATAGCAGGTACCGTCATCGTCAAAAAAGAGACTGGGATCAATGCCGCCGGTAGACTCACCCAAATAGTAAGGCTCGGACCAGGGGCCGCGCGGATCTTTTGCAGTGACGATAAAATTTCCTTGGTCGGACACGTTGGTGGTAATCATATACCAGGTGCCCTTATGGTAACGAATGGTAGGGGCAAAAATCCCCTCGGAATGCTGACAGCCGGACAAAGGAACCTGAGAATCACGATCGAGCACATTGCTGATCAAATTCCAGTGGACAAGATCTTCGCTCTCAAAAACCGGCACACCGGGAAAATACGCAAATGTCGAATGAACCGTATAGAATTTGTTCCCTACCCGGCAAATCGAAGGGTCGGGAAAGAAGCCTGTCATGATAGGATTTTTAACGGAAAGCATAGAAAACCTCCAGGTATAAAGGGGTGATGTTCTGCATGCAAAAATATAGAGCTATGGCCGCTGTATCCAGGAGGAAAAACAGATGCAGCGGCCATAGCTATTGAAGGGTGCCGCCAAACTGACTTTTCGTGTTACAGGCACTGGAAAACAGGGGCGGATGGCAGGAAAAGGATTTTACTCTTTTACACTGCCAATGGTCATGCCGGATACAAAGTATCTTTGCAGGAAGGGATAAAGCAAAATGATGGGAAGCATCGTCACCACAGTAGCGGCGGCACGCACGGTAACCGGCGTGACGGCTGCGGTAGCGGTGTTGCCGCCGGTGGTGGCACTGCCGCTTTGCTGCATGACAGAGGAAAGAAGCTTCATCAACTCATATTGCAGGGTCGTATACTGGGTGTTCATCCGGTTGTACAACATAGCATCGAACCAGGAGTTCCACTGTCCGACAGCTACGAACAGGGCGACGGTGGCATACACCGGCTTGCACAGGGGCGAGATGATACGGGTAAAGATGGTGAAATCGTTGGCACCGTCAATCATGGCGGATTCTTCCAGCGCGCTGGGCAGACCTTCCATGAAAGTGCGCAGAACCAGAACGTTAAATGCGCTGATCATGCCCGGAATGACGTATACCCAGAAAGAGTTGGTCAGGTTCAGGTTGCGGTACAAAATCAAGGTGGGGATCATACCGCCGTTCACATACATGGTGATGACCCAGAACAAAGACAGCTGGGAACGGAACAAAAAGCGTTTGCGGCTGATGACGTAGGCCAAAAGTGCGTTCGTTACCAGGGAGAAGATGGTTCCCAACACAGTTCTGGCCACCGAAACCACTGCACCGGTGATGATGTTCTGCTGATTCAGAACCGTTTTATAGTTCGAGAGCGTAAAGATGCGCGGCCACAGATGGATGCCACCGCGTACGGCGTCGATACCGTCGTTGAAAGAAAGCGCCAGCGTGTTCAGAACAGGATACAGCGTAATGGTGACGAACAAAACCAGGAAAATGGTATTGCAGGTAACAAAGACTTTGTCCATGGTGGATGATTTGATTTTCATGTGTACCCTCCCCTTAGAACAATCTGTCTTCACCGGCACGTTTGGCAATCCAGTTTGCGCCGAGAATCAGAATAATTGCAACGACGCTCTTGAAGATACCGGCTGCAGTACCCAAAGAATAATCGTTTTGGCTGATGCCCCAGGTCAAGGTGTAGATATCAATGGTTTCCGAAACACCCTTGACCAGGCCGTTGCCAAGCAGATACTGGACTTCAAAGCCTGCATTCAATACGTTGCCAACATTCATGATCAGCAGAATCATAATGGTGGACTTGATGCCAGGAAGCGTGACGTGCCAGATTTTGCCCCACCGGCCGGCACCATCCAAAGTGGCTGCCTCATACAGGCTGGGATCGATGGAGGTAATGGCGGCCAGGTAGACAATGGCATTCCAGCCGGTTTCCTTCCAAACATTGGCAAATGCAACGATTGGCCAAAAATAACTCGGATTGGCGAAGAAGTTGATGGGCGAATCCAGAATGCCCAGGTTCACCAGCAGCTCATTGATGATACCGGTGGAAGACAGCGCATCGTGCAGAATACCGGTGACAATGATCCAGGAAAGGAAGTGGGGCATATAGGAAATCGTTTGAACAATCTTTTTGCCGAACATGTTGCGTACTTCGTTCAGCAGGATGGCGAAGATAATGGCCATTAAAAAGGTGGTCACCAGATTGAGAACGCCCATGGCCAGAGTGTTACGGATATCACGCAAAAAGACTTCGTCAGAGAACAGGAATTTAAACTTTTCCAGTGCTACGAATTCAGATCCGAAGAGGCCGTCTTTGGGTTTGTAGTTCTGAAAGGCCATTACCCAGCCTGCCAGTGGAACGTAATAAAATACGATGCCGTATACAAAAAAGATAGCCGCACAGACCATCAGAAATTTCTGGCGTGAAATCTCTTTCCATGTAATACGCTTTGATGGATTTTTCATTGGCGAGTCCTCCTAAGGAACGTGTATGGCGAATCATGTGTTGCAAACTAACGTTTAAGGAGCTTGCGGGTTGAATGCATTTCATAAAAAAAGTGGCCACGGCTACACCGTGCAGCCGTGGCCACTTGTATGTGTCAACGTCTGTGTCGCCTGCAATAACGGGCATCAAAGACCGGCACGGCGCTCAAGCTCAGTTTGCATTTCTGCCAAGAAATCCTGCGGATTGGCTGCGTTGTACGCAGTCATGTATTCATTCCAGGTGCTTTCAAAATCAGGCGCCATAACAACTTTGGGCAGCCATTCGTGTTTGACTTCGCCCATCTTGACCCAGGCAACACCACCGGGGGTTTCGGTAGTCATTGCATTGGAGTAAGAATACATCGGGAACCAGGGGCCCTGTTCTTCTTTCACAGAACCGATCAAATCAACGTAGCTGTCTACGCCGTAGGCATCAAACAGTTTCTGCAGCGGGGTGGACAGGCTGTCCAGGAATTCGCTTGCCTGCTGGTCGGGCTGCATGGCGTTCTTGCCGTCCCGGCTGGTGCCCAGCCACTGCGGCATGTAGGAATAGTTGCACAGGTGAGAGGCCTGGTAGGCGGGATCCGCGCACTTCATCCGCATTTCTTCGGTGCGGTAATACAGGCCGTTTTCATCAACCAGGTAATCCTCACCTTCAACGCCCCAGAAGCGAAGATCGTGGATTTCCTGATCCAGCAGATCGTTCATAAACTTAAATGCACCGTCAATATCGGAGCAGCTGGTGGTAACGGCCACGCCGCTGGAATTGTTCAGGGTATCGGCGTAGTTGTGCCAGCGGTTTTCCATTCCTTCGTCAATGGTCAGGCCCAGCGGAACGTAGTTGCAGCCCTGCTCGTCCAAACCCTGCTGTTTGAAAACATCATTGACATTGTACGCGAAGTTCCACCACTGGTCGCACATGCCCAGCACAGCGCCGGTGGAAAGCTTGGCGATGTATTCATCGTAGGTCTGGGTGGCGAATTCTACGTCCACGTAGCCTTTCTGGTATTCTTCGTTCAATTTCTGGAAATACCGCTTGGCAGTGGGCGTGGTATTGTAGTCAACCACCTGCATCGTATCCTTGTCTACAATGACAGAGCCGTCGTTGGGATACCCATCAAGGAACTGGGGTGCATTCTCGATGCAGAAATAGCGCCAGTCTTCGCAAAGTGCCGTGTAGGGAATGTTCTTGGTACCGTTTGCCATGGTGGGGTTGGCATCGGCATAGCTTTCCAGCAGATCGAAATACTGGTCCAGGGTTTTGATTTCGGGGTAACCGGCCCATTCCAGAACACGCGCCTGAATCCAGAAGGCTTCATCGTTATGGGTGGTGGCACGATCTTCGCCGTAGGTGTTCTGGAATACGTTGGCCCAATAAATCTTGCCGTCATCCTGACGGAAGCTGTCCCACTCTTCGTCGGTGTACATTTCTTTCAGGTTGGGGTACTTTTCCAGGTAATCATCCCAGGGCACCAGGACGCCTGCGTCATAAAGAGACATCATGGCATCGCCGCCATTGATGAAATCCGGGTACTCGCCGCCGGCGATGATTGTGCCGATGGCTTCTGCGTCGGTCTGGCCGGTCAGCCAGGTCTCTTTCAGTTTGGCACCGGTCTTTTCGGCAATGATGTTCATAATGTCGTTGTCATCATTGATTTCGGAACCGGGCATTGCGGTAAACATCGTAAATGTTTTGATCCCATCGGACGATTCGGTGGAATCAGAGCCGCCGCCACATGCCGTTAAGCCCAGCAGCATGGCCGCGGACATACTTGCCGCAAATACGCGCCGCCACAATTTTACTTTCATAATTGGCCTCCTGTAAATAGATTTTTCGCCCCTTGCGGGCTTTTCTGATTTAAGTATATATACTAAAAATGTTTTACACAACCGACAAATTCTAGTAAAAACCCCTGAAAATTATAGCTTTGCAAATTCAACGGAAGAGGAATCGCGCTAAACAGCGAAACAATGATACAAAAAAGACAGGCAGTCCCCCATCCTTGAAGTATTTTGGGGGGGCAACATGCCTGCACTTTTGTTTGGTTTATCGTTGTTTTTTAAGAATGCAAAAAACGAAAAGCAAGTGTATGATTATTCTGGTGTGAATTATTTCCCGGGAAATTCAGAATGTGGTTTCTCGGTTTTGCTCTTCCGAAAATGGGAAGGCGTACAGCCTTTCAGCTCGATAAATTTGCAAAGGAAATAATCCACATCTTTATAGCCCACATCTTCGGCAATGCGGCCGATCCGCTTGTTTGTGTACAATAGCTGGTGGCACGCTTCGTTAATACGGTAAGAACACAAATAGTTTTTAAAGGACTGTCCGTATTTTTTGCGGAAGATTTGCCCTAAGTATGCACTGTTGATATAGTATTTTTTGCCCAAGCCCTGCAACGTCAGGTTTTCCGAGTAGTGTTCCTGGATTTCCTTGTCGATAGAATCCAAAATATCGGTGGAGATATTTTTTCGCAGAAGGGAAAGGTAGTCTGCATACTCGCGTGCAAAGCGGAACAGATGCTGTCGGCTCCTGCGGGAAATTCCTTCCCGGAAAGACTGCGCGCTGATAAATTGCAGCATTTCCTTCTGGTTGGCTTCGTTGTCCAAATTGGATGCAAGATGCATAAGACGGAACAAAAGATAATTTAAGTTCAGGTTGATATCTTTGTCATGTACGCCACGCCGCTGCATTTCGGCAAACAAATGGTCTATTTCGGAGCCGATGCGTTCCTGCTCATTCAGTTCAATGGCGGTAATCAACTGATCCAGGGTATCTTTGCACAAAACGGCTCTTTCTTGCGGAACCGATAACTCTTCCTCGTAATAATAGATCGATTTTTGCTGGCGGAAGGCGCAAAGGTTTTTCAGCCCGCAGACGGTATCATACGATTCAGAAACAGTGGTGATATCGTCCACTTTTTTGCCAACCAGAAATCGCAATTCGTGTTGTATCGAAACACCCAATTTCTTATAAAAATCCTGGATATACTGTGTTTCGGAACAGCCGGCATTTCGGGCAAGCGCACCGCTGTAAACAAAAGCAATCCCATACCCAACGCGATCCAGCGAAGCGTCATAGAAACACCGGCTCTGGTCCTCGCCTAAAATTTGCACACAGCTTTGGTACAGGTCACGCTGCACCATACGGAAGTGCTTCTCATCATCGTCATCTTCGCTGTCCGAAGAATGGCAAGCGGAAATTTCAATGTAACGAACGCCGTCCGAAAAATCCAGATGCTTATGCAGATAATCCACGCCGTTGGGATCATATTTGCCGAACAGCAACGAGATCAAACACCGGGCTTGATAGGCCAGTTCGTACTGCTCCTCCATTTTGCTGTTTTGCGAGATGTTATTGTATTTGCTGAGAATGGATAACAGATCTTGCTTTTCCACCGGTTTGAGAAGATAGTCGATACACCCGTAGCGCAGCGCTTTTTGAGCATAGGAAAACTCACTGTATCCGCTCAGAATCACGAAACCGGCGTTGGAAAGATTCTCCCGGCGAACAGTTTCCAGTAATTCAAGTCCGGTCATTTTTGGCATCATAACGTCGGTGATGACAAGGTCAACGGGTAACTTTTTTATGTACTCCAAAGCCTCCTGCCCGTCGGACAGAACGGCAGCCACTTCATAGCCTGCGGCGTTCCAGTCAATCAACGCCTGCAAACCTTGCGCAATAAACTGCTCATCATCTACGATAATAACTTTTAACATGTCACTCCGCCCTTATTGCTTTGTTTAGAGGGAACCGAATCGAAACAAGTGTTCCAATGCCCGGCTCGCTTTCCACCGAGAACTGTGCAGTATCCTCCGTCATCATGCGGATGCGCAGGCAGGTGTTCACCATGCCTACGCGTCCTTTTTCTTTTAACATTTTCAGGCTGGCGTTGCGCATCCGGTCTTGAATACGTTCTGCCTCGGCCTCGTCCATACCGCCACCGGTATCTTCAATTTCCATGCAAAGCGCATCGTTTTCTGTATACACGCGTACAAAAATCCAACCGGGAGAAGATTTTGCTTCAATACCGTGCACACAGGCATTTTCCACAAAGGTGGTAATGGTCAATTTCGGAACCAGGATGTTCTGGCAATCTTCCTGCGCATTGATTTGATACGAAAGGCGCTCCCCGAAGCGATATTTTTGCAAGGCCAGGTACGCTTCAACAAACGCCAGCTCACGCTTAATGGTATTGGAATCCGAGGACCAATCCACGTTTTGGCGCGCCATTATGGCCAATTTCTGTACCATATCGGCGGTTTCTTCTTCTTTTTTCAGGATGCTGTGCATACGGATGCTTTCCAGTGCGTTGAACAGAAAATGGGGATTGATTTGGCTGTATAAAGCCATCAGCTCTGCGTTCTGCCGGGCAATATCCATCTCCTGCTCTTTCAGTCGGCATCGGTAGACGGTGTCAATCAGGCTGTTCATCCGGTCAGCCATGCGGTTGTAGTTGTCCATCAGACTGCCGATCTCATCTTGACCGCTTGGCCCGGAAATCTTGATCAACACGTCGCTGTCCATCTGGTTGAAGACTTTTTCCAGACGGAAAAGACGAGAAGTAATGGAATTCTCCAGCAGATTCATCAAAAGCTGCGGGGGAATAATGTTCAGGAGCAGCAGCAGGATCAGGATATGGATGTTTTGGCGAATTAGGGCTAAAACGTTGCCGCTTGGTTCCATCACATAGATGTCCAGATCTTCCCCGTAAAGGGTAAAATGCTGGGACAAGCCTACCGAATCAGACGGGGAGAATGTGTCATAAGGCTGCCAACGATAATTGGGCATTGCGTTCGTAAGCAAAATCCGGTTACCGCTGCATACATAAACTGAATAGTTATACCCCATGTTCTGGAAATCGCGGTCCAGCGTGCTGTAATTGATTTCAATACACGAAAGGCGCTCCGCCTTATCGCTGTAAAGGCTATTCATCCCACGTAAAAACAACACCTGGCGCCCATCTGTTTCATCATAAGAAAAAAGAAGCCGCGGGCTGTAGCCATCCGCAGTATACTGCTGATACCAGGGCTCCTGCGAAACGGTGGATAACCGTGCAAATTCACTGCCGTTTATCAGGGTTTCATTGTCTGCATACACCCGTATGACAGAATTTGTGATCCGGGAAACACCCTGCAGCAAAGAATGGTGGATGTATTCTCGGTAACTTGAAAAATAGTCCCGGGGACTGGCATATTGCCGGCTCACAAAATCCTGGAGGGAGTCATCCATATACAGGCTGGTAGAAATCAGCGCGGAATCTTCTGTGGCGGCGGAAAGCATCGACTGCACTGATTTGGCTATTTTTTCCATCTGGTGCAGCTGCTCGGCATGCTCGTTCTTGGTTAATGCATGTAAAATTACAATATCGGTCAAAAATATGGGGACCAGAATACATAAAAAATAAAGATATCGAAGTTTTTTCTTCAGGCTTAAGTTATTGAGAAAACTCTCCAGCTTGATTCTGACATGATGAAACCGGTTCATACAAAGCTCCTTACCGGTGAATGTTGCAAAAGGACCTTGCTATTTTTAGCGGTGCAAAGTATAATGCCAGTATAATTCAGCCGCAGAACCATTGTCAATCAAATAACAGATTGAATGGTGTACAATTTGAATCGCTGTTTTTGGTGAATATTTACATCCTGAAAAAAAGGAGGAGAACTCATTGAGAGGCGTTTTTAATCCGGACAGCCCCCTGATGCGCGCCCTGGGCGTTGTGTGGGATCTTATTGTCCTGAATCTGCTGTTCCTGGTTTGCTGCATTCCGGTGGTCACCATTGGCCCTGCCATCACGGCTTTACATTATGTCACCACAAAAATGGCGGGTGAAAAAGACGGCACTCCGGTGGTCGGCAATTTTTTCAAGTCATTCCGGGCAAATTTCCGCCAGGGCGTACTGATGGGAATTCTTTTTGGGGCTGCAGGGGGATTTCTGGGCTATGATATCTATCTTCTATGGCATTCCGGGAATTTCCAAAACAGCATCTTTAAGATTTTGATTCCCGTGGCTGCAATCGCTTATATGATGACCTTCGTATATGCTTTCCCGCTGCTTGCAAGATTCAACAATACGGTTTTAGGTACCATACGGAATGCGTTTATCATGTCTGTGACCTCTTTGCCCAAAACCTTTTCCATGTTGTTGTTGATAGGCGCATGTGTAGCATTTACCCTGTATACACAGACCACATTGCGCTATGGACTGTTTTTGTGGTTTGCGCTGGGGTTCTCTTCGATCGCTTATGCAAATGCATTTGTTTTAAATGGCGTTTTCATGAAGTGCTCGGAGCAGTACTCTTCTCAGATAAATCAGGAGCAGTCTCAGGATACTACGGAGAATTCAGACAGCAAAAAGTAACCGTTTGACGGCATAGAATAAAGCAGAAGAGCGCAGGAGTCATCTCCGGCGCTCTTTTGCTTTGGTCTGGAAATCAGGCTTTCAGAGTAAAGGTAGCAACGCTGCATGCGGGCAAGAGGGAAGTAAAGCTGTTGGTACCAACAGTTATGTTTGTCAACGGCTTCGGCTCGACTTGATGGGGATTATCGAACGTATTGTAGGCAGCCGCGCCGGCACCATCACCGCTAAGAACCTGACCGGTGATGGAAGTAAACTTGCTCAGGCCATCCCAGTGAATTTCAACAGGCACAGAGGAATGATCGCTGAGGTTGACGACGGTAACCAGCACATTGCCGTTATGGTCTTCACTGGCGGAAACGTGCAAATTGGGAACCTTGCAGTCTGCCCCGTCTGCACCGATGAGCGCTGTTTCTGCGTAAGTTTCCAGCTGGCGAGCCCCCTGGTGGCCTTTGAACATATGGAACACGTGATACGTGGGCGTGCAAAGCATCCGCGGCCCGTCGGTAAGAATCATAGCCTGCAGCACATTGACCGTTTGTGCAATGTTGGCCATGACGACGGAATCACAATGATCGCCAAAGATGTTCAGGTTGACTGCAGCGACCAGGGCATCCCGCATAGCGTTTTGCTGGTACAGGAAATGGGGGTTGGTTCCTTCCTCCACATCAAGCCATGTACCCCATTCATCAATTACAAGCCCCAGATTTTTGTTGGGGCAGGCCTGCCGCATCCGTGCGGTGTGGTTTTCAATCAACCCCTTCATCTGAAGGGCTTTATACATGGTAATATAATACTCTTCGCGGCTGAACTTGGTGGCAGAGCCTTTGTGCTCCCATTCGCTGCCGGGAATGGTGTAGTAATGCAAGCTTAAAGCGTCTACCAGCGCCCCGGTCAGTTCAGCAACCCGTTGCGTCCAATCGTAGTTGAAATCACAGGCGCCGCTTGCAATTTTGTAAATCTTGTGGGAAGGATCGTAGTCCCGCAGGAAACTGGCATACTGACGGCACAGATCGGAGTAGTAGTCTGCGCGCATATTGCCGCCGCCGCCCCACATTTCGTTGCCGATTCCCCAGTACTTTACGTTCCAGGGTGCATCCTGACCGTTTTGCCGCCGCAAGTCCGCCATGGGGGAAACGCCGGGCATGTTGCAATATTCGACCCAGTCGCACATTTCCTGTACAGTGCCGGTGCCTACGTTTCCGTTGATGTATGCTTCGCATCCCAACTGACGGCACAGCTCCATAAATTCATGGGTGCCAAAGGAATTATCCTCCCGTACACCACCCCATGTGGTATTGATCAGCGTCTTACGGGAAGACTTGGGACCGATGCCGTCCTGCCAGTGATAGGTGTCTGCAAAACAACCACCCGGCCACCGAAGGACGGGAATATCCAGCTCTTTGAGAGCATTGACAACATCGGTGCGCATTCCATTCTGGTTGGGAATCTCGGAATCTTCGCCTACATACAGGCCGCCGTAAATGCAGCGCCCCAGATGTTCGGCAAAATGCCCGTAGATGTTTTTATTGATGGTGCCGACAGAGCGGTTGCCGTTAATGAAAATCAACATTGACATAGCCTCCTGAATGTGTGGTCCAGTAAACTGCGGTTCATGGAAAAAAGCAAACCGAAGGGGAAGTAAAAAATCGTTTTTTTGGTAGGGTACATTATACCTTTGCTTCTTGCGGGAACCAGATGCGGTAATGCCCGCTTAAAGCAAGCAGCGCAAAAAGATACAGGCAATTGTCATAATAACGCCGCGGTCCGGAACGGAGCGGAGTGCTAAAGAACCGGCGGAGCCATTCATCCGCGCAGGCGTCATCCAGAATCAGGGAACCCTGCGCAATGGTAGCCAGAAGCCCTACAGGATGCAGAGCATTTCCTTCAACGGGTGTGCCGTCGATCAGATAGATGCCGTTTGTTTGCCCGTGTTCCTTTTCTTCAAAAAATTGCTGAATATGTGCAGCTGTTTCTTGGGCCCAACCGTCTTTGTCCCCGAACCATTGGGCATCCAAAGCAATGTTGCCCAACGTGCGGTATGCATCGCTGAAGAACCAGTCGTGACGGTCCGGCTGATCACCCCGATGCGGGCGGCCGTCGTACTCGGCATATTCGGCACTCAATCCGGTACGGGCGTGGCAGGCTTTGCGCAGGTACTGGCGGCTGGCCGCTGCGGCTGCATGCCAGAAAGGACGGTCGCATTCGTCGCTCCACAGAGCAAAAAGTTCATAGAAATGCGGCAAATGATAAGAGGGATCGGTAAATTCACAGTTGGGAACGAATTTGATGAGATGGTTTTCGGGGTTCCACATGGGAAATCCGGAACCGGCTTCTTCGCCTTTGTGTACACATGTGTGCAAGATGCGCCGTGCCCAGGAAGCGTAATCCAGTACCCCTTCGCCGGAACCCCAGCGGTTGGCTGCAAAAAACAGGGACATGGCAAAAAATTCTTCGCCGTCAGGGGCGGGTCCATCGGAATTTTTGCTGCCGTCAGTATGACAGGACCAGGCAAAATAGCCGGCGTTTTCCCCTTCGGTGAGGTACATGTGGGTCACGACCCATCGCCACAGGCAGTCGAATTCCTTCTGGCGATTCATTTGTACGCAGAACATCATTGCGTAGGACATGCCCTCGGTACGGACGTCATGGTTCCCCGTATCCTCTATGTACATCATGTCAGGTCCGGCAAAATGGCAAAGGCGAACCCCCTGCGGACCATAGAACATCTCCTCAAATGTGCTTTCCAGCTTGTTGTCAATTTCGGCCTGCGAATATCCAAGCCGTTCCAGTCTGTTCAAATATTGCCCGTTATAGTAGGCACCTTCCATAATCATTTCAGCTCCTTCTGGACCGTGTAAGAGGTAACCGGTTTACGCGGTCTACTGATTTTGTGACTCACTATAGCAGGTTTTCTATTTTGAAACAAGTGCAAAAAGAGCGAAAAAACGTTATGAAATCCAAAACCGCGAGGAATATAGCAAGAAATGAGAAAAGGCACTTTGTAAAAACACCTTTTGCCAGAAGCCGAAAAATGGACGGGAACAGCAACATTTGCAAATCTTCTTTTTTCATTTCGATTTCCTAGATATAGTGGGCAGAAATTCTCCATTCAAAAAGCAAGAACCCCATGCAACAACAGTACAAAAAAGAATTGCTTACAGATGTACATATTTTTTTGAGGAAACAATGACAGTGATTAAAAATTGCTAACTTTATGCGTATGCCCCCAGATGCGGACAGAAAAATAAAAAAGCAAAATACAAGGAAACGTATAGCAAAAAATGAGAAGCACCACCGCGGTATAAGGCTTTATGATAAAGAAAAATAGCGGAACTCAAAAAGTTTATCATGAGAAGGTGTGCCTGAGATGCGTGATCAACGAATTGCTCCACGGGATCCCATCCCTCAGCGAGAGGCTCTGTATATTCTGGTTGATAAGCCCGTCGGCGGCGGGGGCTCCGATGCAGAAGCCAACCGATTTCCTGTTTTCTTGAACGATGAGCGTTTGGTAACATTCGCAAAAATCGTGGGTGGCGTTCAGGACGAGAACATTCTGCAAATGCTGCAGACAGCTAAAGGCTTCCGCCGGTTGGTTCACAGCATTGGTGTGAGCGTTGTCAGTGATGCGCCTGATAAAGCGGCCGTCTTTAGCATGTATTTTTCGGGGGAACATGGCACAGAAGGAGGTAGCGGCAAGATTTCTCTGTGTACCAACGGCGTCGAAACGATCCTGGAAATGGCTTGCGTAGAGGAACAAGATACGGATGCTGTTCCCGGCAAGTTCTTGATAGAACTCCCCTGTGAAGAAGACACGGCCCTTGTGACGGTCAAATTTTACCTTCATGACGGGTACCATGCGCCGCGATTTGATCCGGATCCGCCGGTTGAATTTGATACGCCGCAGTATAACGCAATGATCGCACGCTCTTGCTTGAGTACAGGGAACAATGCACGGATCAAGCGAGTTCTGGGGGACCTGCGTGCTGGTAAGCCGGTGACTCTGGCTTTTCTTGGCGGTTCTATCACACAGGGGGCCGGAGCTGTTCCCGAACAGGAAAAGTGTTATGCCCGTCTGACCTTTGAAGCAATCCGGGACAAATACTCCTCTGCACCCGATCAAGTGAATTATATCAAAGCCGGGGTAGGCGGAACCCCATCACAGCTAGCTTTGAATCGCTATGATCGAGATGTCACACGCAATGGTACGGTATCCCCGGATCTGGTCGTGGTAGAATTCGCCGTCAATGATTTGGGGGATGAAACCAATGGATGCTGCTACGAAAGTCTGGTGCATCGCATTTGGAATGATCCCGGCGAACCGGCTGTTATTCTCTTGTTTTCTGTATTTGCAAATGACTGGAATCTGAAAGAGCGGTTGGCCCCCGTGGGATGGCGGCATGAATTGCCCATGGTGGACGTGCTGGAAGCGGTCAGCCCCCAGTTTGGAGCAACGACTGCGCAGCGGAGTGTGATTACCAAGCGGCAATATTTCTATGATACCTATCATCCTTCCAACGCCGGACATCGCATCATGAAGGATTGCTTGATGTATCTGTTACAGCGTCTGGATGCCCAACAGAGTATGGCACCTGCAAAAGAAGCGCCGCCCTATTACAGTTTCTACTTCTCTGCGATGCAGGCGTATGACCGCGGCAACTTGCCGTTTGACATCTCTGTGGACCCGGGAAGCTTTACCGGTACCGATGAAGATCTGCAGATGGTTGCATTGGATAATGACACTTACAATACAGCGCAGTTTCCTTTCAACTGGAAAAAAACGTCCGGAAAGAAACCGTTTCAAATGGAGTTGGTATGCAAGTCACTCCAGATGGTTTTTAAAGATAGCGCATCCTTGGATTTTGGAAGAATCCGCGTAACAGTAGACGGGCAGACGGTTGCATATTATGACCCGAGGGAAGTGGGATGGACCCATTGCCACGCAACAATTCTGTTTGCGGAAGAAACCGCCGGCAAGCACCACATAGAAATCTGCATGGCGCCGGAGGATGAAGGTAAGACCTTCACAATCCTTGGCTTTGGCGTTGTGCGCTAATGATACAAAATAAGAAGAAAGGGGTACGTACAAAATGAAAGATCGTAACCAAAAACTGGAACAATACCGGGAGCGGGCACGCGCACTGGTTGCACAAATGACGCTGAAAGAAAAAATCAGCCAAATGCTCAGCTGGGCTCCGGCCATTCCGCGTCTGGGCATCCCTGCATACAACTGGTGGAACGAGGGCATTCATGGCGTGGGACGCGCCGGAACGGCAACGGTATTTCCGCAGGCAATTGGTCTGGCTGCGTCTTTTGATGAGGACTTACTGGGCCAGGTCGGGGAAGCCGTCGGCGTGGAAGCGCGTGGTAAATACAACATGTATCGCAGCTATCAGGACCGGGATATCTATAAAGGCCTGACAATCTGGGCGCCGAATGTAAATATATTCCGTGACCCACGCTGGGGCAGAGGGCACGAAACCTATGGCGAAGATCCGTACCTGACCTCTCGCCTGGGCGTACGCTTTGTGGAAGGTATGCAAGGCGATGACCCGGACTATCTGCGCGCCGCTGCCTGTGCCAAACACTTTGCAGTCCATTCGGGTCCGGAAGACCAGAGACATTATTTTGACGCCAAAGTTTCCCAACAAGATTTGTGGGAAACGTACCTTCCGGCCTTCCGTGCACTTGTAAAGGAAGCCGGAGTGGAAGCAGTCATGGGTGCCTACAACCGCACAAACGGTGAACCGTGCTGCGGCAGCAAAACCCTTCTTGTGGACATTCTGCGCGGAAAGTGGAATTTCCAGGGGCATGTTACGTCCGACTGCTGGGCAATCAAGGATTTCCATGAAGGGCATATGGTCACGTCCGGCCCGGTGGATTCTGTGGCATTGGCCGTAAATAACGGGTGTGACCTCAACTGCGGCGATCTGTACGCGTATCTGGAAGAAGCTGTGGCAGAAGGCAAGGTAAAAGAGGAAACGATTGACCGAAGCCTGGTCCGGCTGTTTACGACCCGCATGAAATTGGGCATGTTTGATGCGGAAGAGAAGGTACCCTACAACAAAATTGGGTACGATGCGGTAGATAGCCGGGAAATGCAGGCCCTGAACCTGGAAGTGGCCGAGAAGATTTTGGTTCTGCTGAAAAACGAAAACCATACCTTGCCGCTGGACAAAAGCAAGCTGCATCGGGTCGCAGTGGTCGGCCCGAATGCGGACAACCGCAAGGCTTTGGTCGGCAATTATGAGGGAACCGCATCCCGGTATGTGACGGTTCTGGATGGAATCCAGGAGTATCTGGGAGAAGATGTGCAGGTTCGCTACTCTGAGGGGTGCCATCTGTATGCAGATAAAATCCAGGGACTGGCAAAATCCAATGAGCTTATCAGCGAAGTACGCGGCGTATGTGCGGAATGTGATGTGGTGATTTGCTGCCTGGGCTTGGATGCGGGCCTGGAAGGTGAAGAAGGCGACCAGGGAAACCAGTTTGCCAGCGGCGACAAGCAGTCTCTTTCTCTGCCGGGAAACCAGGAGTCTGTACTAAAAGCCTGCATCGAGAGCGGAAAACCTGTGGTGGTGGTGGTGCTGAGCGGCAGTGCGTTGGCCTTGGGCACTGCGCAGGAAGGGGCAGCCGCCGTTCTGCAGGCATGGTACCCCGGTGCCCAGGGCGGCCGGGCCGTAGCGCGTGCCTTGTTCGGGGAATGCAATCCGCAGGGGAAGCTGCCGGTCACTTTTTATCATTCGGATGAGGATCTGCCTGCATTCACGGATTATGCAATGAAGGGACGCACCTACCGCTATATGGAAAAAGAACCGCTTTACCCCTTCGGTTATGGCCTTTCTTACAGTCATTTTACCTTCCGGGATGCCAAGGCCGATGCTGCACAGATTGGGCCGGACGGTGTGGATGTAAGGGTAACGGTAGTCAACGACGGGCAGTACCGCGGCCGTGAAACCGTTGAAGTTTATGTCAAGGCCGAACGCCCTGGCACACCGAATGCGCAGCTGAAAGCACTGGCAAAAGTGGACCTTATGCCTGGGGAAGAAAAGTGCGTTACGCTGCATCTGCCGCAGTGTGCTTTTGCTCTTTGCAACGAGGAGGGCATTTCGGAAGTGCTACCGGGTGAATACACCGTTTGGTTGGGAGGAAGCCAGCCCGATGCACGCAGCATCCTGCTGACGGGGCAGAAACCACTCAACATCCTGCTGCATCAAAAGGAGAAAGTTGTTATCTCCGACTGATGTCCCCTCCTGAACCCCATCTTTCCGTTTGTTGGAGATGATTTGATGAGTGATACGATTTACGCAGATCACGCTGCTACGACCCCGCTTGAACCGGAAGCCTGGGAAGCGATGTGTTATTGGCTTACTAAGGATTTTTCCAATCCGGCAGCCTTGTATCGAAGCGGAATTGCCGCACATCAAGCAGTAGAGCGAGCGCGCCAAAGCGTGGCAGAATGCCTGAGATGCAGCGCATCACAAATCTTTTTCACATCCGGCGGCAGCGAAAGCAATACGTGGGCAATCCTGAGCGGTGCCAGCAGAGCAGGCATCGGTAGCAGAGAAGTCGTCACTACGCCTATTGAACATCACTCAGTCGGTAGAGCCTGCGCATCGCTAAAAAATAGCGGAATAGCTGTATATACGTTGCCGGTCAGCGAAGAAGGGAAAATAGATTTGCCTGCTTTGCTGCGGGCTCTGGAACGGCAGCCCAGATTGGTGACCATTCAATACGCCAACAACGAGGTAGGCACGATTCAGGATATCCCTACCATTTCCACCCTTTGTCAAAAAAAAGGTGTATTGCTCCATGTGGATGCTGTACAGGCAATCGGGCATATCCCCGTAGTATTAGACGGCATCGATTTTCTCAGTGCTTCCGCGCATAAATTTGGCGGTCCCAAAGGCATAGGCTTCCTGTATGCACGAAATCCTGCTTTGCTGAAGCCTTTGATTTTTGGTGGCGAACAACAGAGCGGATTACGCCCCGGAACGGAACCGGTAGCTCAGATTGTAGGGCTGGCATGCGCGCTCAAACTAGCCTGCAAACAGATGGAGCAGCATGCCGCATTCAAACGAATGTTAGCAGAAGAATTTTGCCAAACACTTCGTCAATCTTGGGCAGAAGTATATTTCAATAGTACCAAAGCAGGCTTGCCTGGTTTGGTTAGCGTGGGGCTGCCAGGCTACGAGGGTCAGAATCTTACCTACCGATTAGATGTGGCCGGCGTGTGTGTTTCACCGGGTGCTGCGTGCGATAACACAAGGAGCCGCAATGCCTCCCATGTATTGCTGGCCCTGGGGGGAACTGCGGCTCGTAATGCATTGTGTACACTTCGGTTTAGTTTTGGCCGGGCCAATCATTCCGGTGACGGAATCGAGGCTGCACAAAGGCTGGTGAAGATTCTTCAATCTATGCCCAAACGCCTGCTATGATTGCGTTCACAGAAACTTTTGCGCGAACCTTTCTAAGGGGGGCGGACGAACAGGGAAGTTGCCTGTTCGGTGCCCATTATTCTTGCGGCGCAGAAAAACCAAGCCCCAATTTTCTGAATTCGCTGGGTGTGCAGCCAATTTGAAATTTAAAAATGCGATTGAACGTGGCCAACGAATTGAATCCTGAACGCATGGCAACTTCTGTGATGGGGAGCGAAAAGTCTGCTAACAGGGTTTTGGCAAAGAGAAGCCGTCGCCCTAACAGATAGTTGTGGCAGGTGGTCCCTGTTATTTCTTTAAAAAGCCTTGCGAAGTGGTACTTACTGAATCCTGCTTCATTGGCCAATTCGTCCAAAGACAGATCTTCTGTGCAGTGAGCATTAATGTAATTGCATAACATGGAAAAACGCTCTTGCTGTTCTTTTTGCCGCAGGGGAGAGATGTTTTCATGCGGTGCATTCTGATGGAGCTTGCGGCCTATGACTGCGAAAAAGTGCAGCATCAGCGAAGACAACTCGCAATCCCGAAAGACCGCCGCACCAAAGTATTCTTTTTCCATCCGGGTCATCAGGGCCAGAAGCTGGTCGTTGAACTGCGGTTGATCCTGATAGCGTAACAGCCTGAAGGGATGCAGGGCGGCAAAAAAAAGCGCAAGCTCGTGGAACTGCTCAAACATTGCGGTACTAAAATTCAAAATGTACCGCTCGCCCTCCTTTGGAGCTGTAATGCTGTGCAATTCCCCTGAGCCGATGAACAGTATGTCATGGGGTTTCAAATAAAGAATTTCGTCTGCAACGGTCACATTATAGGTGTTTTGGATCGGGCAGATAATTTCCCCGGGGACATGCCAGTGTAACGGGAAGTCTTCCGCTGAATTGTTGTGATATAACCGGATGTTGGAAGCGAGTGTAAAGTTTACAGTTTCGGTGGTACCGTTCAATTTTTCAATCATAGCAAATTCCTCTTAAACGTGACGGCAGCCGCAATCATAACTCCTCAACGAAAAGATTGATAAAATGCAATGCTGCCCCAAGCGGAACCGCGTGCTTGGGGTAATGGCAAAGGGAAATATATTCGGCCTCCTCATCAAACGGATCGCGGCTGGCCGTCAGCCCCCGGAGCTCCTTTAAAAAAGGCGTGAGATATTGAGCGACATACCCGCCCAGCACAATGCGACAGTCAAAAACCATACGGATCGTGGCAAGCGCTGATGCCAAGTGGCGGAGATAATCTTTCCATAACGTTTGGTACGCTAAGTTCCCGGCTTCCAAGCCGGCAAAAAACTGCTCCACGGAGATACCCAAATCGGTAGAAATTCGATCAGAAGAGCAGTAAGCTTCCAGACAGCCACGCAAACCACACTTACAGGAAAGCCCTTCCGGCTGCACACAAATGTGCCCGAACTCGCCGCTGCGGCCATTCAGACCGGTATAAGGAACACCGTTCATAAGGATAGCGCCACCTACGCCACCTTCTAAGGAAATATATGCCATGCAATCGGAATCTTGCTGAACGTACCATTCAGCATACCCGCCGCTGGTCGCATCATTGCAAACGGAAACAGGGTAAGGGATGCTGCAAATCAGCGGACGAATACTTTGATCCCTCAAATTAAGCGTCGGTGCTGCGACCACACAAGTTCTGTCGGCATTAAAAATGGCTGGTAGCGCGATCCCGACCCCCAGCAGTTTTTCGCGGTTCAGACCAAATCTGTTTAGAAAATTTTCCAAATCGGCTGCAAGGAAGTTCCCCATCTCCTTCATGTTGTTGCAATGGGGATGAGGATACTTTTGATATGCGATTTCATCCAGCCGGAGGTTCGCAGCAATGATCCGAAAATGATCGTCGGTGACAGAAATTCCTACAGAAAAATGCGCATTTTCATTAATGGTCAATTGAAGAGGCCGGCGCCCACCCGTAGATTCTCCAACGCCATCGATGCGCACCAACCCCGCTTGTGTCAGTTCGTTCAGATTTTGATGTACAGTTGGCATACTGAAATTGAGGCTGTCAGCAATCTCCTGCTTAGAACATCCGGGTGCCTTGTAAATATATTGATAAATCTGGTTCCGGGTCAAGCGACGCCGTTCGGTAGGCGGAAGAGAAAGCTTTTTCATATATAATCCCTTTAACTTTTTAAAAGTGAAATCAATGTAAAACACTTTCATCTTACCCAACCACAACAAAAAAGTCAACCGAATCAGAAATTTTTGTGGATATATGGCGATATTTCTCGACTGCTTTTGTTGGTTTTGATGATTGACAGTGATGTATACTTGCAGTATCATATGTAAAGAACTTATATAAATGTTCTTTACAAAAGAGCGGCTGGAAAGGCGGTATTCTTATGTTGTATATCGGCGTGGATCTGGGTACCTCGGCGTGCAAATTTCTTCTGGTGGACGAAACCGGCAAGGTGTGCAACCAGGTTTCCCGGGAATATCCCCTAAGTATGCCTCATACGGGATGGAGCGAACAGGATCCTTCCTCCTGGTGGCAGGCATGCCTGGATGGCATCCCGGCTCTGCTGGAAGGCTTCGACCCCGCTCAGGTGCAGGGCATCGGCATGGGCGGCCAGATGCATGGTCTGGTGGCCCTGGACGCCGCCGACAAGGTGCTGCGCCCCGCCATCCTGTGGAACGACGGCCGCACCGCCAGACAGACCGACTATTTAAACAAGGAAATCGGCCGCGAGACCCTGAGCAAATACACCGGCAACATCGCTTTCGCAGGATTCACCGCCCCCAAGATCCTGTGGATGAAGGAGAACGAGCCTGAACTTTATGCGGCTATTGCCAAGATCATGCTGCCCAAGGATTACCTGGTGTACCGCATGACCGGCGTGCACGCCACCGATTATTCCGATGCTTCCGGCATGCTGCTCCTGGATGTAGAACACAAATGCTGGAGCAAGGAAATGTGCGAAATCTGCGGTGTCAAGGAAGAATGGCTGGCCCATCTCTATGAAAGTTGGCAGTTTGTTGGTACCTTGAAACCGGACGCAGCCGCCGCTCTGGGTCTGCCCGAAAGTGTAAAGGTCTGTGCGGGTGCGGGAGATAACGCAGCCGCAGCTGTGGGCACCGGCACGGTAGGGAAAGGACACTGCAACATCAGTTTGGGTACCTCCGGCACTGTGTTTATCAGCAGTGAGAAGTTCGGCGTGGATGCCACCAATGGTCTGCATGCCTTCGCTCACGCAGACGGCGGCTGGCATCTGATGGGCTGCATGCTCTCCGCTGCCTCCTGCAACAAGTGGTGGATGGATGACATTCTCAAGGTCACTGATAAAGACTATCCCGCCGAGCAGGCCCCTATTACCCGGGACAAGCTGGGCCGCAATAAGGTGTTTTTTCTGCCCTACCTGATGGGCGAGCGCAGCCCTATCAACGACACCGATGCCCGAGGTACCCTCATCGGGCTGAGCATGGACACGACGCGTGCAGATATCACACAGGCAGTACTGGAAGGCGTGGCATTTGCCATCCGGGATTCGGTGGAAACCGCCCGCTCCATCGGCGTGGAGATCCCCCGGTCCAACATCTGCGGCGGCGGTGCCAAGAGCCCGCTGTGGTGTACCATCATGGCCAACGTGTTGGGCATTCCCTTGGATATCCTGGTTACCGAACAGGGACCCGGTTACGGCGGTGCGCTGCTGGCCATGGTCTGCTGCGGTAAATATGCGACCGTGCAGGAGGCCACCAATGCCCTGGTCCATGTCAGCCGTACCATTGAGCCGGACGCGGAACTCACCGCCCTGTATGAAGAACGGTATCAGAAATTCAAGCAAATCTACCCCACCTGTAAGCCGCTGTTCAAAGAACTTGCCAAGTAACAAGTTAAGAAAAAGGGAGGAAAAACAAATGACCATCTATCCTGTTACTGCCCCCGAGTTTGCCCCTTACGGCCGTGTCATCACCGGATATGAAACCGAATGCGAGGCCGTGGTTGCAGCCCTGAGCGCTTCCACCCCGCTGCCGGAGGGCACCGACTATCTGGCTGAAGATCCGGCCCTGCAAAACCTGCCGGAATCCGCCGCGCTGGGGGCTTCGCTCTTTGGCGGTATGCCCTTCCAGATGGGCTGGTGCAACGGCCACAACACCAAGCTGAACTGCCTGGAATACCACCGGGACAGCGAGTTCAATCTGGGCACCCGGGACTTCATCCTCCTGCTGGCCAAGCAGGACGAGATCGTGGACGGCACGCTGGACACCAGCAAGGTGAAGGCTTTCCGTGTGCCCGCGGGTACCCTGGTGGAAGTCTACGCCACCACCCTGCACTACGCCCCCTGCCACACCGACCCCGCCAACGGATTCAAGGTGCTGGTGGCTCTTCCCAAGGGAACCAACACCGACAAGCCGAATATGCCCATCAAGGGCGGGGACGATGCATACCTCTGGGCCTGCAACAAGTGGCTGCTGGCTCATCCCGATTCCGCCGAGGCCGCCCAGGGCGCTGTGGCGGCCCTGACCGGCGAGAACATTGATATCGAAAAAGATCTATAACTAGAATCATCCACATAGAAAACGGAGGAATTTGACATGAAGTCTACCAACATTCCCGAAGTCCGCCTGGGCATTGTGGCTGTCAGCCGCGACTGTTTCCCCATTGCCCTGTCCACCCAGCGCCGCCAGAACATCGTGACCGCCTGCAAGACCAAAGGCTTTGAGCCTTATGAGTGCAGCGTCACGGTGGAAAACGAAGCCGACATGCTCAAGGCGGTGGCCGACGTAAAAGCTGCGGGCTGCAACGCCCTGACGGTTTTCCTGGGCAACTTCGGCCCCGAGACGCCCGAGACCCTCATCGCCAAATACTTCGACGGCCCCGTCATGTACGTGGCGGCTGCCGAGGGTGACGGCGACATGATCAACGGCCGCGGCGACGCCTACTGCGGCATGCTGAACTGCTCCTACAACCTGGGTATGCGCCACCTGAAAGCCTACATCCCCGAGTACCCCGTGGGCACTGCCGAGGAACTGGCGGACAAGATGGCGGAGTTCCTGCCCATTGCCCGGGCCGTGCTGGGCGTGAAGGACCTGAAGATCATCTCCTTCGGCCCCCGTCCCCAGGACTTCTTCGCCTGCAATGCTCCCATCAAGGGCCTGTATGAGCTGGGCGTGGAAGTGGAAGAAAATTCCGAGCTGGACCTGCTGGTGGCTTATAAAGAGCACGCCGACGACCCCCGCATCCCCGAGGTCTGCGCCGACATGGCCGCCGAGATGGGCGAGGGCAAATACTACCCCGACCTGTTGGCCCGCATGGCCCAGTTCGAACTGACCCTGCTGGATTGGGCCGAAGCCCACAAGGGCAGCAAGAAGTATGTGGCCTTTGCCGACAAGTGCTGGCCGGCTTTCCCGTCCCAGTTCGGCTTTGAGCCCTGCTATGTGAACAGCCGCCTGGTCAGCCGGGGCATCCCTGTCTCCTGCGAGGTGGATATCTACGGTGCCCTGAGCGAATATATCGGTATGTGCGTTTCCGGTGACACCGTCACCCTGCTGGACATCAACAACAGCGTACCCAAGTACATCTACGACGAGGAGATCGCCGGCAAGTTCGATTACAAGCTGACCGATACCTTCATGGGCTTCCACTGCGGCAACACGCCGTCCTGCAAGATGTGCGCCGACCGTGCCGTGAAGTACCAGCTGATCCAGCACCGTCTGCTGGAGCCGGCGGGCAGCGATCCCGACTTCACCCGCGGCACCCTGGAGGGCGATATCGCGGCATCCGACATCACCTTCTACCGCCTGCAGTGTGACAGCGAGGGCAACCTCCGCGCCTACATTGCCCAGGGCGAGGTGCTGCCGGTGGCCACCCGCTCTTTCGGCGGCATCGGCATCTTTGCCATCCCC
Source organism: Subdoligranulum variabile (assembly GCF_025152575.1). Taxonomy (NCBI): domain Bacteria; kingdom Bacillati; phylum Bacillota; class Clostridia; order Eubacteriales; family Oscillospiraceae; genus Subdoligranulum; species Subdoligranulum variabile. The sequence goes on along the minus strand of NZ_CP102293.1, from coordinate 1,150,728 downwards.
GAGATGGGCCGCTTCTACCGCCATGTGCTGATCCAGAAGCGTTACCCGCACCACGGTGCGGTGGCCTTCGGCCATTACGGTAAGGCCCTGTTCGAGGTATTCAAGTATCTGGGCATTGCCGATATTGCCTACAACCAGCCCAAGACCCTGCCCTATCCCACCGAGAATCCCTGGGGTTGATTGATTAGAAAGGAAGTCTTTTGTTATGAAATTCTTTATTGATACCGCGAACGTCAACGAGATCCGCGCCGCCAACGACATGGGCGTCATCGCAGGCGTCACCACCAACCCCAGCCTCATCGCCAAGGAGGGCCGGGACTACGCCGAGACGCTGGCTGAAATTGCCACCATCGTGGACGGCCCCATCAGCGGTGAGGTGAAAGCCACCACCACCGATGCCGAGACGATGGTCAAGGAGGGCGAGGCCATCTACGCCCTGGACCCCAAGCACATGGTCGTAAAAATCCCCATGACCGCCGAGGGCCTCAAGGCCATCAAAGCCTTATCCGCCAAGGGCATCCCCACCAACTGCACCCTGATTTTCAGCGCCAACCAGGCGCTGCTGGCCGCCCGCGCCGGTGCCACCTACGTCAGCCCCTTCCTGGGGCGCCTGGACGATATCTCCCAGCGGGGCATCGAGCTCATCGAGACCATCCACGACATGTTCCTCAACTACCCCGACATCGAGACCCAGATCATCGCCGCCAGCGTGCGCAACCCCATCCATGTGACGGACTGCGCCCTGGCCGGGGCGGACATCGCCACGGTGCCCTACAAGGTCATCGAGCAGATGCTCCATCACCCCCTGACCGATTCCGGCATCGAGAAGTTCAAGGCCGACTACTGCAAGGTGTTTGGTGAGTGATATGACAAAGGAAGAACGTCTGAAGCTGCAGATCGCAGCCTGCAAGGTGCGTATGGGCGTGATTGAATCCACCCACGGTGCCAAAGCCGGGCACCCCGGCGGCAGCCTGTCCGCCGCCGATATGTTTACTTACCTTTATAATAAGGAAATGCGCGTCGACCCAACCAACCCGAAATGGGAGGACCGGGACCGGTTCGTGCTCTCCAAGGGACATACCGCGCCGGGGCTGTACAGCGCGCTGGCCTACCGGGGATTTTTCCCGGTGGCGGACCTGCCCACCCTGCGCCACATCGACAGCTATCTGCAGGGCCACCCCAACATGAACACGGTGCCCGGCGTGGATATGTCCACCGGCAGCCTGGGTCAGGGCGTGTCGGCCGCGGCCGGCATGGCCAAAGCCGCCAAGTACCTGCACAAGGATGATGTGCGTGTGTATGCTCTCCTGGGCGATGGCGAGATCGAGGAGGGGGAAGTGTGGGAAGCGTTCCTCTTCGCCGCCAAGTACAAACTGGACAACCTCTGCGTCATCATCGACCTGAACGGGCTGCAGATCGACGGCCCCACCAGCGAAGTGATGCCCACCGACCCGGTGGGTGCCAAGATGCGGGACTTCGGGTTCCGCACCGTGACTATCGACGGCCACAACTTTGCCCAGATCGAGGATGCCTTCCAGTATTTCCACACCCAGACAGGCGCCCCCACAGCCGTCCTGATGAATACTACCAAGGGCAAGGGCGTCAGCTACATGGAGAACCAGGTGGGCTGGCACGGCAAGGCCCCCAACGATGAGGAATACAAGATTGCCATGGACGAGCTCAACGCTCAGATGGCGGAACTGGAGGCGCAGGTATGAGTGAGGTCAAGAAAATTGCCACCCGCGACAGCTACGGCGCCGCGCTGGTAGAACTGGCAAAAGATCACCCCGACGTGGTGGTGCTGGACGCCGATTTGGCCGCCGCCACCAAGACCGGCGTCTTCAAAAAAGCCTATCCCGACCGCCATTTTGACTGCGGCATCGCCGAGAGCAACATGATGGCCACCGCCGCCGGTATGGCGGCCATGGGGCTGGTGCCCTTTGCCTCCAGCTTTGCCATGTTCGCCGCCGGCCGCGCCTTTGAGCAGGTGCGCAACTCCATCGGCTACCCCCACCTGAACGTGAAGATCGGTGCCACCCACGGCGGCATCTCGGTGGGCGAGGACGGTGCCTCCCACCAGTGCTGTGAAGATTTCGCGCTCATGCGCTCCATCCCCGGCATGACGGTGCTCTGCCCCGCCGACGACGTGGAAGCCCGCGCCGCCGTCAAGGCCGCCTACGAGCACCAGGGCCCCGTCTACCTGCGGTTTGGGCGCCTGGCGGTGCCGGTGTTCCATGATGAAGCTACCTTCAAGTTCGAGATCGGCAAGGGCGAACAGCTCACCGAGGGCAACGATGTGGCCATCCTGGCCACCGGCCTGGAGGTGGGGGAGGCTCTCACCGCTGCCGAACAGCTGAAAAACGAGGGCATCCACGCCCGGGTCATCAACCTGTGCACCATCAAGCCGCTGGACGAGGAACTGGTCGTCAAAGCGGCCAAAGAGTGCGGTGCCGTCGTCACCTGCGAGGAGCACAGCATCCTGGGTGGTCTGGGCGAAGCGGTGGCCGCCGTGCTGGGCGAGCAGTGCCCCACGAAGATGCGCCGGGTAGGCGTGAAGGACGTCTTCGGCCACTCCGGTCCTGCCTGGGATCTGCTGGAGCAGTTCGGCCTGCGTTCCGACGCCATCATCGCCGCTGTAAAGGAGCTGGTGTAAGATGATCGCCATCGGCTGCGACCACGGCGGATACGAACTCAAGCAGAAGATTTTGGCTCACCTGCGGCAGCGCGGACTGGAATACCGGGACTTCGGCTGTGATTCCACCGCTTCGGTGGATTACCCCGTCTATGGCAAGGCGGTGGCCCATGCCGTGGCATCGGGCGAGTGCGAAAAAGGCATCGTCATCTGCAGCACCGGCATCGGCATCTCCATCGCCGCCAACAAGGTGCCCGGCATCCGCTGCGCGCTGTGCGGGGATTGCTTCTCTGCCAAAGCCACCCGCCTGCACAACAACGCCAACGTGCTTGCTCTGGGCGCGCTGGTCACCGGACCCGGCCTGGCGCTGGAGATCGTGGACATCTTCCTGGACACGCCTTTCTCGGAGGAGGAGCGTCACAGCCGTCGGGTATCCCAGCTGGAGGAAGAATAATGTTTGAACTGTGTGCATCCATTCTGGCCGCCGACTTTGCCAATCTGGAGCGGGACATGCGGGCGGCCAATGCCGCCGGTGTGGATGCCTTTCACATCGACGTGATGGACGGGCACTTTGTGCCGGCCATCTCCTTTGGTACGGGCATGGTGCGCACGATGGAACGCCTGACCACCAAACCCCTAGACGTTCACCTGATGGTGGAAAAGCCGCTGGATTTTCTGCCGGAACTGGAGGAACTGGGGGTAAAGCGGGTCTCGGTCCATTACGAGATCCCGGGCGGGCCGGAAGCGGCCCTGCGGGCCATCTGCGCCGCCGGGATGCAAGCCGGGCTGGTACTCAACCCCGAAACGCCGGTGGAATCGGCCCTGCCGTACCTGGCCCAAATTTCGCAGCTGCTGCTGATGACGGTACACCCCGGTCGCGGTGGGCAGGTCTATCTGCCCGGCAGCAACGAGAAGATCGCTGCTGCCAAAAGTCTGCTGCAAGGGCAGGGGAGCAATACCGTCATCCAGGTGGATGGCGGCATCACCCCCGGTACCCTGCCCGGCGCCTATGCGACCGGGGCACGGAGCATTGTGGCGGGTAGTGCGGTGTTTGGAGGTAAAATAGATGAAAATGTAAAGATGTTGCGCGTTGCGATATAACGCAACCCTAAAAGGAAATATTCTATTGGATGAAGTAAAACAAACTGTTGTAGGCCGTTTGCGCAACAACATACATACAAGGAAGGGTGCTGACCACAATGTGGTCGGCATCCTTTTTTGCTTCGACATTATATTATAAAAAACGCCATCTTTCGGGAATTATCGACTTACGGACTTGCGTTGATAGTGCCTGAGGACGGCGTTTTTTTATTGCTGTGTCTGCAGAAAGGCACCTTCTTTCGATAAAATATTGATTTTTTTATTTAAATGTATCAAAAGCTGTTAGGTTTAGGCGATAAGATGCCCCCATAGCAAAGGAAGGGAGGGTGTTGCTTTGCAAAAAAATTGAAAAGATTTTGCTTATAAAATGAAAAAGAAAAAGGGCGTTTGAGAAGGTATTAAATCCCTCTTAAACGCCCTTTTTTCGTCTCATTTTTTCGGGTCTTTTCGGTTTCCGTGATCTTCTAAAATCAGATCTTGGCCGGTCTTTTTTTGGAGACTTGGAACATACTCAAGAACATCTTCAACGCGACAGCCCAAAGCCTCACAGATACGGTCCAAATGTTCCAGGTTGATTCTCTCCGCAAACTCATTATAATAAGCGCAGATCGTAGATGGACGGATTCCAGTTTCCCGCGCTAGGCGCGCTTGTGTCCACCGCTTTTCCCCGAGCAAACGAGACAGATGATTTTTGATCATCTGATCGCCCCTGCCCATTGTAATTGAGGCAGAGGCAGGCGTCCCTCTTTTGGTATAGCCTCCATTCGCTTGACCACGGCGCTGTGGGTTTTATACCCCAGCCTGTCTGCGATTTCTTCCAGTGTGTATCCATCTACCCTCAGTTCCAAAATCGCCATATCCTTTTGGGATAAGGTGGCCTTGAACCGCTGGCAGAAGTCCTCGCTCTCCACCTGTTCCGTGAAGTCTCCTTTCGGGTCGGGGAGAGAATGTATCCTGCTGTCCTCATCTTCCATGCATTCTTCCAGGGAAACGGTCTGCACCCGTTTGGAGCGGGTGTGGTACCACTTACGGAGGAAGTCTTTTCGGACATTGGTGTCCCACCGCTCAAAATCTTCCTCGCAGGGCATGTTCCGTATTACTTCCAATATGGGCCCCCAGCCCTGTTCCTCGATGGTCTCTTCCACCACCTGTTTCATGACCTGGCGCACATCTTCCGGGTCGCAGAAGGGAATCTCATAGTCAGGGGGCAAGGCAAAGAGTGCCTGCACACCCCAGCCCCGCACTTTTTCCACTCCTTTGGCCCACAGGGGCAAGGCATAGGACAAGCGCCATACCGGGGAATAGCCGGAGTAATGTTCCTTCCAGCCGCCAAAGCCAAAATGGGGAAAAGCAAGGGAAGCCACGGCATCCATGATCTCGTTCAAGAACTGCTGGCTCAAAATGACCTTGCCCCATCCGGGGGTGGCGTTCAGTGCTCCCATGCTGCGGGGCAGTTTGCTTAGGGTAGGATAACGGGAAATCACATCGTAGGGCAGCATGTACACCAGAGGCAGGTAGCGTACAGGGCTGTCATAGGGAAATTGGTAGATAACGGGCATATAGGTTCGACCTCCTTTCGTGAGAGACGGTTGTGTCTCTAATTATTAACGGCACAAGTATATACCTTTTGTTCCTGCTTTTCAAAAAAATTTGAAAAGCAGGGGAATAATTTTCCATAGCAATAGGGAGCAGAAAGCCTTTTAGGCGAAGAAAAGAAGTTTTTCTGTTTATGACTTGCACTTTCCACTTTATCCCTTTACAATGAAAACAAATCGAACTGCACCTGTTTGGTGCGGAAGGGGGATTGTTGCATGGGACTGATTGCAAAATCTGCAAAGGAAGTTACAGAACGGCATAAAGGCTTTGAGCCGCTGGAACTGACCGAGGGCAATGTCCAGGCTATCTTCAATCGGTGCTTGGCAGGGGACAACACCACAGAGTATATTAAAAGTGTGCTGTATCAAAAGGAACATGGCTATGCGGAGGACTCCAATCCCATTTTGTTTGACAAGGAAGCCCTTCTGGATAACCTAAAAAATATTCGGTATTTGTATGGCCAGTTGATTACGGTACACTTGAAGACGAACACCATCAACACCGATGAAGATAACAGGTCATGTGTGATGAAAAACTATCAGGGCAAAATCTGGACAACGAACAAAGGAACCATTTTACGATTTTTTCACTTAGGTGTAGGCTCTGGAACGATTCACCCATTTAGCGTTGAAGGTTACTCAGGTTTTAAGAATGTAGGGATCACTCCCACCCTCTCCCCGAAAGACCCCGCCTTCCCGGCGTGGTGGGAGGCCCACAAGAGCGAGTGGGAAGCGTGAGGGCGAATCTTGCGAATAAACCATAGAGAATAAATCAGCACCCGCTCGGTGCGGAAGGAGGCTTGTGGTATGGGCTTAAAGGATAAAATGATTAAAAAAGCGGCAGAAATAGAGGAAAGACGGCCCGAATTTACTCCGCTGGAACTGACCGAGGGCAATGTCCAGGCTATCTTCAATCGGTGCTTGGCGACGAAGGATACACCAGAAGCTGATGAACAGCTTAGTATCCTGTTCAAAAAAATCATGGGATATGAGGAAGATTCCAAACCAGTCGTATTCAGCAAATCTAAAATAGAGCAGAATAAAAAGAATGTCCTATATTTAATTGGTCAGCTGGATTTTGTGCATAAAGGCAGCCGTGAAGTCAAAGCGAAAGAAACGATTTTTAGATATGATGGAAAACAGTGGGCAACCGATAATGCGATTATCATGGAATTATACCATATGGCAGAGGCTGCTGGTGGCATTTCTCCATTTATGAAAAAGTACAATGTTGCCAATACCGAGCCAAGCGTTAAACCCACCCTCTCCCCGAAAGATCCCAACTTCCCGGCGTGGTGGGAGGCCCACAAGGGCGAGTGGGAGGACTGACAGTTTCGTCCGAGTGTGTACCATCGAATTAGGTGGTCTGCCCTGACTTTGTATACCTGCCAGCCCCGGTGCCTTTTTCCAGCCCGTGGTAGAGGGCGCTTTGCCCCACCTTGCGCCCCCACTTCCGTACCCCTGTGGCCGGCAGGTATAACACACTATACCTTGCAAGCAAGGTAGTGTGCCAGGGGGATACCCCCTGGACCCCCTCGTGCTGCTGGTGTGCGCCGAGTTGATCCCGTCCACCTCTGTTTCGTAAACCGCATAGAACCAGCGCAGGACAGCGTACCCCGTGGCTGCCCTGCGCTTTTTCTTTTGCCCATCCGTAAATCTCGGAGAATCTGATTTCGGGTTGCAATTTCACAAAAACCGGGTTATAATGAAATTGACCCGGAAAAGGAGGCGAGAGTATGATAGAAGTGGGTAAGCGATTGAAAGCCCTGCGGGAGAGCATCGGATTCTCCCAGGTGAAGATGGCCCAGGCATTGGGCACCACCCAGTCCAGCATCAACCGATATGAAAACGGACAGTCCTCTCCATCGGTGGAACTGTTCCGACGGTATGCAGATTACTTTGATGTGTCTCTGGATTATATCTTTGCCCGGACGGACAAGCCCCAAGGGGAAACCTATCACTTCAAGCCCAAGGCAGTCCCGGAGCGGGAGGAGCTGCGGCAGTTCATTGAGATGTGCTTTGACCCGCAATCTCCCATGAACGAAAAGCTGAAGGAAACCCTGTTCCGCATGATGGAGGATGAATCATGAATGCTGTGATCTATGCCCGGTACTCCTCGGACAACCAGCGGGAAGAAAGTATCGAGGGCCAGATCCGGGAATGCACTGCCTACGCTGAGAAAAACGGCATTACCATCCTGCGCCACTACATTGACCGGGCCTTGTCCGCCAAGACCGACAACCGCCCGGAGTTTCAGAACATGATCAAGGACAGCGGCAAACGCCTGTTTGATATGGTCATTGTCTGGAAGCTGGACCGGTTTGCCCGCAACCGCTACGATAGCGCCCGTTACAAGACCACACTGAAAAAGAACGGGGTGAAGGTGGTGTCTGCCACCGAGATTATCTCCAACGGGTCCGAAGGAATCCTTCTGGAAAGTCTGCTGGAGGGCTATGCGGAGTACTACTCCGCCGATCTGGCAGAAAAGGTCTCCCGGGGAATGACCGAGAATGTCCTCAAGTCCAAGTGCAATGGGGGCAACCGCACCATGGGATATGTCATTGACAGTGACCGGCATTTCTAGCCGGACCCCTTGATTGCGCCTTTTATCCGAGAGGTATTCCAGCGGTATGCCGAAGGAGCTACCATGACCGAGATACGGGACTGGCTCAATGGACAGGGGATTAAGAACACCCGGGGCAAGCCCATGGACTATGGCAGCATCCAACGGATTTTGAACAATCGCCGGTATATTGGAGAATACACCTTCCGGGGAACCGTATCGCCGGAGGGCATCCCGGCCCTTGTGACGCGGGAACTCTTTGACCGGGTGCAGGCGAGGATGGCCAAAAACAGAAAGGCCCCGGCCCGTTATAAGGCCGAGGAAGAATATCTGCTGACCACCAAGCTGTTCTGCGGCTACTGCGGAGCGTACCTCTGCGGGGAGAGCGGCGTCAGCCACACGGGAAAGGTGCATCGGTACTACAAGTGCGTATCGGTGAAAAAGAAGCGGACGGAGTGCCACAAAAAATCGGTGCGGAAAGACTGGATAGAAGACCTGGTGGTCAGCGAGACCATGAAGATGGTCATGGACGATCAGGTCATCGAGGCCATCGTGTCCATGCTCATGGATCTGCAGGACCGGGAGAATGCGAATCTGCCCCTGTACGAACAGCAGCTGCGGGAGGTGGACAGGGCCATTGAGAATCTGCTGAATGCCATCCAGCAGGGGATCCTCACCAAGTCCACCAAAGCACGGCTGGAAGAACTGGAAGCCAACAAGGAGGATCTGGAGACCAGGATCGCCTGTGAGAAGTTGGCTAAGCCTCGGATCAGCGCCGAGTTTATCACCTTCTGGCTGCAACGGTTCCGCAAACTGGATGTACGTCAGGAGTCCCACAGGAAAATGCTCATTGATACCTTCATCAACGCCATTTTCCTGTATGACGACAAGGTGGTGCTCACCTTCAACTATAAGGAAGGAACCAAGACCATCACCTTCGATGACCTCAAGACCGCCCTTGCAGAGGAAAAAATAAGTTCGGATTTGGATTGCCAAGCTGCACCAAAGACAGCCTTACACAGTGTGTAGGGCTGTTTTTTATTGCTGTAATCCGGAACGTAGAGCTGGTGCACCATCGGGGACGAGAACAGCTCGTGCCCGCCGCCTGCTCCGGCGGGCAAAAAGGGTCCAGTGGACCCTTTTTAGAGCGCGGGGGTTTTATTTTTTGCGCACCACTCGTTAAATACCTTTAAGCAATGGAATCTGCCGGAGCGGCGGGTTCCGTTTTGTTTTTGGCCGTCTTTCCCGCACTGAGCTGATCCTGGACCTTCCCGATAAAGCGATAATAAATTTCGATCCGCATGACTGGCAGGCCATCCAGAATTTCTTTTTCATGGATGACAATTTTCTCAATCAACGTATGGACCAGCTCTTCATCCAGTTCTGTGATATCGGCATAAGGGGCGACCAACGCAGCAAAATCCCTGCTGTTTTGTGTTTTGCTTGCGGACTCCGCCAGCTGCGTTTGGATTTCTGCGGTGCGTGCTTTCAAGTTCTTGGTTTCCGCTTCATATTTGGCAGAAAGCGTCTGATACAATTCTTCTGGCAAGCGGTCGAAAACATGGTCTTCATAGATGCGCTGTACCAGCGTAGCCAGTTCGGCCAGCCGGTGTCTGGAAGTTTCCAACTCCTTTTTCAAGGCGTTTATTTCGTCTGCCTGTCCGGCTTTGGAAAGCTGCATCAGATAGTCAATATATCTGCCAGTGTCTTCCGATGCCAGCATGGCATTCCGACGAATATCTTCCAGAACGATACTTTTGACCTGTTCCAGCGTGATGTAATGCGTGGTGCAAAACTTGCCTCCGTACCGGCGGTTGGTGTTGCAGCTGAAACTTCCCAGCGATTTTCGCCGTTTTTCATTTTTGCGGTTGCAGAACGCCATCCGTTTACCGCATTCGCCGCAAAACAGCAAGCCACGGAAAATGTTGGCGTTGCAGCACCGCTTGCGCGGCTGCTTTACCTTCACCCGTTCCTGCACAGTCCAGAATGTTTCGGCATCCACCAGCGGCTCATGTGTACCTTCCACCACGATCCAATCCGTCTCCGGCTTCCAGATAAGTTTTTTCTCCTTGAAGTTCTTGCTGCCGGTACGGAAGTGTACCATGTTTCCGATATACACCTGGTTCATCAGGATGGCTCGGACGGAGCTGTGGTCCCAAGCAAAGGGATACTGCAAAATCCGATCCGAAACAAACTTACCAAACTTCTCATGAAGGTAAGCCTGCGGACGAAGGATTTGCTGTCTTTCCAGTTCGCGGGCAATCTGGCCGCAGGTTTTTCCCTCCAACGCCATCCGAAAGATTTCCCCAATGACCGAACTGTACTGGTTCGGCACCAGTTTATGCCGGTCTGCGGGATCACGGTCATATCCATAGGGAGGATACGCACCGGTATACTCTCCTCGAAGAGCCTTGGCTTTAAAGGCTGATTTCACTTTTCGGCTGATATCCTTGGCATACCATTCATTGATAATGTTTTTGAACGGTGCAAATTCGTTTTCCCCGACTGCGGAATCCACCCCGTCCGTGATGGCGATGAATCGCACCTTGTATTCGGGGAAGATCACCTCGGTATAGCGCCCCACCTCCAGATAGTTGCGCCCCAGACGGGACAGGTCTTTGACCAGAATCGTTTTGACCCGTCCCTGTTGCACCAGTTCCATCATCTCGATGAATGCCGGTCGGTCGAAATTGGTGCCGGAATAGCCGTCATCCATAAAGAATCGGCAGTTGGTAAAACCGTGTTCCTTGGCATACTGCCCCAAAATTGCACGCTGGGACTGGATGCTCATGCTTTCGCCGCTCATTTCATCGTCGCGGCTCAGTCTGCCATATAAAGCGGTGATATCCTGTAGCTGTTTCTGATTCATATACCGTCCTTTCCGAACAGCGATTCAGGATGTTTGCCTGTTCACAGTATACCTCTTTTCAGCGGTATTGTGTAGTTCTTTTTTACAGTTCCTTCCGTGTCGCTGTCCTATTTATGGTATTTCTTTTTGCTTGTTTCCGGTGTATAATGAAAGGTAAATTGCAAAAGTGAAGGTAACGTTTTAGGGATAGAAAATGAGGAAAAAGGTGACGCTCACTTCTGCAAATAGACTATAATGAAAGAAAGGTCACTCTCCTGCGGAAAGCAGGAACTATGAGTCGTATGACATTATCGGACAGAATTGCCATAGAGGCAGGAATCTACGCCAGAAAGAATCTGACGGAGATTGCAAAGACGATCCACAAAAGTCGGCGCCATGTATCGGAAGAGATCCGGAGAAATGGAACAAAAACACCCGGTGAACATCCCTACGGAAAAATTTGCCGCAACGCCACAGGATGCAGGCGGAAGGGGTTGTGCGGAAAAGCCGATTGCCTTCGTACATGCTATACCTGCCTGGAAGTAGACTGCCAAAGGGTGTGCAGCACCTTTCAGGATAGTGTGTGTAAGCAACTGGAAAAACCGCCGTATGTATGCAATGTGTGTACCCAACGGAGAAAGTGCAAACTGGACCGAATCTACTACATTGCGCAGCAGGCAGACGCCGTTGCCAAACGTCGCTACGCACAGGCACGAAGCAAGCCGCAGATACACGGTGCAGATCTGGTTGCTCTGGATGCATTGGTAACGCCGCTGATCCGAAAAGGTCAGCCGCTGGCCCACATCTATGCAGAACACGCAGAAGAACTCCCGGTAAGCCAGCGTACGTTATACCACTACATTGATGAAGGGGTACTCAGTGTCGGCAATCTGGATCTGCGCCGCAAGGTTAGCTACCGCCCCCGCAGAAAAAAGAAGGAACCGACCGAAGGAGCGCTGAACCAGAAATATCGCCAGGAACGAACATACGAGGCCTTCTTTACATATATGGAGAAGCATCCCACCGCAACGTATGTGGAAATGGATACGGTAAAAGGTTGCCGGGAACAGGGCAAACGGATGCTGACGCTGCTTTTTGTAGAACAGAGCTTCATGTTGATCTTTCTGATGCGGGACGGCAAGGCGCAGACAGTTGTGGAGCAGTTTGATTGGCTGACATCCGCGCTTGGCTTGGAGACCTTCCGAACCTTGTTTCCCGTGATTCTGACCGACAACGGCAGTGAGTTCAAGCACACCCGTGAGATGGAATACACAGTGGATGGACAACGGAGAACCCGCGTTTTTTACTGTGATCCGCAAGCATCCTGGCAGAAACCTCATATTGAAAAGAACCACGAATATATCCGATATGTTCTTCCAAGAGGCAAGAGTTTTAACCCGTATACGCAGCAGGATATTGTTCTTTTGCTCAACCACATTAACAGTACACGCCGCAGCAAACTTGATGGGAAAACACCATTTGAATTGGCAGAGAGTTCTGAATTCCAGCAGTTGAAAGCGGTTCTGGGGCTCAGGGCAATCCCTGCAGACGAGGTCGATCTGACACCCCGGTTACTGAAGAGGTAACCAACAAAAGCCAGGCAGGAAGTGACCCGCGATATCTCAGCTGAGGTGGGGTGACGTTCACTTCTGCAACGACGAAGTTCATTCCGCCAGCTTTGCTGTGCCCCCTTATATATGATTTGTGACGCAAAACGGGAATTTACCAGGCCAGATCTGTCTGGGAGGGGGCTAAAACAGTGGCTTGACCGGTGAGGCGATACTTTATATTACCTTCACCATTTCATTCAACGGTGTATAATGAAAAATCATCCATACCGGAACGGTATAATGTCAGTATACGGAAGGACTGCGCAAAACACATTGCGCGTAAATTGCAGGAATTTTGAGCACCGGAGGTGAGAGTATGGAACGCGTGGACTTTTGCTCCTGTATGACGGTTCTGCGCAGATATCTGCAGGAAGATCAGATGGGAAATCAGCTGGATCTGATGTATGCCCTGTTCCGCAGCTTTTTGCAGAGTGAGGAAGCCGCCAGTTTCGACCTGGATAATGGACAGGTCTGCCGGTGGCTCAATGGCATGGCAAAAGTCAGCCCCAAAATCACAGGGTTTTACCTGACGGGTAAAGAAGATCTGCTTGCTGCGGACATTCGGGAAGAGATCTTCCCGTATCTTTCCGACCCGGATATGGCGATACAGGAATTTTGTCACTTGATTCTTCAGGACCCTTCTGTGTCGGAAAGAAAAAAGCGGACCCTGCTCGAAGAAAACGGCACCGATCCGGCGCAGCAGGCAAACTTTCTGGCAGATGTTCTCTGCTTTGCCCTAGGGCGAGAGTTTCTCAAACGCGATGCGCGCACCAAGACCTTGCGGGCAGCAGGAAATCTCTCCCCCAGTATTCTGGATTTTATTTTCAGCGCAGACCCGCCACGCCCCTGCAGCTATTTTTGTGGGCGAGATGCAGAGATGGAACAGCTCCATGATCTGCTCTCAGAAAACGGAAAGGTGTTTGTGCATGGGATTCCCGGCATCGGAAAGAGCGAACTTGCCAAGGCCTACGCCAGCAGGTATCAAAAGGAATACACCAACCTTTTATATATAGCGTACTCGGGAAACCTGGTGCGGGATATTTCCGAGATGGATTTTGCCGAGGACCAGCCGGAAGAAAACGAACAGGATCGCTTTCGGCGGCACAACCGCTTCCTGCGAAGCCTGCAAACCGATACGCTGCTGATCGTGGACAACTTTGATACAGCGCCCGAGGAGGAAGCTTTTTTACCGGTCTTGCTGAAATACCGTTGCCAGATCCTCTTCACAACCCGCTATCGTCCGCGACATTACACGGCATTGGAGATTACGGAAATTCAGGATGCTGCCATGCTGTTTCAGCTGGCAGAACGTTTCTATCCGGAAGCGGCAGATCATACGGAAGTCCTGGAACAGGTCTTCCGTACGGTGCACGCCCATACTTTGGCCGTGGAACTGGCGGCACGTCTGCTGGGCAAGGGTGTTCTGACGCCGGAAGAGTTGCTGGAGAAACTGAAAGCCGAAAATGTGGCACTGCAATCTCAGGAAACCATTCACACGAACAAAGACAACCGCCCGCAAAAGGCCACCTATTACCAGCACATTCATCTGCTTTTTTCGCTGTACAAATTGAGCGCCCCACAGCAAGCTGTGCTGCGCTGCATGGCGCTGGTTCCGCCTCAGGGAATCTCCGTCCGCCGTCTGGTACAGTGGATGCAGCTTTCCAGCAGCAACACCCCGGAAGAACTGGTGGACGCTGGATTTTTGCATCCCCAGCCAGGGTATTGTCTTGTCATGCATCCTCTGATCCGGGAAATCACTCTGGCCGACGAAAAGCCTTCCGTTACCAACTGCCGTTGCCTTTTGCAGGAAATCCAGAAGCAATGTCTGCTGTTGGGTGTTTCCATTGACTTCGCGCCGCTTCTGTTCCAGACGGTAGACGGTATCCTGGACCATTGCATCCGGGATGATCCCGAATATTTCCTGCTATGGCTGGAAGATGTCTTCGGTTATGCGGACAACTACTCCGATGAACCCCGACTTCGCAGAATACTGGAGGAAATCCAAGACATTCTGGAGCGAGGCAAAGTCGGAAAAGCCAAGGACCATGCCATCCTGTTGGATTATACGGCGGCATTGACCGGCAATTACGACCACCGCTATAGAGAAGCCGCCGAGTTGGATCGGAAAGCGCTGGATATTCTCAACCAGCAGGATTCGCTGAACTCTACAGAACGGCAGCTTTTCTGCAATATTTCCTCCAATCTTTCCCTTTGGTACACTCGCTTGCAGCAGCCACAACGAGCCTATGAGCAGATGAAGTTGGGTCTGCAGCTTCTTTCGGATGGGCAGGTAGAGGTGAGCCGAAACACCATCCCACAGATCCTGAACTTTTCCATCATTGCCGCAAATCTGGGACGCCCCGAAGAAGGCATTCCGTATTTGCAGATGCTGCGGAAGTTGTATCAGCAACAACAGATGACCGAAGGAAGCGACTATGCGGAAGTGACCTATCGGCTGGGAACGCTGTATCTGGCCGCTGGTCAGCCGAAGGCAGCCAAAGATTTTTTGGAAGAAGCCTGGCAGATTTTCAAGACCGTATATGCCGACCAACCCAAACTTCTGGAAGAAAAGAAAGCCTTCTACCGCACCTTGCTGCAGATGCTCGGTGCGCAGTTTCTTCCAGATCCACAATCACTCACCTGAAAATTCCAACCGGCCCCTGCGCAGATGCGCGGGGGCCGGTTTTGTTGTATCCTCAATTTGCGCTCAAATTCCGCACAATGAGAAAACACCCCTCTTTCGTTAGAATGAACCTGTAAACAAAACAGCACCAACGAGTTCGAAATTGGTGCCTGGTTCCAGGGAAAACGAAAGGGGGCTTTTTCTATGGATATCGAAGCACAGAATCCGGTTCTGAGAAAACCGTACCGCCATACCGTGGGCCGCGCTGTTTTTGAGGTTACGGCCTATGGAAACCCGACAGGTACACGAACCGCTCACCAGCTGCTGCTTCAAAGGATGGAGCGGCAGTTGGCGAAAAAAGCAAAGGAGGAACAAGCAGATGAAGCAACTGAATCAACTGACTATTGTGGGGATTGACCAGGGATATGTGGAGGAACTCTTTGCCGTACTGCGCAGCTATGAATATGATCCGGCAACCGTACAGTTGATCGTTGCCGGTGGCGGCGGACAGCTCATCAAGCATTTTTACTCCTATGACCCGGCGCAGATTACTATTTTGGATGACCTTTGCGCCGCCGCCAAGGGCTACGAATATCTGGCATACCGACAGCTTATGCGGGAGGCCTGAGATGGGAGAAATTCGCACGACCAATCTCCGGCTCAATCTGGAAAAGCCGATACAGCGGCAGGCATGGGAATATCTGCAAACTATGGATAAAGCGGTATTCAAGTCCTACAGTCAGGCAGTAGCCACAGCACTGGTGGATTATTTCGACCGGTATTACAAAAAGAAGGAAGATCCCTATCTAGAAACCCGTGCCCGGGAAGAACGGTTTGTCCAGCAGATCGTAACCGCTGTGGAGCAAGCTATGCGGGACGTACTGCCGCTTTTTCTGGCAGGTTGTCTGGCAGGCATGGGGCAAAGCGCCGGGTCGATTCAGCCGGAAGTTCCAGCCTCGAAAGAGTCGGATTGCGTAAACTGGGATTTTGCGGGAGGTTGATGGGAATATGAAAAACTTACAGCAATGCCTGGAGGAGTTGGCTGCCGAACGGCCGTTGCAGCCGGATGAATATCTGGACCCAAAAAGTGGGCTGCCTTGCTGCAAACGCTGTCACAGCCCCCGCCGTATCCGGAAATCGCTTTTCGGCAGGGAACGGCTGCTTCCCATAGCTTGCAAATGTCAGCAAAACGGTGACAGTTCCGGGAAGAAAAACACCAAAAAGCAGGAAAAATGATGCTGCATTTTGTCCTCGAAAAGTCCGTCGACCAATGTGATCGGTCTTTGATACCGGAAAGGAGTTTCTATGACTGAAAATGAGAAAAAAATGGTACAGGCCAGGCATCGTTTGGAGGCTGCACAAGCCAGGAACCGCCAGAGGGAACGAAAGGAGCGAACACGACGATTGATCCAGGAAGGAGCCATTCTGGAAAGTTTACTGCCGGAAATCCGCGACGTGCCTCTGTGTGATCTGCCCGCAAGATTGCAGGTTGGATTGCGCAACGATCCGTAAGGGGAAAACTGTCCCGGAAGGGCGCACTTACTCACCACCGGCAAAGCCGGCGGTGGTAAGCGCGCCCGCTGCGGCGGGAGGGAAAACGAAGGAGGTGACACGCCGTGGCAATTTACCACCTGGAAGCAAAAATCATCAGCCGCGGAGCAGGACGTTCGGCCATTGCCGCTGCGGCTTATCAGAGCGGCGAAAAACTGTACAATGCATACGACGGCCTGACTCATGACTACCGGAAAAAAGGAGGTATCCTGCACACCGAGATTTTACTTCCGCCCCAGGCGCCCGCTGCCTGGAAGGAACGTCAAATCTTATGGGAAGCAGTAGAGACCACCGAGAAAACCCGGGACAGCCGTCTGGCGCGTCAGCTCATCGTTGCCCTGCCGGTGGAACTTGCCCAGGAGGATTGGCTGCGGCTTCTGCGATCCTTTTTGCAAAAGGAATGTGTCGACCAGGGGATGTGCGCCGATCTGGCGATCCATGATCCGGATGGCCACAACCCTCATGCGCACATCCTGCTCACCATGCGTCCCCTGAATACACAAGGGCAATGGCAGGCAAAAACACAAAAAGAATACCTGTGCAGCAAAGCTGGACAGGAACAAGGCTTTACCGCACAGGAATTTCTGCAAGCCAAAACGGAAGGCTGGGAAAAACAGTATAAATTCAAGAACCCACAGGGCCGGACAGCGTGGCTGACGCCCTCACAGGCCGTCCAAAACCCCGAGTGGGTACGCTGCTCGAAGCAGCCGAAAGCGGCAAAATTTGGGCGACAAAATCCGCTGTGTGCCCGGTGGAACAGCCAGGAGCAGCTGCTCCAATGGCGATGCGCCTGGGCAGAGGCCGTCAATCACGCGTTGGAAGAAAAGCAGCAGACAGCCCGTGTCACCCATCTGAGCCATGCGGCACAAGGCATAGAGGAACAGCCAACCATTCATGAAGGATACCACGCCCGCAAGTTGGAAAAGCAGGGAATCTCTGCGGACCGCTGCGAACTCAATCGGCAGATTCGGGCCGACAATGCGTTGCTGCACACGCTGAAAGAGCAGTTGGAAAAATGGACGGAATGGGTCGGCCAAGGTGTGGAGAAGATGGCTGCTCTGCTGGAACAGCTGCGCAGCAATCTGATCCTGCTACAATACCGGGTCCTTTCCAATGAAGCGCGGGCAGATACTTACAAACGGGAGGCGGCCTATATGCGCCCACTCTTGAAAGATGTGGACGATACAAACCGACAGTTGACGGAGATCCAATTGCAGCGCCAAAAGGCACAGGCGGACAAAAAGAAACTTTCCCCGCTGCAGCTCCGAAAGCACCGCCATTTGTCTGAGCAAATCGCCGCCCTGACCGAAGAACTGGAAGAACTGCAAAGCCGCCGCCATATGTTGATGGAAAAGCTCTATTGCAAAAAGGATAGCGATGTTACCCGAAGGGAGAAAGAGCTGGCGCAACTTACCCTGATGATTGAGCAGTTGGATACGCAGCGGAACAGTCTTCAGGAGCAGCTGAAAAAAGATCTGCATCATTTTACAGGTCTTATAAATTCCATTCCCGAACCGGACCGGGAAGCCGTTATGGACGAGCGGGTAAGACTTCGCAAACAGATTACGCGGGAACTCTATCATTCTTTGCAAGCAAAGGAGCCGGAATTCAATTTTGCCCGGGCTGCCAATGCCGAAAGAAAAATCGATGATTTCACGGGAGAAACCGGCCAGATGCAAAAGATATTGCTTCGGAAGCGCAAAAAGCAAACTTCAAGGCAAAGCAGAAATTCGGAAGAGCGAGCCCTTTGAACAGAGTTTACTTTATCTGAAGCAATTCTCGATTGCACTCGTATGTCACGAGAAAATATACGATCTTGTCTTGGACGGTATCATCTACAATGTCTACCCAATTCAAATCCAGGGGAAAAATCTATGCGGGGGAACACTTTCATGGGTGTTCCCCCGCCTCCATTCGAACCTTAGATTATTCCAGAGGAATGTCTAGCACCATCGTTGCGGAAACGATGCAACGGCGCATTGATATCTACTTTCTCAGATCAAGGCATATTTCTCGTTGATTGTATGTAGCCAGGAAATTTTGAAGCGGCTGTTAGTATTGTGCCAAATGAGAAAATTATTACTTGTATTAATCTTTTTCAATAGCTTTCCAGAAAAATCCGCCAGCAGTTTCTTGACGACCACAAATAACATCTCTAATACCTTTTCGATTCATACAGACAACACGTGCGGCTTCCGCAATTGTTTCAAACTCAGCCGGAAAACGCAAAAGTCGAAGCAAACCCAACACATTAGCCGCACCGGAAGATCCCATCCCGGCTACCCTGCCGCAGGGAATCTTAACGACGGCGCCGGAGCCGCCCGCAGCGGATTTTTCCGGCATCGGGAGGAACCGGTCTTACCGCCTGGTTTGCCGGATCACGGTAAAAATAAAGTGCCTGCTGCCTGTCATGTGCAGGCAGCAAGCACCTTTCGTTGCTTGAATCGCTTTTGGAAATTCAGGGATTCATTCGTCCGTAAAGTTCCATCTGGTGGCGGACTTTGGCGGCCAGAGCGTCGTCAAAGACGCCGGGCAGCGCCCGCCAGCACCAGTTGCCGCCCAAAGTGGAGGGCGTGTTCATCCGGGCTTCGTGCCCCAGCCCCAGCAGGTCCTGAGCCTGTACAATAGCCAGATCGGCCACGCTGGCCCAGGCCGCACGCATCATGCCCCAGTGGTAACCTTCTTCCCGGGTCAGTTGCAGATAGTCCAGGGCATGGGCAATGTCCGCCGCAGGGGCGGTCTCAAACCAGCCGTTCACCGGCTCGTTGTCGTGGGTGCCGGTGTAGACCACACAGTGCCGGGGATAAGTGTGGGGCAGGTAATCCCCGCCGTCCCGGCTGTCAAAAGCAAATTCCAGCACCTTCATGCCGGGATAGCCGCTTTCCCGCAGAAGCTGACGCACATCGTCGGTGAGAAAGCCCAGGTCCTCAGCCAGGATGTCCCGCTTGCCCAGGGCCTTTTCCACAGCCTTGAACAGTTCGATGCCCGGTCCCGGACGCCAGTGTCCGCCGCAGGCGTCGGTCTGTCCGTAGGGGATGGCATAGTACCCCGCAAAGCCCCGGAAATGGTCGATACGCAGCACATCGTAGGTGCTGCACAGCACCCGGAACCGCCGCACCCACCAGGCATAGCCGTCGCGGGCCATTGCGTCCCAGTCGTACAGCGGGTTGCCCCACAGCTGCCCCGTGGCGGAAAATCCGTCCGGCGGGCAGCCAGCCACCTCGGTGGGCAGCAGGTTCTCGTCCAGCTGGAAGGCTTCCGGGGTGCTCCACACATCCACGCTGTCGGCGGACACATAGATGGGCAGGTCCCCGATGATGCGGATGCCCCGGTCGTTGGCGTAGCGCTTCAGCGCCCGCCACTGGGCAAAGAACAGGTACTGCACCGCCTGCCAGAAGCGGATGGCTCCGGCACAGCGGATGCGGGCGGCGGCCAGGGCGGCAGGCTCCCGGTGGCGCAGCGCCGGTTCCCATTCGCTCCAGGCACGGCCGCCGTGTTCGTCCTTCAGCGCCATGAACAGCGCGTAGTCCGGCAGCCAGAAAGCATTGTCCCGGCAAAAATCGGTGTAGGCTGCGGGCGAGTCTTGCAGCAGCCGGTCACAGGCCTTGCGCAGCACCGCCCACCGCTTTTGGTAGAGCGCACCGTAATTCACACGGTCGGGGGTGCTCTCCCAGTCGATAGACCGGTATTCCTCGGACCGCAGCAGGCCGTCGGCGGCCAGTGCGTCCAGATCGATGAGATAGGGATTGCCCGCAAAAGTCGAAAAGGACTGATAGGGGCTGTCCCCGTAGCTGGTGGGGCAGATGGGCAGCAGCTGCCAGTAGCGCTGCCCCGCTGCCGCCAGAAAATCCACAAATGCCCTTGCCGCCGCGCCCATCGTGCCGATGCCATAGGGCGATGGCAGACTGGACAGATGCATCAATACACCGCTTGCGCGCATGGGCAAACCTCCTTTCGGTCAATGGATTTTGTTGGGATCGGGCAGACGCTGTATGCTCTCGCCCTCGAGCAGTTCGTAGGGCACCAGTTCGTGCACGGCGTCGCAGCCCTCCTCGATGCAGCGGATCAGGATGGACACGCCGCACCCGGCCATCCGTTCGGCGGGCTGGCGGATCGTCGTGAGCCGCGGGGAAAGATAATCCGCCAGCTCGATGCCGTCGAAGCCGCACACCGACACATCCTCGGGGACCCGCAGTCCGCGGTCCCGCAGCGCGCGGATGGCGCCGATGGCCATGATGTCACTGAAGGCAAACACGGCGGTCAGCCCCGGCAGATTGTCCAGCAATTGTTCCATGGCGTGGTAGCCGCCGACCAGCGTGTAGCGGGCCTCGATATACTGCCCGGCGGGGTCAAAGGAAAGTCCCCGGCGGGAAAACTCGCTCAGACAGCCGCTCAGGCGGGCGGAACTGGGCTGGGAGGAAGTCAGGTCGCCGCCGATAAAGGCGATGCGCCGATGGCCGTTGTCCAGCAGATGCCCCACCATCCGAACCGCAGCCGCCACGTCGTCCACGCTGACGCTGGACAGGTTGGGGATGGCCGCGGTGGCGGCAGTGTTGGTCATCAGCAGGCAGGGCACGCCTAGGTCGGCCAGATCGGGGCCGAAATGGTTGCGGTCAGAACCCAGGAAAATCACACCGTAGGGCTTGCGCTCCCGGCAGACGCAACGCGCCTGTTCCACTTCGTTGTCATTTTCGTCGATATAGAAGACCATGCTGCTGTATCCAGCGGCACTGCATTCAGCCTGCATTTTTTCCAGCACCGAGGCAAACAGCATGTTGTGCGTGCCTTTTACGATCATGGCAATGCCCTGATTCGCCTGCTGCTTGAGATGTTTGGCGTTGGCGTTGGGCTGGAAGTGGTATTTCTCGATCACTTCCAGAATGCGCGCTCTCGCAGCGTCGCTGACGTTCGGGTTGTGGTTGATGACGCGGGAGACAGTTCCCACCGCATACCCGGACTCACGGGCAATGTCTTTGATCGTCATAGTATGCCTCTTTTTCTGATGCGGAATCTAGTCTTTGCTCAGCCCTTGACGGCGCCGGCTACGACGCCTTCGATGATATACTTCTGGCAGATCAGGTAGAGGATGACAACCGGCAAGACGGTCAGCATAATGCAGGCCATCATGGGGCCCATCTCTACTTTGCCGTAGCTGCCGCGGAAATACTGGATCGCCATGGGGATGGTCCGGTAACTCTTGATGTCCAGCACCAGCGTGGGCAGCAGATAGTCGTTCCATACCCACATGGTTTCCAGAATGGCGGTGGAGATCATGGTGGGCTTCAGGATGGGGCAGACCACCCGGAAGAAGATCTGCAGCGGGTTGCAGCCGTCGATCATGGCGGCCTCCTCGATCTCAACGGGCATCGACTTCATGAAGCCGGTGAACATGAACACCGCCAGCCCGGCGCCGAAGCCCAGATAGATGATGCAGATGTTGTAGGGGTTGTTGAGCTTGAGGGTATCGGCGGTCTTGGCCAGGGTGAACATGACCATCTGGAAGGGCACCACCATGCTGAAGACGCACAGGTAGTACATGCCGGTGGACAGTTTGCCGTGCACCCGGGTGATATACCACGCGCACATGGAGCAGCATAGCAGGATCAGCACGACCGAGGACACCGAAATAAATAAACTATACCAGAAAGACTTGAGAAAGTCCATTGAGGTAATGCCGTAAATGTAGTTGTGCAGCCCCACAAAGCTCTCGGCGGTGGGCAGTTCAAAGACGCGGGTGGTGGTGATGGCCCGTTCCTGTTTGAGGGAGTTGAGCAGGATCAGCACGATGGGGTAGATGTAGGCCAGGCAGAGCAGCGCCAGCACCACCGAGATGACATTGTTGACCCGGCGGGTGTTCTTGGAATTCTGCATTACTGCTGCACCTCCTTGGAGCGTGTCAGCCGCAGCTGGATTAGGGCGATGACCACCACCGCCAGGAAGAAGACCACGGCCTTGGCCTGGCCGATGCCCTTCCACTGGGGTCCGCTGCGGGCGTAGAAGGTATCATAGATGTTGTAGGCCAGCATCTGGGTGGCCTTGGCGGGTTCGCCGCCGGTCAGCGAGAGGTTCTGGTCGAAGAGTTTGAAGGAGTTGGTCAGCGTCAGGAAGGTGCAGATGGTGATGCTGGGCATGACCATGGGGATCTTGACGCGGGTGAGCACCTGGCGGCTGTTGGCGCCGTCGATGCGGGCGGCCTCGATGAGGTCGGGCGGCACGTTCTGGAGTCCTGCGATGTAGATGATCATCATGTAGCCGATCTGCTGCCAGCACATCAGGATGATCAGGCCCCAGAAGCCGTAGGTGGCGTTCAGCGAGAGCAGGGGCTTTTCCAGCAGGGTGAGCACGCCGTTGAGGAGCACCTGCCAGATGTAGCCCAGCACCACGCCGCCGATCAGGTTGGGCATGAAGTAGACGGTGCGGAAGAGGTTGGTGCCCCGCACATGGCGGGTCAGCAGCAGTGCCAGCAGGAAGGCGAAGACGTTGATCAGCGTGGTGGACACGACGGTGAAGGCCGCCGTGAACCAGAACGCATGGGTGAAGGTGTTGTCGATCCAGATCTTGAAGTAGTTGTCCAGCCCCACGAACTGCACATTATTGACGGTGGTGAACTTGCAGAAGGACAACCCGATGCCCCAGATAAAGGGCCAGATAAAGCCGATGATAAAGGCCGCCAGGGTGGGCAGCACAAAGACCGGCCAGAATTTTTTGATGGCTTTTTCCATAATGATGTCCCCAATATTCCCCAAAGAAAAGGGGAGAGGCGGGCGAATCAAGCGCCCGCCCCTCCCTACGGTTTACCAGTCAGCGATCAGGTCGGCAGACCATTCAGGCCGTGGCATTCAGTGCAGCTTCGGTTGCCCAGCCGTCCACGAAGGCGGACACAACGCCGTCCCAGTCGCCGGTACCGGCAGCGTAGGCGGTCAGCGCGGAACCAACGCCGTTCTTCCAGTTTTCAGAAGGCATGGTGGTGAAGCACCATGCAACCGGAGTTTTGCCGGCCTCGGTCATTTCACGGTCTTCCTTGACGAAGAGGTTGGTGGATTCCTGAGCGCCCTTGAAGGGAATGACAAAGCCCATATCGTCGGCCATGGCCTTGGTGCCTTCCTCGGAGGTCACGCACCAGTTCATGAAGTCTAGCGTGGCCTGGATGTCTTCCTCAGGGGCTTCCTTGTTGACGCACCAGTAGTTCTCGGTGCCGGTGCACAGACCCTGATTGGCCTCGTCGCCCACGCCGAAGTAAATGGGGATCATAGCCAGATCGTCATCGGTGAAGGTGCCGTCCTTGGTCAGGTTGACGTACTCCCAGGAACCGTTCTGGTAGAAGACCGCTTCGCCGGCCAGGAACTCGTTGCGGCTGTCATCGGCGGTCTTGCCGGCCAGCTCGGTGGGGTCGCAGGTGGAGTTGTTGATGTACAGGTCAAAGATGTTCTTGTAGTTGTCCAGATAGGTGCCCTTGATGGCATCGGTGGAGGTGATGCCGTCCTCCTGGTACTCAAAGTAGATGGGCAGGTTGGCCAGATGGGTCTTGTAGCGCCAGTCGGAGGAAGAATCCATGCCGGCGGAGCTGAAGGCCGCAAAGCCCAGCTCGTCCTTGCGGGCGGTGATGTCCTCGGCCACCTTCTTCAGGTCGGCAAAGCTCTGGATGTCGTCGATGGTGTAACCGGCCTTCTCCAGCAGGGTCTTGTTGGTGATGATGCCGTAGGACTCGATGACGTAGCCGACGCCCAGCGTGGCGTCGCCGTCTTTCAGGGCGTAGGTGTCGCTGGTCAGCTGGCTCAGGATATCGCTGCCGGTCAGGTCATAGCAGTAATCTTTCCAGTTGGCCAGACCCACGGGGCCGTTGACCTGGAACAGGGTGGGCGCGTCGCTCTTGGCCATCTCACTCATCAGGGTGGTCTCGTACTCGCCGGAAGCGGCGGTGACGACTTCCACCGGCACGCCGGTCTGCTCGGTGTAGACCTTGGCCAGATCCTTCCACTGCTGATCCTGCTCAGGCTTGAAGTTCAGGTAGTAAACCTTGCCCGCGGCGGTGGGAGCGGCTTCGCTGGTGGCGGCGGAATCCCCGGCGGCGTCAGTGGATGCGGCAGTGCTGTTGCCCGAAGAGCTGCAGCCGGCCAGCAGGGCAGCCGTCATCGTACCGGCGAGACCCAGCGCGAGCATTTTTTTGAATTTCATGGTATTTTCCTCCTTGAATAAAATAAAAATGTGTCATGGTTCGGAAAAACGGATGAGCGGTTCTGGATTGGTAACGTTTCCAACCCTTCGATGCTTTTATAATACACCGGTTGTGCTAAAAATTCAATACTTTTTCGTTTTTTTTTCAATATTTGTTCATAATAGACAAAAAAAGCGCCGTCCGATTTGTGCAGGAGTTTTTTTGAGAGGATCGCCTTTTCCTTGCTTTTCTTACCCCATTACGCTTTTGCAAGGTGCCAGATATCACGATTGTATTCGGCGATGGTGCGGTCGCTGGAGAACAGGCCCGCCTTTGCAATATTGACCACACATTTTTTGGCCCAAGCTTCGGGATTGCACCCATAGTCCGCCAGTGCCTGCCCTTTTCGTACCACGTAGCTGTTAAAGTCCGGCAATGTCTGGAACCAATCCTTCTGGATCAGTTCGTCACGCAAACGGGTCAGGTTTTCCTCCCGGCCGGCTTTCAGCATAAGCGGATCGGTCAGGAAGTCGATAGCTCGCTTGATGTTGGCATCCGCATGATACCACTCGGCGGCACAATAATCCTGCTGCGCATAGTGGCGGATGACCTGCTCCGCCGTCTGGCCGAAGACATAGATGTTCTCCGATCCGACCTGGCGGAAAATCTCCACATTGGCGCCATCCATCGTGCCCAGCGTCACGGCGCCATTGAGCATGAACTTCATGTTCCCCGTTCCGGACGCTTCCTTGGACGCCAGGCTGATCTGTTCAGAAAGATCGCAGGCAGGGATGAGTTTTTCGGCCGCTGTCACATTGTAGTTTTCAATAAACACGACCTGAAGCCAGCGGGAGACTTCCGGGTCCGCCGCAATGACCTTGGAAAGGGTCAGCAGCGCATGGATGATATCCTTGGCGATGATATAGGCCGGCGCGGCTTTCGCCCCGAAGATGCTCACCAGCGGCACCGGAGGCAGATGGCCGGCCTTGATCTCGTGGTACTGGTGAATCAGATACAGCAGATTCAGCTGCTGGCGCTTGTATTCATGGAGCCGCTTGGATTGAATATCGAACATCGCGGCAGGGTTCACTTCCACCCCCTGCACACGCTTCAGCCATTCGGCAAGAGTCACCTTGTTCTGTGCTTTAACATCGGCAAATTCTTTCCGTGCCGCCGGGTCATCGGCAAGGGGCAGCAAGGCTTCCAGCTCATCGGCATTTTTATAAAATCCCGTACCGATGTGGCTTTTGATTCTCTCCGTCAGGGCCGGATTGCATTCCAGCAGCCAGCGGCGGAACGTGATGCCGTTGGTCTTGTTATTGAATTTTTCGGGATAGAGGGTATAAAAACCGTGCAGTTCTGTCGTTTTCAGAATCTCGGTGTGCAGCTCCGCCACGCCGTTGGTGGAATGGGTAAAGTGAATATCCATATGCGCCATATGGACACGATCTTCGGCATCAATGATAGCAAGGCTCTCGTCCTGGGTGCGGGTACGGGCCAGGGCATCCAGCTTTTCAATGATGGGCATGATCTGCGGCACGACCGCCTCCAGATAACTGCGCGGCCACTTTTCCAGCGCTTCCGCCAGAATGGTGTGGTTGGTATAGGCGCAGGTTTTGGTCACGATCTCCACGGCCTCGTCAAATGCTACACCCTTTTCGCCCAGCAGACGGATCAGTTCCGGGATCACCATGCTGGGGTGGGTATCGTTGATCTGGATGGCCGCATAGTCCGCCAGGTCATGATAGTTGCATCCGCGAGCCGCGCATTCCTGCAGAATCAACTGTGCTCCGGCAGAAACCATCAGATACTGCTGATAGACCCGCAGGCGGCGGCCCGCCTCGTCGGAATCGTCCGGATATAGGAACAGCGTCAGGTTTTTGTCGATATCCGTTTTGTCAAAGGCGATCCCGTCGTGGACAATCCCCTCCTCCACCGTATCCAGGTCGAAGAGATTGAGCGTATTGGTGCGGCCCTCAAAACCGGTTACAGCCAGCCGGTACAGACGCGCCTGAAAGGTTTTGCCCGCCAGCATGACCGGATACGTGGTTTCGGTGCGCTGCGCCCAGCTTTGCTCCGTCAGCCAGGGGTCCGGCATCTCCGTCTGCACGCCCTCTTTCAGCGACTGGCGGAACAGACCAAAATGATACCGCAGGCCGATGCCATCCCCCGGAAGGCGCAGCGTTGCCAGCGAATCCAGGAAACAGGCCGCCAGACGTCCCAGGCCGCCGTTGCCAAGGGAAGGCTCCGGTTCGACCTCCTCGATTTCGCTCAGGCTTTTGCCCGCAGCCGCCAGCGTGTCCCGTACGGCATCATACAGCCCCAGGTTGATCAGATTGTTCGACAGCAATTTGCCGATCAAAAATTCAGCGCTGATGTAATACAGCTTCCGGCCCGTCACAGGCGTAACGCGCTGGGCACTTTCGCGCTGTACCAGCGTCATCAGCGCCAGATACACCTCCTGATTGGAACAGGCACTCAGCTCTTTGCCTGTCAGTTCGGCCAGCGTTTGCTTCATATCCATTCTGTTTTCCTCCGTTCACAATTTTTATAACGTGCAGGAGCGCCGCTCCCTTTCCTTAAGCCAACTATATCACACAAAACTAGCAAAATCTTGTGCGAAGCAAGCATATTATGGTACAATACTATCAAACGAAGGGGATGTGCTTGCATGGTCACGGATATTGCATTAAAAGAAACAAAAAAGCACGGGGCGTTACGTTTTCCGTTCAACATTTACCCGTGCACGATTCCGAAGGATTTTCCCGAAGTGGCGCTGCACTGGCAAAGCAGTATGGAACTGGTGTTCATCAAAAAAGGCAGCGGCATTGTGCAGGTCGGGGGGCGTGCCTTGCCTGCACAGGCGGGAGAAGTCTTTGTTTTTACGCCGGGGACCCTTCATGCCTTGTTCCAGTCCCCCGGCATTGTGATGGAATACGAAAATATTATTTTTGATCTTGCGCTGTTGGGCGGGGCGGACGACCTGTGCGACGAGCGCTACCTTTTGCCATTGCAAAGCGGACGCCTGGCCCTGCCGGTTCATCTGACCCCGGAACTTTCCTATTACACCGAGGCGCTGGTGTGCCTGCACGATGCAGAGGAAGCCAACCGCACACGACTGTTCGGCTACGAGTTGGTGATCAAGGGTGCTTTGCTGCGTTTGCTGGGCCTGCTGACGCAAAAAGACGGGAAGCTGTTGTCGTCCGAGAACGCCGACACCCAGCGAATGAAGACGGTACTGCAGCTGATTGCCGATCATTATACGGAAGAGTTGTCCGTAAGTTCCGCGGCCGAAGTCTGCGGGTACAGCACCAGCCACTTCATGCGCTGGTTCAAGCGGATGACCGGGCAGCATTTTACCGCGTTTTTGAACTGTTACCGGCTGAATATTGCCTGCATCGCCTTGCGTTCCGGCAACGACACCATCCTGGCGGTGGCGGAACAGGCAGGCTTCAGAAACCTGTCCTATTTCAACCGCCTCTTCAAAAGCCATTACGGCATTACCCCACAGATGTATCGCAAAAGGGAATAAAGTCCCCTTGCACGGTCACGCCGATGCATAGGCGGCTTGTGCCGCTCCGTAAGAGTTTGTAAAATCCATTGCAGCTAAGCGGCCTGGCCGTTGGAAAGAGACATATTGACATCTCCACGTCGTGTGGCCTAAACTATCTACGTCTTTGTTATTCCTCATTTCAAAGACAACCTCCCTGTTTTTTGAATGTGGTTGGCAAACCCACATCCTATTCTACAGGGAGGTTCTCTTTTGTCTATGGCTAAAGCCGTTTTATTCCACCAGCGGAGCTGGTGGCTTTTTGCGCTTAAGCACTCAAAAAAGGGCGAGCCTATCGAATAGATAGTCTCGCCTTCTTTAGTACAAACATCGGAATCACTGTTCACGTTTGTGGTGCGCAAAAAATAAACCTCCCGGGAGAGTCCCCGGGGAATGCGGAAGTGAGCAGAATATGGCGGGGGTTGGGCGTGGAGGAAAGAGCGGCGGGGTCAAGACCCCGCCCTACGGGCTGCGGAAATCCGGGATGCAGCGGCAGTGTGTGCACCATCGGGGACGAAAACCGCTGCGGAGGCGACTGCCGGCGTAACAGCGCCATGCCTCCACAGACTGGCAGAACCCACAAGGATTGTTACAACTGGCTGTGTATTCTGCCCATTGTGACCTGCCCCGGAAGACGCTACACTGGAAGTATCCTGCAGGGGAAAATCCCCTGGCGGGACGACCCGGAAGGAGGCGTCTATGAAAGGCAAAGTCGGGTGGATCATGGCAGCCGTTCTGCTGGCGGCATGCTGCGGAATCTTTGTGCTGTGCAGCCGGCCGGTGGAATCCGGCCTGGGGCGGGATCGGGACAAAGCGTTCCTGAATGGTTCCGGGATCACCCTGGAAGAGCTGGACCCGGCCGAGGAGGAAAACCTCTATAAACTGGCGAAAGTCTGGGGCTTTGTGAAATATTACCATCCGGACATCATCGCGGGGGAGATCAACTGGGATGCGGAACTGTTCCGGGTGATGCCCCGGGTGGTGGCGGCTGAAAATTCCCAGGCTGCCAACCAGGTGCTGTATGACTGGCTGAGCGCTTTCCCCTACGAGGAGTCGTCCGCCGCGGCCACCGGGGAAACCGCCGCTTTCTGGCGGGAGATGGAACGGCAATACAGTTCTGTTGCGGCGGACCTTTCCTGGATCTCTGACCGGGCGGTCTGGGGAAGGGACCTCTGTGCCTATCTGGAAGGGCTTTCCCGGCTGGAGGTCACCGACCGGCGCAACGGCTACGCGGCCTTTGCGGGGGAATCACCTTTGGAAAGGGTCAGCCTTGCCGCCGAGAAAGGCATGTCCTTCAAGATCGACGACGACGGCGTCAAGCTGCTGGCGGTGTTCCGGCTGTGGAATGCCTTCACCTATTATTCGCCCTACCTCTCTCTGGTGGAGGGGGACTGGGACGATGCCCTGCGGCAGGGCATCCACACCATGTTGGGGGCGGAGGACCAGCGTGCCTATGAGCTGGCCCTGGGCGAGATGATGGCCGGAACCGGCGATGTGCATGTCTTATTCACCGGCAGAAATGTGGCGATGAACTACTATTTCGGGGAATACTATCTGCCCTGCCACTGCATGGTTCTGGACGGCCGTCCGGTGGTGGACGCGGTGCCCCCGGAGGAGGAAATCCTGCAGCCCGGGGATGTGATCACCGCCGTGGACGGGGTGACGATGACCGACCGCATTGCGGCCCTGGAAAAGGTCCAGCCGGTGCCCACGCCGGGCAAATACGGGTTGTGGTTCTGCTACTCTCTGGTCAGTGCGGCGGGGCCCACCGCCCAGGTGACGGTGGAACGGGACGGCGTCCCCCTGACGCTGACGGTGCCCACCCGGGAGGAACGGTATGGACCGGAAAATCCCTGGGAAAGCGGGCTGCTGGAGGATGGACGAATCGGGTACATCGACCCCGGCACGCTGCAGGAGGGGGATGTGGAGCGGCTCATGGAGGAGTTTGCGGACACGGAAGGCATCATCGTGGATTTGCGGCAGTATCCTTCCGTAGATGCGCTCTATCTTCTGGGAGAGTATTGTATCCCGGAACCCCGGCCCCTTGCGGCCTTTGATTATCCCGACCCTTTGCGGCCCGGCAGCTTCTGCCGTCCGCCGATTTACAAAACTGCCGGCGCCGGCATCAGCAAGATGGCGGGGCTCTCTGACCGGGAGGACTACCCTCTCTACGAGGGAAAGGTCGTGCTGCTGATCAACGAATTCACCCAGAGCAGGGGCGAAACCACCGCCATGGGTCTGCGCCAGGCGCCCCGGGCGGTGGTGGTGGGCAGCCCCTCCATCGGGGCGGACGGCGACGTCGTGGAAATGAACCTGCCCGGCAGGCTCCTGGTCTATTTCTCCGGCCTGGGGGTATATACGCCGGAGGGGGAGACCATCCAGCGGGTGGGGGTACAGCCGGACATCTTCTGCCGCCCCACGGCGGAAGCCCTGCGGCAGGGACGGGACGTGCTTCTGGAAGAGGCCGTCCGGCAGATCCTTGACCCGCAGCCCTGACAAACCAAAACAGCCTTGCACCAAACGGTGCAAGGCTGTTTTTTTATGGCTGGGCCCAGTGTTCCAGCAGGGCGCGGCTCTCGTCGGGGGAGAGAAACTCCTGGGTGGTGAGCACCGACCGCTGCCGGCGGGCGCCCGCCTCCTGCTTGAATTCCCGGCGGTACGCCCGGGGGGAACAGCCGAACTGCTCGGCAAAGCCGCGGTTCAGATATTTGACGTCGGAAAAGCCGCAGGCGATGCTGATGTTCAGCAGCGACAGGTCGGTGAGCAGCAACAGCTGTCGGGCCTTTTCGCAGCGCATCTTCATCAGGTAGGACTGGAAGGACATGCCGAACGCCTCCTTGAAGAAGGCGGACAGATAGCTCATGGAGAGATCCAGCTCCCGGGCCAGATCGGTGAGGAGCAGCTTTTCGGTGTAGTGCTCCTCGATGTAGCGGGTGATGCGGCGCACCCGGCGGGCCCGGCGGGCGGAACTCTGGCGTTCCTGTTCGGGGACCCGGCGGCAGGGCAGATGGCGGAGCAGCTGCTCCACAAAGAGGTGGATGAGCCCGGCACAGTGGAGCGCCGCCAGGGGCTCCCGGGAGAAATAGCTGCGGGCGATCTCCAGGAAAGCAGCCGCCAGATCCCCGGCGGCGGGATCCTCGGGCGGAGGCAACAGAAATTCCATGCTTTCCAGAGGCGGGTAGGAGGCCGCAAAGAAGGAGAGAGGGATCTGCATGGACAAAATCAGCACCGGCCGTTCGGCGATGAGCTCGTGGCTTTCAAAGGGGTTGATGACCCAGAGATCCCCGGCGCCGTAGGTGGTGGCCCGGCCCCGGTTCAGCAGCTGCACCTGGCCGTCCAGCAGCAGGCAGACCTCCAGTTCCTTGTGCACGTGGGGCGTGCGGTACTGCAGACGGATGAGAAACAGTTTGTATGCCGCGGTCCCGTGGGAGACCACTTCATACTCCTCCTTCATGCCCGTTCACCTCCCGAACTATAAAAAGTATACAAAAATCCGGCGGGAAATGCAAATGAAAAAAGTGAATTTGTCCTGTTTTCACCATGAACTTATCCGGGAATCCCCGGCGGGCATCCCCTATAATAGAAGCAAGAAAAGCCCCCGCGGGGGCGCGACACGGAAATGATACAACACAAAAGGAGGGTATTCCATGAGTAAAAAACTGACCTACGGCATGGTGGGCGGCGGCCCGGGCGCTTTCATCGGTGATGCCCACCGCAAGGCCATCGCGGTGGACGGTTCGGCCCGGCTGGTGGCCGGCTGTTTCTCCCGCACGCCGGAAAAGAGCAAAGCCCAGGGCGAGGCGCTGGGCCTGGACCCCGACCGGTGCTACACCAACTACCGGGAGATGGCGGAAGCCGAGAGCAAGCGGCCGGACGGCATCGACTTTGTGGTGGTGGTCACCCCCAACGTGACCCACTACGAGATCTGCAGGGCCTTTCTGGAAGCAGGCATCCATGTCTCCTGCGACAAGCCCCTGGCCACCGACAGTGCCCGGTGCGCCGAACTGAAACAGCTGGCCGAGGAAAAGGGCCTGCTCTTCATGGTGACCTACACCTACACCGGCCACGTGACGGCCAAGTACATCCGGGACCTGGTCCGGAGCGGCGAGATCGGCACGGTGCGCACGGTGATGGCGGAGTATCCCCAGGGCTGGCTCTACAACGAGAAGGACTGCGGCGGCAAGCAGGGGGCCTGGCGGTGCGATCCGGCCCAGTCGGGGCGGGTGAACTGCCTGGGAGATATCGGCAGCCATGTGGAGAACGCCGTGGCCACCCTCACCGGGCTGAAGATCAAGCGGCTGCTGGCCAAGATGGACGTGGTGGTGCCCGGCCGGAAGCTGGACGACAACGACCAGATCCTGGTGGAGTACGAGGGCGGAGCCACCGGCATCTACTGGTCCTGCCAGTTTGCCATCGGCTGCGACAACAGCCTGCGGGTGCGCATCTACGGTTCCAAGGGGACCATCCTCTGGGATCAGGAGCACTGCGAGGAGGTCACCCTCATCGGGGAGGACGGCGTGCCGCGGATCATCCGCCGGGGCTACGGCGCCGTGACGCCCGCCGCCGCCCGGTACGGCCGCCTGCCCGCGGGCCATACCGAGGGCTGGATCGAGGCCATGGGCAACCTCTACGACAGCTTTACCGACTGTGTGGCCGCCAAGAAGGACGGCACCTTCACCGAGAGTATGATTGACTATCCCACCGCCGACGCCGGTCTGGAAGGGCTCCGCTTTGTGGAAGCCTGCCTGGAAAGCAACGACAAGGGCAACGTGTGGGTGAACCTGTGAGAAAGGAGTAAGGACGTATGGCAAGACCCGTTACGATTTTTACCGGCCAGTGGGCGGACCTGCCCCTGGAGGAAATGTGCAAGACCGCAAAACAGATGGGCTATGAGGGCCTGGAGATCGCCTCCTGGGGGCAGATCGACGTGGAGCGCGCCGCCGAGGACGCCGCCTACGTGCAGGAACTGAAGGACACCCTGGCCCGCTACGACCTGGGCTGCTGGGCCATCGGCATGCACCTGCCCGGGCAGTGCGTGGGAGACGCCGACCCCGACGCCTACGACAGCCGTCTGGACAACTTCGCGCCCTCCTCCCTGGCGGGCAAGCCGGAGGAGATCCGCGCCTGGGGCATTCATCAGATGGAATGCGCGGCCAAGGCGGCCCACAACCTGGGGGTGAAGGTGGTGACCTTCTTCATGGGTTCGCCCATCTGGAAGATGTGGTATTCCTTCCCCCAGACCTCCCAGGAGCAGATCGATGCGGGCTATGCCCGGATCAAGGAACTGTGGTCCCCCATCATGGATGTCTACGACCAGTACGGCGTCCGGCTGGCGCTGGAAGTCCACCCCACCGAGATCGCCTACGACTACTGGAGCACCAAAAAGCTGCTGGAGGTCTTTGACTACCGTCCCACCCTGGGCATCAACTTTGACCCCAGCCACCTGATCTGGCAGGGGCTGGATCCGGCCATGTTCCTCTATGACTTCGCCGATCGCATCTACCACGTCCACATCAAGGACACCAAGCTGAACCTCAACGGCCGCAACGGCATCCTGGGTTCCCACATCACCTTCGGCGACCAGCGCCGGGGCTGGAACTTCGTCTCCCCGGGCCACGGCGACGTGGACTTCGACAACATCATCCGGGTGCTCAATCAGATCGGCTACAACGGCCCCCTCTCCATCGAGTGGGAGGACAGCGGCATGGAGCGCATCTTCGGCGGCACCGAGGCCTGCGCCTTCACCAAGAAGATCAACTTCATGCCCTCCGACGTGGCCTTTGACGACGCCCTCAAGACCGATTGACCTGCTATACAGAAAAGGAGTTTCATCATGACCAAATTCAAGTTTTCCGTCGGCCCCTGGAATGTCCACGAGGGCGCCGATTCCTACGGCCCCGCCACCCGCAAGACCATCCCCATCGAGGAAAAATTCAAGAAGTTTGCTGAGCTGGGCTTCTCCGCCGTGCAGTTCCATGACGACGACGCCGTGCCCAACATCAACGACTACACCGAGGAAGAGATCAAGGAAAAAGCCCGGGAGATGAAGCAGAAGCTGGACAAATACGGCCTCAAGGCGGAGTTCGTGGCGCCCCGCCTCTGGATGGACCCCCATACCCAGGACGGCGGCTTCATGAGCATCTCCCAGGAGGACCGGGACTACGCCATGTGGCGGGCCTACCGCTCCATCGACATCGCCCACGAGCTGGGCACTGACCTGATCGTGCTGTGGCTGGCCCGGGAAGGCACCCTCTGTGCCGAGAGCAAATCTCCCGTCTGGGCCACCAAGATGCTCATCGAGGCCATCAACAAGATGCTGGAATACGACCCCAAGATCCGCGTCTGCATCGAGCCCAAGCCCAATGAGCCCATCGACCGCAGCATCTGCGGCACCATCGGCCATGTGATGGCCATCTCGGCGGCCACCATCGACCCATCCCGGGTAGGCGGCAACCTGGAGAGCGCCCATGCCATCCTGGCGGGGCTGGACCCCGCCCACGAGATCGGCTTTGCCCTGGCCATGGGCAAGCTGATGACGGTGCACCTCAACGACCAGAACGGCATCCGCTACGACCAGGACAAGAGCTTCGGCGTGGAGAATCTGCGGGCGGCATTCAACCAGGTGAAGGTGCTGAAGGAGAACAACTACGGCAGCCACGGAGAGTACGTGGGCCTGGACGTGAAGGCCATGCGCACCACCCGGGACGAGGACAGCTACAAGCACCTGGAGAACAGCCTGAACATCTTCAAGGCGCTGGAGGAGAAGGTGGAGCGGTTCGACTATGACTTCCAGAAGAAGTGCGTGGAGAACCGGGACTTTGAATCGCTGGAAATGTATGTGATGAATCTGCTCATGGGTTTGGCGTGAGCGGATCGGAGGGATACCAATGCTTGTTACCCTGCGGGAAGTGCTGAAAGACGCCCAGAAAAACCATTACGGTGTGGGGCTGTTCAACACGGTGAATCTGGAGATGGCCAAGGGCGTGCTGGCGGCCGCCGAGGCGCTGAGAAGCCCGGTGATCATCGGCACGGCGGAGGTGCTTCTGCCCTACGCCAGCCTGGAGGAACTGGCCTATTTCCTGCTGCCCATGGCCAAAAAGGCCACGGTGCCGGTGGTGCTGCACTTTGACCACGGCCTCACCGAGCCGAAGATCCTGGAAGCCCTGCGGCTGGGCTTTTCCTCCATCATGTACGACTGCTCCACCGATTCCTACGAGCACAACATCGGCCGGGTGGCCCAGATGGTGCGCATTGCCCGGTTGTTCGGCGCCTCGGTGGAGGGGGAACTGGGCCATGTGGGGGACAATGTGGCCGACGATGACGGCAGCATCTACACCCAGCCCGCCCAGGCCCTGGACTTTGTGAACCGCACCGAGGTGGACGCCCTGGCGGTGGCCATCGGCACAGCTCACGGCGCCTACAAATCCAAACCCAGGCTGGATATCGGCCGCCTGGCCGAGATCGCCCATACCGTGTCCACCCCGCTGGTGCTCCACGGCGGCAGCGGCCTGTCCGACGAGAATTTCCGGAACTGTGTGGCCAACGGCATCGCCAAGATCAACATTTTTACCGACATCAACTGTGCGGCGGCCCGGGCCGCCCACGACCTCTACCGGGAGGGCTGCGGCCTCACCGACCTGCAGAACGGCATCGCCGACGCGGTGCAGCAGGAGACCATGAAGAAGATGCGCATCTTCGGCAGCGCGGGCAGGGGGTGAGCGCGCCGTGGCAGGCAAAAAGATCATCGTGGCGGGGCATATCTGCCTGGACATCACGCCGGTCTTTCCCGCGGGCAGTCCCCAGCCGCTGAACCGGCTGCTGGCCCCCGGCAAGCTGGTGCAGATGGCGGGGGTGGACCTGCACACCGGCGGCGCCGTGGCCAACACCGGTCTGGCGCTGAAGATCCTCGGCGCCGAGGTGGAACTGATGGGCAAGGTGGGGGATGACGACTTCGGCCGGCTCATCCTGGAACGGCTGCGGCAGTATGACGCGGCGGAAGGGATGATCGTCTCGCCGGACAGCAGCACCTCCTACTCCATCGTCATCGCGCCGCCGGGCACCGACCGCATCTTCCTGCACAATCCCGGCGCCAACGATACCTTCCGGGCTGACGACATTGACTCCGACAAACTGACCGGAGCGGCCTGGTTCCACTTCGGGTATCCGCCCCTCATGCGCCATATGTACGCCGAGGACGGCGCCGAACTGGCCGAGATCTTCCGCCGTGCCAAGGCGGCGGGGCTGCACACCTCGCTGGATATGGCGGCGGTGGACCCCGGCACCGACGCCGGCCGGGCGGACTGGACGCTGATTTTGCGGCGGGTGCTGCGCTATGTGGACTGCTTTGTGCCCAGTGTGGAGGAACTCTGCTTCATGGCGGACCGGCCGCGGTATGAGCGCTGGCTGCGCCGGGCGGAGGGCGGCGACGTCACCGCCGTGCTGGATCTGGACACCGACATCCGCCCCCTGGCCCGGCAGGTGCTGGCGCTGGGGGCCCACGAGCTGCTCATCAAGTGCGGCACGCCGGGGCTCTACTACACCGACGGCACCACCGAGCGGTTCGAGCGCAGCTACAAACCGGCGCGGGTGCTGTCCGGCACCGGGGCGGGGGACACCAGCATTGCGGCCTTCCTCAAGGCCCGGCTGGACGGCTGTCCCCTGGAGACCTGCCTGCACTATGCGGCGGGCACCGGTGCCAGCTGCGTGGAAGCCTACGATGCCCTCAGCGGGCTGCGCACCTTCGCCGAGCTGGACGAAAAAATCGCCTCCGGCTGGGAAAAACTGTAACGGGTTGGCAAGTACACCCGGAGCCACCGGCATGAGCCGGTGGCTTTTTTGTTCCACTCCACCGGAAAATACAAAAATATTGCACAATTTCAACCGTTTTTTTGGCTGCAGCGTTTGCATTCTGCACAGTTCCATGGTATAATGAAACCAGTTTTACAAAAGTTGGTGCAAGGGGGCTGTTATGAGTGCTCACAGACCGTTATCCACAGTAGAGCTGCGTAAACAGAACCGCAACCGGGTCTACCGCTATCTCATTGCGCGGTGGGAGCCCGTTACCAAACAGGAGCTGGCTTTCCAGCTGTCCATGAGTCTGCCCACGCTGACCCAGAACCTGAACGAACTCACCGAGATGGGCCTCATCGACCGCTCGGTCACCACCGATTCCACCGGCGGCCGGCGTCCGCAGCTCATCGTGCCGCTGCCCGACGCCCGCTTCGCCCTGGGCATCGAGCTGACCAGCCGGGATCTGCGCATCGTGGCCATCAATCTGCGCAAGGAGACGCTGGCCAGCCAGCGGGCCGCGCTGCCCTTTGCCAACACCGAGACCTACGGCGGGGAACTGGCCGGCCTCATCGAACATTTCCTGGACAGCAACCATCTGGACCGGAACCGGCTGCTGGGGGTGGCGCTGACGCTGCCCGGCATCATCGGCCCCGAGATGACCATCGAATATGCCCCCACCATCGGGGTGCACACCTCCACGCCCGCCCGCTTCCTGAGCCGGATCCCCTACAAGGTCCTGCTGGACAACGACGCCACCTGCGGCGGTTTCGGCGAGTGGTGGAAACGCACCGACCAGCCCAGCATGGCCTATCTGTCCCTGAACCGCGGCGTGGGCGGCGCCATCCTCATCGACGGCAAGCTCTACGATGGCGTGGAACACCGGGCCGCCGAGTTCGGCCATATCTGCCTGCATCCCGGCGGACGGCCCTGCAAATGCGGCCGGCGGGGCTGCCTGGAAGCCTACTGCTCCACGGCCCTGCTCTCGGACGATCTGGACATCAGTCTGGATG
Organism: Subdoligranulum variabile; assembly: GCF_025152575.1. Classification (NCBI taxonomy): domain Bacteria; kingdom Bacillati; phylum Bacillota; class Clostridia; order Eubacteriales; family Oscillospiraceae; genus Subdoligranulum; species Subdoligranulum variabile. The sequence goes on along the minus strand of NZ_CP102293.1, from coordinate 1,112,700 downwards.
TCTTCTTCCAGCGGGTGGAGGAGGGGGATGCCGCCTGCCGGGCACTGTGGGATACCTATCTGGAGGATCTGGCCCATGCGGTCACCATCATCCATACCATCCTGGACTGCCCGCTGATGATCGGCGGCCAGCTCTCCCAGTATCTGCCGCCCTACCAGCACCGTCTCCAGTCGCTGATCCGGGCGCTGAGCTCCCCGGGCGACCGGGTGGATTTCCTGACCTTCTGCCCCAGTTCGGGCCATTCGGTCTGTATCGGCGCCGCCACCCGGCTGCTCTATGAGTTCGTCAAACAGCTTTGAACATATCCAGTCGCTGCCTCCAAGGCGGCGACTTTTTTTATTGTCCAAATTGCATAAAATCAAAATCGGCTTTTGTACAAGCCGCCAAATGTATGACAGAGTTATGAAAATGCACAAAATTGTATTGACATCTTGAATGGTTTTGGTGTATTCTATGAATGCAAACAGAAAGGATATTTACAAAAGTTCTTTCTCAAACTGCGGAGGTAGTCGAACACATTCGACACAATTATATTAAAAAAGGGAGCGATTCACAATGAAAAAGCGTATTTTGGCTGCTGCACTGTCTGCAACGATGATCGTTTCGCTGGCTGGCTGCTCCAGCGGTGGCACCAGTTCCACCGCCGAGTCCAGCTCGGAGGCGGCCACCACCGAGTCCACCGCGGAAACCGGTTCTGAGGGCGGTTCCACCGGCGGCCAGAAGGTCGGCCTGTCCATGCCCACCCAGTCTCTGGAACGCTGGAACCGCGACGGTTCCTACCTGGACCAGCAGTTCAAGGACGCCGGTTATGAGACCGTTATCACCTATTCCGATAACGATACCAACCGCCAGGTCAGCGACATCCAGAACATGATCGCCGACGGCGTCGACCTGCTGGTCGTGGCCGCCATCGACGGTGAAGCGCTGAACACCGTTATGAACGAAGCCGGTGAGGCCGGCATCCCCGTTATCGCTTATGACCGTCTGATCATGAACGACAACGCCTCCTACTACGTATCCTTCGATAACTACACCGTCGGTACGCTGCAGGGCCAGTACATCGTGGACACCCTGGATCTGGACAACGCGGCCGGTCCCTTCAACATGGAGATCACCGCCGGTGACCCCGCCGACAACAACGCTACTTACTTCTATCAGGGCGCCATGGACGTCCTGCAGCCCTACATCGACTCCGGCAAGCTGGTCGTCGTCTCCGGTCAGACCGACTTCGACACCGTAGCCACCGCCCAGTGGGATTCCCAGACCGCTATGGAGCGTGCCCAGAACGTGCTGGCTTCCTACTACGCCGACGGCACCCAGGTTGATGTCTGGCTGTGCTCCAACGACTCCACCGCGCTGGGCGTTTCCCAGGCCATCCAGTCTGACTACGCCGGCTCCAACCAGCCCATCATCACCGGTCAGGACGGCGACGAAGCCAACCTGAAGAACATCGTCGACGGTCTGCAGTCCATGACCGTGTACAAGGCCGTTTCCAACGAAGCCGTTGTCACCCTGGACCTGGGCAAGGCCATCCTGAACGGCGACACCATCGATGAGAGCCTGATCACCAACTCCGGCTGGGACTTCGACTGCAGCTACGACACCGAGTCCTACTTCACCTCTGACGGCAACAACTGCCCGTCCTTCCTGCTGGTTCCCGACGTTGTCACCAAGGACAACATGACCGAGAAGCTGGTCGACACCGGTTACTACACCCAGGACGCTGACGGCTACCTGCATCCGGCCGCCTGATCCGCAGTACGTAACAATCTGAATCAATTGCCGAACCGTTAATGCAATGGGCGGGGCCAGCTGCCCTGCCCATTGTGTTTTGGCAGGCAAGACGAAAAGGAGGCAATCCCCTTTGTCGAAGTATATTTTGGAGATGAAAAACATCACCAAGGAGTTTCCCGGCGTCAAGGCACTGGACAACGTGAATCTGCAGGTGGAACCCGGCGAGATCCACGCCCTGATCGGTGAGAACGGCGCGGGCAAATCCACGCTGATGAATGTGCTTTCCGGCACCTATCCCGCGGGCAGCTACACCGGCGAGATCTACTACGACGGAAAGCTCTGCCAGTTCAAGTCCCAGAAGGACAGCGAAGCGGTGGGTATCGTCATCATCCACCAGGAACTGGCGCTGATCCCGCTGCTCTCCATCGGCGAGAACATGTTCCTGGGCAACGAGATCCGCAACAAGATGGGCACCATCGACTGGAACAAGACCTACTATGAAGCCGAGCGCCACATGAAGCAGGTGGGCCTGCACGAATCGGCCCAGACCCTGGTCAAGGACATCGGCACCGGCAAACAGCAGCTGGTGGAAATCGCCAAGGCCTTCTCCAAGAAGGTCAAGCTGCTGATCCTGGATGAGCCCACCTCCTCCCTGAACGACGAGGACGCCAAGATGCTGCTGGACCTCTTGATCGACTTCAAGAAGAAGGGCCTGACGTCCATCATCATCACCCACAAGCTCAACGAGATCATCTACTGCGCCGACAAGGCCACCATCATCCGCGACGGTTCCACCATCGAGACGCTGGTCAAGGGCGTGGACGAATTCAGCGAGGACCGCATCATCAAGGGCATGGTCGGCCGTCCCATGGAGGACCGCTATCCCAAGCGGGAGAGCCACATCCAGCCCGAGATCAGCCTGGAGGTCAAGAACTGGACCGTCCATCATCCGCTGTATCCCGAGCGCATTGTGGACGACAACATCTCCTTCAAGGTCCACAAGGGCGAAGTGGTAGGCTTCTCCGGCCTGCAGGGCGCCGGCCGTACCGAGCTGGCCATGTCCATCTTCGGCCACAGCTACGGCAGCAAGATCACCGGCGAGCTCTATCTCAACGGCAAGAAGGTCCACCTCAAGAACACCGAGGAGGCCATCCACCACGGCCTGGCCTACGTCACCGAGGACCGCAAGACCAACGGCCTGATCCTGGGCGAGACCATCCGCTTCAACACCACCCTGGCCCGTCTGGACAAGGTCTGCCACAGCGGCATCATCGACCGGGACAAGGAAGTCAAGGAAGCCGACGACATGAAGACCGAGATGGGTACCAAGACGCCCACCATCGAACAGCACATCGGTAACCTGTCGGGCGGCAACCAGCAGAAAGCCCTGCTGGGCAAATGGATGTTCACCGAGCCGGATGTGCTGATCCTGGACGAGCCCACCCGCGGCATCGACGTCAGTGCCAAGTACGATATCTACTGCCTGATCAATGACATGGTCAGCCGCGGCAAGTCGGTGGTCATGATCTCGTCGGAGCTGCCCGAACTGCTGGGCATGTGTGACCGCATCTACGTCATGAATGAAGGCCGCCTGCTGGCGGAGGTCAATGCCGCCGACGCCACCCAGGAGAGCATCATGGGCTACATCATCCGCGACACCGTACGCGACACGGCCAAAGCTTAATCACGTTGAATAGGGAGTGTGACACTCATGAATGGAACCAAAATGAAAGTTTCCAGTTTCCTGACCAAGTACGCCATGGTCATCGCACTGGTAGTCGTCTTTATCCTGTTCGCCTACCTCACCGGCGGACGCCTGCTCTACGCACAGAACATGTCCAACCTGCTGCTCCAGAACGGCTACGTCCTGGTCATGGCCTGCGGCATGCTGCTCTGCATCCTCACCGGCGGTAACATCGACCTGGCCGTCGGTTCGGTGATCTGCCTGGTCGGCGGTCTGGCTGCCGTCATGATCACCAACATGTCCATCAACCCCGTCCTGACCATCCTGGTCTGCCTGGCGGCCGGCCTGCTGGTGGGTATCTGGCAGGGTTACTGGATCGGTTATGTCCGCATCCCGCCCTTCATCACCACCCTGGGCGGCATGTTCGTCTTCCGCGGCATCGGCCGCCTGATCCTCGACAACAAGACCGTGGCGATCCAGGATTCCACCTTCCTGAACATCTTCACCATGTACATCAAGATTCCCGGTCTGGACGACGGTGACACCGTCTACTCCGCCCTTATCGTCGGTGTGGTGGCCGCCGTGCTGGTCATCCTCAACACCGTGCGCAGCCGCCGCGACCGCGCCAAGAACGGCTACCGCCAGAACAGCGCTGCCAGCGACTATGTCAAGACCGGCCTCATCGCCGCGCTCATCCTCTACTACTGCTACCTGCTCAGCCAGTACAACGGCATCTCGGTCATGCTGATCTGGGTGCTGGCCGTCTGCCTGATCTACAACTTCATCACTGCCGAGACCGCGTTCGGCCGTTACTTCTATGCCGTGGGCGGCAACGAAAAAGCCACCAAGCTCTCCGGCATCAACACTGATAAGATCTACTTCATCGCCTACGCCAACATGGGCCTGCTGGCCGGTCTGTGCGGCCTGCTCAACGCGGCCCGCGTCGGTTCCGTCAACGGTTCCACCGGTACCTCCTTCGAGATGGACGCCATCGGTGCCTGCTTCATCGGCGGTGCCTCCGCTTACGGCGGCAGCGGCACGGTGGGCGGCGTCGTCATCGGCGCTCTGCTGCTGGGTGTCATCAACATGGGCATGTCCATCATGGGCATCGGCGACTCCTGGCAGTACGTGGTCAAGGGCGGCGTGCTCCTGGTCGCGGTCATCTTCGACGTGGTCACCAGCCGCAAGTCCGGCAAGTAATGTTCACCCGGCGGTGACTTTTGGGAGGAAACTATGCTGTACATAGGAATTGACCTGGGCACCTCGGCCGTCAAGCTGCTGCTCATGGACGAGGAAGGCCACATCAAAAATACCATTTCCAAAGAGTATCCTCTGGAATTCCCCCAGCCCGGCTGGAGTCAGCAGAACCCCGAGGACTGGAAAAAGGCCGTGCTGGGCGGCATTCCCGAACTGCTGGCCTCCTTCGACAAATCCCAGGTGGCCGGCATCGGCGCCGGCGGCCAGATGCATGGTCTGGTGGTGCTGGACGAAAACGATCAGGTGATCCGTCCGGCCATCCTGTGGAACGACGGCCGCACGGCCAAAGAGGTGGAGTACCTCAATGAGGAGATCGGCCGGGAGAAGCTCTCTGCCCTCACCGCCAACATCGCCTTTGCGGGCTTCACCGCCCCCAAGATCCTGTGGATGAAGAAGAACGAGCCGGAGAATTTCGCCCGGATCCGCAAGATCATGCTTCCCAAGGATTACATCAACTACATCCTCACGGGGGTGCACTGCACCGACTACTCCGACGCCAGCGGCATGCTGTTGCTGGACGTGGAGCACAAGTGCTGGAGCAAGGAGATGCTGGATCTCTGCGGCATCACCGAGGCCCAGATGCCCAAGCTGTTTGAAAGCTACGAGGCTGTGGGCACCCTGCGTCCCGACATCGCGGCCCAGCTGGGCCTGCCCGAAACCGTCACGGTCTGCGCCGGCGCGGGGGATAACGCCGCGGCCGCCGTGGGCACCGGCACGGTGGGGGAGGGCGCCTGCAACATCAGCCTGGGCACCTCGGGTACGCTGTTCATCTCCAGCGACCACTTCGGTGTGGATCCCCACAACGCCCTGCATGCCTTCGCCCATGCCGACGGGCACTACCACCTGATGGGCTGCATGCTCTCCGCCGCCTCCTGCAACAAGTGGTGGATGGATGACATCCTGGGCACCCAGGACTACAGCGGCGCCCAGGCGGCCATCACCGACGATATGCTGGGCCGCAACCATGTGTATTTCCTGCCCTACCTGATGGGCGAGCGTTCTCCCATCAACGATACCAACGCCCGCAGCGTCTTCCTGGGCATGACGATGGACACCACCCGCACCGACCTGACCCAGGCCGTGCTGGAAGGCGTGGCCTTCGCCATCCGGGACAGCTTTGAGGTGGCCCGTTCCCTGGGACTAGACATCCGCCACAGCATGATCTGCGGCGGCGGCGCCAAGAGCCCGCTGTGGAAGAAGATCATCGCCAACGTACTCAACGTGGAGCTGGACACCCCCGCTTCGGAGCAGGGGCCCGGTATGGGCGGCGCCATGCTGGCCATGGTGGCCTGCGGTGCCTATCCCAGCGTCCAGGCGGTGTGTGACAAGCTGGTCCGGGTGGCGGACACCGTCCATCCCGATCCGGCCATCGCCGCCCGCTACGAGGAACGCTACCGGCAGTTCTCTCAGATCTATCCCGCGCTCAAAGCGCTCTATCCCAAGATGCTGTAACCGGAAGGAGCGGCCTGTATGAAGGAACAAACCCAAATGATCCTGCGCCTGGCAGTGGGCGCCTACCTGGTGTATCTGGCCTACCAGATCATCAGCGGGCAGCTGTCCGGCGGCACCGGCATGAATGATCTGCTGGCCTACGGCGCCGGCGGCGTGCTGGGGCTGTGCGGCCTGGCCTTCTGCGGCTACGCCCTGTGGCGCTACCGCAAGGAGCGCGCCGCCCGGTCGGAGGCACTGACCAAGGAGGAACCGTGAAAGGCAAGACCATACGGGAACTCGTCGTGCGGGTGGTGCTGCTGCTCCTGGGGCTGTGGATCGCCCATCTGGGTGTGGCGCTGTTCCTTCAGACCAATCTGGGTTCGGACCCCTTCAACGTCTTTGTGCAGGGTCTGTTCCGCTCCTTCCCGCAGATTGCGGGATTTCCCATGACCCACGGTCGGGTCCATCTGCTGGTGTCCCTGCTCATCATGCTGGTCCTCCTGGTGGTGGACCGCAGCTATGTGGGCATCGGCACGGTGCTCTGCATGGCACTGGGCGGCCCGATCATCGATGTCTACACGGCGTGGCTGTCGCCCTTCCTCAATGAAGGGCTGCCGCTGGCGGTCCGGCTGGGCCTGCTGGCGGTAGGCTGCGTCATCCTGGCCTTCGGGATGACCATCGTCATCCGCTCCCAGGCGGGCACCGGCCCCAACGACCTGGTGGCCGTGGTCCTCAGCGACAAGAGCGGCAAACCCTTCGGCCCCGTGCGCATCGGGGTGGACCTGGCCTTCGTGCTCATCGGCTTTCTGCTGGGGGGCGTGGTAGGCGTGGGGACCATCATCTGTGCCTTTCTGGTGGGACCGGCCGCGCAGCTGTTCTTTCCCCTCAGCCAGAAGATCTGTACCTTTGCATTGGAACGATTTGCGGGAATGCCTTCCCGCTCTTGAGGTGATATGTTATGAAAATTCAATCGGTATTCGACGCCGCCTTTGCCCCCTACGGCAAGGTCCTGGCGGGATATGATACAGCCGCCCTGGTGCAGACCCTGCAGTCTGTGACCCCGGTCCCGGCGGGGGTGGAGTACGTGCCTTCCCAGCCGGAGCTGGAGCAGCTGCCCATCGCGGCGCAGTTCTCCGCCAACGGCTACGGCGGCATGCCCGTTCAGCTGGGCTGGTGCAACGGACACAACACCAAGCTCAACTGCCTGGAATACCACCGGGACAGCGAGCTGAACATCGGCGCCCAGGATTTCATCCTGCTGCTGGCCAAGGAGGACGACGTGGTGGACGGCAAGCTGGACACCGCCAAAGTCCAGGCTTTCCGGGTACCCGCCGGTGTGGTGGTGGAAGTCTACGCCACCACGCTGCACTACGCCCCCTGCTCCGCCTCCACCGGCGCCGGATTCCAGGTGGTGGTCGTATTGCCCCGGGGCACCAACGGTCCCAAGCCCGACATTACCCCGCTGAACGACGAGGACAAGACCCTGTGGGCCTGCAACAAATGGCTGCTGGCCCATCCCGAGTCCGACGAAGCCGGTCAGGGCGCCGTACAGGCCCTCACCGGGGAAAACATTGATATTGCATCCCTGCTGTAAAAATAAAGGAGGTACTTCCCCATGAAATCCACGAATATTCCTGACGTGCATCTCGGCATCATCGCCGTCAGCCGTGACTGTTTCCCCATTGCCCTGTCCACCCAGCGCCGTGAGAACATCACCGCCGCCTGCAAGGAAAAGGGCGTAGATCTCTACCAGTGCCCCGTGACTGTGGAAAACGAGGCCGACATGCTCAAGGCGGTGGCCGATGTGCAGGCTGCGGGCTGCAACGCCCTCACGGTTTTCCTGGGCAACTTCGGCCCCGAGACCCCCGAGACCCTCATCGCCAAATACTTCGACGGCCCCGTCATGTACGTGGCGGCTGCCGAGGGTGACGGCGATATGATCAACGGCCGCGGCGACGCCTACTGCGGCATGCTGAACTGCTCCTACAACCTGGGCATGCGCCACCTGGGCGCCTACATCCCCGAGTACCCCGTGGGCACTGCCGAGGAACTGGCGGACAAGATCGCCGAGTTCGTGCCCATCGCCCGGACCATCCTGGGCGTGAAGGACCTGAAGATCATCTCCTTCGGCCCGCGTCCCCAGGACTTCTTCGCCTGCAACGCCCCCATCAAGGGTCTGTATGAGCTGGGCGTGGAGATCGAGGAGAACTCCGAGCTGGACCTGCTGGTCTCCTACAAGGCCCATGCCAACGATCCCCGCATCGCCGACGTCTGTGCCGACATGGCCGCCGAGATGGGCGAGGGCAAGTATTACCCCGACCTGCTGGCCCGCATGGCGCAGTTCGAGCTGACCCTGCTGGACTGGGCCGACGCGCACAAGGGCAGCAAGAAGTATGTGGCCTTCGCCGACAAGTGCTGGCCGGCCTTCCCGTCCCAGTTCGGCTTTGAGCCCTGCTATGTGAACAGCCGCCTGGTCAGCCGCGGCATCCCCGTCTCCTGCGAGGTGGACATCTACGGCGCCCTGAGCGAATATATCGGTATGTGCGTTTCCGGTGACACCGTCACCCTGCTGGACATCAACAACAGCGTACCCAAGTACATCTACGACGAGGAGATCGCCGGCAAGTTCGATTACAAGCTGACCGATACCTTCATGGGCTTCCACTGCGGCAACACGCCGTCCTGCAAGATGTGCGCCGACCGTGCCGTGAAGTACCAGCTGATCCAGCACCGTCTGCTGGAGCCGGCGGGCAGCGATCCCGACTTCACCCGCGGCACCCTGGAGGGCGACATCGCGGCGTCGGACATCACCTTCTACCGTCTGCAGTGTGACAGCGAGGGCAACCTCCGCGCCTACATTGCCCAGGGCGAGGTGCTGCCGGTGGCCACCCGTTCCTTCGGCGGCATCGGCATCTTCGCCATCCCCGAGATGGGCCGCTTCTACCGCCATGTGCTGATCCAGAAGCGCTACCCGCACCATGGCGCCGTGGCCTTCAGCCACTGCGGCAAGGCGCTGTTCGAGGTCTTCAAGTATCTGGGCATCGGCGACATCGCCTACAACCAGCCCAAGACCCTGCCCTATCCCACCGAAAATCCCTGGGCGTAATCGTCAGAAAGGAAGTTTTCTGCTGTGAAATTCTTCATTGATACGGCCAATGTGGAGGAGATCCGCAAGGCCAACGACATGGGCGTCATTGCAGGCGTCACCACCAATCCCAGCCTCATCGCCAAAGAAGGCCGCGACTACGCCGAGACCCTGGCGGAGATCGCCACCATCGTGGACGGCCCCATCAGCGGTGAGGTGAAAGCCACCACCACCGATGCCGAGACGATGGTCAAGGAGGGCGAGGCCATCTACGCCCTGGACCCCAAGCACATGGTCGTAAAAATCCCCATGACCGCCGAGGGCCTCAAGGCCATCAAAGCCTTGTCCGCCAAGGGCATCCCCACCAACTGCACCCTGATCTTCAGCGCCAACCAGGCGCTGCTGGCCGCCCGCGCCGGTGCCACCTACGTCAGCCCCTTCCTGGGGCGCCTGGACGATATCTCCCAGCGGGGCATCGAGCTCATCGAGACCATCCACGACATGTTCCTCAACTACCCCGACATCGAGACCCAGATCATCGCCGCCAGCGTGCGCAACCCCATCCATGTGACGGACTGCGCCCTGGCCGGGGCGGACATCGCCACGGTGCCCTACAAGGTCATCGAGCAGATGCTCCATCACCCCCTGACCGATTCCGGCATCGAGAAGTTCAAGGCCGACTACTGCAAGGTCTTTGGTGAATGATATGACGAACGAAGAACGTCTGGCGCTGCAGATCGCAGCCTGCAAGGTGCGGATGGGCATCATCGAATCCACCCACGGCGCCAAGGCCGGGCATCCCGGCGGCAGCCTGTCGGCGGCGGAACTGTTTGCCTACCTGTACAACAAAGAGATGCGCATCGACCCCGCCAACCCCAAATGGGAGGACCGGGACCAGTTCGTCCTCTCCAAGGGGCACACCGCGCCGGGGCTGTACAGCGCGCTGGCCTACCGGGGATTCTTCCCGGTGGAGGACCTGCCCACCCTGCGCCACATCGACAGCTACCTCCAGGGCCACCCCAACATGAACACGGTGCCCGGCGTGGATATGTCCACCGGCAGCCTGGGCCAGGGTGTTTCCTGCGCCGCAGGCATGGCCAAGGCCGCCAAGTACCTGCACAAGGATGACGTGCGGGTCTACGCCCTGCTGGGAGACGGCGAGATCGAGGAGGGTGAAGTATGGGAGGCCTTCCTCTTTGCCGCCAAGTACAAGCTGGACAACCTCTGTGTCATCATCGACCTGAACGGGCTGCAGATCGACGGCCCCACCAGCGAGGTCATGCCCACCGATCCGGTGGATGCCAAGATGCGGGACTTCGGGTTCCGCACGGTGTCCATCGACGGCCACGACTTCGTCCAGATGGAGGACGCCTTCCAGTATTTCCACCGGCAGACCGGGGCGCCCACGGCCATCCTGATGCACACCACCAAGGGCAAGGGCGTCAGCTACATGGAGAACCAGGTGGGCTGGCATGGCAAGGCTCCCAACGACGAGGAATACAAGATCGCCATGGACGAACTGAACGCCCAGCTGGCGGGACTGGAGGCGCAGGCATGAGTGAGGTCAAGAAAATCGCCACCCGCGACAGCTACGGCGCCGCGCTGGTGGAACTGGCACAGGACCATCCCGACGTGGTGGTGCTGGATGCCGACCTGGCCGCCGCCACCAAGACCGGCGTCTTCAAAAAAGCCTACCCCGACCGTCATTTTGACTGCGGCATCGCCGAGAGCAACATGATGGCCACCGCCGCCGGCATGGCGGCCATGGGGCTGGTGCCCTTTGCCTCCAGCTTTGCCATGTTTGCCGCGGGCCGCGCCTTCGAGCAGGTGCGCAACTCCATCGGCTACCCCCACCTGAACGTGAAGATCGGTGCCACCCACGGCGGCATCTCGGTGGGCGAGGACGGTGCCTCCCACCAGTGCTGCGAGGATTTCGCGCTCATGCGCTCCATCCCCGGCATGACGGTGCTCTGCCCCTCCGACGACGTGGAAGCCCGGGCCGCCGTGAAGGCAGCCTACGAGCACCAGGGCCCTGTCTACCTGCGGTTCGGCCGTCTGGCTGTGCCGGTCTTCCATGACGAAGCCAACTTCAAATTTGAGATCGGCAAGGGCGAGCAGCTCACCGAGGGCAACGACGTGGCGATTATTGCCACCGGCCTGGAGGTGGGCGAGGCTCTCACCGCTGCCGAACAGCTGAAAAACGAGGGCATCCACGCCCGGGTCATCAACCTCTGCACCATCAAGCCGCTGGACGAGGAGATCGTCGTCAAGGCGGCCAAGGAATGCGGTGCCGTCGTCACCTGCGAGGAGCACAGCATCCTGGGTGGTCTGGGCGAAGCCGTGGCCGCCGTGCTGGGCGAGCAGTGCCCCACGAAGATGCGCCGGGTGGGCGTGAAGGACGTCTTCGGTCACTCCGGCCCCGCCTGGGACCTGCTGGAACAGTTCGGCCTGCGCAGCGATGCCATCGTGGCTGCCGTGAAGGAGCTGGTCTGAGCACCCGGTGCCCGCAATCCTATGACCCTGCGCTGCGCAATCCCATGGTTGCGTGTCGCTCCCTATTCAAAAACGTGTCGGTCCTTCGGGGCCGGCACGCTTTTTTTTGTGCGCAAACTGCCTGCCTTGACTTTGGTCCGAAATCGTACTATACTCATGGTACGAAATCGTACCCAAGGAGGCATTCTGTATGCAAGGCAAGACCCGGGCGTCGCTGAACCGGTTCAACTATCTGCTGGGGGAGACCGAGGCCCTCTACCATGAGATGGCCCACGCCCTCGGCGTTTCGGACAGCGCCATGAAGATCCTGTATGCCGTCTGTGACGCGGGGGAACCCTGCCCGCTGCAGGAGGTCCGGCGGCGCAGCGGCCTGACCAAGCAGACGGTGAATTCGGCGCTGCGTAAACTGGAAGGGGAGGGCGTCCTCTTTCTGGAAACCTCGGGCAGCCGGGGCAAGCAGGTACGCCTGACCGAGGCCGGGCGGGCGCTGGCGGAGCGCACGGCGCTGCCGGTCATCGCCATGGAAAACGACGTCTTCGGGGCCTGGTCGGCGGAGGATGTGCAGCGCTACCTGGCCCTGACCGAGCGGTTTCTCAACGATATGCGGCAGCGCGCCGCCGCACCGGGAGGGCCGCTGGCATGAAGATCCGTCTCTCAGAACATTTCGGCTACGCCCGGCTGCTGCGTTTTACGCTGCCCTCCATCGTGATGCTGGTGTTTTCCTCCATCTACGGTGTGGTGGACGGGTTCTTTGTCTCCAACTTCGTGGGCAAGACGGCCTTCACGGCGGTGAACTTCATCCTGCCCTTTCTCATGATCCTGGGGTCGGTGGGCTTCATGTTCGGCACCGGCGGCGGGGCCCTCATCGCCAAGACTATGGGCGAGGGGGACGACCGCCGCGCCAACGAGCTGTTCTCCCTCATCGTCTACAGCTCGGTGGTCTGCGGCGTGATCCTGGCGGGGCTGGGCTTTCTGCTGCTGCGTCCTCTGGCGGCGGCTCTGGGGGCGGAAGGCGCCATGCTGCAGGACTGCATCACCTACGGCACCGTGCTGCTGCCGGCCATTCCCGCCTATGTGCTGCAGTATGAATTCCAGTGTCTTTGCGTCACGGCGGAAAAACCCAACCTGGGGTTGGGCGTCACGGTGGCGTCGGGGCTGACCAACATGGTGCTGGACGCGCTGTTCGTGGCGGTGCTGGGCTTCGGCCTGCCGGGAGCTGCGGCGGCCACTGCCCTGAGCCAGTGTGTGGGTGGTCTGCTGCCGCTTGCCTATTTTGCCCGCGGCCGGGGCGGACGCCTCCGCCTGGGCGCCACCCGGTGGGACGGCCGGGCACTGGGAAAGACCTGCACCAACGGTTCCTCGGAACTGATGAGCAACATCTCCATGTCGCTGGTGAGCATGCTCTACAACGCCCAGCTGCTGCGCTACGCCGGGGAGGACGGCATCGCCGCCTATGGGGTGCTCATGTACGTCAGCATGATCTTCCAGGCTATGTTTATCGGTTACTCGGTGGGCACAGCGCCGGTGGTCAGCTACCATTTCGGCGCCGGCAACCGCACCGAACTTCACAGCTTGCTGCGCAAAAGCGGCACCATCCTGGCGGCCTTTGCGGTGGCGATGTTCGCCGCCGCCCGACTGCTGGCTGCGCCGCTGTCCCACCTTTTTGTGGGCTACGACGCCGCCCTGCTGGCCCTGACCCAACATGCCTTTGCCATTTTCTCCTTCGGGTTCCTCTTCTCGGGATTCGCCATCTTCGGCTCCTCTTTCTTTACCGCCCTCAACGATGGTCTGGTCTCGGCGGCGATCTCCTTCCTGCGTACCCTGGTGTTTCAGGTGCTCTGCGTCCTGGTGTTCCCTCTGGTATGGCAGGTGGACGGGATCTGGGCATCCCTGGTGGCGGCGGAGGCCATGGCGGTCTGCGTCACGCTGGGCTTTCTGCGGGTCAAACAATCCACCTACCACTACTGACACACCGATCCCCCGGCGGTAAAGCTACGGCCGGGGGATCGATGCCCGGGCGGTGCCGCGCAGGGGGACCGTCCGGATCTATAAAATGGCACAAAGCCTTGTGGGTTGTCTGGCCTTGACCGGGCGGTTGCCCTCGCATGGTCCAAGGCACAGTGGAAAATGGTGCGGGCGCTGCCCGCGTTGGTTCTGTTGACGTTATACAGTATACCGGATGATTGTGTGCAACCCATCAAAGGTCTTTGAACAAACCCCGAACATCTTTTGAAAAAAGTATGACGCCCCGTACCGGTAAGGTACGGGGCGTCGTGCAGTTTTTACAGCGGGCCGGGGCGGGGACCGCGGCCCAGTGCCTTGTACAAAAGGTTCACCAGTTGGGTGCGCTCGTCGGGGGTCAGGTTGGCCAGTGCCTGCTCATCCCAGTCAAAAAAGACCTGATGGCTGGCGGCAAAGGCCTGCTGCCCTTTCTCGCTCAGGGTCAGCCGATAGGCCCGGCCGTCCTTCTCGCGGTGCAGAAACCCGCTCTCCACCAGCTTGAGCACCGTGCGCTGGCTGTGCCCCCAGTCCAGATGCAAAGCGGCGGTGAGCTCGCTCTGGGTGCAGCCGGGATGCTTACCCACATAGATCACGAAAAACAGCGTGCCGAAGCTCAGGCCCCACTGGTTCAGCCGCCCGGAGGTATAATGGCTGAACCGCCGGTAGAGCACCGTACAGGCATAGGAAAAGGTGCGGAACATAGACGGGACTCCTTTCTTGCTGAACCCCAGTATAGCATCTTGAACTTGTCTTGGTCAAGTAAAAAACTGCGGCAAAATCCGGCAGTTCTCATTTTGCTTTCATCTTTTTATGGTATCATAGTAAAAAAGACGAAAGGGGACAGGAGCCATGCGGATCCTTGTGGTGGAAGACCAGCCCGAGATGAACGCCCTGCTGGTCAAACAGCTGAAGGCGGCCCAGTACAGTGTGGACAGCTGCCTGACGGGCACCGACGCGCTGGATTATCTGGCGGGAGGCGAGTACGACGCGGTGATACTGGACATCATGCTGCCGGGGGTGGATGGACTGGAGGTGCTGCGCCGCCGCCGGGCAGCCGGGGACAAGACGCCGGTGCTGCTGCTCACGGCCCGGGACGGCATCGACGACCGGGTGCGGGGCCTGGACAGCGGCGCCGACGATTACCTGGTCAAACCCTTTGCCCTGCAGGAGCTGCTGGCGCGGCTGCGGGTGCTCATCCGCCGCCGGGCGGACCAGGTCAGCGACGTCATCACGGTGGCGGACCTGCAGGTGGACTGCATCGCCCGCACGGCCTCCCGGGGCGGGCAGGGGATCGCCCTGTCGGCCAAGGAGTTCGCCGTGCTGGAATATCTGGCCCGCAACGCGGGGGTGGTGCTCTCCCGGGAGCGGATCAGCCAGGGCGTCTGGAACTATGACTACGAGGGCGGTTCCAACGTGGTGGATGTCTACATCCGGTATCTGCGCAAAAAGATCGACGAGGGACGCCAGCCCAAACTCATCCACACGGTGCGGAGCGTGGGTTACGTCCTGCGGGAGGAAGTATGAAGCGTTTATCCATTACCCTGCGGGTCACGCTGCTCTATGCGGTGTTCATGGTGCTGCTGGCGGGGCTTTCCCTGGGGTTTCTGTTTCACGCGGGAGCGCAGTCGGCCCGGCAGGCCACATTGGACCGGATGCAGACCATGGCCGAGGACAGCCGCAAGGAACTGGAGGCCAAGGACGGGGAACTGGAGATCGACCGGGACCTGGAAGCCTTCGATGACGGGGTCTATCTCTCGCTGTACGACACGGCGGGGGTGCCCCTCTACGGCTTTGTGCCCCGGGCGTTCGACAACTCGGTGATTTTCGACGACGCCTCCCTGCGCACGGTGGAAAGCGGCGGCCGCACCTGGTATCTCTACGACGAGCAGATCACGGTGGAGGACTACGGCCCGGTGTGGGTGCGCAGCATCGCAGCGGCCGATGCGGTGGATTCCACCCTGGGTACCCTGTGGCGGGCGGCACTTCTGGTGCTGCCGGTGTTTGTGGTGCTGGCGGCGGTGTGCGGGTATCTGCTCACCCGGCGGGCCTTTGCGCCGGTGCGGCAGATCACCCAGACTGCCCGGGAGATCGGGGCGGGGAATGATCTGTCCCGCCGCATCGGTCTGACCGGCCGCAGGGATGAGATCTACACCCTGGCCGCCGAGTTTGACGCCATGTTTGCCCGGCTGGAGGAGGCCTTCGACCGGGAGAAGCAGTTCACCGACGATGCCTCCCATGAGCTGCGCACCCCCACGGCGGTGATTCTGTCCCAGAGTGAGTACGCCCTGGAGAACACCGACCCCCGGGGCGAGACCCGCGCGGCGCTGGAGAGCATCCACGCCCAGGCGGCGCGGATGGCGTCCCTGCTGTCCCAGCTGCTGATGCTGGCCCGGGCGGACAAGGGCCGCCAGGTGGTGCAGCAGGAAAACGTGGACCTGAGTGAGCTGGCCGGGATAGTGGCCGAGACCGAGGCGGAACAGGCGGCGGCCCGGAACATCACGGTGGAAACCGACCTGGAACCAGGTGTGACGGTGCAGGGGGATGAGACGCTGCTCATGCGGCTGCTCATCAACCTGACCGAGAACGCCATCCACTATGGCCGCCCCGGCGGCCACGTGAGGCTGACGCTCCGCCGGCAGGACGGCGAAGCGGTGGGCACGGTGGAGGATGACGGCATCGGCATTGCGGCAGAGGACCAGGACAAGATCTGGCAGCGGTTCTGGCAGGCGGACCCCGCCCGCAGCGGCGGCGGGGCCGGGCTGGGGCTGTCCATGGTGCGGTGGATCGCCGAAGCCCACGGCGGCCGGGTGACGGTACAGAGCCGGCCGGGCAAGGGCAGTGTTTTCACCTTTTGCATTCCCTGCGAAAAAAGTGAGAAAGTTTAATGTGGCTTTAATCTTTCCCGGGTATACTGAAAGCACAACAAAACAAACCACACCTGATGCAAAGGAGGAAATACAGATGAAAAAATCTACCCTGATCTTCGTGGCGACCGCCGCTCTCTCCGCTCTGCTGCTCACCGGCTGTGCCGAAGCCGCCGGTTTCAACGGTCTGCGCCAGCAGGCCACCCCCGCCGCCACCGACACCCCCCAGGACGCCGTGGATGTGGCGCCCCAGGCTACGGCCCAGGCGCCGGTGGCTGCCCCGGCCAGTGAGCCCACGGCGGGCATCGCGGGCAGCGCCGATCCCAACAGCGGCTACATCTCGGAGGACGCCGCCAAGGCCACGGCGCTGGAGCACGCGGGGCTGGCCGAAGCTGATCTGCAGGCCGTGCGTATCAAGCTGGACTACGACGACGGCCGGGCGGTCTACGATGTGGAGTTCCTGAAGGACACCGCCGAGTATGACTACGAGCTCGACGCCACCACCGGGGAGATCCTCTCCTACGACTACGACGCCGAGAACCTGACCGCCCAGACGACCACCGGCAGCCCGGTGACGGCGGACCAGGCCAAGCAGATCGCTCTGAACCACGCCGGTGTGGCGGAAAGCGACACCCGGGCCATGGAGCTGGAGACCGACCGGGATGACGGCCGCACGGTGTACGAATTCTCCTGGAAGGTGGGCTTCACCGAGTACGACTACGAGATCGACGCCGACACCGGCGCCATCCTCAGCTACTCCCAGGAACAGGACTGAACCACAGCCAAAAGGCGCCCTGCGGGGCGCCTTTTTGGATTGACAGGGCATTTCCGGGCGGGTAAGATAAAATCAGAAAAAAATTCGGGCGGCGATGAATGGATCGGCCCCGCCGGTTCGTATTCCAGGTGAAAGGCAAATTGACCCTGACTTCACAAGGAGGAACCGACTATGAAACGAACTGCCATCATGATTGCCGCCACAGCCCTTGCCTGCACGGTGGGCGCCACCGGGGTGTGGGCCGCCGGACCGGGCCGCAGCGCCATGCAGCGCGCCTGCACCACAGCCCAGTGCCTCTTTACCGATGAAAACGGCGATGGCGTTTGCGATTATCGCGCCGACGGTACCTGCCGCTATGACGCCGATGGCGACGGGGTCTGTGACCATGCCGGACAGGGCCGGTATTTTGTGGATGAGGACGGCGACGGCGTCTGCGACAACCGGGGCACCGGCTGCCACGGCAACGGCTGGGGCTGCCGGGCGTAAGGACGACAATGGGGGAGTACGATGCGCAGCGAACAAGAGGTCAACCGGGCGGTGGAGCGGTATGCCGACACCGTGCGGCGCATCTGCCTGGTGCACCTGAAAAACTACGCGGACACCGAGGACATCTTCCAGACGGTGTTCGTGAAATACCTGCTGCACACGGCGCCCTTTGCCTCCCCCGAACATGAGAAGGCCTGGATCATCCGGGTGACCATCAACGCGTGCAAGGACCTTTTGCGCAGCGTGTTCCGGCGGCGTACCGTGCCGCTGGACGAAGCCGCGGAACTGTCCGCCCCGCCGGAGGAACACCGGGCGGTGCTGCAGGCGGTGCAGGGGCTGCCCGCGGCCTACCGGGACGTGGTGTATCTGCACTACTACGAAGGCTACACCGCCCCCGAGATCGCACAGATCCTGGGCAAGAACGTGAATACCGTCTACACACGGCTGACCCGCGCCCGCGGGCTGCTGCGTCAGGCGCTGGGAGGTGACGACGATGCATGAGGAACTGCGCGCTGCATTTGACAGCGTCCACGCCGAACCGGAACTGAAGGCGGCGGCCCGTGCCGCGGTGGCCCGGCGGGTACGGCAGCGTCACAGCCCGGCCCGGCCGGTGGGTCTGGCCCTGGCCACGGCAGCCTGTGCGGCGGTGGTGGTGCTGGGCGGCCGGTGGCTCTACTTCACCCCCACGGCCCACATCAGCATCGACATCAATCCCTCCCTGGAGCTGGGGGTCAACCGGTTCGACCGGGTGATCTCGGTGCAGGGCTGGAACGACGACGGCACCGCCCTGGCCGAAACGGTGGAGGTGACCAACCTCTCCTACACCGACGCGGTGGAGACCATCCTCGCCACCGACACCATCGAAACACTGCTGGGGCAGGACGCCGTGGTGGAGATCGGGGTCATCGGGGACGACGACACCCACTGTGAACGGCTGCTGGCGGGGGTGCAGGCCTGCACCGACGGGCAGCAGAACGCCCACTGCTACCGGGCCGGTACTGAGGAGGTGGAACAGGCCCACGACTGCGGGCTTTCCTACGGCAAATACCGGGCCTATCAGGAGCTGGCGGCGCTGGACCCCTCCGTCACGCCGGAAGCGGTGCAGGGCATGACCATGCGGGAGATCCGCGACCGCATCGCAGCGCTTTCGGGCGATGGGACCACCCAGAGCACGGCCGAAACCCCGGCAAGCTGCGAAAATCCTGCCCCCCAACAGGGGAACGGCCACCACGGGGGCAGCCATCACGAGGAATAAATCAAAAAGCGCACACGGTGAAAACCATGTGCGCTTTTGCCGTTCAGTTGTCCCACACAAATTGAGGCTTGTCCGCCAGGGGGAACACCCGCAGACCGTCGCCGGTCAGGGCGTCCTCGGTCATCCGCACGGCGTGGAGGCAGCCGCTGTCGTAGGTGTGGTAGTAGTAGACGCCCTCCTGCCCGTCACAGCAGCAGGCGTAGGTGGTCTCATCACAGCGGCCCTCGGGGGTCACCACGCTGCCCCGCACCATGGAAACGGCATCCAGAATGTGGAAAAACTGGCTCACCTGCCCGGCCCGGTCCTCGGGGAACGCTGCATGGTGGCGCAGGAACGCCGCCTTCACAAACCGGGACATGGGGGAGGCGTCCCCCGGCAGTCCCAGGGCGCCCAGCCCCTGGCCGTAGACCGCCAGATCCAGGGCGGGGGCAAAGGTGTTCTCCGGCGTGCGGGGGGAAAGATGCCGGTAGTTGTTCAGATTCATGACCTGGTGGGGGTAAGGCGGATTGTTGGTCAGCACGCCCGCGGCGTCGTCGTAAAAGTGCAGCCCGTCCGCCAGGGGTTCCATCACAAAACCGCCGTCGGGGCCCGCCACCTGCCAGTGCAGCGCCGCCAGGGGGAACCCCGGCGCAAAGGGAATGGCTGCCAGCCGCACGGTGGCCAGCAGCGTTCGGGCCTCGGCCGCTGTGGCACAGCTGCCCAGCACCAGGGGGATCAGCTCGTAGGGCGCCAGGTTCAGCAGGGCAGGGTCGGGCTCCTCAAAATAGACGGCGTTGCCGGGAAAATACAGCCCCGCCATATACAGTCCCTTCTCATTCACCGCCTCGGCGTAGAGCGGGGTGTCCCGGGCTACGCTGGCCATGCCGATCATCCCGTAATGATGGGACAGCGGCTCCCGGTGATGAAAGGTGAATTCGTGGTCCCGGGGCGTGATGACCACCTGCTCCCCGAAATGGTACTCCAGATCCAGATTGCGGCCGTACAGCCCGCGATCCCAAAACGCAACGCTGGTACACATGATGATAGCCTCCTTGTTGGCTTTTCTTACAGTATACCCGCGCCGGGTCCGCCCCACAATCCCCCCACAAAAAAGTTACACTTTCCCCTTGACAAGGCGGACAGAGCGGCCTATACTATACATCAAGAAATTTTGATGTGAGGTGCAACCCATGGATTCCTACGAGCAGGACGCCAAAATCTTCAAGGCGCTGTGCGACCCCAGGCGGCTGGCCATCCTGGAGCAGCTGCGCAGCGGCGAGAAGTGCGCCTGCAAATTGCAGGAACCCCTGGCGCTGACCCAGTCGGGGCTTTCCTACCACATGAAGATCCTCTGCGAATCGGGGCTGGTGCTGGCCCGGCAGGAGGGCAAATGGACCCACTACCGCCTGAGCGCCGACGGCCAGGCCCGCGCCGTACAGCGTCTGCTGGCCCTGACCACCCCCAACGCCGAGGCGCCCGCCTGCGGCTGCTGCGGGCAGTGACCTTTTTGCCGCGCTGCGGCATTTTTTTGCGGCCGAAACATCAAAAAATCTTGATATGATAAAAGGGGGACTTCCCAATGAATCTCTGGCTGTTTTTCCAAAATCAGGTGCTGGGCATGCAGTGGCTCAACGCCCTGGTGGGCAAACTGCTCACCGCTGTGGGACTGGACACCGCCTCCCGGCTGGGCGGCAGCGTGCAGTTCTTTCTCTATGACACCATCAAGATCACCGTCCTGCTGCTGGTGCTGATCTTCGCCATCTCCTGGGTGCAGAGCTACTTCCCGCCGGAGCGCAGCCGCCGCATCATGGGGCGGTTCCACGGGATGGGGGCCAACACGGTGGCGGCCCTCCTGGGCACCGTCACGCCCTTCTGCTCCTGCTCCTCCATCCCCATCTTCATCGGCTTCACCGGGGCGGGGCTGCCCCTGGGCGTCACCTTCTCCTTCCTGATCTCCTCCCCCATGGTGGATCTGGGCAGCCTGGTGCTGCTCACCGGTGTTTTCGGCATCAAAGTGGCCGCCGCCTATGTGGTGCTGGGTCTGGTGGTAGCGGTGGCCGGCGGCACCCTCATCGAATCCCTGCATATGGAAAAATACCTGGAACCCCTGGCCCATGCGGGCGGCGGTGTGGACCTGGATGCCCCCACTCTGACCACGGCGGACCGGCTGCAGTATGCCAAGGGCCAGGCGCTGTCCACCTACCGCAAGGTGCTGCCCTATCTGCTGGTGGGCGTGGGTGTGGGAGCCGTCATCCACAACTGGATCCCCCAGGCCTGGGTGGAAACGGTGCTGGGCTCCGGCAATCCCTTCGGCGTGCTGGCGGCGGTCATCGTGGGCGTGCCCATGTACGCCGACATCTTCGGCACCATCCCGGTGGCCGAGGCGCTGTTGGCCAAGGGCGCCCAGCTGGGCACCGTCCTCTCCTTCATGATGGCGGTCACCACCCTGTCGCTGCCGTCGCTGATTCTGCTGCGTAAAGTTGTCAAACCCAAGCTGCTGGCGCTGTTTATCGCCATCTGCGTGGTGGGTATAGTCATCGTGGGGTATCTTTTCAACGCCCTGCAATTTGTTCTGATCTGATTTCAGGAGGTATACATCATGAAACTGTTTGGCAAAAAAGAATCCGTACAAACCGAAACCGGCAACGAGGACGTCAAGGTCCTGGGAGGCGGCTGCGCCAACTGCCGCGCGCTGGAAGCCTCGGCCAAGGCGGCGCTGGCAGAACTGGGCCTGCCCCAGGAAGTGGGTCATATCACCGATTTCAGCCAGATCGCGGCCTGCGGCGTGCTGCACACCCCGGCCCTGATGGTGGACGGCAAGGTGGTGGCCAGCGGCCGGGTGCTGTCCAAGGAGGAAGCCAAGGCCCTGATCGAGAAAGCGCGGAACCAGGCATGAGCGGCAAACCGAAAGTGGCCTTTGTCTGCGTGCACAATTCCTGCCGCAGCCAGATCGCCGAAGCCCTGGGCCGCCTGCTGGCATCCGACACCTTTGAGAGCTACTCTGCCGGCACCGAGACCAAGCCCGCCATCAACCCTGACGCCGTGCGGCTGGTGAAGGCCCGGTACGGCGTGGATATGGCGGCCACCCAGCGCAGCAAGCTGCTGGAGGAATTGCCGCCGGTGGACATTGTCATCACCATGGGCTGCAACGTGCAGTGTCCCGTGCTGTCCTGCACCCGGCGGGAGGATTGGGGCCTGCCCGATCCCACCGGCCAGGACGACGGGGCGTTTACCGCCGTCATCGACGAGATCGAACGCCGGGTACTCCGGCTGCGGGCGGAACTGCGCGCCGCCGATTGACGCCAACCTCGGGGCGTGTTATACTGGATTCATTCCAGAATAACACAAGGCAGGCAACTGCAATGCATCGTCCTATCTAAAAGATTTCCATACCGCACCCAAGGCGCCGGAGCCCGGCGCCTGTTTGCCGTGCGGAAAAGGAATCTTTGGGAAAGGACGATTTTTTCGTGAAACGCAATATCTATCTGCTCTATGCCATGACCTTTCTGCAGGGCATGGTGTTTTACGGCGCCATCTCCACCCTGTACCGGCAGGCCCAGGGAGTGTCTATTTTTGAAATCACCCTCATCGAGAGTATCTCCTTTGCGCTGAGCATCGCCCTGGAGGTGCCCTGGGGCGTGGTGGCGGACCGCATCGGCTACAAACGCACGATGATTTTCTGCTGCTGGGTGTATTTTCTGTCCAAGATCATCTTCTGGCAGGCGTCGGATTTCGGCGGTTTCCTGGCCGAGCGGGTGCTGCTCAGCGTGGTCATCGCCGGGTTCTCCGGGGTGGATACCAGCATCCTCTATCTCTGCGCCGGGCAGGAGCGCAGCCAGCATGTCTTCGGCGTTTACAACAGTCTGGGCATGGCGGGGCTGCTCACCGCCTCGGCGGTTTACACCCTCTTCATCGGGGAAAATTACCGCCTGTCCGCCCTGCTCACGGTGTTCAGCTACGGGACGGCGGCGCTGCTCTCCCTGGGCCTTGTGGAGGTCCACCCCGCCCCCGAAAAGAAGGAGGCCCGGGAACCCTTTGCCGCCACCCTGCGGGCGACCCTGACCACCCCGGGACTGCTGGCTTTCCTGCTGGCGGTGGGGCTGCTCACCGAAGTCCACCAGACCGTCACGGTCTTTCTCAACCAGCTGCAGTACGAGCGCTGCGGCATGGGCAGCACCGCCATCGGCGGGGTCTACATCGCCGCCACCCTGCTGGGGCTCTGCGGCACCTGGTCCTCCGCTGTGACCCGCCGTACCGGGGGCCGCCGGGCGGCGGTGCTCTTCACCCTGGCCCCGGCGCTGGCCTGCATCGTGCTGGCTCTTACCGACCGGGCGGTGCTCTCGGTGGGGAGCATCTGGCTGCTGCGGGTGTCTGACAGTCTGTTCCAGCCCTTCCAGGCCCAGCTGCAGAACCGCCAGGTGCACACCGCCAACCGTGCCACCGCGCTGAGCATCCATGCCATGATTCTGGATACGGTGGCCATCGGCAGCAACCTGACCTTCGGTGCGCTGGCCCAGTGGGACCTGCGGCTGGCCTTCGGCTACGGGACCGCGGCGGGGCTGGGCGCCCTGGGACTGTTTGCCTACTGGCGGCGGAAAACCAACCTGGTATAATCGATGCAACAGGGACAAGAACTTGCCCCTGTTTTTTTGTTGACAGAGTCGGTCTATTGTGATAGACTAAAAATGAAAAAAGACCATCCATCGAAAGGAGGAAGTACCATGTCTGTACAGGAACCGCTGCGTCTGGCGGAAGGGGAATACCGTTTTGCCTGCCTGGTGTGGGACCACGAGCCGCTGCCCAGCGGAGAACTGGTGAAGCTGGCGGCCGAGGCGCTGGGCTGGAAGAAGAGCACCACCTACACGGTGCTGAAAAAACTTTGCGAGCGGGGCGTGCTGCAGAATGCAGGGGGCACGGTGACCAGCCGGGTGGCCAAGCAGGCCGTCCAGTGTGCCGAGAGTGCCGCCGTGGTGGACAAGACCTTCGGGGGGAGTCTGCCGCGGTTTGTGGCGGCGTTTTTGAGCGCCAAGCCCATCAGCGATGCCGAAGCGGCCGAGATCCGTGCCCTGCTGGATGCCGCCCACGACAAGGAGGGGTGACCCATGGATGAACTGGTACTCCGCTTTTTGCTGCTCAGCCTGTGGGGCGGGGCGGCCACGCTGGGAGCACTGGCGGTCAGCACGGTGCTGCGCCGTCTGCACACCCCCAGCCGGCTGCTCTGCTGGCTGTGGCTGGCGGTGGGGCTGCGGTTTGCCCTGCCCTGGGGCATCCCGCTGACGCTGCCCCGGCCCCGGAACGAAAATCTGGCCCAGGCCGCCGACACGGTCCAGGCCCTGACCGAAGGCCCCGCCCCGGTGGTGCTGCCCGCGGTGCAGGCCCCGGCGGTGACGGCAGCGGCCGTGGCGCCCTGGTATACCCGGCTGACGGTCTGGCATCTGCTGGCCGCCGTCTGGGCGGTGGGGGTGCTGGTGCTGGCGGTGCGGGCGGTAGCCGGGTATGTCCGGCTGCGCCGCACGGTGGCCCTGGCTTGCAAAACGGAAGACGGCTGTTACAGCGGCAGCTGCGTGCCCGCGCCCTTTACGCTGGGCATCTTCCGGCCGCGCATCTACCTGCCCGCGGCCCTCACGGGGGCGGCCCGGCAGGCGGTGGTGCTCCACGAGCGCACCCATCTGCGCCGCCACGATCCCCAGACCAAGCCGCTCTACTATGCGGTGGTCTGTCTGCACTGGTTCAACCCCCTGGCCTGGCTGGCCTTCCGCCAGTTGGAGCGGGAGATGGAATCCGCCTGTGACGAGGCGGCCGTCCGCGGCTGCGATGCCGCCGCCCGCAACGCCTACTGCGAGAGCATCCTGCAGTACGCCCTGCAGGGCCGGATGGCGCCGGGATCCCTGGCCTTCGGGCAGGGCAGCGTCAAAAAACGTATCGTGCATCTTCTGCACTATCGCCGGATCGGTGCGGGAGCGCTGCTGGTCTGTGCGGCGGCGGTGGGGCTCAGCGTCACCGCCTGCATGATGCAGCCCCAGGTGGAGGAAGCCACCCCCGAGACGGCCGAACCGGTCCCGGTGGAAGCCACCGCCGAGACCCCGGACACCCCCGAAACGGCGGTGACCTTCACGGCCAACACGGCGGGGCTGCCCAACCTGAACGACCCCGAAAACAGCCCGCGGTTCCTCTGCCCGGTGGAGTATACGTATATCAGCCGGTTCATGGACAACATTCACCGGGGGGATGATCTGATCGCCGACAAGGGTACCCCGGTCTATGCGGCCCAGGACGGTGTGGTGACCTACGCCGATTACCAGTACAGTTATGGCAACTGCGTGGTCCTGGACCACGGCACCGGGCTGGACGGCAACCGCTGGACCACTTTGTACGGCCATATGGACGACTACACGGTGGAAGAGGGCCAGACGGTCAAAGCGGGGGAGCTCATCGGCCATGTGGGCAACACCGGCAACTCCACCGGCCCGCACCTGCATTTCGAACTGCTGTGCAACGGTATCCCGGCCCAGCCCCGGTATTTCACAGCCTACCAGGAGGTGGATACCCGGACACTTACGGCCAAAGTGGTACAGGAGCAGGAAGACCGGGAAAGCCAGGCATGGATTGAAATGCTACCGTCCATGCAGGAAGAGTTGCAGAAGAAACAGGACGAGCTACAGGCTTTGGTGGACGACCTGGCGGCCGGAACCACCGACCAGGAGCAGGACCTGGCGCAACAATACCGGGATCAGATCAGTGTGCTGGAACAACAGATTCAGTCCGTCGAGGCCGAAATTCAGTGGCGGCAGGAAAGAATCGAAATGTTGCAGCCCCAGCAGGAACAAGCCAAGGAGTCTGCCCAGTCCGCCCAGTCCCAGCTTCAGCAGCAGATCGAAGCCGCCCAGTCCGCCGGCAACACCACCGACCCGGCGCTGCAAGCCGGAGAGGAGGCTGCCCGCCGGAACCTGGAGCAGGCCCAGAGCCAGCTGGACAGCTATCTCGGCACGGGCTCCGCCCAAAACGGATGAGACGGTAGCAAGTTGCCCGAAACCTCAAAAAGTTGACATTTTTGCCGCCCGGGTATATCCTTGTATAGGATAGGAGTGGCAAACAATGCAACAGACAAAACAACATACAGTCGCCCGTTGGGGGTTCTATCTGCTGGGCATGGTGCTGCTGGCGCTGGGCCTGACGCTGAACACCAAGACGGGTCTTGGGGCATCGGCCATTGTGTCGGTGCCCTTTACGGTGAGCCAGGCGACGGGCTGGAACTTCGGCGACCTGACGCTGGTAGTCTACTGCCTTTTTGTGGTGGCGGAGTTTATCCTCAAAGGGAAAAATCGCCAGTGGATCGACGTGCTGCAGATTCCGCTGAGCATCGTCTTCACCCGGTTCATGAACCTCTTCGCGGGGGCGATTCCCTACAAGAACGGCAACCTGCCCGCCGACATCGCCCTGCTCATCGTGGCCATCCTCTTCACCGGGGTGGGCGCCGCCATGACGGTGGCCATGCAGCTCATCCCCAACCCCGGCGACGGCATCGTGGGCACCATCGCCCAGCTGACCGGCAAGGAACTGGGCTTCTGCAAGAACTGCTTCGACGTCGGCTGCGTGACCATCTCGCTGATCATCGGCCTCTGCTTCGGCAATCTGCTGCTGGGCGTGGGTCTGGGCACCCTCATCTCCATGGTGGGGGTGGGCCGCGCTATTGCCGGGTTCAACTACCTGTGCAAGCGCCCGTTGCTGCGCGTCACCGGCATGGACCGGCAGTGATCCCACACAAAACAAACCGGGAGACAACCCACAAAGGGGTTGTCTCCCGGTTTTTCTTATACGCCCCGGCGCCGCCAGATGCATTCCACCGCATAGCGCACGGCGTCGATGTGGTGGTTGTTCACGTCGGGATAGCCGGGCAGCACCTCGCCGGTGCGGTCGTCCCGCTCGTACTCGTACTCGCTGAACTCCGCCGCCGTGGCGGGGCACCGGGCCGGGTCAATGACGATGGACGCCAGCCCCTGCAGCCACTTCATGCTCTCCCGCACACTGCCGGGCCCTTTCACGGCGGCGCGGCAGGGCAGGCCCGCCGCCCGGTAATCGGCGCAGGATTTGGGCTCGGCGGCATCGGCGGTGAGCAGGCCGCCGTCGTCGCCGCCCACCCCCCGCTCCACCAGCAGCCGGGCGGTGTCCCGGTTGGGGGTGCGGGTGCGGGTCAGCTCGTCAAAGATCACCAGGGTGCGCCGCGCCGCATCGTAGGAGACCGCGTTGTACGCCCAGGGGTCGGGGTACCAGCCCCAGTCCACCCCGTGGTACAGCCGGTCAAAGGAGGCAATCTCCTCGTCGGGGACCTCCCGCAGCGTCAGGTTATCAAACACCGCTGCGCCGCTGCCCACCACCTCGCCGCCGTACTCGTGGCGGTAGGCGTCGGGGTTGGTCTTGCGCAGATGCTCTGCATCCGCCCAGAACCGCTCCCCCAGAAACTGCCGGGGCAGATCCCGGTAGGTGGAATGGTGCACCAGCTTGCCCGGCCGGGGTTCCAGCACATAGCGGTTGACCCAGCTGCGGGCCATGGCCGGCGGGTTGAAACTTTTCAGCGTCAGCGTCCAGTCGCCGCCCCGCAGGATGCTCTGCTCCACGCTGCGCACC
Source organism: Subdoligranulum variabile (assembly GCF_025152575.1). Classification (NCBI taxonomy): domain Bacteria; kingdom Bacillati; phylum Bacillota; class Clostridia; order Eubacteriales; family Oscillospiraceae; genus Subdoligranulum; species Subdoligranulum variabile. The sequence goes on along the minus strand of NZ_CP102293.1, from coordinate 1,085,031 downwards.
TCCTCCGGCCCGTCGAACTGGTCAAGCTCCTCAAACCAACAAAGTCCTACCGCACCAAAGGGTACTTTCAAACTCTTGAGCTTGCCCGCGTCGTCCAGGCCGAAGAAGAGGATCTTCTGGCCGGTGGGCAGATAGGTGCACTCCATGGGGCTGACGGTACAGCGGAAATACCCCGAACAGCCCAGCGCGCCGATGGCCCAGACGATCTGGCTGTAAACGCTGTTGCGTAAGGTGCCTGCCACCTTGCGCAGCACCACGGCGTGACAGTTCGGGTGACGCAGCAGCTGGTAGACAAGCTCCAGGGAAAGATAGCTGGACTTGCCGGAACCCCGTCCGCCCTTGGCCACCACCTCCTGGACGGTGCCGCTGCGGATGGCCGTATGCACCGGCCAGAACACCGCCGGAATGATCTTTTTCAACTGTACGCGCACAGTGCGCCTCCTTTACGATTCGTCTACGATGACCACCCCCTCTGTGGTCTGGCCGTCGCCCAGGCCCAGATGCTTGTACAAAAGCTCCAGCGCCCGCAGCTTGTCGGCTACCTTGATGGCCTGCCCGCCGCGCTCGGCACCGGGTTCGGCAAAGGCGATGTCCGCCAGTTCCCCCAGCACATGCTCCGGCGTTACCTCATGCACGCATGGCATCCCTCCTTCCGGACAAAACAGGGGCCGCGGACGGGGTACCGGCCGTTCCCGCATGCCCTGTTTAATCTTTATTTTACTACCTAAGGTTGTGAAATACAATGAAGTTTTGGGAAAACCTGCCGCCGCAAAAATATTTTCGGCGGGGTGTTGCGCCGGGGCACGGCAGGCGGTACACTAAATATAAAAGGGTGCGTTCCGCAACGGCCCGGACCCCAAAACCGAAAGGAGTTTTCCCATGAAGACGACCAAACCGGAACTCAGCTGGCTGACCGACCCGCAGGTCTTTGCGGTCAACCGGCTGGCAGCTCATTCCGATCATATCTGCTACCGCACGGCGGCGGAAGCTGCCGCCCGCCGCACCAGCCTGCGCCAGAGCCTGGACGGCGAATGGCGGTTCTGCTGGAGCCCCAACCCTGCTGCCCGTCCGGCGGATTTCTGGCGCCCGGACGCCGATCTTTCGGCCTTTGGTACCATCCAGGTGCCGGGGCACATCGAACTGCAGGGCTACGGCGAACTGCAGTACACCAACACGCTGTATCCCTGGGATGGCCGGGCCGCTCTGCGCCCGCCCCAGATCGACTGGGACAACGCCCCGGTGGGCAGCTATGTGACGGAGTTCACTGTGGACGAGGGACTGCGGGGCCAGCGGGTCTGCGTGAGTTTCCAGGGCGTGGAGCAGGCGATGTATCTGTGGTGCAACGGCGTCTTTGTGGGCTATGCCGAGGACAGCTTCACCCCGTCGGAATTTGACCTCACCGACTGCCTGCAGGAGGGGACCAACCGCCTCTGCGTGGAGGTACACAAACGGTGCAGTGCCTCCTGGATCGAGGACCAGGACTTTTTCCGGTTCTCGGGCATCTTCCGGCCGGTCTACCTCTACGCCAAGCCCAAGGTGCACCTGGCAGACCTCTGGCTGCAGGCAGGGCTGGAGCAGGACAACCTCACCGGCACCCTGACCCCCCGGGTACAACTGGAGGGGGAGACCGAGGGCGCCCGGGTCACGCTGCGGCTCACCGACAGCGAGGGCTATGCCCTCTACGAAGGCCCGGTCACGGGGGACACCCTGGAACTTCAGGGCGTACAGCCCTGGAGCCACGCCACCCCCACCCTCTACCACGCCGAGCTCACGGTCACCGACCGGGAGGGCACCGTGCAGGAGGTGGTCCCCTACGACATCGGCTTCCGCCGGTTCGAGATGGTGGACGGCGTCATGTGCCTGAACGGGGAGCGGGTGGTCTTCAACGGAGTGAACCGCCACGAGTGGAACGCTGAGCGGGGCCGCGCCATCGGGCCGGAGGATATGGACGCGGCCATGGAAGTTTTCCGCCGCAACAACATCAACGCGGTGCGCACCTGCCACTATCCCAACCAGAGCCGGTGGTACGATCTGTGCGACCGCAACGGCATCTATATGATCGACGAGACCAACCTGGAAAGCCACGGCAGCTGGCAGAAGCTGGGGGCTGTGGAACCCAGCTGGAACGTGCCGGGCAGTTTGCCGGAGTGGAAAGACTGCGTGGTGGACCGGGCCCGCAGCATGTTTGAGCGGGACAAGAACCACACGGCGGTTCTGATCTGGTCCTGCGGCAACGAGAGCTATGCCGGGGAGGACATCCTGGCCATGACGGAATTCTTCCACCAGCAGGACCCCGGCCGGCTGGTGCACTACGAGGGCGTCTTCCACAACCGGGATTTCGACGCCATCAGCGACATGGAGAGCCGGATGTACGAAAAGCCCTGGAACATCCGGGACTATCTGGAATCCAAGCCTGCCAAGCCGTTCATCCTGTGCGAGTACATGCACGATATGGGCAACAGCCTGGGCGGCATGGAGAGCTACATCCGCCTGGCGGAGAAATATCCCCAGTACCAGGGCGGGTTCATCTGGGATTACATGGACCAGGCGCTGTGGCACACCGATGCCCTGGGCCGCCGGGTGCTGGGCTACGGCGGCGACTTCGGCGAGCGCACCACCGACTACAACTTCAGCGGCAACGGCATCGTCTACGCCGACGGCGCCGAAAAGCCCGCCATGCAGGAGGTCCGCTACTGGTACGCCGACGCGGCGGACCGTGCAGCCCAGGATGCCCGCAACGATGCGGCGGCCAAAGCGGCAGACACGGCGCTGGCTGCGTCCTGGGAGGCCCGTGCCCGGCAGCCCCTGACCGTCACCGAGGGGGACGGCAACCTGGGCGTCAAAGGTGATGGGTTTGAGATCCTCTTCTCCTACACGGAAGGCGGTCCCTCCTCCCTGCGGATCGGCGGCACCGAATGGCTGTGGCGGGCCCCCCGCCCGGCGGTCTGGCGGGCTGCCACCGACAATGACCGGGGCTGCGGCTTTGCCCAGCGCAGCGGCGCCTGGCTGGCGGCGGACGCTCTCTCCAAGGCCGGTCAACCGGAAGTGGTGGTGGAAGCGCCCGACCGGGTGACGGTGGAATACCGGTTCCCGCTGGTGAGCGTGCCGGGGGCCGAGGCCGTGCTCCGCTACACAGTGCTGGACCAGGGGGCGCTGGAAGTGGAGGCGGTCTACCACGGCGTGGAGGGCGCTCCGGAGCTGCCCTGCTTCGGCGTGCGCTTCCAGACGGCGGCGCCGGTGGCGGCCACCCGCTGGACCGGTCTTTCGGGGGAGACCTACCCCGACCGGTACAAGGGCGCCGACTTCGGCTGCTTCGAGGAAGTGCCCCACATCGAACCCCACCTGGTTCCTCAGGAATGCGGGCTGCACTGGCAGACCCGGCAGGCGGTACTGCAGCAGCGGGATGCCCGCGGCCGCACTACGGCTTCGCTGACGCTGCAAAGCTGCGGAGAACCCTTTGCCTTCAGCGCCCTGCCCAACACGGCGGAAGAACTGGAGGCGGCCCAGCATCCCTGCGAGCTGCCGGTCACCGGCCGCACCGCCGTGACGGTGCTGGGAGCCAGCCGGGGCGTGGGCGGCATCGACAGCTGGGGCACCGACGTGGAGGAAGCCTACCGGCTGGACGGCAGCCGGGAATACACCGTTCAGTTCCGTATTCTGCTGCGGTAAAAATGAATACAAAAGAAGAAGGAGCGCACCCTTGCGGGTGCGCTCCTTCTGTATGGGGGAAAAAACGGGAGTGTCAATCTTCGGTGTGCAGGAACCAGGCGAAGCCGTAGGGATACAGCTCCACATCGTTCAGGTCGTCCCGGTGGCCGCCGTACATCAGTTCGTCGTAGGGGCCCTTCTCCCAGGAGGACACATGCACAAATTCCGGGCTGAAGTTGAAGAAAGCGATGAGCTTGTGGCCCTGATACCACCGGCCCACGCCCAGCACATGGCTACTGCCGGTGTCGAAAGTCCAGACGTCCGCCTGGGCGTCAAAGGCTTTCTCTTCGGCGCGGATGGTCTCCAGCCGGCGCAGACCCTCGAACTGTTTGCCCTGGCGGGTGGTGGTGTCGTGGCGCAGTTCGGCCAGATCCCACTGGAAGTTGCCCCGGTGGATGTACCGGCTGTCGTCCCACTTTTCGGGATCGTCGTGGTAGGTGTAGTCGTTGAGCTGGCCGATCTCGTCGCCGCTGTAGAGCACCGGGATACCGCTCTGGACCAGCATCCAGGCGTGGAGCATCAGGTCACAGGAGATGGCCCGCTCCATCTTGAAGGGGTCTTTCTCGAAGTCGGCGGCCTCCACACCGCACAGCGAGGCGGTGGTGCCGCACAGCCGGGCGTCGCCCAGGGTGGGGTCATCATTGTAGAGCTCGCCGCGGCTGTCACTGCCGGGCCATTTGCCGGTGAACCAGTCGTTAAGGTACTTCTTGTGGGCTACCTCGTTGGTGCCGAACCGGGCGCCCAGCCAGGGGTAATCCAGGCCCCAGCCGATGTCGTCGTGGCAGCGCAGGTAGTTCAGGAACAGGAAGTCCCGGGGCAGGGCGCAGACGGTGTCCATCTGGTGGCGCAGCAGAGAAACGTCCGCCGTGGCCAGGGAGTTCCAGGTGGTGGCCATGGTGGTGACGTTGTAGAGCATGTGGCATTCCGGCTTTTCCGGCGTGCCGAAGTAGGGCACCACCTTGGCGGGTTCCATGACCACCTCGCCCAGCAGCAGGACGCTGGGGCAGACGATCTCGCAGACCATCCGCATCATCCGCACCAGGGTATGGACCTGGGGCAGGTTGCGGCAGGAAGTGCCCAGCTCTTTCCAAATGTAGGGCACGGCATCCAGACGGATGACGTCGATGCCGCGGTTGGTCAGGTAGAGCAGGTTCTCCGTCATGTCGTTGAAGACCACGGGGTTGGCGTAGTTCAGATCCCACTGGTAGGGGTAGAAGTTGGTCATGACCACCTGCTGGCAGTCGTCCAGCCAGGTGAAGCTGCCCGGTGCCGTGGTGGGAAAGACCTGGGGCACCGTCTTCTCAAACTCGTTGGGGATGTCCCAGTTGTCGTAGAAGAAGTAGCGGTCCCGGTAGCCCGGCTCATTGGCCCGGGCCTTGCGGGCCCATTCGTGGTCCTCGCTGGTGTGGTTCATGACGAAGTCCAGGCAGAGGCTCATTCCCTTTTCCCGGCAGGCATCGGCCAGGTGTTCCAGGTCGTCCATGGTGCCCAGTTCCGGCTGCACGGTGCGGAAATCCGCCACTGCGTAGCCGCCGTCGCTGCGGCCCTTGGGGCTCTGCAGCAGCGGCATCAGGTGCAGGTAGTTCACCCCGCATTCCTGGATGTAAGGCAGCTTCTCCTCCACCCCTTTCAGGGTGCCGGCGAAAGCATTGGTATACATCATCATGCCCAGCAGATCCCGGCGGCGGTACCAGTCGGGGTTTGCCTCCCGGGCGGCATCCTGGGCGCGCAGGGCGGGCTTGCGGTCTGCCCAGGCCCGGCGCAGCATATCCACACAGTAGTCAAAGGCCTGCATGTCGCCGTGGTACAGCTCGCAGTACAGCCATTTCAGTTCATCGTAATGGCGGGCCAGCCGGCGCTCAAAGGCGGCGTCATCCTCGGCGCTGCTCGTGGCCGGAGCGGCTTTCAGCGCCTCCTTCTTGGGGGCGGCTTTGAGTTTCTCCTGCTTCGGGGCCGCCTTGAGCTTCTCCTGCTTCGGGGCCGCCTTGAGCTTCTCCTGGGCGGGGGCTGCGTGGAGCTGCTCCTGTTTCGGAGCAGCTTTCAGCTTTTCCTGCGCCGGAGCGGCCTTCAGGGCAGGCTGGGCTTCCGCCTTGGGCGCTTCCGCGGCGGCCGGGGTGGCCTTGGGGGCTTCGGTCTTTTCCGGTTCGGCTTTCGGGGCCTCCGCTTTGGGGGTGGTTTCCTTTACGGGTTCCGCCGGTGCCGGGGCGGCCGGTTTCGCGGGGGCCTTGGCACGGGCGGCGGCCGCCTTCGCCGCAGCCGCTTTTCTCTTCTTTGCGGATTTCATACAGGATTCCTCCTTATCGTATCACACACGCACCAGATGCAGCTGCACGCTGGGGAAGTCGCCCACCAGCTGGGTCAGGGTGCATCCGGCGTACATCAGGGTGCTGCCGCTGTAGACGGCACCTACATAGCGGTCGGTGGCGGCGGCGCCGCTCTCCGGGGTGGAGGTGGTGCCGTACAGATGCAGGCTCTCCACCCGGTACAGGGCGTCCTCCTCCAGGCCCCGCAGGCAGATGTGCAGCGGGCGGGAGTTGGCCTCCGGATGGGTCAGCACCAGACTGACCAGAGATTCCTTGTCGGTGACAGTCTGCCAGGCGGTGTACCGGTGTTCCTCGATGGGGTTGCTCAGGCGGTAGTACCGGCCGTTCTGCAGCACATCGTACAGCTTCTTGAAGGTCTCGATCTGTTCCTTGACCTGTTCGCATTCCTCGTCGCTGAGTTTGCCCAGGTCCAGTTCGTAGCCGAAGGTGCCGCTCATGGCCACCACGGCGCGGGTCCACAGCGGGGTGGAACGGCCGGTCTGGTGGTTGGGGCAGGCCGAAACATGGGCGCCCATGGCCGACACCGGATACCCGAAGGAGGTGCCGTGCTGGATGGTCAGCCGCTCGATGGCGTCGGTGTCGTCGCTGCACCAGATCTGGGGGAAGTAGGCCAGCATGCCCGCGTCAAAGCGTCCGCCGCCGCCGGCACAGCCTTCAAACAGCACGTCGGGGAAGGCGGTGGTCAGCCGGTCCAGCAGCCGGTAGACGCCCAGCATGTAGCGGTGGGCCACTTCGCCCTGGCGTTCGGGGGGCAGGGCGCGGCTGTAGACGTCCGACATGTTGCGGTTCATGTCCCATTTGACGTATTCGATGTGATGGTTGCGCAGCAGATCGCTGAGCACCTCGGTGATGTAATCCACCACCTCGTCCCGGCCGAAGTCCAGCACCAGCTGGTCGCGGCCCATGGCGGGGTCCCGGCCGGGCAGCGTCAGTGCCCAGTCGTGGTGGGCACGGTAGAGGTCGGAATCCTCGCTGATCATCTCAGGCTCGATCCAGATGCCGAACTTCATGCCCAGGGCGTTGATCCGCTGGATCAGCGGATCCAGGCCGCCGGGCAGTTTTTTCTCGTTGACGAACCAGTCGCCCAGGCCGCTGTTGTCGTCATCCCGCTTGCCGAACCAGCCGTCGTCCAGCACCAGCATCTCCACGCCCAGGCTGGCGGCCTTCTCGGCGATCTTGCAGATGGTGTCGGTGGTGAACTGGAAGTAGGTGGCCTCCCAGTTGTTGATGAGCACCGGGCGGCGGGTATAGCGGAAGGGGCTGCGGCAGATGTTGCGCCGGATGAAGTGCTGGTAATGCTGGGACAGGGTGGTCAGACCGTCCGAAGCGCAGCCCAGCAGCACCTCGGGGGTGGTGAAGGCCTCGCCGGGTTCCAGCTTCCAGCTGAACCGCTCGTCATGGATGCCGGTGACCACACGGGTGGAACCGTTCTGGTCCACCTCGATGTCGGTGCGGTGGCTGCCGGAATAGACCAGCATGACGCCGTAGCACAGCCCGGCGGATTCGGTGGTGTCGCGGTCACAGAGGATCACGAAGGGATTGTGATGATGGCTGGAGGCACCGCGGGTGGAGGAGACCGTCTGAATGGCGTTGGCCAGCGGGGTGCGCTGCATCTGCCGTTCCATGGCGTGGCGGCCGTGGAAGTGGATCATATCCCACCGGCCGAAGGGCAGGTCCAGGCACATCGAAGCAGCCTTTTCCAGGCGCAGGGTGTGGGTACCGTTGTTGCGCATTTTGGCGGCGCGGGTGATGATGTCCTGATCGGCGAAGACGCCGTAGTACAGGTCCAGCTCCAGCCCGGTGACCAGGTCGCGCAGGGTGACGACCAGGGTCTCGGCGTCGCCGTCCTCCGCGTGGGCACAGGGCAGGCCCTCCAGGGCATATTTGCCGCTCTCGATGCGGTGCGAGACATAGACAAAGTCCGCACCGGCCGCACCGGTCTCATCCCGGACCACCACACAGGATAACCGGAAATCGCCCACATTGCAGCCGGTGTACTCCTGGGGGAGCACATCGGGGGAAACGCCGCGCTCGCGGCGGCAGGCATAGTAGTCCGGGGAGAAGCCGTGGTCGGCGGGGGGATACAGTGCGCTCAGGCTGCCCTGGCCGATGCTGCGCCCGTAGTACAGGTGCAGCAGATGGCCGCGCTCATCCACCTGCATGTGGTAGCTGGTGTGTGCGGTCTCCAGCGCGAAAACGCCCGTGGCGGTGTCGAATTGAATACCCATAAAAGGACCTCCTGAAAAAAGTATATATAGACAGTGCCGGCAGGCCCCAAACGCGGAGCGCCGGACACACTGTTTTCCAAAGAAACAGCAGCAGGCGGGCGGACCGGGAACTGCCGGTCGTCCGCCTGCCGCTGGTGTGCCTGACTTCAGGCTATTTCAGGCGATGGAGCGGATTATTTGCCGCCGGTCATCGCAATGCCCTGGATGAACTGTTTCTGGAACAGCAGATACAGGATGACCATGGGGATCATGGCCAGGAAGCTGCCGGCCATCAGGACCGGGAAGTTGGTGGTGTACTGGCCGTTCAGGGTGGAAAGGCCGGCGGAAAGGGTCATCATGTTCAGGTCGGTGTTGCAGATCAGGGGCCACATCAGGTCGGAGTAGGCGAACACGGCGGTGAAGATAGCCAGGGCCGCGCAGCTGGAACCGGTGAGGGGGAACATGACTTTGGTGAAGGTCTGCCACTTGTTGCAGCCGTCCAGATAGGCGGCCTCGGCGATCTCATTGGGGATGCCCAGGTAGGTCTGCCGCAGGAAGAAGGTGCCGAAGGCGGAGACCAGGCCGGGGAAGACCAGCGCGAAGATGGTGTTGGTCAGGCCCAGACGTGCCAGCATCAGGTACTGCGGGGTGATGAAGATCTGGCTGGGCAGCATCATCTGGACCAGCACGATGCCGAACAGCAGGTTCTTGCAGGGGAACTGCAGTTTGGCGAAGGCGTAGCCGGCCATCGAGCTGAACAGGACGGCGCAGACCACGCGGAACACGATCAGAAGACCGGTGTTGACATAGAGATTGAAGAAGGGAAGGCTCGCCAGCGCGGTGGTGAAGTTGTCCAGCGCCCAGTGGGAAGGAAGAATCTGCGGCGGAATGGCCATGGATTCAGCCTGGGTCTTGAAGCTGGTCAGGAGCATCCACACAAAGGGGAAGATCATCAGGATGCTGCCCAGGACCAGGACAACATAGGTCAGCGTGGTGGTAAGCCGCTTGCTGCTTTTCATACTGGTATTCATACTTTACACCTCGTAATTGACCCACTTTTTCTGGCCCCAGAACTGGAAGATGGTGACCACACCGATCAGCAGCACGGTCCAGACAACGATGGCGGACGCATAGCCCTTGTCGCCGGCGATGAAGCTCTGACGATAGAACAGGGACATCAGGCTCTGGGCGTCGTTCAGGGCGGGGTTGGCGTCATCCACCATCATGTAGATCAGGTCGAAGACCTTCAAGGAGGACATCAGACGCATGATCATGACCACGAAGAGGGTGGGCGAAACCATCGGCAGGGTGATGGAGAAGAACTGCTTGACCTTGGACGCACCGTCCAGGTCGGCAGCCTCATACAGGGTGGCCGAAACATTCTGCAGGCCGGCCAGCAGCAGCACGGCGTCGTAGCCGATGTTGGACCAGATCTGCACCACGGCGCAGGTGAAGAGTACGAAGCGGGAATCGGTGAGCCAACCGACGTTGACGCCGAATACCGAGTTAATAATACCATATTGGGTGTTAAAAATCCACTTCCAGACCATAGCCACGGCGGCGGGGGCCACGACCATGGGCAGGAAGAAGATGGCACGGAAGGTGGTGCGGCCGCGGATCTTGCTGTTCAGCAGCACAGCCACCAGCAGCGCCAGGAAGATGCCCACCGGCACCGTCAGGATGCAGAACAGGATGGTGTTCCAGGTGGCTTTCCAGAATTCGGCATTCTGGAACATTTCCACGTAGTTGTCGATGCCCTCGAACTCGAACATGCCGAAGGGCAGCGACTTGGAAAAGCTCATCCGGATGGCGTCAATGAAAGGATAGATGTTCAGTACCAGCAGACCGATGATGGTGGGCGCCACCATGAGCAGGCCCCACTTGGCACCATCGCGGGCAAGTTTCGATGTATTTTGCATTACGCATCCTCCTCCGGGTAATATTCGGCACTGGCCTCATCGACGATCTCCTGCATGGTCTGCAGGCCGGTGTCGATGTCCAGCTCGCCGGTGTAGATCTTCAGCAGCGTGTCGCTGACCGGAGTCTTCCACTCGGGACGGGCGGCGTTGTTGACGCTCTGGACGCAGTAGTCGAACATGTCAATGAAGGGCTGCACATTGATGGGATACTCATCAAAGACGCCCACCCAGGTTTCTTCCAGACCTTCGTAGGCGGGAATGGCGGCGCCGCTCTCACCCTGGATACGCTGGCCTTCTTCGCTGCCGAAGAACTTCAGCACGTCCTTGACGATGTCCAGATGCTTGTTGGTGGCGCTGGTGGCGTAGCTCAGACCGTTGGAGATGGAAGCACGGCCGTCACCGTTCATGGGGTTGGGGCACTTGGGCAGCACGGCCACGTCCCACTTGCCCACCATCTCGGGGTAGTTCTGCAGCTCACTCAGGATGTTCCAGTCGCCCTCAAAGAACATGGCGCCCTTCTCGGAGAAGAAAGCCGTGCCGGGAGCGGTCTCTGCAAAGTAGTTCTGGTCGGGGCACCAGTCGTTCTTCTGCAGGTTGATGTAGAATTCCATGCCCATCTTGGTGGCAGGATCGGTGAAGTTGGCGCGGGTCTTGTCCTCGGTCAGGATGCTGCCGCCCGCCTGGTACACGAAGTTCCAGTAACCCAGCTGGTCGTCGCCGTAGGCCATGTAGCCGTACTTGCCGGTGGCGTCGTAGATCTTCTGCGAGGCTTCGCACAGATCGTCCCAGGTCCAGGTCTCGTCGGGGTAGGCAACACCCGCGGCGTCAAACATTTCCTTGTTGTACACAAGGCCCACGGTGTCCTTGTCCTTCGGCACGGCGTAGAGGTTGCCGTCCGAACCGCTGGCGTTGGCCAGCGAAATGTCCGAGAAATGCTCGGTCTCCACAATGTCGGAGCAGTCGGCCAGTTTGCCGTAGTCGGCATACTTCAGGATCTCGTTGGTGTGCATCCAGAAGATGTCGGGCATCTGGTTGGAGATGGCCGCCGCTTCCAGCTTGGTCCAGTACTCGTCCCAGCTGGTGACCTGCACCTCGATGTGGACGTTGGGATGCTGCTCGGTGTAGGCGTCACACATCGCCTGCATGCCGTCGCGCTGCGCCACGTCCCAGATCTGGAACGTCAGGTTCACGGTGCCATCGGCGCTGTCCGATCCGCATGCGGTCAGGCCCGTGGCTAAACCAGCCGTCAGGCACGTCGCCATCAACCCGGCAACCAACTTCCGTTTGATGTTCATAAGATGTCTTCCTCCTGTTGATCTTTTGCAGTGGTTCTGCAGTGGTTCGCTGCCCGCCCGGCCGGTGCGGCAGTGGGAGAATGGGGTTTCGCCAATTTGATGAAATTTCGTGGGAAAATTTGTGCAATGTGCACTATGCACAAAATCTTTCCTGAATCAGCAGCTTTATTATACAATTTGTGCATGCCATCGTGAATATCTTGATTCTGCTTTTTATATCTCAATTTGTAGGATTTCTATCATTTTTATTGAAGTACAGACGCATTATGGTATATAATAGAAAAAACATGGCGGGGAGGTTTTGGCCATGCCTCATCAGAATGACATACATACCGAAAACAAGCTCAAATTCCACGTATTTCAGGACGAACGGTTCGTGGATCTGACCCTCTATCAGTACGGCTGGGAGCGCACCGAGCCGCTCCATTCCTACGGCCCCCACAAGCGGGACCATTACCTGTTCCATTTTGTGATCTCGGGGCGGGGCGCGCTGTACACCAACGACCAGGTCTACCATATCGGGGCGGGCCACGGCTTTCTGATCCTGCCGGACCAGACCACCACCTATGTGGCGGACGCCAAGGACCCCTGGGAATATACCTGGATCGAGTTTGACGGCCTGCGGGTGAGCGAGAGCATCAGCCTGGCGGGGCTGAGCCAGAGCCAGCCGGTCTACACCCCCCAGAACCGGGAGGCAGGCCGGGCGCTGAAAGACCAGATGCTCTACATCGTCAACCATCCCGACGACAGTCCGGTGCGCCAGATCGGGGAGGGCTTTCTCTTCCTGGACCAGCTGGTGCAGTCCTCGGCGGCGCGGCGGCTGCCCAGCCAGCGGCGGCTGCGGGATTTCTATATGAAGGAAGCCCTCTCCTTCATCGAGCAGAACTACCAGCGGGACATCTCCATCGAGGAGATCGCGGCCTTCTGCGGGCTGAACCGCAGCTACTTCGGCAAGGTGTTCCGGGACTCCATGGGGGAGAGCCCCCAGGCGTTTCTGCTGCACTACCGAATGGCCCGGGCGGCCCAGATGCTCAAGGAGACGGCCCTGCCCATCGGCACCATCAGCGCCATGGTCAGTTACGCCAACCAGCTGCATTTTTCCCGGGCGTTCAAGTCGGTGTACGGCATGGCGCCCCGCACCTACCGGCAGAACCACTTCATCCGCAAGGAGGACGCCCCCGCCGGGGTTTGACACCGGGGGCAATTTCGTTTATGCTGTTGGCAGGAGGAAACGCCGATGGAATTTTCTGAATATTTCCCCGTATGGGACAAACTCACCCCGGTCCAGCAGCAGATGCTGGCCGACAACGCCACCCTGCGCGCCGTGCCCAAAGGGACGGTGGTGCACAACGGTTCGGCGGACTGCATCGGTTTTCTGCTGGTGCGCACCGGCCAGCTGCGGGTCTACATTCTCTCGGACGAAGGGCGGGAGGTCACCCTCTACCGCCTGTTCCCCCGGGATCTCTGTGTGATGTCGGCCTCCTGCATCCTGCGGGGGCTGCAGTATGATGTGACCATCGAGGCGGAGAAGGACACCGAGTTCTGGCAGATCCCGGCCCAGCGCTACAAGGCGCTGATGGAGGAATCGGCGCCGGTGGCCAACTACACCAACGAGGTGATGACCACCCATTTTTCCGATGTGATGTGGCTTATCGAGCAGATCCTGTGGAAAAGTTTCGACAAGCGGCTGGCGGCCTTCCTGCTGGAGGAGAGCGCCCTGGAGGGCAGCCCCACGCTGAAGACCACCCACGAGACCATCGGCCACCACCTGGGCTCCCCCCGGGAGGTGGTGACCCGGATGCTGCGGTATTTCCAGGATGAAGGCCTGGTGAAACTGTCCCGGGGCAGCGTGACGCTGCTGGACCCCGACCGTCTGCAGGCCCTGGCCGAGGACTGACAAAGGCAAAAAGACCGCCGACGGAATCTTTCCGTCGGCGGTCTTTCTATAATAAAGGTTATCGTTCCACTGGGCCGTGGTAGCTTATGATGCCGCCGATGTTGGTCACCCGGGTGTAGCCGCTGCCCTGCAGCAGGCGGGCGGCCTGCCCCGACCGGGCGCCGCTGCGGCAGTAGAGGAAGAGCGGCGTGTCCTTGGCGGGAGCCACCGCGTCAATGCCCTCCAGCGACTGCAGCGGCAGGTTCCGGGCGCCGGGAATGTGGCCTTCGGCGTACTCGGCGGGGGTACGCACATCCAGCAGCAGGGCACCGGGGGTCTGGCGGCACTGCTCCACGCCGCCATTTATATCCGGCCCGTGCAGGAAATCGAAGAAGCCCATGGCTCAGCCCTCCTGGACCAGCGCCAGGATCTGGTTCTTGGGCCGCGCGCCCACGGTGCGCTGGGTGACCTGGCCGTTCTTCACCACCATCAGGGTGGGGATGCTCATGACCTGGAACTGACCGGCCAGCTCGGGCTGTTCATCCACATTGACCTTGCAGACCTTGATCTCGGGATGCTCGGCGGCGATCTCATCCACCAGCGGGCTCACCATACGGCAGGGACCGCACCAGCTGGCCCAGAAATCCACCAGCACCGGACGATCGGAATTGACCACTTCATTGACGAAATTTTCTTTGGTGATATGCAGCACAGACATTGTTTTGTCCTCCTTGTTGTTTCGTTGTGCCTATAGTATACCCCGATGGACGCTTCTTTTCTGTGATGAGGTCACCAAAGGTCTTTCCCCTTGACGCCGTCCGGTCCGGTGTACTATAATAAGGCAGTCAAGACCGCCCGGGTGTGGCGAAGCTTGGTATCGCGCCTGGTTTGGGACCAGGAGATTTCGCAGGTTCGAATCCTGTCACCCGGACTTGTACAAGCCGCATGGCCGCCTTTGTGCTGCTGTGCGGCTTTTCTTTTTTGGAAAAAGGCGAATTTTGGTACAACTCCGATACAAAGGGGTGTCATACTGGGAGCATGGAACCATTGGAAAAGGAGGAACTGTCCCATGAAACGAACCCTGTTTGCCCTGCTGGCCCTGGCGGTCAGCCTGACCGCCTGCACCCCGGCGGCCTCTGTCCCGGAGGGGGAGGTGCCCACAGCCGCCACCGCCGAGGCGGCCCCGGCGGCGGAGTCCGAAAAAGCTGAAACACCCGCGGCAGCGGGCGGCATCCGGGGGGACGGCGACCTGCAGCAGGACGGTGCGCTGCGCTACAGTATCGGCTACACCGACCCTTCGGAGGGGGAACAGAAGTTCCGGGTGCTGGTGCTGGACTGTGCCACCGGCAAGCAGACCAGTCTGTACACGCTGGAGGAACCGGCCCAGACGGTGAGCAACCCCTTTGTGGTGAACGGTACGGTCTACGTCTTTGCCGACCAGACGATGTATCAGATACCCACAGCGGGCGGCGAAGCCCGGAAGGTGGCCCTTTCGGCGCCGTTCTATCCCACCAGCATGGACGATACCGCCGGGTACAGCTTTTCCTATGACGATTCGGTGAAAAACTTTCTCTGCACCCGGCTGGACCTGCAGACGGGAGAATGCAGCCGGGTAAATCTGCCGGCCCAGACTCAGGAGATCCGGGCGGTGAACGAACCCCGGGTCTTTCTCTGCCACCTGGTCACCGAAGCCCCGCTGCCCGGCGTGGAGGAGGGAGAGATCTATGCCGCCGCCATACAGAACGCCGTCTGTGAATACGGCTGGTATGACCTGGCGACCGGGGACTTCCAGAAGGTGGCGGAAGAACCCTACTACGGTGTCGTGCAGTCCGACGGCACCAAACGCCGGCGGGAGTTCCAGGGCCTGGCCGACGGGCGGCTCTATTTTGTCTGGCGGATCGTGGACGGGGAAAGCGTGACCCGGAGCGCGGGCATTGAATCCTGTGCCCTTGACGGCACGGACTGGCAGGCCGCGACCGATCTGCCCGCGGGCAGCGATGCGGTGTGGACGCTGGAACAGAACGACGCCCTGCGTTGGATCATGAGCGAAAACGACGGACTCTGGGTGTATGATGTGGCGGACGGGCAGACCTATACCGACGGTGCGGTCAGCCTGCCGGACGGCTGGGCCTACGCGCTGACCGGCAACGACCGGGTGATGCTCAGCCTGGACCCCAATCTGTACGGCGATCAATGCCCCGGCGGCTATGCCATGGAGGAGATGGCGGATTTCCTGGCCGGCAGCACCGACTGGATCCCGCTGGAACTCTGCGGGGAACAGATCGGGATGGGGACAATCTGAGAAAGGAACGGAGTATGAAAAAGAAAATCGGATTTTTTGCCCTGCTGGCCCTGGCGGTCAGCCTGACCGCCTGCACCCCGGCGGCCTCCGCCCCGGAAAGCGAAGCCGCTGTCACGACTACCGCGGAAGCCGCCCCGGCGGCGGAGCCCGCAGAAAATGCGGTTGCTGGCACGCTGCGCAATCTCGGCGCCAAGGACCCGGCGGATGGCTATTATCAGCTGGACACGATCCAACAGCCGGACAAAACTTATCACGGTATCCTGCGCAAGGTGGATTTTGCCACGGCCCGGATGACGCAGCTCTGCGATGTGGGCAACATCGAACAGCTGGGAACCTACTTCGCCTGGGGCGAAAATCTCTGCTATGAGACCTGGCCTTCCCCGTCGGAGGCTGAGTTCCATATCTATACGCCGGCGGACGGCTCGGAGCGGATCATCTCGCTGGAAAGCGACCTTTCTCCCAGTTTTGCGGACGATCAGTATGTCTATCTCAACCGGTATGCCGATCCCTTTTTGAGCCTGGAACGGATGGACCTGAATACCGGTGACATCCAGCCCATCAAGACGCCGGACCTGATCAGTACGATCTATGACACCGACGGCCAACGGCTGCTCGTCGCCCGGCTGATCAGCGAAATACCGCTGGAGTCCCTGTGGGATGAGGAAGAACAGTATGAAGCGGCGATGCAGAACGCAACGGTCCAGTATGCCTGGTGGGACCTGGCCACCGGCGCACTGGAAACGGTTCTGGAAGAACCCTTCCATGGCGAAAAGGACGAAAACGGCAATGAAATCACCCGCATTTACCTGGGGCACAACGGGGATTCCCTCTTTTTCTACCGCGGTGTCATCACCGGGCAGAGCAGCACGCAGAACCGTGTGGAGCGGTGCGCCCTGGACGGCAGCGGCAATGAGGAGGTACCGTTTGACCTGCCGGCCGATTTCGGCGTTCCCGGCACGGTAAATTGCGGCGGCGAAATTCGTTGGCTTGTCATTACCGGGGAGGAGGGGATCCTCGTCTACGATGCGGCAACGGGTCAGTCGCAGGAAGTGTCCGGCGGCGCAGAGGCCCCCTGGCCCCTCTTGCTCACGGAGGACGGGCAGGTACTGGTCAGTCTGATGGAAAAGGAAGAAAAATCCGACGTGTGTTATCGCCTGATTCCCGAAGGGGACTACCTGGCGGGCAATTTCACCGGCACTGACGTGGTCCCGGCGGAGGAATGAGCGGGAAAGGAGTCATACGATGAAAAACGCCCTGTTTGCACTGCTGGCGCTGGCGTTCGGCCTGACTGCCTGCGCCCCGGCGGCTATCGCTCCGCAGAGTGAGGCACCTGTCGTGGCCACGGCGGAAGCGGCGGCCACGGAAGAGTCTGCCGACTCCCCCATGGTGCAGGGAACTTTGTGCAACATCGAGGACTGCGAAAACACCGGCAACGCCTTCTATCAGTGGCAGGCAAAAGCCCAGCCGGACGGTGCTCCGACGCTGGGAAATCTGGTGGAAGTGGACTACACCACCGCCCGGCAGTGTCAGGTGCTGGATACCGGGATTCCCTCCTACCGGCTGGGCAACTGCTTTGCCCGGGGAGACAGGATCTATTACACGACGTTTGAGGAAGACGGCCGCACCCTGCACATCATCGACCGGACGGACGGCACCGAAAAAACCATGCCGGTGGTGGACGGCTACGGCGTGGGATTCCTGGATGACCGGGCCCTCTATCTGTTTGTGCAGACGTCGGTGGGCTATACCGCCATGCAGCGGGTGGATCTGGAAACCTGCACGGCGGAAACCGTCCAACTTCCGGCCCAGACCATCCGGGTCTGCGACGGTGCGGACGGCCGGTTCCTCATCACCCGGCTGATCGGCGCGGTGTCGCTGTCCTCCCTGCAGGACGAGGAACAGCGGGCCGCGGCGCTGCAGACCGCCACCGAGGAATACGCCTGGTGGGATCCCGACGACGGCTCGGTGGAGCCGCTTTTCCAGGAACCCTACACCGGAGAACTGGCGGAGAGCGGCTGGCCCCAGGAGCGGGCCTACCTGGGCAAGGCGGACGGAAAGTTCTATTTTTATCGGGCGGAGTGGACCGAAACCTCCCAGGAGAACTGCCGGGTGGAGCGCTGTGCCCCGGACGGCAGCGGCGTCGAGACGGTGCTGACTATGGAGGACGGCCAGGGGCTGCCCGGCGTGTTGCGGTCAGAAGGGGAGATCCGCTGGCTGATCCAGGGCAGCGGCAACGGACTGGTGGTCTACCAGCCTGCCGACGGCAGCACCCGGCAGGTGGAAAATGCCTCGGGCGGCGATACGCCCTGGCCCCTGGCGCTGACCGACGACGGCCGGCTGCTGCTGTACAGCTTTTTCGCCGCCCACCCGGAGGATTCCATCTACTGCCTGGTCTCTCAGGAGGACTACCTGGCGGGCAATTTCACCGGCACCGATGTGGTCCCGGTGACGGACGAAACGGGGGAGGCGTAACGCGATGAAACGATTGGCTTTGTATCTGCTGGCGCTGGCCATCGGCCTTTCCGCCTGCGCCCCGGCGGCGTCCACCGTGCCGGAACCGGTCCCCGTGGAGGCAACCGGCGAATCCGCTACGGCGGAAGAGAGTGTAGTGTTTCCGGTGGGGCACTTGCGGCGAATCCAGGAATATGAGTCGACGGCGGATGCCATGTACAGCACCGTGAATTTTTGGACCGATGCAGGGGAACCGCAGTTCCAATTGCTGAAGGTTGATCTGACAGATGCACAGCGCGTCAGTTTGTATATGGGAGACAGTCCGGACCTGTACGGCGTACAAGTCCTGCCCTGGCAAGGACAGATTTGCCTGTTTGGCTGGGATACGCTGTACAAGGTGCCCGAGGAGGGCGGCGCCACGCAGGAGATCCCTTTGGGGAAAGAACTGAATCCCGAATTTGTGGATGAGTATGCTGTCTATGAGTTTGAGTATCGTATGGACAGGGGCAGCAACAGAGGCAAACGGATTGATTTGGAAACGGGGCAGATCACCGATCTGGAACTTCCCGGTCAGATCGAGTGGATTGACCCGACAGGCACCCCCCGCTTTATCATGACGCGGGCAATCACCCAGACACCGCTTCCTTCCTACAAAGAATGGGAAGCGTATAGCGCGCTTCTCCAAAGTGGAGAACGGGAATTTGACTGGTATGATCCGGCCACCGGTGCCATGGAAAAAGTCATGGCAGAACCCTTTTACGGCGAGGAGCAGCCGGATGGAAAGCGCCGCCGTCACGACTTCCTGGGAATGGCCGGAGATCGGTTGTATTTCAGTTGGTACAATGAGGATGGCTCGGCCAACGGTGTGGAGAGCTGTGCCCTGGATGGCAGTGATTGGCAACAGATGCCGGGACGGCTGGAAATGGAGCGCCCGGACTGGATTTTCAGCCAGAACGGCACCTTGCGCTGGATGATGAGCGGTGAGCCGGGCAACCTTTGGATCTATGACCTGCCGGCAGGACAGATGTATGAACTGCCCCATATTACTGTGGCAAACGGCTGGCCGGAAGCGCTGGTGGGGCAAAACCAGGTATTGGTGTCAAGGGGAAGAGACCCCGACATCGTCGAAGGTTATGCACTGATCTCCCTGCAGGACTACCTGGCCGGTTCCACCGATTGGACGCCCATCGAAGATGCCGAGGCGCCTGAAACCTGATGGGAAAGGAGCCTGACAATGAAAAAATCCATGCCAATTTTGTTGGCTCTGGCAATTTGCCTTTCCGCCTGCGCCCCGACGGAATCCCAACCGGCCGGCGAGACCCCGGCTACCGCCGAAACCTCTCCGGCACAAGCCACGGCGGAATCCGCCCTGTCAGCGGTGGGCAATCTGACGATGTACGGCGGGTCCCGGTCAGGGGAGGGCTGCTACTACTACGATGGCGTCTGGGATGATCCGGCCTCGGGGGAGGCAAAGTGGGCGCTTTTCCGGCTGGATTATGCCACCGGGCAGCGGCAGCTGCTGCAGACCTTCGGCCGGTACGACGGCGGCATGAGCCCTTCCGATCCCTTTGTGAGCGGTGGCAGGGTGTACTGTACCGCGGGCAGGGAAATCTACTGCCTGTCCCCCGACGGCAGCGAGAAACAGGTCGTTTCCGCACAGGAGACTCTGAACTGGATGTGCAGCGACGAAAATGCCTGCTACTTGGTGGAAAGCAATGTCTTCAACAATACGCCCCGGCCGCAGGTGAAGCGCATCGATCTGCAGACGGGAGCGGTGACCGGCTGGGAACTGCCCGCCATGAATCTGCTGTCGGTGCACGACAGCCGGGGCAGCCGGGTGCTGGTTTCCCGCTGCATCACCGATCAGCCCCTGCCGTCCATGGAGGATATGGAACTTTTCAACGCCGTACTGCAGAATGCCACCATGGAATATGGGTGGATGGATCTTGCCACCGGGGACTGGCAGGGGATTCTCAGCTTTCCCTACGACAGTCACCGGGGCGATGCCGCCGGTCATACGGAACAGTGGTCCTACGAAGGCATGCGCGGGGAAGACCTGTACTTCCGGCGGATGGTGATCGATGAGGCAGGCAACACCCTGTCCACCACGCTGGAGCACTGTGCCTTGGACGGCAGCGGCATGACCGAGCTGGCGAAGCTGCAGTCGGACCGCAGCATCTACCCGGTCTGCCGTGGGACCGACCTGGTCTGGCTGATGGATTACGCCTACACCGGCACAGCCACCATCTATGATGTGGAGAACGGCAAAACCTACGAAAACATTCCGGTGCAGCCCACCGATTCCGGTTGGCCCCTGGCGCTGACCGAGGACGGCCGGGTGCTGGTGAATGACCACTACAACCAGTGGGGCGAGAGCACCTACGCCATCCTGGACGCCGACGACTATCTGGGCGGTTCCCGGGACTGGACGGTTTTCACCGACGGGGAAAACTAAAAACAGCACCCCCGGCCATCCGGCCGGGGGTGCTGCTGTATTACGAATCCATCGTCATCGGCGGCGCAGCCGCTGAATCCGAACCTCCTCTTTGAGGAAAAATCAGCCCTTGTTCTTCTTGCTGGCAGCCTTCATGCGCAGATCATGGTCCAGGATGCGCTTGCGGATGCGCAGGTTCTCGGGGGTGACCTCCAGCAGTTCGTCGGGGGCCAGGAATTCCAGGCAGCCCTCCAGGCTGAACTTGCTCACCGGCACCAGACGCAGGGCGTCGTCGCTGCCGGAAGCACGGGTGTTGGTCAGATGCTTGGTCTTGCAGACGTTGACGGTGATGTCCTCGCCGGTGGGGGTGTAGCCCACCACCTGGCCGGCGTAGACCTTCTCACCGGCGGTGACCAGCAGGGTGCCGCGCTGCTGCGCGTTGAACAGACCGTAGGTCACGGCGTCGCCGGTCTCGAAGCTGATGAGAGAACCGGTGGACCGGGTCTGGATGTCGCCGCACCATTCCTCGTAGCCGTCGAAGATGGTGTTCATGATGCCTTCACCGTGGGTGTCGGTGAGGAACTGGCTGCGGTAGCCGAAGAGGCCGCGGCTGGGCATACGGAACTCCAGACGGGAACGGCTGTTCATCATCTGCATGTTCATCAGGATGCCCTTGCGCGCACCCAGGGCGGTCATGACGGCGCCCTGGTAGGTCTCGGGCACGTCGATGACCACACGCTCCATGGGTTCCATCGTCTTGCCGTTCTCCTCGTGGGTCAGAACGTGCGGGGGAGAAACCTGCAGCTCGTAGCCTTCCCGGCGCATGGTCTCGATGAGGATGGACAGATGCATCTCACCGCGGCCCATGACGCGGAAGGAATCGTTGGTGGCGGAATCCTCCACCTTCAGGGCAACGTCCTTCAGCAGTTCGCGCATCAGGCGGTCACGGATCTGGCGGGAGGTGACGTACTTGCCTTCCTTGCCGGCAAAGGGAGAATCGTTGACCGAGAAGGTCATCTCCACCGTGGGATCGTTGATCTTCACGAAGGGCAGGGGCTGGACCTTGCTGGGGTCGCACAGGGTGTTGCCGATGGAAATGTCGGGCAGACCCGCAAAGGCGACGATGTCACCGGCGGAAGCCTGCTCGATGGGCTCACGGCCGTTGGCCTTGAAGTCGAACAGCTTGGTGATGCGGCCGGTCATATGCACGTCGGGGTTGTGCCAGTCGCAGACCTGCACCGGAGAACCCACCTTGATGACGCCGTTCTGCACGCGGCCCACGCCCATGCGGCCCACGAACTCGTTGTAGTCCACGCTGGACACCAGCATCTGCAGGGGCTCGTCGGGCTCGCCCTCCGGCGGCTGGACGTACTTCAGGATGGTGTCGAAAAGCGGCTTGAGGTCGGTGCCGTTCTCGGGATGGGTCCAGTCGTAGCTGGCGGTGCCGTTGCGGCCGGAGCAGAACACCATGGGGCTGTCCAGCTGCTCGTCGGTGGCGCCCAGGTCCATGAGCAGTTCCAGGATCTCGTCGATGACTTCCTTGATGCGGGCGTCCGGACGGTCGATCTTGTTGACGGCGATCACCAGCGACAGGTTCTGCTGCAGGGCTTTCTGCAGAACGAAGCGGGTCTGGGGCATGCAGCCTTCGGCGGCATCCACCAGCAGCAGCACGCCGTTGACCATTTTCAGCACGCGTTCCACCTCGCCGCCGAAGTCGGCGTGGCCCGGGGTGTCCACGATGTTGATCTTGACGCCGTTGTACACGCAGGAGCAGTTCTTGGCAAGAATGGTGATGCCGCGCTCGCGCTCGATGTCGCCGGAGTCCATCACGCGCTCGGCCACCTGCTGGTTGGCGCGGAAGGCACCAGACTGCTTGAGCATCTGGTCCACCAGCGTCGTCTTGCCGTGGTCAACGTGGGCAATGATCGCGACGTTGCGTAAATTTTCCTGAATCATATCCGTTCCCTCTCTATTTGAACTTGCGTTGCAAGGGGGCAAGCCCCCAATATCCACATACAGCATCTATTTTACGCTGTTATGCAGTTATTGTCAAGAATCGCCAACGGTAAAAAAGTGTGGTATAATAGAAAATGTATAAGAGTGCAAGGAAAGAACTTTTGGTCATTTTGCGGGCACCGAGGGAATCGCCCGCGCCACTTCCCAGGGAAGAGAGGAATCCGTCATGTCAACTGAAAATGTGCGCCATATCAACATTATCGGCCACCAGAACCCCGATACCGACTCCATCTGCTCGGCGCTGTCCTACGCCTGGCTGAAAAACGGCGGCAGCCTGATGGGCAAGTATGAAGCCCGCCGTGCCGGTCATGTGAACCGGGAGACCCAGTTTGTGCTCAAGCATTTCGGCATCGAGCCGCCGCGGCTCTGCACCGACGTGAGCCCCCAGATCAAGGACATCGACATCCGCCATCAGCCGGGCATCGACGCCGAGATGAGCGTGCGCGCCGCCTGGAACATGATGCGCGACGTGGAGATCGACACCCTGTGCATCACCGACGCCGAGGACGAGCTCCAGGGCCTCATTACCATCAAGGATATTGCCGATGCCAACATGGACCTGTTCGACACCGGCGTGCTGGCGGCGGCCAACACCAGCTACCACAACCTGCTGGAAACGCTGGAGGCGGAACTCATCGTGGGCGACGCCGATGCCCGCATCACCGAGGGGCATATCTGCATCGGCACCAGTCCCGAGATCATGGAGGAGCTGGTAAAGCCCGGGGATCTGGTGCTGGTGTCCAACCGGTACGAGACCCAGATGTGCGCCATCGACTGCGGTGCGGCGGCCATTGTGGTCTGCTGCGGTTCGGCGGTGCCCCGCACCATCGTGGCCCGCGCCCAGGAGAAGGGCTGTGCGGTGCTGGCTACCCCCTACGACACCTACGCCGCCGGACGGCTGGTCACCACCGCCGCGCCGGTGCGCCATTTCATGCGCACCCATGACCTGATGAAGTTCAGCGTGAACACCCCCATCGAGGACGCCCGCAAGATCATGGCCAGCGTCCGCCACCGGTATTTCCCCATCCTGGACGAGAACGGCAAATACTGCGGTGTGGTCAGCCGCCGGAACCTGTTGAACCTGCATCGCAAGCGGGTGATCCTGGTGGACCACAACGAGCGCACCCAGGCGGTGGACGGTCTGGAGCAGGCCGAGATCCTGGAGATCATCGATCATCACCGCATCGGCACCCTGGAGACCAGCGGCCCGGTGTATTTCCGCAACGTGCCGGTGGGCTGCACGGCCACCATTTTGTATCAGATGTACCAGGAACAGGGCGTGACCCCCTCCCAACAGATCGCGGGGCTGCTGCTGTCGGCCATTCTCTCCGATACGCTGATGTTCCGTTCGCCCACCTCCACTCCCCAGGATGAAGCCACCGCCCGGGCGCTGGCCGAGATCGCAGGGGAGGACATCCCCAGCTACGCCGAGCAGATGTTCGAGGCGGGGGCCGACCTCACCGGCCGGGATGCGGAGGATGTCTTCCGCTCCGACTTCAAGGCCTTCAGCCGCGGCGACGCCAAGTTCGGCGTCGGGCAGTCCATCTATATGACCGACAAATCCCGTGCAGCCGCCGAAGCGCTGGTAGGACCCTTCCTGCCCGAGGCGGGGCGCCGGGAAGGTCTGCCCATGATCTTCTATATGTTCACCGACATGAAGACCCAGAGCACCGACCTGATGTACTGGGGCAGCCACACCGAGGAGATCGTCCGCGACGCCTTCGGGGTGGAGCCCAAGGACGGCGTGGCGGTGCTGCCCGGGGTAGTCAGCCGCAAGAAGCAGCTGCTGCCGCCGCTGCTGGCTGCTCTGCAGGCCCGGCAGGGCGAGTGAGGACCCGGCATCGCCAGGGGAAAACCTCTTTGCGAAAATTTTACGTTTTGGGATAAAACAAACGCCTGCACGCGGAAAAAACGCGGCGGGCGTTTTGTTTTGCGGGAAAATGAACTTTGTTCACAGAATGTTTGTTTGACACAAAATAACAGAACCGATATAATAGTTCGTATACGAACTGTACAAAAAAGTGTGAGAAACGGGAAAAAATTCAAACGTTCCGCCACAGGCGTCGGAAAGGGAGGGTCTTCATATGAGCGATTACGCAGCCATTGAAAAGGAAGCGCGCATCTTTACCGAGGAGTGCGTCACCAACAACCGGGTGGATCCCGCACTGTTTGCCAAGTACAACATCAAGCGCGGTCTGCGCGACCAGGACGGCAAGGGTGTGCTGGCAGGCATCACCAACATCTCCCGCATCGACGCCTTCGAGGAGCGGGACGGCAAGCAGGTCCCCTGCGACGGCAAGCTGTGGTACCGCGGCTACAACGTCTATGACCTGATCCGCGGCCTGCGGGGCAAGCGCTATGCCTTCGAGGAGGCGGCCTACCTGTTGCTGCTGGGGGATCTGCCCAACGAGCAGCAGCTGGAATCCTTCAAGGAATGTCTGGCCAAGTGCCGGGATCTGCCCACCAACTTTGTGCGGGATGTCATCATGAAAGCCCCCAGCAAGGATCTGATGAACTCGCTGACCCGCAGTGTGCTGACCCTGGCCAGCTATGACGACGACATCGGCAAGAGCGATCTGCAGACCCAGCTGGAACAGTGCATCAAGCTCATCAGCGTCTTCCCCATGCTGGCGGTCTACGGCTACCATGCCTACCATTACTATGAGTGCGACGGCAGCATGTACATCCACCGGCCGCGACCGGAGCTCTCCACCGCCGAGAACCTGCTCCAGATGCTGCGCCCCGACCGGCAGTACACCGACCTGGAAGCCCACGTGCTGGACATCGCCCTGCTGCTCCACATGGAGCATGGCGGCGGCAACAACTCCACCTTTACCACCCGCGTGGTCACCTCTTCCGGTTCCGATACCTACTCGGTCATTGCGGCAGCCCTTTCCAGCCTGAAGGGACCCAAGCACGGCGGTGCCAACATCAAGGTCATGCACATGATGGACGACGTCCGCGCCCATGTGGCCGATCCCACCGACGAGGACGCCATGCGGGACTACCTGCGCAAGATCGTGGACCGGCAGGCCTTCGACCAGAAGGGCCTGATCTACGGCATGGGCCACGCGGTCTACTCCCTCAGCGACCCCCGCGCCGTGGTCTTCAAGAACTTCGTCCACCAGCTGGCCGATGCCAAGGGCCGCGACCGTGATTTCGAGTATTACAACACCATCGAGCGCCTGGCGCCCCAGGTCATCGCCGAAAAGCGCCACATCTACAAGGGCGTTTCCGCCAATGTGGACTTCTACTCCGGTTTCGTCTACGACATGCTGGGCATTCCGGTGGAACTGTACACCCCCATCTTCGCCGTGGCCCGTATCGTGGGCTGGTCTGCTCACCGGATGGAGGAGCTGGTCAACATGGACAAGATCATCCGCCCGGCCTACCAGAGCATCATGGTCCCCCGGGAGTATGTGCCTCTTCAGGACCGCTGACCTACTTTCTTGAAAGAAAGTAGGCAAAGAACTTTCCATGGACCAAGCCGGAAAAGGGAAATAAAGGCAGTCCGTCCCGGAAAAAATCTGAAAAACAAAAATCCGCCCCGCTGCAGATCCTGCGGCGGGGCGGTTATCATTTCGGAAAGATTACTGGTCCATCATGACCTCATGGCTGGTGGGGGTGTGCTCAGTCTGGTACTGGAGCGCAGCCGCCACGAAGCCCTTGAAGAGGGGATGGGCGCGGTTGGGACGACTCTTGAACTCCGGATGGAACTGCACGCCCACATGGAAGGGACGTTCGGTGAGTTCCACGGCCTCCACCAGGCGGCCGTCCGGGCTGGTGCCGGCGATGGTCAGGCCCTTCTCCTCGAACTCGGCACGGTAGTCGTTGTTGAACTCGTAGCGATGACGGTGGCGCTCGTCAATCTCCTGCTTGCCGTAGCAGCGGGCCATGGTGGTGTCCGGCTTGATGGTGCAGGGATACTTGCCCAGACGCATGGTGCCGCCCTTGGGGATGTTGCCCTGCTGGTCGGGCATCAGCGCGATGACGTTGTGGGCGCCGTCGGGGGTGAACTCGCTGGAGTTGGCATCGGCGTAGCCCAGCACGTTGCGGGCGTACTCCATGACCATGATCTGCATGCCCAGGCAGATGCCGAAGTAGGGGATGTGCTGCTCACGGGCATACTGGGCGGCCTGGATCATACCCTCGATGCCGCGGTCACCGAAGCCGCCCGGCAGGATGATGCCGTCCACTTCGGCCAGTTCCTCGGCGCAGCGGTCCTGATCCAGCAGGGTTTCGCTGTCCACCCACTTGATGTTGACCTTGCTCTCGGTCTCAAAGCCGGCGTGGTAGAGACTCTCCATGACACTGAGGTAGGCGTCGTGGAGTTTGACGTACTTGCCCACCAGGGCGATGGTGCAGGTGCGGCTGCGGGTAGCAATGCGGCTGATCAGTTCCTTCCACTCGGTCAGGTCGGTGGGGGGCGTGGTCAGGTGCAGCTGACGCACCACCACGTTGGTCAGGCCGGCGGCGTCCAGCATCAGCGGGCACTCGTACAGGCTGGGCATGGTCAGGTTCTCAATGACGCAGTCGGGGCGCACATTGCAGAACATGCTGATCTTGCGCTTGATGTCGCTGCCCACCGGGCCGTCGGCGCGCAGCACGATGACGTTGGGGGCGATGCCCATGCCCTGCAGTTCCTTGCAGGAGTGCTGGGCGGGCTTGGACTTGTATTCGTCGGAGCCGGAGATGTAGGGCACCAGCACCACGTGGATGTAGCAGCAGTTCTCAGGGCCCTGCTCAATGCCCACCTGGCGGATGGCCTCCAGGAAAGGCTGGCTCTCGATGTCGCCGGTGGTGCCGCCGATCTCGGTAATGACCACATCGGCCTCGGTGCTCTTGGCCAGATTATAAATGTAGCTCTTGATCTCGTTGGTGATATGGGGGATGATCTGCACGGTCTGGCCCAGATACGCACCCTGACGCTCCTTGTTCAGCACGTTCCAGTACACCTTGCCGGTGGTCAGGTTGGAGTACTTGTTCAGGTTCTCGTCGATAAAGCGCTCGTAGTGGCCCAGATCCAGGTCGGTCTCGGTGCCGTCATCGGTCACGAAGACCTCGCCGTGCTGCAGCGGGCTCATCGTGCCGGGGTCCACGTTGATATAGGGGTCCAGCTTCTGGCTGGCCACCTTCAGGCCGCGGGTCTTGAGCAGACGCCCCAGACTGGCCGCGGTGATTCCTTTCCCCAGACCGGAGACCACGCCGCCGGTCACAAAGATATACTTCGTCGCCATATAATTCCCTCCACGTCTATGCAAAAAACAAAACATTTATATTATACACCGCTCCGGCCCCTTTTTGCAAGGGCACCGCACCCCGCCGTTCCACAAAAATTGCGGGAAAAGCCCCGCCCCGTCTTGACAAACGGCCCGGCAGGGTGTACAATGCCTTTATCCTACAAGAAAGGTATGAATAGACATGGTCACCCGTTCTCTGCCCGGCCGGCGATGTTGCCCCGGCCTGTGTTTCTGATTTTACCAACATTTTCTATATGAACAGGAGACGAATACCATGAGCAAGATCTATACTTCCGCCGAGCAGCTGATCGGACACACCCCGCTGCTGGAACTCACCCATATCGAAGCCGCCGAGGGTCTCAAGGCCCGGGTGCTGGCCAAGCTGGAATACTTCAACCCCGCCGGTTCCGTCAAGGACCGGGTGGCCAAGGCGATGATCGATGACGCCGAGGCAACCGGCAAGCTCAAGCCCGGTTCGGTGATCATCGAGCCCACCTCCGGCAACACCGGCATCGGTCTGGCGTCGGTGGCGGCGGCCCGGGGCTACCGGGTCATCATCGTCATGCCCGAGACCATGAGTGTGGAGCGCCGTCTGCTGATGAAGGCCTACGGTGCCGAGCTGGTGCTCACCGAGGGTGCCAAGGGCATGGCGGGGGCCATCGCCAAGGCGGACGAGCTGGCGGCCCAGACGCCGGGCAGTTTTGTGGCGGGGCAGTTTGTCAACCCGGCCAACCCGGCGGCCCACCGGGCCACCACCGGCCCCGAGATCTGGGAGGATACCGACGGCCAGGTGGACATCTTTGTGGCGGGCGCCGGCACCGGCGGTACCATCACCGGCGTGGGCGGTTATCTGAAGGAAAAGAAGCCCGGCGTCAGGATCGTGGCGGTGGAGCCTGCCGACTCGGCGGTGCTCAGCGGCGGCAAGGCGGGCCCGCACAAGCTGCAGGGCATCGGCGCCGGCTTTGTGCCTGAGGTGCTGGACACCTCGGTCTACGACGAGGTCATGACGATCACCACCGAGCAGGCCTATGACGCCGGTCGTATGATGGGCCGCAAGGAGGGTGTGCTGGTGGGCATCTCCTCCGGCGCAGCGCTTTATGCGGCGCTGGAGCAGGCCAAGCGCCCCGAGAACGAGGGCAAGACCATTGTGGTGCTGCTGCCCGACACCGGCGACCGGTATCTGTCCACCCCGATGTTTGCCGAATAAACCAAACTCCTTTGCCGCAGCGGTCTGCCGCTGCGGCTTTTTGTTTGCAATTTGGCCGGTTTTGGGGTATGCTGGAACCAAGAGGAAACAGAAAGAGGAACAACCTATGCCCAACATTGTGGAAATCACCGACCTGTCAGCCCCGGAACTGGACGTCTACGCCCGGCTCACCGAAGCCCAGCTGCGCAACAAGCTGGAACCGGAAAAAGGCGTATTCATCGCCGAAAGCCCCAAGGTTATCGGCACGGCGCTGGACGCCGGGTACAAACCCCTCTCCTTTCTCATGGAGCGCCGCCAGATCGAGGGCCCGGCGGCGGGGGTGCTGGCCCGCTGCCCCGACGCCACTGTCTACACGGCGGACCGGGCCGTGCTGGAAAGTCTTACCGGCTATGCCCTGACCCGGGGCGTGCTCTGCGCCATGCACCGCCCGGCGCCCCGTACCGCCGAGGAGGTCTGCCGGAACGCCCGGCGGGTGGCCGTGTTGGAGGGGATCGTGGATTCCACCAACATCGGGGCCATCTTCCGGTCGGCGGCGGCGCTGGGGATGGATGCTGTGCTGCTGTCGCCCTCCTGCTGCGATCCGCTGTGCCGCCGCGCCATCCGGGTGAGCATGGGCACGGTGTTCCAGGTGCCCTGGGCGCGGCTGGGGGAGGACAAGACCCAATGGCCCGAAGCAGGGCTGGCCCGGCTGCACGCCATGGGCTTCACCACTGCCGCCATGGCCTTGGATGACCGGGCGCTGCCGGTGGATGACCCCGCCCTGCAGGCGGCGGAGAAACTGGCCATCGTCCTGGGCACCGAGGGGGACGGCCTGGCCGCCGAAACCATCGCCCGGTGCGATGCCACCGTCATGATCCCCATGCAGCACGGGGTGGATTCCCTCAATGTGGGAGCGGCCGCGGCGGTGGCCTTCTGGCAGCTGCGGGCGCGGTGAACCGACAATCTGCCCCAAAAAGATGACATATTTTTTACGCCCCGTTGACAGAAAACGGGGCGTTTTTGGTTGTTTTTCCCCGTTCCGGATGGTACAATATTTTTATGTTTGACAGAACGGGAGGAACTTGTTCATGGGTTTCCTGAAAAAATTTACCAAGCAGGAACTGAGCTGGATGATGTACGACTGGGCCAACAGCGCCCACTCGGTCATCGTGGTGACGATCCTGCCCATCTTCTTTGACTCGGTGGCCGAATACACCGCCGACAGTGTTTCCAGCATGTCCACCTGGGGCTACGCCACCAGCATCGCCATGGCCATTGTGGCGCTGTCGGCGCCTTTCCTGGGGGTCTTCGGCGACATCCGCGGCATGCGCAAAAAGCTGTTCACCGCCTTTCTGGCGCTGGGCGTGCTGTCGGTGGCGGGGCTGGCCTTTACCCCCGGCATGGACTTCACCTCCTCCACCGACGCGGCGGGCCGGGTGGCGGCCATCGTCCTGGTGCTGTATATCCTCAGCACCATAGGCTTTGATGCTTCCTGCATCTACTACGACGCCTTCCTCACCGACATCACCACCGAGGACCGGATGGACGCGGTGTCCACCATGGGCTACGGCCTGGGCTACATCGGCGGTTCCACCATCCCGCTGCTGATCTTCCTCATCATGAACGCCGTGGGTATCCCCATGCTCACCTGCCTGGGCGTGATCTTCGCCATCACCGCCGTGTGGTGGCTGGTCTTCAGCCTCCCGCTGCTGAAAAACTGTCAGCAGACCTCCGGCAAACCCTACGAAAAAGGGGACATCGGCCGCAACATCAAGGGCGTTTTTGCCACCATCCGGGAGATCGGCGCCGACAAACCCATGCTGGTCTACATCATCTCCTATTTCTTCTATATCGACGGCGTCCATACCATTATCAGCATGGCCACCAGCTACGGCACCAACCTGGGCCTGGATTCCGCCGGCATGCTGCTGGCGCTTCTGCTGGTGCAGGTGCTGGGCCTGCCCTTCTGCCTGCTCTACATGAAGTTGGCCTCCCGGTTCGGTGCCCGCCGCATGGTGGGCGTGGGCATCTGCGTCTACATGTTCATCTGCATCTTCGCCTTCTTCATGAATAGCCTGTGGCAGTTCTGGATGCTGGCGGTGCTCTGCGCCACCAGTCAGGGCGGCATCCAGGCGCTGTCCCGCTCTATGTTCGGCAAACTCATCCCCGACAGGGACCGCAGCGGCGAGTTCTTCGGCTTCTTTGACATCTTCGGCAAGTTCTCCTCCATCCTGGGACCCACCCTGGTGGGCGCCGTCAGCGCGCTGGCCGCCTCCCGGATGCTCGCCGACCAGGGCCTCACCGCCGCCACCGCCACCGCCGAGCAGGTGGACGCCATCAACAAGGCCGCCGGCCCCTACGGCATTTTGTCGGTGATTATCATCATCATTGCAGGCGCGCTGCTGTACTTCTTTGTGCTGCCCCGCACCCTGCACGGCGACGAGCGGAAAATATAAGACCTATAGCAAAATTAAAATCTATCCCCATCGGCGGACATGTGCCGACGATGGGGATTCCTTGAGAGCCAAAATCTGCGTTTGAGTCGCCGTACGGCATGAAAACACAGATTTTGGCGATGGTGGGAATCCAAAGGGGAGGCGCAGGAGATGCGGCGCAGCCGCTGAATCCGAACCTCCTCTTTGAAGAGGCTATTTGACTTTTCGCCCCCGGCGGGGTACAATGAACAGGCTTTTTACAAGGTAAGGAAGTGAACCCCGCATGCCGGAAGGCTATACCCATGTGCGTACCGCCCGCGAGGCGGCGGCCGCCATTCATTATAAGATCCAGTGCCCCGAGGCTTTTGCCGCGGGGGCCAACGGTCCCGACAGTTTTTTCTGCTATGAGGTGTGGAAAAAGCGGGCCAACCGGCACTATGACCTGCCGGGGCTGGGGGACCACATGCACGAGGAAAAGACCGGTGCGTTTCTGTACAGTCTCTGCCGCCACGTGAAGACCCGGCCTCAGGTGGAGTACGCCCTGGGATTTCTCTGCCACTACGCCACCGACACGGTGGTGCATCCCTTTGTCTGTGCCATGTGCCAGCCGGGGCAGCCCTACGGCGGCAAGGGCGGGCACGGGTACCTGGAGATCGCCCTGGATTCCGAGCTGCACAAGGAGGACACCGGCGATGGCCGGGTGCTGCCTCAGGATGCCAGCCCGGTGCCCGCCGGCGAACAGCTGGCCGACATCACCTCTCTGCTGCACACCTGCCTGCTGGAAGTCTACGGGGAGGATGTCCCGGTGGAATACCTGGCCGACGCTTTCTACTACACCTACAAGGTGCGTAGCCTGTTCCCCAGCCGCCACGGCCTGCGCAAGATATTTTTCGGCGTGGCGGAGCGGTTTTTCGGCGGCAAGGGCTTCATCACGGGGCATAT
The DNA here is from genome assembly GCF_025152575.1 of Subdoligranulum variabile. Lineage (NCBI taxonomy): Bacteria > Bacillati > Bacillota > Clostridia > Eubacteriales > Oscillospiraceae > Subdoligranulum > Subdoligranulum variabile. The sequence continues at coordinate 1,052,696 of NZ_CP102293.1, read as the reverse complement.
TTCGCCGCGGAAGCTGTCGGGGGATCTGCCCGATGTCTGGACCGATCCCTTCACCGGCCAGAGCCATGAGGGCGGGCTGTTTGCGTTGCTGCCCAAGGCCCGCCGCCGCAGCGAGGAATTCATGGGGGCGGCGCTGCTTTTCTGGCTGAAAAAATACTCCGACGAGGAGTTCTGCCGCGCCATCGGCAGCATGAGTTACACCCAGGGCCTGCCCACCGAACAGAGTGCGGAGGCGGCCCCTCTGGTACAGGAAAACGATACAAAAGGAGAATGATTTATGATCCGCATCACTATGCAGAACGGCAAGACCATCGACATCGAGCTCAACCCGGAGACCGCGCCCATCACCTGCGAAAACTTTGAAAAGCTGGTCAAGCAGGGCTTCTACAACGGCCTGACCTTCCACCGGGTCATCCCCGGCTTCATGATCCAGGGCGGCTGCCCCAAGGGCAACGGCACCGGCGGCCCGGGCTGGAACATCAAGGGCGAGTTTGCCCACAACGGTGTGGCCAACAATCTCAAGCATACCCGCGGCGTCATCAGCATGGCCCGCGCCATGGATCCCAACTCCGCCGGCAGCCAGTTCTTCATCATGCACCAGGATGCCCCGCACCTGGACGGTGAGTATGCGGCTTTCGGCAAGGTAGTCAGCGGCATGGACGTGGTGGACGAGATCGCCGGTGTTGCCACCGACTGGAACGACAAGCCCCTCACCCCTGTCGTGATGGAAAAAGTGGAAATCGTCTGATTCGGTTTCGGCAAGCGGACGCAGGCTTCTGGCCTGCGTCCGCTTTTGTTGTGGGAAGGTTGAAATCTTTTGCAAAATCGGTTATACTGTTTTGTAACCATAGTGTAATTTTGGGCGTATGCCCGTTTTGAAAAAAGGAGCAAACCATGGCACATACCGTAATGGTCACCGGGGCGGATGGCTTCATTGGCAGCCATCTGACCGAAGAACTGGTCAAGCGCGGCGAGAAGGTGCGCGCCTTCTGCCTGTACAATTCCTTCGGCTCGCTGGGCTGGATCGACACCCTGCCCCCCGAGATCAAGAACGAGATCGACATTTTCATGGGGGACGTGCGCGACCCTAACGGCGTGCGCACCGCCATGCACGGCCAGGAGCGGGTGTTCCATCTGGCGGCTCTCATCGCCATCCCGTTCTCCTACCACAGCCCCGACAGCTATGTGGACACCAACATCAAGGGCACTCTGAACGTGCTCAACGCCGCCCGGGAACTGGGCACCCAGCGGGTGCTGGTGACCTCCACCAGCGAGGTCTACGGCACGGCCCAGTATGTGCCCATCGACGAGAAGCATCCCTTCCAGGGCCAGAGCCCCTATTCGGCCACCAAGATCGGCGCCGACCGTCTGGCCGAGAGCTTCTACCGCAGCTTTGATCTGCCGGTCACCATCGTGCGGCCCTTCAACACCTACGGCCCGCGGCAGAGCGGCCGGGCCATCATTCCCACCATCATCACCCAGCTGCTGGCCGGGCAGACCGAGATCAAGCTGGGCAGCCTGACCCCCACCCGGGACTTCAACTACGTCAAGGACACCGCCAACGGCTTCATGACCATCGCTGACTGCGATGCCGCCATCGGCCAGGAACTGAACATCGCCACCGGCGTGGAGCACTCCATCGGCGATCTGGCCCACGAGCTCATCGCCCAGATCAACCCCAACGCCACCATCGTCTGCGAGGCCGAGCGCCTGCGCCCCGAAAAGAGCGAGGTCAACCGTCTGCTGGGCGACGCCACCAAGCTGCGCAACCTCACCGGCTGGGCACCGCAGTACACCTTCGAGCAGGGCCTGGCCGAGACCATCGAGTTCCTGCGCGGCAACCTCGACCAGTACAAGGTCGGGCAGTATATCCTGTAATATGGGCGCTCGCACAACAAACCACGGGCACCGTTTTGCACCCACCGTCTGGCCCCGCGCCGCGCGGTGGGCTTTCGTGTTGGCCGCCGGGGCGCTGCTGGGCGTGGTCTTCAGCTACTACTGGCGGGTCTTTTACGGCCTGGACGCCCGGGGTATCCCGCCGCTGTGGCCCACCGTCTTCTGTGTGGTGCTGGGGGCCGGGGCGGCCGCCGCAGCGCTGGCGCTGCGCCATATCAAGGACTTCGCGGTGCGGGGCACGGTGTGCATCCTGCTCTGCGGCATCCTGTTTGCTTTTGCCAATCCGCCGCTGCAGACCCCCGATGAAACGGAACATTATCTGCGCACCTACGCCATTTCTATGGGACGCCTGGACTTCGACGCCGACCGCGGCTACCCCGAGGATGTCTCCCGCCTGATGGCTGCCTTTCCCGGGGCGTGGGTCAACGCCCATACCTCGGCGGGCATCGGCGTGGACCCCGATACCCAGGAGGAACAGCCCTACAACACGGCAGGGTATGCCCTCAAGCAGTACGGCAAGGACGGCACGGTGCAGAGCATCGCCGACAGCTTTGCCCAGTATCTGGACGGGGAAGGGAAGGCCAATCCCGTCACCGAACCCATCAGCTTTCTGATCCTGCCCTTTTTGCCCGGCGCACTGGGCATGGCGGTGGCGCGGCTGTTGGGCTTTGGTGCCCTGGGCTGCCTGTACGCCGGACGGCTGGGCAACCTGCTGGCCTACACGCTGCTCTGCGGCCTGGGGCTGCGCTGCGCCCGGAAGGCCCGCCCGGCCTTCCTCTGCGTCATGCTGCTGCCCATGTCCCTGTACATGGGGGCTTCTTTGAGCTACGACGCCACGTTGCTGGCCTGTTATTATCTGATGCTGGCGCTGCTGACCCGCCCCCGGTGGACCACCCGGACGGCGGCGCTCTATGCGGCGGCCTGCATCTTTGCCAACGGGACCAAACCCTACCTGAACCTGCTGTGGGTGGTGCTGCCCCTGCTGCTGACCCAAAAGGAGTGGAAAGCCCGGGGCAAGCGCCTGGTGTGGGTGGCTCTCTGTGCGGCCGGTTCGCTGGCCCTCACCCTGCTGGTGGAAAACTACGGCGTGCTCATGCGCCACAACTACGGTACCATCGCCCGGCAGGGCGGCGAGGCCGTCAACGGCGGGGCACAGCTGGCCTTTGTTTTGTCCAATCCGTTGCGTTATCTGGCTGTGCTGCTGGGTACACTCTATGAGAACGACGGTTTCCTGGGCCAGCTGGGACTCTTCGGCTGGAAGGACATGCCCGTTGCGTTCCTGAGCCTGACCGGACCGCTGGTGCTGCTGGCTGCGGCGCTGCTCTGCACCCCCCGCACCGAAACCCTGGGCCGCCGCCGTCTGGCAGGGCTGGGCCTTTTTGCCGCCCTCTACGGCATCGGTGCCATGACCGCCATGTATATCACCTACACCCCGGTGGGCATGGTGCGCATCGTGGGCTTGCAGACGCGGTATTTCCTGCCCCTCTGGCTGCTGCTGGTACTGGCCGTGGCCGCTCTGGCCCGCCAGGCCCTGACCCCGCGGCTCACCGCCGAGAAAGCCCAGCGTCTGGCCCTGCCGCTCTGCGGCGGCTACGCCTTCCTGGGTGCGGTGCTGCTCTTCCAGCACTACTTTGTGGGACCTGTGTACACTGTGTATTTGAAATAACAAAATCAACGAATCGTATAAAGGAGGCGACGCCCGATGCTGCAGCTTGTCTGGGGCCTGTTTGTGCTGCTTCTTTTGACCGGTGCCTGCGCGGTGCTCGCTTCGGGCGGCAAGGTGCATGCGGCCCTGCTGCCGCTGCCTCTGCTGTCGGGCGCGGCGCTGGTGCTCTACGGCTTCGGCATCGTGGGGGCACTGCGCGTGGGCGCCGGGCTTGTCTTTCTGCTGCTGGCCGCCCTCTGGGTGGTGGGGCTTGTGAAACTGCGCCCGGCGGGGTTTGCCAAGGCCTGCCGGGAAACCCTCTCCACCCCCGGCATCGCCCTCTTTCTGGGTGGGGCGGCCTTTTTCTGGCTGCTCTTCTTCGTCCTGCGGCCCATGTTCACCCAGTGGGATGAATTCACCGCCTGGGGTCTGGCCCCCAAGATGGTGGTGGAGCGGGGCGCTTTCTATGTGGCGGACCCCGTCAACCTGAAAGCCAGCTTCACCTACCCGGCCACCAGCCTGGTGACCTTCCTGTTCCAGCCTTTTGGCGTATGGAGCGAGTGGGCCTGTCTGGCGGCGCTGGACACCCTGGCCCTGGCCTGCGCGGCGGCCGCCACGGCCCTGCCCCGGCAGCGCTGGTACAGCGCCGTGCTGGTCTTTGCCGCGGGTGTTCTGCTGCCGTATTTCTTCCGGGACCCCACGCCGGGGGCCTACGCCACCCAGTATGTCAACGCCATGGCCGACCTGCCCATGGCCATGCTTTTCGGCGGTACGATCTGCCTCTATCTCGGCACCGGGGGCCGCCGGGGCATCTTCTGGCTGACGGCCCTGCCGCTGGCTTTGCTGACCCTCACCAAGGATATCTGCTTTGCCTACGGCCTCATCGCCGCCTTCCTCATCGGTCTGGACGGACTGGTGGGAGGCGAGGGATCCTTCCGTAAACGGCTGGCGCCGGCCCTGCTCCATGGGGGCGGGCTGGCTCTGGTGGTGGTGGCGGCCTTCCTCAGCTGGAGCCGCTACACCGCCGCCGTCACCCCCACGGTGGACACGGCGGCCAGTGTGGGCAGCGCGGGACTCAGCTATGGCGCGGTGCTCACCGGCGGTATCAAACAGCTGCTGGGCATCGGCCGGGATGAGAAATTCGCCCAGATCATGGCGGCCATGGGGGATGCCTTTTTCACCCGGCGGGTCTGCCTGCTGGGGGGCGGCGCCCTGGCGGTGCTGGCCATCACACTGGTGGCGGCGGCAGCCTGGCTCTTCGCCGACAAAGGCACCGCCCGGCGGCGGATTCTCGTCCTGCACCTGGCTCTGGCTTTCTGCTTTGCGGCCCTCTATGCCTTCCATCTGATTCTCTATTACTACAATTTCTCCGACGTGGAGGGTCTGGCCCTCAAGGACTACGACCGCTACCTCACGCCCTACTACCAGGCCTGGATGCTCACCATGCTCTGCTGCCTGGGGCGGACCGCCCGCAGCAAGGCGGGACGCGCCGTGCTGGGCGCCGCGGTGGCGGTGGTGGTGGCGGTCTTCTGCTGGCGGGGTGTGCCGTCGGCGGGGTTCTGGACCGCAGCCGACAGCCTGTACACCCTGCGTCAGGATGTGCAGCGCCGGGCGGAGACCATGAATGAAGAACTGAACTGGGGCGACCGGGTGCTGGTACTCAGCCAGGGGGACGACGCCACCCGGTGGTACTACTACCGGTACGAGCTGACGGCCCAGGTGGTCAACGGCTTCGGCGGGTTCTACGGGCGGCTGGGCGAGACCCAGGACCGGTGGGACAGCGATTTCATGAACCTGGTGGAGAGCGAAAACTGGACGCTCTACGACTATAAGGCAGTCTGTGTGCCGGAGACGCTGGTGGCCTATATGGCGGAAAAGGACTGCGATTATCTGATTATCGACCGGGCGGACGACTACCTGGAGCGGAACTTCAGCCCGCTGTTTGAGGGTGGCCTGACCGCCGACATGCCCGCGACCCTCTACCATTTTGAGGGTGAGGACGCCGCGGTGCCCTTCACGGTGGCGGCGGTGGCGGAAAGCGAGGTGCAGTGATGGCACGGCGCGAAAATCTGTGGAAAACCCGCCCGCTGTTCCGGCCCCGGCAGCTGCTGGTGCTGGCCTATCTGCTGGCGTTGGTGCTGTGGCTGGCCCGGGGCTTTGTGGGCAGCGCGGTGATGATCAACTACAAGCTCCGGGGCGAGATGCCCCAGCAGACGGTGCTCCCGGCGGATCTCACCACCGAGAGTTTTGCCCCCTACAGTTCCAATGAGTGGTGGACGCCGCCCGACGACGATCCCAACTGGTATCTCTCCACCGACAACGACCCCCACATCTACTGGCAGGGGCAGGGGTATATGGAGACGGTACGTCTCTACGCCGGGCACCGGCTGCCCCCGGGCGGGGTGGCGCTCTACTATCTGCTGCCCGGCCAGACCGACTACACCGAGACCCAGAAAGTCTACGCCACGGTGACCGGAACGGGGGAGTACACCTTCGATCTCGGCGGCCGGTGGGTGACGGGGCTGCGCATCGACCCCGACAGCGTGGGCGGTGTGCCCACCCTTTTCGGCGGCATCGAACTGAACCCGCCTGCGCCCTGGTATGACCGCTTCCTGCCCAGTGGCGGGCAGTGGCTGCTGCTGCTCTTTGTCCCGGCGCTGGCGGCGGCCGCCGCAGCACTGGTACTTTCCTTCTTTGACAAGGAGGAACCCAAGGACTGACAAAACAAGAAGGAGAAATCTATGGAGTTGCTCTGCGTACTGGCGGCGGTGCTGGCCCTGTTCCTGGCCTGCGCCGCGCTGACGCTCAAGGCCCGGGTGCCGGCCGGCATGGCCCCGCTGACGGCCCTTTCCGCCATTGTGGCGGTATTTACGCTGGCCGGCATGGCCGGGGTGCTCTTGCCCGCAGCCTGGGCGGTGTATGCTCTCTGTGCGGCGGGGGGCGTCTGGGCACTGTGGCCACGCAAGGGGAGTCGTCCTGACTGGCAGGCCCTCTTTACCCCCGGCAGTGTGCTCTTCTGGGGCATGGCGCTGGTGTTTGCGGTATACTTTTTTATCCGCCAGCCCCTGGCCACCGGGTTTGACGAACTCAATCTCTGGGCTACCGCGGTCAAGGTCACCAAGGTGGACAACAGCCTCTACTCCACCGCCACCCTGGGCACCCCCTGGGCCGTGACCCAGAACCCTGGTCTGCCGCTGCTCAGCTACTTCTTCCAGTTCTTCGGCTCCTACGCCGACTGGAAAATCTATCTCGCCTACGACGTGCTGTATTTTGCCTGCTATGCGGCGGTGCTCAGCGCGCTGCCCTGGGGCAAATGGCGGGTGGCGGTGCCGCTGGCCGCCGTGCTGTGGTGCACCCCTTTCTTCTTTACCATCTACAACCACACCATCTACCTGGCCGATACCTACCTGACCTCCTACGGCGACGTGCCGGCGGGGCTGGTCTTCGGCGGGGCGGTGGCCCTGTGGCTGGCCCTGCGCCAGACCGACGGTCCCCGCTGGGCGGTGCTGCCGGTGTTGGCCCTGGCGGCCAACCTCAAGGCCAACGACTTTGTGCTGAGCCTGGCGGCGGCGGGCCTCATCGCCGTGGACGTCTGGTTCTTCTGCGACAGCCCCTTTAAGAAGGGACTTGTCCGCCGTACCGGCTTTGCGGCGGCCTGCTTCGCTGCGCCCATGGCGGTCTACTACCTGTGGAACGTGCGGTATGTGGGCTGGCTGGTGGCCCGCAACAGCGATTCCGGCGGCGTGGGCGAGACCTCCGCCGCCCTCTCCGATGTGGTGGTCAACGGCGTCAAAATTTTGCTGGGCCAGCCGGTGGAGGGTTTCTTTGCCGAGCGGCAGCCCCAGTTCCTCCAGGCTATGGCCGATATGGGCCACCAGTTCTGGACCAGTGACGGCAAACTCAGCATGATCGGCCAGGGCCGCAACGTGGTGGCGCTGATCCTGCTGCTCTTTGCCGTGGCCTTTGTGGTGGCGGCAGGCTGGAAACTCCGGGCGCGGATCGCTGCCTTGGCGATGCTGTCCACTGGCTGCTTTGTGGGCTACAACCTGATGCTGGCTCTGAGCTACGGCTTTATCTTCAAGCCCTTCCAGGCCGAAGGACTCTACGACTACAACCGTTACATCTATAGCTATTACATCGGCTGGTTCCTCATCGCGGTGGCGTGCCTTGCCACGGCGCTGCTGCCCCAGCTGGAAAAGTCCCTCTCCATCCAAAAAGAAAAGGACGGCCCCACGGCGGTCTTCCGCTCGGAACTGCGCAATCCTCGCTGGGGATTGGCGGGGCAGGGGGCGGTGCTGCTGCTGGCGGCGGCCATGCTGCTGCGCCAGGGCCAGGTCGTTCTGCCCCAGCTCAGCGTGCTGGGCTTTGCGGACAGCGAATTTTCCGACCGGCGGGCCATCCGGGCCGAGGCGGAGCTGGTGTGCAGTTATCTGAACGAGGACGACCGGGTCTTTTTCGTCAGCCAGGGGGACAACGGCGAGCGTTGGTTCTCGGCGGTGTTTGACTTTTACCCCGTGCTGGTGGATTATTCCGGCGTGGTGTCCACCATGGTGGGCGGCGGCGGCGAGCTGGGCCTGCCGGAACTGAAACCGGAAGAAGAAGGCCCCAAAAACTTCTATTACCACGGCTTCACCGCCGAGGAGCTGGACTCCATCGTGCGGGGCAATGGCTGCACCGTGCTGTATCTACAAAAAATTGACGATATTTTTGTGCAAAGCTACCAGGATCTCTTTACTGACGGTCTGGAAGAGGCGCTCTCAGGGCAGACGCTGCTCTACCGGGTGACCGAGGACGGCTTTGCCCCCATGGAGATGGAGGTGACCGCCTCGTGAAAACACTGCAACGCTGGTTCTCCCGCCGGGGCGCCCTGCCGCTGACCTGTTATCTGGCAGCGGCGGCTCTCTGGCTGGTTCTGGGGGCGGTGCACTGGGGTAGCGACGCCCTGGCCCGCAGCGCCGGCACCATGTATGCGGCGGAAATTCCCGTCACCGACTGGCAGCTGGCCGGGCTCACCGACGCCGGCAGCACAGCGGAAAGCGCCGCCCTCACCACCACCGACGGCGACCCCCAGATGATCCTGGAGGATGTGTCCGGCATGGTGGTGCGCACCGTGAGCTACGCGGTGGAATTCGACGGGGACGCCCGGGAGATGTGCCTGTACTACACCACCCAGGTGGGGCAGGACTACAGCCAGGACCGCCGGGTCTTCCCGGAATCCCTGGGGGACGGGCGGTATCTCTACACGCTGCCCCGCACTACCATCGTGGCGCTGCGGCTGGACCCCTGCAGTCCCGATGCCAACAAGACGGTGGGGCTGACCTTCACCCCGGGGACCATCTCCCTCAACGCCCCCAAAACCCTGCCCGCCGCCTGGCAGTATTTTGTGCCCAGCTGGTATCAGGCCTTCTGCCTGGTGCTCTACCCGGCTCTGGCTGCCGCGGCCCTCAGCTGGCTGCGGGCGGTCTGGCGGGCACTGCGCCGCAAATCCGCATAAACGCAAAAAAAATCCACCCCGCCGGGGTGGATTTTTTCTATTCAGGTGATTTTCAGGGCCCGCTGTACACGGTAGACAATGTATTGGAACAAGCCCACGATCAAACTGCATTCCACCCAGATATAATTGGGCAGGTTGCGCCAGTAAAATTTTGGTTTGTTCACTTTGGGCAGGGCTACCTTGGCTTCGGCAAAGCCCTTGGCGTAGTCGCCGCCGAAGCCCCGCAGCCGGAACATGACCACTTTGAGCAGATACCCCAGCAGCATGGGGATAAAGTTCAGGATCAGCATGACCAGCGGCTGGTTCTTGTAGGGCAGCAGGATGCTGTTGCGGCCGCTCTGGATGCTCTTGAAGGGGTTGTACCGCACGGCGCCGGTGGTGGCGCCGCAGATGTGGCGGCAGCGGGCGGTGGGGCAGTAGACGTTTTTGTAGCCGAAGTTGTTGGCCCGCCAGGACAGGTCCACGTCCTCGTAGTAGGCGAAGAACAGTTCGTCAAAGACGCCGATCTTGTCCAGGATGGATTTGCGGTAGAGGGCCGCGCCGCCGCAGGCACTGAACACCCGGCAGGGTTTCGTGTAGCGGCTGGCCTTCAGGCCGTCGCCCCGCTTGCAGGCAAAGCCCAGGATCGTCACATAATCTCCGGCATCGTCGGCCAGTTCCGGCTCGTAGTACCGCAGCATCAGGCTGCTCACCGCAAAAATTTTCGGGTCGGCGTCGGCGGTTTTCAGCAGTTCCGCCAGCCAGTCCGGCTCGGCGAAGGCGTCGTTGTTGAAAAGGGCCACGTACTCGCCCTTGGCAATGGCGATGCCCTGATTCACCGCGTGGGAAAACCCGGTGTTGGTGGCATTCTCGATGAGGGTGTAGCGGTCGTGGCCGCGGTAGCTGCGGGCGATCTCGAGACTTTCGTCGGTGGAACCGTTGTCGATGACGATGAGCTCAAAGTCCTGCTCGGTCTGGGCCCAGACCGATTCGATGGAATCCCGCAGCCAGCCCGCGCCGTTCAGGTTGGGGATGATGACCGATGCTTTCATGGTGTCTCCTTGTCCGGGTCAGTAGGCGTAGTAGTAGGGGGTGACCGTCAGCCGGGCCACCGAGGTCAGCGCCAGCACGATGCAGACCAGCGCCACGACCACGCCCACCACCAGGGTGCGGATGAGCCATGCCTGGGCCAGGCGTTTGCGGGCAGGGTGGGTGTTAAAGCCGAAGCTCCACGCCAGGGAGAGAATGAACCCCGCCACCGGAATGGCAAACAGAAGCAGAGTGCCCAGGGTGGCCCACTCCGACAGGGCGGGCACCACTTCCTCCTGGGGCTGTTCGGCGGGGGCTTCGCCGGTATAGCGGGCCGACGACGGGGCGGAAGGGGCCTCGGGCGGCAGCGGCGCACCGCACTGGGGGCAGCGGTCGGCGTCAAAAGGCGCCAGCAGACCGCAGTTCTTACAGTAACGCATGGGGAAAACCTCCGTTCAGTCCAGCGCCAGGTTGCGGTCGAGCTGGGTGTTGAGAATGATCTGGGTGTTGGTGGAACCCAGCTTCTGCATCTTGGTCAGAAGATGCTCCAGAGCGTCGATGTCGGTGCAGCTGACCTTTACAATAAAGTTGTAGCTGCCCGTCACCCGGAAGCACTGCAGCACCTGGGGCTCCTGCTCGATCATGGCCAGGAAGCTCGCACGGGTGGCGGCGTCCACCAGCACCGAAATCAGTGCCTCCACCCGAGCGGGCGCGCCGGGATGGCGGAGCACCACGGTGTAGCCGCCGATGATGCCCTCCTGTTCCAGGCGGTGGATACGGCTGGAGACCGCCGGACTGGTCAGGCTGACCCGCTGGGCAATGTCTTTGACGGGCATACGTGCATTTTCTGCGAGAAGCTGCAAAATTTTATGATCCAGATCATCCATGAATCGGAAACCTCGTTTTCATATTTGTATAATGCGCACAAAAAAATAAAATGAAGAAAAGTGCCGTTGTGCGGTTTGACAAAAAGGAAAAAGTACGCTTTTTTCGGCACAAACTAAATTTAATTAAGCATTTCTGCAAACATTATAATATTTTGAAAAAGAAAATACAAGTGCGGCGTTTGACAAATTAAGAATAAAAGCTATAATAATAATTGTTATCAATCACGACATTCTCTGACCTTTATATACTTTCCCACCCCTCTATGCACGAAAGCCCGCAGGCAACTGCGGGCTTTTGTGTTTGTGGGAGCCGATTTGTGAATTTTTCGAGAACTTTGCACCGGCCCTCTTGCCAAGAACGGCAGGAGGGTCTATTATTATCGCTTGTTAATAGTTATCTTGTGTTAAGTAAATGAGGGAGGGGAACACTGTGGCAGAAACACCCGGTTTTGAACTGCAGGGGCTGATCCACTACATCGGCCGTCTGCGGGAAGCCTCGGCCCGGGGCGTGCGCGCGGCGCTGGCCGATACCCCCAAGTGCCGGTTCGGCATGCTGGAGCGGCTGCACTACGCCATCTGCACCTACGGCATCGACGGCGTCATAGGGGTCAGTGAGCTGGCCCGGGCGGCGGGCAAGCCGCTGCCGGCGGTATCGCGGGCGCTGCGGCTGCTGGAACAGGACGGCATGGCCGAGCGCCGTACCGACCCGGAGGACCGCCGCAAGACGCTGGTGCGGATCACCCCGGCGGGGCAGCAGGCCCTGCGGGACTGCGAGGCCGCGCTCAACGCCTATTTTACCCGCGTGATGGCGCGGCTGGAACCGGCCCAACTGGAGCGCATGATGGAGATGCGCAATGTGCTGGTGGACGCGCTGGAAGCGGAGACTGCGGCGACGCTGCGCGCCGCAAAGACCAAGGAGGACCCTGACGATGGGAAAGATCTTTAAACAGCTGGGCCGTCACTGGGCGGCCTGTTTATTGGTGTTTGCCCTGCTGGCGGTGCAGGCCTACTGTGACCTGTCCCTGCCCGACTACACCAGCAAGATCGTGGACGTAGGCATTCAGCAGGGCGGCATCGAGAGCACGGTGCCCCACACGGTGCGGGACACCACGCTCCAGGCGCTGGAACTGCTCATGAGTGAGCAGGATGCCGGGCTGGCCGAGCAGTGGTACTCGGAACCCGACGAAAACGGCGTGCGTACCCTGGCTCATGACGCCACGGCGGCTCTGCCGGAACTGGAGAACGCCTTCACCACGCCGGATATCGTGCTGTATATGGCGGCTGCCCAGCACGCGGCCACAGTCCAGGGGACGGAGGGCACCGCCACGCCGGCCTGGACCGATCTGGATGCCGTGGCCACTGAGTTTGCCATGATGGCCCAGGCACCGGGCTTCAGCCGGGAGGCGGTCCAGCAGCAGCTGGCCGGGGCAATGGCTTCGGTGGACGATTCGGTGGCGGAAAGCCTGTCCAGCCAGGCCATGCTGCTGGTAAGCCTGGAATATGAGGCCCAGGGCATCGCCCACGATGTACAGATGGCCTACCTCTGGCGGGTGGGCGGTCAGATGCTGGCCCTGACCCTGCTTATGGTGGTGGTCGCCATCGCGGTGGGCTTTGTGGCCTCCCGGGTGTCGGCGGCCATCGGCCGTGACCTGCGGCGGGACACCTTCTCCGCCGTCATCCATTTCTCCCATGCGGAGATCGAGCAGTTCTCCACGGCGTCGCTGATCACCCGCACCACCAACGATATCCAGCAGGTGCAGTTCGTCTGCGTCATCCTGCTGCGGATGGTGGCCTACGCGCCCATTCTGGGCATCGGCGGCATCGTCCATGTGGCCCGCAGCGATACGGGGCTTACCTGGATCACCTTCCTGGCGGTGGCGGCGCTGCTGATCCTCATCGGCGTGCTGATGAAGATCGCCATGCCCAAGTTCAAACTCATGCAGACCCTGGTGGACCGGCTGAACCTGGTCAGCCGGGAGATCCTCACCGGCATCATGCCGGTGCGCGCTTTCAGCCGGGAAAAGTTTGAGGAGCAGCGGTTCGACAAGGCCAACAGGAACCTCATGCAGACCCAGCTCTTCACCAACCGTACCATGGCCGGCATGATGCCCTTCATGACGCTGATCATGAACGGCACCAGCCTGCTCATTGTCTGGTTTGGCGGCAAGGCTATGGATCTGGGTACCATGCAGGTGGGCGAGATGATCGCCTTCATCACCTATACCATGCAGATCGTCATGTCCTTCCTGATGCTGGCCATGGTGGCGGTGCTGCTGCCCCGTGCCGGAGTGGCGGCCGACCGCATCGACGAGGTGCTGCGCACCCCGGCCACCATCCATGACCCCACGCCGGAAGTGGCCGAAAAGGCGGCATCCCGCACCCATTGGGACGGCGTGGTGCAGTTTGAGGATGTGAGTTTCCGCTATCCCGGCGCCGATGATGACGCCCTGGAGCACATCAGTTTCACCGCCCGCCCCGGCGAGACCACCGCCATCATCGGTTCGACGGGCTGCGGCAAATCCACCCTGCTGAACCTGATCCCCCGGTTCTACGATGTAACGGGGGGCCGGGTGACCATCGACGGGGTGGACGTGCGGGATCTGCCCCAGCAGACCCTTCATGACCTGCTGGGCTATGTGCCCCAGAAGGGCGTGCTGTTCAGCGGCACCATCGAATCCAACCTGAAATTTGGCGGCCCCCGGATCACCGACGGCGACGTGCAGCAGGCTGCCGCCATCGCCCAGGCCACCGACTTCATCGAAGCCAAGCCCGAGGGCTTCCGGAGCCCCATCGCCCAGGGCGGCAGCAATGTGTCGGGCGGCCAGAAGCAGCGGCTTTCCATCGCCCGGGCCATCGCCAAGCACCCCCGCATCTATCTCTTTGACGACAGCTTCTCGGCCCTGGACTACAAGACCGACGTGGCTCTGCGCCGTGCCCTCAAGGCACAGACCGACAACGCCACCGTGCTCATTGTGGCCCAGCGTATCTCCACGGTGCTGCACGCCAACCAGATCCTCGTTCTGGACGAGGGCAAAGTGGTGGGCATCGGCACCCACGCCCAGCTGCTGGAAAGCTGCCCCGAATACCGGGAGATCGCCCGCAGCCAGCTGAGCCAGAAAGAACTGGGCTTACCGAAGGAGGATGATTGATATGCCAAGACCCGGACGGATGACCACCGAACGCGCCAAGGACTTCAAGGGCACGCTGCGTCAGCTGCTGCGCGCTCTGAACCGCTATAAAATTTCCATGGCCGTGGTCGTGGTGTTTGCCATCCTCTCTACCATCTTCAATATCGCGGGACCCAAGGTGCTGGCCAAAGCCACCACCGCCCTGGCCACCGGCTGGGTGGCCAAACTGCGGGGCACCGGCGGCATCGATTTCGGCTATATCGGCCGCATTCTGCTGATCCTGCTGGGTATGTACCTGCTCTCCTCGGCCTTCAGTTTTATCCAGAGCTGGCTCATGAGCGGCCTTTCCCAGAAAGTCTGCTACGATTTCCGCCGCCAGATCAGCGAAAAGATCAACCGCCTGCCCCTGGCCTACTTTGAAAAGCGCACGGTGGGCGAGGTGCTCTCCCGCATCACCAACGATGTGGATACCCTGGGTCAGAGCCTGAACCAGAGCATCACCCAGCTGATCACCAGCGTCACCACGATGATCGGCGTGCTGATCATGATGCTCTCCATCAGTGCCCGGATGACCCTCATCGCCCTGCTGATCCTGCCGGTGTCCCTGGTGCTGGTCATGGTTGTGGTCCATTTCAGCCAGCGCTTCTTCAAGGCCCAGCAGGCCACCCTGGGCGTCGTCAACGGCCAGGTGGAGGAGGTCTACTCCGGCCACAATGTCATCAAGGCGTTCAACCGGGAACAGGCCGTTCTGGACGACTTCAACGCCGCTAACGACCAGCTCTATGCCTCCGCCTGGAAGAGCCAGTTCCTCTCCGGCCTCATGATGCCCATCATGAACTTTGTGGGCAACCTGGGCTATGTGGCGGTGGCCATCGTGGGCAGCATCTTTGCCGCCGGCGGCATCATCACCATCGGCGACATCCAGGCCTTCATCCAGTATGTGAAAAACTTTACCCAGCCCATCCAGCAGCTGTCCCAGGTGTCCAACATGCTCCAGAGCATGGCGGCCGCCGCCGAGCGCGTCTTTGAGTTCCTGGCCGAAGAGGAGGAGGACCAGACCGCCGATCCGGCCCGCCGCGCCGATCCGGCCACCATCGACGGCCAGGTCACCTTCGACCATGTGAAATTCGGCTATACCCCCGACAAGACAGTCATCCGCGACTTCAGCTGTACGGTGCAGCCCGGCCAGAAGGTGGCCATCGTCGGCCCCACCGGCGCCGGCAAGACCACAATGGTCAAGCTGCTCATGCGGTTCTACGATGTGGACGGCGGTTCCATCACGCTGAACGGCCACAACGTCCGGGACTTTGACCGCAGTGCCCTGCGGGAAGGCTTCGGCATGGTGCTGCAGGATACCTGGCTGTTCCAGGGCACCATCATGGAGAACATCCGCTACGGGCGCCTCGACGCCACCGACGAGGAGGTCATCGCTGCGGCCAAGGCGGCGGGCGCCGACCACTTCATCCGCACGCTGCCCGGCGGCTACCAGATGGAACTGAACGAGGACGCCTCCAACGTGAGCCAGGGCCAGAAACAGCTGCTGACCATCGCCCGGGCGATTCTGGCGGACAACCGCATCCTGGTGCTGGACGAAGCCACCAGCAGCGTGGATACCCGCACCGAGCAGCGCATCCAGGCGGCTATGGACCACCTGATGCAGGGCCGTACCAGCTTCATCATCGCCCATCGGCTGTCCACCATCCGCAACGCCGATCTGATCCTCGTCATGCGGGACGGCGACATTGTGGAACAGGGCAACCACGACCAGCTGATGGAGGCGGGCGGCTTCTACGCCGACCTGTACAACAGCCAGTTTGAGGACGTGACAGCGTGAAAAGCACCCGGCCTTTTTGTAACAATTTCTTGACATTTATCTGAAATGAAGATAGAATGAAATACAGGAAATAAGGAAGTTCGGCCGCACCGATTTTGCGGGGAACTTCATAGGGTGTCGCCCGCCGGGAACACCGCTTTTCACCAATGTGCAACGCCTGTTTTTGGCTTTTTTTCGTTCGTTTCGCGCTCTCGCGGTCGAAGTGTGTGCATTTTTGCCCATTTTGATCGGGATGGGCTGCGCATTGCCATAGAAAAAACTGCATAAGGAAAAAGCGTCCCGCCGTGCTGCGCCCTCCTACGATTGATAAGGAGTGAAACCGACTATGCCACCCATTGTTGTTGTGGTGCTGGTCCTTGTCGTCGCAGCCATTGTCGGGGCGCTTTGTTTTTACCTTGGCGGGGAAAACCGCAAGCGCACCGCAGAGGCCAAACTCGGTTCCGCCGAGGAAGAGGCCAAGCGCATCGTGAACGATGCCATCAAAGCTGCCGAACAGAAGCGCAAGGAAACCATCATCGAAGCGAAGGATGAGGCCTTCAAGCTGAAGAGCGAGGCCGACAAGGAGATCAAGGACCGCCGTGCGGAAGTGTCCCGCCAGGAACGCCGCATGGACCAGAAGGAGGAGGCGCTGGACAAACGCACCTCCGCCCTGGAGCGCAAGGAAGAGGAACTCAAGCGCCGCAGCGAGACGGTGGA
This sequence comes from Subdoligranulum variabile, assembly GCF_025152575.1. Lineage (NCBI taxonomy): Bacteria > Bacillati > Bacillota > Clostridia > Eubacteriales > Oscillospiraceae > Subdoligranulum > Subdoligranulum variabile. Next base: position 1,036,108 of record NZ_CP102293.1, on the reverse strand, counting down.
GGCCCGGCTGGATGAGCTGGAACAGCTCAAGCTGCGCCAGACCGAAAAGCTGGAGACCATCGCCGGGATGACCAAGGAGGATGCCCGCGCCGTGCTGCTCAAGCAGGTGGACGACGAGCTCACCCACGAGAAGGCCATGAAGATCAGCGCTTACCAGGCCAACATGAAGGACGAGTGCGACCAGATCGCCCGCGACCTGGTGGGCCAGGCCATTGCCCGTTGTGCGGCGGACGCCACCAGCGAAGCCACCGTCAGCGTGGTGCCGCTGCCCAGTGATGAGATGAAGGGCCGTATCATCGGCCGTGAGGGCCGCAATATCCGTGCGCTGGAGACGGCCACCGGCTGCGACCTCATCATCGACGACACGCCGGAAGCCATCACCCTGTCCAGCTTTGACCAGACCCGCCGCGAGGTGGCCCGCATGGCCCTGGAGCGGCTCATCGCTGACGGCCGTATCCATCCCGCCCGCATCGAGGAGACGGTGGACAAGTGCCGCCGCGAACTGGAGATCCAGATGAAGCGGGAAGGCGAGAAGGCGGTCATGGATCTGGGCATCCACAGCCTGCATCCCGACCTGGTCAAGCTCATCGGCCGGCTCAAGTACCGCACCAGCTTTGGTCAGAACGTGCTGAATCACTCCATCGAGGTGGCTTGGCTGGCTGGTCTGATGGCCGGCGAACTGGGCGTCAACGTCCAGATGGCCCGCCGCGCCGGTCTGCTCCATGACATCGGCAAGGCCCTGGACCACGAGATCGAGGGCAGCCATGTCCAGATCGGTGTGGACATCTGCAAGAAGTACCGCGAGAATCCTCAGATCGTCCATGCGGTGGAGGCTCACCACGGCGACGTGGAGCCCAAGACCACCCTGGCGTTCATCATCATGGCCGCCGACGCCATCTCGGCTGCCCGTCCCGGTGCCCGCCGCGAGAACATGGAGAGCTATATCAAGCGTCTGGAGACGCTGGAAGCCCTCTGCAACGGTTTCGAGGGTGTGGAGAGTTCCTACGCTGTCCAGGCCGGCCGCGAGGTGCGCATTCTGGTCCAGCCGGACAAGGTCAGCGACGATCAGGTGGTCCTGCTGGCCCGCAACGTGGCCAAGAAGATCGAGAGCGAGCTGGATTATCCCGGCCAGATCAAGGTCAGCGTCATCCGCGAGAGCCGCGCCACCGAGTACGCCAAATAAACAAAAACAAACAGGAAGGCCGCCCCTCTGGGGCGGCCTTTTTTTGTATGCTTTAGCGAAATAAAAACCCCCGGCCAGGCCGGGGGTCATGACTTGCAGATGAAATCAGGCGGTTCTGATAAAACGACGGCGGAACCCGGTGATCAGGGCGCTGATGCCCACAGCGGCACAGGGGATCATCAGCAGAAAGTAGGGGAAGACATACCGGGCCTTGGCTTCCCACAGCACCGAGAAGAGGAAGCCGCCGAACACGGCGATGAGGAGCAGATCCTGTTCCAGAGAAACGCGCCTTTTCAGGGCAAAAATCGTGAAGACCAGCACGCCGCCGTAGATCAGCGACTGGTAGAAATTCATGAAATCGGTCAGCCGCCGGTTGCCCTCACCCTGGTACAGATCCTGCACCAGGGCGGTCTGGGGGCCCTCCACCCGGCTGTTCATGAAGATGCACTGGTACATGGGGGCATTCCACTGGGAGGAAATCTTGCGGTTGTAAAAATCCACGGCATAAGCGGGATCTTCCCGGCATCGTGCCCAAAAACTCACAAGATACCCACGGGCCTCCGGATAAGCGGACTGGGGATCATAGTCGCAGTCCTGGTAAAGCAGATAACTGTAACTGTTGTACCACCCGGCATTGGGGACATCGTCATTGGTTCCCATTGCAATAAAAAGTATGGCGGGCATGGTCTTGCTCTCTTCGGGAATTTTGTCACCGTAGAGGGTCTGTGTCAACGCGGTGGGGGTGAGCATCGCCAGCAGAAGAGCCAGTCCGATCACCGCCTGGTGCCGTGTTGCCTTCCGCAAAAGCTGGATCACCACCACGATAGCAAAGGCAATGAATACGATGATCGTGTTGGTGCGCAGCAGCAGTGCCAGAGCTGTGGAAAAATATAAACCGATCAGGCAGGAAACCCGTGGCGTCTTACGGTATTCCAGGAACATCCAGGCCGCCAGCATGGAAAAGGCGGTGGAGCTGGACTCGCCGTAGACAAAGGAAGTGTACAGATACATGGGGGCACAGACCAGCGCGAGGAGCAGATAGAGCAGTCCGGCGGTGCGCTGGTCGTGGGTGAGCAGCGCCACGATGCGGAACCCGGCGTAGACCAGCACCCCGGTGGTCAGGGCGGAAAACAGTTGGAAGAGATACCAGCCCTGGGTGTGGAAAAAGGGGGCAATCCAATCCAGGATGCGCAGCACGGTGATGATGCCCAGCTGCTGTTGATAAATTGCCACGTAACCGCCGGGTTGCAGGCCGCTGAAATCCCCGGCATTGAACAGCTGTGCCTGTTCCCAGATGAATTCCTGATCTGCGCGCGGGTAGGTCCCCGAAGACTGTACCCAGTAGAGACTGATGCCGATTGCCAGTGCGGAGGCACCCAGCGCCAGTAAATTCATACGAGGGCGGCAAACCAGCTTTTGGAGCAGATGGGCCAGCAGCGTCAGCCCTGCCAGGGTCAGAATCAGCAAAAGCAGGTTGCCGAACAGGGAATCTTTTTGGTAGTAGACAAATTCGTCGTCCACTTCATGATTGAGCCAGGAGGAAGTCAGGCTGCTGCAGAACAAAAAGGCAAACAGCAGCAGGCACAGCCCGTTGAACAGGCGGCTGCAGAAGGGCTCCGCTTTCTGGCGCAGAATAGAAAGTTTCATTGGATGTGTATTCTCCCCGGGTGTGGATGTCCTGGATGAAAGGCGGACTTTTCCCCATTGTAGCAAAAAAAGGGGATGGCCGCAAGCAAGGCTTTCCGGCTGAAAACCGAAGGATGGCCGGCCAGACGGGAACATCACCGATTTTGGCTTGCATATTCCCGCCCGGCGGCTTATAATATACAATATCTTAGTGTATAAAGGAGGGGTGCGCCACGCCGCAAAAGGATCTGCCGCGCAAGCCTGTGCTGGGCATTCTGGGCGGGCTGGGGCCTGCCGCCAGCTGCTATCTGTACCAGATGCTTATTGACCATACCCCGGCCACCTGTGACCAGGACCATATCGATATCGTCATCTCGTCGCGCGCGTCCACGCCGGACCGCACGGCGTTCATTCTGGGCAAAAGCAAGGAAGACCCCTTCGCCGTCATGGAGCAGGATGGCTTCAGTCTGGTGAACTACGGTGCCACCGTGCTGGCCATTCCCTGCAACACCGCCCATTATTTTTATGACCGCCTGGCCGAAGCCCTGCCGGTGCCGGTGCTGAACATGCCCCGCCTCACGGTGGAGGACGCCAAGGCGTCCGGCTGCACCAAGCTGGGCATCCTGGCCACCGACGGCACCCTGGCCGCCGAAACCTACCAGCTGGCCTGCCAGCGGGCGGGCATCGGGTGGGCCCAGCCCTCGCCGGAACACCAGAAGGGCATCACCTCGGTGATCTACGACGACATCAAGCAGGGCCGCCGCGCCAATATGGTCAAGTTTGCCGCCGCGGTGGCGGACCTGAAATCCCAGGGCTGCGACAGGGCGGTGCTGGGCTGCACCGAACTGAGTCTCGTCAAGCGGGACGAACACCTGGACAACTTTTTCATCGACAGTACCGAGGTCCTCTGCCGCCATGCTTTGCTGGCCTGCGGCGTGACGCCCGTCGGATTCTGATACAGACTATGGAATGAGGAAGGAATCGCACATGGAACAGAAAAAATTCTACATCACCACGCCGATCTATTATCCCAGCGACAAGCTGCACATCGGCCACACCTACTGCACCGTCGCCACCGACGCCATGGCCCGCTACAAGCGGCTGCAGGGGTACAACGTCATGTTCCTGACCGGCACCGACGAACACGGCCAGAAGATCGAACTCAAGGCCAAGGAGGCCGGCGTCACCCCCCAGCAGTTTGTGGACAACATCGTGGAAGGCCCCAAGGGCGTCAAGGACCTGTGGAAGCTGATGAACATCAGCTACGACCGGTTCATCCGCACCACCGACGACTACCATGTGGGTGCCATCCAGAAGATTTTCAAGAAGATGTACGACAAGGGCGACATCTACAAGGGCACCTACAAGGGCAAGTACTGCACCCCCTGCGAGAGCTTCTGGACCGAGAGCCAGCTCGTCAACGGCTGCTGCCCCGATTGCGGCCGTCCGGTGGTGGACGCCGAGGAGGAAGCCTACTTCTTCCGTCTGTCCAAGTACGCCGACCGGGTGCGGGACCTGCTGGTCAACACCGACTTCCTGCTGCCCCGTTCCCGCGTCAATGAGATGGTGCACAACTTCATCGACCCGGGCCTGGACGACCTGTGCGTCTCCCGCACCAGCTTCAAGTGGGGCATCCCCGTGGACTTTGATCCCAAGCATGTGGTCTACGTCTGGATCGACGCGCTGTTCAACTACACCACGGCGCTGGGCTTCATGAACGACAAGTATCCCGACAGCGATTACGAGACTTTCTGGCCCGCCGACGTCCACTTCATCGGCAAGGAGATCGTCCGGTTCCACTCCATCATCTGGCCCGCTATGCTTATGAGCATGGAGATGCCTCTGCCCAAGCACGTCTACGGCCACGGCTGGCTGCTGCTGGATGGCGGCAAGATGTCCAAGTCCAAGGGCAACGTGGTGGACCCCTACCTGCTGGCCGAGCGCTACAGCGCCGACGCCCTGCGGTACTTCCTGCTGCGGGACTTCCCCTTCGGCTCGGACGGCAACTTCTCCAATGAGCTGCTGATCAACCGCATCAACATGGACCTGGCCAACGACCTGGGCAACCTGCTGTCCCGCACCACGGCCATGGCGGACAAGTACTTCGGCGGCACCCTGCCGGAGAACCAGGCCGCCGGCCCCGAGGACGACGCCCTGCTGGAAAAGGCCAAGGGTCTGCGCGCCCGCTATGAGGCCGATATGGAAGCCTATGCTTTCCAGAACGCCCTGGCCGATGTGTTCGACGTCATCGATGCGGCCAACAAGTATATCGACGCCACCGCCCCCTGGGTGCTGGCCAAGAACGAGGAGACCAAGCCCCGTCTGGCCCGGGTGCTCTACAACCTGGCCGAGACGCTGCGCATCTGCACGGTGCTGCTGCAGCCGTTTATGCCCGACACCTGCGTGAAGATCTTCGGCCAGCTGAACGTGGCCGACGAGGGCAAGACCTGGGACAGCGCCGCCGCCTTCGGCACGCTGCCCGTCACCGCCACCCTGCACAAGGGCGAGAACATCTTCCCCCGCATCGACACTGCCAAGGAGCTGGCCGAGCTGGAAGCCCTGGAGGCTGCCCAGAAGGCCGCTGCCCAGGCAGCCCAGGCCCCGGCGGAGCCCGAAAAGACCGAGACCCCGGCGGCCAGCGCCGAGCTCATCGGTGACCATGAGGAGGAGATCGACTTCGATACCTTCTGCAAGGTGGAGATGCGCGTCGCCGAGATCCGCGCCTGCGAGCGGATGAAGGAGAGCAAGAAGCTGCTGCACCTCACCGTCTTTGACGGCGAGCGGGAGCGCTGCATCCTCTCCGGCATCGCCAAGTGGTTTGCGCCGGAAGACCTCATCGGCAAGAAGGTGGGCATTGTGGCCAACCTGGCCCCCCGTCCCATGATGAAGGGCAAGTATGTCAGCGAGGGCATGATCGTCGCCGCCGATACCGACGTGGACGGCGGCTGCGCCATCGCCTTCTATCCCGACAACGTCCCCGCGGGCGCCCGCATCCACTGATCGGGCAAGGGGGACAACCTTGCAGACCAAACCCTCCCGGCTGGATGACTTTTTCGGCCACCCGGCGGCCGCGGTGGCCATGGCCATCCTTTGCAATGTGCTGTGGGGCGCGGCCTTTCCCTTCATCAAGATGGGCTACCGGCTCTTTGCCATCGATGCAGCCGATACCCCGTCCATCCTCTGTTTTGCGGGCGTCCGCTTCATGCTCAGCGCCTTGTTGGTCTGGGTGTGCGGCGCGGTGCTGAACCGTAAACCGCTGCCTATGCCCCGGGGCCGGGTGCTGGCGGAATGCTGCGCCCTGGGCCTCTGGCAGACGGCCGCCCAGTATTTCTTCTACTACTCGGCGGTGGCGCTGCTCACCGGCGCCCTGGGCGGCATCCTCAACAGCACCCAGAGTTTTCTCGGCGTGATTCTGGCCCATTTCCTCTACGGAAAAGCCGACCGCATGACCCCGGCCAAGGCACTGGGCTGTGTGCTGGGCTTCGGCGGCGTGCTGGTGGTCACCCTGGGCAACCACGGCGGCGGCAGCGGGTGGGGCATGGCCTACATGCTCATTGCGTCCTGCATCTTCACGGTGGCGGGGCCCTGGAACAAGGCTGTCACCCGCAAGGCCGACAGCTTTTCGGTCTGCTGCCTGAACCTCGGCGTGGGGGGCCTGGCGCTGACCGTCCTGGGAATTGCCCTGGGCGGCAGCCTGCACCCCCAGAGTGCCGCCGGTATTCCGGTGCTGCTCTTCCTGGCGTTCATTTCCGGCGCCGGGTATGTGCTGTGGGCACTGCTCATGAAAAACAACCCCGTCTCCCGCATCAGCGTCTTCGGCCTCATCATCCCGGTGATGAACGTGCTGCTGTCGGCGCTGCTCAACGGGGAACCCCTTTTCCAGTGGAATTATCTGGCGGCACTGGTGCTGGTGTGCGGCGGCATCTTCCTTGTCAACCGCGCCCCGCGGTCCCGAACGGAGTGAACCATGCAGAATATTTTCGATACCCATGCCCATTACTGTTCCCACCAGTTTGACGCCGACCGCGCCGAACTGCTGGCCGCGCTGCCTGCTGGCGGCGTGGCTGGGGTGCTGGAATGTGCCACCCATTCGGGGGATGCGCCCCGGGCGGTAGAACTGGCTCATCAGTTGCCCTATTTCCACGCGGCAGTGGGCATCCACCCCGAGAGTCTCATCGAGGAGGACGCCCCCACCGTTGCGGTCTATCACGGCGACTGGCGGGCGGAACTGGAAGCCCTGCGGCCCCTCTTTGAGGACAAGGCCGTGGTGGCGGTGGGGGAGATCGGCCTGGACCATCACTGGCCGGTGCCCCGCCAGGAACAGTACGAACTGTTTGAGGCCCAGCTGCAGCTGGCGGCGGAACTGGATCTGCCCGTGTCGGTGCACGACCGGGAAGCCCACGCCGAGATGTACGAGCTGCTGCGCCGGTACAAACCCCGCGGCGTGCTGCACTGCTACAGCGGAAGTGCCGAGGACGCAGCCTGGATCAGCGGGCAGGGGATGTACCTGGGGTTCGGCGGCGCGGTGACCTACAAGGGGGCCAAGCGGGCCGCCAAGGTGCTGGCGGCCATCGACCCCCAGTGGGCGGTGCTGGAGACCGACTGCCCCTACATGGCCCCCGAACCGGTGCGCGGCCGTCGCAACGACAGCCGCAACATCGCCCACGTGGCGGAATACATCGGCACCATCTGGCAGATGGATGCCCAGGCGGTGCTGGACCGCACGGCGGAAAATGCCCGCCGGTGTTTCAACATCGTATAAAATAACAAATAATATACGATTTGTATATTATTATAAAACAACCAGGAGTGAACCAACATGAAAGCACGGATTCCCAAACATCGCGAATTCATCATCGATTTCCCCAAGGATATGGACCAGGCCAAGGCAGACGAGGGCTGGGTGAAGCTCAACGAGATCGTGGAGGAGTACAAGAAGGCCCACAACGGCCAGAGCGTCTACGCCCCCACCTTCATTGAGGACTGCGAGCCTGCGGTGAAGAAGCTGCAGGAGGAGTACGGCTTCACCTACACGATCCAGGAGATCAAGTAAAAAGCAGGATATTTCCACGCAGTGCGGTCTGCCAACAGCGCCGCCAAAACCAGAAGACAGCGATGCGGCGCTGAAGGACCGGCCGTTCCCGCAGGGGGCGGCGGGGCCGGCGGCCGTGTGCTGTCTTTTTCCATTGCAAATTTTCCACAAAAGGGGGCTTGTGCCATGCCAAAAACTGTGATCCGTCCCGCCGTGGCGGCGGATCTGCCGTCCATCCTGGCTTTGTATCGTGTGCTGGATGAGGAGATGGTGGATCTGCAGCCGGACTTCTTCTGTGCCGCCCCGCGGGAGGAGGAGCCGATCCTGAAGTTCATCGAATCCACCGACGCGGATTTTCTGCTTGCAGAGCAGGAGGGGACCGTGGTAGGGCTGGCCCTGGTGGTGTACGCGGGCTGGACGCCGGAGTTTAGCTGTGTGCTGCCCCACCGGTATGCCAGCTTGTATGACCTGGTGGTGCTGCGGGACCATCGGTGCCAGGGCATCGGCAGTTCCCTGCTGGGGGCGGCCAAGCGCTGGGCCCGGGACCGCCGGTTGGAATACCTGGAGCTGGGGGTGCTGGCCCAGAACACCAACGCCATCGAGTTGTACGAGGCCCACGACTTTGTGGAAGCCCGCCGTACCATGCGCTGCATGCTGTGAGCAGAGAAAAGACATACAAAAACCGGGCGTCCGTCGGGAAAGACGGGTGCCCGGTTTTGGCTGTGAAAAGCCCGGCGGGTTTGCCGGGAAGGGGAAAGATCCAAAAAGCCGGGGCCGTACATTTCTGTACAGCCCCGGCGATCTTACTTCTTTGGAGTCATAGCCTCATAACCCTTGTTCGTTATTTTTCGGACTGTTTACTCATCGTCATGAGTACCTCATCCTATCTTTTAGCGAATTTTACTTGCCCTTTCAGGATCTTTGCTAACCGTAGTACATTGGACTTACCCTCTGGTTCGTTATTTGCTGAAGAGCATTTGTGGAACGGAGTAAGAAACTTGCGGTTACTTAGATCGTTCCTGGGGTAGGGGTCTGATGCTGAGGAAGAATCCTCTTAACTCTAGTACATTGGAGTGTCTCCTTATGGATCAGGTGAAATTCAGGTATATCCTGTTCGGCGGGGTGGTGGCTTTCATCATCTACCAGCCTTCTTTCATCCTAATCTATATTTTATGCTAGGGGTCTTTCTTTGACGGGACCCTGAGTCTGCTAACACATTTTGTTATGAACCAACCATCGTTTGGTATAATTCTTTTACAGGTTACGACCTGCGGCTTTTGATGTGGTTCTTTCGCGTCAGCAGGCCCAGGCCCGCCGGTGATGAATGGGATCTTTAAAGTTTGCCATTGGATCTGAGCCTCCTTCCTTGCGAATCCTGCCGGCGGCCTTTACATCATCTTTCCGGTTCCTCGGCTGCCCTCGTGCTGCTGGATCGGAGTCCTTAAAGTGTTTCCGTTTCATTCTCTTGTTTCAAGTTTTATAAGATTTTGTTTTCAAGATCAGATTCTTGCTTTTCAAAAACCTTTGTTTGAAAGGTCTTTCTTCTTACTTACTTTTAGAAAAGCCATCGCTCTTTGTAAAAGGATCTTTCAGAAGAGGATTTTCAAACCAGCTTTTGTAGAAGAAGTTTGATCTTTCCAACTGGATCTTATCTTAACCTGATTTTCAAGAACTTTAGAAAATCTGCTTTAAGATGTCGATCTGTTCACGATCGGTCTTTGATGAGGTTCCTTTGGAAAGTGGCTTCTCTTGGAGTTCTTAGCTCCTTATCTCCGGCTGTTTTCTTTCTGTGACTATACTATAGCACAGCCCAGGAATATCGTCCATTCGCAGAATCCACAACCTTACAAGGAATTATTTGTACATATTACGGATTGAAAAGTCTATCACGGCATGGTACAATGGATACGTTGGGGTCGTGTAAAGACAAGCCGCCGTTCCATTCGGAACGGCGGCTTTTTTGGTGGTTTTACATGGATTCGGGGGCGTTGACCTTGAACATGGTCAGGATGTTGTGGATCACGCCGCGCACCGCCAGGCTCAGGGCGATGCGGTTCTGCTGCACGGCGCCCTCGGCGTCCAGAATGCGGCAGGCATTGTAGAAGCGGTGGAAGGCCGTGGCCACATCGATGCAGTAGCGGGTGATGCGGGCGGGGTCATACTTGTCCGCCGCGGCGACAATCTCGGCCGGGAAGGCGGCCAGCAGACGGATTAGCGCCTGTTCGGAGGGATCGGTGAGGACGCTGGCATCGATGCTGTCCACACCCTGGAAGGCGACGCCCTGCTCCTCCAGCTTTTTCAGCAGCGAGCAGATGCGGGCGTGGGCGTACTGGACGTAGTAGACAGGGTTTTCGCTGTCGTTGCGCACGGCCAGATCCAGGTCAAAGTCCAGGGTGGAGGAACTCTCCCGCTGGTTGAAGAAGAACCGGGCGGAATCGATGGGCACCTCGTCCAGCAGATCGGTGAGGGTGATGGCCTTGCCGGTGCGCTTGCTCATCCGCACGGGTTTGCCGTCCCGCATCAGGTTGACCATCTGCATGAGCACCACATCCAGCTGCTCGCCGTGGAGGCCGATGGCATCCATGGCGCCCTTCATGCGGGCCACATGGCCGTGGTGGTCGGCGCCCCAGACGTCGATGGCCTTGTCGAAGCCGCGCACCGCCAGCTTATTATAATGGTAGGCAATGTCGGCGGCAAAGTAGGTGGGGATGCCGTTGGCGCGCACCAGCACCTCGTCCTTGGCCTCCTCCTCGCTGCCGTCCTCGGTCTTGCGCTTGTTGGCCACGCCGTACTTGGCGGCGTACTGGGCGCTGCGGTACATGATGGCACCGTCCTCGGCCTTGTAGCAGGCACCGGTCTCCAGCAGCTTGTCCACCACGGCCTGGACCGCACCGCTCTTGTGCAGGTCACTCTCGTGGAACCAGACGTCGTACTGGATGCGGTACTTGCCCAGGTCCCGCTGCAGCCCGGCAATGTTCTTGGGCAGGGCGTCGGCCACGATGGCCTTCTTCAGCTCCTCGAAGTCGGCGTTGACATAGGCGTCCCCGTGGACCTCGGCAAACTCCTTGGCGCGCTGGATGATGTCGGCGCCCTGGTAGCACTCGGCGGGCAGCGGGCAGGCTTCCTCGCCCTTGTAGAGCTGCAGGTAGCGGATGGCCAGGCTTTTGCCGAACTTCTCGATCTGGTTGCCCGCGTCGTTGATGTAGAACTCGCGGGTCACGTCATAACCCGCCCAGTCCAGGCAGGCGGCCAGACAGTCGCCCAGGGCGCCGCCCCGGGCGTTGCCCATGTGCATGGGACCGGTGGGGTTGGCCGAGACAAATTCCACGTTGTAGCGCTTGCCGGCGCCGGCGTCGGTGCGGCCGTATTCGGGGTTGGCACAGGCGGCGCGCAGCACGCTGGTGAACCAGTCCTGGCCCAGGAACAGGTTGATGAAACCGGGCCCGGCGATGTCCACCCCGGCAAACAGGGTGCCGTTCAGGTCCAGTTTGGCGGTGATGGCTTCGGCGATCTGGCGGGGGGCCTTGTGGAACACCCGGGCACCGGCCATGGCCAGGTTGGAGGCCACGTCGCCGTTTTTCACATCGGCGGGAATTTCCACGATAAAGTCCGGCAGGTCCGCCTGGGGCAGCGTGCCCTCGGCCATGGCCGCCTTGGCTGCGTCGGTCAGCAGGGTCCGCGCCTCGGTCAGGGCCGCCAGGCGGGGGTTGTAGTTCTGATAGTCCATGATATAAAACCTCCGGTTGGATTTGGTTATTCGGGTTGGTCAGGCTGGGGCGGCAGGACATCCACCGTGATGTCCACCAGATTGCGGCTGATGAAATTCTCCGCCCCGGAATCCAGGGTGTAGCTGAATTTCAGCTTGCCGCCCTCCTCGCTGAGTTCGTGCTCGATGATGTCGGCCGCCACGCCCAGGCTGATGGCGCCGTAGCCGGTCTCGTAATGGCAGAGATGGCGGGTGCCCTTCTCGATGATGAGCTGGCTGGGCACCTTGCCGAACCGCAGCATGGAAACCTTGCGGGCGTCCTCGGCCACCTTGACGGTGGTGGTGCAGCCCTCGTAGCCGGTGGCCTCGGTTTCCTTATAGATAATATAGTAGGCGCCGTCCTTGTGCACGAGGGATCCGCGGGTCATCAGCTCGACGGTATCGCTTTTGCCGTCCTGCTCCATCGTGCCTTTGATGGTGATGAGATACTTTTCTTCCATAAAATTTTCGATTCCTCAATAGGATTCAATGGCGATGCGCTGGACGGGACCGCCGGCGTACTCGCCCAGAAACAGCATTTCCTGCTCGGCAAAATTGTCGGGGGTGTCGCTGACATAGTACCGCGCGGTGCCGCCCTCGCTGCGGCCGTTGAGCAGGTCCAGGTCGGCCAGCGCGGCGGCGGCGGCCTGGGCGGTGACCTTGCCGGAATCGATCAGGGTGACCGATTCCCCCACATAATCCCCGATCATCTTTTTCAGCAGGGGATAGTGGGTGCAGCCCAGGATCAGGGTGTCAATACCGGCGGCCCGCACCGATTCCAGATAATCCGAGATGACCAGTTGGGTCACGGGGTTGCCGTCCTGCACATAGCCGTTTTCCACCAGGGGCACAAACAGCGGGCAGGCCTTGGCGGTGATCTGGACGTCGGGCATCATGTCCCGGATGACGGCGGCGTAGGAGCCGCTGCGGATGGTGGCGGCGGTGCCGATGATGCCGATCTTGCGGTTGCGGGTGGCGGCCACCGCGGCCCGGGAGGCGGCGCCCACCACGCCGGTGTAGGGCACCGGCAGCCGGGCGGCTTCCTCCGGCGGGAAGGTGGAGGACACCGTGCCGCAGGCGGCGATGATGAACTTCACATCCTGACTCAGCAGAAAACGGATGTCCTGCCGGGCGTACTGTACAATGGTGTCCCGGGCGCGGGAACCGTAGGGCACCCGGCCGGTGTCGCCGAAGTAGACGATGTCCTCGCCGGGCAGTACCCGGCGCAGCTGCCGCACGGCGGTCAGGCCGCCCAGGCCGCTGTCAAATACACCGATGGGTCTTTTGTCCATCAGTAAGCCCCCTTACGGCGGCGGACCGCCAGCTGCAGCAGCCGGTCCACCAGCTGCGGGAAGTTCACTCCTTCGTGCTCCATCAACTTCGGGTACATGCTGATCGCCGTGAAGCCGGGCAGGGTGTTCAGCTCGTTGCAGAGCACCCGGCCGGTGCCCCGCTCCACAAAGAAGTCGCAGCGGGACAGCCCGGCACAGCCCAGCGCCAGATAGGCCTTGCGGGCCTCAGCCTTTACTTCGTCCAGCTTTTCCTCACTCAGATGGGCGGGAATGACGGTCTGGGAAACGCCGTTTTTGTACTTGTCGTCGTAGGTGTAGAATTCCGCACCGGCCAGGATCTCGCCGGGACGGGTGGTGGTGATGTTTGCGGGATCGTCGGGGTTGCCGATGGCGGCACACTCCACTTCCTGGCCGTCGATGAATTCCTCCAGCACGACCTTGTCGTCCTCCCGCAGGGCCACATCCAGGGCGGCGTCCAGTGCGGCCCGGTCGGCGGCCTTGGAGATGCCCACGCTGGAACCGGCGTTGGCGGGCTTGACGAAGATGGGATAGCCCAGCGCAGCTTCAGCCCGGTCCAGCACGGCGGCCCGGTCCTGTTCCACCTCGGCGCGGATGGCGCTGGTCCAGCGGCAGTGGGGAACCCCGGCGGCGTCCATCACGGTGTTGGCCAGGGCTTTGTCCATGCAGACCGCACTGGCCAGCACGCCGCAGCCCACGTAAGGGATGCGGGCCATCTCGAACAGACCCTGGATGGTGCCGTCCTCGCCGTTCTTGCCGTGCATTACGGGAGCGCAGATGTCGATGGGCACCAGCTCGGCCTGGCCGTCACGCAGCAGCCAGACGCCGTGGTCGCCGCGGTCGGGACTCAGGATGCAGGGGACGCAGTCGGCGCCCTGCTCCCAGCTGCCGTCCGCCATGGCTTCCGGGGTGGGATGGCAGGCCAGCCAGCGGCCGGTTTTGGTGATGCCGACGGGAAAGACCTCATATCGTCCGGCACAGGGCGCCTCATTCAGGGCGCGCAGCCAGGCCGACGCCGAAACGCAGCTGACCTCGTGCTCGCTGGAGACCCCGCCGAAAAACAGCGCTACGCGCAGTTTTTTGTTTTCACTCATGCAAAAAGACTCCTCTTGCTGTATTTTTGTACACACTACAAGTCTTCAGCTTACTATCATACCATATTCGGACCCGGTTGGCTATATGAATTTGCGAATTTCTGTGGGATTCCCGCAAAACCCTTGACATCCCCCGGCGGCTGTGGTATAGTAATGCCTGTAAAAAAAGCAGCAACCGGCAGTATGCCGTCGGCTCACCTTGCGGATGTACAATCCCGGGTCATACCAGAGAAACGCACTTCAGGTGCGCGCTTTCGTATGTTCGGCGGCTGCTTTTTTGGTAGCCGCTTTTATCTTTTCTATCATACACTTGTGGGAGGTGTGTTCCAATCGCCAGCAACAGCAATTCCAAGGAACTGGAAATCAATGAGCAGATCCGCGACAAAGAAATCCGCCTGATCGGGGCGGACGGCGCGCAGATGGGGATTATGAGCCCCCGCGACGCCCTGCGCATGGCCATCGACAAAGACCTCGACCTGGTCAAGGTGGCACCGCAGGCCAAGCCGCCGGTGTGCAAGATCCTGGACTACGGCAAGTACCGGTTCGAGATGCAGAAGAAGGAAAAGGAAGCCAAGAAGAACCAGAAAGTGGTGGAAGTCAAGGAGATCCGTCTTTCTTTGAACATCGACGTCAACGACTTCAACACCAAGGTGAACCAGGCCGCCAAATTTTTGCAGCAGGGTCACAAGCTCAAGGTCAGCATTCGGTTCCGCGGCCGTGAAATGGCGCACACCAGCCTGGGTCTGGACGTCCACAAGCGGTTTGCCGAGGCGTTGGCGGGCAAGGCCGTCATCGACAAGCAGCCCAAACTGGAGGGCCGCAGCATGATGATGTTCATGTCCCCCGTACCCAACAAGTAAAAACGAACTCTTCAGGAGGAAACAACAATGGCTAAAATGAAGCTCAAGACCCTGTCCGGCGCCAAGAAGCGCTTCAAGATGACTGCTTCCGGCAAGATCAAGCGCAACGCGTCCAAGCGCCGCCATATCCTGACCAAGAAGACCACCAAGCTCACCCGCGGCCTGCGTATGCCCAAGTACGTCGACAAGACCAACGAGGCTACCGTCCGCAAGATGATGCCCTACGGCGGCTGATTTCCGCAAGGGGAAACACAAGGTCAGATAACTACCAGAGTATAAAGGAGATATAAACATGGCTCGTATTAAAGGCGCTACCATGACGCACAAGCGTCGTGCCAAGACTCTCAAACTGGCGAAGGGCTACTACGGCTCCAAGTCCAAGCACTTCCGCATGGCCAAGCAGGCCGTCATGAAATCCGGCAACTACGCCTTCGTCGGCCGCAAGCTGAAGAAGCGTCAGTTCCGCAACCTGTGGATCACCCGCATCAACAACGCGGTGCGTGCCCAGGGCATGAACTACTCCACCTTCATGAACGGCCTGAAGAAGGCCGGCATCGAGCTGAACCGCAAGATGCTGTCCGAGATGGCCATCCATGACGCCGCCAGCTTCAACGCGCTGGTCGAGACCGCCAAGAAGGCTCTGTAATAGCAACACACAAGAGACGCACGCGCGCAGGCGCATGCGTCTTTCTTGCATAAAGGAGAAAATCGCACCATGCCCACGGCCGCAAACAAACTCAGGCGCTTTCTGCCGCCGGTGCTGGCACTGGCGGCGCTGGGCGGCGTCTGCCTCTGGGAAGTGGACCGCATCGCGGCGCGTTCCCGGGGCTACGGCAACAGGATGGTGGTCATCAACGAGATCTGCGCCCACAATCTGTCGGGTCTGCAGGACGGCAACGGAAACTGCGGGGACTGGATCGAGCTGTACAATCCTTACGGCGGGACCATCGACCTGTCGGGCTGGACGCTGACCGATGACAAGGATGACCCCGACCGCTGGACCTTCCCGGACGGCACCGTGCTGGAGGACTATCTGGTCCTTTTCGCCGACGGTGCCGATACCGTTGATCCGGCGGGATACTGCCACACCGCCTTTGCCCTCAAGACCCGGGGAGAGACCCTCTATCTCTACGATGCCGACGGGGAACTGGTGGATCACCTGAAATATCCCGAGCAGGACTTCGACATTACCTATGGCCGGGCCTTCGGCAACGGCGAGGACAAGGGTACCTTTGCCACAGCCACGCCGGGAGCGGCCAATCCTGTGGATTTCCTGGACGAAAACCGGGAGGCGAACCTGGGGACTGCGGAATTCTCTCTGCCGGCCGGATTCTATGACGAGCCGGTGGAGGTGGCACTCTCCACCGATGACCCCGATGCCCTGATCTTCTATACCACCGACGGCAGCGATCCGGCTGAAAACGGCACGCTGTACACCGGTCCCATCACGGTGGAAAGCCGGGCGGGAGAACCCAACCGGTATGTGTCCCTGCCCAACCGGTTTGAACAGGGGGAGTCCCTGTTCCTCAAAAGCTATGCGTACCGGTACGCGCCGGATCCGGTGGATAAAGCCACCACCATCACGGCCCGGATATATAAGGATGGCTCCTGGTCGGAGGAGTGCAGGGCTGCGACCTACTGGGTGGGGGTGGAGGCCCACACGCTGCCGGTCATCAGCATCACAGCCGACGAGCAGGACCTGTTCGGCGCAGAGGGAATTTACACGCCGGGCGCGACCTACTACACCATGATGCAGCAGGGCAGTCAGGAGTACCAGGCCAATTTCCTGTCCGGAGAGGAGATCGACGCACAGATCCAGTTGATCGGGGAGGAAGATACCGGCAGTCTGGACAGCCGGATCTCCGTCGCCGGTCAGGCAACCCGGCTCTGGATGCAGATGAAGAACCTTTCGGTGCATCTGACCGGGTCATCGGAGGAAAAACTGGCGCAGGCCGGGATCGAGGACACCCCGGGGGGATTTTCCCTCAAGGGTCCGGGCAACGGCAGCTGGCAGTATTTTTATGTGGACGGGTTCTGGAACAACTATCTTTATGGTACCGGATTGGGCACCCAGTACAATGTGCCGGTGGTGCTTTACCTGGAGGATGAGTACTGGGGCATCTACTGCGCGCGGGAAAGCAAAAATGCGGAACTGATCGAGCGGCAGTACGGGGTGGATGCGGATTCGGTGGTCATCTGTACCCACGCCGAGCCGGACGAGGACAATTCCATTGCAGCGCTGGAAAGTACCCTGAAGGAACTGCCCTGCAGCGAAAGCAGCTGGAACTGGCTTTGCGAAACCTTTGACATCGACTCCTTTATCGACTACGCCATCCCGCAGCTGTATTCCAACAACTGGGACGGTCTGCGGATGCCCAGCAATATTTATATCTGGAAGGCTGATGAGGGATCCAGCCGATATGCCGACGGGCGGTGGCGATTCCTGCTCAACGACCTGGATCAGTCCCTGATCTACGGTTTTATGGACCCCATCGGGGATCTTCTGGATAACCCGGCGCAGGATACCAACATCCAGCAGCTTCTGTTCCAGAAACTGTGGGAATATGAGGAATTCCGCACCCGGTTCGCGGAAAAATTCCGCACGGCGATGGAAACCACCTATGCGCCGGAGCATATCCTGCCGGCCTTCGAGGCATGGTGCGCCCAGCTGGAACCCGAGATGGAGCGCAACATCACCCGCCAGAAGGTGGAGACCACGGTGCTGGCGCCGCTGGCCGACAAACTCACCGACAGCGAATCTTCCGCCGAAGAGATGACGATGGAACAATGGCAGGCCGATTACGCCACGCTGTGTGATTTCCTGACCAACCGCGCCGACGACCTGCTGGAATATCTGGATATGCACCTGGCCGAAGCCGAGAACGGCATCTGAACAACAAAGCAAAGGATGACGAACGATGAGCAAACGTCAAATTCTGGAATACCTGCTGGAAAGCAACACCAGCATCTCCCTCACTCAGGTCTGCCTGTCGCTGGCGATGGCCGTGGTGCTGGGCATGCTTCTCTACTTTGTCTACCGCAAGACCTACCGCGGCACCGTCTACTCCAAGGACTTCAACCTCACGCTGCTGCTGGTGGCCATCATCACCACGCTGGTCATGCAGGCCATCGGCTCCAACCTGGCCCTGAGCCTTGGTATGGTGGGCAGCTTGTCCATCATCCGTTTCCGCACAGCCGTCAAGGAACCGCGGGACATCGCCTTCCTGTTCTGGGCCATTGCCATCGGCCTGACCTGCGGCAGTGAGATGTATCTCATCGGTCTGCTGGGCAGCGTGGTGCTCACCGTGGTGGTCTGCCTGGCAAACCTGGACCTCTACGACACCACCACCTACCTGCTGGTGCTGCGCACCGGCACCGGCGCCGTGGAGGAAAAAGCCCTCACCGAGGTGCTGAAAAAGAACACCCGCGCCTGGAAGCTGCGGATGCGCAACCAGATGGCGGACACCGAGGAATTCACCTATGAGGTTTCCTTCACCCGCAAGCAGAGCGCCGCGGCACTGGGCGGGCAGGTGCGGGAGGCCGTGGGCGCCGACAAGGTGCGCAGCCTGAATCTGGTGAGCTACAGCGGGGAAACCCTGTAATGGCCGCCGAACTGCAGGTCCGCCGGTACGAGGAAAAATACCTGCTGGCTCCCGCCCAGGCCGCCGCGCTGGGGCAGCTGCTGGACGGCGTGCTGCCGCGGGACAAATACTCGGCGGAGGGCGCCTATTTCATCCGCAGCCTGTACTTTGACACGCCGGGGAATGGGGATTATCAGGACAAGCTGCTGGGGGTAAGCGAACGCAGGAAGCTGCGGCTGCGGCTGTACGACCTGCAGACGGCGCAGCTCAAGCTGGAGATCAAGGCCAAGCGGGCCAAGACCTCCCACAAGCAGAGCGTCCTGCTGGACCGGGATGCCGCGCAGGCGCTGATCGCCGGGGATGCCGCACCGCTGCTGGCCGGCGGCCCCGCGGCCCGGGCGGCCTACGCCCTCATGCAGGGGGAGAGCCGCATCCCGGCGGCCCTCATCGACTATGAACGCACGGCCTGGGTGTTTCCCGTGGGGCGGGCACGGATCACGCTGGACAGCCATGTCCGCGCGTCCAAAAGCCAATCGCTCTTTGCGGACGACGTTCCCATGGTGGAGGTGCTGGCTCCCAAAACCATCCTCGAGATCAAATATGACCAGCCGCTGCCGCCCTGGCTGGGCCGGATGCTCAGCAGTATTCCCGGCACGCCTTTGAGCGTGAGCAAGTATGCACTGGCCCGCGCCACGCTGTACTGATAAGGAAAAACGGTAAATTTTATGCGAACTGACTTGATTTCCAGCCGCGAAAACCCTAAAATCAAATACGCATGTTCTGTGCGCGATTCCGAGAAGCAGCGCGCCGCCGACGGCCTGTTCTTTGCGGAAGGCCCCAAGCTCTGCCTGGAACTGGCCAAGAGCTGCACGCCCCGCACGGCCTATGCCACCGAGGCGGCGCTGGCCAAAACGCCGGCGCTGGCATCCCTGAACCCCATGCCGGTGGCGCCCCATGTGGCGGAAAAACTGGCCGGGACCAAATCCAGCCAGGGCGTTTTTGTGCTGTTTGAAACCCCGCAGACCGACCCGGCCCTGCTGGACAGCGCCCGGCGGATCCTGGCCCTGGAGGGGGTGCAGGACCCCGGCAATGTGGGCACCCTGCTGCGCAGTGCCGCAGCCTTCGGCTTTGATGCCGTGGTGCTGGGCCCGGGCTGTGCGGCACCCTTTTCGCCCAAGACGCTGCGCTCTTCCATGGGCGCGGCCGGGCGGCTGCCGGTGGTCCACACCGAAAATCTGCCCGGCACCCTGCACAGACTGCGGGAACGGGGCGTGACCTGCCTGGCGGCGGCCCTCTACCATTCCCGTCCGCTGGACGAGGAGGGCCGGGATTTCCCCGCCGGTGTCTGCGTGGTCATCGGCAGCGAGGGCCAGGGTCTGACCGACGAGACGGTACAGGCCTGCGACGCGGCGGTGCGCATCCCCATGACCGACCGGGTGGAAAGCCTGAACGCCGGTGTGGCGGGCAGCGTACTGCTGTGGCATTTCCGCGGGGTGTAAAGGAATGGACAAGACACTTGCCTGGCTGTGGCTGGCCGACGCCGTCGGCTCTGCCTGCCAGTATGCCCGGGAGCTGCTGGACCTCTGGCCTGACCCGGAAGAACTCTATGAATCGCTGCGTTCCGGCATGGTAGCACCGCCTTTCTGTCTCAGCGACGGAGCGGCCCGCCAGCTGCTGGATACCACCCCCTTTGATTACGAAGAACGGCTGGATCACTGCCTGTTGTCGGGCATCGAGATCCTGACCCCCGACGACGCCTTTTATCCCGCCCGCCTGCGGGAGATCCCCGACCTGCCGCTGGTCCTCTACGTCACCGGCGACAAGGCCTGCCTCAACGGGCACCGCTATGCGGGCATGGTGGGCACCCGGCGACCCAGCGCCTACGGGCGGCAGGCCGCCTATGACCTGTCCCTGGGGGCGGCGAAAGAGGGAATCGTCATCGTCAGCGGTCTGGCCGACGGGCTGGACAGCGAGGGCCACCGCGCCGCCGTGGCGGCGGGCACGCCCACCATTGCCTTTCTCGGCACCGCCATCGACAAGACCTACCCGGCGGCCAACGGACCGCTGCGCCGTCAGATTGAGGAGGGCGGCGGCGCCGTCTGCAGTGAATATCCGCCCCACTACAAGGGCAAAACAACGGGGACCTTTCTGGCGCGCAACCGGCTCATCGCGGCCCAGGCCGAGGTGGTCTGCGTGGCGGAAGCCCGGCTGCGCAGCGGCACCCTGAACACGGTGCACCACGCCGAGGGTTACGGCCGTCCGGTGCTGGCGGTGCCGGGCAGCATCTACAGCGCCATGAGCCGCGGTACCAACGAACTGCTGCGCACCCACCGGGCGGAGCCGCTGTGCGAGGCGGCGGATATTGTACGGCAGCTGGGTCTTGCGGCCGGAGCGGAAGAAAAGGAACCGGCCGAGTTCTCGCCGGCGTCGGTGAGTGCCGATGCCCGGGCGGTCTACGCAAAACTCGGCCCCACTGCCCAGGGCATCGACGCCCTGTGTGCGGCCACCGGCCTGCCCGCCAACCGGGTGCTGGCGGCCTGTACCGAACTGGAGCTTTTCGGCGGCGCCCAGGCGCAGCCGGGCCGGCGGTACATCGCTTTATAAAGGAAATCAGGAGGAGACTATGGCAAAACTGGTCATTGTGGAATCGCCCGCCAAGGCAAAAACCATCGGCAAGTATCTGGGGCGAAACTATAAAGTCACCGCCAGCATGGGCCACGTGCGCGACCTGCCGGCGAGCCAGCTTGGCATCGACGTCGAGCACGGATACACCCCCAAATATATCACCATCAAGGGCAAGCAGAAGCTGGTCAAGGAGCTGAAAGCCGAGGCCAAAAAGGCGGACGGCGTGCTGCTGGCCACCGACCCGGACCGGGAAGGCGAAGCCATCAGCTGGCATCTGGCCAACATCCTGGGTCTGGACCCGTCGGCGCCCAACCGGGTGACCTTTGACGAGATCACCAAAAAGGGCGTCCAGGAGGGCATGGCCCATCCCCGGGCCATCAACATGGACCTCTTCAACGCCCAGCAGGCCCGGCGAGAGCTGGACCGTCTGGTGGGCTACAAGCTCAGCCCCTTCCTCTGGCGCAAGGTGCGCCGGGGGCTTTCCGCCGGCCGGGTACAGAGCGTGGCCGTGCGGCTCATCCGCGACCGGGAGATCGAGATCGAAAACTTCAAGCCCGACGAATACTGGAACATCGATGCCACCCTGCATCCCCAGGGCAGCCGCAGCCACTTTGTGGCGCGGCTCACCGCCGGAGCGGACGGCAAAAAGCTGACCGTCACCAACAAGGAACAGGCCGACGCCATCGTAGCCTCCCTGGACGGCAAGGACTACGTCATCTCCAAGCTGGAAAAGGGCAAGCGCCGCCGTCAGCCCGCGCCGCCCTTCATCACCTCCACCCTGCAGCAGGACGCCAGCCGCGCCTACGGTTTCTCGGCTACCCGCACCATGCGGGCTGCCCAGACCCTCTACGAAGGCGTGGACATCGCCGGGCACGGTACCGTGGGTCTGATCACCTACATGCGTACCGACAGCCTGCGCATCGCCGACGAGGCCGCCGCCGCTGCCAAGCAGTTCATCGCGGGCCGCTGGGGGGATAACTACGTCTGCAAGACCCAACGCAAGTGGAAATCCCGCTCCGCCACCGCGGCCCAGGACGCCCACGAAGCCATCCGTCCCTCCATGCCGGACCTGACCCCCGACGAGGTGGAGCAGAGCATCAGCGGCGACACCGCCAAGCTCTACCGGCTGATCTGGAGCCGTTTCATGGCCAGCCAGATGGCGGATTGCGTGCAGGATACCGTGTCGGTGACCATCACGGCGGGGGATTACCTCTTCCGCGCCTCGGGCTTCCGGGTGGCCTTCGACGGCTTCACGGCCCTCTATGAGGAGTCCACCGACGACAAGCAGAAAAAGGAGACCGCCCTGCCCGAACTGGAACAGGGCCAGACCCTCCAGCTGAAATCCCTGACGGCGGACCAGAAATTCACCCAGCCGCCGCCGCTCTACACCGAAGCCACCCTCATCCACGCCCTGGAGGAAAACGGCATCGGCCGTCCTTCCACCTACGCGCCCATCATCACGACGATTGTGGACCGCGGCTATGTGGAAAAGGACCAGAAAAAGCTCAAGACCACGCCGCTGGGCCAGGCGGTGAACCAGGTCATGATGGAGCAGTTCCCGGCCATTGTGGACGTGAAATTCAGTGCCGACATGGAGAAAAAGCTGGACGTGGTGGAAGCCGGCCAGGCGGACTGGGTCCAGACGGTGGACGAATTCTACCAGGGCTTTGCCAAGAGCCTGGAGACCGCCGAAAAGAACATGGAGGGCAAGCGGGTCAAGGTGGAGGATATCCCCACCGACGAGATCTGTGAAAAGTGCGGCCGTCCCATGGTCATCAAGTCGGGCCGGTACGGCAAGTTCGTGGCCTGTTCCGGCTTCCCGGAGTGCCGCAACGCCCACCCGCTGGTCAAGGACACCGGCGGGCTCTGCCCGCTGTGCGGCGGCCACATGCTGGTGCGCAAGAGCGCCAAGGGCCGCATCTACTACGGCTGCAGCAATTACCCTAAGTGCAACTTCATGACCTGGGACGAGCCGGTGGCGGAAAAATGCCCCCAGTGCGGCAGCACCCTGTTCAAGAAGAAGGGCCAGCTCTACTGCGCCAAGGAAGGCTGCGATTTCGTCAAGCCGATGGAAAAGAAATAACCCGCGGGGCCTGCCGCCCCGCCCGTTCCCGTGGAGGAAAGTATGCAATGTAAGATCATTGGGGCCGGTCTGGCCGGGTGCGAAGCCGCACTCTGGCTGGCCGACGCCGGGGTGCAGGTGGACCTGTACGAGCAGAAACCCGGCAAGTTTTCCCCCGCCCATAAAAGCGAAGGTTTTGCCGAGCTGATCTGCTCCAACTCGCTGAAAGCCGAGCGCCCCGATTCGGCGTCCGGTCTGCTGAAACTGGAGATGCGCGCCATGGGCAGCCACCTGCTACCCGCCGCCGAGACCGCCCGGGTGGCGGCCGGCGGCGCCCTGGCGGTGGACCGGGATGTCTTTTCGGCCGCCGTCACCAACCAGGTGGAGCGCCACCCCAACATCACGATCCACCGGGAGGAAGTCACCGCCCTGGACGAGAGTGTCCCGGTGCTGGTGGCCTCCGGCCCCCTCACCGAGGGGGCCCTGGCCGAGGCCATCGCGGCCCTCACCGGCAACCACCGGCTGAGCTTCTACGACGCCGTGGCGCCCATCGTCACGGCGGAAAGCCTTGATTACGACAAGGTGTTCGCCGCCTCCCGCTACGGCCGCGGCGAAGCCGACTACTTAAACTGCCCCTTCAACAAGGAGGAGTACGAGGCCTTCCACGCAGCGCTCATCGCCGCCGAGCGGGCCCCGCTCCATGATTTTGACGGCGACCTGACGGTGTACGAGGGCTGCATGCCCATCGAGGTCATGGCCGCCCGCGGCGCCGATACCATCCGCTTCGGCCCGCTGCGCCCGGTGGGCCTGCGGGACCCCCGCACCGGCCACCGTCCCTGGGCCAACGTCCAGCTCCGGGCCGAGAACACCGCCCGTACCCTCTACAATCTGGTGGGCTTCCAGACCAACCTCAAGTGGGGTGAACAGAAGCGGGTCTTCTCGATGATTCCGGGGCTGGAACACGCCGAGTTCGTGCGCTACGGCGTCATGCACCGCAACACCTTCCTGGAAAGCCCCAGAGTGCTGACAGCCCGGCAATACCTGAAAGAACATCCCAACGTATTTTTTGCTGGGCAGATCACCGGCTTTGAGGGCTATATGGAGAGTGCGGCCAGCGGTCTGTTGGCGGCGCGGCAGATTCTGGCGCGGCTCCAGGGCCGCGAACTGCCGCCGCCCCCGCCGGAAACGATGTGCGGCGCGCTGCTGCAGTATATCACCACCCCCAACAAGGACTTCCAGCCGATGGGCGCGAACATGGGCATTCTGCCCCGCACGCCGGAGATCGACGCCATCCGCGATAAGCGGGAACGCTATGCCGCCCTTTCCGAGACGGCGCAACGGGCCATGCAGGCCTGGGTAGAGGAGGACGTACAATGAAAATTCTGATTGACGCCATGGGCGGCGACAACGCCCCGCTGTGTGTGCTGCAGGGCGCGGCCCAGGCTGCGGCCGAATTCGGTGATGGCATGACGCTGGCGCTGCTGGGCGACGAGAAAGCCATCCGGGACTGCGCCGCCGAAAACAAGATCGACCTGACGCCCTTTGAGATCATTCCCTGCTCCGAAGTGGTGGACATGCACGACGATCCCGTCAAGGCGGCCCGCCACAAGACGGATTCCAGCATGATCAAGGGCCTGACCATGCTCAAGAACGGCGAGGGCGACGCCTTTGTCTCCGCCGGTTCCACCGGTGCGCTGCACGTGGGCACCAGCCTCATCGTGCGCACCCTCAAGGGCATCAAGCGCCCGGCCCTGGCCACCCCCATGCCCGGCGCCAAGCAGAATTTCCTGCTGCTGGACTGCGGTGCCAACGCCGAGTGCCGCCCCGACATGCTCAACGCCTTCGGCACCATGGGCAGCGTCTATGCCGAAAAGGTCATGGGCCGCAAGGACCCCCAGGTGGCGCTGGTGAACAACGGCGCCGAGGACACCAAGGGCACCCCCACCTACCGGGAGGCCCACCAGCTGCTCAAGGCGAATCCCTGCATCCATTTTGCGGGCAACATCGAGCCCCGCTACATCCTGGACGGGGAAGTGGACGTCGTCGTCTGCGACGGTTTCGTGGGCAACGTGGTCCTCAAACTCACCGAGGGCGTGGCCAAGACGCTGCTGGGCATGCTCAAGCAGGTTTTTTTGAAGAATCTCATCACCAAGCTCAGCTATCTGGGCATCAAAGGCGGGCTCTCCGAGATCAAGCGGATGATGGACTCCGAGGAGGTGGGCGGCGCGCCGCTGCTGGGCGCCGCCAAGCCGGTGATCAAGGCCCACGGTTCCAGCAAGGCCAAGGGCATCAAGAACGCCATCCGCCAGGCCAAGACCTGTGTGGCCAACGACCTGTGCGGCACCATGCAGACCGCCCTCAACGCGCTGGAAACCAAACCCCAGGCATAAAGAAAGGAAGGCCCTACCGTGGCTACGCATAAACCCGAAGAACTGCAGGAAGTTCTCCACTATCAGTTCAAGAATCCCGCGCTGCTGCGCATCGCCCTGACCCATACCAGCTACGCCAACGAGAGCAAGGTCCCCACCACCCACAATGAGCGGCTGGAGTTTCTGGGGGACAGTGTGCTGTCGGTGGTGGCGGCGGATTATCTGTTCCACCAGTCCGACCGGCCCGAGGGCGAGCTGACCCGGATGCGGGCCAGCCTGGTCAGCGAGGATGCCCTCTTCCAGTTCGCCCAGGAGATCCGCCTGGGTGACTACCTGCGCCTGGGCCATGGCGAGGACCTGGGGGGCGGCCGCAACCGCCCCAGCGTGGTGTCCGACGCCTTCGAGGCGGTCATCGCCGCGCTCTATCTGGACGGCGGGCTGGAAGTGGCCCGCAGCTTCATTCTGCCCTTCCTCAGCGAGGGCAAGACCGCCGAGGAAGACTACAAGACCCGCCTGCAGGAAGTGGTGCAGCAGAACCCCAGCGCCCGCCTGCGCTATGAGGTGGAGGGCGAGACCGGCCCCGACCATGCCAAGCAGTTCACCGTCGCCGTCTACTGCGACGACAAGCGGCTGGCCGAAGGGGTGGGCCGCAGCAAGAAGGCGGCCGAACAGCATGCCGCCAAGCAGGCGCTGGACCGCCTGCAGTCCAAACGCTAAGGAGACCCTATGCGCCTGAAAGAACTGGAAATCCAGGGCTTCAAGTCCTTTCCCGACCGTACCAAAATCACCATCGGCAACGGCATCACCGGCGTGGTGGGCCCCAACGGTTCGGGCAAATCCAATATCTCCGACTCCATCCGCTGGGTGCTGGGCGAGACCAGCTCCAAGCAGCTGCGCGGCTCCGGCAAGATGGAGGATGTCATCTTCGGCGGTACCCAGACCCGGGGGGCCATGGGCTATGCCTCGGTGGTGCTGACCATCGACAACAGCGACCACGGCCTGGACATGGACGCCGACGAAGTGACCATCGGCCGCCGGTACTACCGCAGCGGCGAAAGTGAATATTCCATCAACGGCCAGAACGTCCGCCTGAAGGACGTCTACGAACTGCTGCTGGACACCGGTCTTGGCCGGGACGGCTACGCCATCGTCGGTCAGGGCCGCATTGCCGAGATCGTGGGTGCCAAGTCCGGCGAACGGCGGGAGATCTTCGAGGAAGCCTCCGGCATCGCCAAGTACCGCTACCGCAAAAACGAGGCGGAGCGCCGTCTGGCCGCCGCCGAGGGCAACCTGGAACGCCTGCGGGACATCCTGGGCGAACTGGAAAAGCGGGTAGGCCCCCTGAAACGGGACAGCGAAAAAGCCCAGCAGTTCCTGGAACTGTCGGCCACCCGCAAGAGCCTGGAAGTGACGCTGTGGGTGGACGCCATCCGCCGCGCCAATGAGTCCCTGCGGGACCAGCAGCGCAAGTACGAGGCCGCCCAGGCCGACTACGAGCGGCTGAGCCGCCAGCTGGACGAGTTCGACGCCAAGAGCAATGCCCTGCGGGAACAGGCCCAGGGCTATGTGCTCCAGGTGGAGCAGGCCAACGCCGACATCCGCGCCATCACCGAAGCCAACGCCGGCAGCGAGAGCCAGGTGGCCGTTCTCAAGAACGAGAGCGAGCACAGCCGGTTCCGCATCGACGAGGCTACCTCGGAACTGGAGCGGGCCGGACAGGGCCGCCAGAGCATCGAGAAGGAGGCCGCCGAACACCGCGCCGCCATCGAGAAGCTGCAGACCGGCCTGGCCGAGCTGGATGCGGGCATCGCCGCCCTGCGGGAGAGCCTGCGCTCCCTCGAAGAGAAGGCCGCCGCCAGCGGCCAGCGCCGGGACGTCATCGACGCGGCCATGGCCCGGCTGCAGGACACCGCCACCTCCGCCAAGGTACGCATCGCCGCCGCCCAGACGGCTGCCGATGCCGCCGATGCCCGGCGCACCGAAGCGGAGCACCAGGTGCAAGAGGCCCGGACCAGCGCCGCCAACGCCGAGAAGGAGAAGGCCCAGGCCGCCCGCCGTCTGCAGGAGGCCGAGGAGGCCGTCACCCGCAACGACAACATCAAGGCGGGCCTCAAACTCAAGCTGGAGAGCCGCCGCCGTCAGCAGGCGGAGGCCGCCGACGCCCTGCAGAAAGCCGACAAGGAGCGCTCCAACGCCTCCCAGCGCATCCATATCCTGGAAGACCTGGAACGCAACATGGACGGCTACCAGCAGAGCGTCAAGAGCGTCATGCGGGCCGCCGGCGGACGCCGGCTGCGGGGCATCATCGGTCCCGTGGCGGGCATCCTCACGGTGCAGAAAGGCTACGAGGTGGCCATTGAGACCGCCCTGAGCTTTGCGCTGCAGAATATCGTGGTGGAGGACCAGGGCTGCGCCCGGGCCGCCATCGCTTTCCTGAAAGAGGAGCGGGCGGGCCGCGCCACCTTCCTGCCGCTGGATACCGTCCAGGGCAGCCGGTTCAACGGCCGCCTCACCGGCACCGCCGAGGTGGCCGCCGACCTGGTCACCACCGATCCGAAATATCAGCATATCATCGACAATCTTCTCGGCCGCATCATCGTGGTGGAGGACCTCGCCGAGGCCTCCGCCGTGGCGAAGAACCTGGGCTACCGCAACCGCATCGTCACGCTGGACGGCCAGGTCATCAACGCCGGCGGTTCTTTCACCGGCGGTTCCACCGCCCGCAGCGTGGGTGTCTTCAGCCGCAAGCAGGAGCTGGACGAGCTGCGCAAAAAGCTCACCAAACTCAACGAAAAGCATGCCGAGGCCGAAAAGGAACTGGCCGTCCGCAAGGCGGAGGTGGATAACCTTTCCGCCCAGCTGTCCGGCGCCGAGGCCGAGGGCATGACCGCGGCCTCCGAGCGTCTGCGCGCCAGCCTGGACCTGGACCGCCTCAACGGGGCGGTGGCCCAGTACGGCGAGACGCTGCGCACCCTCCAGCAGGAAGTGGAAGCCCAGCAGCAGGCCCGCGCCGCCAGCGAGGCGGAGTATGCCGCCGCCGAGGCAGACCGCCAGAAAGCGGAGGCGGAACTGGAACAGTACGCCGCCGAGCTGGCCCAGCTGGGGGAGAGCACCGGCTCTCTCTCCGCCGAGCGGGAATCCATCACCCAGCAGCTCTCCCAGAAGCAGATGCAGCGGCTGGCCGACGAAAAGGACATCAGCCTCCACGAAGCCTCTCTGGAAAGTCTCGAGAGCCGCACCGGCGAGACCGAAGCCCGGGTGCGGGAACTGCAGTCCGCCATCCAGGCGGCCAAGGCCCAGATCGAGGCCAATCGGCTGAAGATCGCCGAGATCGAGCGCACCCGCGGGGAAAACCAGCAGAAGATCGCCGCCGCCGAGGAGATCATCCGCACGGCCAATGCAGCCCGGATGGAGACCGAGTCGGCCTCCGCCAAGCTGGCGCAGGAGAACCGCACCCTCACCGACGAGCGGGAGAAGATGAGCGGCGAAATGGCCCGGCTGGCCGAGCGCCGCACCGCCGCCGAGAATGAACTCAACGATACCAACACGAAACTCTGGGAGGAATACCAGCTCACCGATACCGAGGCCAAGGCTCTCTGCGTGCCCTTTGAATCGCTGACCGAGCTGCGCCGCCAGGTGGCGGAGACCCGCAGTAAGATCCGCGCCCTGGGCAACGTGAACGTGGGCGCCATCGACGAGTACAAGGAGGTCAAGGAGCGGTATGACTTCCTGAAAGCCCAGGTCACCGACGTGGAGAAGGCCAAGGCCGAACTCACCCGGATGATCGCCGAACTGTGCAGCGAGATGGAGGAACTGTTCACCACCTCGTTTAAAGAGATCAACCGCCACTTCGGCCATATCTTCCGGGAGCTGTTCGGCGGCGGCCACGCCCGGCTCTATCTCTCCGACGAAAACAACGTCCTGGAATCCGGCATCGAGATCGAAGTCTCGCCGCCGGGCAAGGTCATCAAGAACCTCAGCGCCCTGTCGGGCGGCGAGCAGGCCCTGGTGGCCATCTCCATCTATTTCGCCATCCTCAACGTCAACCCGGCGCCCTTCTGCATCCTGGACGAGATCGAAGCGGCCCTGGACGACGTCAACGTCAACCGCTACGCCCAGTATCTGCGCCGGATGACCGAGCACACCCAGTTCATCGTCATCACCCACCGCCGCGGCACCATGGAGGCCGCCGACGTCCTGTACGGTGTCACCATGCAGGAGGACGGTGTCTCCAAGATCCTGCGTCTCGACCTCGAGAATGTCAGTGCCGACCTGATCTCTTGATCCCAAGGAGGGCCCCATGTTTTTCTTTAAAAAACGCAACATCTCGGAAAAAGAGTTTGAAGAACAGCAGAAGATGCAGCGCGGTCTGGAAAAGACCCGCACCGGCTTCTTCCAGAACATCCTCAACACCCTGACCAACTGCCAGATCGACGACGACCTGTACAACGATCTGGAGGAACAGCTGATCCTGGCCGACGTGGGCCCCGCCTGCGCCGTCCGGCTGGTGGACGAGCTGCGGGACGAGGTGGAAAAGAACCACCTCAAGACCGGAGAGGAAGCCCTGGACGCCCTGCGGGGCATCATCTGCCAGGAACTGACCCCCCGCTATCCCCTGGAACTGGACGGTCACCCGGCGGTGATCCTCGTCATCGGGGTGAACGGCGTGGGCAAGACCACCACCATCGCCAAGCTGGCCCATCTCTATAAGGAGGAGGGCCGCCGGGTCATGCTGGCTGCCGGCGATACCTTCCGGGCCGCCGCCAGCGAACAGCTGGAACTCTGGGCCGACCGGGCCGGTGTGCCGCTGGTCCAGGCCGGGCAGGGGGCCGACCCCGCCGCCGTCATCTTCGACGCGGTGAAGAGCGCCACTGCCAAAGGCTACGATATGGTCATTGCCGACACGGCGGGCCGTCTGCACAACAAAAAGGGCCTGATGGACGAGCTGGGCAAGATCTCCCGCAGCGTCAAGAAGGCCAGCCCCGAGGCAAGCCTCGAAGTGCTGCTGGTGCTGGATGCCATCACCGGCCAGAACGCCATCAGCCAGGCCGAGGAATTCTGCCGGGCTGCCGGCGCCACCGGCGTGGTGCTCACCAAGCTGGACGGCACCCCCAAGGGCGGCTGTGCCGTCAGCGTCTGGGAGAACCTGGGCCTGCCCATCCGGTTTGTGGGCGTGGGCGAGAAGATCGATGATCTCATGCCCTTTGACGCCCAGACCTTTGTGGAATCCCTGCTGCCCGAAGTGCCCGCCCATAAGGAGGACTGACCCATGCTGATCTGTGCTGCCAGCAACAATGCCGGCAAACTGAAGGAACTGCGGCGCATCCTGGAACGGATGGGCCACGAGGTGAAGAGCCTGCGGGAACTGGGCATTGCCCTGGATCCCGAGGAGACCGGTACCACCTTTGCGGAGAATGCCCGCATCAAGGCCGAAGCCTTCTGCAAGGCCAGCGGCCTGCCCACCGTGGCCGATGATTCCGGCCTCTGCGTCGACGCGCTGCACGGCGCTCCCGGCGTCTACAGTGCCCGCTATGCCGGGCACCACGGCGACGATGCCGCCAACAACGCCAAACTCCTGCGGGAGATGGCCGATGTCCCGGCAGAACAGCGCACCGCCCGGTTTGTGTCGGCGGTCTGCTTCCTGCTGCCCGACGGCCGGGAACTGCTGGTGGAAGGGGAATGTCCCGGCAGCGTGGCCTTCACCGAGACCGGTACCAACGGCTTCGGCTACGACCCGCTGTTCATCCCCGACCGGGTGGGCCTGCCCGACGGCACCACCATCGAAAACACCGCCCGCCGCAGCTACGCCGAACTGGCCGACGGCGAAAAAGATGCCATCAGCCACCGGGGCCGCGCCATGGAAAAACTGGACGCGCAGCTGCCGGCTTTTCTGGAGCAGGCGTGACCCGCCTCCCCCCCCGCCGCATACCATAACCATAAGGAGAAACGATATGCTCAACAGCAAACAGCGTGCCGCCCTGCGCGGCGCCGCCAATACCCTTGACCCCGTGTTCCAGATCGGCAAGGGAGAGATCGACGAGACCCTCATCCAGGGCGTGGGCGACTGCCTGGCCGCCCGGGAGCTCATCAAGGTGAAGGTGCTGGAAAACAGCGAGTATTCCGCCAGGGAAGCCGCGAACATCCTGGCCGAAGCCCTTTCCGCCGACTGCGTGCAGGTCATCGGCCGCAAGTTCGTGCTCTTCAAGCAGAAACCCAAGGAGAGCGCCTACACCGCCCTGCTGGCAAAATGAAGGTGCTGCTTTACGGCGGTACCTTTGACCCGCCCCACAACGGCCATATGAACAATCTGCGGGCCGCCCTGGAGCTGGTGCAGCCGGACCGGGCCATCGTCATGCCGGCGGGCATCCCGCCCCATAAGGCCGCCAGCGCTACGCCGGGCGCGGTGCGTCTGGCCATGTGCCGGTGCTTCACGGCGCTGTCCCCCGCGGTGGAGGTCAGCGACTGGGAGATCCGCCAGGGCGGCCGCAGTTATACGGTGCACACGCTGGAGATGCTGCGCGCGCGGTTCCCTGACGCCGCGCTGTACCTGAGCGTGGGCAGCGATATGCTGCTGACCTTTCAGCAGTGGTGCCGCTGGCAGGACATTCTGGATATGGCTACCCTGGTGGTGGAAAGCCGCCGCCCCGGCGACGACGGGGCGCTCACGGCGGCCGCCCGGACGCTGGAACAGTACGGGGGCCGGGTGCTGTTTGCCCGGGCGGAAAGTTATCCCTGTGCCTCCAGCGATCTGCGCACGGGGAAGATCCCCCGCGCCGACTGGGGACGTTATCTGCCCGCCGCGGTGCTGCAGGTGATCGAATCCAACGGGCTCTACCGGGAAGGCAGGCCCCGAAGCCAAGGGAGGAACTATACCATGACCTGTGAAGAAGCGAAGGAGCTGGTCAAGCCGCGGCTGAGCCACAAGCGCTGGACCCACACGAAAAATGTAAAAAAAATGGCAGTGCAGCTGGCCGAGCGATGGGGCGAAAACCCTGAAAAGGCTGCCTTGGCGGCTCTTTTGCACGACAGCGCCAAGGAGATGCCCCGGGAAGCCCTGTTGCAGATTTTTGCCGATAATGCTATAATAGCAGAAAATGCCCCGGCGCGTCCTGCGGCCATCTGGCACGGCATTGCCGCCGCCATTCTGGCCGAAACCAGGTGGGGGGTGACCGACCCGGAGATCCTGTCGGCCATCCGCTGCCACACCACCGGCAAGCCGGGCATGAGCCTGCTGGATAAGATCCTGTACCTGGCCGATATGACCAGCGACGAACGCGACTGGCCGGGCGTGGAAGAACTGCGCCGGCTGGAGATGGAGGATCTGGACAAAGCGCTGCTTGTGGCGCTGAAGCAGAGCATTGATTTTGTAAAAGAGAAGGGCGGCGCGCTGGATCCCGAAAGCGTGGCCGCATACGAGTATCAAAAGGCGCAGCTGGGGTGCTGAACCCCTGCGCCGCAGACTGTGAAATGCGTTGAACAGGGAGGAAACGTCCATGAGCGAACCGCGCAAGCTCCATACCGGCGGGGCATCGGGCAGCCAGTATGCTGCCTCGTCCCGTCCGGCCGGTTCCGGCATGCCGGACCAGGATCAGTACGAAGCCGCACGCCGCCGTGCCCAGCAGCTGGCCAACCAGAATGCCCGCCGCCGTGTGGTGCAGCAGCCCGTGCGCACCGCGCAGGGGCGCCATATCCACCAGCAGCCGGTCCAGCAGGAGCCGGTGCAGCAGCCGGTGGAAGCCCAGACCCCGCCGCCGGTGCAGGAGCCCGAGGCGCCGCGGCAACTGACCCATGCCCAGAAGCAGGCCATGGCCTACCGTGCCGCTGCCGAGCGCAAGTACGGCAATACGGTGAGCTTCCCGGCCCAGCGCCGCACGGTGCGTCAGCCCGCCCAGGGCGGCACCCAGACCGCCCGGCCCCGCACCCAGGTCCAACGCCTGGACGTGAACCAGACCCGCGGCAGCAAGCCTGCCTATGACTACGACAGCGACGCCGCCCCCGCTTCGGGCGGCATCCAGATGGAGGACGCTGCGCCCAAGCGCCGTGCCTCCGCTGAATCCGGTGCCGAGAAATCCACCTACCGTTCCGCCAAAAGCGGCGGCGGCAGCGGCGGCCGCAAACCGCCCCGGGACGGCGATGCCCCCCGCGGCAAGAAGGGCGGCAAAAAAGGCGATGACGGCGGCAAGGGCAAAGGCAAGAAGAAAAAGAAGAAGGGCCTGTGGTGGAAGATCCTGTTGGCCACCCTGTGCATCATTCTGCTGATCTTCGGCGGTGCGTACATGTTCATCATGGCGGCCATCGCCCCCGAGGGCGGCGCCATCAAGATCAGCCAGCTGATCAACACCCCCAAGGAATTCCAGGGCAAGGAACTGAACATCCTGGTCACCGGCGTGGACCGTTCCAGCACCGGCAACCTGGCTGCCGGCTCCACCAACGATACCGACGTCAACGACGGTATGACCGATATGATCCTCTACGTCCATTTCAACAACGAAACGGGCGAACTGAAGATGCTGCAGATCCCCCGCGACATGATCGTCACCACCGACCGCAGCGTTTCCGGCAACTACCGTATCAACAGCGTGGCCAAGACCCAGGGGTCTGACAACAACAACAATATGGCTGCCCTCTGCGAACTGGTGGCCGACCAGCTCAAGGTGCCCATCGACGGCTATATGACCATCCGTCTGGAGATGCTGGTGGAACTGGTGGATCTCTTCGGCGGCGTGGAGCTCTATGTCCCGCAGGAAATGGACTACGGCGGAAGCCACCTCGATGCCGGCTATCAGACGCTGCGCGGCGATGCCTGTGAATTCCTGCTGCGCACCCGTAAGATTTACCCCGACGGCGACATCGGCCGTCTGAACATGCAGCGCCAGTTCTACGCGGCGCTCTTCCGCAAGCTGAAGAGCATCGGCAACATCTGGGACGTGGCTAAGCTGACCCCGGCGGTCCTCAACTATATGGAGACCGACCTCAGCGCTTCCCAGCTGGTCAGCTTCGCGGTCAGTCTGCTCAATGTGGAGAGCAGCAAGATCATGATCTGTCAGCTGCCCGTCAAGATGGGCCAGCAGTACAACGGCGAGTCGGTGGTGTATCCCGCCCGCCAGGAGGATGCCGACCTGCTCAACCAGTATTTCCGCGAGAATACCGGCCCGGTGGACGCCAGCCAGCTCAACCTCTGCGACAGTGCGTCCCAGCTGGGCTTTGACATCAGCGGCCTGTCGGTCACGGATTCCAACATCCAGGTCATGGGCGAGCTGATGACCGAAGCCGACGACGCCCAGCACAACAACAACCTCGACGGCTCCAGCCAGGTCGTCGACGTGACCGAGAGCGAAAGCACCGATACCAGCAGTTCTTCGGACAGCAGTTCCGAGGACAGTTCCGGCGATTCCGCCGCCTGATTTACAAGAGGAGTTTAACCCGATATGGAAAGCAGAGAACTTGCCATCCGTCTGGCCCGCGCGCTGGACGCCAAGAAAGCCCTCAACGTCCACATTCTGGCCGTGGAGGATCTGACCACCGTGACCGAATACTTCGTCATCGCCACCGGTACCTCCACCACCCATGTGGGGGCCCTGGCCGATGAGGCGGAGTTCCAGCTGGGCCGCCAGGGCGTCAACGTCCTGCGTACCGAGGGTCACGACGGCAAACGCTGGGTGCTGCTGGATTACGGCAGCGTCATCGTGCATGTCTTTACGCAGGAGGCGCATGATTATTACGACCTGGAGCATCTCTGGGCCGATGCGACGCCTGTGCCTGCCAGTGAATGGCTGGAAGAAAAAACCGAGTCCGCCGAGTAAGCGGAACTTCGAGTGGGGAGAGAAGTTATTGTGAAGTACGATTTCAAGACCGTTGAGGCCAAGTGGCAGAAAGTCTGGCAGGACGAGGATACCTTCCATGCCGAGATCGACCACTCCAAGCCCAAGTTCTACGCGCTGGTGGAATTCCCGTATCCTTCGGCGGCCGGCCTGCACGTGGGTCATCCGCGCAGCTACACCGCGCTGGACATCGTGGCCCGCAAAAAGCGGCAGTGCGGCTACAACGTGCTGTATCCCATGGGCTGGGACGCCTTCGGCCTGCCCACCGAGAACTATGCCCTGAAGAACCACATCAACCCTGAGATCGTCACGGCGAAGAATGTGGCCCGGTTCAAGAGTCAGCTGCAGGCCCTGGGCCTGTCCTTTGACTGGGACCGCGAGATCAATACCACCGACCCCGAATACTACAAGTGGACCCAGTGGATCTTCCTGCAGCTCTACAAGAAGGGCCTTGCCTACAAGAAGGAGACCACGGTCAACTACTGCACCGGCTGCAAGGTCGTGCTGGCCAACGAGGAAGTCGTCAACGGTGTGTGCGAACGCTGCGGCAGCCCGGTGGTCCAGAAGGTCAAGAGCCAGTGGATGCTCAAGATCACGGCCTACGCCGACCGTCTGATCGATGACCTGGACGACGTGGACTACATCGAGCGCGTCAAGACCCAGCAGCGCAACTGGATCGGCCGCAGCCACGGCGCCGAGATCAACTTCGACACCACCGCCGGCGATACGCTGACGGTCTACACCACCCGTGCCGACACGCTGTTCGGCTGCACCTACATGGTGGTCAGCCCCGAGCATGCCTACATCAAGAAGTGGGTGGACGCCGGCCTCATCAAGAACACCGAGGCCGTGGCCGCCTACCAGGAGGAAGCTGCCCGCAAGTCCGACTTCGAGCGCACCGAGCTGAACAAGGAAAAGACCGGTGTGAAGATCGAGGGTGTGGAGGCCATCAACCCGGTGAACGGAAAGCAGGTGCCCATCTTCATTTCGGATTACGTGCTGGCCACCTACGGCACCGGCGCCATCATGGCGGTGCCCGCCCACGATACCCGCGACTGGGAGTTCGCCAAGAAGTTCGGCCTGCCCATCATCGAGGTGGTCAAAGGCCCCACCGAGAGCCACCTGGACCAGGAGGCCTTCACCGATGTGGCCACCGGTACGCTGGTGAACTCCGGCTTCCTGGACGGTCTGTCCGTGGAGGATGCCAAGGCCAAGATGTACGCATGGCTGGAGGAGAACGGCAAGGGCTGCAAGAAGGTCAACTTCAAGCTGCGCGACTGGGTCTTCAGCCGTCAGCGGTACTGGGGCGAGCCCATCCCCATGGTCTACTGCGAGAAGTGCGGCTGGCAGCCCCTGCCCGAGAGCGAGCTGCCCCTGCGCCTGCCCGAGATCAAGGACTTTGAGCCGGGCGAGAACGGCGAGAGCCCCCTGGCCCGCCACACCGAGTGGGTGAACACCACCTGCCCCCACTGCGGCGGCCCCGCCAAGCGGGAGACCGATACCATGCCCCAGTGGGCCGGTTCCAGCTGGTACTTCCTGCGCTACTGCGATCCCCACAACAAGGATGCCATCGCCAGCAAGGAGGCCCTGGAATACTGGAGCCCCGTGGACTGGTACAACGGCGGTATGGAGCACACCACGCTGCATCTGCTCTACAGCCGGTTCTGGCACAAATTCCTCTATGACATCGGCGTGGTGCCCACCAAGGAACCCTACCACAAGCGCACCAGCCACGGCATGATCCTGGGCCTCAACCCCCATGCCTTCGAGAACCAGACCGACGCCGAGCGCAAGCGTCTGGTGGCGGAGTACGGCAGCGAGAAAGCCGCCCGGGAAGCCCTGGTGGAGAAGTTCGGCGAGATGGCCGAGCATCCCATCGTCAAGATGTCCAAGAGCCTGGGCAACGTGGTCAACCCCGACGACGTGGTCAACGAATACGGCGCCGATACCCTGCGTCTGTACGAGATGTTCATCGGCGACTTCGAGAAGGCCGCGCCCTGGAACACCTCCTCCATCAAGGGCTGCAAGCGCTTCCTGGACAAGATCTGGGGCATGAGCGAGAAGCTGCTGGAGGGTGATACCATCCGTCCCGAGCTGGAGGCTGTGGCCAACCGCACCATCAAGAAGGTGGGCGAGGACATCGATGCCCTCAAGGCCAACACCGCCATCGCCCAGCTGATGATCTACGTCAACTCTCTCAGCGACCACGGCGGCGCCAACCGCGCCGAGTACGAGGTGCTGCTGCAGCTGCTCAATCCCTTCGCGCCCCACATGACCGAGGAACTGTGGCAGCAGATGGGCCACACCGAGCAGCTGGCCTACCATCCCTGGCCCACCTACGATGAGGCCAAGTGCGTGGAGCAGACCATCGAGATCGCCGTGCAGGTCAACGGCAAGGTCAAGGCCCGCATCCAGGTGCCCGCCGCCATCGAGAGTGCCGACGCCATCGCTCAGGCCAAGGCCGAGCCTGCCGTGGCGGAAGCCATCGCCGGCAAGACCATCGCCAAGGAGATCTACGTCAAGGGCAAGCTGGTCAACATTGCCGTCAAAGGCTGATTTATAACATTCCGGGTGCCGTCCCTGCGGGGACGGCACCCTTTTTCTGTCTATTTACAATATCCCCCAAAAAAGGTATAATAAAACCATATAACTTTGCCGTTACAGGGCAGGAAAGCAGGTCGAAACCATGCTGATCAGTCTGATCGTTCCGTGTTATAACGAAGAGGAATCCATGCCTCTTTTTTACAAGGAGGCCAGCCGTGTGGCGGCCGAAATGAAAACCAGCCATGGCGCGGAGTTTGAGTTTATCTTTATCGACGACGGTTCCCGGGACGGCACCCTGCGTGTCGCCCGGGAACTTCACGCGCAGGATCCCCGGGTGCGGTATGTCTCTTTCAGCCGCAATTTCGGCAAGGAGGCCGGCATCTACGCAGGCCTGCAGGCGGCCAAAGGGGATTATGTAGCCACCATGGATGCCGATCTGCAGGACCCGCCTGCCCTGCTGCCCGCCATGCTGGATACCCTGCTGGGCGGGGAGTATGACTGCGCCGCCACCCGCCGCACCACCCGCAAGGGGGAACCGCCGCTGCGCAGCTGGTTTGCCAAAAAATTCTACCAGATCATCAACAAGATGTCCGACACTGAGATCGTGGACGGCGCCCGGGATTTCCGGCTCATGAGCCGCAAGATGGTCAACGCCGTGCTCAGCATGGCGGAGTACAACCGGTTCAGCAAGGGTATCTTCAGCTGGGTGGGCTTCAAGACCAAGTGGTTCGACTACGAGAACATTGAGCGGGTGGCCGGCACCACCAAGTGGAACTTCTGGGGGCTGTTCAAATACTCCATCGAGGGCATCGTGGGCTTCTCCACCACCCCGCTGCTGGTGGCAGCGGGGGCCGGCGTGCTGTTCTGCATCCTGGCCTTTATCGGCATCCTCTTTGTGGTGATCCGCGCCCTGGCCTTTGGCGATCCCACCTCGGGCTGGCCCAGCCTCGTCTGCATCATGCTGCTGTGCAGCGGTGTGCAGCTGTTCTGCATCGGCATCGTGGGTGAATACCTGGCCAAAACCTATCTGGAAGTCAAGCACCGTCCCATCTACATCGTGGCGGAAACCGAGGAAGGACGCTGACCCATGCCGGAAGCGATCAAAAAATCCGTTTCCCGCGGGCCGCTGGCCTGGCTGTACGTCAACCGCTGGGTGCTGGCCGTGGTACTGCTGGCTTCGGCTGTTCTCTACTACCCGGTTTACACCGGAGGCCTGGAAAATCTCGATTCCCTCTGCACGCCGGAACCCTACCAGGCCGACCTCTGGGAGCGCATTCCCTACTGGGAGACCCAGCAGGGGCGCTGGGCGCTGCGCCTGTTTGACGCCCTGACCAACGGCATGCACCCGCCCTTTGCCACCGTACTGGCCAGCTGCCTGTTTCTGGCGCTGGCGGCGCTGCTCGTCTGCGATCTGCTGCGCCTTCGCCGTCCGCTGCTGCGCACGGTCACGGTCCTGCTGCTGGTCTGCAGCCAGTTTGTGCAGAATCTTCTGAGCTACCGCTTCTGCAGCGCTGCCTACGCGGCTTCGGTGCTGCTGGCGGTGCTGGCCGTCTGGTGTGTGGACCGCCTGTCTCCCCGCATTGGCGTGGCGGGCGGTGCCCTCTGCCTGACCTTCTCGGTGGCGCTCTACCAGACCGGCCTGGGCGTAGCGGCGGTGCTCTGCCTGTTTGTCCTGATCTTCCGGCTGCTGCTGGAACCCGAAGCCCTGCGGCCGACGCTGGCCGAACTGGTCCGGATGCTGCTTATGGGGGCGGCGGGGATGGTCGTCTACCTGGTGGTGCTCAAAGTGCTGCTGGCCGTCTACGGCGTCACGCTGGCCGACATCAACGGCATCAACCAGGTGGGGGTACAGACCCTGCTGCAGCTGCCCCGGGGCATTGTATGTGCCTACCGGGATTTTATGGAGTATTTTACCGGCCGTTCCATCACCCAGAATTACTACGCCACCCGTCCGGCCACGGCGCTGTTGCTGCTGCTGGCCGGTGCGGCGGGCTTGCGGTTGCTCTGGCGTGCCCGCACCCATCGGGCGGCCTGCGGGCTGGCCGTCCTCATGGTGCTGCTGGTGCCGGCGGCCGCCAATGTGACCGACATCATCAACCCCAACACCCAGATCCTGCTGCGGATGGCGGCGGCCATGGCGCTGGTGCCGCTTTTTGCGGCGGCTCTGGCGGCAACGCTGCCCGCCTGCAAGATCAAGGGCGCTGACCTGACGGCTGCCGTCGTGCTGGCGGCTGCGGTCTTCCTGGTGCGCGGGTATGCCCTGCAGAGCACCAATGACATGCGGGTGCTCCAGAGCGACAAGCAGCAGGCAGTCACGGTGGCCGGACAGATCGCCGGAGATCTGCTGGCCAACGAAGCCTGCCAGAGCGGCATGCCGGTGGCGGTGCTGGGTCGTCCCAGCGATGGTCTGTACCAGGACCCCTGCCCGACCTACCGGGAAAAAGCCAACCTCTATGTTCAGTGGGGCGTTTTCTGGCTGGGCACCCAGGACAATATGGACACCTGGGACCGGCTGTTCCGGGACGAACTGGGACTGTCGATGAACTGGTGCAGCTATGAGCAGGCCGAAGCCCTGCGGGAAACCGACGCCTATGCCGCCATGCCGATGTATCCCCAGCAAGGGTCCATCGCGGTGCTGGACGGCGTGCTGGTGGTCAAAGTATCGGCGTGAAGTTCTGCGCCGGAGGAGGAACAACCCAACGATGTTCGCAATGGAAACAACGCTGCGCCGCGCAGCCCATCGTATGTATGAGGTGTGCCGGGCCGATCGCTGGCCTTTTGTGGCCGCTATGCTGACGGCGGCCGCGGTGCACTATCCCGTGTATGCCTATATGCTGCGCAACATGGATTCGCTCCATGTGGGCAGCCTGTATGTGGCCGATGAATGGACCTTCAACCCCTACTGGGAGACCGAGCAGGGCCGGTGGGGCCTGCGGCTGATGGACTGGCTGCGGGGCGGTATCAATCTGCCGCCGCTGGCCGCCCTGCTGATGCTGCTGTTCTATGTGCTGGCCGGGCTGCTGCTGGTGCGGCTTTTTGCCCTGCGCAGCCGCGCGGCCCGGTTCCTGCTGCCCATGCTGGTGGCCTGCGCGCCCTATGTGGCGGAGGTGGAAACCTTCCACTACTGCAGCGCGGCCTATGGACTGTCCTTTTTCCTGGCGGTGGCGGCGGTCTATGCCGCCGTGTACGCCCCGCCCCGCTGGGGCTGGGCCGCCGGGGCGGTCTGCCTGATGTTCTCCCTGAGTATGTATCAGGCAAGTCTCGGCGTGGCCGCGGCCCTCTGCCTGATGATGCTGCTTCTGGGGGTGCTGCGTGCTCCCCGGGCCATGA
Source organism: Subdoligranulum variabile (assembly GCF_025152575.1). NCBI lineage: Bacteria > Bacillati > Bacillota > Clostridia > Eubacteriales > Oscillospiraceae > Subdoligranulum > Subdoligranulum variabile. The sequence continues at coordinate 994,926 of NZ_CP102293.1, read as the reverse complement.
AGGACCTGCTGCACAGCCTTGTGCGGATGGTAGTGATGGGACTGGCCGGCTGTGCCGCCTACTATGCCGTCCTCAAGGTCTTTCTGAAACTCTATGACACCAGCCTGTTCGGCTCCTTTGCCAACGGCCCCAAGGAAATCCTCAAGGGCGTGCCCCAGGGCCTGGTGAACGCCTACCGGGATTTCGCCGTCTATTTCGCCCAGAACTATACCATCGCCCAGAATTATTACGGCCAGCGGCTGGCCTATCTGGCGCTGGCTGCGGTGCTGCTGGTGGTGCTGGTGCGGTGGCTCGTCGTCATCCATGACCGCCGCGCCACGGTGCTCACGATTTTGCTGGTGGTCCTGCTGCCGGCGGCCGTCAACGTCACCGACATCCTCAACGCCAGCACCCACATCGAACTGCGGATGGCCGGCGCCCTGGTGCTGGTGGTGCCTTTTGTGATGGCATTGCTGGAACACGCACCCCACAGCACCGAGGGACACCTGCACTGGCCGCTGGTGCTGGGGACCCTCTGCGGGCTGGTGCTGCTGCGCGGTTATATCGTGCAGATCGGCAACGATTCCATGGTCATGCTGGCCCAGAAAAACAAGATCGTCAATCTGGCCAACCGCATCTGCCTGCAGCTGGAGCAGAACGCCGACTACCAGGCCGGCGCCCAGGTCTGCATCCTGGGCGAACCCCAGAAAGGCATGTATGACGACCTTTCCCCCCTCAACGACAAAGCCAGCGACCTGGCACAATTCGGGCTGCTGTCCTTTGACCCGACCTTCAACAGCCGGGGCTGGCACAGCCTCTACTGGGAGGAACTGGGCATCAACCTGAACTGGTGCTCCGATGAAGAGACCCGGGCCCTCTGCGCCAGCGATGCCTTCCAGTCCATGCCGGTCTACCCGGAGGAGGGCTGCATCCAGACCATCGACGGTGTGGTCGTCGTCAAGGTAGCGGAAATCCAGTAAATCCAATCCAAACAAAAATCCCGACGGGAATTTTCCCGTCGGGATTTTTCTTATGCAGCAAGGATCAGACCAGGCCGAAGAGCAGCCCCACGCAGTGGACCAGGAAGGCCACCACCCAGGCGATGACGCACTGGGCGACCACCACGCCCACCGCGGCCTTGGCACTGCCCATCTCCCGGCGGACGGCAGCGATGGCCGCCACACAGGGGGTGTACAGCAGGGTAAATACCAGGAAGACCAGGGCAATGTAGGTGCTGCCGAAGAGGTCGGGCAGGGCACCGGTATTGCCGCCCAGCAGGACGGTGAGGGTGGAAACCACGCTCTCCTTGGCGGTGAAGCCGGTGATGAGTGCTGTGGAGACCCGCCAGTCCGCGAAGCCCAGCGGCGCAAAGACCGGAGCGATCCAGGAGCCGATCAGGGCCAGCAGGCTGCTGTCGGCGGTTTCGGCCACGTTGAGGCGGGCGTCAAAGGTCTGGAGGAACCAGATGATGACGGTAGCCACAAAGATGATGGTAAAGGCGCGCTGGACAAAATCCCGGGCCTTTTCCCAGATCAGCTGGCCCACGCTGCGGGCGCTGGGCAGCCGGTAGTTGGGCAGCTCCATGACGAAGGGGACAGGCTCGCCGTGGAAAGCTGTGTGCTTGAGGATCAGGGCGTAGAGCACGCCGCAGAGGATGCCGAACAGATACAGGAAGATCATGACCGGGGCCCGCCACACGGGGGCAAAGAACGCCGCCGTGAAGAGGGCATAGATGGGTAGCTTGGCCGAGCAGCTCATGAAGGGGGTCAGCAGGATGGTCATGCGGCGGTCCCGGTCGCTGGAGAGGGTGCGAGTGGCCATGATGGCGGGCACCGAACAGCCGAAGCCGATGAGCATGGGCACGAAGCTGCGGCCCGAAAGACCGATGCGGCGCAGCAGCTTGTCCATGACGAAGGCCACACGGGCCATGTAACCGGTATCCTCCAGGATGGAGAGGAAGAAGAAGAGGGTCACGATGGTGGGCAGGAAGCTCAGCACGCTGCCCACACCGGCAAAGATGCCGTCGATGACCAGGGAATGTACCACCGGGTTGATGCCGTAGGCCGTCAGGGCGCCGTCCACTAGACCGGTGAGAGCGTCGATGCCCATCGTCATCCAGTCGGACAGCACGGCGCCGATGACGCCGAAGGTCAGCCAGAACACCAGCGCCATGATGCCCAGGAAACAAGGCAGGGCGGTGTATTTGCCGGTGAGCACCTCATCGATGGCCACGCTGCGCTTGTGCTCCCGGCTCTCCCCGGGTTTGACCACCGTCTCGGCACAGAGCTTCTCGATGAAGGTGAACCGCATGTCGGCCAGGGCGGCTTCCCGGTCCAGGCCGGTCTCGTTTTCCAGCTCGGTGATGGTGTGGTCCAGCAGCTCTTTCTCGTTCTGGTCCAGCTGCAGCGCCTCCAGGATGGGCCCATCCCCCTCCACCAGCTTGGTGGAGGCAAACCGCAGCGGCAGTCCGGCGGCGGCTGCGTGGTCCTCGATCAGATGGGCCACCGCATGGATGCAGCGGTGTACGGCGCCTTTGGGATCGTTGGCGTCCGCCCCGGCGGTGCAGAAATCAATGCGTCCCGGCAGCTCCCGGTGACGGGCTACATGGATGGCGTGTTCGATCAGTTCGTCGATACCCTCATTCTTGGCGGCCGAGATGGGCACCACCGGGATGCCCAGGTCGTTTTCCAGCTGGTTGACCAGAATGGTGCCGCCGTTGGCACGGACCTCGTCCATCATGTTGAGGGCCAGCACCATGGGGATCTGCAGCTCCATCAGCTGCATCGTCAGGTAGAGGTTGCGCTCGATGTTGGAGGCATCCACGATGTTGATGATGCCGTCGGGTTTCTGCTGCAGGATGAAATCCCGGGTGACGATCTCCTCGTTGGTATAGGGGGAGAGGGAATAGATGCCCGGCAGGTCGGTGACGGTGGCCTCGCCGTGACCGCGGATGACGCCGTCCTTGCGGTCTACCGTCACGCCGGGGAAGTTGCCCACGTGCTGGTTGGATCCGGTGAGCTGGTTGAATAGGGTGGTCTTGCCGCAGTTCTGGTTGCCGGCCAGGGCAAAGGTCAGGGGCGCGCCCTTGGGAATGGGAGCGCCCGCCTTGCGGTTGTGGTAGCTGGCCGCGCTGCCCAGTTCGCCCACGCCGGGGTGGGGGATCGGCGCATGCCGTTTCTCACTGCGGGCGGCGCGGTCGGTGTCGTGGACGTTCTCCACCGTGATTTTTGCGGCATCGTCCAGCCGCAGGGTCAGTTCATAGCCGCGCAGCTCCACCTCGATGGGGTCCCCCATGGGGGCAACCTTGCGCAGCGTTACTTCGGTACCGGGGGTGAGCCCCATATCCAGCAGGTGGTGGCGCAGTTCCCCTGTGCCGCCGATCGACTGAATCAGCGCATCCTGCCCGATTTTCAGTTCCGCCAATGTCATAGACTTTCCAACCTCCTGGCCTGTCTGACAGGCCGCAAAACACCTTATGGATACGAAAAAAGTTTAGCACGACTAACACACAATGTCAATGTCAGCGGCACAACCGTTTGCACAGCGGCAGAATCGTGCCTGCAACTTCAAAAAAATCTTGACTTTTTCGGGATGTTGTGTTACATTGAAACAACTGTGCGGCCGCGGCAGCTGGAAGATGACTGCGGTTTTGCTCGATTGAACGACGGTTTTTCGGCCGCCGTTCCGGAAAAGATGGGGAGGAAAGCATGATTTACAAGAAATGCCTTTCGCTTGTGGTAGCCTTTTCCATGGTGGCGGGAATGATGCCCGCCGCCGTGCCGGGCGCCGGGGCGGAGACACTGGATGTACCCCTTGCGGCTGAGACCGGGATAACGGTGTTCACGGGGGAGACCGCGGTGCAGGAACCTGCTGCGGAGGAGCCGGGCCTGCTCCCGGCGGAAACAGAGATCCCGGCGGTGCCGGAACTTCTGGCGGAACCCGATGCGGCGGCAACGGAAGCGGAGTCTGTGTCGGACGGTGTTCTTCACAGCTATGAAGAATTCCTGGCGGCGCTGCAGACGGCCGATGACGGCGACACCCTGGTGCTCGGCGCGGGCACCTTTACGGTGACCGGCAACGACCAGCTGCGGGTGCAGACGGCCAATCTGACCATCCGCGGGCAAGGGGCCGACGCGACGATCCTCGACACCGGGGCGTTCACGGTGTCGGCGCAGGCCGGTCTGCTGGTGCAGGCCGACGGCGTGACGCTGGCCGACCTGACGGTGCAGAGCAGCGGCGCGGCGGGGATCAGTGCGGTGAAAATCACCAACATGAGCGGGGAACTGCTCCGCGGCGGCCGTCTCAGCGGGGTGCGCATCGCAAGCACCCGGGGTCATGCACTGAATCTGCACGGCATCACCGGCGCGGAGGTGGAGAACCTCCAGGTGACCCAGGCGGGCAAGTGCGGCATCAGCCTTGCCAATGCCCCGGCGGTCACGGTGCGGGACTGCACCTTTGAGGGCACGGCCTGGGCGGACATCGGCATCATGTACGCTGACAACGCGCAGTATGCCAATCCCTCGGTCCTGACGCTGCAGGGAGACAACCGGTTCACCAATGCCCGGTGTGCCGTCTATTCCGAGCGTCCGGCCGCGGCGCCCGGTGGTGCCGACCGGATCGTGGTCCCGGCAGACAGCGGGCTGATCCTCTGTCCCCAGTCTTCCGGGCAGTGGGTGGCCCTGCCGGCCCAGGCGGCACAGAGCGTGGCGGTCAACGAAACCACCGGCTTCCGCTTCACCAGCCTGGCGGACGCCTTCCTGGCGGTACAGCCGGGGGAGACCATCCGCCTGACGGAGACGGTCCAGCTGGCCCAGACCCTGTCGCTGACCGGCATCCGCGGGGTGCTGGATCTGGACGGCCATGCCGTGGAGTACACCGGCCAGGGCACCTACGGGGTGGAACTGTCCGGCGGCACCGAACTGACGATCCGAGACAGCGCGGGCGGCGGCAAAATAGTCGCCCCCAACCGGGTGGTCAAGGTGGGAGACGCCACCATCAGCACCACCGGAACCCCTGCGTCGCTGGTGCTGGAAGGCGGTACCCTGGAATCCCGGGATACCAGTCTGAACTGTGCGGTGGCGATCTATGCCAACAATACCGCCGTCCGGGACGGTGCCAGCGCCGTGCCCTGTAAAGTCACTGTCCATGCGGCCACGCTGCACGGCGGCGTCTACCTCTTCGGCGAGGGCGCCGAACTCCAGGTCAATCCCGGTGCGGTGCTCTCGGTGAACGGTGCCTATGCCATCAGCGGCAACGGCACCAAGACGGCGTCCCAGAACTGCGGCGATACCGTCATCCGCATCACCGGCGGTACGATCACCCAGACAGGGGAAGAAGGCGGGGCCATCTATCATCCCCAGGATGGTGTGCTTCAGATTTCCGGCAATCCCACGATCACCGGGGACAGCGGCATCCAGCTCTGCTCCGGGGAAGGGGTGATCGCGGACATCACCGGCGGCACCGTGCGGGCCACCGGCACCGACCGGCGCGACGGCAAGACCGGTGACGGTTTTATCCCGGACGGCGCGGCCCTCTCGGTGGTGAACCGCGGGTATCCGGGCGGCCTGCCCCGCATGCACATCACGGGCGGCTCCTTTGAAGCCGCCAGCGGTTTTGGCGTGCTGGCTTACACCTGGAGCCAGAACGCCGCCCAGGACTGGCCGGAGGCCAACCAGTATCTGGTCATCTCGGGCGGGCAGTTTGCCAACGATCCCAGTGCCTATCTGGCGGAAGGCTTCCGCGTTACCGGCAGCGGCCCCTATGTGGTGAGCAGTGCGGCCGTGTCCAAGCCGGAACCCACACCGGAACCCTCTGACACGCCGGCGGCGACGCCCGCGCCCACCCCGGCGCCCACCGCCACCCCGGCGCCGACGGTGACCCCGGTTCCCACGGAACCGCCGGTCATCAGCACGCCGGTGCCCACAGCGGTGCCGGTTTCTGCGGCAAAGCCCCAGACTGCCGCGGGAAAACCGGAATCCACCGCCACGCCGCAGCCCACCGACGAACCGGCGCTGGTGATCCTGCCGGTGAGCACCGAGCTGAGCGACGGCAAGGCGGCAGTCATCGTCCCCGAGGAGAAGCTGCAGGAAGTGGTCCGGATGGCAGTGGAGAGCGCACAGCAGCGCCAGACCATCCCGGCGGTGGAGATCCAGCTGGAGGTCGACGAGACGGCCCAGGCCATGGAGCTGAGCCTGCCGATGGCGGCCATGAAGGAACTGATCGCCGGGGACGGCGCCACGCTGACGGTCCGCAGCAGTCTGGTCAGCGTGGATTTTGATGCGGCGGCCCTGAAAGCCATCACGGACCAGACCCCGGGCGATACGCTGGTGCTGGAGGTTTCCCAGCTGGAACCCACCCAGCTCAACGCGGCCCAGGCCGCAGCCGCCGGGGATTTCCCGGTGGTGGAGCTGACGCTGCGCAGCAACGACGTGCTGATCTCGGACTTCCAGTCCGGGCAGGCCCGGGTGACGGTGCCGCACACCCTGCAGGAAGGCCAGGAGGCCGCAGGGGTGGTGGTCTGGTATGTGGACGACGCAGGCGCCACCACCGCCTGTGAGACCAGCTATGACGAGACGGCGGCTGCGGTGACCTTTGTGACGCCCCATTTTTCCAAGTACATCATCGGCTATGATGCCGCGGCGGTGTCCGCGGAACCGGAAGTACAGGAACCGGCCGCAGAGCAGCCGGCGGTGGAGGAAGCCAAGTCTGGCGGCTCTTTGCCGGTCATCCCCATCGTGGTCGTGGTGATCGCGGTACTGCTGGCTGCAGCCTTTGTCCTGCGCAAGGTCTTCCGGGCGCGCTGATTGCTCCGCAGAAACTTTCCATATCCTTTCAGGGCCTCCCTGCCTTGCGGCGGGGAGGCCCTGCTGTTTTGCCGGAACCGTACATGCAAAACCGCCCCGCAAGAGCCTTGCGGGGCGGTTTTCCTATGAAGATTACTGCAGGAAGAACCGCAGCATCTTGTCTTTCTGGTTGTCGTAGGGCTGGTAGCGCACCGGCATGTCCAGCCAGGTCTTCTTGTCCACGATGCTGCGCAGGTGGCTGAAAGCCTCGAAACCGGCCTTGCCGTGATAACCGCCCATGCCGCTCTCACCCACGCCGCCGAAGGGCATGGCGCTGGTGGCCAGGTGGATGATGGTATCGTTCAGGCAGCCGCCGCCGAAGTGGCAGCGGTCCAGCACCTTGCGCTGGATGGCCTTGTCCTCACTGAAGAGGTAGAGGGCCAGGGGATGGGGCTGGGCCTCAATATCGGCCAGGGCGGCATCCAGATCGGTGTAGGTGAGCACCGGCAGGATGGGTCCGAAGATCTCCTCGCCCATGACGGCGTCCTCCCGGGTCACGTCCTTCATGACGGTGGGGGCGATGCGCTGGGCGGCTTCGTCGCCGGTGCCGCCGCAGACCACCTTGGTGGGGTCAATGAGCCCCATCAGGCGGTGGTAATGCTTCTCGTTGATGATCTTGCCGTAGTTCTCGTTGGCCATGGGATCGGCGCCGAACTGGGCGGTGATCTCCTTCCGGATGGCGTCGATGAGTTCGTCGCGGATGGAGGCGTCACAGAGGATGTAGTCCGGTGCCACGCAGGTCTGCCCGCAGTTGAGGTACTTGCCGAAGACGATCCGCTTGGCGGCCAGCCCGATCTTGGCGGACTTCTCCACGATGCAGGGACTCTTGCCGCCCAGTTCCAGCACGGCGGGGGTCAGGTGCTCGGCGGCGCAGCGGAGCACTTCCTTGCCTACGGCCTTGCTGCCGGTGAAGAAGATCATATCGAATTTCTGGTGCAGCAGGGCCTGGTTTTCGGCCCGGCCGCCGGTGACGACTGCCACATGCTCCGGCGGGAAGCACTCCGCCAGGATCTGCTGCAGCACCGCGGCGGTGGCCGGGGCGTAGGCGCTGGGTTTGACGATGGCGGTGTTGCCAGCGGCAATGGCGTCGATCAGCGGGTCCAGCGTCAGCAGCACAGGGTAGTTCCACGGGCTCATGATGAGCACATTGCCGTAGGGGGACGGGGAACGGAAGCTCCGTGCCGCAAACTGGGACAGCGGCGTGGGCACCCGGCGTTCCCGCATGAGGCGGCGGACGTGGCGGATCATCCAGGTGGCCTCAGAGAGGGTCAGGCCTGTCTCGCACATATAGCTCTCAGTAGCGGACTTGCCCAGGTCGGTTTTGAGGGCACGGGCCAGATCGGCCTCATGGCTCTGCAGCGAGGCCTTGAGCTTCTTCAGCGCCGCGATGCGGGCTTCGGCGGGCAGGGTGTGACCGGTAGCAAAATATTCACGCTGCCGTTTGAGAATGGTTTGAATTTCCATTTCCGTCATGGGTGGAAACCTCCTGAACTTGTTTGTACATGTTTTCCAGCTGGTCGGGCCCCCACAGGACCGGCACCGGGTAGAGCGGGTTGGCCTCGTGGTCGGCGTAGCGCGCCAGCTGGGGAATGTCCTCGGTGCGGATGCCGGGGAGCGTCTCGGGAATGTCCATGGCCGCGTTCATGGCGTCGATGTAGGCGATGAACTCCTTGGCGGCTGCCTCATCGCTGGCAGAATCACTGACGCCGGTGGCGCGGGCCAGCTGGGCCAGCTTCTTCCAGGCGGCGCTGCCGTAGGCTTTCAGCACAACGGGCAGCAGCACGCTGTTGGCCAGGCCGTGGGCAATGCCGTAGCGGCCGCCCAGGCTGTGAGCCACGGCGTGGACATAGCCCACGTAGCTCTTGGTGAAAGCGGTGCCGGCCAGATAGGCGGCGCGCAGCATGTTGGCGCGGGCCTCCCGGTTGTGGCCGTTGTAGTAGGCTTCGGGCAGGTTGGCAAAGATCAGCTGCACGGCCTCGATGGCAGCGGCACGGGTGCCCTTGGTGGTGGAACGGCCGATGTAGGCCTCCACCGCGTGGGTCAGCGCATCCATGCCGGTGGTGGCGGTGAGCTGTCGGGGCAGATTGAGGGTTACGTCGGGGTCCAGCACGGCGTAATGGGGGATCAGCGAGAAGTCGTTGATGGGATACTTGTGGTGGATCTTCTCATCGGTGATGACCGCGGCCAGCGTGGTCTCGCTGCCGGTACCGGCGGTGGTGGGCACGGCGATGAGCAGCGGCAGCCGGTGCATGACATGAAGCAGGCCTTCCATCTTGTCCAGCGACTTTCCGGGCCGCACGATGCGGGCGCCCACGGCCTTGGCGCAGTCCATGGAAGAACCGCCGCCGAAGGCGATCAAACCCTGGCAGCCTTTTTCCAGGTAGAGGCCGCGGGCCTCCTCCACGTTGGCGACGGTGGGGTTGGCCACCGTGCGGTCATAGACCACACAACGGATGCCGGCGGCCTTGAGTTCCTCCTCCAGATGGGCGGTCAGGCCCAGACCGTGCACCCCGGCGTCGGTGACCAGCATGACGCAGTCGATGTGGTGTTCCCGCAGCACGGCGGGGACACCGCTGACGCCCTCGATCAGTTTGGGCTCCCGGTAAGGCAAAAAGGGCAGGGCGATGCGCATGCCCAGTTGAAAAACACGGCAATAAATCTTCTTGGCAACGTTCATTTTTCTCATCCTTTCCCACTATGGACGCTATGATAAAGGATAAGACAAAAAGGCGGGTAATGTCAAGTAAAACTTTAGCTAAATAATTTTTGAAAATTGTCAAATATGACGAAGCACCGCACAACTGTGCAATGTTGAGGCCGGGGCTGCGGGACGCTTTTATATTCTACCATAAAACTGGGAATTTGAAAAGCCCACACAACAAAAAAGGGCTGCCCGAAAGGCTTCAGGCAGCCGCTTTTGGATATTTTGGAAAATTACAGGTGAAGCACGCGGTCCTTGATCTCGGCGGTGCGGCCCTGGTTCCAGAACTGGGTGCCGATGTAGCCGCAGGTACGGCGGGCTACATTGAGCTTGTTCTGGTCACGGTTGTGGCACTTGGGGCACTCCCAGACCAGCTTGCCGTCCTCCTCGACGATGCTGATCTCGCCGTCGTAACCGCAGACCTGGCAGTAGTCGCTCTTGGTGTTCAGCTCGGCATACATGATGTTGTCGTAGATGAACTGCATGACCTTGATGACGGCCTCCAGGTTATCCTGCATGTTGGGCACTTCCACGTAGCTGATGGCGCCGCCCGGGCTGAGCTTCTGGAAGTCGCTCTCGAACTTCAGCTTGGTGAAGGCGTCGATCTGTTCGGCCACATGGACGTGGTAGGAGTTGGTGATATAGTTGCGGTCGGTGATGCCAGGAATGATGCCGAACCGCTTCTGCAGGCACTTGGCAAACTTGTAGGTGGTGGACTCCAGCGGGGTGCCGTAGAGGCTGAAGTCGATGTCGTGCTGCTTCTTCCAGGTCTGGCAGGCGTCGTTCATGTGCTGCATGACGTGCAGGGCGAAGGGCTTGGCAGCCGGATCGGTGTGGCTCTTGCCGGTCATATACTTGCAGCACTCGTACAGGCCCGCGTAGCCCAGGCTGATGGTGGAGTAACCGCCGTAGAGCAGTTTGTCGATGGGCTCGCCCTTCTTCAGACGGGCCAGGGCGCCGTACTGCCACAGAATGGGGGCGGCGTCGCTGAGGGTGCCCTTCAGACGGTTGTGACGGCACATCAGAGCCTTGTGGCAGAGTTCCAGACGCTCATCGAAGATCTTCCAGAACTTGTCGAAGTCACCGCCGCTGGACAGGGCCACATCCACCAGGTTGATGGTGACCACGCCCTGGTTGAAACGGCCGTAGTACTTGGGCTTGCCATCGTAGTTCTGGGCGTTGGCGATGTTGTCCCAGCCGTTGCCGGAGCGGTCGGGGGTCAGGAAGCTGCGGCAGCCCATGCAGGTGTAGACGTCGCCGTTGCCCTCGGTCTCGCCCTTGGACAGCTTGTATTCCTTCATCTTCTTCTCGCTGATGTAGTCAGGCACCATCCGCTTGGCGGTGCACTTGGCAGCGAGCTTGGTCAGGTAGAAGTAGGGGGTACCCTCGCGGATGTTGTCCTCCTCCAGCACGTAGATCAGCTTGGGGAAGGCGGGGGTGATCCAGACACCGGCCTCGTTCTTGACGCCCTGGTAGCGCTGGCGCAGCATCTCCTCGATGACGATGGCCAGGTCGGACTTCAGGCGCTGGTTGTCGCCGGCCTCGTTCAGGTACATGAACACCGTGATGAAGGGCGCCTGACCGTTGGTGGTCATCAGGGTGACCACCTGATACTGGATGGTCTGCACGCCGCGCTTGATCTCCTCGCGCAGGCGGGCCTCCACGATCTCGGAGATCTTCTCCTCGCCGGGGTTGATGCCCAGCTCCTTCATCTCGGCTTCCACATCGCGGCGGATCTTCTTGCGGCTCACGTCCACGAAGGGGGCCAGGTGGGTCAGGCTGATGCTCTGGCCGCCGTACTGGCTGGAAGCCACCTGGGCGATGATCTGGGTGGCGATGTTGCAGGCGGTGGAGAAGGAATGGGGCTTTTCAATGAGGGTGCCGCTGATGACGGTGCCGTTCTGCAGCATGTCGTCCAGGTTCACCAGGTCGCAGTTGTGCATGTGCTGGGCGTAGTAGTCGGCATCGTGGAAGTGGATGATGCCCTCCTCGTGGGCCTTCACGACCTCGGGAGGCAGCAGCATGCGCATGGTCAGGTCCTTGCTGACCTCGCCGGCCATATAGTCACGCTGGACGCTGTTGACGGTGGGGTTCTTGTTGGAGTTCTCCTGCTTGACCTCCTCGTTGTTGCACTCGATCAGCGACAGAATCCGGTCGTCGGTGGTGTTGTGGGTGCGCTTGAGGCTCTGCACATAGCGGTAGGTGATATATTTGCGGGCGACTTCGTAGGCACCGGTGGCCATGATGGCGTCCTCGACGATGTCCTGGATCTCTTCCACGTTCATGGCATGGCCGCGGCTCAGGCAGGACGCCTGGACCTTGTCGGCCAGTTCGATGATCTGGTGATTCGTCAGGCGCTGGCTCTCGGGCACAACATTGTTGGCCTTGGTGACCGCCGCAATAATTTTGGTGATGTCGAAAACGGCTTCACTGCCGTTGCGCTTGATGATCTTCATGCTTGGTTCTCCTCAACTGAATGATAGCTGTAGAATATATAACGTTTTGTATAAGGAACGATCTGTATGCCGCAACGTATAAAGGTCCGATTGCGAGCAAGATTATCTTACCGCTCCGGCTCCAAAAAGTCAAGCACGAAAACCACAAGATATTGTGGTTTTAAGCAAGATAAAGACAAAATATACCGTTTTCATCGTCCCATCGTGCAAAAAAAGAAGTGACGAAATTCGACCGCTTTTTTTGGTAAATTTGAGCGGATGTACACAAAAACACGATAGAGCGAAGAAAATTCGAGCGTGTGGCAAGGGGTGGGGCTTGCGGGGGCGGGGTAAAGCTGGTATACTGTGGGTGCCCATAGGGTAGACATGACCAGACACCACAAGATATAGGGGTGCTGTGAGCGATAAAAGGAGTATGCCAGCATGAACTATGCAACCATCAAATACTGCGACATTGCCAACGGCGAAGGCGTGCGCACCAGCCTGTTTGTATCGGGCTGCCGGCGGCATTGCCCCAACTGCTTCAACGCGGTGGCGTGGGATTTCCACTATGGAGAACCCTTCACCAAGGAGGTGCGCAACAAGATCCTGGAGAGCCTGGAGCCGGAGTATATCAACGGTCTGTCCCTGCTGGGGGGCGAACCCTTTGAGCCGGAGAACCAGCGGGAGCTGCTTCCCTTCGTCAAAAATGTGAAGGTCCTGTTCCCCCATAAGACCATCTGGTGCTACACCGGCAACCATTATGAAAGGGAGATCCTGCAGCCCGGCCCCGGCCGGTGCGAGGTGACCGACGAGTTCCTGCAGTATCTGGACGTACTGGTGGACGGGGACTTCGTGCAGGACAAGTACGACATCAGCCTGCGGTTCCGGGGGTCCAGCAACCAGCGGATCATCGACCTGAACAAGACCCGCGCGGCGGGCAAGGTCGTGCTGTGGCAGGATGACCCCATCTTCTCCACCCATACGATGTAAACAACGGAAAAAGGCCGCCCACAAGGGCGGCCTTTTTCTGTTTCCTATGGCAAGCGTCCTGCGGCAGGGAACGCGGGACGGGGAAAGATCACAGGTTGAAGTAACGCTTGGCGTTGTAGTAGCTGATGCCCTCGACGATCTTCTTCAGAGCCTTCTCGTCGTTGGGGTACTGACCATTCTCCACCCATTCGCCGATGAGGTTGCACATCAGGCGGCGGAACAGCTCGTGGCGGGTGTAGCTCAGGAAGCTGCGGCTGTCGGTGAGCATGCCGATGAAGTTGCCCAGCAGGCCCAGGCGGGCCAGGGTGCGCATCTGCTGGTACATGCCGTCGTTGGTATCGCAGAACCACCAGGCGGAACCCAGCTGGATCTTGCCCGGGACCTCGTCACCCTGGAAGGAACCCATCAGGGTGCCCAGCATGTCGAAGTCGGAGGGGTTCAGGCTGTACAGGATGATGCGGGGGCACTCGTCGGTCTCGGTCAGGTTGGAGAGCAGCTTGCTCAGTGCCACGCTGCCGTCCGTCACGGCGATCATGTCGAAGCCGCTGTCGGGGCCCAGCTTCTGGAACATCTTGGCGTTGGGGTTGCGCAGGCAGCTGTAGTGGATCTGCATGACCACGCCGTACTTCTTGTACAGGCGACCCATGGCCAGTAGCACGTAAGCGGTGTAGGCGTCGCCCTCTTCCTTGGTCAGCGGCTCGCCGGCCATGGCTTTCTTGAAGGCAGCGGTGGCCTTGTCGGCGTCGGTCTCGGCGCAGGGCACGTAGTCCAGACCCTGGTCGGCGGCGCGGCAGCCCATCTCCACGAAGAACTTCAGCCGCTCCTCCAGGGCGCTGATCACGCAGCCCACACACTTGAACTCACGGCCGACCACCTTTTCCAGCTGGTGGATGTAGGAGGCAAAGCCGGGCTTGAGGATGTTGGTGGCCTTGTCGGGACGGAAGGAAGGCGCCACCACTACCTTGATGGTGGGATCTTCCTTGATCTTCTTGTGCCATTCCAGCGAGTCGATGGGGTCATCGGTGGTGCCCACCATGGCCACGTTGCTCTGCTCGATGAGGCCGCGGACCGTCATCTTGGGGTCATGCTGCAGCTTGTCGTTGCAGAGGTTCCAGACCTCCTCGGCGGTGTCGCCGTTGAGCACGCCGTCGTAGCCGAAGTATTTCTTCAGCTCCAGATGGCACCAGGTGTACATCGGGTTGCCGATGGCCATCTCCAGCGCCTCGGCAAATTTCTGGAAGCGCTCACGGTCGGGCTTGTCGCCGGTGATGTACTCCTCGGGCACGCCGTTGGAACGCATCACACGCCACTTGTAGTGGTCGCCGAAGTAGGCGTCGGAACCGTCGGGCAGCACCTGATGGCCGCCCAGCCAGACCTGGGCGATGTTCTCGAAGCGGCGATCCTCGTAGATCTCCTGCGGGGGAATGTGGCAGTGGTAGTCGATGATGGGCAGATCGGCGGAATAATCATGATAGAGATGCCGGGCGGTGGGGGTGTCCAGCAAAAAATCTTTGTCCATAAATGCTTTCATGTACAGGCGCTCCTTACACTGATAATAAAGGATGGATGAACCGGTGCTGCGTTTTGCCCCGCAAGGGGCGAAAAACACATACTCTGCTACTATTATACAAAACTGTGTCCCTTGCAACAAGTTGTAAAAATTGCTGGATGCCCGAAAAAACCACCAAAAAACGCCGGTTCAGCCTTGTACAAGTTGCGCAATCCCAAAAAGCACGCTGTACGGACTGGGCAGGGCGCCGCCGGGTGTGGTATACTGAAGCCAGGCAGAGGGCAAAACCGGTTTGCCCCGATCACAACGATGAGGTGCTAGTAATGTCTACCATGCAAAAAGGAACCTACGAAAAGTACGGCGTGCGCTACGACACGCTGACCCTGACCGACGGGGCCTATGCCCTGACCGTCACCCCCGAAAAGGGCGGTATGGCCACCTCCTTCACCAAGGATGGGGAGGAGTATCTCTGGCTGCGGGACAAGAACTTCGAGTCCACCGACCGTCCCCGCTGCGGCATTCCCATTCTGTTCCCCAGCTGCAGCAAGCCGGACAACGGCGTGCACATCTTTGACGGGGTGGCCTACCCCATGGAGATCCACGGCTTCGCCGACCTGCTGCCCTGGCAGGTCAAGACGGCCGCTGACGACGCCATCGAGCTGACGCTGGAGCCCAACGGTCTGACGAAGTTCGTCTACCCCTTTGATTTTCTGCTGACCATGCGGTACACTCTGACCGGTGCCACCGCCACCCTGGCGCTGACGGTGGCCAACACCGGCAGCAAGGATCTGCCGTTCAGCGTGGGCTTCCATCCCTATTTTGCGGCCAGCAACCTGGACAATGTCCGCTTCGACATCCAGGCCGCCACCTGCTCCGAGGATGCCAAGGGCGAGCAGCCCGCCGCGCCGGAGACCATCACCCTGACCCGCAAGCCCGGCAGCGCCGATTCCATCCGGCTGCTCACCGGCGTGAAGAGCCCCATGGTCTTCACCGATGGGGGCAACGGCCACAAGGTTACGGTGGCCTTTGACGAGGCAAACTTCGGCAAGGGCGTGCTCTGGCAGCAGGATGCCGAGCGCTTTGTCTGCATGGAGCCCTGGAACGGCTGGGCCAACTCGGTGAACGAGGAAGGCCGGCACGAGGTCCTGGGCCCCGGCGCCGAAAAGACCTTCACCTGGTCGGTGACCATCGGCTGATTCATTTCATACAGCAAAAAAGGGACGTTCCCCGCGGGGAACGTCCCTTTTTTCTGTGTCAGTGGCGCAGCGCCCACCACAGGAATTTGGTGTTGGTCACAAAATAGCGCCGGAACAGCCGTCTGGGATCCTGCAGCAGCCGGTAGAGCCACTCCAGATTGCAGCGCTGCATCCAGTCGGGGGCCCGGCGGATGTTGCCGGCCTCGTAGTCGAAGGCGGCCCCCACGCCCACCATCAGGGCATGGACCCGGCCCCGGTGAGCGGCCATCCAGCGCTCCTGCTTGGGCGCGCCCAGTCCCACCCAGACAAAATCCGGCTGCGCCTGGTTGATGCGGGCCACCGCCGCGGCATCCTCCTCGGGGGTCAGCGGCCGGAAAGGCGGGGATTCCATCCCTGCAATGACGGCGCCGGGATAGTGTTCCGCCAGTTTCCGGCGCAGGATCTCCAGCGTTTCGGGGGTGGAACCGTAGAAATAATGGCGGTAGTGTTTGTCAGCGCTTTCCCGCAGCAGCTGTTTCATCAGGTCAGGCCCCGTCACCCGGGCGGCATCTGCAAACCCCTTGCGGCGGCTGTACCGGGACAGCGGTCCGCCGTCGGGCAGCGCCAGCACGGCGCCGTTCTGCACGGCACGGTAGTCCGCATCCTCATAGGCGGTCACCGTGGTATGCACGTTGGATACGCAGATGTACTCCCCGCGCCAGTCCTCCCGATGCTCCTCGATGCAGCGCAGGGTCTTTTCCATGGTGGTGACGGCGATCTGCACCCCCATGATGTCGCAGACAGGCAGCGGCCGTTGTTGGTTTTGCATGCAGGGTCCTCCCGGTTCCAAAAACTCGTACCGCTCTATGATACCATTCCCGGCGTCAGGATTCAACACCGGGGCCGGAATCACCGGGCTGCCACCGCCTTGGTGGCAATCACATCCACCCCGGTACCGGCGGCGTCGGCCAGGATCACCTGTCCCATGGCCACGGGGGCCGGTACGGTCACGGCTTTCAGAGCCCGGACGCAGTCAAAGATTTTGCCTTTGGGGATCTCCCCGGCGGTCTTGACGCTGACGGCGGCCAGCACGCCGCCGCGCACCGGCACCGTGGTGGTGACGATGCGGCTGGGGGCGGTGACCTCCTTGCGGGCGTAGGCGTCGCCCCGGGGGCAGGTGTTGCCCGTTACCGATACCACGGCGCCCTTGTGCAGCGTTACCGTCAGGGGACAGCCCAGCGGGCAGCCGATGCAGGTCAGTTCACGTTTTTCCATAGGGTCATGCCTCCTCCAGCGTCACGGTCAGCCCGCCGCAGCCGGGCAGCTTGTCCAGCGCCGCGCCCTTCACAACGATGGTCTCCATCTCGCCGGGGGCCAGCACCGGCCGCTTGCGCCGCCAGATGCAGTCCTGCCCGGCGTAGACCGCCAGCACTTTGTTGCGGTAGACATTGCCCACCCGCAGCCGCAGGGTCAGGCTGCCGTCCAGCCGGGCAGGGTGGACGGTGACGGGCACGGTGTACCGCACCCCGTTGGCCGCGGTCACCGGCAGGGCTTCGTCCGCCGCCGGGGCAGATTTTCCCAGAATGTACGCCGCAGCATGGCGCCCCGCAGCGGCAGCCTCCTCCGACACGTAATCCACCAGATCGTGGACGTGCAGCACATTGCCCGCCGCAAAGATGCCGGGCAGGCTGGTCTGCAGGCTTTCGTCCACCAGGGGGCCGTTTGTCACGGCACTCAAGGCCACCCCGGCGCTGCGGCTCAGCTCGTTCTCCGGCAAAAGCCCGCAGGAGAGCAGCAGCGTATCGCAGTGGAAGTGCTCCTCGGTGCCGGGCACCGGCTGGCCGTTCTCCACCCGGGCAATGGTCACGCCGGTGACCCGTTCCTTGCCCTGGATGTCCACTACCGTGTGGCTGAGTTTGAGGGGGATGCCGAAGTCATCCAGGCACTGCACGATGTTGCGCTTGAGTCCGCCGGAGTAGGGCATGAGTTCCGCCACGCAGAGGACCTTGGCGCCCTCCAGCGTCATGCGCCGGGCCATGATGAGGCCGATGTCACCGGAGCCCAGGATGACCACCCGCCGCCCGGGCAGGTACCCTTCCATATTCACCAGCCGCTGGGCGGTGCCGGCGGTGTAGATGCCGGCGGGGCGGGTGCCGGGAATGTTCAGCGCGCCCCGTGGACGCTCCCGGCAGCCCATGGCCAGCACCACGGCCTTGGCCTTGAGCTGGAACAGCCCGTCGGTGCGGTTGACGGCGGTGACCACCCGGTCGGCCGAGAGGTCCAGCACCATGGTGTTGAGTTTGCAGGGAATGTCCAGGGCCAGCGCCTCGTCGGCGAAGCGGGCGGCGTACTCGGGGCCGGTGAGTTCCTCCTGGAAGGTATGCAGGCCGAAGCCGCTGTGGATGCACTGGTTCAGAATGCCGCCCAGCTCCCGGTCCCGCTCCAGGATCACCAAATCCTGCACACCGGCCTTCCGCGCGGCGATGGCGGCAGCCAGACCCGCCGGCCCGCCGCCCAGAATCACAAGATCTATCTCTTTCATATGGCCGCCCCCTTACAGACTGTCCTTGTTGGTGCCCGCGATGAGCCGGGAATCGCCGCCGCACTTGGTGATCGCCTCCTGGGGCACCCCCAGTTCCCGGGCCAGGATCTCCAGTACCCGGGGACTGCAGAAGCCCGCCTGGCAGCGGCCCATGCCCGCCCGGGTGCGGCGCTTGACCCCGTCCAGACTGCGGGCGCCGGGAACCCGGTGGATGGCGTCGAGAATTTCCCCCTCGGTCACCGTCTCGCACCGGCAGATGACCTGGCCGTAGGCGGGATGTTCCCGCACCAGGGCGGCCCGCTCCTCAAAGGGCAGCGTCTTGGGGTCCAGAATTCCCTTGCGGTGGGGATCAAACCCGGGGTTTTCCGCAAGATGCAGGATGTTCTGGACCAGCCGGGCCACTTCCAGCCCGATGGCCGGACTGGCGGAAAGCCCCGGCGACTCGATGCCCGCACAGTCCACAAAACCGGGGGCGGCTTCCTCTATGAAGAATTCGTGCCGGACCTCGTGGGCCCGCAGCCCCGCAAAGCTGGTGATGGTCTGCCGCAGGGGCAGGTCTTTTACAGCCAGCCCCGCCTTGGCGCGGACTTCTGCCAGTTCTGCGGCGGTGGTGGCGGTGTCCTCCTTGTCGTCGATGTCGGTGGCCGTGGGGCCGACGAGCAGGTTGCCGTGCACCGTGGGGGTCACCAGCACGCCCTTGCCGAACTTGCCCGGCAGCTGGAAGATCGTGTGGTGCACATGTGCCCCCGCCGCGTGGTCCAGCAGGAAATAGTCGCCTCGCCGGGGCACGATGGTCATGGTGTCGCCGCTGACCTGGTTGTGCAGCTCGTCGGCGTGGACCCCCGCCGCGTTGACCACACAGCGGGTCTCCAGCGGGCCGCGGTTGGTGAAGAGCCGCCAGCCGCCCTCCATGGGCTCGATGCGCTGCACCTCGGTGTGGAACTGGAACTGCACGCCGTTTCTGGCGGCGTTCTCCGCAAAGGCGTAGGTCAGCCCGAAGGGACAGACGATGCCCCCGGTGGGCGCCCACAGGGCCGCCACCGCCTCGTCGGCAATGTTCGGCTCCATGGCGCGCAGCTCGGCGCGCTCCACGATGCGCAGCCCCTCCACGCCGTTGGCGCGGCCGTTTTCCAGCAGCTTTTCCAGGGCCGGGCGATCCTCCTCACTGAGGCAGACCACCAGGCTGCCGCACTGTTGGTAGGCAAAATCCAGCTCTTTGGCAAGGTCCGGCATCCGACGGCTGCCCGCCACATTGAGGGCTGCCATCCGGCTGCCGGCGGGCGCGTCGAAGCCCGCGTGGACAATGGCGCTGTTGGCCTTGCTGGTGCCGCAGCAGACGTCCTCCTCCTTGTCGATGAGCAGGAACTCACCCTGGTACCGGCTCAGTTCCCGGGCTGCCGCGCAGCCCGATACCCCGCCGCCGATGATGATGACGTCCTTCATAGTTCTTCTTCCTCCTCCCGGGCCCAGCCGTAGGCACAGCGCACGGCTTTGTTCCAGCCGCGGATGCGCCGGGCGCGCTCTTCCTCGCTGATCTGGGCGGTGAAAACTCGGTCCACCGCCCGGTTCTGCAGCACCTCGGCGGGGCTGTTCCAGTAGCCCACCGCCAGTCCGGCCAGATAGGCGGCACCCAGGGCGGTGGTCTCCACGCAGCAGGGACGCTCCACCGGGGCGCCGCTGATGTCCGCCTGGGCCTGCAGCAGATAATTGTTCGCCGAAGCGCCGCCGTCCACCTTGAGCATGGCCAGCTGGATGCCTGCGTCGGCTTCCATGGCTTTCAGCACGTCGTTGACCTGGTAGCACAGGCTGTCCAGGGTGGCGCGGATGATATGGTTCTTGTTGCAGCCCCGGGTCAGTCCCACGATGGCGCCCCGGGCGTACTGGTCCCAGTGGGGGGCGCCCAGCCCCGTGAAGGCCGGCACCACATAGCAGCCGTTGGTGTCGGGCACCTTCAGGGCCATGTACTCGGAATCCCGGGATTCCTCCAGGATCTTCAGCTCGTCCCGCAGCCACTGGATGGCCGCCCCCGCCACGAAGATGGAACCTTCCAGGGCGTAGGTCACCTTGCCGCCGAGGCCCCAGGCGATGGTGGTCACCAGCCCGTTGCGGCTGAGTACCGGCCGTTCGCCGGTGTTCATCAGCAGAAAGCCGCCGGTGCCGTAGGTGTTCTTGGCGTCCCCCGCCGTGAAACAGGTCTGGCCGAAGAGGGCCGCCTGCTGGTCGCCCGCCGAACCGGCGATCTGGATCTCGCCGCCGAAATGCATGGGATCGGCGTACTCATAAAAACCGCTGTTGGGCACAGGCCTGGGCAGCATGCAGCGGGGAATGTTCAGGATTTTCAGGATCTCATCGTCCCAGTCCAGGGTGTGGATGTTGAAAAGCATCGTCCGGCTGGCGTTGGAGTAGTCCGTTACATGGATCTTGCCGCAGGTCAGCTTCCAGATCAGCCAGGTCTCCACCGTGCCGAAGAGCAGCTCCCCGGCCTCGGCTTTGGCCCGGGCTCCCTCCACGTTTTCCAGAATCCACAGCAGCTTGGTGGCGGAAAAGTAGGCGTCGATGACCAGACCGGTCTTCTGGCGGAACAGCTCGGTCAGTCCCCGGGCCTTGAGCTGGTCGCAGAGTTCGCTGGTGCGGCGGCACTGCCACACGATGGCCCGGTAGACCGGTTCGCCGGTGTTGCGGTCCCAGACGATGGTGGTTTCCCGCTGGTTGGTGATGCCGATGGCTGCAATGTCCGCCGCCGACGCGCCGATCCGGTTCATGGCGGAGAGCGCCACGCCCAGCTGGGTGGTCCAGATCTCGTTGGCGTCGTGTTCCACCCAGCCCGGTTTGGGGAAGTACTGGGTGAATTCTTTCTGGGCCACACTGCACATGCGGCCCTGTTTGTCAAACAGGATGCAGCGGTTGGAGGTGGTCCCGGCATCCAGTGCCATAATGTATTGTCCCATAGCGGTGCTCCTTTTCCCTCAGAATCTTTGCAAAGGCGCGCAATTTGTATAAAAATATTGTAGCATAGCCCCCGAAAACTGCAACAAAATGCCGGGGCTGCCGGCGGAAAATCTACAGAACCCACAAAGAAGCAGCGCTCCTTTTGGGCATTTTGCGGGCAGCAAAAACGCCGCGCCCGGGTCCGGGCGCGGCGGTAAGCCTTATTCAATTTTCATCATCCGGTAGCCCACGCCGATGTGGGTCTGGATGTATTGGGGGGAGCCGGGGGCGGATTCCAGCTTTTTCCGCAGGGTGGCCATGAATACCCGCAGGGAAGCCACGTCGTTCTCCCAGCTGGTGCCCCACACTTTCTGGGTGATGTAGGTGTGGGTGAGCACCTTGCCGCAGTTGCGGGCCATCAGACAGAGCAGCTTGTACTCGATGGGGGTCAGGTGGAGTTCCTGCCCGGCCAGATAGGCGCAGCCGGCGGCAAAGTCGATGGTCAGCTGACCGTTGGTGAACACCGGGCTGCCCCCGGCATTCATGGCGGCCAGACGGCGCTGGGTCACCCGCAGCCGGGCCAGCAGCTCCTCCACCGAGAAGGGCTTGGTCAGATAGTCGTCGGCACCGGAATCCAGCGCCTCGATCTTGTCGGCATCCTCGCTGCGGGCGCTGATGACGATGATGGGCATGTCCGACCAGCTGCGCACCCGGCGGATAACTTCCACACCGTCCAGGTCAGGCAGGCCCAGATCCAGCAGCATGATGTCGGGAGCGCTGGTGGCGGCCTGGCGCAAGGCGGCCTCGCCGCAGTCTGCCGTGAGATAGCGGTAGTCGTGGGTTTTCAGGGTGGTGGTCATGAGGTTGCGGATGGGCGGATCGTCCTCCACCACCAGGATCAGCGGTTTATTCATGCAGCGTTACCTCCCCACGCGGCACCGTAAAGGTGAAGTTGCACCCGTGCGGCGGATTGTCGGTCAGGGTGATGGTGCCCCCGTGGGCATCCACGATGGCCTTGCAGAGCGCCAGCCCCAGCCCCAGGCTGCGGCGGCTGTCGGCGACCTTGTGTTCGCCGGTGTAGAACATTTCAAAGACATGAGGGCGGATGTGGGGGGCGATGCCCGGCCCGTCGTCCAGCACCGAGAGAACGGCAAACCCGTCCTGTGCCCGGGCCGCCACCGTGATGGTGGACCCGGCGGGGGTGTATTTGATGGCATTGTCCACCAGGTTGATGAGCACCTGCACGATGAGCCGGGCGTCCATCCGGGCCAGCAGCAGTTCGTCGGGCAGGTCCACCCGGATGGTGTGTTCGCAGCTCTTACGGTGGGTGTGGCGCAGCGCCTCCTCGATGACTTCCCCCACCAGTTCGGTGGAAAGACGCAGGTTCATCCGGCCGTCCTCGATGCGGGTGATGGAGAGCAGATTCTCCACCAGGTTGATCAGCCAGATGGAATCGTCGTAAATGTCCAGAAAGATCTGCTGCCGGGCCTCGCCGTCCAGCTTTTCGTCGTTGGCCAGCAGGTTGGCGGCGTTGCCGGAGATGGAAGTCAGCGGGGTGCGCAGATCGTGGGAGATGGCCCGCAGCAGATCGGCGCGGAGCTGCTCGTTTTTCGCCAGCAGGGCGGCCCGCTCCTTCTCCTCGATGTTGCGGATGTTCTGGATGGCCAGCGTCACCGTGATGATGGAGACGATGAGCATGATGGCGATGGTGAAGGGATAACCCTTTTCATAGGCGTGGAGGGTCAGCCGCGGTTCGGTGAAGAAAAAGTTGAAGAGCAGCACACTGGCCACCGAGCTGAGCACCCCACAGAAATAGCTTTTGGTGAACAGGGAGGTCAGCAGCGCCCCCAGCACGTACACCGAGATGATGTTCGCCTTGGTGAAGGCAAACTGCCAGAAGATGTTGCCGATGACGGTGCCGGCCGTCAGGATCAGCAAGGTCACCAGCAGATCCTGCCACCGGGGCGCCATCTGGGCCCGCAGACCGTGGGCCTGTTTTTGCTCTGTCATACCGTCACCGCCTCCCGGTTGCTATCATACCACAGAAGTCTGCCCGGCGCCAGCGGGAGTTCAGTCATCCTGGCCCGGCAGATTGTCGTCCTGGTGTTTCCGGCGGGCCTTGCGGTACTTGTCCATAAATCCGTCCAGATGCCGGCAGATAAACCAGCCGAACGAGCCGGCCGTCAGCATCAGGAAACCCAATACCCAATCTTTCACGGATCCGACCTCCTTTTCTGCTTACAGGTGGAAACAGCGTTTGATGGACCGGTATTCCCCCAGCACCAGCAGATGGCCGTCGGCCGGCAGTACGGTGCCGGAGGCAATGTTTACCGAAACGGAACCGTTTTTCTTGATGCCCAGCAGGTTGATGCCGTATTTCTTGCGGATGTCCAGGTCGCCCACCGTCTGGCCCACCCAGTTTTCGGGGGTGGGCACCTCCATGATGGCGTTGTTGGCGTCCAGCTCCACGTAGTCCACCAGATGACTGGACCCGTAACGCACCGCCGCCCACTTGGCCAGCTGCTTTTCGGGGTAGAGCACCTCGTCGGCGCCGTTGCGCAGCAGGAACTTGGCCTGCACGTCCCGCTCGGCGCGGGAAACGACCAGCTGGGCGCCCAGTTCCTTGAGCAGGGAGGTGGTCTCCAGCGAACTCTGGAAATCCCCGCTGATGGCTACAATGCAGACGTCGAAGTTGCGCACACCCAGGGCTTTCAGGAATTCGGCGTTGGTGCTGTCGCCGATCTGAGCGTTGGTGACGATGTCCAGCACGTCATTGACCCGGTCCTCGTTGGAATCCACGGCCATGATCTGGTGGCCCTGGGCGTTGAGCTGCATGGCGATGTGCCGGCCGAAGCGGCCCAGGCCGATGAGCAAGAATGATTTCATAGTAGACTTCCTTTCCCGTCAGCCGACGGTGATGCGTTCCTGGGGCAGGCGGCTGCCGGCCTTGGAGAAACCGGAGAGCGCTGCGTAGATCAGGGTCAGGCCGCCCACGCGGCCGATGAACATGAGGGCGATGAGGATGCCCTGGGAGAGAAGCCCCAGGGTGGGGGTCAGGCCCAGGGAAAGGCCCACGGTACCCACCGCGGAGGCGGTCTCAAAAAGACAGGCGGACAGGGGCAGACCCTCCACCGCGCTGATGACGAACCCGCCGCTCAGGAAGAGGGTCAGGTACAGCATGCCGATGGTGGCGGCGCTGCTGACCACCTTGCCGTCGATGCGGCGGCCGAAGAAGTGGGGCTCGGACTGGCGGCGGAATACCGCAATGGCATTGGCGAAGAGGACGGCCAGGGTGGTGGTCTTCATACCGCCGGCGGTGGAACCCGGCGAGCCGCCGATGAGCATGAGCAGGATGGTCAGCCCCTGGCCCACGCCGGACAGGGCGGTCAGGTCAGCAGTGTTGAAGCCGGCGGTGCGGGGCGTCACCGACTGGAAGAGGGACGCCAGCAACCGCTCCCCGGCGGGCAGATCGGAAAATTCCCCGAAGAAGAACCAGAGGGCGGGCAGCACGATGAGCACCGCCGTGGTGGTCAGGATGACCTTGCTCTGCATGCGGTAGCGGTGGAGGCGCAGCTTGTTGGCGCGGATGTCGTCCCAGGTCAGGAAGCCGATGCCGCCCACCACGATGAGGGCCATGATGGTCAGGTTGATGACGGGGTTGGCCCGGTAGCCGGTCAGGGAGGCAAACTTGGCTTCCGGTGTGCCCAGCAGGTCAAAGCCGGCGTTGCAGAACGCCGATACCGAGTGAAAGACCGCCATCCAGATGCCGCGCAGGCCGTAGTCCCGGAAAAACACCGGCAGCATGCAGAGGGCGCCCAGCGCCTCGATGAAGAGGGAGGCCTTGATGATGAAGCCGGTCAGCCGGACGATGCCGCCCACCTTGGGGGCGGCGATGGCCTCCTGCATGGTGCCCCGCTGCATGAGGGAGATCCTGCGCCCCGACAGCAGCGAAAAAAAGGCGGCCACTGTGATGACACCCATGCCGCCGATCTGGATCAGGACCATGATGACGGCCTGGCCGAACCAGGACCAGTGGGTGGCGGTGTCCTGCACCACCAGACCGGTGACGCAGACGGCGGAGGTGGCGGTGAAGAGCGCCTGGTTGAAGGGGGTGACGGTGCCGCTGCGGGTCGAAAAAGGCAGCATCAGCAGCAGACTGCCGCCGAGAATGACGGCGGCAAAGAGAAGAATGATGGTTTGAAAGGTAGTCAGCCGCGGCGGGCGGAACCCTGCCATGTAAACGCCTCCCGGAAGAGATGGATTTTTATCCTACCATTATAGGGCGGCCCTGTTAAAAAGGGCATAAATATCCGGCCCGTGACATTAAGACGGCATTAAGATGGAGAGAAAGGTGCACAGAAAAAGGCAGGGCACCCCGGCGGGTGCCCTGCCTGTACAGCGGGAAGAATCAGCGTTTGACCACCGGAACGGGGTCGTCGCAGCGTTTGTCCAGATCGTTGATATAAAGACGGGTCTCCCGCGCCACCACACCGGAGAGTAGCAGCACGGCGATGAGGTTGGGAATGGCCATCAGGGCGTTGAGGGTGTCGGCCACGGTCCAGACCAGGTTCAGAGCCACCACAGGGGAGATGGCCGCCACCGCCACATAGACGATGCGGTAGAAGACCTGGCCTTTGCTGCCCACCAGGTATTCCAGGCAGCGCTCGCCGTAGTAGGACCAGCCCAGCACGGTGGAGAAGGCGAAGGAGATGATGCCCACCACCAGGATGACCGGGCCCAGCAGCGGGATCTGGTCGAAAGCCAGGGTGGTGAGGATGCCGCCGTCCGAGATGGCACCCATGTCGATGGCGGGATTTTTCATGATGCTGGACACCAGCACCAGGCCGGTCATCAGGCAGACTACCACGGTATCCCAGAAGGTGCCGCTGGAGGAGACCAGTGCCTGGCGCACAGGGTTGCGGGTCTGGGCGGCCGCCGCCACGATGGGGGCGGAGCCCATGCCGGATTCGTTGGAAAAGAGGCCCCGGGCGATGCCGTAGCGCATGGCCAGCATGATGCCGCCGCCGGTCAGGCCGCCGGCCGCGGCGCCGGGGGTGAAGGCCAGCCGCAGGATGGTGGTGACTGCAGCCCAGAGGTAATCGTGGTTGTAGACCAGGATGCCCAGGCAGCCCAGAATGTAGAAGGCCGCCATGAAGGGCACCAGCTTTTCACAGACGTTGGCGATGGTCTGGATGCCGCCGAAGATGACCAGCGCTGTCAGCAGGGCCACCACCAGTCCCACCACCCAGGGAGGGATGCCCAGGTTGGCCTCACAGACGGTGGCGATGGCGTTCACCTGGGTGGCGCAGCCGATGCCGAAGGAGGCCAGGGTGCCGAACAGGGCAAACAAGACGCCCAGCCATTTCAGGTGGAGCCCCCGCTCCAGGGCATACATGGCGCCACCCTGCATCCGGCCGTCCTCGGTCTTGACGCGGTACTTCACGGCGATGAGGGACTCGGCGTATTTGGTGGCGATGCCGAAGATGCCGGTGATCCAGCACCAGAAGACCGCCCCCGGCCCGCCCAGGGCGATGGAGGTGCCCACGCCGATGATGTTGCCGGTGCCGATGGTGGACGCCAGCGCGGTGGTCAGGGTGGCAAACTGGGAGACTTCACCCTCGGCGTCGGGGTCCCGGGTGACCGAAAGGCGGATGGCGGTGGCCAGTTTGCGCTGGATCCCGCGGGTGCGCACGGTCATGAACAGGTGGGTACCCAGCAACAGCAGCATGGTGGGCCAGGCCCAGACCCACTGGTTGGTCACATTGATGAAGTTGACGATGGCGTCCATCATGGTCGGTCTCTCTCCCTTGGCAGTGATAGTGCAGCAAAAAACAGAGCGTGTCCGCGCCGTACATCCCGCGCGAACACGCCGTCCTGCCTTTGCTATTACTATGTATGATACAACATTTGACGTTAGTCCGTCAAGGAAAACCCTTTTGCAGCCGGGGACGCTTTGTGGTACAATGGCGGCAGAACCTTTTCGGAAAGGAGGCCCGCCCATGCCGCGGTCCGCTGTCTTTGTCATCACCGGTGCGCCCTGCACCGGCAAATCCACCCTGGCTGCCTGGCTCTGCCGCCGTCTGCCCCAGCCGGTGGGAGGGCTGCGCACCCTCTGCACCGGGCGGTGCACGGCGGGGGCGCTCTTCTCGCTGCAGGACCTGGGCAGCGGCCGCCTTACCCCCTGCACCCGGCAGGAAGAGGACAGGGTCTTTCCTTTATATAGAGTATGGGAGGAGACCGGGGCCGCCCTGCTGCGTCAGGCCCTGCAAAGCGGTACGGGGACCATCCTGGTGGACGAAGCCCTGCCGCCCTGGCCCCAATGTCCGGCCTGGAACGCAGCCCTCAAAGCCGTGCTGCAGAGCGGCCGCCCGGTGGTGTTGACGGTGGGGAAGGAAGGCCTTGCTGCGGTACAGGCGCTGTGCGGCGAAAAAACGGTGCACTGGCTGGACCTGGATGCGCAATCCTCCGATGCCTTGCGCGCGGCCTGGGGAAAGATTCTGCCGGTGCCACTGCACGCCGGGGTCAGTGTGCGGCTCTTCCGGGAGGAAAAATGCTTCGGCACCGGGCCGATGGAACTGCTGGAACTGGTGGGGCGCACCGGGTCGCTGCACCGGGCGGCCGCCGCCATGGGAATGGCCTATTCCAAGGCCTGGCGGATGCTGGGGAAACTGGAACGGCAGTGGGGCTTTGCCATGCTGGAACGCCGCCCCGGCGGCACCGGCGGGGGCGGCTCACTGCTGACGCCCCGGGCGTGGGAGCTGCTGCGCCGCTATCGCGCCCTGCGGTGGGAGACCGAACAGGCCGCCCGGACGTCCTTTTCCCGCTGGTTCGGGGATTTCCCCGACGGGCAGGAGGAGAAATAGTACAGATCGTACTTTTTCAGGAAAAATGCCGTATCCGGCAAAATAAGTATGACTTTTCCTGCAAAATGCGCATCCCTGCGGCATAAAAGCTCCTTCAGGGGAGCCGGATTTTGTGGGTTTTGCCGTATTTTTCCGCGCCGGGCGGTCCCATATTGACAGTGAACATCCCCCTATTGCTATAATAAGGGGATGTTTTTTGTTTTGCGGCAAGATTCGGCCATTTTTTTGCCCGGAGCACAAAACCAGTATCGGAAGAAAGGCGGCAAGTATATGAAAGAGGAGATCCAAAATAAGGCGTCCCAGGGCTATGTGACGCCGTACGAATTCAAGGGCAAACTGCCCTGGCGTCAGGCGGTGCCTCTGGGCCTGCAGCACGTGCTGGCCATGTTCGTGGGCAACCTGACCCCCATCCTGATCATCACCAGCGCCTGCGCGGCCGGCGGCGGAGCGGAGGAATTCGCCCAGATCCAGGTGGCGCTGCTCCAGAACGCCATGCTGGTGGCTGGTATCGTCACGCTGGTCCAGCTGTTCTCGGTGGGCCCCATCGGCGGCCAGGTGCCCATCATCATGGGTACCAGCTCCGGCTTTATCGGTGTTTTCCAGAGCGTCAACACCATTATGGGCGGCGGCATCCTGAGCTACGGCGCCATCATGGGCGCCTCCATTGTGGGCGGCCTGTTTGAGACGGTGCTGGGCGCCTTCCTCAAACCCCTGCGCCGCTTCTTCCCGGCGGTGGTCACCGGCACGGTGGTTATGTCCATCGGTCTGTCCCTCATCAGCGTGGGCGTGGGCTCCTTCGGCGGCGGTACCTCCGCCAAGGACTACGGCTCCCTGGAAAACCTGCTCATCGCCCTGGTGGTCATGGTCATCATCCTGATCTTCAAGCACGGCACCAAGGGCCTGGCCAGTTCCTCCTGCATCCTCATCGGCATCGTCTGTGGCTACATCATCTGCGCCATCCTGCCGCTTTTCCTCTCCACCACCGGCGTCACCGCCGACGGCGTGGAGTACACCAAGGCCTGGGTCCTCAACTGGGACAAGGTGGCCCAGGCTTCCTGGTTCGCCGTGCCGCAGCTCATGCCTGTCAAGCCGGTGTTTGACCTGCGGGCCATCCTGCCGGTAGGCGTCATGTTCATCGTCACCGCCGTGGAGACGGTGGGCGACATCTCCGGCGTTACCGAGGGCGGCATGGGCCGCGAAGCCACCGACAAGGAACTGTCCGGCGGCATCATCTGCGACGGTCTGGGCTCCACCTTCGCCGCCTTCTTCGGCGTGCTGCCCAACACCAGCTTCAGCCAGAACGTGGGTCTGGTCACCATGACCAAGATCGTCAACCGTACCGCGCTGGCCTTCGGTGCCGTCTTCCTGGTGCTCTGCGGCCTGCTGCCCAAGCTGGCAGCCCTGGTCTCCATCATGCCCCAGAGCGTCCTGGGCGGTGCGGCGGTCATCATGTTCTCCTCCATCGTCATGAGCGGTATCCAGCTCATCACCAGCGAAAAGCTCACCCCCCGCAACATGACCATCGTCTCGGTGGCCCTGGGCCTGGGATACGGCATGGGCTCCAACACCGCCGTGCTGGCGGGTCTGCCCCAGCTGGTCCAGCTGGTCTTCGGCGGTTCCGGCATCGTGCCCGCCGCCTTTGTGGCCATCCTGCTCAACGTACTCATGCCCAAGGACGAACCCGTCCCCGCGGTGGAGAGCGCCGAAAAGTAAAAAACCACAGAATTTTGTCGCCCCGCCGCCCCGGCGGGGCTTTTTCTTTGTCGGTTTCCATGGTATACTGGAACCAAGAAAGCATACTTTTGTGAGGAGGTACTCATCTTGCTGACGATCAAGCGATATGTCCGCGCCCAAAGCCTGGACGAAGCCTATACCCTGTGCCAGAAGCGGGCCAACGTGGTGCTGGGCGGCATGCTCTGGCTCAAGACCCAGAACCGCACCGTGGACACCGCCATCGACCTGAGTGACCTGGGCCTGGATACCATCGAGGAAACCCCCGATGCCTACCGCATCGGGGCGATGGTGCCGCTGCGTGCCCTGGAACAGCACCCGGGGCTCAACGAACTGACCCGGGGCGCCATGGCCCGGAGCGTACAGCCCATCGTGGGTGTGCAGTTCCGCAACCTGGTCACGGTGGGGGGGAGCCTCTACGGCCGGTTCGGCTTCTCCGACCTGCTGACGCTGTTTCTGGTGCTGGATGCCGTGGTGGAATTGCACCACGGCGGGGCGGTGCCGCTGGCGGAGTACGCCGCCCGTCCCTATGAGCGGGACATCCTGACCCACATCGTGGTGCCCAAACAGGCGGGGGCGGTGGCCTATCAGGCCCAGCGCAACATCTCCACCGATTTTCCGGTGCTGACCTGCGCCGTGGCGGTGCGGGCGGACGGTGTGCGCTGTGCCATCGGCGCCCGTCCCATGAAGGCCCGGCTCTACACCGGCGACCCCGCCCTGCTGGCGGAGGGCATCACGCCGGAATCTGCCGCCGCCTTCGGAGAAAGCATCGCCGCCGAGGCAACCTTCGGCAGCAATCTGCGCGCCGGGGCAGACTACCGCCGTGCCGTCTGCGGCGTGCTGGTACGCCGGGCCCTGCTGGCCTGCAAGGAGGAAGCATGATGGAAATCCAACTGAAACTCAACGGCCGTCCGGTGCGGGACAGCATCGACGCCGACACCCTGCTGCTGGACTTTGTGCGCGCCCACGGCTGCGCCAGCGTCAAGCGCGGCTGCGAAACCTCCAACTGCGGCCTGTGCACCGTGCTGCTGGACGGCAAGCCGGTGCTGTCCTGCTCGGTGCTGGCCGCCCGGGCGGACGGCCGCGAGGTCCAGACCCTGGAGGGACTGCAGGCCGAGGCGGAGGAATTTGTCCGCTTCATTGCCGACCAGGGTGCCGAGCAGTGCGGCTTCTGCAATCCCGGCTATGTGATGAACACCATCGCTCTGCTGCGGGAAAATCCCGACCCCACCGACGACGAGATCCGCGCCTATCTCGCGGGCAATCTCTGCCGCTGTTCGGGGTACGAGGGACAGCTGCGGGGCATCCGGGCATTTTTGGATGCCCGCAACCAGGCAAAGGAGGGAAACTGACGTGGCTGAACTGAAAACCGTGGGCAAGCCCCTGCGCAAAAAGGATGCCATGAATCTTTTGCTGGGCAAGCCCGCCTTTGTGGAGGATGTGACTCCCCGGGACTGCCTGGTGGTCAAGGTGCTGCGCAGCCCCCATGCCCATGCGCGGATCCGTTCCATCAACACCGCCGTTGCCATGAAAGTGCCCGGCATGGTGGCCATCTACACCTGGCAGGATGTGCCCCGCAACCGCTACACCAACGCGGGGCAGACCTATCCCGAGCCGTCCCCCCACGACCGGCTGATCCTGGATCAGCGGGTGCGCTTTGTGGGGGACGCGGTGGCGATTCTCGCCGGCGAGACCGAGAAGGCCGTGGACAAGGCCATGAAGCTCATCAAGGTGGATTACGAGGTGCTGCCCGCGGTGCTGGATCCCCACACCGCCAAGGACAACCCGGTGCTGGTCCATCCCGAGGAGGACTGGGAGGCCCTCTGCCCGGTGGGGGCCGACAATCACCGCAACCTGGTGGCCAGTGAGACCTGCGGCCAGGGAGACGTGGAGGCCGTACTGGCCCACTGCGACGTGGTGGTGGACCATGTGTGGCACACCAAAGCCTGCCAGCAGGCCATGATGGAGACCTTCCGCACCTACACCGAGATCGACCCCTACGGGCGGCTGCATGTGGTCAGCTCCACCCAGATCGTCTTCCATGTGCGGCGGATCCTTTCCATTGCCCTGGGCATCCCCAAATCCAAGATCCATGTGGAGAAGCCCCGCATCGGCGGCGGCTTCGGCGCCAAGCAGACCTCGGTGTCGGAGGTCTACCCGGCCTTTGTGACCTGGAAGACCGGCCGCGCCGCCCGGATCATCTATACCCGGGAGGAATGCCAGATCGCCGGCAGTCCCCGGCACGAGATGGAAGTCCATGTCAAGCTGGGGGCCGATAAAAACGGTAAAATCCGTGCCATGGACGTTTACACCCTGTCCAACTCCGGCGCCTACAGCGAGCACGGTCCCACCACGGTGGGCCTGTCGGGTCACAAGTCCATCCCGCTGTACACCGGCAGCCTGGAGGCCTTCCGTTTTGCCTACGATGTGGTCTACACCAACGTCCAGGCCGCCGGTGCCTACCGGGGCTACGGCGCCACCCAGGGCATCTTTGCAGTGGAAAGCGCCGTCAACGAGCTGGCCGGCAAGCTGGGCATCGACCCGGTGCAGCTGCGGGAGCAGAACATGGTGCGGGAAGGCATGATCATGCCCGCCTACTACAACGAACCCGCCAACGCCTGCGCCCTGGACCGCTGCATGGCCCGCTGCAAGGAGATCTTCCACTGGGACGAGAAGTTCCCCGTGCGGGATATGGGCAACGGCAAGGTGCGCGCCGCGGGCGTGGCCATGGCCATGCAGGGCTCCGGCATCTCGGGCGTGGACGTGGGTTCCGCCACCGTCAAACTCAGCGACGACGGCTCCTACAACCTGATCATCGGTGCCGCCGACATGGGCACCGGCTGCGATACCATTCTGGCCCAGATGGTGGCGGAGTGCATGGACTGCGATCTGGACAATGTGGCGGTGTTCGGCGCTGATTCCGACGCCTCCCCCTACGATTCCGGCTCCTATGCCTCCTCCACCACTTATGTCACCGGTAAGGCGGTGGAAAAGGCCTGCGAGCAGCTGAAAGGCCAGCTCTGCACCCTGGCCGCCGAAAGCCTGCACTGCGACCCCGCCGCCCTGGAGTTCACCGGCAAGGCGGTGCGCCGCTGCGACGGTACCGGGGAAATCAGCCTGGCCGATCTGGCCATCAAATCCCAGTGCTCCAACAATACGGCGGTGCAGGCCACGGCCACCCATTCCTCCCCGGTATCGCCGCCCCCCTTCATGGTGGGCATGGCTGAGATCGAGCTGGACAAGGAGACCGGCAGCGTCACGGTGCTGGACTACAAGGCCGTGGTGGACTGCGGTACCCCCATCAACCCCAACCTGGCCCGGGTGCAGACCGAGGGCGGCATCGTCCAGGGTATCGGCATGGCGCTCTTCGAGAATGTGACCTACAGCGACAAGGGGCGTATCCTGGAAAACTCCCTCATGCAGTACAAGATCCCTACCCGGCTGGATATGGGCCATCTGCAGGTGGAGTTCGAGTCCAGCTATGAGCCCACCGGCCCCTTCGGCGCCAAGTCCATCGGCGAGATCGTCATCAACACGCCGTCGCCGGCCATCGCCCATGCCATCTACCGCGCCACCGGGCTGTGGTTCCGGGAACTGCCCATCACCCCTGAAAAGATCCTGATGGGCCTGCGGGCCAAAGCCCAATGATCCATCTGATCTATCTGGCGGCGGGGGCGTCCCGCCGCTTCGGGGCCGACAAGCTGCTGGCGGACTATCACGGCAAACCGCTGTTCCGCCATGGACTGGAGACGCTGGCGGCTGCCTGTGCCGGCCGGCAGGACGCCGACCTCACGGTGGTGACCAACACCCCGGCCATCGCCGAAGCGGCCCGGACGCTGGGCGGACGGGCGGTGGCCAGCCCTCGGAGTGTGCTCGGGCAGAGCTGCAGCATCCGGGCCGGGCTGGACGCGGTGGAACCGCTGGGGGCGGGGGACTTCCTGCTCTTTGCGGTGGCCGATCAGCCCCGGCTGCGCCGGGACACCGTGACCCGCTTTCTGGCGCTGGCAGTGCCCGGTACCTGGGCAGCCACGGCGGCCTGCGGCGACCGGGTGGGCAACCCCGGCCTGTTCTGTGCCGAACTGGTCCCCGCCCTGCGGGCTTTGCAGGGGGACAAGGGCGGCCGGGCAGTGCTGAACCGCTGGCCCCAACGACTGCTCCGGGTGGAATGCCTGCCCGAGGAACTGCAGGATATCGACACCCCCGCCGACCTTTGAGCAAATAAACAAACCGCCCCGCATCGTGCAGCCACGGTGCGGGGCGGTATTTGTATGGAAAAAACCTCAGCGGGGGCCGCCCAGGAAGAAGAGGGCTACCGTGCCGGGGCCGCTGTGCGCGCCGATAACGGGGCCGATGTCGCCGATGCAGACCCGCTTGACGCCGTAGGCCTTGATCTTGTCCACCACGTACTGGCAGTCCTCCAGGCAGTCGCCATGGCTCACAAAGACCGTCATCTCGCTGTAGTTCTTGTCGGCGGAGGCGGCAAAGTGTTTGACCAGGGCGTCCAGGCTGGCCCGGCGGCCGCGGACCTTCTCCATGGCGATCAGATGGCCTTCGGGGTCCACATGGAGCACCGGCTTGATGCCCAGCAGGGTGCCCGCCACGGCGGCGGCACCGCTCAGACGGCCGCCGCGCTTGAGGAACATCAGGTCACTGACGGTGAACCAGGCGCAGAACCGCTGGGTGTTCTCGGTGGCAAAGGCGATGACCTCCTCCATGGAGGCGCCGTTCTTGCGCATCATGGCCAGGGTGTAGGCGAACAGGCCTTCCCCCATGCTGGCCTGCAGACTGTCGATGCTCACGATCCTGCGGTCGGGGAACTTTTCCTGCAGTTCCTCGATGGCCACCTTGCTGGCCTGATAGGTACCCGAAAGGCCGCTGGAGAAGGCAAGATACAGGATGTCCTTGCCCTGTTCCAGGAAGGGGGTGAAGGCATCCTCATAGTCGGTGATGGCCACCTGGCTGGTGGTGGACATGCTGCCGTTGCGCAGCTTGTCGTAGAAAGTCTTGGGACTCATCTCCCGGTTGTCGGGATAGTTGCGGTAGCTCTGACCATCCAGCGTGAAGGTCATGGGCAGTATCTGAATATCCATTTCCTGCACGAGTTCAGGGGTCAGGTCACAGGTGGATTCGCTGAACAGAACGTAGTTTTCCATCACAAAACTCCTTCGTTTGGGCTGGCGGGACGGGACCCGCCGCATATACTACCATAATACCCGGTTTTCAGTAGGAAATCAATAGGCGCGCTGGGCTGGAGGTGAACCCGGAGGGGGGAGATTGTGAATCGGCACATAGGATAGGCGGGAATGGCAGAGGTGAGGACGTATTTTTTTGCACAGAAAACAACAACGAAATAAAGAATAAGTTTACCTTGTAAAAAATGAGACAAAAAAGAAAAAACTGTATAAAGGGTAAAGAAAAAATGGAAAAAGTGCGATAAATAATCAAATAAAACCGACGATCTTTTGCTGAGAAAGCGTTTGCCCTTTTTGTGCAAAACCCATAAAATATGTTGCAAGGAGGTTTTACAACTTGATTTTCGCTTGATTGCATGATACTATATAAAAGAATCTACTGGAATCGGATTGTGTTGCTTGCGGTATGATTTCAGACTTTCAAAAACAACGTAATATAAATAACGTTGTTCCCATAATGCGCGAGGCTGAAAAAATAACAGAAAGGAAATCCCCGGCAACGGAGAGGCTCCTTTTTGATGATATAGACTTTATACAGCAATGTATACCCAAAAAATAAAGGAGGAACATACCGAATGAAAATGCAACTGAAGCGCATTGTCAGTGCGGTTTGCGCGGTAGCGTTGTGTGCAAGCGTGGTTTCTACACCGGTGTTGGCAAACGACAATACTGATGCAGGAAATGCCGTGCCCAGCACTATTCAGATGGCTGAGACGACGCCTTCGACGACGGAGCCCACACCCGTGCCCACGGAGCAGGTGACGGATCCCACTCCTGCGCCCACGGAGCAGGTGACGGATCCCACTCCTGCGCCTACGGAGCAGGTGACGGATCCCACTCCTGCGCCTACGGAGCAGGTGACGGATCCCACTCCCGTGCCTACGGCCCAAACGAACGGCGATCCGACGGAAGAGCCGGCTGGACCTGCGGGGGACGCTAATACGCCTTCTGTGATGAAATCCTATTCGGAGAATAATTCCGAAGCAGTTAAGGTAAAAGAAAAAATCATCTTGGGAACGGCTGCTTATTATATCCACGACAGTTGGTCCGTCGATCAGGGAGATAAAGCGGAGACAACGTATATCTCTTTAACAGATAATCAGGATGGTACCGCCACTGTGAAAGGCGTGAAGGCTACCGGGAATAATCCTGGGACTGTTAAGGTTACGCATTCATATTGGTCTTTGTGGGGGTGGGAAAA
This sequence comes from Subdoligranulum variabile, assembly GCF_025152575.1. Taxonomy (NCBI): domain Bacteria; kingdom Bacillati; phylum Bacillota; class Clostridia; order Eubacteriales; family Oscillospiraceae; genus Subdoligranulum; species Subdoligranulum variabile. The sequence goes on along the minus strand of NZ_CP102293.1, from coordinate 958,834 downwards.
AGACGTATTTTACGTTAAAGTTCTTCCTTCTGAGCCGTCCTTGATTTATTTCTTTGTGGCGCTGCCTTCCAACACATCCTTGTCGATGGATGGCGCACAGTATCGTTATTTGACTTGCGGGGCTCTGGCTTCTGAGAATGCTTCGGTAGACATGACGTCCGAAACGAATAACGCGGTTGTCAGCGCGACGGAAAGCGTGATTACGGGTATGGCCACTGAATGGCCGAACTCTTTTACGCTGAGCGAAGATAAGGACGCACAGGCCAAATTTGGAAGCCAATCTGTGAAATCCGGTACAATCAGTCTGGATTCTACAGACCATAGTGTTACCGAATTTACTTTGACATTTGATGATGGTACCGGAGTCGATAAGACATATACCGATGATGACTATCATCTGCGCTGGACAAAATTCAGCTATGCCAATACGTCGTCTGTAGGCTGGCAATATCATATGGACGCCGTGCTGTACAAGATTGTCCGGGTGAACGATGTTCTTCAGGCGCTTCAGCCGGAAAAGGCTGTCGACGGTCCTGCATTGAATGAAAAAGGTGAGAAGAAGGCAAGTGATTTTACCTTCACTCTTTCCGGCAATGGTATAACTGCAGACCTTAAGGCCTCAGTGGGGGCAGATGCTACGACAGCAAAAATCCAAGCTGCTACGGAGGATGACGGTAACGTAGAACTCATTCCTGGCACCTATACAATCAGCGAAAACGCAGAGGGGGTGGAAAAGGGCGTCTGGAAGGCACCTACCGATACTATAACGTTTACAGTGGCGACGGACGGAACCATCACAAAGACAAGCGATGATGTTCGGATCCAGAACGAGCTGCAAAAGTATTCTATCACCTATGCTGCTGGAGCTGATGATGTTACCAATATGCCCGTGGATACCGCGGCAAACTATCAGTACAACGAGAAAACGACGGTTTCCGAAACGATTCCTGCTCTGAACAATAAAGATTTCCTGGGCTGGAAAACCGATGATGGTCAATATTTCCAGCCTGGTGAATCGGTAGTCATGAAGGGAGATTTGAAACTCACCGCTGATTGGGCAGATCCGGATCCCGGAACAGCTGGTGTGGCTGGCGATGTACAGATCGATAAGACAGCTACCAATGTTGAAAATTTCAAATCTGATGTTACGCTGAGTATCGGTGCAGACCAGAAAACGGTAGCGGCAGATGTGGTCTTTGTGCTGGATAAATCAACGAGTACAGACGTTAAACAGGCTGCTCTCAATATGTTGGAAGAGCTGCAGAAGCATGTGAGTGAGAATGGCCTCCAGGTGAAGGTTGGTCTGGTTACTTTTAACCAAAGTGCGGACAATAGCAACTTTAACATGGAACTGTCTGAGCTCAATGATGCTACTGTTACCGAATTGAAACGGATTTTTAATAGTTCGTTGAGCAGCGGTACCAACATTGAAGCTGGTATTCGCAAAGGCATGAAAATGCTTGATGACGACACTAGCGTCCCGGCTTCTAACAAACATCTTGTTTTGGTGACTGACGGCGTTACCTATATGTGGGGCGAAGATTCCACCAAGACGATGTATGTTCAGTTTGCAGGCGCCGATAATGGCAATTATATCTGGAACAGCAACAGCATCGCAGCCGGTGTAACTGACAAAGGTCGCTTTAATATCACTGGCCAGGAATATGTTGATTCTTTCAATGATCCGGTAACCTGGATGAACACCAATGGTGCATCTATCGAGGCTATTGCGGCAGAGTACGAAACTGCTCCCGTTCCGGAAGGCACAACCCCCGCAAAGTACGTCTCAAATGAGAACTCCAACCGCTATATTGCCAATGATGTAGCCATTTATATGGCTGGTCGGGCTTGGAAAGAAGCCAAAGAGAAAGGGTATAATCTCTACGCGTATGCCTCTGATCGCTACAACAAACCAGGTAAGAACCTGAATACGGAAGGATATTATCCGTGGGCGTCTTACTTTATTGGTAATCTGAGCAAAATCGGTGGAAGTTCGAAGACTTTCTGCGAGAATTCCGTGGATGTAACAGGCATGTTTGATGATGTGCTCAATACAATTGAGTACACGATTGACCACGGTACCGTTACCGATGTGATTGGCAGTGATTTTGATCTGGATTCTTTGGGGAGCTTTAAGCTTACCGTTGGGGCTCAGAATTATACAGGCACAGTAAGTGGCAATACGGTTACGTTTGATAGCGGAAACTATGTTGTAACCTATTCTCCTGCTACCACGGAAACCAAAGAACAGTTCACGTGGGAAATCAAGAAGCCGGTTGAAAGTACCGCCAGCTTGGCGTTGACCTACACGGTGAAGCTGACGACTTTCCCGACCGAAGCAGATCGCTACACTTATCCGACAAATGAAAGTGCGACACTCCAATATACATCTTCCAATGGTGCTACTGGTGAAAAAGACTTCCCTGTGCCGGAGGTTGACTACGATGTTGTTGGTATCATTCCTGCGGACCTGACCATCTACATGGGTGGCTCCGATGGATATGATCGTTTTGTCGATGCAAACGGAGACCTCACTGATAGTACTTCTTTGCCCGAGCCTGGTTTCTACCTCGATATCCCGGACGATATGGATGCGGAAATCCGCCAGGCCTTGGCCCAAAAAGAGGGCAGTGCAGTAACCAGCACAGTGGTAGATCTCTCTGACTATGTTACCTTGACGGCAACCGTTGACGGCCAAGACTACAAATGGAAGTTGGAGCGGTACGGTACCGGTACGAAAGATAATGAATCTGTCGGATTCATTGAAGATGGAAACGGAAAATCAGAAGGTCGCTTCATTTACAAGATCGTACCTGACGGCGATAATGGTGCAAAGATTCGTATTAAGGTCACCAAAGACAATCAGCAAGCTACCGGATCTGATGAATTCGAGATTTCGGATTCCTTGTTTGATACCTATCAGATGGAAATTGCTGGTGAAGGTATTGACCCCGAAGATCTGAAGATGACCTTCAATATTACAGGAAAAGATGTAAATCAACAAAACAAGGAGTTTTACAATCATACGACTGGTGTGGCTGGTACCGAATCCGCAACCTTGACGGTTCGCTATGTTGTGGGTGAACAGGATCAAGTCGTGACTAAAGCTCTGACGGATATTACGGTTGAGCATGATTCTGACAAGGCTTATGTGGTTCTGAAAGATCTGAAGGGAAATGAGGCAAAGGATTTTGCCATCAATGAATCTGATAAGATTGGTGAAACAGCTTACGAAGTCAAGGCTGATCCGAATTCTGTATCGCTTCTCTTTGATGATATTGCAGGCACTGAAAACACTGACTTTGAGAAGATGTTGGTCGACAGTGCAGCCAAGGATGTTGGAAAAACCTTCAGCGACATGAAGAGTGAAGCCAAGTATCTGGATTTGGTGGACGCAAATAATGGCAACGCCTGGCTGACTACGAACCAGAATGTTACTGTTTACTGGCCGTATCCGGAGGGAACTGATGAGAACACCAAATTCTATCTTGTCCATTTCAAAGATCTGGATCGAGAAATTGCGCTGGACGAGGTAGAAAGTGGTATTGAATCGGCAGAGACCGAGCTGATGACGGTTGAGACTGATCAGTATGGAATTTCTTTCCAGACCGACAGCTTCTCTCCCTATGTTCTGCTGTGGGATGGTGCAAAGAATCAGCCGACGCCTTCCACGGATGATGGTGACGACAACGACACCACCACCACAAACAACAATACCACCACGACCACGGTCAACGTGACCAACAATGCGGCCCCTGCACAGCCTCAGGCTGCGGCGGTGATTCCGCAGACGGGTGACGAAATGCCGGTCGGTCTGCTGGGCGGTGTTGCGGCTGCTGCAGCGGCTGCCTTTGTGGCACTGTTTGTGATCCGCAAACGCAAGAAGGACTGATTCCATTCGGTAATCCCTGATTGCTAAAGAGCGCCGGAACTCTGCAAGGAGTTCCGGCGCTCTTTCTCTGTTGCGCTCAAGGTAAGAACTTACTGCACGCAACAGCGTTTCTCTGTCTCATGCACAATATAAAATGGCCATGCGGGCAATCACCGCATGGCCATTTTTGATGGTATGTAAATTCAGTTCAGACAGGCTTTTTCAAAGGCTTCCATGGGGTGGAGCAGCAGCTTGGTCAGCTGGCCCACCAGCACGGCGGCGGCAATGGTGCCTTCCCGCACGCCGTCCAGATGCCCCAGGAAGGTAAAGGACAGGAGGATGGAAAGGGCCACCAGGGTCAGGTCGAAGGTCATCTTCATGTTGCCGAACTTCACGGGGGCTACCTGGCAGATGGCCAGCACGATGCCCTCGCCGGCGGTGACGATCAGCCGGGCCACCACTTCCATGCTGACGCCCAGCGCCACCAGGAAGATGCCCAGCAGGCAGAGCAGCCACTGCTGCCAGTAGGCGCCCGGCACGATGCCGCGGATGAGCCAGGAGGCCACGTCGATGGTGGTGCCGAAGAGGATGGCCGCCGGCAGCTGGAGCAGCTGGAACCACTGGTAGCGGCGGCGCAGGATGGCGATCTGGATGAGCACGAACAGGGCGTTCATGATGATGGTGGTGGTGCCAACGCTCAGCCCCGAGATGGCCCCCGTTACATAGGGAACGCTGGAGATGGGGGAGGTCCCCAGGGCCGCGGTGATGGAAAAGGCCACGCCGAAGGCCATGGTGATCAGCCCCAGACAGAGCATGCCGATGCGCTTGCACAGCGAAGCGGCAGAATATTTACGGATTTCCGTCATGATGATTCCTTCTCCTTTTGGCTGTTGGATTGCAGGTTGGCGTACAGCCTGCTCAGGAGTTCCTGCAGAGTCTGCTGCTCGGCGGGGGAGAGTTCCCCGGCTGCTTCCTCTTCCACCGCGCGGAAGGCGGTCTCCACCCGCTGGGCGTCCTCCCGCCCTTTTTCGGTCAGCGAAACATACAGCGAGCGCCGGTTGCCGGCCTTCTGCCGCCGCAGGATCAGTCCGCCCTCCTCCATGCGGGACAGAATGCTGCCCACGGTGGCGGGTTCGATCTCACAGTAGGCGGCGATGGTCTTCTGGTCGGCCTCCCCGTACCGGATCAGGTATTCCAGTACCTTGGGCTGGCCGGGGGTCAGACCGATCTTGCCCATCTCGCTCATGACCCGCTTATGGAACAGGGCGTTGGTTTTCATCAGCAGGTAATGCAGGCTCTCCATGGTGAGTCTCCTTACTATAAGTAAACTTATTTTCGCCTCTATTGTACGCTGTACGGCGGGAATGTCAAGAGCAAACGGAAAAAATCTCTCCCAAACACAAAAAAAGACGCCGCCCGCAGGCAGCGTCTTTACGTTTAGTGGTTGTCCTGGGCGGCAGCGGAAGCGGCCAGCTGTTTGCGGAACAGGTTGCGGAAGATCAGGCGGGTCAGAGGGCCGGCAAACAGCAGCTGCCAGATCAGCGCCATGGGCATGTTCATGCCCCAGGTCTGGATCCAGGTGCCGAAGCTGGGGGTCTTGAACAGCAGGGTGGCGATCAGGCTCATGGTGGGGCACATCAGGCAGACGATCATGGTGGAGATGGCGTAGGTGATGATCTGGGGACGGTCGGTGGGACGCGCCACGGTGAAGGCCAGCTTGGTGGCCAGCTTTTCCACGATGAAGAACTCCAGGATGGCGGCGATGGGCATCATGATGGGCAGCTCATGCAGGGCCATGACGAAGGTGGCGTTGGTGACGCCGTTGGTGTTCAGGGCTACGTTGTAGCAGATCATACCGTAGACCATGATCAGGGCCATGATGATGGTGTAGACAACATTCTGAAATTTGGTTTGGGGCATACTTTCTCTTCTCCTTTATACTACTCGCATTACCGGAGCGCAAAAAAAGAAACGCAGCGGACAACCTTTTGTCCGCTGCGTTTCTTCAGACGACTACCAGTAATTACCAATAGTTTAGCACAAGGAAAATGAAAATGTCAAGAAAAATCTCTGCGATGGATCGGCGCAAGGGAGGAAAGGAAAATGCGAGGAGAGATACAGACCAAGGAAGCGATGACAAACATAATAATACAGAATATTCTTATAGTTGTTTATAAGAAACGCGTAAAAATGAGAAAACTTTTGAAAAATCGAGTCTATTCTCGCTTGATTTACTCTATAACGAGCGTTATAATAGAGACGTTTGGTGCAATTCGTTGTAAAACTGAGGAATGAATACAGCGAGACCAAAAGATCAGAGGAGGCTTGATGATCATGCACAGATTCAAACGAATGCTGGCTGGCATCATGGCCACACTGCTTGTATTGCAGTGTGCACCTTATGCTACGCTGGCAGAGGAGATGGCTGCGCCGACTGCGCAGTCTGAAAGCGGAGGAACGGCGCCTGACCAGGTCGATGACTTGGCAGCGGTGCCGGTGGAAGAACAGGAAACTGGAGACAGTTCGACCACACAGCAGCCGGAGTCTGCAGCAGATAACACAGAACAGACAGAGGATTTGACCACGGAGCAGCCAGAGTCGGCAGTGGATAACACAGAGCTGACGGAAGATTCTACCGTGCAGCAGCCTGCGGCGACAACGGACAACAACACAGAACTGACGGAAGATTCTACCGTGCAGCAGCCTGTGGCGGAGTCAGACGAAAGCAATTCTCTTGGGCAGCAGCCTGCTGCGGTTTCGGAACTGTCCGACAGAGCGGCTGATACCAAAGCCGCGACAGTAGAGCTGCAGGACGGTACGGCTGTTATTCCTCAGGGAAGTGATCTCGAAACCGTCAATCAGATCCTTTTTGAGGCACTTGTTGTCAATAAGGATCAAGTAAATCCGGAAGACCTGGAGTGGGAATACGAATGTAAAGCGACGGCAGGCCTGATCTTTTCTAATACGGCTTGGGGCTCGGTAGATGGATTTACCAGTACAAAAAATCATATCGAATATACACACCCCGCGCTGGCAAACAACAAGAACGAGGCGTATCCGGTTCGTCTGAAAGGGCAGGAGGACATCACTGTTACGCTGCACAAAGTGGATAAAAACACAGCGTCCATTGAGTTGAACGAGGGTGTTTCGGTTGCTTTGCCCTATAAGGATGATCTTTCGGTAGATTATGCAGCATTGAAACAGGAACTGTTCGACAAGCTGGTTGCATCTTCCACCCCCTCTTTGACGGTGGATGATGTTACGATCACATACTACGCGGAGGTTGCCACGGGCGCTTGGGGCAGTTGGGGCAAGGACTGGGCACCGCTGGAAGGCGGCAAAGTAGATGGATTAACTTATCCCGCGATTTCAGCTGGTGAATGTGATATTAAAATTACCTACGCCGGGACTACTGAATATTATGGCACGGAAGCACAAGGAAAAGTTACCATAAACGAGCGTGGGAAAGCTCCCTACGCGCTGAAAGAGACGCCGGATCCTGTGGTCCTGGCGGTGGATGAGAACATGGGTGTGGACTACGAAGCAGTCCGCAGCGCCATTTTCAATGCAGTGGTGGATTCCTCGGAAGTTCTGACGGCGGAGAATGTCACCATCACGTACTATACCAAGGCGCTTACCGATGCGGATGCCAAGTACGTGGCGCTGGAAGGCGAGAAGGGAAGCGTTCTGTCCTGGCCGGCGATCTCTGCCGGTACGCAGAGGGTACGGATTTCCTGGCCCGGCAACCAGCAGTATGCCCCCACGACCATTGATGCCACGGTCACGGTGACTGAGCGGGAAAAGGCTCCCTATGAACTGAAAGAGACGCCGGATGCTGTGGTCCTGGCGGTGGATGAGAACATGGGTGTGGACTACGAGGCAGTCCGCAGCGCCATTTTCAATGCAGTGGTGGATTCCTCGGAAGTCCTGACGGCGGAGAATGTCACCATCACGTACTATACCAAGGCGCTTACCGATGCGGATGCCAAGTACGTGGCGCTGGAAGGCGAGAAGGGAAGCGTTCTGTCCTGGCCGGCGATCTCTGCCGGTACGCAGAGGGTACGGATTTCCTGGCCCGGCAACCAGCAGTATGCCCCCACGACCATTGATGCCACGGTCACGGTGACTGAGCGGGAAAAGGCTCCCTATGAACTGAAAGAGACGCCGGATGCTGTGGTCCTGGCGGTGGATGAGAATCTGGATGTGGACTACGAGGCAGTCCGCAGCGCCATTTTCAATGCAGTGGTGGATTCCTCGGAAGTCCTGACGGCGGAGAATGTCACCATCACGTACTATACCAAGGCGCTTACCGATGCGGATGCCAAGTATGTGGCGCTGGAAGGCGAGAAGGGAAGCGTTCTGTCCTGGCCGGCGATCTCTGCCGGTACGCAGAAGGTACGGATTTCCTGGCCCGGCAACCAGCAGTATGCCCCCACGACCATTGATGCCACGGTCACGGTGACTGAGCGGGAAAAGGCTCCCTATGAACTGAAAGAGACGCCGGATGCTGTGGTCCTGGCGGTGGATGAGAATCTGGATGTGGACTACGAGGCAGTCCGCAGCGCCATTTTCAATGCGGTGGTGGATTCCTCGGAAGTCCTGACGGCGGAGAATGTCACCATCACGTACTATACCAAGGCGCTTACCGATGCGGATGCCAAGTACGTGGCACTGGAAGGCGAGAAGGGAAGCGTTCTGTCCTGGCCGGCGATCTCTGCCGGTACGCAGAAGGTACGCATTTCCTGGCCCGGCAACCAGCAGTATGCCCCCACCACGGTGGAAGTTTCCGTGAATGTGCTGGACCGCGAGCAGCTTCAGTTCGAGCTGAATGATGGTCCCTATGAAGTGGGTCTGGTCTTCAACGATGAACAGGACTATGACTACTCGGCTACTGCCGCGGCTATTTACAATGCGGTAGTATCCTCCACTTCTCCTCTTTCCTTGTCTGCGGAGGACGTCACGGTAGAGTACAGTGCCGACAAGACCGGCATCACGAATAATTTCCGCCCCCTGGATCAGGATGTTGTCTCCGGCTTGCTTCAGTTTGGGGTGGGAGAATGGAAGATCCGTATCTCCTGGCCCGGCAACCGGGAATACCGCGGCAATTCGGTGACGGTGACGGTGAACGTAACCGATAACCGTCTTGCCAGCAGCGTGGCTCTGAAGAGCGGTGTGTCCTTTACCTACAATATGGATCCGGCCGTGATGAAGCAGGAAATTTTCGATTATGTGATCGATTGGGACAATTCCACCCTGCCTGCCCGCGAAACGCTGGATCTGGACGACTTTACCATTGAATATCAGGCCAAGCTCACCGATATGGAGAGCGGTGTGGATCTGGGTCTGGGCGACCTTGGCGATCTGGGAGATCTGATCGGCGATAAGGTACTGACCCAGTGGGTGCCGATCGAAGGCAAAACCTATGAGGTGAACGGCACTGTGCTGGGACAATACCCGTCTATGGGTGCAGGCGAAGCGCAGGCCATCCGCGTAAGCTACAAGGGCAATGCAGAGTATCGGCCCAGTGAAGAGGCCGAAAGTACCGTAACGGTCAACAAGGCAAAGGTGAGCGTCACAGTACATTCCACCAACATCTATGCTGACCAGCAGGTACCGGCGGATTTCATCACGATGAATCCGGCGGACAAGTTCGACGTGTATACCATCTATGCGGGCACCACCAGCAATGTGACCACCGCCATTTATCTGGACCTGCCGGACCGTTATACCAATACGGCGTTCCTGAAGATTCTGGATCCTTTGATGGAGAAGATTTACGGGAAGAGCTTCACCCAGGTGATGAACGATGGAATGACCCTGGGCGAACTGCGCGATCTGTTCAATACGCAGGAGCTTCTGGATCTGCTGGATAAACTGAACATCGACACGGGAACGTTCGGCCAGATCATGACCGTGATCAACAAGCTGCCCTCTGTGACGGACAACCTGCGGGTTTCCTTCGGTACGCCTAACCGGGCGGGTCTGTATACCGTGGGTGCGGTGACGGACAGCAAGAATTATGAGACCGGTGTGGGCGTTGGATTCCTGTTGGTGAAAATGCGCCTGAGCGGCACGAAGCTGACCTGGCAGCAGGACATCACCGGCAAGATGACCGTTGAACAGGCGAAGAACTTCAATTTCAAAGCCATTCTGAGTTACAACGGGGATGTTTCCATTGACCAGAGCGGTGTGCACTATCTGTATTCCGGCTTTACCAGCAAATGGCGTATTTATTCCAGCACCACCACGCCTCCCACGGAGCCGGGCAGCTATGTGATGACGGTTTGCATCCTGGGCGGCAACCATTTCGCTTTGCCCATTACCCGCACCTTCACCATCACCAAGTAATACAGGCGGATGCTGTGGAACAGCAGCAATCACCGGTTGGCTGATTGCTTTGTGCAGTAGTTCCGTTCTGAAAATGGTTCTATAAAAAAGGTCCGCATCGGACCAGAGTGTTATGGACTCTGGCCGATGCGGACCTTTTTATCTTGTATGCAATGGAAGAAGCGGGCGTTTTTTGGCTTGGGAGCGGTTTTCCGGGGCTTTATGCAAACACGCGTCGGAACGAATCAGTGCAGCGCTTCGTGCAGGGTCTTGCGCACGGCGCCGGGGCCGGCCAGCTCGGCCACAAAGTACTGCTCGATCTTGTCGGCCAGAACGGTCCTGGTCAGATCGGTGCCGAAAATCACCTCGTTGCACAGGATGGCTTTCAGCTGACCCTGGTAGGTCTCGGGCTTGCCCGCTTCGATGCCGGCCAGCTTGGCCTGCAGATCATCTTTCAGCGGATCGGGCGAAACCTCCATCGGCGCCAGGTTGTCATCCACGGCCAGCAGATAGCGCAGCCAGCCCGCGATGGCCAGAGGAATGGACACCAGGGTGTTCAGGTCGCGGCCCCCGGCGATGTAGCTCTTGATGGTCTCGCCGAAACGGATGCCCACCTTCTGGGAGGTATCGGTGGCGATACGCTGGGGCGCGTCGGGCATGAAGGGGTTGGGCAGGCGCTGCTCCACCACCTCGTCGATGAAGGCCTTGGGCTCCAGGATGCCGGGATTGACCACCACGGGCAGACCTTCCACATAGCCCAGACGCTTGATGAGGGCGACAATGTCGGCGTCCTTCATCTCATCGCAGATGAGGGTGTAGCCCAGCATGCAGCCGTAAACGCTCATGGCGGTGTGCAGGGGGTTCAGGCAGGTAGTGACCTTCATCCGCTCGGTCTTGTTGACGGTCTCGCGGTCGGTCATGTAGACGCCGGCCTTCTCCAGAGCCGGACGGCCATTGGGGAACTTGTCCTCCACCACCAGGTACTGCGGGCGCTCGGCGTTGACGAAGGCCGCAGTGTAGGTATGTTTGGTGGTGACGAAGGGGGAGATATCCTCCAGCCCGTCGGCCAGCAGCCGCTTTTCCACCTCGGCGTTGGGGCGCGGGGTGATCTTGTCGATCATGGACCAGGGGAAGGAAATCTTCTCCTCCAGATAGGCCAGTTCTTCGGCGCTGATTTTGCCGTTGTCGTGCCAGGCACGGGCAATCTCCAGCACGGCGTTCTGCAGCTTTTCGCCGTTGTGGGAGCAGTTGTCCATGGAAACCAGTGCCAGCGGCGCGCCGCAGGCATGGCAGCGGGCCAGGCAGAAAGCCGCCAGACGAGCCATCAGGTGGCGGCAGCCTTCGGGACCATTTTGCATATCGGCGGCCACCACAGGGGTCAGTTGACCGTCGGGACTGCGCAGGGCGTACCCTTTTTCGGTGATGGTAAAGGAGACCATCTGCAGCGACGGGGCCTCAAAAATCTGCTGCACGCGGTCGGAATCCTCCAGCAGCGTCAGACTTTCCGAGATGGAACCGACCACCTCTTTTTCCGTGCTGCCGTCGGGACACAGCGTCACGGCGATGGACAGGTTGTCGTAAGGGCGGTAGCATCGGGTGATGATCTCGTCATCGTAGCTTTCACAGCAGATCACGCCGGTGTCGGTTTCGCCCGCTTCCAGGAGGCGCTGGCAGAGCACCGCCGGAAAGATGCGGAAGATGTTGCCGGCACCGAAATGGAGCCAGCGGGGATGCTGACGGGTGCTGCGTGCCACAGCCTCCGGATCAAAAGACGGCAGATGGTAGCCGGGCCAGTTTTCAGGCTGGTGCAGGGATGCATAGTTCAGTTTCATCGTGATGCCTTCTTTCCCTCGGTCTTGTCCAGCATATCCCAGGCGCCCAGGAGGTACATGATTCCCAGCGCCCGGTCGTAGAGCCCGTACCCGGGACGGCACTGCTCATTCCAGATGTGGCGGCCGTGGTCGGGACGGATGTAGCCGGTGTAGCCGCAGTCGTGGTAGGCCTTGACGATCTCCAGCACGCCCACATCGCCGTCGCAGTCCCGGTGGGACACTTCGCAGAAATCTCCGTTGGGGAAGTGCTTCACGTTGCGGATATGGGCAAAGGCGATGCGGTCGCAGTAGCTGCGCACGATGTCGGCTACATTGTTTTTGGGGTTGGAACCCAGAGAGCCGGAGCACAGACAGAGGCAGTTGTTGGGATGGTCCACCATCTTCAGGAAACGGCCGATGGATTCCTTGTCCACCAGCAGGCGGGGCAGGCCGAAGATATCCCACGGGGGATCGTCCTGATGGATGGCCATCTTGATGCCGGTCTCCTCGCAGACAGGCATGATGGCTTCCAGGAAATACTTCAGGTTGTCCCACAGCATCTCCTTGGTGACGGGGGCGTAGGCTGCAAAGAGTTCCTGCAGCTTGGCCATCCGCTCGGGTTCCCAGCCGGGCATCGTGTAGCCCTTGGAACCTTCCAGGATGTATTTCGCCATCTCCATGGGGTCGTCCTGGATCAGGTCCTTCTGGTAGTACATGGCGGTGGAACCGTCGGGCAGGGGATGGAACAGATCGGTGCGGGTCCAGTCAAAGACCGGCATGAAGTTGTAGGTGACGACCTTGACCCCCGCCTGGGCCAGATTGCGCAGGGTGGTGATGTAATTTTCGATGTACTGGTCCCGGGTGGGACGGCCGATCTTGATATCGTCGTGGACATTGACCGATTCCACCACATCAATGTTGAAACCGGCGGCCTCGATCTTGGCCTTCTCGGCGGCGATCTCCTCCGGTTCCCAGACCTCACCGGGCTGTTTGTGGTGCAGGGCCCAGACGATCCCCGTGACGCCGGGAATCTGGCGGATCTGTTCCAGGGTGATAGAGTCGTTGCCCTCGCCATACCAGCGGAATGTCATTTGCATGGGAAATGTCCTCCTTTTCGGATCAGTCGAAGGTCAGCACGATCTTGCGGATGGACGGATCGTGGGAATCGTTGAAGTCGAAGGCTTTCTGGGCATCCAGGAAGTGGAAGGTGTGGGAGATGCTGTGGCTCAGATCCACCTTGCCCGCGTTGACCAGGTCGATGACTTCCTGGAACTTGCGGTTCTGCAGGCGGCTGCCGCGCACATCCAGCTCCTTGGAGGTGATGACAAACTGGTTGATCTCGTCGGGGGCGATGCTGAAGCCCATGGTGATCACACGGCCCGCATTGCCGGTGGCCTGGCAGGCGGTGAGCAGGCTGCCCTTGAAGCAGGCGGCGTCGATGGTAACGGTGGGACCGTAGCCGCCGGTGAGCTCATGGGCGCGGGCCACCACGTCCTCGTTGCGGCTGTTGATCACATCGGTGGCGCCGTGCTGCAGGCTTTCGGCCAGTTTGGCGTCGTCGATGTCCACCACGATGAGCTTGTGGGGGTGATACAGGCGGGCAATCCGCAGGATGCTGTTGCCCAGTGCTCCGGCCCCGATGATCATCAGATCGTCCTCCTCGCAGAGTTCGGCGCGGCTGCAGGCCTGCACGGCGATGGTGGTGGGTTCGATCATGACGGCATCCTCGTCCTTCAGGAAGTCGGGCAGCAGATAGCAGTCCTTTTCAGGCACCACCATGTATTCCCGGTAGCCGCCGTCCAGATGGACGCCCCGTACCTGCAGGTTGCCGCATACGTTGGGGCGGCCCTTGCGGCAGGCGTAGCAGTGACCGCAGGCGGTGACCTGGTCGATGATCACCCGGTCGCCCACCTTGCGATTGGTCACGGCGCTGCCGACGGCTTCGATGACGCCCACCATCTCGTGGCCGATGACCCGGGGATAGGTGGCGGCGGCGTTGGTGCCGTGATAGATGCCCACGTCGGAACCGCAGATGCCGGCGGCTTTCATCTTTACCAGGACCTGGTCGGGCTGCTGGATTTCAGGCTTGTCCATATCGATGACTTTGAGTTCATTGGGTTTTACGATCTGAATGGCTTTCATTGTACTGCTCCTGTTCTATGTCAATAAAGGTTGGAAGGCTGGGAAAAAGGAGGTCAGCCGCCGGTGAAGAAGTTCATCGGTACGGTGACGATCTGCGGGAAGAGGACCATCAGGAAGAGGACCACGGCCTCCGCAATGAGGAAGGGCCAGATGGCTTTGACGATGCGCTGCATATTGATGCGGCCCGCACCGCACGCCACGTTCAGGACGGTGCCCACCGGCGGGGTCAGCAGGCCCATGACGGTGACGATGATGAAGACGACGCCGAAGTAGGCGGGGTCGATGCCGGCGGCCTTGATGGCGGGCAGCAGCACCGGGGTCAGGATCATGATGGTGGGGGTGACGTCCATCGAGGTACCCACCAGCAGCACCAGCAGGCAGATGACGAACATCAGCAGGATGGGGTTGCTCAGGAAGGGGGTGAGCAGGGCGGTGACGGTAGCCGGAATGTTGGCGACGGTCATCATCCAGGAGGAGACCATGGCGGCTGCGGCCAGGAACATGATGACCGCGGAGGATTTGGCCGCAGAGACCAGGCAGTCCATCAGCATGGAGACCTTGAATTCACGGTAAATGAAGATGCCCACGATCAGTGCGTAGGCCACGCAGATGACACCGGCCTCGGTGGCGGTGAACATGCCGCTGCGCAGACCCACCAGGATGATCACCGGCAGAAGCAGCGCCCAGATTCCGTCCAGCAGGGATTTGACGATTTCCCGCATGCTCTGGCGGGGGGCGGTGGGCAGGTTGTCCTTTTTGGCAATGAAGAACCAGACCACGCAGAGGGCGGCGGAGAGGTAGACCGCAGGGGCGATGCCGCCCATGAACAGTTTGGTGACCGAAACACCGGCCTGCACGCCGAAGATGATCATGGGGACCGAAGGCGGCATAATGGGCGAAAGGATGTTGCCGGCGGCCACCAGGGCGGTGCTGCGGTCACGGTTGTATCCTGCGCGGACCATCATGGGGATCAGGATCACACCCAGGGCAGCGGTGGAGGCCACAGCGGAGCCCATGATGCTGGCGAACAGCAGGATGGCCAGGATGGAGACATATCCCAGGCCGCCGCGCACATGGCCCACCAGGGCGTTGGCAAAGTTGACGATGCGTTTGGTGATGCCGCCGCGGTTCATCAGTTCTCCGGTGAGCACGAAGAAGGGCACTGCCATCATGGAGAAGGAATCCGCGCCGGAGAAGAGGTTCTGGGAAAGAATCTGGGTGTTGAATCCGTTGAGGAACAGCATCATGCAGACGCCGCTGAACATCAGCGAAAAGCAGATCGGCACACCGATCAGGATGCCGCCTACCAGCGCGGCCAGAAATACGACCAACGTCATTGTTCATTACCTCCCTTGTTTTCTTCCGGTCGGGCGGCGTGCTCCGCCTCTTCCACCGAGCCGGTTACAATGCTCGAGATCTCGTCGGGATGGGTGACGGCGTGGGCAATGTTGGCCAGCGCCAGAATGGCGATGGAAACGCCGGTGATGATGCCTACGCTGTACAGGAAGGCGTAGGAGATGCCCAGGGCCGCCGTGCGGGAGGCTATGTTCTGCAGGACCATCTTGGTGGAACCGTGGACCAGAATGGCCATCAGGATCGCAATGATCAGTTGGGAAATGACATACAGCACCATCTGGACACGGGGACCGACCTTGGCCACCAGGATGTCCACGGTCATATGTTCGCCGGCGCGCATGGCGCTGATAGCACCGATGTAGGTCACGAAGACGAACAGATAGCGGGACAGCTCTTCCGACCAGGTCAGGCCGGAGTTGAAGAAGATGCGCAGGATCACGTTCAGGAACACAAACAGGACCATGCCGCCCGTCAGGATACCGGTGAAGTAATCGATGATTTTGAAAAGTCTGTCAAGAAAGGATTTCATGGTGTCCTCCTCATTCGATGTTGGCGATCATCTCGCGGACGTCTTTGGCCCAGTCGTACTCGGAATCCAGATAATCGTACACAGGCTGGATTTTTTCAATCATCGCCGCACGGTCCTCCTCGCTCAGATCGGTGACGGTAAGACCCTGATCGATCATGAACTGCTTGTCGGATTCCATCTCATCGATGTACATGTCCCAGGCGGCATCCGAAGCGGCCCGGGCCGCTTCCTCGAATACCTTCTGGTCGGCCTCATCCATGCTGTTCCACAGCTCGTCCCCGGCGAACAGCTCCAGCGAGGTGATGATGTGGTCGGTGTTGTACACATAATCCTGTACTTCGTACCAACCTTCGCTCTTGACGGTGGACAGGGGATTGTCCTGGCCGTCCACAACGCCCTGCTCCAGGGAGGTGAAGACCTCGCCCATGTCCATAATGACCACGTTGGCGCCCAGACTCTCGGCCAGCCGCACATGGATGGGGTTGTTGGGCATGCGCAGCTTCTGGCCCTGGAAGTCGTCCAGGCTGTTCAGCTCCTTGTTGGAGGTGAATTCCCGCGCGCCGTTGGGGAACCAGCCCAGCAGCTGTACCGGCTGTTCCTTCTCCACTTCCTCCGTGATGTAGTCGCCCAGCTCGCCCTGATAGCAGCGCCGTGCATGCTCCACATCCCGGAACACGAAGGGAAAGTCGGGAATGGTCATGACCGGTGTCTCCGACCACATGGAGGTGCCAACCACACACATCTCCACAATGCCGCTGCGGGTGTAGTCGTAGGTGACCTTCTCGGCCCCCAGTACGCCGGAGTCATAGAGCTGAATGGAGTACCGCCCGTCGGTCTGTTCTTCCACCATGGGCTTGAACACTTCCTCCATTGCGATGGCCGCGGGTGTCTGGCTGGATACGCAGATGGCAACCTTGACGAGCTTGCCGCCATTGCTCTGAGAGGAACAACCGCTCAGCAGCCCCGCCGTCATCACGCACGCCGTGAAGCCAGTCAATCCCCGTTTGACGATGTTTGTATGCTTCATTTGATGATCCTCCGTTACAAATTCTGTCAGGCCTGTTGCTAATATACTAGCATGTCAGCATGTCATAGTCAATCAGTCAAAACATACGATAATTTCGAGAAAATATTGTGCACAATGTATCGAAAACTGTGGAATCGGGACGACAAAAGAAAAAGCAACACAAAAAAAGGCCCCGCCCTGCAAACCGGAGTTCACAGGACGGGGGCCGTGGGAACGCTTACAGAGATCCGATACGGATTCCCTGGGGTTCATTGTCATTCTTGAAATAATCGGGGTAGCGCTGCACCAGGTTGGCCTTTTCCACATTGATGCGTTTCACATGGCGGTTCATCTCCCGGCGGACCGCTTCGGTCTGCCCCTGTTCCATCAGATCCACCATCTGGCAGTGCTGGCGGATGGTGCTTACGATGGTATCCTCCACCTGGACGGTCAGCACGCGGATACGGTTGTAGTGGCCGTTGGAGTTCATGATCAGCTCCCAGGCCAGATGCTGCCCGGCCACATCAAAGAAGAGCTGGTGCATCCGGTTGTCGGCGCCCACAAAGTCGGCGTACCGTTTCTCGGTGTAGCAGCGCTTCTGCTCCTCGATGCTTTCCCGCAGCTGTGCAAAATGTTCCGGCCGGCAATTCTGCAGGAACAGGTCAATCACCGGAAGCTCCAGACTTTCCCGCACAAACCGCTCCTGCTCTACCCGCAGCAGGTTGATGCGGGAAACGACAGTCTCCCGCTGGGGGATGATGTCCACAAGTTCTTCGCTCTGCAGCCGGATAAAGGCCTCCCGCACCGGCGTACGGCTTACATGGAGCCGTTCTGCCATCTCCTTGGTGCTCATTACGGTGCCGGGGGCCAGCCGCAGGGTCATGATGCCCTCTTTCAGGGTGCGGTACACCGCGCCCTGCACGGAACGATCCTGGGCGTCCTGAACCATCATCCTGGTTGCCTCCTTCCTACTGGACAATTTTTTCTTTAGTAATATGCTAACACAACAGTGCAAAAAATGCAAGTTATGGGAATCTTGCGAAAAGAAAGCCGCCGCCGCGCCCCCTACAGGAAACGGAGCCACCTTCCCGGACGCCGTCCTCCGAGAGAGGGGGCAACGGGAAAATGGCTCCGTTATGAAAGGGGAGAAGAAAGCAAACAACAGAAATGCGCCGGCTTTGCCGGTGACCTGGTACTTCCGAAAAAGGGATCAGCCCTGATCGGGACGCAGGTCCATCAGTTGGGGCAGCGGCGCGCCCAGCAGGGGGCGGCACCAGTCCTTGAACGCTTCGGTGATGCCGTTGCCGCGGGCATTGATGAAGGCATCGGGCATTTTGCGCTCGGTCATCATGACCTGCTGAATGTCCACCAGGAAGGTTTCGCAGCGGTACTGGGGACCGGGCACCCGGCGCAGGGCCACCATCTTGCCGCTTTCCCCGGCGGTGGCGGCGTCCACGGCCGCCCGGCCGCAGAGTTCGGCTTCGGCGCGGTCGGTGTCGCTCTGCCAGGCGATGGACGCCCGGCCCAGGATGCCCGGCTTTTCCGCCCGGGCCTTATAGCCCAGTTTGCGGATGATCAGGTTGGCCAGGTGGGCGGACACGTCGCCGAAATAGGTGGCCCGGCCCACCGTGAAGACCGGCTCCACGATGGGGGTGCCGTCGGCATAGTGCAGGCCTTCGCTGGCCACCACCACGCCGTGGCCTTTCGTTTGGATGAGGTGCTCCACGTCGGCGAGGAACTCCTCCTCGCGGAAGGCGCGCTCCGGCAGGTAGATCAGGTCGGGGCCGTGGGTATAGCTGTCGGTGGCCAGAGCGGAAGCGGCGGTCACCCAGCCGGCGTTGCGGCCCAGGGCTTCCACCACCACCACGTGGATGGGCAGGCCCTCCACGTCGCAGCAGACCTCGGCCACGCTGCCCGCCATATACCGTGCCGCGCTGCCGAAGCCCGGGGAGTGGTCGGTGATGGCCAGGTCGTTGTCCATGGTTTTGGGGATGCCGATGACCCGGATGTCCCGCCCGGCGCACCGGGCGTACAGCTTGCCGCAGGTATCCATGGTGCCGTTGCCGCCGTTCATCAGAACGTAGCGGATGCCGTATTTCTCCAGAATGGGCACCATGGCCTCATACTCGGGCGCTTCCAGGGCATCCCGGCTGGTGCCGATGGCGGAGGCGGGGCTGGAAAGCAGGCCCCGCAGTGCCTCGTCGGGCAGGTCGGTGACGTCCCGCAGCTGTTCTTTCAGCAGGCCGCCGGTGCCGCCGATGGCAGCGTAGACCCGGTCCACCAGGGGACTGTCCTGGGCCTGACGGATGGCCCCGTACAGCGAGGCATTGATGACGGCGGTGGGGCCGCCGCCGTGAACGATGAGGAGATTACCGGCCATGGGCGGCCTCCTTTCTCAGCCGCAACCGCAGCCGCAGCCGTCGTGGCGATGGCCGTACTCGTCCATGCAGTCCTCGCTGGGGTTCTTCATGCACAGATGGACGCTGGTGGTCTTGAAGGTCAGCGGCAGGGCCAGAATGTTGGGGTTGGAGCCCACAAACTTCTTCTCGGCGTCGGCCAGGGCCTCCTCAAAGGTGGCGCGGGTCTTGAGGCCCATGCCGCGGGCGTAGCCGGGATCCTCGGCGCCTACGATGTAGATGGCGCTGGTGTTCATCTCGGCAATGTGGCCGCAGCTCATCATGGAGAAGCCGTGGAAGGGATGGAAGGCGTTGGCAAAGCGGTATTTGCGGATGTACTCCTCGTTGGTGGCGAAGTACTCGCCCAGACGGTTCATGTCGGGCAGCTGGTTCATCTGGTCATGCTGGAACCACTCGTAGCACTCCCGCAGGTAGGGCCAGCGGTTGTCGTTGAAGAAGCCGTTGCACAGGGAGGAGCAGATGATCACGCAATGATCGCTCATGACCCGCTTGAAGCGCAGCACCTGGGCGGACAGCGCCTGCATCATCATGATGGGGTTGGTGCCCATGCCGTCGCCGTAGTGGAACTTCTGGGGCATGCCGAAGACCAGCACGTCGTACTTTTTCTCGGCCCAGTGGACGTAGGTGCGCTTGTCGGCGACTTTCCAGCTCTCGGGCATCATCTCCTTGGCGTAGCCGGAGAAGATGGCGATCTGACGGCTCTTGGAGTCCAGCACGGCGTCGCAGCAGAAGAAGGGATGGCCCATCTTTTCCTCCATGAGCATGGAGATCTCGTTGAACTTGGTGCGCATCAGGCTGCCGTTGTTCACGGGGGTGAAGTCGTCCCGGTGCATGACGGAGGGCACATGATGGCTGGCGATGCAGCGCCAGTTGGTGATGCCGGTGGCGCTGTGCTTGTAGCCGCCGGAGTAGCCGCCGTAGGGGTTGCCGTTGACATGGCCGATGAGGATGGGCAGATCCGCCTCGTAGACCATACGGTTCATGGAAACGGGATCGCCGCGGCGGGTGCAGCCCAGATCCACCATGTTGTCGGGATCCTCCGAGTCATGGCTGATGATCTGGCCGGTGGGCCAGAATTCGTTGTACAGTTCCGGTCCGAAGATGGCCAGGGCATCCTTGTCGGTGGAGCGGGGATGCAGGCCGTTGGAGATGATGAAGAGGATGTCCTGCTTCTCCACGCCCACGCTGTACAGATCCTGCAGGATGTACTTGATGGACAGTTTGCGGTGGCTGGTGGGCTGCTCGCCACCCTTGACGCGGTCGGGCACCACGAAGACCACCTTGCTGCCCTTGTGGGCCAGCTCCTTCACGGTGGGCATGCCGATGGGATGATCCAGGCTTTCGCGGTAGGCGGCTTCCAGCTGATCCTCGGGGATATAGTCGGGGTCGGGTACGGTGACGCCGGGGATAAATACGTCGGTGGAGTCGGGCAGATCGGCACCCATGGTGCCGGCACCGTACTCAAACTCAAAATGTTTCATGGTAACGCTCCTTTTTTGTGGGAAGGTGTGGGGCAGGCAAATCACTTGCCCAGATAGAGGCGGATGATCTCCAGGTATTCTTCGGGGTAGAAGCCGATCTCACCGGAAAAGCGGGTGAGGGCGATCAGGCCGCCGTCGATCTCGGGGATGGAGGCCAGCATGGCGGCGTTGTCGGATTTCAGGCCGCCGCCGTAGACCACGTCCATGCCGCCGGTCTGCTCCTTGACGAAGCGGGCGATCTTGGTGATGTAGGGCTTGTCGGCGGGGGTCTTGCCGGGGCCGATGGACCATACCGGCTCGTAGGCGATGACCACCTTGGACTTGTCCACCCCCTCCAGGCCGAGGGAGAGCTGCTCGCCCAGCACCTGCTGCCAGGCGTCCTGCTCCTCGCTCTTCTCGCCGATGCAGTAGAGCACTGTCATGCCCCGGGCCACGGCGCAGCGGATCTCCTGGTTCAGCAGGCGGTTGACGGCCCGGGAAGCCTCGGTGCCGGTGACGCCGGCCTCGGCCAGAATGCCCATCTTGTCGTTGCGCTCCTCGCAGTGGCCGATGAGCACACTCTCACAGCCCAGGGCTTTGGCAGCCGAAGCGGGACGGTTGGTGGTGAAGGCGCCGAAGTTGCCGCCCACGGCGGTGTCGGCGCGGTAGACGCCCTGGCAGCCCAGCTGCAAAGGGCAGCCCGGTTTGCGGGCCGCCGCGGCGCTGAGCAGATGTGCCTCGGGCAGGTAGGCGGCAAATTCCACCTCGGAGGGATCATAGGCGGCCAGGCCGTCCTGGGTGCCCTCCACGATGGCCTGGCCCCAGTCCGCCACAGGGGCCAGCCGGTTGACGCCGCCCATCTCCACAGGCACGTCGAACCGCTTGAGGTTGAGGAAGATATGTTTCATGCTCAGATGCCCTCTTTCTTGTAGCGTTCCGCCATCTGCTCGCAGGTGACCGGCTCGATGAGGTGACTCTTGCGGTAGCTGCCGAACTGGACCAGCAGCGGTGCGATGGACTCGATGGCGCCGTCCTTCATGCAGGCCACCACCTTGGCCACATCGTCGTCGGCGATCTTGCCGTAGAGGATGGCGTCCATGATGGAAGCGGTGTAGTTGCGGGGGTCAAAGTTCTTGGGGTTGGCGGTCATGTCCCGGTAGACCTGGCCGATGGAAGGGCTCTCCTTCAGCTCGGGATGATCCCGGAAGAGCTCCATGATGTTGCGGGTGCAGGCCAGACGGATGTCGGTGTCCACGTTGATCTTGTTGATGCCGCAGCGGGCCACGTCCACCAGCTGGTTCACGTCGATGCCGAAAGCGTTCTCCAGCTGACCGCCCATGGCGTTGATCTGCTGGACGTACTCCTGGGGCACCGTGGAGGAACCGTGGCTGACCAGGAAGCCGTTGATGCCCTCGTGGAGCATGCACTCCTTGGTGGCGATGGCGATCTCCCGGCGGATCTTGGTGTCCTTGCCCTTGTTGGCGCCGTGGCAGGTGCCGTAGCTGATGGCCAGGGCATCGCAGCCGGTCTTCTTGAAGAAGTCCACCGCCTGCATGGGATTGGTGTAGGTGGAGGTGGCGCTGAAGACATGGTCCTCCACGCCGGCCAGCACGCCCAGTTCGCCCTCCACGGTGACGCCGTAGGGATGGGCGTACTTGACCACTTCGCGGGTCAGCTCCACGTTGTCCTCATAGGGCAGGCTGCTGCCGTCGATCATGACGGAAGTGTAGCCGCCCGCGATGCAGGCCTTGACGCTCTCCAGGGATTTGCCGTGGTCCAGGTGCAGGGCGATGGGAATGGGACTGTCGGCGCCGAACTTCTTGACGGTATCGCCGATGTTCTTGGCGCCCTTGGCCTTTCCCTCCGCCGTGCCGTGCATGAAGTCCAGCTCGCCGCTCATGTAGGCGTTGGATGCCTCGGCGCCCTGCAGGATGGCGCCGGAGCGCAGCAGCTCATGGATGCGGATGGCGGCTTCGATCTGGCCGACACTGTTCATATTGAAGGCGGCCTGACCGTAACGGTATTTGTCGGCTGCTTCCAGAATGGCTCTCATTGGTACCAGCATATGGGGGTTCCTCCTCTATCGTTGTATCGTTCCGGGGCCTGTGCGATCAGGCCTGATAGACCGTGGCGCCGCCCACGATGGTGCGGCGGACGGTCCAGTCGCTGTCGTATACCACCAGATCGGCGTCCTTGCCGGTCTCGATGCTGCCCTTGCGGCCGAAAAGGCCCACCGCTTTGGCGGGGTTTTCGCTGAGCAGGGGGATGACGTCCTCGGCGGGATGGCCGGTGAAGGCCATGATGTTGCGCAGGGCGGTATCCTGGGAGAGGGTGCTGCCGGCGCGCACACCGGTGCTGGCCAGCTTGGCGTCGCCGTCCACCACGACCACGTCGTTGACGCCCAGCTTGTAGTGACCGTCGGGCAGACCGGCGGCCTGGATGCTGTCGGTGATGGCCACCACCTTGTCCCAGCCCTTGCACTTGAGCAGCATCCGCACCGAGCCCGGATGCAGGTGACGGCCGTCGCAGATGGCCTCGCAGTAGATGTCGCTCTCCAGGGCGGCGCCCATCATGCCGGGACGGTGCTGATGGAACAGACCCATGGCGTTGAAGGTGTGGGTGCAGACCTTGGCCCCGTTGGCGATGGCTTTCATGGCGGTTTCGTAGTCGGCGCCGGAGTGGCCGATGGCGATGGTGACCTCCCCGGCCAGCTGAGCGATCATCTCGGGCATGCCCTCCACCTCGGGGGAGACGGTCATGTAATGGATGGCGCCTCCGGCGGCCTGCTGGTAGCGATGGAACAGGGCGGCGTCGCCCTTGCGCAGCAGGCTCTCCGGCATGGCGCCCTTGTACTCGGGGGCCAGGAAGGGGCCTTCCAGATGGATGCCCAGCAGTTTGGCGCCGCTGGCCGGAGCGGCCATGGCGGCCTTGGCCTGGTCGATGCACCACAGGGTCTGCTCCTCGGTATCGGTGAGGATGCTGCACTGCCAGCCGGTGGTGCCGTGGCGGGCAAAGAAAGCGCCGATCTTGTCCAGGTCCTGGGCGGTGGCGGCGTTGACGTCGATGCCGTCACCGCCGTGGGTGTGCAGGTCGATGAAGCCGGGTACCAGGGACAGCCCCGCCAGATCGACGACTTCACAGCCGGCGGGGGCGGTCAGATCGGGGCCGATGCCGTCGATCTTGCCGCCGCAGACCAGCACGTCCGCCGGCGCAAAGGCGTGGTCACGGTAGACCTGGGCGTTTTTGAAAAGAACATCCGACATGGTGAGCGCCTCCTCTCAGTAGGGCTGCTTGGAAGCAACGTCGTTGATGAGAATCATGGCATCGGGATGGGTCTGGGCCAGGGTGGCGGGGAAGTCGGCGGTGCGGTCGCCGTAGGCGGCGCGGCGCACCACGGCGCGGTGCCAGTCACGGAAGACGCCCAGGCGGATCTTCTTTGCGGAGAGGATCTGCTTCATACCGATGGTGATGCAGCGCTTGGGCATGCATTCCAGGGCACCGCCCAGGTCGCCCACCGAGTTGGTGGCGCGAGTCTCGGCGTGGATGTCCAGCATGCGGGTGGGCAGCGCGGCAAATTCCTCACAGCTCAGCTCGGGCTGAGGCTCGTTGAAGGCCAGGTGACCGGTGATGCCGATGCCGCCGAAGGCGATGTCCACACCGCCCAGCTCCTCGATCATACGGTCGCCGCGGGCGGGATCGGCGGGGTCGGGGAAGACCCGCTGCTCGGGGGGCATGACCAGCTCGGGATCGATCTGGGTGTAGACCACCCGGTCCATGAAGCCGCGGAAAGACAGCGGGCTGGCGGCGTCGATGTAGCTGCCGTCATCGTTGAGGTACTCGTCCATGTTGAAGAACCAGACATTCTTCAGGCTGATGCGCTCCTTGTTCACCCGCTCCACAAAGAAGGGGTACTGGCCCACAGGGCCTACGGGGCAGATGAAGACGGTGCGGCGGCCGGCAGCGTTGTTCTCCAGGATGCAGTCCGCCATCATGTCGGCCATCTTGCGGAAGACGGCCTCGGAACTCTCCATCTTGACCAGAGGAATCTTGGCGCCTTCGCCCAGCTGCGCTTCGGAAATATGATAATACGCCTTGTCCATAGTACGTTTCTCCTTTCATTGGTTGAGAATCAGATCTGTAAAAAGGTACGGTCTTACAAAAACAGATGTTCCAGACCCAGCTGACGGATAAAGGCCACGATCTCCTTGGTGCGGGAGCAGCCGAATTTTTCCCGGATGCTGTGGATCTGGGATTTGACGGTCTCGATGCCCACCACGCGGATTTCGCTGATCTGGCGGGCGTTGAGGCCCTGGAGCAGATAGCGGATGAGCGTGCGTTCGGTGGGGGTCAGGGAGGCCAGGGTGTTGACAAAGTACAGCAGGCTGAACTCGTTGCGCCGCAGGCGGGAATATTCCCGCAGCATGACCTCCTGGGTATGGGCACTCATGATGGGGGTGCCCGCGTAGGCCATGCGGATGTGGCGGCAGAGTTCTTCGGTGTCGCTGCCCTTCACAAAGTAGTCCACAGCGCCGGTGGCCATGGCGGTCAGGATCATGTCGTCGCTGTCGTGGGCGGTGAGGTAGATGATCTGCACATTGGGACGCTGGGGATGGATCTGGGCGGTGGCGTCGATGCCGGCGCGGATGCTCTCCATCTCGATGTCCATGAGGATCAGGTCGCAGTCCAGTGACAGGGCCTTTTCCACCGCCTCCGCGCCGGTGGCCGCACTGTCCACCACCGTGAAGTCGGGCTGTTTGGCCAGCTGCTGGCACAGGTCCTCCCGCAGAATGTCGTTGTCGTCCACTACAAGAATACGGATACTCATGATTTCACGTCCCCCTTTCTGGAGGTATGCTCGGGAAGCAGTTTGGGCAGCAGGATGTAGAAACTGGAGCCCTTGCCGTAGCAGCTTTCCACTTTGAGAGTACCCATATGTCGTTTGACGATCGTGCGGACATAATAGAGGCCCATGCCCCAGTTGGAGTTGGAATTTTTGCTGGAATAAAAGGGTTCGAAGATTTTTTTCAGGTCATACTTGCTGATGCCGGTACCCTGGTCCTGCACGCAGATGACAAGAAAGGTGTTTTTTTCCTGCACCGACAGATGCAGCGGATCGCTGCGGCCGGCTGCAACGGTGGATTCCCAGCCGTTGATGAGCAGATTGGTCAAGGCCGACTGCAGATGAGCGGGGTCGGCCAGAACCGACAGCCCGCAGGGAGGGGCTGCCTCCACCGCAGCGGCGGGATATTTTTTGCAGAGGCTTTTCACCGCGCCGTCAATGATCTCGTCCAGGCTGCACAGCCGCATGGACAGGGAATTGGATTTCAGGCTCTTGTACAGCTCCTGCACATGGGAGAGCATGCCGTCGGTGTTGTCGGCCAGCTGGCGGGCACACAGCCGGACCTGCTCCAGATCGGGGGCTTCGGCCTCCAGCGCCTCGTTCAGGCGGCGGCAGAGCACCCGGTTGGCCAGCAGCTGGTTCTTGATGCCGTGCATGAAGACCCCGCCGCCGGTGCGGGCGATGTCGTACCTGCGTTCCAGGCGGATGTCATCCTGGGTCTCGCTCCATTCCATCTTGGCCACCGTCATCATGGAGAAGATGCTCAGAAGCAGTGAGCCGGTGTTGATGAAGAGGATGACCAGATACATGGCCGGGGAGAGATAGGGGTTGAGGTACCACAGTCCCAGGGAGGTCATGTAGGTTTCCCGGTAGAAGAGGTAGACCTGGGCGGGATCCTGGGGCGCGTAGGCGGCGAAGAGGACCGCGATGCTGATGAGCAGCGTCCGGACGATGAGTTCCAGATTGCGGATGTAGCGGATGCGGGTGCTGCGCAGGCCGTGAAGGAGGATGGCGCAGCCCAGCACCAGATAGGCGAACACCCAGACCAGGGAGAAGGTCACGGCGATGCGCTGACGGCTGCCGTCCGAGGCGATGGCGAGGAAGATCGCGGGATGGTAGAGGATCAGCGACAGGACCGGCAGCACGGCGGTGGGCAGGAGGAACCTGCGCAGGCTCCGGGTCCGAACGGTGGCGGACTGGTCCAGCGCCGTGAGAAGGAACAGCCAGGGGAACAGGTAGCGCCCGATGGCCATGCCGTAGCCCAGCTGGGGCAGCGTCAGCTGCAGGAACTGCAGGGTTCTGCGGAACCCCGCCGTCACAAACAGCACAAAACTCATCTGTTCCCCGATGCCGCCTTTCTTGGCGATGTAGATCAGGGTGAACAGCAGATAGACGAACAGGCTGGCGGAAAGTCCCGCAAGCAGAAAATAGCCTCTTTGACGCTTGAGAATTGAAAAGGCCACCGATACAGCCAACAGGGCGGCAGCGACGATCAACGGCATGGTCGGACTCCATCTCTTTCCTGACTAAAATATAAGCGGATTGTTGATTTTATTATAGTGAAAAGTCAACAAAAATACAATCTGCTGTCGGAAAGGAAATACGGATGTCGAATGGGTTTGCCGCAAAGAAAAATTCTTTGAATGATGGCTTATCGATGAAAAAGACGGGACACGCCGTCGGTATGTGCCCCGTCTTTATTTTTTTGGGTTGGGACCGGATGCCCAGGGCAGAGCCTTACTCGGCCGCCTCAAGCATCAGATCGAACATGACGTAGTCGTCCACAGGAACTTCCGCCGCCACGTCGCCGCTGGCGATGAAGCCGTTCTGCTGGGACTGGTACAGCTTTTCGATGGTGCCGTCGTTGATCTCATCGATCATTTCCTGGCTGGTGAGCCACTCGGCGTCGCCGCGCTGTGCGTAGACCGTGTCGTAATCCAGGCCGCATTCGTCGGCGATCCACTGGCTGATCTGCTCAGCGTTGGCGGGATCGGCGCGGTAATCCTTGGCCTTGTACAGGGCACGGAGGAAGCGGAGCAGGTTGTCGCGATGCTCGGTGGCGTAGTCGGACATGCAGATCCAGGAGGAGATGGAAGCGGACTGATCGGCAAAGCTCAGGTTGTCAGCCAGAACCACGACGTTGTCGCCCAGTTCTTCCTGAACGGCCAGGGTGCTGGGGCTCCACAGAGCGCAGGCATCCAGAGAGCCGGAGGTCATGGCGCTGACGATGCCGGAAGCGTCCATCTCGTAGGCGTCGATGTCATCCATGGTCAGACCGGCCTGGGCCAGGGTCTGCTGCAGGATGGCTTCGCTGGAAGTACCGGAGGCGTAGCCCACCTTCTTGCCCTTCAGATCGGCGGCGGTGGTGATGCCGTGGTCGGACAGCGCCATGACGGCGTCGCCGTTGCCCACGTGGGCGAAGCAGAAGATCTTGGCCTGGCCGTTGATGCACAGCTTGTGGGCACCGGAGCCGATGTAGCCGATATCAATGGAGCCGTTCTCCATGGCGGCGATGATGGTGGGGCCGTCGGCGAAGGAGTTCAGGTTGACGGTGATGCCTTCCTCGGCAAAGTATCCCATCTGATCCGCGGTGACGACCTCCACCAGGCTGGCGTAGTTGGGCATGTACGCAATGTTCAGCGTGATGGGCTCCTGCGAGGTGGAAGTGGCTTCTTCGGCCGCCTCGGTGGTGGCGGTGGAAGAGCTGCTGTCCGCCGCGGCGGAAGAGCTGCTCGTCGCGGTGGAGCTGGTCGAGCTGCAGGCGGCCAGGCTCAGCGCCATGGCGGCAGCCGTCAGGGTTGCAAGCAGTTTTTTCATGTGGTTCTATCCTCCAATTCTATATCGATTTACAGAGTCTGTGCGAACTCTATTCGGACCGAATTTACTTGCGGACTTCCAGATATTCCTTGTAGACCTCGCCCCAGATCTCGTTCTTGAGCTCGTTGAAACGGGGGCTCATGCGGGTCTCCTGGGTGCGCGGATAGGGAATGTCGATGTTGATGATGTTCTTGATGCGGCCGGGACGGGCGCTCATGATGACGCAGCGCTGACCCAGGATGATAGCTTCCTCCACGTCGTGGGTGATAAAGAAGCAGGTCTTCTGTTTTTTCTCCCAGGTGTTGAGCAGATCGGTCTGCAGCTGGGTGCGGGTCTGGGCATCCAGGGCGCCGAAAGGCTCGTCCATCAAAAGGATCTCCGGCTCTGCGGCGTAGGCGCGGGCGATGGCGACGCGCTGCTTCATGCCGCCGGACAGCTCTTTGGGATAGTGGTCGGCGAACTTCTCCAGGTCCACCATCTGCAGGTAGCGCATGGCTTCTTTTTCGGCCTCGGCGCCCTTGATGCCCCGCATCTCCAGGGCAAAGCAGACGTTCTTTTTCACCGTCAGCCAGGGGAACAGGGCGTACTGCTGGAAGACGACGCCGCGCTCACGGCCAACGCCCTCAACCTTCTTGCCGTTGATCAGGACTTCGCCCGAGGAGGGCTGCAGAAGGCCGGCAATGATGTTCAGCAAAGTGGATTTGCCGCAGCCCGACGGGCCGACGACAGTGATGAATTCATTCTCGTGAATGTCCAGATTCACGCCGTTCAGGGCGGTCATCTGACCCTTGCGGGTATTAAAGATCATCTTGACGTTGTCAATCTTGACCTTTACGCTTCTCGTTTCTCCTGCCATCCTGTCAGTTTCCTTTCTGCAAAGTCAATCACTTTTTCAATAATCAAGCCGATGATGCCGATGATGATGATGTACAGCAGCATGGGGTCGGTATCGAAGTTGGCGTTCAGCGTGCGGATCCGCATGCCCAGGCCTGCCATGGCGCCGGTGGATTCGGCGGCGATCAGGGTGGTCAGCGCGGTGGAAGCGCCCAGACGGATGGCCGTCATGATGAAGGGGAGGCTGGCCGGTGCGATGACCCGGATGAAGATGTCACGGTCCTTGGCGCCCAGAACGCGGGCGGCGCGGATCAGGGTATCATCGATGTTCATGACGCCCTGATAGATGGTGATGCACATGATCAGGAACGTGGCGATGGTAATGGTGATGATCTGGGGGCGACGGCCGATGCCGGCGGACAGAACGATCAGGGGCACATAAGCCAGCGGGGGAATGTTGCGGATGAAGGAGATCCACGGCTGCAGAATGTTGCGTACCGGCACGTACCAGGCCATCAGGATGGCCACCGGCAGCGAGATGATAAAGCCGATGAGGTAACCGGCGAAGACCGAGATCAGGCTGCTGCCGATATCGGTGAGCAGCACGCCGCGGTCATACATGACCTTGATCTCTTGAATGGTTACGATAACGTTGGGAAAACTTCTGGATGTGACCGGAATCACAGAAAGGATGGTCCATACCACCAGTGCAGCTGCCAGAGAGATGAGCAGCCAGACTTTGGTGGGGATCCGATCTGCCAAACCGCCTGACTTTTTGTTCACGGAATCACCCTGCCTTTTCTTCTTTGCGGTGCCGGTATCGGGCCGGAACCGCGCTCCATAGTTGCTTTTTGTGTTGTCTCCAGTATAGAGGAAAAAACTCTTGACCGAAAGGGGGAACTTTTATCCCCCTGACTTTTATGGAGAGTGCACAAAAAGTCGAACCGCTGCCCATCAATATCACCGATTGCAGTGGCGAAAATGGGACAGCATGGCTCCCGGACAAACAAAAAAGCGGCAGAACCTCCCGGTTCCACCGCTTTGTGGTGATCGATCATGCGCTCATTATAGGCGCCGGTTATACAGATGTCAAGAGGTCGAAAAAGAAAGAAGACTGCTGGCCCGGGTGTTTCACGCTTCAAAGCGCTAAAATACGCGATGCAAGGAACAAAGGACTTGTGAAAAAAATCCGGCGCCCTAAAAGGAAAAAGCGACGGAGCGGGATGCTCCATCGCTTGCGGGCCGTCCCTGTGGGAGGGAACGGGCATGGATCGTGGAAAAAGCAGCCTTGCCCGGCAAAGAGGGCAGAAGAGCGTGTTTTTTGCCCTGGCCTTGCGGGGCGGGCTGCTTCCGTGAGCAGTTACAGGGCGTCCTCCGAGTAGCTGGCAAACCCTTCGCCGATGACCTCGTGGGCATCGCAGACGATGAGGAAGGCCTCGGGGTCCAGGGCCAGCACCGTCTGTTTCAGGGCGGTGATCTGGTTGGGACGGAAGGTGGTAAGCAGCACTTCCTTGCTGCGGCCGCGGTAGGCGCCCTCCCCGGCCATCCGGGTGACGCCGAAATGCTCCGCCAGCAGGGTTTTCACCAGGGCGTCGTTTTTGTCGCTGATGATGACGGCCATCCGGGCGCGGGTGGAGCCGTAGACCACCGTGTCCATGGCCAGGCTGGAGACATACATCGCCACAATGCCGGACAAAGCGCCGTCCACACTGCGGAACACCACCGCGTAGGCCGCGATGATGACCAGGTCGATCCCCAGGCAGAGCCGCCCGATGGAGATATGGGGAAAGCGGTATTTCAGCAGCCGGGCGGCCAGGTCGGACCCGCCGGTGGTGATGCCCGCCCGCAGCTGCAGCCCGATGGAAAAGCCGAAGAGCACCCCCGCAAAGACGCAGGCCAGGAACTGGTTCTGCATGGGCGGAAAGGAAACGGCAGCGGCCAGCAGATCGATCATGACGTTGCCGGTGACCATGGCGCAGAAGGAGCGCAGGCAGGAGCGGAATCCCTGGCGCCGTGCCAGCAGGACGAAGAGGGGAACGTTGAAGGCAATACCGATCACGCCCACCGGCAGCACCGGAATAAGCCGGTGGAGCACCTGGCCGATGCCGGTGACTCCGCCGGTGACGATCTGGTTGGGCTGGAACAGCCAGTCAAAGGCGAGGGCAAAGATGGCGCTGCCCACCACGATGGTGGCAACATCCCGCACCGCGCCGGGCACCTTGCGTTCCATGGCGGTGCACCTCCCTTACTGCAGCATGAGCCGGATGATCTCCCGGTCGGTCTCCCGCATGCCTTCCTTGCCGATGCGGCCCACACAGCTGATGGTCTCGTCGGCGTCCTCCCGCAGGATGCCGTTGTGGGCACCGTAGCTGCGGCCGGCCATGGCCAGGTGATGGGCCAGCATGGCGGCGTCCAGGCTGGCGGCGATCTTGGCGGCACAGCTGGCCTTGGCGCCGTCACAGATGATGCCGGGGATGTTGGCCAGGGTGTTGTCGATGGTGGCCTTGATCTGGTCGAGGGTGCCTCCATCCAGATAGGTGATGGCAGCCCCCGCCGCGCAGGAGGCGGACACCGCCCCGCAGAAAGCGCTGAGCTTGCCGATGTATTCCTTCTGGTGGACGGTCAGCAGGCCGGAGAAAGCCAGGGCACGGTAGAGCCGTTCGGCGGGGAGGAAGTTCTCCCGGGCATAGACGATGACCGGCACCGAGGAGGCAATGCCCTGGTTGCCGCTGCCCGAGTTGATGATGACCGGCATGTCGCAGCCGGCCATGCGGGCCTCCGACGCAGCGGCGGCGTAGGCGCGCATCCGGGAGAAAGTGCTGTCGGGGTAGGCGGCGCGCAGCATCCGGCCGATGCCCACGCCGTAGTTGCCGCTCATTCCCTCGTAGGCGATGTCCATGTTGCAGCGGATCTGCCGCTCAAAGATGGGGCGGATGGTCTCCAGGGGCACCGTGTCGGCGTATTCCTTGATGGCGTCGATGGTCAGTTTGCTGCGGTCGGTCTGGACAGCCTGGCCGGGCTGTCCCTCGCCCCCCGAAAAGACCGACTGGCCGTTTTTCAGGATGGAGACGATGTTGGTGTGGGCGTAGCGCACCTCCACTTCCACCGTGTCCTC
This sequence comes from Subdoligranulum variabile, assembly GCF_025152575.1. Taxonomy (NCBI): domain Bacteria; kingdom Bacillati; phylum Bacillota; class Clostridia; order Eubacteriales; family Oscillospiraceae; genus Subdoligranulum; species Subdoligranulum variabile. The sequence goes on along the minus strand of NZ_CP102293.1, from coordinate 926,309 downwards.
CCCGCGGGAGAGCGCCACGATGAAGTGCAGCGGGATCTCCGAGTCCAGGAATTCCACCGTGCAGTGCCCGGCGGCGATGAAATCCGCCGCCTGCTGCCGGTCGGGGCCGGTCACCGATTCCAGCACTTCCATCCGGCGGTCGGCGTCGCCGCCGAACGCGCCCAGGCAGACGGCGGCCTCGATGCCGGTCATCCCGCCGGAATGGGGGATCTGGACGCAGCGCACGTTCTTGATCATGTTGCCGCTGCACCGGGCCAGAATGCGGTCCGGCTCGGCGCCCAGCACCTCCCGGGCGCGGGCGGCGGCATAGGCCAGGGCGATGGGTTCGGTGCAGCCCATGGCGGGTACCAGTTCTTCGGTCAGGATGGCGGTATACATCCCATAGAGTTCTTCCGTCATGACGGACTCCTTTCACAGCGAAATAATCGTATCCAGTTCCGCCCCGCAGGCCTCCAGCTGGCGGCGGGGCCCCAGCACGCAGACGGCGCTGCTCCCCGTCAGCTCCGCCATCCGGCGGGCATACCCGGCCACGTCGGCGGTGGTGGTATGCAGGATCTCCTGCCGGGTGCGGGCCAGCGCCGCATCGGAAAGTCCTTTCCAGTACCGGGCATCGGCGGTCTTGCCCTTGTCCCGGGGGCAGAGCAGCGGATCACTCTCCGCCACAGCGCCCAGGATGGCCCCCGTCACGTCGCCGGTGTACTGCCGCAGGAAGGCGGGAATGGCCCGGTAGCAGGCCAGGGAGTGGGCCGCGTCGGGGTCCCGGAAGGAGGAAAGGCTGGCCAGGCCGTTGTTGCGCAGCACCATGCCGGTGCCGTAGGCGCCGCCCCGCACCCGGATGTTGCTCCACAGATGGTCCAGATAGACCACCCGCTTCATCACCCGGGCGGTGCCCCGGTTGGCGTCGGGGAAGGGGCCGCTCATGGCGGCAAAGGCGATATCGGCAGGCAGCACGAAACCCTCTTTGGCAGGGGCGGGCCAGGTGGCGGCGCAGGCGGCGGGCAGGACCCGGGTCCCGGCGGGCAGGGCCTCGGCCAGCCGGACGGCAGCTTCCTCAGCGCAGGCGGGGGCATCGGAGGTCACGCTCACCGTCAGCCGGGTCCGGGTGAACAGCCGGTGCATCAGCGCTTCCAGCTGTTCTGCCAGGGCGGGCAGGGCGTCAGGACCTTCGGCCTCCCGGGCCTGGAGCCACTGCAGGCAGGCAATGCCGCCGGCGTACTCCTGCACGGCGCACTCGGTGCGGAAAGCCGCCCCCGCCCGGGTCATGGCAAAGGAATTGCCGTTCTGGGCGATCTGCCGCGCCAGGTCGGCCCGGCGTTGGCAGAGGATGGCCCACAGCTTGTCCCGGTCATCCAGCCGGGTCTCCCGCAGCAGTTCCTCCAGCAGTGCCAGGCCCCGGTCGGCCTTGCCGTTGAGCATGCTGGCCGACACGCAGAAGAACACCCGGCAGCGGGAAAAGTCCTCCGCTCCGCCGTAAGCCTCCACCCGGCTCTGCAGCGAACCGAAGGTGGCCCGCAGCCGCTGGGGCAGCCGGGCGGCGGGGGTGGTGTCGGTGCCCAGGGCCCCCAGCAATTCACAGAGGAAGGAGGCCCGGCACAGATCCTCCCCGTCCAGGTCCTCCGCGGCGAAGTAGAGGTTCAGGTAGGTGATGCCGTGGGTGGGCAGAGGGTGGCGCAGCACCGGCAGGCCCGCCGGTGTTTCCACCACAGTGGGCAGCACCGCGGGACGGGGGTCCACCTCCTCTGGCCGCAGCCGGGGCATGGACGCCAGGGCCTCGGGGGTGTCGGGGGTGGATTGCCAGTGCCGGGTGCGGTCCTGCAGGGCGCGGGCCGCAGCCCGGTCGGCCTCCGTCCAGCGGTCGGTCACCGCCCGGATACGGGCCGCTTCGGCGGCATCCCGCTGGGCTCCCAGGGTGTGGGAGGGTCGTAGGATCACCCGGCAACGATGGGGATTGTCCAGCAGGACCCGCTCCAGGAGCTGTTCGAACCAGCCCTCGTCGCAGCGCCGGTGGAGCGTCCCGAAGAGCGGCTCCACACAGAGGTTGGCCGCCGGATCGCCCCCGTACAGCCAGCTGGCGTAGACCTGGGTGGCCAGCAGCAGCCCCTGGGGCATCCAGCCGCCCTGGCGCTCCCGCAGACTGAATTCCAGGTTGTCCAGGGTGGCGTGCACCCGCGCCCGGTCCAGGCCCTTTTGCACCAGCCCGGTCAGGGTATCCCGCAGGAGGTCTTCCACCCGGGAAAGGCTCTCCCCGGCGCAGTGCTTCGCCGTCAGCAGCAGGGTGGGCTGCAGTACCCCGTCGTTGAGCTGCATCGTCACGTCCCGGGCCAGCCCCGCCTCCAGCAGACAGCGGCGCAGCGGGGCTTCGTTGTCTCCGCAGAGCACGTCGCACAGCGCCTGCAGGGCGGTCAGCTCCTCCCGGTCCCGGAAAGTCCCGGCACCGAAGCCCAGCCCCAGCCAGTGGTGGCCCTCCAGAGGTTCCCGGTCGCTCAGGGCGTAGTCCACCACGGCGGTGCCGCCGTCCACCGGGGCCTGCAGCGGCAGGGGCGGCAGCGGCGCGCCGGCGCTTCCGGCGGGCAGGGCCTCGTCCAGGATGGCCAGCGCGGCGTCCAGGTCCAGGGCACCGTCCAGGAAGATCAGCGCATTGCCAGCATTATACCACTGTCGGTGGGCGGCTGCAAAGCCCTCCCAGGAAAGTTCCGGGATGTGGGCGGGGTCACCCCCTGACACCCAGCGGTAGCAGGTATCGGGGAAAAGGCGGCGGTCCGCCTCGTATTCCAGCAGGGCATCGGGGGCGGAGAACACCCCCTTCATCTCGTTGAAGACCACGCCCTTGCAGGTGACCCGGTCGCCGTCCAGCTCGTAGTGCCAGCCCTCCTGGGCGAAGATGGCGGGGTTTTCCAGCAGTAGGGGATGGAACACCGCGTCCAGATAGACCCGCATCAGGTTGTGCAGGTCCCGCTCATCCCGGCTGGAGACGGGGTAGATCGTCTTGTCCGGGTAGGTCATGGCGTTGAGGAAGGTGTTCAGGGAGCTTTTCATCAGTTCCACAAAGGGCTCCCGCACGGGGTAGTGGGTGGAACCGCAGAGCACCGAGTGCTCCAGGATGTGGAAGACGCCGGTGTCGTCCCAGGGCCGGGTGGGAAAACCGATGCAAAAGGTCTTGTTTTCCTCGGCGCGGTCCAGCCAGACCAGCCGGGCGCCGGTGGCGTCGTGGCGCAGTTCCCACAGTACAGCCTCCAGTTCCGGCAGGTCCCGGCGGGCTATCCGGGTGAAACTCATACAAAAAGCCTCCTTTACAGGGTCAGGTCGGAATATTTCTTTCTCAGGACGGCCATCAGTTCCTTGTATTTTTCCCGGCTGAGGATGATCTCGCCGTCAAAGCCGTCCAGCGTGACGGAGTAGAGCTTCTTGTCGTTGTTGATGTTGATGCGCTCCACCCGCTCCAGATTGATGATGAAGGACGAATAACACCGGTAGAAATGGCTGCTGCTCAGCAGGGCGTCCAGATCGTCCATGGAATAGTTGGATACCGTCACCTCGCATCCGTCGGCGCAGACGATGTACTTCTTGCGTTCCGCCGCTCGATGAAAAGGATGTCGGACAGCTGCAGCATCCGGTAGCCGTCCCGGGTCTTCACCAGAATGCTGCGGGCCCGGGCGTCCCGCTTGTACTGCAACAGGTCGTAGATGTAGAGTACCCGGTCCACCGACCGCTGGAAGAGCAGCGGGTCCAGGGGCAGGGTGAAGGCTGCAACGGCCCCCACCGTCAGCGACCAGAAAGCGGTGTTCTGGGAGGGACTGTACAGCACGGCCAGCAGATCGGGCTTGCGCTGGGTGACGTAGCTCAGAAGGAAGCTGCCGTCCGGTGTGTGGGCGGGGTCTCCCACGTCGCTGCGGATGAAGACGGCGTCCACCTCCTCTTCCAGCAGAAACCGGCTGGCCTCGTCGATGTTGTCAAAGGTTTTCAGAATGTCGAACTTGTGGTAAAAGCCCAGCAGATTTTCGATCTCCAGCAATTGGTCGGGGTCTTTCTCAATCAGTACCGTCCGGATCGCCATGGGCGTCGCCTCCTTCCGTGTCCTCGGCGCAGAACTGTGCAAAGGCCTGTTCCGCCTTGGCGGCGTCGCCGGTGTAGGCCGGGGTGATGTTCAGGGCAAAGGGACCGCGCACCGCCGTCACCGGCATGAGGATGCCGCTGCCCCACAGGTCGATGGACCCGTCATCCCGGGCACCCAGGTAGGCGTTGTACTCGTCGCTGCCCTCCTCCAGGGACGCCAGGTCCCACCAGTAGAGTTCCAGTCCGCTGTAGCCCCGGGCCGCCGTGGCAATGCCGTCCGACAGGGGCTGGTAGTCGGTGCTGCTCAGCACCCCCTGGTCCACCAGATACCCGGCCAGGTCATCCAGGGATTTGTCCCAGATGGGGTTGTCGGCGGCAAGACGCGGCTGTTCATGGAGCTGGTCCGGCTCGGTGAAGTCCGGCGAAAGCCCCACAAAGACCAGGGCCCCGGCGGTGGCCAGCACCAGGAGCAGGAGAAAGGAAAGGGTGATCTTTTTCATACCGGCACCTCCAGCCGCTGCTTGGCGGCGTAGTCGCGGTAGGCCGGGCTGAGGCGGGCCAGCTCGTCGGGGGTGCCGCTGGCCTCCACCTGACCATCCCGCAGTACGATCACATGGTCGGCCCGGCGGACCTCCTCCATGTTGTGGGAAATGTAAAGCACCGTAGGTACCCGGCCGTCCAGCAGGCTGTCCAGTACCGCCCCGGCGGTGCGGTGATCCAGACTGGCGGTGGCCTCGTCCAGCAGCAGATATTCCGGCTGTACCAGCAGCGCCCGGGCGATGGCGATGCGCTGGCGCTGTCCGCCGGAAAGCCGTGCCCCGGCGGAGCCCACCTGGGTGTCGTAGCCGTAGGGCAGCCGGACGATGAAGTCGTGGGCTCCCGCGGCTTTGGCGGCCGCGATGACGGCGGCCTCGTCGGGGGCGGTCCTGGCGCCGTAGATCAGATTCTCCCGGATAGTGCCGGCCAGCAGCGGGGTATTCTGCAGCACATAGGCGAACCGGCCCCGCAGATCGTCCAGCCGCACTTCCGCCAGGTCCTGACCGTTCAGGGTGATGGTGCCGCTGTCGGGGCGGTAGAAGCCCTGGAGCAGCTTCATCACGGTGGACTTGCCACTGCCGTTGCCGCCGATGATGGCGGTGCGCTTTCCGTAGGGAATGGTGCAGGAAACGCCCCGCAGCACGGGGTATTCCCCGTCAAAGCTGAACCGCACGTCCTGCAGCCGGATGTCCCCGGAAGGACCCAGGGGCGCGCCCTGTTCCAGATGTTCGGAGGGGCGGGCCAGGATCTCGTTCACATGGCGCAGGCTGCCCTGGGTGCCTTTGACGGTCTGGTAGGGGGTGAGCAGTTCACTCTCGTACTGTTCCACCTTGCCGGAGTAGGTGGTGAAATCGTTGATGCCGGTGCTGGCCATGTGGCCGGTGCGGATGAGCTGGGAACCGCCCACCGCGATGAGCACCGTGTTCAGCCGGGTGTACAGGCTGAACAGACCGGTCTGCACCATGCCGAAGAACACATTGAGCAGATCCGCCCGGTAGCGGGCTTCGATGGCCTGCAGGCCTTCCTCGATCTCCCGCTCCTCCATGCCCTGGGCCTTGACGTGCTTGGCGCAGGCGATGTGTTCCGAGAAGAAGGCGGTCATGGTGTTGAGGGCCTCGTACTGGCGGCGGCTGGCGATAAACTGCAGCCGGCCGGTGAGGAAGAAGACCAGGGCCGCCAGGGGGATGGAGACCACCAGCACCAGGGAGAGCTGCCCGTTGAAGGCAATCATCTTCATGCAGGCGCGCACCAGGGCGTAGAGGGAGGACACCGACAGAAAGAGCATCTGTAAAGCGCTGGCGGCCTGGGTGGCGTCGTTGGTCACGCAGGAGATCAGGTTGCTGGGGCCTTCCGCCTCCACCTCCATCATGGGCAGGCCCAGGATGGCCCGCCATACCACGCCCCGCACCCGCAGGGTGGTTTTCTGGGTGCCGTAGGCGGAGAGCACGTTCTGGAAGCCCACCACCAGGGCGTAGAGGATGCTCACCAGCACATAGCCGATGATGACGGCGTTGTACAGTTCGCCCTTGTTCACCCGGATGGTCAGGTCGGCTACCTTCAGGGCCAGTTCGGTGGCCAGCATGCCCAGCAGGATGGCGGCCAGATAGTACACCCAGGGGATGGGAAACCGGGTGTACAGCCGCAGGAAGGGCCCCCAGAGCTTTTCCTTGCGGGCCTGTTTGGTTTGTGCCTGCTTCATCGTTTCAGACCTCCTTCCCCCACCAGCTGGCGCAGATAGGGGCTTGTCTCATAGACCCTGTCGATGGGCCCGAAATCCGCCACCCGGCCCCGGTCCATCACCACCACGTAGTCGGCTTTCAGCACGGTCTGGCGGTCGTGGGCCACATACAGGGTGGTCTTGCCCTGCATCAGCCGGGATACCGCCGCCCAGACGGCGTCCTTGGCCCGGGCATCCATGGCGGCGGTGCCCTCGTCCATCAGGAAGTAGGCGGAATTCTGGAGCATACCCCGGGCGGCGGCCAGCTTCTGTTTCTGCCCGCCGGAAAGCCGGGACCCGTCCTCGCCCACCTGGGTGTCGTACCCGGCGGGCAGGCTGCGGAGGTAGTCCAGCAGCCCCACTTCTCCGCAGACTTCGTCCAGCTCGGCATCTTCCACCTCCCGGCGGACGCCGAAGAGCAGGTTCTCCCGGATGGTGCCGGAGAGCATGGTGGATTCCTGGGTGATGTAGGTCAGCGCCGCCCGGTAGCTGCGCTTGGAAAACCGGCGGATGTCGTCCCCGCCGATGCGGATGGTGCCGGCTTCGGGGGGGGGTAGAGCCGTTCCACCAGGTTCAGCAGGGTGGTCTTGCCGCTGCCCGACGGTCCGATGACCGCCGTGGCCCGTCCCTGGGGGATGGTCAGGCAGAGGTCGTCGAAGAGGAGCGTTTCGCCATAACCGAAGCGCAGATGATCAAAGACGATGTCCCCCTGCAGGGTGCCCACCGGTTCACCGGCGTCCCGGTCCTCCTCGGGCTCGGCCATGACGGCGGCGACCCGGTTGGTGGCGCCCTGGGCGGACTTGAGGCTGGTCCAGTAGCCGGTGTAGGCGGTGAGGTTGTTGATGATCTGGTTGGCGAAGACAAAGTAGGCCACCCACTGGGCCAGGGTGATGGAACCGTCGGCGTAGAAGCCGCGGCCCACCATCACGATGACGATGAACTGCAGCGCTCCCACCAGCACATACACCGGGGAGACGAAGTTGGTCACCCAGGCGTTGAGCACCGAGGTCCGGTAGAAGGCTTTGGCCCGGCGGCCCACGGCCTCCTCCTCCCGCTTCTGGGCGGAGAAGGATTTGATGAGCATGGCCTGGCCGGTGCGTTCCGACACGGCCTCGGTGAGTTCGGCGGTGCGGCGGTTGACCTCATCGCTGAGGCCGAACTTCAGCTGACCGGCCAGCACACCGATGACCACCTGCAAAGGCAGGAGCACCAGGGTGGCCACCATAAGACGGCTGTTGTAGGAGCGGATCTGCACAAAGAGGCGCACGGTGGAATACAGGGAAGTCAGCGCCAGCAGGAAGACCTGCATGATGAGGGCACTGATGGTGCTGATGTCGGTGGTCACGCGGGAGATCAGTTCCTTGGGGGCGTTCTGCTGGTAGTACCCGAAGGGCAGCCGCACGATCTTCTGCCAGACGGCCCGGCGCAGGTTGCGGTCGATGCGGGCCATACAGATGCCGCTGATCATCCCCGAAACGCTGCCGATGACCAGACTCACCAGCGACACCACCAGAAAGGGGATCACCACGCCCCAGAAATCCACGTTGCCGGCGTAGAGCTGGGCGGTGTACTCGGTGGCGCTGATGCCCACGTTGGTCATCAGGACGCTGACCACCAGATAGCCCGCGATCCAGGCGTAGGGCAGCCGGGCCTTCCACAGCATGGAAAAGAACCGGCCCAGAGAGCCTTGGGACGGCTGTTTGTTTTGCATGTTCGCTCATCCTCTCTTATGGGATGGACCGCGCCCGGGGATACGGTGCGCGGTCCTGCCAACGCCTTCCGTGCGCGGGGCGCAGGGAACGTCAGTGGTCATTCCGGCGGGCGGCGTTTTCGGTTGATTCACACGGATTGATTCTCCTTCAGCCAGCGCAGGGCAGTGTGTACCGCCACGTTGCCTTCCCCCACCGCCTTGGCGTACTGGTAGGGGCGGCCGGTGCAGTCCCCGGCGGCAAAGCAGCCGGGCAGGTTGGTCTCCAGATCCCGGTTCACGGCAATGTGGGCTCCGTCCATGGCCAGGCCCGGCATCAGCACGGCGGGGGAGACGGAATCCTTCAAAAAGAAGATGCCGTCCACCGTCCGTTCGCCGTCGGCGTAGGCAATCTGCAGTTTGCCGTTCTCCCGGCGGATCCCCTTGGGGAAGTCCGCCATCCCTTCGGCGTTGGGAACGTCGGGGGCGGGATAGCTGCGGCTCACATAGGCCTTGCCGGCCAGCCTCAGCAGAAATTCCACTTCCTCCTCAAATTCCGGGTTGGTGGAAACGATGGCGATGGTCTTGCCCCGGTAGAGGGCCCCGTCGCAGGTGGCACAGTAGCTTACCCCCTGGCCTATATAGTCCAGCTCTCCTGGCACGGCGCCGGCGGTGCTGACCCCCACGGCCAGGATCACGGCCCGGGCGTCGTACATCGTCTCGTTGACGCAGGCCGTGAAATGGGATCCCATGGCGTAGAGGAAATCGATGCGCTCCTCCCGGAGGGAAAGGCCCATGGCGTCGATCTGGTCCTGCAGGATTTTCTGGAAGTCGCGGCCCTGCACCCGGCACAGCCCGGGATAGTTGGCGATCTCGGGTGCCTGGGCGATCTTGGGACTCAGGGCCCGGCTGCCGAACCAGAGAAAATCCAGCCCCCGGGCGGCGGCGGTGAGAGCGGCCGAGATCCCTGCGGGGCCGCTGCCTACGATCAGTAAATCTTTCATCAGAACAGATACCCCGCGATCATCTCCCGCAGCTTGTCGGCGGGGATCACACCCAGGTGGCTCTCCACAAACTTGCCGTCCTTATAGAAATGGACGGTGGGCACGGCGTGGATCTCAAACCGCTCCCCCAGGCTGGGCTCGGCGGTGGTGTTCACCTTGACGATGTTCACAAAGGGAAGCTCGGCGGCGGTGTCCTCCAGCACCTTGCTGAAGACCTTGCAGGGGCCGCAGTGGTCCGAGAAAAAGTCCACGATCACAAAGTCCTGGGCGACCAGGGAATCAAAGGTTTCGGCGGTTGCATACTGAATGGCCATGATTAGTCCTCCTGATAAAGATGGTTGCGGATGTAGTCCGATACGGCGTCGTAGTAGTGGACGCGGTACTGGATGGCTTCGTAGTATTCATAGGAGTAGGCGGGGCGATAGTCCTCGGCGGTGTAGTGCCAGGCCTCGGCGGATTCCTTCAGGAAGGCTTCGTAGCCCTCCCGCGTCACCGCGAAGCCGTCCGTCTCGGCCAGCCGGCGCCCCAGAAGCATCTGCCAGGTATTCTGCTAGGCATCGCGCTGGAGCATTGCCACCAGCTCATAGTAGCTCTTCACGGGGATGCGTCCCTCAAAGTCCTGGGCGGTCATGGTTTTCAGGTCCATCCCATCCAGCCGGGAAATTGCTGCCAGCCGGTTCAGGTCCCAGTCCACCGTCTGTTGCCAGTCCGCCTCGTCGATGAGCACCTCGCTGCGCCGGCGGACCTCCTGCAGCACCGCCTGGATGACCTCGTAGCTGTCGTGGGCGAACTGCTCGTCCACCGCCTGCTTCACCAGGTAGGCCAGGTACTGTTCCACCGTGTGCACACCCTCCAGGCCCAGGGCTTCCACCATCCGGTCCTCCAGGGGCGGCATCCGCCGCTTGCGGATGTTCAGCACCGTCACGGTCACTTCGCTGCCCCGGCAGGAAAGGGCCTGTACAGTGCCTGCCCGGGCCCCCACCAGCTTTTGCTCTTCCACCTTGTTCAGCAGACCTGCGCCCACTGTAATCTGAGCGTTCTCCCGCTGGAAACGAGGATCGTCGGATTCCATCCGGCAGCTTACCACGTCCCCGGCGGCAGCTTCCTCCCCGTCCTCCCAGGTGATGTAGGGATAAACCACCCGGTCCATCTCTTTCTGCAGTTTGGCCTCGTCCAGCGTCACGTGACGCCGGTAAGGGGTGATGTCCACCCGTTCAAAGGGGAACATCGAGAGTACTTTGGATCGCAAGATGTTTGCCTCCCGTCTATATTACCTTATATTTATTAACACAGTATACGAAATTTCCAGGGAGGCCACAATGAAATGGGCGGAATCTGCCGGGATTCCGGTCGAATCTGTCGTATTTTTTCGGATGCAGAGAAACCGCCTGATCACCGGTATGACTTTTCATGCAAAAGTCGGGAGCCGAATGGGAGAAAGGCCCCATTCAGCGGAAAAAATACCTTCGTGAAGAGGAGGCGGCACAGGTACAACATGGCCCCGTGGAGTCTTTGCATCCGACGGGGGAGGCGGAACCGGTATTCAACCTGCCGATTGGCGCCAGTAAGGGATGCGACCGAGCCGTTGCGCAGAGCAAGGATCTGCAAGAAAAAAGGAGCCTGCAATGCAAGCTCCCGGTTTCAATTCTGGTGATGAATAGGCCACTGTAGAAAATCGGCAGCACTTGCCTGACCGGCTGCCACCGCATAGATGATATTACTGAGTTCCTGCTGTGTGTAGGACAGTTCCATTCCGTTGAGGGCAAGAAAAACCAACATGATATGGGCGCCGATCCGTTTGTTGCCGTCCATGAAAGGATGGTTGCAGACAAGGCCAAACCCCAATCGTGCTGCTTTGGCCTGCAGGGAAGGGTACAGACTTTGCCCGCCAAACGTCTGAAAGGGGGGCGGACAGCGCGGAATCCAGCAAACCTTCGTCTCGGATGCCGGCGGTGCCGCCGAATTCTTGCAGCAGTTGCTCGTGAAGCAGAAGAACCTGCGGTTTCGTTATACGTTTCATTTGGCTAACACCTCATAGGCTTCTTTGTTTTTTGCCATGAGACGTCTGGAAACCGCCAGGACATCTTCGTCAGCGGTCTGCTGTTCGGGTTCAAACTGACTGAACACCATAAGAACGTACCGCGGTGTGTTGTCTTTCAGAATGAGGACAGTTCCATTCTCATCCACCATCCGTGCAACGCGGGAAAAATCCTGATCGGCTTCGGTGATGGACACGCGATTGTCCGTGTTGATCGCCACTTCGGACACCTCCTTTTTACCAGTATACATGCATGGGAGGAGAAAAACGACCTGAAAAGAGAGGCCCCCTGCCAAGGTGGATATTCCCCTTGGGGGCTCTGCCGTATTGACCGGGGCGAAAAATCAACGCTGTGCAAAAATACGTCGACAGGAGGATTCCTTGGACTCCGGGTATCAGAATCCGGTTGGAACAGTTTGTGCTCCGGCCGTTTGATTCCGGTACTCTTTGAGCGCCTGGGCCAGCTGATCCGGACAGGAGGTGCCCTTATCCAGACATCGGATGCCGTCCAGCCGGGCGATGGCGTCCTCCACCCGCATTCCCACCAGAACCCGGCTCAGTGCCTGGGTAAAGCCGGGGCATCCCAATACAAATTCCACCGAGCGGATGATGCCATTTTCAACATCCAGCCGGATCTCTTTGGAGCAGGTTCCGTTTGTTTGATATACCATGGTTCTGAGTTCCTTTCTTTTATGATCTTGCATGTGCGTCAAGGACTGGCAATCCTTCCGGGGTTGCTGTATACTAGGAACTATACACCTTCCCATTATGGGAAGGTCAAGGGGATGACCGGGAGGAATACAGATGCAGGAGTATCTTACCATCGGCGAATTTGCCAAGCTTCACAATGTCAACCAGAAGTCGCTGCGGTATTACGAGCGGATCGGGGCGCTGATGCCGGCCTGGACCGATCCGTCCACCGGGTACCGGTATTATGCGCTGGAACAGTTGATCGAGATGGATATGATCCTGATGTGTCTGGAACTGGACATCCCGCTGAAAGAGGCACAGCAGTACCGGAATGCCGATCAAACGCTGGATATCCGGCATTTGCTGCAGGACGGGCAGCAAAAGGCGTTGGAAAAGATGCATCGGCTGCAGGAAATCCTGGCCCAGATGGAGGATGCCCTTCGCCGGGTGGAAGAGGGGGAAAAAAGCCGGGGACAGGTTGGAACGTATCAACGGCAGCTGGACCGGCGCCTGATCCTGCGGGAGCCCTTTGACCCGTCGGGCGGAGAGCTGGGGTTCAAACAGGGATCTGCCCGGATTTTTTTCCATGGGCAGTCTCTGGGGCTGCTGCCGGCTTTCACCTTTCCCATCGGTTTGATTGCCGAGAAGAAAGGCGAAAAAATAGAAACCGATATTTTTCTGGAAGTCCTCCGGCAAAAGGAAGAGATCCCCCGGCTGGATATCCTGCCGGAAGGGACCTTCCTGTGCCGGCAGAAGCCGGCAGGCGAGTTGGCGGATACCGAGCAGCTGATCAGCAACTACTTCTCTCAGCGCCCGGATGCCCGCTGTCTGATCATCACCAATCTGACCACCGCGCATTTTGACCCAAAGGGGTTGCATCTGGAGCTGCAAGAACCGCTCTGAATCCGAAAAAGTCACCGCAGGAATCTTTCCTGCGGCGATTTTTTTGCGCTTTTTCAAATCTCCTCTTGACTTTCCCATAATGGGAAAGTTTATAGTTTGGTGTGGAAAAATCGCCTGCTATCATGAAACAGAAAAGGAGAACAAGATGGAAAAGACGGAGCGCCAATCGCTGGGCTCTGCTCCCATTGGACGGTTGCTGCGGACTTTCGCAATCCCCAGCATCATTTCCATGGTGGTCAGTACTCTGTATAATATCGTGGATCAAATTTTTATCGGTCGTGGGGTGGGGTATCTGGGCAATGGTGCCACCAACGTCATTTTGCCCATTACCGTCATAGCACTGGCACTGGGGTTGATGATCGGGGACGGTGCCACCGCCTATTTCAGCCTTTGCCTCGGGCAGAAGGAACTGAAAAATGCGGCGCAGGGAGTGGGAAATGCCCTCACTCTTACCATAATCGTGAGCGTGGCCCTCACGGTGGGTTCTTTCGTATGGCTGCAGCCGCTGTGTGTCCTCTTCGGCGCCACCGAGACCATTCTGCCCTATGCGCTGGAGTACGGGTCCGTCATCGTGCTGGGGTTCCCATTTTATATGTTCAGCATGGGATTCAATTCGGTGGTACGGGCGGACGGCAGCCCGGTCTATGCCATGATGGCCACCCTCAGCGGAGCCATTCTGAATACCATTCTGGACCCGATCTTTATCTTTGCCTTTCATATGGGGGTGACCGGCGCGGCCATCGCAACGGTGCTGGGCCAGATCGTATCCAGTATTCTGACGGTGGTCTATTTGCGCAGGTTCCGGTCTATCCGCCTTACCCGGAAATGCTTGATTCCACAAGGAAAGCTCTGCCTGAAACTGTGCAGTCTGGGCGTTTCCAGCTTCTTCCTGCAGCTGGCCGCCACCATTGTCATTGCAGTGATGAACAATGTGCTGGTCAAATACGGTGCTGATTCCCGGTACGGTTCGGAAATCCCCATGACCACCCTCGGCATTACCATGAAGATCAACCAGATCATCACCGGTATTGTCATCGGCATTGCCGTGGGTTCCCAACCCATCATCGGTTACAATTACGGGGCCGGGAAGATGGCCCGGGCCAGAAAAACCTATTTTCTGGCCGTGGGCTGCTCTACAGCGGTGATGGCGCTAGGCACGGCCATTTTCCAGCTGTTCCCGGAGACCATTATCAGCATCTTCGGGTCGGAATCAGAACTTTATCGGGAATTTGCCGTGAAAAGTCTGAAAATTTTCCTCCTGCTGATCGCTCTGAATGGATTCCAGCTGTGCACCGGTGTCTTTTTCCAGGCCATCGGCAAGCCGGTGCAAGCTACCCTGGTATCGCTGTCCCGTCAGGTGTTGTTTTTGCTGCCGGCACTGGTGATCTTGCCCCGTTTCCTGGGGGTGGAGGGCGCTCTGTGGGCTGGCCCTGTAGGAGATGCCTGTGCCTTTGTGCTGGCTTTGACCCTGGGGTTCCTGGAACTGAGAAAGCTGGATCCCCGGCCCGCTCATCCGTAACGCGACCATTCCCAAAGAAAGGATTTCTCTATGTCACGTCTGTTTGAACCCATTGCCATCCATGATCTGGTCTTGAAAAACCGCCTGGTGATGCCGCCCATGGCCACCGCCAAAGCCGACGAAACCGGGGGCGTCACGGATGCGGTCTGCGCCTATTACCAGGAACGGGCCCGGTACAGCAAAATTGGCCTCATCATCACCGAGCACAGCTATGTCAGCCAGCAGGGCAAAGCCCATCCCGGGCAGACTTCTCTGGCAGAGGAGGAAACCGTCCCGGGCTGGCGGCGTCTGACTGACTGCGTGCATCAGGAAGGCGTCAGAATCTTTGCCCAGCTGAGTCATGCCGGCACAGCTGCCTCCTCCCAGGTGACTGGACAGACCCCGGTTGGCCCCAGTGCCATCTGTCACCCCAAGCAGCAAAAAGAAATTCCAGCCGAAATGACGGTCCGGCAGATTCAGGAGACGGCGCAGGCCTTTGGCGAGGCTGCCCGGCGGGCCAGAGAGGCCGGATTCGACGGGGTAGAGATTCACGCTGCCCACGGCTATCTTCTGAATCAGTTCTATTCACCCCTGGCCAATCATCGTTCTGACGCCTATGGCCCGCAGTCGGTGGAAAACCGGACCCGCTTTCTTCGGGAGGTGTTGCAGGCGGTGCGCCGAGCGGCAGGAGAGGATTTCCCGGTGGCGGTCCGGCTGGGTGGATGCGATTACCAGGAGGGTGGCAGCACGCTGGAAGATTCCACGGCGGCCTGCCGGATTCTGGCGGAAAGCGGCACAGACCTGCTCCATCTCACCGGCGGCATGAATGGCTTTGTCCGTCCGGGCCATCAGGAGCCAGGGTATTTCCAGGATATGTCCCGGGCCGCCAGGCAGGCGGTGCAGATCCCGGTTCTTCTGACCGGTGGGGTCACCACCCTGGCCCAGGCTCAGGCACTTTTGGAGGAAGGCTGCGCCGACCTGATCGGGGTGGGCCGGGCCATCTTCCGGGATTCCCATTGGGCTGATTGACCACCAAAACAGAGGCGGCGAAGGAGGATTCCTTCGCCGCCTTTCTTTGTGATCCGCTTATTTAGGAAAAGCCCTGCCGGCCCAAAACAAAATAAAAAAGCGATAGAACGTGAAAGTTCTATCGCTTGGTGGCTGCCCCTCTCGGACTTGAACCGAGGACACCCTGATTAACAGTCAGGTGCTCTAAAATAGCGGATTTTGTCGAAAAGTAAAAAATATATCGTTATTATGATGATAAATTGCTTGAAAATGATTTTTCCTGCCAATGATGTGAAGACAAACGGAAAAACAAAAAATGACGTAAATGCGAGAAAAGCGCCTACGGCTTAACGTTGCAGACGCTCTTCTTGGTTTTCCCGGTGCAGGACAGGAAGAAAGAATAGTTTGATGTGAGGTTAAGGTTTATAGCGTAGCCTCGCTGGATCTCAACCCGCTGGTAGAGCTCCCGCAAGATTTCGCGCTGTTCCTCTTCTGCGGCAGTGGGTAATATACGTTTCCAGCTCAGGACAGTGGCGTACAGGAAAGACAGGTTTCGAGAAATGTATTGCAGATGTTGATTTTGGTCGTTCAACCGATCTACCCAGCCGGACAAGCGATTGCAAATTGTATTCTGTTCGTGAATCAGAGCGCTCAGTTCTTTGGCAGTATATTTGCTTCTGCCATCCAGAACGCGAACCACTTCGTTTTCTCTCTTGGAGAGTTCTGCCTTTGCCGATTCCAGGCGGTCCTTTTCTTCCTGTAAACGCTGCCTTACTACTTTGCGCTTCTTCTCCAAGGTTTTCCGTAAAGAATCTTCTGAATGTGCGGTAAACAGATCCAGCAGGGTAGAGGTCTGCCGCAGAACCATAGAATCTACGGTTTCGGCTGTATAGGTGGATTGTCCACGCTCAGTAAGCTGAGTTTTCCGACAGATAGGACAGACATACTGAGTTTTGTTTCGCCGGGAGTTTTCTGCCGGACGGCTGGTGGAAAGACGATGGTCACAGGTGCCGCAAAAGAGAATGCCGGAAAGGAGTGCCGACTTTCCCTTTCTTGGTATCGAGCGCCGTTGAACTGTAGCCACAGAACGCTTGGCAAGAATTTGGTCTGCCTTTTCAAAAGTGGCATCATCAATGATCTGCAAAATCGGAATATGTGGTGAGGCGACGTCCCGCTTTATTATGTATCCAAGGTAAGCGCGGTTCTGCAGGATGCTCTTAATTGTCCGACATTGGAATTTGGCACCTGCCCGTGTGCGCAGCCCTCGCTGGTTCAGATCGTTGGCAAGAGCGGTGGTACCGATTTGTTCAGAAACAGTCCGGGCAAAAATCTCTTTGACAATGGCGGCTTCTTCGTCGCAAACCAGAAGATCCTGAACAGGCTGTCCCTTTTTGTTTCGGCGTCCGGTGTAGGCCAGGCGATATCCATAAGCAACAGGTCCACCGGTATAATAGCCTTCCTGGTGCATCTGACGAAGCCGTGTCTGGATGCGCAGGGAGGTGTTTTTGGATTCGCCTTCACCTTGCCAGTAGCGAATGTAATTGAGCAGCCGGTCTGCATGACTGTCCAGAATTTGTTCGCCCTCTTTGACACTGATAACGCGGATGCCGTGCTTGATAAACCATTCGACAACGAAAGGCGTTTCATCACTCCGACGCCCGATCCTATCGAACATAAAGACGAGCAGGATATCGAAACGCTTCTCGAGTGCGTCCTCGCGCAGCTTCTGCAGGGCGTCTCGATCTTCGGCTGGGGTCTTGAACGCCGAAATGCCGCGCTCCTGGTATTCTTTGATGATCCACAACCCGTGCTCACGCGCATATTCCTGACACGCCTCTCGCTGCATGGGGATATCATTATGATCGGCTTGAGCCGTTGTAGAAACTCGGTATAGGCAGCAAACACGAAGTAGACTCATACAATTATAAAACTAATAATACCAATACTAATTAAGAGAAATATATTTACAATCTGTTTCGAGGTTTAATAGATCTACAAAAGTATCGACTTCCATATTTGAAGTTAATCCTATCTTATAAGTGCATGCATTTGAAAAATTAATGTCTAAATGATGTAGTGGATGTCGTTGCCCATCTTCATGCTCTGGGTCATAATCATATCTTAAGTAACCAATCTCAAAAGAGCATAAATATTGATATAAAACCCAGATTTCTTGCTGTCGTAATGAAGAAAGGTCAAACTCTTTAGTTGTCTCTAAAAATTCTTCAAATAAACCATCGAACGAAACCTGAAGATCTTCTGAGATAAACAAACGCGTTAACGCTTGAATAGCTTGACTATCGATTTCAATACCATGATAATGCAACTTTAGAAAAGAACCATTGTCTGATACGAAAAAAGGAAAGTGTATTGAGTGTAATTGACGGTTTTCATTTTCCCAGATCAATCTATTCATGCTGTCAGAAATATATAAAACAACATACGGAAGAGGATTGGTTGGGATATCAAAATAGAGGTCGGCTATTGAAAGGTTTGCAATATGAGAGCAAACGGAAAATATTAATTTTACAGCACTGGAATTGTTCCGAATGGAATTTAGTTCTTTCTCTCTCAGTGAAATCTTGTACGATTTCATGTGTACTTCTCCATAAGCATTTGGATTGCTTTATTTGTGCTTGTGATGATTTCTTCTTCTGTTTCATCATCAATTAAATTGGGTACGATTTTGTTGATTTTATCGCGTAACAATGGTGTGATATTTGGCGCAAAAGGACTGGACAGGCATGTCTCGTTAATTAAGTCTTCTAGCGATTTCTTTTTGCCCGTTGTTGCGATTCTAATGTTCTCTTCCAACATTGCTTTTTCTTCTGCGGTAGGCTCTGTAACAACAATTGAATCGGATTCAATGATGCCCTTTGCTGCGTTTTCATATGTGTGAAGAAAAGATTCGTTAAGCGAAGAATCTACGATGAAGTAAGACGTTAGGAAAGATCGCGTTAGAGCCATATATATTGAATTCCTAGAAGAAATGCTTGTTTTCACTCGGCCAACGTGCACACAAATTACAAAAGGAAATTCCAAACCTTTAACGTTGTTAATGTTGCTAATATATAATTTGCCTTTTTCTCTGTTTTTTGTTACATGGCCTTGTGTGACATCGATGGAAAAATGCCGCTCCAGTTCGATGGCAAGCGTGTCTGCCATTGAAAAGATTTGCTTATTATTAGAAGTGAAAATAACTGCAATGTCATCTGCTTCCACAGATGGATTTTGTTCATAAATGCGCTCAATGGTGGAAATAATTTGATCGACCATTGTTTCTCTGGTGCAGCCAATAACTTCTACACTATCAGCACTATCTTCTGCGGTATCCCCAAATCTGTGGACCGGACTACGGGAAAGAGAAACGGTGGGAGGAGTTCTCTGCAGTTGGTAACCACAGGCCTCCCATTCGTCGTCATCAAGCCACCTAATAACAGGCTTTTCATACAGGCCCATGCCAACGGCGTGGGCAAACATAAGGGTGTGTGGGTTGGTTCTGTAGCATTTGTTTAGCAGATAGTCACAATTTACACTGTTGCCAAAGTCGGAATCAAAAATGTTTTGAAATATATCTCCAGCTAAATATACTTGAAATTTTACGACATATTCACAAAGGTCAAAAAAGGCGCTTGAAAAATCTTGGCTTTCGTCTACTAGAATATAATCAAAACAAGGTTCAAAATTGGGAATTTGCTGTAGTCTTTCTAAGGCCTCTCGACAAACAGCATCAAAAGATGTGAACTCATTATAGCGATGAAAAGGAAGATTATAGTAACTACATATAAAGCTGTAAAGGCCAGAGTTACAATCGGAAGCAGACCCCCAACTTCTGCAAACCCAAAGGCGCTTATTCCACTCAATCTGTTTTTCAACTCGCATGAAATCAAAAAACTGGGGAATTCGGTTTCGCATATCGTTTGCAAGAACTTTATTATAGCAAGTAAACGCAATTTTGCTATTTGTTTTTTTGGTATATAGCTTTTGAAGTTTATGCAGCAAGAGTTCTGTTTTTCCTGTGCCAGCTAATCCCTGAATTGTCACACGTTTTTTTGATACTTTGCCATATATAAAACGACTTTGCATACCGTCAAATAAAACGATTTTTTTCTTGACTTTATCAAGAATTGTGTTTGGTGTTTCAACGCCAACCTTTTCGGGATCATTAATGCTACCGATGAGCAGAGAAATAAGAAGCTCGACGCGTCGTTCTGCGATAAAGGGTACTTGCTCCTGAGAAATAAGGTTTTCAAGATTGTTGCTAATGTCGTTTAAAGAGCATTTATGAATGTATCCTTTCCACTCTCGTGGACGCCCAAGCCATTGACGGTATCCGTATTTTTCAGATAAATATCCAAGATCTTCAATAAAATCTTCAAAGAAATCCTCAAAGTCGTTCGAATGACAATTTTGGGAGTCTGTATTTCTATCAATAACTAAGATGTAATGTTTGGGCAAGAGAAGAATTATTGCGTGAGAATAAGAATAAGCGGTGTCGCTGCCCAATGCTTTGCTAAGCAAATAGATAGGTGCTTTTAAAGTAATGGATAATGATTCGAGTTTCTCACAAAAAGAAGATAGTTGTATAATATTTGGAATTCTATCGTCGCAAAAGAAAGAACTATTATTCATATAGAAAACCCTCATTTAATCAGGCTGCTACTTAAGTTGGGAATCATATAACGGGTAACGGCAAATTTTTCATGTACAGTGCAAGGTGGCGATATATCATAGCTGAAAAATTAATCTATTTTGATTAAGGCGTAGCGGGGAAGTTTATCCGCACGCTTGCCAAAACATAACTTTAGATCTTTGGCGGGCATGAAAACGTAAAGGGGGTCTTTCTTTATGGTTCGACCTTCAATGGTTATCTTTATACTTGAATTATCTAACGCCTTAATTAATAAATCGCGTTCCGCAGTTTTGTTGCGCACCCTACCTGTACGGGCTATTTGAGAATACACCAAGTTGGTTCTTACGCCGACAACGTCATGCGGTTGATTTTCCATACTATTTTCTACAAAATATGAAATTTTAAATTTGGAATCTTGGTGAGGTACCTCCTTAATAAGTGACAATGACATTTGTTAAGCCTCCATTTTGTCTTGCTTTTTTAGCCAATTGAGAAAAGAATCAATATCTAATTTGAAAACTTCGCAGTAGCGTTGTATCCAAAGCGATAGATACTTGTCTATTCCACAAAAATCCATGCATTGTAGTAGCCATTGATGATCGAAACTATTTATTGTTACGCCAAAGGTGATGAATGGCATGCGCTTTTTGGTGTGTTGATTTACTTTTTTTACATAGACGTTTTTATCAAACTTGGGTACAACTGTGATGAAGTCCTTCCATTTTTTATTTAACTTCTTTTGACATTTTTCTTCATTACTTGTGTAAATTAAACAACCGGTACTTTCTGATTGAAATGCTTCGAGGATAAGATCTCCGTACTTTATATCACTTGGTTCATATGATAAATGATTATCGGAACAAGATTCATCGTCGGAGAAAGAAGAACATAGTGTTGAGTAGTTATAAGATTGTCTATCGGATAAATATCTAAAATGAAAACGTACGATTTGACCAGGCTTTATATGATCGACTAGGCACTCATGGAATTCTTGGCAAAGTTTTTGAAAAAAGGCTTGGAAATTATCAAATATTTTTTCTTCATTATTACTAAGTAGACTTGATATCTTCTTTTGCTTTTCTGCATCTAAAGTGGCATAAATATCCGGGTTATTTAGATAATCAATGAAGAATTTTCCTAAATTTAGTGTGTCCTCATCATAATCAACATCATTTCGTTCAGAGAGAAATGATTGAAATAAATCGCTTTTATACGAGTCCATGCTTTCAGCTATTCCAAATGAGATTTCATTTAACCTACACTGGAACTCTTTGTAATGATCAAACCAATTATTCGAAACATATATAGTTTTTGAGTCTAGCCCATTAGCGGTGCTCAAGAGAATTGCGCCTTGACCTTCTTCAAATCGTAGAGGGCGAACTAATTTATCTCCGGCCTCAGATCCTGAACGGATTTGGCCTGTGTAAATGCTAAGGTCTGGAATAAAACTGCTTCCATCGTTTGTTCTACGAACATAGATTTCAACAGAATTTGAGCTTAAATCAAATAAGTAAAGCGAGTAGTAGTGGTCATGCACCCTATCACTTGGCTTTTCGGGCCATCCAAAGCCAGTCATAAGCGTATGTATAGCATGCCTACTGTTGGACCAGTTTATAACGTTTCTGTCATGAGTGTGTCCACACATATATATATTTGCATTCATTTCGGTGTAAGATATCATATGAGCAAAAAGTTTGTCTTGCTCACTTCCGCTGAAGCACTCGATCGGATGATGCCCTAATACAAAAGTTATATCAATTTTTGTATCGTCTGTTAAGTTATGAAACTGTTTGATGATATTAGCTAACTGAAATTGTCCAAGGATCAATTGACGCGTATCATGATCGTCAGCACAACTCCAAGCAGTATTAAGCATCACAAAACAATACTTTTTATCTTCAACCTCTAAAATGTGAACGCCATAAGTGTTTTCAGCAATCTTACTAATAGAGTTCATATCATTAAAAAGGTCTGAATAAATGTAGCGGATTAGATCAACATATCCGGATTTTTTGTATGTATCATATAGAATTGGCCATACGGTTTTTTCAAAAGCTTGATCAAAATGCTCCTTTTTGTTAACACTTTCTTGGGAGAGCTGTTCATCGGATAATTTCCTGCAGGCGGCAATCAAGAACTCATTCTCTGTAGTTCTTGTCTTGTCATGGTTTCCGGGAACAATGTATAGTCCACAAATTCTATTTCCCAACGTATCTTTTAATTTTCTGAAAAATGTTTTAGCATTTTCTAAAGCACGATGGTCGCCAATATTGATAGTGTCGCCAGTGACAACAATGGCGAGTTTCTTGTCGGGAATGGACTGAACTTGAGTTTTAATATCAAGTAATAGAGAATTAAGCGGTTTCGATATTGATTTCCCTTCTCCACCGATATGCAAATCCGAAAGGTGAAGAATAGCTAAATCAAACATACACCGAGGCCTCTTTTCCTTTTGAAGTTTTTCATCCGTTGCTTTGTAACAGTTTTAATGTAAGTGGTGACAATGTAAATAGAGAATAAAAATCTTGCAGGGAAAAACGAAAAACACAAATCATAAATATAATATGATAAGGAGGCTAAAAAGAGAAACATAGGAAGCTATACAATGAGGCTTTATATACAATCCATATATAAATACGTATATATTATATCTAACTAATGTTGTTGATTTCAATAATAAAGGCGAAATATCGTTTGAAATTTTAGATGAAATTTTAGAAGGCATCCTTTGCGTGGTTACATTATTTAGAACATTAGGACTGGAGATCTTTGATTAACAATCAAGCGCCTGCCATTCGGCAGGCGCTTGATGCTATTTTTAAGACTATATCTTACGGATCTAGAATAAGACAAAATAAAAAAGCGATAGAACGTGAAAGTTCTATCGCTTGGTGGCTGCCCCTCTCGGACTTGAACCGAGGACACCCTGATTAACAGTCAGGTGCTCTGCCATGTGTTGTGGTGAGGGCTGCGGGATGAATTTGCACTTAACGACCATACGCGGAACAGTCGTTTTTGCTCCGCAAGACATGATGCAGGGGCTCTTTTCATGCAGCCATATCTCTGTTATACTGTTGTGCAAGAAAAAGGAAGGACTGAGAGCTGTGAAACTGGGTGCCAGCCGATATCCGCTGAAAAAAGTTTTTTACCGCACATTTTCCCTGCTGGTGGTCGTACCGCTGATCCTGGTATCGGTGGCGGCAGCCATCATTCTGTATCGGGTCATGCGCAGTTCCACCGTGGATACCGTCTCGGCCTTTCAGGAGACGGTGGCCACCACCCTGGACAACGACATCCGGTCGGCTTCGCTGCAGCTGTCCCACTTTGTCTATGTGAACGACGGCGAATTTCTCGACGTGGTGAACCAGGTTTACCAGAGCACCGGGAGTAGCCAGCAGTACCTGGCCAACAAGGCGCTGGAGCGCAGCTTCAACACGGCGATGGTGCCGTCGCAGAACATTCTGGCCGGGCGATTTTTCATGAAAGGCGGCGGGGCGGTATCGGTGAAAGACGCCATCACCCTGCCAGACGACGAGATGCGCGCCGAGGGCTGGTACCGCGCCGCGCTGGAGACCCCCAACCGGGTGACCATCGGCGGCTACGACACGAGCAAGACCGACCTGACCGCCAACACCCAGAAGGGCCGCCAGCTGGTCCTGGTGACCGCGATGGCCCCCGATTACAGCACCGACCGCAGCGGCAGCATCGACGTGGTGGCCTACTTTACCAACTCCCAGGTGAGCGAGGTGCTGCTGCGCGCCCGCACCAGTCCCGACATGGGCACCACCGTGCTGCTGAACGAGAGCGGCGGCGTGCTGTTCGGTGATATGGGCCGGGAGCCGGTGCTTGCCTGGTTCGGGGAAAACGGCGCCGGGCTGCCCGACGGCACCTTCAACCAGCGGGCCGTTCTGGAGGAGGACGGCTCCTCCCGCAACTACATCTTCATCGTGCGGGAAGTTCCCTACACCGGCTGGCGCATCGTCACTTTTGTGGACGAGGCCCGCATCCTCAACCGCATCACCGCCACCGGCGCTCTGCTGGCGGGGGTGGTGTTCGGGCTGCTGCTGCTTTTCTATCTGTTTTCCCGCTATTTCCTCGATGCCATCGTCATGCCGGTGCAGGCCCTGGCCGTCGCGATGGACCGGGTGGCCGACAACGACCTCGACGTACAGCTGCAGCCCGCCGGACACCAGGAGCTGCGGCGGCTGACAGATTCCTTTAACCAGATGGTACTGAGTCTGAAAAACATGCTGGCCATCAACGAGGAGGCCCAGAAACGCAAGCACCAGGCCGAGATCCAGGCCCTGCAAAGCCAGATCAACCCCCATTTTATCGTGAACACCCTGAATTCCATCCGGTTCATGGCCCAGATGTCGGGCTACGACGGCATCCGGCGGATGGCCCAGGCGCTGGCGAGTATCGTGTCCTGCTCCTTCCGCAGCAGCACGAGCTTCTACACCGTGCGGGAAGAGCTGGAGATGCTGGACAGTTACCTGTACATCATGCGCATCCGCTACGCCGACGGCTTTGAAGTCCGCTACGAGGTGGCCGACGAATGTCGGGCCTGCCGCCTGCCTCGGTTGACGCTGCAGCCCATCGTGGAGAATGCCCTCAACCACGGGTTTGCGGACCTGGGGGAGGAACTGGGGCAGCTCGTCATCCGCGCCGCGCGGGAGGCAGACGCGCTGGTGCTGGAAGTCACCGACAACGGCTGCGGCATGGACGCGGCCACTGTGAAGGCGATCCTGCACGACACCCTGCCGCGGGAACAGTCGGGCAGCAGCATCGGTATCCAGAACGTACTGGCCCGGCTGCGGCTGCATTTCGGCGGTGCGGCGGGACTGCAGATCGACAGCACGCCGGGCCGGGGTACCTGTGTGCGGCTGGCCCTGCCCTGGGAGGCTGTGGCCCCGCTGCCCCGAAAGGAGGAGGAAACTCATGATCCGCACACTGATTGCTGACGATGACGCCCTGCTGCGGGCGGCCCTGCGCACGATGGTGGACTGGGAGGCGCTGGGCTACACCCTGGTGGGGGACTGCACCAACGGCCTGCAGGCGCTGGACCTGATGCAGCGCCAGAGGGTGGACCTGCTGATCACCGACATGAAGATGCCGCTGCTGGACGGGCTGGGGCTGATCCGGCGGCTGCGGGCGGGGTCCATCCTGCCGGTGACGCTGGTGCTTTCCGGCTATGACGAATACGAGCTGGTGCGGGAGGCCTTCCGCCTGGGCGCCCACGACTATCTGCTCAAGGGCGACCTGGACACCCCCGGCCTGACCCGGACCCTCACCGACCTGCGCAAGGGGGTGTTTGCGGGCAGCACCACCGCGGCCGCCCCCGACCGGGGCAGCGCCCTGGCCCCCGGCAACTACGGGGTGGCGGTGTTTGCGGTGGACGGCCTGGCCGGGCTGTCGGCCCGGTTCGGCGGCGACCTGAAAAATCGGCTGGACAAACCCATGCTGGAACTGGTGCGCCAGATTCCCCGCGTGGCGGGCCGGGCCACCGTGCGCTCCGCAGGACCGGGGCAGTACGAACTGTTGTGGCAGGTGCGGGACAAGGCCCGCTACCATGGTACAATGCTCTCGGTGGTGCGGCAGGTCCAGTCGGTCTGGCGCGATATGATGAACCTGAGCGTTTCCGCCGCCGTGAGCGAAATGGTAAGCGAGAATGCTGTGGATGACGCCTGCGCTCTCTGTGCCGACATCCTGCAGCTGGCAGTGCTGCAGGGGCCGGGGGTTATCTGTACCCAGGGCGGCCAGGGCGCGTTGGCTGAGGAGGTCCGCCAGCGGGAATCCCTCTGCGAACCGCTGGTGGAAGCCTTGTGTACCGGGTCCGACGCGGGGTATCTGACGGCCAAGGATGTCTTTTTTCGCACACTGGAATCCCTGGATGGCGAGGCGCATACCCGGCTGATTCTGGCGCTGCTGGCACGGATGGCAGCCATGCAGCGGCGGTGCGGGCTTTCCACCGAGGGCATCGCGGGCTGTCAGGCAGAACTGCAAGCCCTGCCCACCGCCTGGGAGCGTGGCGTCTGGCTGCGCAGCCTGCTGCGGAGGGAGCGGGAACGTCTGCCCCGCCGCGGCGACAGCGGCGACCCCATCCAGCGGGCCTGCCAGTATCTGGAGGACCATTTTGCCGACCACGACCTGACCCTGAAAACGGTGGCCGACCAGGTGGGCCTGAGCGAGAAGTATTTCAGCACCCAGTTCGCCAAGCGGTGCGGGTGCACCTTTATCAGTTACCTCAACGGGCTGCGGCTGCGCTATGCCCAGGACCTTTTGCGCAGCACCGACCTGAAGATTTATCAGGTCAGCGACCGTGCCGGCTACAACAGCATTGAGCACTTTACCCACATTTTCAAGAAAAACTTGGGCATTTCTCCCAAAGACTACCGGGTGCAGGGCCAAAATACCTGAAAAATCCGCAAGAAGTCAAACGGCTTTTCATGGAATGGCGGGTCTCCTCCCCTGTATAATAAGTACAACGAAACGGGCACGCGGAAGGCGATGCCCGAAGCTATCAACAGGAATGGAGGAACACAGAATGAGAAAGAAAGCAATCAGCGCTGCGCTGGCAGCGTCCATGCTGGCGGTTTCCCTGGCCGCCTGCGGCGGCAGCGGGGCCTCGAGCACGGCGCCTGCCGGGGATGCGGCTACCGGAGATACCGCATCCGGCACTGAGGCACAAGCCACCGTCGATGAGGACCTGAGCGGCGAACTGGTCTTTGCCATCTGGGACAACAACCTGATGGAATACATCGACCAGAACGACATGGTGGGCAAGTTCCAGGAGCACTACCCCAACGCTGAGATCGAAGTGGAAAAGATCAAGGACGACAGCGAGTACTGGAACGCCATGAAGATGCGCGCCTCCGCCAACCAGCTGCCCGACGTCATGTTCAACAAGCCTTTCACCCTGTCCCGGTTCCAGGACTACCTGCTGGACCTGTCCGACCTGGACGCCGCCAAGAACAACACGCTGGCCGCCGGCTATGCCCTGGACGGCAAGATCCTCGGCGTGCCGATGACCGCCGGCTATGAATATGTCTACTACTGGAAAGACATGTTCCAGGAGGCGGGCGTGGAAGTGCCCACCACCTGGGAGGAACTGAAGACCGTCTCCAAGACGCTGCAGGACTACTACGGCGCCAAGGACCCCGACTTCATGGCCATCGCGCTGGGCGCCAAGGATGAATGGCCCGACTACCCCTACATGGAATTCATGCCCGCCCTGGTGAACGGCAACGGCCAGAACTGGAACGACATGGCCAAGACCGACACGCCTTTTGCCGAGGGCTCCGACATCAACACCGCCTACCACCGCGTGTACGACCTGTTCACCTCCGGTGTGTTCGGCAAGGACCCCCTGGGCCTGGGCAACGACCAGGCGACCACCCTCTTCGCCCAGAAGAAGGCCGCCATCATCGCGCTGGGTGACTGGGGCCTGCAGAACATCCAGGCCGGCGCCGAGAGCACCGACGAGCTGGGCACCTTCTACCTGCCCGTCCGGGAATCCACCGATGAGCCGTTCCGCTATGTGGTCCAGGGCGACAGCTTCATGGGCGTGACCACCCACAGCAAGAACCCCGAACTGGCCAAGGCTTTCGTGGAGTGGTTCTACAGCGAAGAATGGTACCCCGGCTACATCGCATACGTTTCCAGCGCTTCCTCGATGGAGAACTTCCCCAAGGAGAAGGACCCCGTGCTGGCCGAGGCCGATGCCCTGCAGCCGGATGCCGAAATGGTGATGTACGACGGCGGCGGCGATGACTTCACCGCCCTGCAGAACGAGACCACCTTCGACTACAAGAAGCTGGGCGCGCAGATGTTCACCGACGGCTTTGATCTGGACAGCATGCTGGCCGATCTGGACGCCAAGTGGACCGCAGCCCGCGCCAAGCTGGGCATCCAGTAATCTGTACGGAACACCCGCGGGGGCCGCTTGATCCACCAGGCGGCCCCCGCTTCGTTTGTCTAGGGGGGTTATTACCGAATGAAAACCTTGAAACAACAGCGCCAGCTCTTCATCGGGGTGTGCCTGATCGTGCCCACCCTGCTGCTGATCGGCTTCGTCATGGTGCCGGCGCTGGACCTCATCCGCATGAGCTTTACCGACTGGGACGGCCTTTCGCCCACCAGCAACTTCATCAAGCTGGACAACTACATCAGCATGTTCCACAATCCCGACCTGTGGCAGTCCCTGAGCAACAACGCCGTCTACTTCTTCGCCCACCTGTGCATGATCCCAGTGGAACTGGCCTTTGCCGTGCTGCTCAACTCCAAACTGCGTGCCGCCGGCTTCTACAAGACGATGGTCTTCCTGCCCTACATCATCAACGGCGTCGCCATCGCCTACGCCTTCTCCTACTTCTTCTCGCCGGTCAACGGTGCCTTTGACGGCATCCTCAACGCGCTGCACCTGGGCATGCTCAGCCGCAGCTGGCTGTCCGACCCCACCATCGTCAACTTCGTGCTGGCCTTCGTGTCGCTGTGGCGGTACTCGGGCTACCATGTGATCCTCTTCCTGGCGGCGCTGCAGTCGGTGTCCCAGGACATCCAGGAGGCCGCCGTCATCGACGGTGCCAACACTTGGCAGATGTTCCGCCACATCCAGATCCCCTCCATCATGCTGATGGTGGACTTCGTGCTGTTCGATAACATCCGCGGCGCCCTGCAGGTCTTCGACATTCCCTTCGTCATGACCGCTGGCGGTCCGGGCTACGCCTCCAGCACCTTCACCCTCTACACCATCAACACCGCCTTCCAGTTCTCCAACTTCGGGCTGGCGTCCACGATGGCCGTGGCCATCATGGTCATGATCGTGGTGATCTATCTGATCCAGAACAAGATCATCCACGGACTGATTCTGAAGGAGGACAAGGACTGATATGCTGGAATCAAGAAAACGCCGCGAGCTGCTGGCCCAGATCCTCAAACAGCTCATCTGCATCGGGATGGTGCTTATTGTCATCACTCCCATCCTGCTGACCTTCTTCGCCTCCCTCAAGACCAAGGGCGATATGGTCAATACCTCGCCCCTGACGCTGCCCCTCGACCGCATCACCTTGGAAAACTACGCCGAAGTTTTCCACAACAAATACCTGCTCATCGGCTTCAAGAACACCATCATCATCCTGGTCGTCAGCATCGTCTTCAACGTGCTGCTGGGCACCGTCACCGCCTTCATCATCGAGCGATTCCAGTTCCGGGGCAAAAAAATCATCGTCAGCATGTTCTTCATCGGCATGCTGGTGCCCACCTTCGTCACCGAGATTGCCCGCTTCAAGATCATCAACGGGCTGGGCCTCTACAACACCCTGGGCGCCCCCATCGTCATCTACATCGCCGCTGACCTCATGCAGCTGTACATCTACCGGCAGTTCATCTCGACGCTGCCCGTTTCTCTGGACGAGAGCGCCCTGCTGGACGGCTGCAGCTACTTCGGGCTGTTCGGCCGCATCATCTTCCCGCTGCTGTCGCCCGCGACGGCCACCGTCGTCATCATCAAGGCCATCACCATCATCAACGACATGTACATTCCCTACCTGTACATGCCCAAGAACAAACTGCGCACCCTGACCACCTTCCTGATGGACTACGCCAACGCCCAGCAGGGTTCCTGGCAGAGTCTGGCAGCGGGCATCATCGTCATCATGCTGCCCACCATCCTCATCTATGTGATCTTCCAGCGACATATTTTAGCGGGGGTTGCGGCAGGCGCCGTCAAGGAATGAAAACGCCCGCAAATGGCAATGGCTGCGCCTGAAAATGGGCAGCTGTCAGATATCAAAAAATGAGATAGGCGTCCTCAAGAGAGGACGCCTATCTCGTTTTTGCTATTGTAAAAGACGGGGTGTCGTCATAGCAATATCGCATTTTGCAATTTAGGGAATATCGGGAAGGAAAGCAAGCGCCAAAAACGAATGTAGAAGGGAAAAGGTGGTTCTGACTTTTAGGACAAAGGTCTGCTAAAACAAAAAAAGCGACAGAGGAAAACCTCTATCGCTTGGTGGCTGCCCCTCTCGGACTTGAACCGAGGACACCCTGATTAACAGTCAGGTGCTCTAACCGACTGAGCTAAGGGGCAATGTTTACTTCGTCTGTGCTGCTCTCGAGTCAGCTTTATTATTATAGCAAGCTCGCGTTTCTTTGTCAACGCTTTTTTTGAATTTTTTTTGCACATTTTTTGCGGAGAAGACCAGCTGCGGCTTTCGCCAAAATCCGCTTGCGTTCCCCTGGGGCATGCCTTATAATAAAATTACTTATAGAAATTTGTCGGGGGATTGCGGCATATGGCAAAAATTGACGTCAACCAATATATGGAACAGTGCGGCGTGCGCAAGGCACGGTTTGGCGGCTACGAACCGGAAGATGTACGCCAGGCGCTGCGGGCGCTGTGCAGCGATTATGAGCAGAGCCTGGCGGTGGCCAATGCCGAAGCACGCGCCGCCCGGCAGGAGAGTGATGCCCTGCGCCGCCGCTGCCAAACGTTGCTGGGACAGAACCAGAATCTGGCGGCCCAGAATGCCACCCTGGCCGGGCAGGCGGACAAGATCTCCCAGCGGCGGGATGATCTGGAGACGCGCTATTCCAAAGTACAGGAGCGGAATCATTCCCTCAGCGATCAGGTAGCGGTGCTGCGGCTGAAAAACGGCGATCTGACCCGGGAAAACAAGGAACTGACCGACCGTGCCGAGGAGGCAGAGGCGGCGCTGCGCATCAAGGGGCGCGCCCATGACGAAGCCCGGCAGCAGGTGCTGAAGGAGAAAGAGCAGGTCCTGGCCGATGCCCGGACCGAGGCAGACAAGATCCGTCAGAAAGCCCATGAGGACGCCGATGCCCTGCTGGCCGAAACAAACCGCAAGGCGGAGGCCATCGACCAGCTGGCGCGGGAGCAGGCCATCAGTCAGGCGCGCAAAATGGTGCAGGCCGCCACCGACGAAACGCGGGAGATCCAGAATGCCCACCGGCTGCGGCTGCAGGATCTCAAGAGCCGCATCGCGGCGATGGAGCAGCAGCGGGACAAGCTGATGGACTTTTTCAGTCAGATGATCGGGGAACTGCAGGAAGCACAGGACTATGCCCGGCAGAATACCCCCATCGCCCCCTATGATGAGGAGGTCACCGAGGCTTCGCCCGAACCGCGGCTGGACCTGTCCGACAAGACGGTGGATGCTGCGGCCGCCGCGCTGCCTGCAGCGGAGACTCCTTCGTCGGAGGACGGCCAGGAGCCGGTGAACTGTGTGGTGGCGCCCGGTCTGGACGAGGAGGAACCCGCCCCGCCGCGCACGGTGGAGCTGGTGCCGGAGGAGGAAACCACGCCTTCGCCGGAATACTTTGATACCGAACCCAAGCAGCAGCCCAGCGACCCGCCGGAAATCGAGATCCCGGGGGCCATTTTCTCCTACCCGATCCTGCGGCAGGAGGGGGAGCCCATTCTGGACGAGGAACCACCGGCCCACGGTCCCCATACTCCGGTGATGCCCGACCTGAGCGACACCGGGGAGGGCGAGGACCTAGACAGCGGCGACATCCAGATCTTGCCCGAGCGCAAGCCGGAGGAAAATCCCCGCCGCAAAAAAGCGGTGGCCGCGCTGCGGGCGCTGCGGAAAAAGATGTCCCATACTTAATTTGTCAAACGGGAGACAGTGCGTGAAAACTCTCAGATACACCCTGTCCGCCGTCTGGATGCTGGTGTTTTGTCTGGCAGTCTGTCTGGCTGCCGGGGCGGAGACCACCACCGCCACCAGTGGAGCGGGCAGTTTCCGGGTGGAGCAGATCTACGTCAATGTGCCGGAGATGGACGTCTTTTTCTACGCTCAGGACGCCAACGGAGATTCCTATACCCCCATGGTGGTACAGGCGGCCGGGCTGGAACTGACGGTAGGGGATCAGCATCTGGACACCAGCTCCCTGGGCCAGGCGGACAGTCCCATCTGTTACCTGGTGGCGCTGGACAACAGCGCGGATATCGACCCGGCGGATTTCCGGCAGATGCGCGGAGCTCTGTGGCAGCTCATCCGCAACAAACAGGAAAACGACCAGATCGCCCTGTATACCCTGGCAGGCGGTGCAGTCTGCGTGCAGCCCGCCACCTCAGATACCACGGCGCTCTATACGGCGCTGGCAAAGATCCAGCAGGCGGACGGTCAGATGGACCTGGCGGGAGCGGCCGGCAAGGTGGCGGAGGATATCCAGCGGGACTACCAGGCCCTGGCACCCCGCAAGGCCATCTTCGTCTGCACTGACGGCAAGCGGATCGTCACCAATCCGGCGCTGCTGGCGGGACTGCTCACCGATGTGAGCAGCAAACTCAATGTGGCTATGTATACCTTCGTGGGCAGCGGCGCGCCGGACACCTTGGCGGTGCTGAACACCATGTCGGACGGGCGGATCGTTCCCTGCACGATGCAGGAGATGGGCAGCGAGCTGCTGGCCAAGCAGCAGCTCTTTGCCACGGCCCTGGAACTGCGCACCGAGGTGCCGGAAAGTCTGTACGGTGAACGGCAGGAGATCGTCACCCTTTCGGTGCCCAGCCTGGGCAGTGCGGTGCAGAGCAGCTCCACCGTCTATATGGGCTTTCAGATGGAGAAGCCCCATGTCGGCGAGGTGCAGGTCCTTGGCCGCAACACGCTGCGGCTGACCATGAACCAGGCCATCAACGCCAACGCCACCCGGCCGCAGTTTTACCATGTGGTCACCAACGACATCTGGAACTGGCATGTGCCGGTGAAAAAGGTGGAGATCAGCGAGGATGGCCGCACGGTGACGCTGACCACCGCCAACCTTTATAAAGGGCAGTATCATGTGGCTCTGAACAAGGTATCCAGCCGGATGTCCCCGGCCAATGTCAGCACCCTGCGGGAGGAGACCGATTTCACCGTGGCGGTCTGGCCCCGGGACAACGGTTTTTACCTGGCCCGGTTCCGCGCCCCGATGCTCGTCACGATTTTGGTGCTGGCCGTGCTGTTCTTCCAGTGGCGGCGGCTTCGCCGTCGTGACCGCAGCGCCGAGCAGGCCGCCGAGGCGGAACATCTGCTGGCCGGTGCCGAAGAGGCATCGACCCTGCCCCGCCGCTGGGTGACGCTGTTCTGGGCCCAGCGCGGTTCCATTGCCGAGAGCCGTTGGGCCGGCATGGTGGAGAGCAGCCTGATGCTGGGCAGCGATGCGACCCAGTGTGATCTCTGCCTGCCGGATCCCAAGGTCCGGCCCCAGCACTGCCTGCTGTGCGTGCGGGGAGAGTCTCTGCTGGTCCAGACGCTGTCGCCGGAGGCGGCGGTTTTTGTCAACGGGGAGCGCATCGGCGGGGAACACCGCCTGCAGAACAACGATACCCTGCGTCTGGGACGCACCACGATCCGTCTGGTACTGTGACCCGGCGTGAAAAGAGGATACTAGGATGAAACTGACCAAATGTGAACAGGGACATTTTTACGACGGGGACAAATATCCCGCCTGCCCCTACTGCAACACCGACCTGCAGACCGAAACGGCCATCGTACAGACCAGCGAGGCCCCGGCGGCCCAGAGCGCGGCACCGGACGGCCCGGTGGCAGGCTGGCTGGTGGTGCTGGACGGCCCCGCCCGGGGCCGGGACCTGCGTCTGGGCGTGGGGCGCAGCTTTCTGGGGCTGGATGCCGCTGCGGCGCCGGTGACGCTCAGCCCCGACGCACCGCTGGGCGCCCGGCAGGCCACCGTGGTCTATGATGACCAGGCCGATGCGTTCACGCTGCTGCCCGGGTCCTCCCAGGAGCTGTGCTACCTGGCGGGGGAAGCGGTGCTGGAACCCCGGCCCCTCACCGGCGGGGAGGAGCTCCGGCTGGGCAGCAACACGCTGCGGTTCGTGCCGTTCTGCGGCGGCGGATTCCGCTGGTAAGGAGGTGCCGCCGTGGCGAGCGAGATCGTATTTCTCATCACCGAACAGCGCAACAAACAGCGCATCACGCTGCCTTCCGACCGGGGCGCCTACCGTTTCGGCCGCAGTGCTCAGTGTGAATATGTACTGCGCCGGAACAATGTGGGGGACCGCCAGTTCACCATCGCC
Source organism: Subdoligranulum variabile (assembly GCF_025152575.1). Classification (NCBI taxonomy): domain Bacteria; kingdom Bacillati; phylum Bacillota; class Clostridia; order Eubacteriales; family Oscillospiraceae; genus Subdoligranulum; species Subdoligranulum variabile. The sequence continues at coordinate 892,497 of NZ_CP102293.1, read as the reverse complement.
TGTGCCGACGGGCAGTGGACGATCACCGACGATTCCAGCGACTGCAATACCTGGTACAACAACCGGTATCTGACGGCGGGGGAGACCTGCGCCCTGCAGCCGGGGGATGTGATCGGGCTGAATACCGACGGGGACGCCGCCACCCAGGAGATCACCTTCCGGGTGGAGGAGATCCGCACCGTCCAGGGCAGCGTGGAGGGGCCCCGCCAGGAGCAGACCGACGCCGCCGTGCTGCGGGAGGTGGACATCCGCCGCAAAAAGCGGGTGCTCATCGGCCGTGGCGATGACTGTGACATCAAGCTGGTCAGCGACCGTGTCTCCCGCCACCACTGTGAAGTGGTCTACAGGGACGGCCAGTTCGAGGTGCGGGACCTGGGCTCCACCAACGGCACCTATGTGGACGGGGTGCGCATCAGCCGCACGGCGCTGCGCAGCGGTGCCGTCATCAACGTGCCCACCCAGGTCTTTGCCTTCACCGGCGGGCTGCTCCATTATCATGAACACAAGAGCGGCATCAGTGTGCAGCTGCTCAACGTCTACAAGACGGTGCAGGACCGCAACACCGGCAAACCGCTGAACATTGTGGACGGCACCAGCCTGGAGATCGAGCCCAACAGCTTTGTGGTGCTGGTGGGCGGGTCGGGCACCGGCAAATCCAGCCTGCTGACCTGCATCACCGGTACGGATCCCTGCACGGCGGGCAGCGTCCGGTTCGACGGCCTGGAGACCCGGGGCAACCGCAACGCCTTTGATGCGGTGCTGGGCTATGTGCCCCAGCGGGACATCATGCACGACAACCTGACGGTGGAGCAGAGCCTGACCTTCACGGCGAAGCTGCGCATCGCCCACGACGCCAGCAAGGCCGAGATCGCCGCGGCGGTGGCCCATGCCATCGAGGCGGTGGACCTGACCGGACGGGAAAAAACGCTGATCTCCCAGCTGTCAGGAGGGCAGAAAAAGCGGGTCTCCATCGCCATGGAGCTGCTGGCCAGCCCCCGGCTGCTCATTCTGGACGAGCCCACCAGCGGACTTTCGCCGGATCTGGACCGCAGCATGATGGAACTCTGCCGCAAGCTCAGCCACCAGAACTGCACGGTGCTCATGGTCACCCACAATATGTCCAACATCAACCTCTGCGACAAGATCGCCTTTCTGGGCGTGGGCGGCGTGCTGTGTTACTACGGTCCGCCGGAAAATCTCCATTCCTATTTTGACGTGGAGCTTACCAGCGATATCTTTGAAAAGCTGCGGGTGCCGGAGCTGGTGGAACAGTACCGTTGCCAGTATTTTACCACGCCGGAGTTCAACCGCCTGGCGGCGGCCTGGCCCGAGGCAGCACAGGAGGCGGACAAGCGATGCGACCAATCGAACTGATGAAATTCCTGCGCCAGTTCACCGTGCTGGTGCAGCGCAACCTGCGGCTGATCTGGAACGACAAACTGCTGCTGGCCAGCCTGATCCTGCAGGCCCCCTTTATGGTGTTCGTCATCAAGCTGGTGGTGGACCCCAACTGCTTCACCTCCAACCTGGTGAACGTGGGCAGCCGCACGGCGCTGTTCATCCTCAGTGCCATGGCGGCGTTTATGGGCACCCTCAACTCCTACCGGGAGATCTGCAAGGAGCGGGACATCATCCTGCGGGAAGCTTCGGTGGGGGTCAGCCTGGGGGCGGTGGTGCTCAGCAAGGCCTTTGTGCTGCTGCTCATCGAGATCGTCCAGGGGTTCATCCTGACCTTCGGTTTTGTCAACGTGGTGCACATTCCCCAGAACCACCTGCTCTTTGAAACCAACCTGGAAATCTTTGTCACGGTACTGCTCATGCTGTTTGCCTCCGGCGCCACCGGTCTGCTGGTGTCGGCCCTGTTCAAGAGCGGTGAGACCGCCATCCTTGTGGTTCTGGTCATCATGATCGGCCAGGTGGTGTTCAGCGGCATCATGTTCACCCTCACCGGTGCGGCCAACGTGATCGCCAACATCATCGTCTGCCGCTGGGGCATGGGCGCGCTGGGCGCCTCCACCGACCTCAACAGCCGGCTGGCCTGGCTCAAGGCGGGCTTCGACGGCCCCATGTACGATGCCACCATCGCCAACCTGCTGCACTGCTGGCAGATGCTGGGTCTCATCGCGGTGGTCTGTATCCTGGCCGCCTGGCTGGTGCTGCAGATCTCCTTTACCCGCAAAAAAGCATAAGAATACGCCCCGTCCGGCAGGACGGGGCGTTTGCTGTATCAGGATTCGCCGCGGCGCAGCTTGTCGGCGGCTTCTTTGGCGGCCGTCTGGGCGTTGCGGGCCAGCTGGCGCAGATGACGCAGCGCCGTGCGGGTGGAGGCCAGAGTCTCGGCATAGCGGGGGCTCTGCATCTTGGGGAAGGCCCGCAGCAGACGCCGGGTGCCCATCCTGTCATGATAGGCGGCGTGCAGTTTGGTGCGCAGGGCGTCGGCCCGGGCGGTCAGTTCGGCGCGCAGGGCGTCGGCGTTGTCCCGGCTCTCCAGCCTGGCCAGGGCCAGCTGCAGTTTCTGCTCGTCCAACAGGGTGTCGGCGGTCATGGCGCCGGTACCCAGCACTTCGGTGAGTTTGTTGCTGGAAATGCGCAGCCTGGCGCGCAGTTCGTCGATTTCTTTCAGCCGCTTGTTCAGGCCGATGGCCGCTGCGGAGGAAACACCCACGTCCACCAGGAAAAATACCAGCAGCACTCCGTCCAGAGGCAGCAGCACACGCAAGGTCAGCGGTGCGCTGATGCCTGCCAGCAGGGGATGTACGAATTTGACCATGATGACGCTGCCCAGGCCCCACAGCAGGGAAAACTGCGGGCAGATATACCCGCCCAGATTGCCCTTGAGATGGGAGTAATCCCACCACCGGATGTGGTACAGCCGGAACAGCACCCAGCCACCCACCAGTTCGATGGCGGTGGTCAGCGCCATGCCCACCACAAAGACCGTCACCACACCGGGCTCGCCGTCGGCGGGCAGCCGCCGGATGCAGTGCAGCAGCCCCACCATGCCGAAGCCGTAGATGGGGCAGATCGGCCCGCACAGAAAGCCCCGGTTGACCAGACGATGCTCCCGGATGGCGGCGTAGATGACCTCCACACACCAGCCCAGGATCCCGTAGAGGAAAAACCAGTACAGGGTGCGGGCGGCAATCTCAAGCGGGGTCATCGGGAGTCTCCTGCTGGCGGGCCAGCTCCTTGGGCTCCACCCAGCTGATGGTGCTGTCGGGGCCCTTGCGGGCGATCAGCGCCTTGATGGGAATGCCCTGTTCGCTGAACATACCTTCGTGCTCGGTGCGCAGATTCCAGGCCGGTTCGTCGGCGTGCAGGTCGAAGGTTTTCCAGGTGATCTCAAACCCGGCGGCCGGGAAGTAGGAAAGGCTGTCGTGGAACAGATCGTCGTCGTCGGTCTTGAACCAGATCTCGGCGCCCTCGTCCATGAGGGCGCGGTACTGGAGCAGCTGCCGCGGATGGGTCAGCCGGTGCTTGTTGCTGCCGGCATTCTTGCTCCAGGGATTGCAGAAGTTGATGTAGATCCGCGCTACCCGGTCCTCAGGGGAGAAGGCGTTGCCCATCCGCTCGATGTCCAGGCTGGCGATCTTGACATTGTCGGGGGGCAGCTGGCGGGCCGCATAGGCCGCCTCCACCTTGCGCTTGGCCAGGATCAGCACCTTGTCGGTGATGTCGATGCCCAGATAGTTGATGTCGGGATGGGCCGGGGCAATCTGGGCCAGAAAACCGCCCTTGCCGCAGCCCAGCTCCAGATGCCAGGGCTGGTCGGGACGGGCGTAGAGCTCATGCCAATGGCCCGCGTGGGTCAGCGGCTCGTGGACGTGGAAGTCGCAGGCCAGCAGTTCCGGCCGTGCATAGGGTTTGAATCGCATGCGCATAACGGTATCTTCTCCTGATTCTCAAAGATTGTGGGTGAGGAAGGCGCGGACCTGCCCTTCGTCGCCTTCCGCCAGGCTGCCCTGGCAGAAGGCCGGTTTGCCGCCGCCGCGGCCCGCAAAGGCGGCGTTCAGTGCCTGACAGGCCGCCCGCACATCGCCGCCCGGTGCAGCAGCCAGGGCGTAGGCCAGGCCCTGGCCGCCCGGGGCCAGAGCGCAGCAGGGGGCGCCGGTCTGTGCGGTGACAGCCATGGCGATGCGCCGCAGCCCGTCGCCGTCGGCACCTTCCGCCCAGACTGTGCAGGGTTTGCCCGGTTCGGCTCCCGCCGCACAGGCAGTGGCCAAGGCGTTCTGCAGGGCGGCCAGCCGCTGCTTGAGTTTGGCCTCTGCCTCCCGCAGCCGTCCCGCGGCCCCGGTCAGGCTGCCCACTGGCACCGAGAGCAGCCGCCCCGCCGACTCGGCGTCGGCCCAGCCGGCGGCCACGGCGTCATAGGCGCGCTGCCCGCAGGCTACGGCCAGCCGCATGCCCACCTTGTAGTGCTGGGCGGAGATGATCTTGATGAGCCCCACCTCGCCGGTGCGGGCCAGATGGGTACCGCAGCAGGCACAGCGGTCGCCGCCCGCCTCCACCAGCCGCACAGGGCCCTCCAGCTCCTTTTTGCTGCGATACTCGGTGGCCGCCAAGGTGGCGGCGTCGGGCACGTAGCAGTGCACCGGGGTGTCGGCCCGGACAGCGGCGTTGGCCTGGGCTTCGGCGGCCGCCAGCTGTTCGGCGGTCAAGGGGATGCTGGTGTCCATCCGTACATAGGGACTGCCGATATGGAAGCCCACATTCTCGGCACCGTACAGCCGGTGCAGTGTGCCGCTTAAAATATGTTCGCCGGTGTGCTGCTGCATGGCGTCCAGCCGGGCAGCCCAGTCCAGGATCCCCTCCACCGCGGCGCCCACCGGCAGCGGCGCATCGGTGGTGTGGGTGATGGTCTCGCCGTCGGTGTGGACGGCCAGCACCCGGGCATCGCCCAGGCGGCCGGTGTCGCAGGGCTGTCCGCCGCCCTCGGGGAAAAAGGCCGTGCGGTCCAATACCACCGCCCAGCCGTCTTTGCTTTCGCGGCAGTCCAGCACAGTGGCGGTGAACCGCTGCAGATAGGAATCGGTTTCGTACAGTTTCTCGGTCACAGGGGGAAAGTGACCTCCTTTTCCGTGAATTTTTCCTATTATACCATAAAACAGGTGTGGAAAAAAACACCGAAATCTTATATAATAAAAGGCAGTACCATTTTATTCTAGAACGTAAGGAATTTGCCCTATGAAGATGATCCGTTTCGCGGCGCTGGCTCTGCCGGCGCTGCTGTTGGCGGGCTGCGCGGCCAATCCGCTGGAGGCGCTGCAACCGTCCGAGAATACGGCCACGGTGGAGACCGCTGCGGCCCCCGCTCCCCAGACCCTGAATGTCTACGCCACCGACGCCCTGATGCCGGCGCTGCAGGCCTATGCCGCGGCCCAGCAGGTGACACTGAACGTGACCGGGGACCCGGCCACCGCCGATCTGGCGGCGCTGGATCACACCCCCGGCGACCTGGTGGACGGGCTGGACGTGATGAGCGATACCCTGCTGGCGGCTGCCGCCTCCCGGGCCGGCATCACCGAGAGCACCGACGCCCTGCCCCTGGGCCGCAGCCTCTACGGCTACTGGGCCAACGGCACGGTGGTCACCTCCCTTCTGGGGGAAGGCGGGCTCACGGCGCTGCAGAACGCCAGCTGGGATGAGTGGAGCGACTTTGTGGAGACGCTGCAGGCCTGGTTGGAGGAACCGGAAGCTGCCACCGTGACGCTGTCGGGCAGCGACTACACCTTGCCTGAGACCAAGCCCGATACCCTGAACGCCACCGGCGTGTTCTCGGAGCCGATGGACCGGGTTTCCGGCTACACGGCAGCCATGCTGGCGGCGGGCAGTGAGGTGAACGAGGACACCCTCACCGGTCCTCTCAACGGCGTATACAGCGCCGTGACGCTGGAATGGGACAATCTGGCCGACAGCGATGAGACGGCGCTTTTCCGCCGCGCCACCTTGACCGATCTGCTCTCGGCCTACGGGTCGGAGGCCTGCCAGAGCCTGGTGTTGATCCCCTTCAAGTGCAACCTGGAGGAGAGCGATCTCTCCACCGAGGAATACAACCTGACGGGCCTGCTCAACTACCCGGTGCTGGCTGATGCGGGGTATCTGACCCTGCGTGCCGGTGCCGACGAGACCGCCCAGAAAGCCGCCAAGAGCGCAGCCCTGTGGCTTTACAGCAGCGGGGAAGGGGAGGAAACCCTCACCGGAACGCTGGGGGTCATCACGCCGTGGAACACCGCGTCGGACACCACCACCCTGGGAGCCATGCAGATCCAGCAGGCCGGTACTGGTATTCTGCCGGGCATCACGGTCACCCAGGCCCAGGCCGACGCATTGACGGCCAATGAGGAATCCCTGCGGGAGGGAAAACGGACCACGGCGGAACGCACTGCCTTCACCGAGGCGGCCCTCGAAGCCCTGGGCGCCACCCAGGCCAATACCGACACCGAAGAATAAAACCTGCCTGTGCAGGCATTTGTATGGAAAAGGGGAATGATGATGGAACTGAAACGTTGCAGCGGAATCCTGATGCCGATCTCCAGCCTGCCAGGCGGGTACGGCATCGGCAGCCTGGGCGCCCCGGCGCGCCGGTTTGTGGATTTTCTGGCCCGTGCGGGGCAGAGCGTGTGGCAGATCCTGCCGGTGGGGCCCACCGGCTATGCGGACAGCCCCTACCAGAGCTGTTCGGCCTTTGCGGGCAATCCCTATTTCATCGACCTGGATCTGCTGGCCAAGGAGGGGCTGCTCCAGCGTAAGGACTATGCCTTTCTGCAGTGGGGTGCCCACAAGACCCGTGTGGACTACGGCACCCTGTATGAGCGCCGGTTCCCGGTGCTGCGCAAGGCCTACGCCAACTTCCTCAAGCGCCGTCCGGTACCGGGGTACGAGACACCCTATCCCGATGATTGGTACCGGTTCCAGTTCCTTTCGGCGGACTGGCTGCCGGACTACTGCCTGTACATGGCCATCAAGGAAGAAAACGGCATGACCGACTGGCAGCAGTGGCCCCGGGCGCTGCGCCGCCGGGATCCGGCGGCCCTGGCCAAGTTCCGGGCCGAGCATGCCGAGGAGATCGAATTCTGGGCATTTTTGCAGTACGAGTTCGACCGCCAGTGGCGTGCCCTGCATGAATATGCAGCCAATAAAGGCATCTCCATCATGGGGGATATCCCCATCTATGTGGCGCCGGACTCTGCCGATGCCTGGGCGGGCACCGATCTGTTTGAGACCGATGCCGAGGGCCGGCCCCGCCGCGTGGCGGGCTGCCCGCCGGACTATTTTGCCGAGGACGGCCAGCTCTGGGGCAATCCCCTCTACGACTGGGACTACCACAAGCGCACCGGCTATGCCTGGTGGATCGGCCGGGTGCGCCATGCACTGTCCATCTATGACATCCTGCGCATCGACCATTTCCGGGGATTTGATACCTACTGGGCAATCCCGGCGGGGGATCCCACGGCCCGCAACGGCCGGTGGGAGCAGGGCCCCGGCATGGATCTGTTCCGGGCGCTGCACGAGGCCATGGGGGATCTGCCCATCGTGGCGGAGGACCTGGGGGAGATGTTCCCCTCGGTGCGGCAGCTGCTCAAGGAAAGCGGCTTCCCCGGCATGAAGGTGCTGCAATTTGCCTTTACCGGGCAGGATAGTGTCGATCTGCCGCACAATTATCCCCGCAACTGCGTGGCTTACCCCGGCACCCACGACAACAACACCCTGGCCGGCTGGTTTGCCGAGGAGGTGGGTCCGGCAGGTCGCCGGCAGGCCATCGACTACTTTGCCCTCACCGAGCAGGAGGGCTATCTGCGGGGGCTCTTGCGCGGCGTGCTGGCAAGTCCGGCGGCGCTGGCGGTCATCCCGCTGGCGGACTGGCTGGAAGCCCCGGCCGAGGCCCGCATGAACACCCCCGGCAAGGCTCAGGGCAACTGGCAGTGGCGCGCCGAGGAAAAGGCGCTGACCCCGGCTCTGGCCAAGGAGATCCGTGCCCTGACGGCGCGGTATTTCCGCACCGATCCCCGGGCTTCGGCCACAAAGAAGGACTGATTTGTAAACATCGCCCAGTATTGAACCGTCTGCCGTAAAATTCTTTGTGCAACGGCTACCTAGGAAAAAGTCCGAAAATGTGGTAATATACATCTATATACAATACCCGTTCCGTGGGACGGAGGATGCTTTTCGCAAGTGAGGGAGCGATATGAAGCTGGAGTATACAAAGGAAGAGCTGGCGGTCGAGATCGCTGCGCTGGAACAGATGTTCGAAGGGGTGCAGATCGTGGATCCGTACCGCGGTGCGCTGCTGGATCCGGCCACACTGGAACCGGGCGCTGAGAGCGGTCCGGTGCCCATGCTGGATGAGAGCGGCCGCGGCCTGCAGCTGGGGCAGGTGGACGGCCGGGATGAGATGCGTATCTACCAGGGAATCCAGGTGGAGGACCGGCCCTGTGTGCTGTTGATGCACTGCCGGATGCCCCACGACAGCAACGCGTCGGCGGGGGAACAGAACTCCTATGACCGTGCCATGGCTCAGTATCAGGAGGATATGCGCCGGGACTACATCACCGGTGTCTACAATGCCCGGTACATTCAGGAGGAATACCGCAGCTACGCTGAAAAGCAGGCGGTGCAGGGCAAACCGGTGGGTGCTGTGATGCTGCGCGTCAACGAGTACTGGAACCTGCGGGACAAGGAGTCCGAGCAGGCGGCGGAGTGTTGCCTGAATACGGCGGCCGGCATCCTGCAGCTGGCCGTGGGCACCGACCGGGATCATGCGGTGCTGGCCCGCCTGGAGGATGGCCTGTTTGTGGCCATCACGGTGGGCATGCCGGCGGCGCGGCTGGCCCAGACCATCAACGAAGCGCTGGAATCTTCCCGCCGTGTCTTCAGCATCACGCTGGCCCGGCGCGGCACTTTCACGGTGAGTACCGCCAGCGCCGAATGGGGCGAGACCTCCTCCTGGGAGATGATGCTCTCCCTGGCACAGCAGCGGCTGTAACCCTTGCATAAAACGAACCCCCCTGTGTACATACTATGCTTGACGCAAGTACACAAGGGGGTTTTTACTATGCAAAGCGACAACGAAAAGATGCTGCAGGAGATCGTCCAGAACACCGAGATGGGCAAGAATACGCTGGACGAGCTGATGGGGCTGACCCACGACCAGAAGCTGAAGGATGAGATGATGCGTCAGAAGCGGGAATACCGCCGCATCAATCAGGCGGCCCACACGGCGCTGGACGCCATCGGTGCCCAGGCCCGCGGCCAGAGTGCGGCCAACCGGATGAGTGTGAGCATGGGCATCCGCACCCGCACCATGATGGACAAATCCACCCGCAACCTGGCCACCATGCTGGCCGAGGGCAGCGGCCAGGGGGTGCTGGACTGCAAGCGGGCGGAGAAGGATTATCCCACCGCCAGCCCCGGAGCCAAGAAGCTCTGCGGGGAGCTGGAAGAACTGCAGTCCCGGGCCGAGAGCGCCTGGCGGGAATTTATCTGACCGGCTCTTGCGGCAGGGAGGCCGGGCTGGTATAATCAGGGCAGAACCGGAAAGGAAGGGATCTGCCCATGAGAATCCTTGTCAGTGCCTGCCTGTTGGGGGAAAACTGCAAATACAACGGCAAGAATAACCGCAGCGAGGCCCTTTTGCGGCGCTTGCAGGGCCATGAGGTGGTGCCCGTCTGCCCCGAAGTGCTGGGCGGGCTGGGGGTGCCGCGCCCCTGCGTGGAACTGCGGGGCGGTGTGGCCTACAACCAGTACGGCGAGAACGTGGATGCCGCATTTCACGCCGGGGTGGACAAGGCTCTGGCGCAGATTGAAGGGCAGACCATCGATCTGGTGGTGCTGCAGTCCCGCAGCCCTACCTGCGGCGTCAAACAGATCTACGACGGGACTTTTTCCCGGCATCTCATAGACGGCCAGGGGATGCTGGCGGCGGCGCTCACTGCCCGGGGTTACCGGGTGGTGGATGTGGAAGACATCGACAGGGTGCCGGAACTCTGAACAAAAGAAAGGCGGGGCCTCCCGGAAGGGAGGCCCCGCCTGATCTTATTTACAGATGCTCGATCATATTCGCCACGATCTCGGTAGCGGTCTTGACGTACTCCGCGATGCTGAACTGCTTGACTACCAGCACTTCATAGCCGCTCTCGTCGGCGTTGTCGCTCATGGCACGCAGCACCACACAGGGCACCCCGTTGCGGCCTGCTACCTGGCTGACCGCGGCGCCTTCCATCTCCACACAGTCGGGGTGGCACTTCTCCTCGATGAGTTTCTTGGTGGCGGCGTCCCCTACAAAGGTGTCGCCGGTGGCGATCTTGCCGGCGATGGCTTTCACCCCGCAGGCCTCACAGGCATCCAGTGCAGCCTGCACCAGCATGGGATCCCCGTGATATTCCTTCAAAAAAGGTGCACTCTGGGCCAGCATGTCCAGCTGGGCGTCGTGGTAGACCACCGTTTCGCCCACACAGACATCGCCGATGCCGATCTTGCTGGTCATGTTGCCGGCAATGCCGCTGAAGATCAGATGGTCGATGCCGTACTTGGTGCAGAGCACCTGCACGGTGCTGGCCGCGTTGGCCTTGCCCATACCGGCACAACAGACCACCACCTGTTTGCCGTGCAGCGTACCGCAGTGGTAGTCCACCCCGGCATACATTTCACGGGTTACGTTTTCCAGCCGCGCACAGAGCTGATCCACTTCGTCGGGCATGGCGCCCATAATGCCGATGATCATACCTGGCCTCCTATCAGACATTGAACAGGAACTCGATCACGTCGCCGTCCTGCACCACATATTCCTTGCCCTCGGTGTGCTGCAGGCCCTTGGATTTCACCGCCGCATAGTTGAAGTCGGCGTCGGCCAGATCCTGATAATGAATGACCTGGGCCCGGATGAAGCCGCGCTCGAAGTCGGAATGGATCTTGCCGGCAGCCTGGGGCGCCTTGGTGCCCCTCTTGATGGTCCAGGCGCGGCATTCCTTCTTGCCGTCGGTGAGGAAGCTGATCAGGCCCAGCAGTTCGTAGCTGGCCTTGATGAGCTTGTCCAGGCCGGTGGACTCAATGCCCATCTCCTGCAGGAAGGCCAGCTTCTCCTCGGGGGTGGAGTCGGCAATGTCCTCTTCGGTCTTGGCGCAGATGGGCAGCGCCTGGGCGCCCTCTTCCTGGGCGCGGGCCACCACCAGCGGGTAGTACTTGTTTTCGTCCAGACCGCCCAGCAGATCATCCTCGCCCACGTTGCAGGCGTAGATCACCGGTTTGGCGGAGAGCAGGCCCAGCTCCTTGCGGGCGGCCTTCTGGGCGTCGTCCTCCTCGTCGAAGGCAAAGGTGCGGGCGGGCTTCTCCGCTTCCAGATGGGCGGCCAGTTCGGCCAGCCAGGCAGCCTCGGCGGCTGCGGCCTTGTTGCCGGTCTTGGCGGCCTTCTGCTGACGGCCCAGACGGTTGTTCACCACTTCCAGGTCGGCCAGAATCAGCTCCAGGTCGATGGCGTCGATGTCCCGGATGGGGTCCACGCCCTCCGGCTTGTTCACATCCTCCACCACGTGGACGATGTTGTCGTCGTCGAAGCAGCGCACCACATGCACCAGGGCGTCGCATTCCCGGATGTGGCCCAGGAACTTGTTGCCCAGGCCGGCACCGTGGGCGGCGCCCTTCACCAGGCCGGCGATGTCCACGAATTCCACGATGGCAGGGGTCTTTTTATCGGTCTGCCAGACTTCGGCCAGCTTGTCCAGGCGGGCATCCGGCACGGCCACGATGCCGGAGTTCGGCTCGATGGTGCAGAAGGGATAGTTGGCAGCCTGGGCGTTGCGGGTGGAGGTGATGGCATTGAAGAGGGTCGATTTGCCCACGTTGGGCAATCCGACGATACCTAATTTCATATTGTTTCGCTCCTTTTGGCGGTTTTTCCATCCCTTATTATACACACAAGGACGGCGCCACGCAAGAAAAATGCGGTAAAACCGCTTTTGTGTTCTTTTTTTATCCACAATTATACGGTATAATAAACTCTATAGCGGGCGTGCCGCGAGGGTGCGCCGCCGAAACGGAGGAACGATACCATGGCGAATGAAAAAATTCTGGTAGTGGATGACGATAAAAATATCTGCGAACTGCTGCGGCTCTATCTGGTCAAGGAGGGCTACAATGTCACGATGGTGCACGACGGCAACGCCGCGCTCACCGAGTTTGACAAGCTGCATCCCGACCTGGTGCTGCTGGATGTGATGATGCCGGTGATGGACGGCTGGGAGGTCTGCCGCAAGATCCGTGCCAAGGACAACACCCCCATCATCATGCTGACGGCCAAGGGTGAGACCTACGACAAGGTGCTGGGTCTGGAGCTGGGGGCCGACGACTACATTGTCAAGCCCTTTGATGCCAAGGAGGTCACGGCACGTATCAAGGCGGTGTTGCGCCGCTCCACCAAGGAGGAGGACAACAAGGGTGTTTACGACTTTGACAACCTCCACCTGGACATGAACCGGTACGAGCTGAAGGTCAAGGGCAAGGTGGTGGAAGCGCCGCCCAAGGAGCTGGAACTGCTGGCCTGCCTGGCGGGGCATCCCAACCGGGTCTACACCCGCGACCAGCTGCTGGACGAGGTGTGGGGCTTCGAGTATTACGGCGACTCCCGCACCATCGACGTACATGTGAAGCGCCTGCGGGAAAAGCTGGAGGGCGCCTCCGACAAGTGGAATCTGAAAACCGTCTGGGGCGTGGGCTATAAGTTCGAGGTACGGGAATGAGCCGCCGCAACACCATCAGCCGGGAATTTTTCTCCACCATTGCGGTGGTGCTGATCCTGGGCCTCAGCGTCATGTGCGCCATCCAGACGGCCCTGTCTGCCGCCTACTTTGTCAATGAACGGCGGGCGGCGCTCACCGCCATTCTGGACGGCGCCAGCGCCCTGAGCCAGCGCTTTGCCGAGGGCGGCGACATCGTCACCAAACCTTTGGGGGATGACCGTGCCCAGGATGCCCGCAGCGGGTTTGAGCTGTTCAACACCACCTCGGGGGCGCTGGTCTTCGTGGCAGCGGAGGACGGCCAGGTGCTGCTGCACACCGACGGCGGCGACTTCACCGAGCAGGCCGTGCCCCGGGAACTGCTGGACGAGATGGACGCCGGGGGCGATGTCTTTGACGCCGGCACACTGGGGGGCGTCTACAAAGACAAATATTATACGGCCGGGCGCCGCATCGACGTGGGCGGTTCGGTGGGGTATCTCTTTGCCGCCAGTCCCATGACGGCGCTGGGCTCCTACATTCTGGACATGCTGGTGATGTTCGGCATCTCGGCAGCGGCCATCCTGTTGCTCTGCAGCCTGTTGTGCTGGGTGCTGGCCAAGCGCATCACCGGCCCCATCGAGGATATCAGCGAGGCCGCCCGGCGGCTGGGCAGCGGTGATTTCACGGCCCGGGCCCCGGTGGACGGCTGCGTGGAGCTGGCGGATTTTGCCACCACCTTCAACAATATGGCCATGCGGCTGCAGACCATCGACAACTCCCGGGGTCAGTTCATGGGCAACATCGCCCACGAGCTGCGTACCCCCATGACCACCATCAAGGGATTCATCGACGGCATGCTGGACGGCACCATCCCGCCGGAGGAAAACCAGCACTACCTGACCATCGTCTCCCAGGAGACGGGACGTCTGGCCCGGCTGGTGCAGAACATGCTGGACATCACCAAGCTGGAGGCCGGGGAAGTGCCGGTCCACGCCCAGAACTACGATCTGTGGAAGACCGTCACCGACGTGGTGCTCAGCGATGAGCAGCGCATCGAGGACGGCAAGATCGACATCCAGGGACTGGGCGGCCCGCCGCTGGCCATCTACGCCGACCCGGACTTTGTGCATCAGGTGGTCTACAACATTGTGGACAACGCCATCAAGTTCACGCCGGAGGGCGGGACCATCTCCTTTGCGGCCCAGAAAAAGGGCAATATGGTGGAGGTCCGCATCGAGAATACCGGCGCCGGCATCGCCCCCGAAGCGCTGCCCTTTGTGTTTGAGCGCTTCTACAAGGAGGACCGCTCCCGGGGTATGAACACCCGGGGCAGCGGCCTGGGACTGCACATCTGCAAGATCCTCATCAACCTGTCGGGCGGGCAGATCCACGCCGAGAGCGAGGAAGGCAAGTGGTGCCGTTTCGTCTTTACCCTGCCGGCCGGCAACTGACCCAAAACAAAAATTCCGGAAGCAATTGCTTCCGGAATTTTTTTGTCAATTAAAAGTAGGCTTTGATCTGGAACCGGTCCTGGGGCTTTGCCTCCTCCACGATGAGCTTCTCGTGGTTGAAGTCGAATTTCACAGCCTTGCAGTCGTCCAGGTTGCGGGTCAGCCGCAGCAGCTGGTCCACCCGCTTCTGCTCCTCCTTGGTGTAGAAGAGGTAGCTGGCGCCCTCCTTCCGGGCGCGGCCGGTGCGGCCGATGCGGTGGGTGTAGTGCTCGTTCTCCTCGGGCACGTCGTAGTTGATGACGGCGTCCACGTCGGAGACATCGATGCCCCGGGCTGCCACGTCGGTGGCCACCAGCACGGCGATCTCACCGGCCTTGAACCGGGTCATGATGCGGTTGCGCTCCGCCTGGGAAAGATCCCCGTGCAGGCAGTCCACGTTGAAGTTCAGCCGGGCCAGCTGGTTGGCCAGCATACCGGTATTGTACTTGGTGTTGCAGAAGATCATCACCCGCTTGTAGCCTTCCGAAATGATGATCTGGGCCGCGTCGGCCAGCTTGTCCCGGCCGGTGGTCAGCAGCTTGTACTGGGCGATCTTGGGGCTGGAATCCTCCACCGGCTGCACACTGACCTCGGCGGCGTTGTGCTGGTAGAGCCAGCCGATGTCCAGCACTTCGCGGCTGATGGTGGCCGAGAACATGGACAGACTCTTGCGGTGCTTCATCAGGTCGATGATGTGCCGTACATCCTTGTAGAAGCCCATGTTCAGCATCTCGTCGGCCTCATCCAGCACCACGGTCTCCACGTCGGAAACATCGATGGCGTGGTGACGGTAGTGGTCCATCAGCCGGCCCGGGGTGGCCACCACGATCTGGCAGCCGGCTTTCAGCTGGCGCTGCTGCTTGTCCAGCCCGGCACCGCCGTAGACGCAGACGATTTTGATGGCAGGCAGGAACTGGGCCAGGTTCTGCAGGTCCTGGGCAATCTGCTGGGCCAGTTCCCGGGTGGGGCTCAGCACCACGGCCTGGGGCTTGAGGGAGGCCGGGTCCACCTTGGAGAGAATGGGAATGCCGAAGGCCACGGTCTTGCCGGTGCCGGTGGGGGCCTTGGCGATCATGTCGTGGCCGTCCATCATCAGCGGAATGGCTTTCTCCTGAATCTCGGTCATCTCGGTAAAGCCCATGGCCTGGGTGGCGCGGATGATCTCCGGCGCAACGTGGGTAAGCTCGGTAAACTGCATAGCGTTTGTACTGCCTTTCGTAACGATTTACGGTTTCTTTTTATTATAACAGGCTTTGCGGCCCCCTGCAAGGCAGAGAAAAGCCCCGCGGCAGGCGGGGCCTTTCGGTGAAATTACTTGTTCTTGCTGGCCCGGCGGGCGGATTTGCCGCTGGACTTCTTGCCGGTCTGGGTGCGGGTGGCCTTGGCCGCCTTGCCGCCCTTGGCCGGCGCCTTGGCAGGCGGGGCCTCTATGGGCTTTTCCATCAGACGGTCGGGCACGGGCTCCAGCTTCCACAGCTGATTCTCACCCGAAACATCCTGCCAGATCTGGGCCTGGGTGCCGTTTTCCACCCGCATGCCCACCAGATCGATGACCTTGTCGGCCAGTACGTTGCGCAGCTTGACCTTGCCGCCGCCGGCTTCCACGATCTGCCAGCGCTGGCCCGCGCCGGAAGTCTGACTCCACTGGTGGACCCAGGTGCCGTTGTTCACGCCGGACATGGCCAGGTCCATGACCTTGCCGGTGAAGCGGTTCTTGATGCGGTATTCGCCCTCGCCGGCTTCCTCAAACTTCCACTGCTGCCAGGGCTGGCCTTCATAGCTCCACAGACGCACCGAAGCGCCGTTCTCGGTATTGAAATCGGCCACCTCCAACACCCGGCCGTTTGCAGCGGCGATGGTATAACATGCGTCGGGACGAATGATCGTCTGGGCAGATTTCCTCATGGTAGATCCTCCTTTGGCAGGGCATCCCCCGGGGATACCCCCTGTGATTTCCTTTATTATAACATGGACAACGCGCGCCGTTTTGCCAAACTTTCCCAACTTGATTTAGGCAAAACGACGAGAACTATCTAAAAAATCCCCGCAGTTTTGGCGGTTTGCTTGCTGCGGCACTTGCAATTTTAGGGAAATTGCCGTATCATATAAAAGATAGTATTGTTTCGGGGTCATGGTGGACCCCCAGAGGGAGAGAGTATTCGTCATGAGAATCGCGTTGATCGCCCATGATTCCCGCAAGGAATTGATGGCACAGTTTTGTACGGCGTACGTCCGGATCCTGTCGGAGAACGAGCTGGTCGCCACCGGCGTAACCGGCAAGATCGTGCACGACGCCACCGGACTGCCGGTACGGTGCCTGTATCCGGGGCGGCGTGGCGGATCTGAGCAGATCGCGGCCATGATTGGCTGCGGGGAAGTGGACATGCTGTTGTTCTTCCGGGACCCGGTAGCGGCCAAGCCCGGAGAACCCAATGATGTGACGCTGCTGCGTCTGTGTGATATGCACACCATTCCGGTGGCCACCAACATCGCCACGGCGGAGGTGCTCATCCACGGCCTGGAGCGCGGCGATCTGGCCTGGATCGAACTGCAGCGAGGCCGGAAATAAAAAGCAAAGAGGCTGTTTCCCTTGGGAAACAGCCTCTTTTGTTTGCTCTTATTGGTAGACGATGGCTTTCTTCACGCGGTCGGAATCCTCAGCGCTGCCCAGCAGACGGGCCAGGGCCAGGGCAAAGGGGATCGCGGCGCCCAGCGCTTCGCCGGTGACGATATTGCCGTCGATGGTCAGCGGCAGGCCGGTGTACTCGGCACCGCCCTCGGTCAGCGCGCCGTACATGCCGGGGTAGACGGTGGCTTTCTTGCCGTTGAGCACACCGAAGCTGGCCAGCACGGTGGGACCGGCGCAGATGGCGGCCACGGTCTTGCCGGCAGCGGCGTAGTCCTGGCAGACCTTGCGCACGGTGGCGTCGGCTTTCAGGTTGTTCACGCCCGGGATGCCGCCCGGCAGGATGCAGGCGTCATAGGCGCTGTAGTCCACCTGTTCGGCCAGGGCATCGGCTACGATGTTCACATGATGGGAACTGGTCACGGTCTGGCTGCCGCCCACCGCGGCGATGGTCACCTCCACCCCGGCGCGGCGCAGCAGGTCCACGCAGAGCAGGCCTTCACATTCCTCCAGGCCCGGGGCAAAAAAGATCACAGCTTTTGACATAGGAAAATACCTCCTTCGGGTTCGGTTATCGCGGCCGGGTCATTCCCAGCCGAACAGAAAACGGAAGCAGCGGTCCAGCTGGCGGCGCCAGTCGGCTTCGCAGTGCCGTCCGTCCATCTGAAAATAGGGGTAGACCGCAGCACCCTTTTCGCTGAGGAGCCGGGCCACGGTCAGGGCGTTGTGGGTGTACTCGGCCAGCTGGTGCTGGTCGCGGGCTTCCCGTTCGCCCCAGCTCAGATAAAAGCGGGTGTCCTTGCGCAGCCTGGCCGCGCGCAGATCGGCGGTCAACGGCTCCATGCAGAGCCGTACCGACGGCGACAGACAGGCCCCCTTGCTGAAAACATCGTTGTAGCGGGTCGCGGCATACAGGCTCATGAGCCCGCCCATGCTGGAGCCGCCGATGGCGGTGTGGGCCCGGTCGGACAGGGTGGGATAGCGGGCGTCGATCCAGGGCTTGAATTCCCCCACCAGCCAGTCCATATAGGCCTTGCCGGTGCCGTGGATGCCGTCAAACCAGTCGGAATCGTAGGGGCAGTATTCCTCCAGCCGCCGGTTGCCCTCGTGGTTGCATTCAGGCGCCGCCACGATGGCTTCGGGATGGGCATCCAGATATTCCTTCAGTCCCCAGCAGGTGCCGTAGGTGGCGGTGGCATCAAAGAACAGGTTGTGTCCGTCAAACATATACACCACCGGGTACCGCTTGCCGGATGTCTGCCAGTCGTCCGGCAGATAGAGAAAGACCTTGCGGTCCAGCCCGTAGGGGGTGATCCGGGTGGTAAAGGTTTCGACCATGAGGGTCCGCGCTCCTTTTAACAGAATCAACAGGTTTGTTTTATTGTACCGCATCCGGCGCTTTTTTTCAATCGCCCGGGGATATTTCGCAGAAAATCCGGCAAAAAGAAAACAGCGCCGGCCCATAACGCGCCGGCGCCGGGAAAAAGGTAAAAATAAAACGGGACGGCCACTGCCCCGTCCCGTTTCAAAAAGAAGGAGAAAAACAGAACGTCTTGCCGCTCGTATATCGAACGGAACCCACCCCTCTACAAGTGGATGCCCTTCCAGGATGACCGGCAGGGCGCTCTGGTATTCTTCCTCTTGCCAGAAAGTCTTTCACAAAAAAGCGCTTTGGTACGGTGGACCTTACCAACCGTTCCAAAGCGTCATTGCTTTCTGTGCTTCTATACTACAACATTTCGACTTTCTTTGCAAGAGGAATGCATGTACAATGTGCTGCAAAAATGGACTGCACATTTGTGCAATTTATACAAGGC
This sequence comes from Subdoligranulum variabile, assembly GCF_025152575.1. Taxonomy (NCBI): domain Bacteria; kingdom Bacillati; phylum Bacillota; class Clostridia; order Eubacteriales; family Oscillospiraceae; genus Subdoligranulum; species Subdoligranulum variabile. Next base: position 873,854 of record NZ_CP102293.1, on the reverse strand, counting down.
CGGCGTTTTCCTGCACCCGCTGGTTGATTTCCGGCAGCAGGTCCCGGTAGCTCTGGGCGTCACTGTCCCAGGTCTCGTAGCCGGGCTGACCGCGGTGATCCGTCAGGTCGTAGTGCGCCAGCAGATAGTCTCCCAGTGCCTCGGTGACTTTCTGGGCTCCCAGCCAGTTCAGGTGGGTGCCGCCGTCTGCCGAGTCGGTGGTCCAGTCGATGCCGGGGTTGCTGTCCGCCATGTTGAAATCCAGGTAGGGAACATCGTTTTCCTCGGCAAAGGCGGCGATGCCGTTGTGGCGGGCCAGGTTCCAGCCCACCGCTGCCGGCACCGTGACCAGCAGTACCTCGCTGTCGTGGTCGTCGCACAGCTGCAGGATGCGCTGCATATAGAATTTCACCAGGAAGGGGATGGACTCGCTGGCGCCGGTGTCGTACATGTAATCGGTGTTGGGGCGGGCGGCCACATCGGTGATGGGGCTGTAGCCTTTGTTGATGTCCCGCCAGCTGTAGTCCTTCTCGGTGAAAAGGTTGTCGGGGCGCAGATACTTCCAGTTGTCATGGAAGCGAAGCAGCGGCAGCAGCTCGTCGGCAATGTCGCCCAGGGCGCTCTGCATATAGCTCTCGCTGCTCTTTTTGGTGTAGGCGGGCGCTGTGCAGAGTACCACCACTTTGGGACTTTGCTCCTCGTAGATCTGCTGTAGCCGGTAGTAGATGTTGTACATGGAAAGCCAGCCCGCCGCGTAGGTGTAGCCGGTGATGCCATGCTCATCGTACCATTTCATGGGGGCGATGCCCTGGGCGGCGTTGGAATCCCCCAGGACCAGCACGTCGATGGTGTCGAAGTCCTCCCCCAGGATGCCGCCCGCCGTGTAGCCTTCCAGGTAGCGGTTGGACTGGGGCATCAGGTAATGGCCCACGGCCAGCACCAGCATCAGCAGCACCAGCAGAAAGGCGATGATGCGGAGGGCGTTTTTTTGCCAGGTTTGTAAAGACATACAGGATACTCCCGTTTTGTGATCGGTCCCGTCAGAACTGCGCGTAAATGAACGCAGCGGGATCGTAGTTGTCGCCGTAAGCGCCGAAGATCATGACCGCCAGCATGGCGCCGCAGTAGACGGCCCAGCGCAGCGGCAGGGGACGGCGGGCGATGGCCTCGCGGATGGCGATGCCCCGCTCGTGGGCCAGGTCCACGGCCAGCAGGATCGCCGCACCCACGACCAGCACCCACAGATCGGCCGCATCCAGCTTGATGAGCAGGCTGCCTGTATAGGGGCGGCGCAGGCTGGCCAGCATGTCGAGGGCCGCCCGGGTGCCGTTGGAGCGGAAGATCAGCATGCCGAAGTTCACGAGCACAAAGGTGCGCACCACCTGCCACAGTTTGTACCAGCGGCGGGTGCGCCACTGAGGCAGGGCGGGGCAAAGGCGCAGCAGCGCAGGCTCGCAGACCTCGCCCAGCCACTGGAGCGCAAAGTAGTACAGCCCGTATACAATGTAGAGCCAGCCGGCGCCGTGCCAGATGCCGATGGCCAGCCAGGTGAGCAGCAGGCCCGCCCAGACCGGCATGCTGCGGCCCAGCGCTGCGCCGAACCGGGTGCGGCACCATTTGCCGAAGCGCATCATGGGTTTGCTGACGATGACGGGCTGGAACAGGTATTCCCGCAGCCAGGCGCCCAGGGTGATGTGCCAGCGGCGCCAGAATTCGCTGACACTGCGGGCAAAGAAGGGCTGGCGGAAATTTTCCTCCAGCGGCACACCGAAACACTGGGCGGCACCCAGCACCATGTCCATGCAGCCGGAAAATTCCGCGTAGAGCTGCAGGGTGTAGAGCAGGGTGGCCACCAGGACGGCACTGCCGGAATATTTGGTCCAGTCGTCAAAGACCGCCTTGACGTACATGTTGGCCCGGTCGGCGATGATGAGTTTTTTCATCATGCCCCACAGGATCCGCTGGACGCCGAAGGTGAAGGTGCGGTAATCGGGCTTGGGCGGGTCCAGCAGAGCCGGGGAAATGCGGGCCCAGCGGTCAAAGGGACCCTCCACCACATGGGGCCAGAAGCTCAGGTAGAGCAGGACCTGCCAGTAGTGGGCGGCAGGCCGGGTGGTGCCGCGCCGCACGTCGAAGAGATAGCTCAGGGCCATCAGCGTGAAGAAACTGAGGCCCAAAGGCTGCACGAAACTTGGGGAAGTGACCTGCCAGCCCATGGGCAGACGGGCCAGCACCGCGTTGAGGGTGCGGACCAGGAAAGGCAGGTATTTCAACCAGACCAGCAGGCCCAGCAGCCCGATGACGCCCACCGCTACCATGCCTTTCTGGAGGGCGGCAAACTGCTGTTTGACCTCCTTGCGGGCGGGCTTGTCCAGCCCCGGCACGGTGGCCTCCTGCAAGACCTGCAGACGGCCCAGTCCCAGCCCCAGCACCCAGGTCAGGGCAGCGGCCAGCAGCAGCCAGACAGTGTAGGTCCCGGCGGTGAGCCAGTAGAAGATCAGGCTGCCGCCCAGCAGGGCTGCGGGCCGGTACCGCTGGGGCAGCAGCGCCCAGGCCAGCCAGCACAGCGGCAGGAAGATGCATAAGTAGGGAAAGGAATTGTAAGCCATAGACGAACTCCTAAGGGGTCAGCGGCTCAGTCGTCCAGCCGGTTGACCAGATCGAGGATCGCCTGCGGTGTGTGAAAGTTTTCCTCTTTCAGGTCCAGCGGGCTGATCTCCAGGTCGAATTCTTCGGCCAGGGCCATGACCACCGACATGATGTCCACCGAATCCAGTACGCCGGTGCGCACCAGTTCGGTGTCGGGGCCCGCTTCGATGCCGGGTTTCACTTCGGAAAGAATGTTCATGATCTCATCCATGGTATGCATGGTTCAGTCCTCCTTGCAAAGGGCGCGCAATGCGGCGCGGTCGATTTTTCCGTTCTGATTCTGGGGCATGGCCTGCAGGCGGCGGTACACCGTGGGCTGCATGTAGGCGGGCAGACGCTGGGCCAGCCGGGGACGCAGTGCCTCCTCCAGGCCCTTTTTGCCGGTGTAAAAGAGCACCAGCCGGTCCCGGGGAGCATCGTAGAGGCAGGCACAGCTCTGCAGCCCCTCCTGCCCGAAGGCTGCCGTCTCGATCTCCCCCAGCTCGATGCGGTAGCCCATGTGTTTGATCTGGTTGTCGGCCCGGCCCATGTACTGCAAAAGTCCCTGGTCGTCATACCGTACCAGGTCGCCGGTGCGGTAGATCGTTTCGGGGTAGTGGGGCTGCAGCGGGTTGGGGCAGAACCGCTCGGCGGTCTTGTCGGGCATGTTGTAGTATCCTGCCGCCAGAAAACTACCCCGTACGCAGAGTTCGCCCACCGCGCCGGGGGCGGCGGCCCGGCCGTCTTCGGTAAGGATCAGCAGGCCGCAGTTGTCGCAGGCACGGCCGATGGGCAGCGGCTCGTCGTCGGCGAAATCCCGGTCAACGATATAGTAGCTGCAGATGTCGGTGGTCTCGGTGGGGCCGAAGAGGTTCGCGAACAGCGCCCCGGGATAGTGGGCCCGCCAGTAGTTCAGGTAGGGGGTGGGCATGGTTTCCCCGGCAAACAGGATGGTGCGCAGCGGCGGCAGTGCCGTGTAGTCCAGCGCCTTCCACCGCACCACGCCGCCCAGGGCGGACGGCACCCAGTAGAGGGTGTTGACCTCGTGGGTGGTCAGGTAATCCAGCAGCTGCACCGGAAAACTGAACAGCCGCTTGGGGATCACCTGCAGCTGTGCGCCGGTGCGCAGAGCGGTGTACAGATCGGTCACCGACATGGAAAAGTAGAAAGGGGTCTGGTTGCCGAAGACCGTCGTCTCATCGATGCCGAAGGTCCCGGCGCTCCAGGCGCTGTAGGCCAGTACGGCCCGGTGCTGGATGGCCACCCCCTTGGGGGTACCGGTGGAACCGGAGGTGAAGAGGACGTAGGCCAGGTCGGTGTCGATGGCCTGCTCCCGCAGCGTCTGCAGCAGGAAGGTGTCCGGTGTCACCGCCAGTGCCTCCTCCAGCTCCACCACCGGGCAGACAAGACCCAGGGCGTCGGCGGCCGCCCGGTGGGCGGCATCGGTGACCAGCAAAGCGGGTTCCAGCTGGCCGGTGATCCGCCGCACCCGCTCAGGGGGCTGGGCGGTATCCAGGACGGTGTAAAAACCGCCGGCGGCCAGTGTGCCCAGCATGGCCAGCAGACAGGACACTTCGTGGTCCAGGTAGAGGGCCACCGGGCGGTGCTGTACGGCGTACTCCGCCAGGGCGGTGCCGAGGCGCTGCACGGCGGAGTCCACCTCCGCCCAGGTCAGAGTGCCGTGCTCGTCGCCAAAGGCCGGGCGGGCACCCCAGCGCCGGACCGTGCGGTCCAGCAGTTGCAGAATATGTTTCATGGAAAAATCCTTTTTATCATTAGAAAAAAGCAAAGCAGCCCGAAAACCGGTCCCGGGTTGTGAACAGTATACCATATTCTGTATTAAGAAAATGTAAAGAATTGAAGAAAAAGCGCGCAGGGAAGCCTTTTTCGCTTCCCTGCGCGCTTTTTTACACTGGAATTTTACAAAATCGGATTTACTGCTCTTCCACGGGAACGATCCAGCCCTTGGTGTCAGGCAGCTTGCCCCACTGGATGCCGGTCAGCGTGTCGTAGAGCTTCTGGGTCAGCTCGCCGATCTTGCCGCCGCTGATGTGGGCCACCTTGCCCTCCCAGTCCAGTTCCTTGACGGGGGAGACCACGGCGGCAGTGCCGGTGCCGAAGACCTCTTCCAGCTTGCCCTCGTCGGCAGCCTTCATGACGTCGGCGATGGCCAGCTTGCCTTCGATGACCTCATAGCCCCAGTCCTTCAGCAGCTCGATGATGGAGCGGCGGGTGACGCCGGGCAGGACGGTGCCGGTGCAGGCGGCGGTGTAGATCTTGCCGTCGATCTTGAACATGATGTTCATGGAGCCGACTTCCTCGACGTACTTCTTCTCCACGCCGTCCAGCCACAGAACCTGGCTGAAGCCGCGCTCCTCGGCCAGCTCGCCGGCCTTGATGGAAGCGGCGTAGTTGCCGCCGCACTTGGTGAAGCCGGTCAGGCCCGGGGCGGCACGGATGTACTCATCCTCGACGTAGATACGGACGGGATCTAGACCCTCGGCGTAGTAGGCACCGGAGGGCGAGCAGATAATGGCAAAGCGGTAGTGCTTTGCCGCATGGACGCCCAGGCCCACATCGGTGGCGATGCAGAAGGGGCGGATGTACAGCGAAGCGCCGTCGGAATGGGGCACCCAGTCACGATCCACATCCACAATGGCTTTCACAGCCTGGACGAAGTCCTCCGGTGGGATGGGGGGCATGCCCAGACGGTCGGCGGAATCGTTGTAGCGGTTGGCGTTGCAGTCGGGGCGGAACAGCTGGATCTTGCCCTCGGCGGTACGGTAGGCCTTCATGCCCTCAAAGATCTCCTGCGCATAGTGGAAGACCGTCGTGGCGGGGTCCATCTCCCACGGGCCGTAGGGGACGATGCGGGCGTCATGCCAGCCCTCGCCTTCGGTATAATCCATCAGGAACATATGATCGCTGAAGATCTTGCCGAAACCCAATTTGCTTTCGTCCTGCGGCTTCGCCTTGGGCGCAGTCGTTCTGGTGATTTTGATGTCCAACATGATTTACACTCTCCCTAGTTTATCACAATGCCGCCAGGCGGGCCGCCGCACAGCAACCCGGAAGCAGTTTACCCAATTATAGCGCTCTAAAGCGGTAAATACAAGCCCCAATTTCACCGGAACAAAAATCTCTTGCCGGGCCGGGGAAAATGCGGTACAATGGGCGTGCGAAAAACGGTTTTACGGGATGGAAAGGACGGCACCTGTATGGTCAAAGGCGTGATTTTTGATATGGACGGCCTGATGTTCGACACCGAACGTCTGTGGGATACCCTGTGGGAGCCCGCCTGCGAGGCGCTGGGGGTGTCCATGCCGGCGGATACCGAGAGCTTTTATGCCAGCGGGCGCGGTCTGGCGGGGCAGTATCTCATCGACCATGTGAAGGAGTACTTCCCCGGTGTGGACCCCCGCAGGATGCTGGACAAGGTCTGGCAGATCGGCAACGAGCGCTTTGCCCAGGGGGTGCCCTGCAAGCCGGGGCTCAAGGAGCTGCTGGAACTGCTGGAAAGCCGGGGCATGCCGCGGATCGTGGCCAGTTCCAGCCCGCGGAATATGATCGAGCAGAACCTGCAGACCACCGGCACGGCGCGGTATTTCCACGACATTGTCTGCGGTGCCGACGTGCAGCGCAGCAAACCGGCGCCGGATATCTTCCTGGAGGCAGCCCGCCGTCTGGGGCTGGACATCCATGACTGCCTGGTGCTGGAAGACAGCTTCAACGGGGTGCGTGCCGGCCATGCGGCGGGAGCGGTGACCGTGATGGTGCCCGATCTGGCCCAGCCCGACGCCGAGATCCGCCAGCTCTACACCTGCTGCTGCCACGACCTCTACGAGGTGCGGGACCTTATGCTCCAGGACAAACTGTAAAGATTTTCTGCCGGCCGCTTGTAACGCGGCCGGTTTTGCGTTATACTGTGATTTGGCAGCCTGCGGGCTGTACATTTGCGCTGTACTCCCGAAGTATAGGAGACGGCAGCAGGAGGAAAATTGAATATGAAAAAGCGTACCAACGTCCGTTGGCTCACCCAGCTTGCGCTGCTGGTGGCCATTCTCCTTGTGATGAACTATACGCCCCTGGGCTATCTCCAGGTCGGGCTGCTGTCGGCGTCGCTGCTGTCGGTACCGGTGGCCATCGGCGCCATGACCATGGGACCCCTGGCCGGGACCATTCTGGGCGCCGCGTTCGGCATCACCAGTTTCCTGCAGGCGATGGAAGGCAAAAGCCTTCTGAGCACCGCGATGTTCAGCGCCAGCCCGGCGGGAACCTTTGTGGTGTGTGTGGTATCCCGCGTCCTGATGGGACTGTGCGCGGCCCTGCTGTTCCGGGCGCTGTGCAAGCTGCTGCCCAAGTGGGAAAAATTCTGCTGCTTTGCGGGCGGGCTGCTGACGGCACTGCTGAACACCGTGTTCTTTATGGGAGCGCTGGTGCTGCTGTTTTACGACCTTCCCTACGTGCAGGACGCGGCCCAGAACATGGGCGCCACCAATGCCCTGATGTTCATCGTGATGTTCGTGGGTGTGCAGGCCGTCATTGAGTGGATCATCTGCTGCGTGGTGGCGGGCGCCGTCGCCCTGCCGGTGCGCAAATATCTCAAACTGAACTGATATCTTTCCGTGTTCCGGACCGCAAGGCCCGGAACTTTTTTTGTGGATTTCCGCAGCAGGGTATGATACCATACAAGAAAAAGGGAGGGACACCTTATGAAAAATAAAGCCGTCGTCACCGCCGACCAGATGAAGCGCATCGAGCAGGCGGCCAATGAAGCGGGCCTTTTGTACATCCAGATGATGGAAAACGCGGGCCGGGCCGCCTGGGCGGAACTGGCCGCCCGGTGTCCGGCGCCGGGGCGGCTGCTGGTGGTGGCCGGCAAGGGCAACAACGGCGGCGACGGGTTTGTCATCGCCCGGATGGCTGCCAAGGCGGGCTGGAAAGTCAGTGTCTGGCTGGCGGAAGGGGAACCCAAAACGCCGGACGCCTGTACCAACCGGGCATGGCTGGCGGAGCTGCCGGTCACGGTGTTGTCTGCCGGGGAACAGCCCGACGCCCGGGGGTGGCAGGCCGCGGTGGATGCCCTCTACGGCACGGGTTTCCACGGAGCGCTGCGCCCGGCGGGGCAGGCAGCCTGCGGATTGCTGAACCGGGCCAGGGCGTCGGGGGCTTTTGTGCTGGCGGTGGATCTGCCCAGTGGTCTTTGCGCCGATACCAGCGAAGCTGCCGAAGGCGCCGTGCAGGCCGACCTGACGGTCTGCTTTGACAGCCGCAAGCCTGTACACACCGAACCTCAGGGGGCGGCGTACTGCGGCGAGGTGCTGCTGGCAGACATCGGCATTCCCGAGGCTTGCCACCAGGTATAAAAAAGGCATTCCCAAACAAGGCTGTTTATGGTACACTGATGGGACATGTTCTACATTACACTGCAGAAAATGAGAGGAATTGTTTCATGGCCCTGTTCCAAGCCATTTATACCCTGCTCTGGGGCGATCTTGTCACCATCCCGCTGCCCGGCGGCAGTTCCCTGGGGCTTTCGCTGCTGGTGATGATCCTGGTCCCGGCGGGGCTCTATTTTACCCTGCGCACCCGGTTCCTGCCCTTCCGCCTTTTTCCCGAGATGGTCCGGGTCACCCTTTCCAACAACAAAAAGACCGAGCATGGGCTGTCCGGCGTGCAGGCGCTCATCGTCTCCACCGCCTGCCGGGTGGGTATGGGCAACCTGGTGGGCGTGGTGGCGGCCATCTCCGCCGGCGGTGCCGGCGCGGTGTTCTGGATGTGGATCATGGCCCTGCTGGGGTCCTCCACGGCGTTCATCGAGGCAACCCTGGCCCAGATCTATAAGGAAAAGGATCCCCTCTACGGCGGCTACCGCGGCGGCCCGGCCTACTATCTCCACGCGCTGTTCCACCCCCAAAAACATCGCCGTTCGGTTGTTGCATCGCTGTTTGCCCTGTCGGGCCTTATCTGCTGGTGCGGCATCAGCCAGGTCACCAGCAATTCCATCTCCGCTTCCTTTGAAAATGCCTTTCATATCCCGCCGCTCTACTCCACTATCGCCCTGGTGCTGGTAGCAGCGGTGATCGTGCTGCGCAAAAATGCCACCGTCCGGGTGCTGGACATTATGGTCCCCGTCATGGCGGCCTGCTACTTTTTTATTACGGTCTTCATCATTGTGAAAAACGCGCCGCTGCTGCCCGGTGTCTTCGGGCGTATCTTTGCCGAGGCCTTCGGTCTGCGGCAGGTGGCGGGCGGCGGCATCGGCGCCGTCATCATGAACGGCACCAAGCGCGGTCTTTTTTCCAACGAGGCCGGTTCCGGTTCGGCCCCCTGCGCGGCGGCAGCCTCCCACATCGACCATCCGGCCAAGGCGGGGCTCTTGCAGGCGCTGGGCGTATTTATCGATACACTGGTCCTCTGCAGCTGCTCGGCCATGATCATGCTGCTGACTCCCGCGGAACTCACCAATGGGCTGCAGGGAATGGACCTGCTGCAGACCGCCATGCACTATCACCTGGGAGAATTCGGTGTGGTCTTCATTGCGGTGATCCTTTGGCTGTTCAGCCTGTCCACCTTTCTGGGTATTCTCTTCTACGCCCGCTCCAACGTGGCCTACCTCTTCGGCGACCGCTGGGGCGCCCAGCTGGCCTACAAGATTCTGGCACTGGTCATGCTGTTTGTGGGCGGTCTGGCGGCCTACCAGTTTGTGTGGGACCTGGGGGACGTGGGCGTGGGCCTGATGACGGTCTTCAATATGATCGCCCTCTTCCCGCTGGCGCCCAAGGCGCTGGCCAGCCTGCGGGACTATGAGGAAAACTGTATGCCCCCGAAATCCTGACGGTTTGGTTCCACTTGCAAAGAAAGGAATGAACCCATGACCAAAATCCTGTTTGTTTGTCACGGCAACATCTGCCGCAGCCCTATGGCCGAGTTCGTGATGAAAGATCTGGTGGAGAAGGCGGGCCTGACCGCTGCATTCGAGATTGCGTCTGCCGCCACCAGCACCGAGGAGATCGGCAATCCGGTCTATCCGCCGGCGCGGCGCAAACTGGCCGAGCACGGCATCTCCTGCGCCGGCAAGACCGCCCGCCAGATGACCCGGGCGGATTACACCCACTATGACCTGCTCATCGGGATGGATCACGCCAATCTGCGCAACATGACCAGAATCTGCGGCGGTGATCCGGCGGGGAAGATTCATGCCCTGCTGGACTACACCGCCCGCCCCGGCGAGGTGGCTGACCCCTGGTACACCGGCGATTTTGAGGCAACCTGGCGGGACGTGTACGAAGGCTGCACGGCGCTGCTGCGCAGTCTTCTGTAAATTGTAAGAAGGAGGGTACCGTGATGAGAAAACTGCCTCTGGCAATCCCTGCTTTTCTGCTGGCGGCGCTGACCGCCTGCGGATCGTTGTCCGTCCCCGAGGCAACACCGCTGCCCACGGAGACCCCGGCGGCAACGGCGGCCTCCACGCCGACGCCCACCGCGGCGCCTACCCCCACACCGGACCCCAGCGCCCAGCTGGACTACGAGATGCTGACGCTGCCTGCCACGCCCCAGCCGCCCCATGTGTATGACGGCCAGTTTATGCCCAATAACGCCGCCGGCCACGATAACGGCCTTGCCTTTGTGGAGGCGTTGTACACGAACGATACCGAAAAGATGCAAAGCGTTCTGTCCGATTCTTTGCTGGACAGCGGCCTGCCGCTGCCCGACCTGACCGGGCTGGTCATCACCGATGTGTCTGTGGGCGGCGGCCTGTATGAGGCTCCGTATGCAATGCTGACCATCGCGGAGCCCGGTGCTACCGGGCTGCCCGTGGGCGATCACGAGTTCCGGTTCTCCTTTGACGAGGAAGACAAAATCAACGGATTTTCTGCGATGGACGGCGACCTGGAAGATGATGCAGCGAAGGGCATGGGGCTGGAACCCGGTGCCTGGATGCAGCTGGGGAGTCTGGATGTGACGGATACCCGCAAGGACAATGTGTATCTGACTTCCGCCACCCGGGTGGTAGGGCGCAAACAGGACGCCCTGGGCTTTGCGGTAGGGGAGGTGCGGGCCTTTGCCGTCACCGAGCGCCGCACCTACGACGGGGACAACAATCTGGCGGAATACGCCATGACCTCCTGCGAGGAACTGCCGGGAGACTGGCCGGTGCCGCGGAACCGGTACGAACGGTACATGCAGCCCCCGGAGGGCAACTGCCTGAGCGAGGAGCAGCTCCAGTCGGTGAGTGACCAGCTGAACGATTTCTTTGCCCGGCTGCTTGACGGCACCTATATCGGGGAATGGCAGGATGACCCTGTCTGGGCGGCACTGTCGGTCTGGGATGCGGCCCGCCCGGTGCCGGTGGCGGTGACGCCGGAAGTGCTGCGCAGCGATGTGCTGCAATATCCCAACCCTGACATTGCGCCCGAGACCCGGGTCTGGGTGCCCCTGCCCGATGACTGTTGGGCGGTATGTCCTCTTACGGAGGATGGTTCGCCGAACCTGTTTCTGGGCTTCAGCTTTGCCCTGGCGGAACCCGTCACCGATTGAAGAAAACGCTTGAAATCCAGAGTAACCGTGCGGCTTTTTGCCGTACGGTTGCTTTTTTGTGGAAAATTGTGATACACTGATCTGTAAAACAATTTCTCAATCCAAAAGGAGCAAAACCCATGCAAACCACCTTTGCGATAAAAGGCAATCTTGTCCATACCCCCCAGTGCGGAAAACTGGAGCTGCATCCCCAGGCGTATCTGGTTTGTGAAAACGGCACCGTCGCGGGCATTTTTGAAACGCTGCCCGAAGGGTATCAGAGCATCCCGGTGGAGGATTACGGCGACAAGCTGATCCTGCCGGGCCTGGTAGATCTGCACGTGCACGCGGGGCAGTATGCCTACCGTGGGCTTGGCATGGACATGGAACTGCTGGACTGGCTGGAGCAAAACGCTTTCCCGGAGGAAAGCCGTTTTGCCGAGGAAGCCTATGCAGAAGCGGCCTACCGCATCTTTGTGGATGGGCTGCTGCACACGACCACCACCCGGGCCAGCATTTTTGCCACGCTGCACCGTCCGGCGACGCTGAAGCTCATGGAGATGCTGGACAAGGCCGGACTGCCCTGCTATGTGGGCAAGGTCAATATGGACCGCAACAGCCCCGACTACCTGCGGGAAACCACCGGGGAGTCCCTGGCGGAGACCCGCCGCTGGCTGGAGAAGAGCGGGGAGTTCACCTGTGTCCGGCCGATCCTGACGCCGCGGTTCACCCCCAGCTGCACCGACGCGCTGATGAACGGTCTGGGACAGCTGCACCGGGAATTCGGCACGCCCATGCAGTCCCATCTGTCGGAAAATCTCTCCGAGATCGCCTGGGTGCAGGAACTCTGCCCCGGTACCCGGTTCTACGCCGAATCCTACGCCCGGGCGGGCCTGTTCGGCGGGGACTGCCCCACGATCATGGCCCACTGCGTCTGGAGTGGGGAGGAGGAGCGCGCCCTGATGAAGGAAAAGGGTGTCTTCATCGCCCATTGCCCCCAGTCCAACATGAATGTTTCCTCCGGCATCGCCCCCATCAAGCAGTATCTGCGGGAAGGGCAGAAGGTAGGCCTGGGCAGCGACGTGGCCGGCGGCGCGCATCTGTCGATTTTCCGGGCCATGACAGACGCTATCCAGTGTTCCAAGCTGCGTTGGCGGCTGGTGGATCAGGAAACCCCCGCCCTGACGATGCCCGAGGCCCTCTATATGGCCACCAAGGGCGGCGGTGCCTTCTTCGGCAAGGTGGGCAGTTTTGAGCCAGGCTACAAATTCGACGCCGTAGTCCTGGACGACAGCAATTTGCCCACCACCCGTTCCTGCACCCTGGCCGAGCGGGTGGAGCGGACCGTCTACCTGTCGGACGGTCGCCCCTGCGCCAAGTACGCCGCGGGCCGCAAACTGTTCTGATTGTTCTTGGCAGGATAGAAAAAGCCCCCGGGCCGCAGCGGTCCGGGGGCATTGCTGTATTCCCAAAAGAGTCAGTCGACCACCACCAGATAGGAGAAGGCGCGGCGGTAGACCTCGGCGGCCTGCATCAGCTTGATGAGAGAGATCCGCTCGTTGGGCTGGTGCTCGGTGGTGGGGCTGTGGGGCATGTTGGCGCCGAAGGCCACGCAGTTGTCGAAGGCCCGGGCAAAGGTGGCACCGGCGGAGATATAGGGCTCGGTCTTGGCGTCGCCGGTCACCTCCCGGTACGCCTGGAGCAGCTTCGTCACCAGAGGTCCGTCCTGGGCCACGTGGATGGGCCGCAGCCAGTCGAACTCCTCCACCGTCAGGTGGTAGGCGTCGGCCTTGCTGCGGACAATGGCCATCAGGTCCTCCTTCTCCATGGTCACCGGCAGGCGGAGATCCAGTCCCAGCACAGCGCCCTGTTCGTCCAGGGTGAACTGGCCCAGATTGACGGTCACCGGCCCGGAAAAGTCCGACAGATCCTCGTCGGTAAAGCCCTCAAACCGGAACTTGCCGTCCAGCACATCGCAGGCAAAGGCGATGGCGTCGTGCTCGTACCCGGCCTTGCGCAGCGCCCGCAGCAGGTTCAGGTTGGCGCTGACCCCTTTCCAGGGATTCTTGGCGTGGGCGGTCAGACCCTCGGCGCAGACCTGGTCGTCGGTGAAATGGAAGGGCAGCTCCAGTTCCCGCAGCGCCCGCTCCACGGCGGCGTCCCGCGGGCATTCGGCGTGGGAAGATACGGCGTTCATGCTGTCGCCGCCGGAGCAGGCCAGGGCAAAGGGCTTCGGGGAGCGCAGCTTCAGCTGCAGAAGACCTTTTTCGGCGTAGGTCAGCGGGAAGGTGGAATCCGGCACAAAACCGCTGGCCGGCCGCTCCTCCCGGTCACAGTAGGCATGGATGGAATCCCACATCGTCTCCTCGTCGATGCCGAAGATGAACCGCACCCGCTTGTTCAGTGCGTGTCCCTCATCCAGCAGGGATTTCAGGGCATAGACGGCGGCCACCGTAGGCCCCTTGTCGTCCTGGGTGCCCCGGCCGCAGAGCCAGTCCCCCTGCACCATGGGCCGGAAGGGGTCATGGTCCCAGCCGTCCTCCCGGCGGGCCTGCACCACATCCAGATGGCACAGCACACCGAACAGTTCGCCCTCACCGGTCTCGGCATAGCCGTACATGCCGTCGGGGGCCTTGAAGGTGCGGAAGCCCAGGTCTTTCATCATCGAGAGGGTCACGTCCAGACAATGGTCCACGGCGGGACCAAAGGGATATTCGGTGCTTTCCGAAAAGACCGAGGGGATCTCCACCAGCCGGCTGATGGCGGCGATCATTTCGGCCCGGTAATTGTTCATCATCATGACAGGTCTCCTGTGGTTCAAACTTGTACGAAAAGGTACAGACAATATAATTATACCGGCTTGTGCGGATATTTGCAAATAATTTGGGATTTTGCATTGCATTTTCTTGCATTTTACGCTACTATAGGGGAGCGCTTGGCGCGGTGTACCGTACAAGAGATGTATACCGCGCCGAATTTTATGCAGGAAGTGAGATAGGAATCGTGGAGAAACAGAAGAAAAAGACCATCCAGATGCCGCATACCTATGTGATCATCTTTGCGGTGGTGGTCCTGTGCGCGGTGCTGACCTACCTGATCCCGGTGGGCAGCTTCCAGACGCAGGAGATCAGCTACATGATGGGCGATACCGAAAAGACCCGCACCGTCATTGTGGCGGACAGCTTTACCTATGCGGTGGATGAGGCTGGCAACCGGGTGCGCAGCGGTGTGCCTCTCTTCGGCACCGAGGATTTCGGCGGCCAGGGCATGCTCAACTATGTGTTCGAGGGCCTGACCTCCGGCGATAAGAACGGCAGTGCTGTGGGCATTGTGGCGTTCATTCTGGTCATCGGCGGTGCCTTCGGCATCGTTATGCGCACCGGCGCGGTGGATGCGGGCATCCACGCCATGATCCGCAAGACCAAAGGCCGGGAGATCATCCTGATCCCCGTGCTGTTCACGCTCTTCTCCCTGGGCGGTGCGGTCTTCGGCATGGGGGAGGAGGCTATCCCCTTTGCCATGGTCATCGTACCGCTGACCATCGCCATGGGCTACGACGCCGTGGTGGCGGTCTGCGTCACCTATGTGGCGACCCAGATCGGCTTCGGCACCAGCTGGATGAACCCCTTCGGCCTGGCCATTGCCCAGGGCATTGCCGGGGTGCCGGTGCTGTCCGGTGCCGGATTCCGCATCGTCATGTGGGCCGTCTTCACCCTGGCGGGGGTCCTCTTCACCATGGCTTACGCCCGCAAGATCAAGAAGAATCCCCAGTCCTCGGTGGCCTATGAGAGCGACGCCTACTACCGCAACCAGATGGCCCAGAGCGATGCCGCCGCGGCGCCTTTCACCCTGGGCCAGGGCCTGGTGCTGGTGAGCATCCTGGTCACCATCGTCTGGACCGTCTGGGGCGTTGTGGTGGAGGGTTACTACATCCCCGAGATCGCCTCCCAGTTCTTTGTGATGGGTCTGGTGGCCGGTATCATCGGCTGCATCTTCCATCTCAACGGCATGCGGCCGTCCGATATGGCCTCCTCCTTCCAGAGCGGCGCCGCCGACCTGGTGGGGGCTGCTCTGGTGGTGGGCATGGCCCAGGGCATCGTCATCGTGCTGGGCGGTACCGATCCCACCACCCCCAGCGTCATGAACACCATCCTCTACACCCTGGGCAACCTGCTCAGTGGTGTGCCCGGCGTGCTGGCGGCCTGGCTCATGTATGTCTTCCAGAGCCTGTTCAACTTCGTGGTGGTCTCCGGCTCCGGGCAGGCGGCCCTCACCATGCCCATCATGGCGCCTCTGGCCGACCTGGCCGGCATCACCCGCCAGGTGGCCGTGCTGGCCTACCAGCTGGGCGACGGCCTGACCAACCTCATCGTGCCCACCTCCGGCTGCCTGCTGGGCGTGCTGGGCGTGGCCCGTCTGGAATGGGGCAAGTGGGCCAAATTCCAGATCAAGATGCAGGGCATGCTCTTTGTGCTGTCCACCATCTTCGTGGTGGTGGCGGTCATGATCGGCTTCGCCTGATCGCGCTTTCCCCTGCAGTCTGAAACCGAAAAGCGGCGTGTGCCTTCCACCGGGAAGGCGCACGCCGCTTTTTTTGCCCTTTGACCAGAAAAATCAAAAGAATGCAAAAAATCATGAAATTTTAAATAGACGATGCTTCGATGAATCCAAAAAAATAAAAGCTGTCAAAAAATTATTTTATAACAAATTTCGAAAAAGGCTTGATTTCCTAGTTCTTTTATAGTAGAATGGCCGCTGCATACAAGCAACCCGGCGCAAAACCGATACAGCGTTTTTTGCCTTCTGGCAGGAAACGCAGCGGTGCGGCGCCCGCAGAAAGGAAAGGACGGAATCAAGTGAAAAGAGCCATCGCCACCTTGCTGAGCAGCTGCATGCTGCTGAGCATCCTGGCCCAGGGCCCGGCCGCCCTGGCGGAGGAACTGGCCGCGGAAGCGGCCGTGCAGACGGTGGGCAGTGCCACGCAGGAAAGCGCGGCAGCCGAGCCGGAACTGCCCGCCGGGGAAGAACCGGCACAGGAGCCGGCAGCGGAACTGCTGGCCGAGATTGTGCAGGAAGACGAATCGGAAGAAACCGGGGCGGAGGAAGCCCCGCAGAATACAGCGGAAGTTTCGGTCACGCTGCTGGCGGGTCTGCCGCTGCAGGGGAACGCCGACTTCACGGTACGCCTCAGCGGCCCTGCGGAGCGGTCGCAGCAGATCATCCTGCCTGCCGCCGGCGGCAGCGAGCCTGCCCGGCAGGAGGTCCGTTTCAAGGGCCTACCCCGGGGCAGCTACACCCTGACGGTAGAGGGCAGCGGCTTTGCGGCCTATACCCAGACCCTGGAAGTGGGGGAGCTGCTGTACAGTGTGCAGCTCTACACCGGTTTCCTGGCCGGCTACACCTACACGGCGGACAGTCTGCATCCCGGCGCCCTGCGCATCGGTGATGTGGATGGGGACGGGCAGCTCACCGGGCAGGACACCGACGTCCTGATCGAAGCCATCGAGGCCGGGCAGGCCGGCAGCGCCGACCTGGACCGCAGCGGTGCGGCGGACCTGGTGGACCTGCAGATGCTGGCGGCCTCCCTGGAGGAGACCCGGGACACGGCCGCCTCGGTACTGGTGCGGGTGCCCGAGAGCCTGATGACGCTGGAGAAGGAGGAATCCACCCAGGTGGTCAGCGGCAGTCTGGAAGACCTGCTGACCGGCGGCAGCACGGTGGAACTGAAGCCTGCTTCGGACGGCGCCATCTCGGAGGAAAACCCCGTCACGGTTAGCTTTGACTTTGAGAAGGCGGCCAAGGCCGCCGTACCCATGGCCGGTCTGGTGCTCCAGACCCCGCCCGCGGCGGAGAGCGCCGTCAGCGGCGCCACCGTGATGGTGGAGTACGAGGAAAACGGGGAGACCAAGACCATGCCCATCACGGTGGGCGGTTCTGTGCTGGCCCGTTTCCTGGGCGCGGCCACCGTACAGCCCGACGGTTCCATTGCGGTGGACTTCGGCGGCCAGATCGCCGTCAAGAAGGTCACCATCAAGATCACGGCGGTTTCGGGCGGCGGCAGCCTGGCCGAAATCTCCCAGGTGGAATTCCTCAACGATATGGAATCCCGCATCCCCGCGCCCACCATGGACATTCCCACCGGTCTGACCGCGGCACCGGAAAGCCAGGCCTTCACGCTGGCCTGGGATCCGGCGGTGAACGTCACCGGCTACGAGGTGGAGATCACCCTGGGTGACAAGACCGAGACAGTCCGTACCGCGGCCAACACCCTGGCGGTGACCTCTTTCGGCGGAAAAAAGGTGCAGAACGGTCAGACCTACACCGTGCGGGTGCAGTCGGTGAACGGCGAGTGGCGCAGCGGCTACAGCGAGGCCATCACCGTGGTGCCCAAGGCGGACAAACTGCCCGCAGCCCCCGACGCCCTGCGCCTGACCGGCCGGTTCCAGCGCATCGAAGCCTCCTGGAAAGACATGAAGGACACCGACACCTACAATGTCTACTACCGCAAGAAGGGGGATGCCGACTTCACCAAGGTGACCGGCATCGCCCAGAACAGCTACACCATCCAGAATCTGGAAAACAATACCCGCTACGAGGTTTATGTCACCGGCGTCAACGAACTGGGCGAAGGCCCCGCGTCGCTGACCTCCACGGCTTCCACGGCCAACGTCAGCCCGGTGAAGCTGCCGGCCTACAAACTCATCAACACGGCCGGCGCGGCGGGAGAGGTCACGGCGCACATTGCGTCGGTGACCCACGAGGCCGGCTACATGAAGGACAGCCCGCTGGATTCCGGCAAGACCGCCTGGGGCGTGGTGGACAACGATTTCACCTCCTGGTACGGTCTGGACGACTGGGATGACGGCGCGGCCTATGCCGACAACGGCGGTGTGCGGGTGACCTTTGACGCCCGCTACCACATCGGCAGCCTGTCGCTGTCTCCCTCCGAGGACCGGGGCACCTACGGCAACGTCCGTCTGTACGCCCGCGGGGAGGACGGCCGGGAGTACCAGGTTTCCGGCGTGACCATCGCCAAGCACAGCGACGGCAGCCAGAACTACTACACCATCAAGATCCCCGGCGGCGTCACCACCGATTATCTGCGTGTCTGCGTGGGATACATCTATAACAACCGGCCGGTCTCCATCTCGGAGATGCGGTTCTATGCCTACGACAGCCTGGAGGCCGACATCCTGGCCCTCTATGACGACGACCTGCACGTGACGCTGCGCAGCGGCGTGGACGAGAAGACCATCGAGGCGCTCCAGACCCGTCTGGACACCCCCGACGAGGCCAGCGGTGAGCTGCATCCCGAGCGGGAGGCCCTGCAGCGGGAGCTGGACAACGCCCGCAGTCTGCTGACCACCACCCTCAGCGACGTGGTGGAGGTGCATACCACCATCACGGCCAAGAAGGACGGCCACCTGGGCTTCACCGGGCTCAACGCCTGGCAGCCCCTGGGCGTCACCGCCAAGGCCGGTGAGGAGATCATCGTCTACGTGGGCAGCAGCAATGTGGCCACCGGTGCCAACGCCTGGCTGCAGCTGGTGGCGACCCAGTACAATTCCGAATCGGGAGAAGTGGTCTCCCAGCCCATTCAGCTGAAGGTGGGCCGCAACGAGATCATGGTCCCCGAGCTGGTCACCTTTGATGCCGAACATGGCGGCGCCCTCTATGTGCAGTTCACCGGCGACAACGCCAACGACCGCTACTCGGTGCGGGTCAGCGGCGGGGCAACCATCCCCGTGCTGGACCTCTACGGCATCGACGACCCGGGCCAGCGCAAGGAGCGCGTCACCGCCTATGTGGCGGCCCTGGAAGCGGCGAACGACACCCTGAACAGCCGTCACGACGAGCTGCACGGCGAACACGGTACCTGTGAGCCCCAGACTTGCATCCTCAACACCACCGACATCATGCTGGATCAGATGATGTACTCGGTGCCCGTCAGCCAGCTGCTGGCGGGGCTGGGCAGCGGTTCCACGGCAGACAAGGCCGCCCGCCTGCTCAGTTCGCTGGACGCCATGGACCAGATGATGACGCTGTTCTACCAGCACAAGGGCCTGACCGACCTGGCCGGGGCGGGGGACAAGAACCGTCTGCCCTCCCAGCATCTGAACATCCGGTATATGCGGATGTTTGCCGGCGCCTTCATGTATGCGGCCGGCAACCACATCGGCATCGGCTGGGATTCGGTGCCCGGTCTGGGCGGCGGCGAGCCCATCACCCTGAACGAGGACGGCAGCTACCGCAGCGGCGACCTCTTCGGCTGGGGCATCGCCCACGAGATCGGCCACAACATCAACCAGGGCAGCTATGCCGTGGTGGAAGTCACCAACAATTATTTCTCCCAGATCTCCCAGGCCCATGAGGGCGTCCGCTTCGGCTACGACGCCATCTACAGCAAGGTCACCAGCGGCACCACCGGCCATTCCAGCGATGTCTTTACCCAGCTGGGGCTGTACTGGCAGCTGCACCTGGCCTACGACAAGGGCTACGAGTACGAGATCTACGACAACTACGAGGAGCTGTTTGCCAGCCGTTTCTATGCCCGGGTGGATACCTATGCCCGCAATACGGCTCAGGCCCCGGCCCCCGGCGGCATCAAGCTGACGCTGGGCGGGGATGCCGACCAGAACTTCATGCGGCTGGCCTCTGCGGCGGCCCAGAAGGACCTGACGGACTTCTTTGTCCGCTGGGGCATGACGCCGGATGCCGCCACGGCTGCCTACCTGGCCCAGTTTGAGCCGGAGACCCGTGCGCTGTATTACGGCAACGATGCCTCCCGCAACTACCGCTTCACCCACAGCGAGAGCACCAGCTTTGCAGACAAGGCGGTGCTCACCGGCAAAACCGCCGCCGTGGTGGATGAGCGCACCCCCAACCAGGTGAACCTGACGCTGGCCACCGATGCCGGCGACCTGCTGCTGGGCTACGAGATCGCCCGCATCACCTACGAGAACGGCCAGCCCCGCACCGAGGTGGTGGGCTTCACCACCGGCAGCAGCTACGCCGACACCGTCACCACCGTGAACAACCGCACCATCACCTACCAGATCACGGCGGTGGACCAGTTCCTGAACCGTTCCCAGCCGCTGACGCTGCCCGCCGTCAAGATCAGTCATGACGGCAGCTACGACAAGAGTCAGTGGACGGTGACCACCAACATGACTTCAGCAGCCGATACCACCCCCGACGCCGGGGAGCACGACCCCTGTGAACCGGAGCCGGTCTCGGCCATCACCAAGGTCATCGACAACAAGAAAAACACCACCTACACCGGCCAGGCCAACGGCGAGGCCGTCATCACGCTGAACTTCGGCAAGACCCTGGCGGTCACCGGCCTGAAGTACACCGTCACCGAGGGCACGCCCATCCGGGACTATGAGATCCAGATCGCGGCGGCCGGCGGCAGCTGGCAGACCCTGGCCACCGGCACCTTTGCCGGCGGCGAGGTCAGCACCGTCTACTTCCGCAACGAGAACAACGACCCCTGGGTCTGCACCTATGACGCGGCGCAGCTGCGGCTGGTGGTCAAGGCGCCCGCCGGCGAGATTTCCGTAAGCGAGCTGGACGTGCTGGGCCCCACCGGCGACAATGTGGAGCTGCTGACCACCGGCATCGGCACCCTGTCGGCCCCCTATGTCTATGAGGAGAGCACCGGCCAGGCCATCCCCGAGGGTTCGCTGGTCTTCACCGGCAGCTACAAGGGCAACCCCGCCTACAACGTGGTGCTGCTCTACGACCAGGACGGCAACGTGGTGGGCGGCGTGGATGCCGAGGGCAGCATCGTGGCTCACCAGATCATTCTGGCGCCCGACCCGAAGGAGGGCCAGCTGGGCGAAGTCAGCGAAGGCTACTGGGTCTACTGGATCGAACCCCAGGACCTGGAAGGCATGGCCATGCCCGAGACGGTGCGGGTGGAACTCTACCGCGTGGACAACGCCACGACCAACGAGGGCCAGCGCCTGACCAGCGATACGCTGGCGGTGACGATGCCCGACCCGCTGCCGCCCCTCACCATGGGCAGCCAGGCGGACTGAGCACAAACAAGGAGACGATCATGAAAAAAATTCTGGCCACCCTGCTGCTGGGCCTGGCTCTGACCGTGGCGGCACTTCCCGCTGCGGCGGAGACTTCCGACGGTGCGGTGACAATGACCGCCACCGCCCAGGGCGCTTCGGTGCGGCTGGAGCTTCCTGCCGAGAGCGTGCAGGGCGTCAAGGCCATGCGCCTGAGCTTTGCGGTGGAGAGCACCGATCCCGTACAGGCGGAGTTTGCCTTTGACAGCGCGCTGCCCGGCAGCGTGCAGCAGTACCGCTACGACGCCGCCACCGGCCGCATGAATGTCTATGTGGCCGGCGGGCAGGAACTCTTCCCCGACGGCACGGCCTCTCTGGGCAGCATCCGGGTGGAGGCCCCCGCAGGCAGCACCGCCACGGTGCGCCTGGTGGAGGATTCCCTGGAACTGGTCAACGGGGCTTTCGGCAGGACCGCCGCCCCGGCGGTGGCCCCCGCCTCGGTGGAAGTGACGCTGGGCAGCGGGGAGCAGACCCCGGCTCCGGAAGCAACCCAGAACCCCTCCGGCAGTTCCGGCAGCGAAAGCACCTCTGCCCAGACGGTACAGAGCACCCCCACCCCCACGCCTGCCGTGACGACCACACCGGTATCCACGGCGGCGCCTGCGGTGTCCGGGCAGTCCTCTGCTCCTTCGAATACCACCGGCAGCCGGAAACCCACCGGCAGTGCGAACCAGGCGGCGGCTGAGGCAACCCCCAACCCCACCGAGGCCCCGCAGTCCACTGTCACGCCGGCTCCTTCCGAAGCACCTTCGGCCACACCGGCCCCTGCCACCCCCGAACAGGCAGAAACGACCGCCGCCCCGGCGACAAACCTGCCGCTGGCGGTGGCCATCGCGGTGGCCTGCCTGGCCGTCGCCGTCCTCATCGGCATTGCGGTGCTCCGCTTCCGCAGCCGCTGATCCTCTGACGCCGTTCCCCACGGCGGTACTACAAAGCACGCCGCCCTCCCGCTGCAAGCCGGGAGGGCGGCGTATTTTTGGTTACCAGGTTTACAGCAGACCGGCCAGGCCGTAGTCCGCCGCGCAGCGGCGGATGCCGTCGGCGGTGGAGTCAAAGGCCAGCCCGCCGGCGCGGGCTTTGGTGGTGTCCATGAGCAGGCTGCGGGGCCAGTCGGCGGCTTCCAGGGGTGGGTCGATCCCCAGCACCTGGCAGAACTGCCGGGCGGTGGTGACCATATCGGTATTGTTTTCACTGCCGAAATTGTACACGCCCCCGGGCAGTTCCAGGGCGGGCAGCAGTGCCTCCACGGCCTGGCGGGCGTAGGTCACGCCGCGATAATCCCGGCGGGAAAACCGCAGCACTTCCCCGGTGCGGGCGGCCCGCAGCAGGTTCAGCGGCAGATTCCCCCGGATGGGCAGCCCATAGCCCGGCAGGTCGTAAAGCCAGGTGGCCCGCAGCAGCACGGCACCGGGCAGGATGTCCAGCACCCGCTGTTCGGCCTCCCGCTTGTGGCGGCCGTAGACGTTGGCGGGGGAGAGGGGCGTATTTTCCGTAAAAGGACCGTGTTCCTGCAATCCGGCATAGACCTGGTCGGAACTGAACGCCACGAGCTTGGCCCCGGCGGCACGGGCCGCTTCCGCCAGCCAGAAGGGCACCTCCACGTTGGCCCGGTAAGATTCCTCCGGGTGTGCCTCACAGTAGCCGGTGTCCGAGAGGGCCGCCGTGTGCAGGATGGCGTCGGGATGCAGGCGTGCCACCGCCTCGCGGAGCTCCTCCTGCCCGGCCCGGGCCATCAGGCCGTGGGGAAGGGTCAGCAGTTCCAGCCGTCCGGCCAGCTGCTGTAAAATCCGGGCACCCAGGAATCCCCCGGCGCCGGTCAACAAAACACGCATCATCCCATGACTCCTGTTCTGCCCCTGCCCGGGGCATGATTTTTCTCCATTATACAAGGAAAGAAACCGCCCCTGCAAGCCCGGCCGTCCGGCGCGGAAAAGGAAGTTGTAAAAAGTACGGCATACTGTTGACGAAAGATATACTGTGTGGTACGATGTATACAAAGGAGGCAGGGCAGATGAACCTGGATGACTGGAAATCCCAAATCAAGCGCGGAACCCTGGAGTTCTGTATTTTGCTGATGATCCGGCGGCAGCCTTCCTACGGATATGAGATCATCAGTACACTGGAAAAATACCCGTTGCTCGCTGCCAAAGAGAACACGATCTATCCGCTGCTGCGGCGGCTGCTCAAGGAAGGCTGGATCTCCTCAGCCTGGCAGGAGAGCACCGAGGGACTGCCCCCGCGGAAATATTATTCCCTGACCGCGGCGGGGCAGGAATATCTGGAAGCGATGTCGAAGGAATGGAGCGACCTGCTGGCCGCCGTTCAGGAAATCAAAGGAGTGTAATGGTATGGATGCCCGACTGAATGCTTATCTGGAACAGATCGAAAAGAATCTCAAGCCGCTGCCGGTTTCGGAGCGGGTGGATATCGTGCAGGAAATCAAAAGCGAAATGCAGGAACTGTCCGGTGTCGGGCAGACGCCGGAACAGATCCTGCAGCGGCTGGGCGCACCCCGGGAACTGGCCCGGGCCTATCTGGGAGATCTGATCGTCCGGGATACCCGTTTCAGCTGGGGGCGTGTCCTGGCGATTTTCGCCTACTACAGTCTGGCGGGGCTGTCCGGTCTGCTTATCCTGCCCACGCTGGGCATCTGTGCACCGGTCTTTCTGCTCTGCGGGCTGGCGGTGCCGCTGCTGGGGGCGGTCAAACTGGTGGACGAGGTGCTGCGCCTTCACCTTCCCTATGTGCAGTATATCACCGTGGCCGGGGTCGATAATCCGGCGCTGGCCTTCCTGCTCTGTTTGATTACAGGGGCGGTGCTTTGTGCCCTGGGGTACGGGTGCTGGAAATTGCTGCTGGGGTACATCCGGTCGGTGAACCGGATCGGGCGCAAACTTTCGGCGTGAAGGCGGACGGACGGTTGCCTCCTGTGCTATAATGGAAAGAAAGGGCAGGGAGCGCATCTTCCTGCCGCAGGATACAGGAGGTCATGAAACTATGCGTAAGAATTTCGGTGCAAAACCCTGGACCTATCCCCAGCCGGTGTTCATTCTGGCAACCTATGGAGAGGATGGCACCCCCGACGCCATGAATGCGGCCTGGGGCGGCATCAGTGACGACACCCAGCTGTCGCTGTGCATCAGCGCGGGGCACAAGACTACCGCCAACATCCTGGCCCGCAAGGCGTTTACCGTCAGCATGGCCACGGCGGACCAGGTGGTGGCCTGCGACTATGTGGGCATTGCCTCGGGCAACACGGTGGCAAACAAGCTGGAAAAGGCCGGCTGGCATACCACACCCTCGGCGTTTGTGGACGCGCCGGTCATCGATGAATTGCCCATGGCGGTGGAATGCCGTCTGGTCAGCTATGACCCCGAGAGCTGCCGCCTGGTGGGGGAGATCGTCAACGTCAGTGCCGACGAATCGGTGCTGGATGCCGATGGAAAGATCGACCCCGACAAGCTGGACCCCATCACCTTTGATCCCATCCATCATGTCTACCGCAAACTGGGCAACAAGGTGGGCAACGCCTTCCGCGACGGCGCAGCACTGAAATAACCAGAAGAAAAAACGTCCCCGGACCATGGTCCGGGGACGTTTTTGTTTTGCCTTACAGCGGGCGGTACTGTTCGATGGTATAGCGGCCCTTGGTTTCGGTTCCCTTGCCGTACTGGATGGCCTGCACGGGGCAGCTGTGCAGGCAGCGCAGGCACTGGTAACACTTGTCGCCCCATACCGGGCGGCCGTTCTCCAGCCGGATGGTCCCGGCCGGGCAGTCTTTGGCACACCGTCCGCAGCCGGTGCAGGCGTTGGTGGCGTAAAAGGCTTTGGTGCTGCGGGCAAACCGGTTGAAGCCGTAGTGCACCACGCTGGATTTGAGTGCCGCCAGACTGCCCTCCCGGACGCGGCAGACCGGCTGGGCAGCGGCGACTTCCCGTGCGATGACCGCCAGCTCTTTCTCCGCCGCGTCGATCTTGGCGCGGGCGGTGGCTTCGTCGTCCAGGTCGGCACCCAGGATATAATTGTTGGGCATCACCAGACTGTAACTGCTGCGCAGCGGGAACAGCCTGTCCAGTTTTTTCAGGGCATGACCGGCTTCCGACCCGCAGGTGGCCACCGCAAAGGTGAACGCGCCGGTGCGGGGCAGCGTCCGGGCGAAGGTTTCCACCGGTTCGGGCAAACCCCAGGCGTAAACCGGGAAAACCAGCCCGATCCGGGTCTCGCCGGAGCAGTCGGGAGCCTTGTCCAGCCGGGCCAGGTCGATGGCAGTATCTCCGGTAAGTTCAGCCAGGCGCCGGGCTGCCCAGCGGGAGTTGCCGGTGCCGGAAAAATAGAAAATCATAGTTGATCCTTTCTTGCATGGGACATTATGTGCAGGATATTTTCTATTATAGCATGGGCATCCCCGCGGCTACAAGGCAAGCCATCCCCGGACAAACAAAAAACGCCCCCGCAAGGGAGCGCCGCAAAGGCAGGCCGTCAGGCGACGGGCAGCAGCAGATGGAGCACCAGACCGGCCACGCCGCACAGGCACATGGTCAGGATGGGGTTCCACTTGAATTTGCGCAGCAGCACAAAGGCCACCACGAAGCTGCCGGCACCGATCCAGTCCACGATGTTCAGGGCAGGGGTCTCGCCGTTGAAGAGCACCAGCGAGAGAATGGACAGTCCCGCGCCGAGGATCAGGGCTACCACCACCGGGCGCAGGCAGGAAAGTACATTCTGTAAAAGGGAGATGTCTTTGTACTTATTGTATACGTAGGCCAGCAGGGAAACCAGGATGAGCGCCGGTGTGATGCAGCCCAGGGTGGCGATCAGGGCGCCGGGAATGCCGGCAATGCGGATGCCCACAAAGGTGGCCGAGTTGACGGCGATGGGGCCGGGGGTCATCTCGGCGATGGTGATCAGGTCGGTGAATTCCTGCAGGGTCAGCCAGGGGTGGAGTTCCACCACCTGGTTCTGGATCAGCGGCATGGCGGCATAGCCGCCGCCCACGCTGAAAAGTCCTACTTGCAAAAAACTGAAAAATAGTTGAAAATAGATCATGAACGGGCCGCCTTTCTGCTCTGGAACAGGGCACGCACGACGCCGAAGGCGGCAGCGGCCAGAATGATGACGATGACATTCACATCGAATACGAAGCTGGCCACAAAAGCAACCACCATCAGACCGATGTAGATGGGCGAACGGGTCTTGAGCACATCGCTGCCCAGACCGCAGACCACGTCCAGGATGACGGCGGCCACACCGGCCTGCATGCCTTTGAGCACTAAGGCCACATAGGTGTTGGTGGCGAAAGCCGCATAAAAGAAGGAAATCACCGATAGGATGACCATGGGCGGAATGATGGTGCCCAGCACGGCGACCACCATGCCGGCCAGACCTTCCACATGCCAGCCCACCAGGATGGCGGCGTTGACGGCGATGGCGCCGGGGGAAGACTGGGCCAGGGCGGCCATATCCAGCATTTCCTGGTCGTCGATCCAGTGCAGCTCATCCACGAATTTGCGCTTCATGAAGGTGACGATGACGAAACCGCCGCCGAAGGTAAACGCGCTGATGTACAGGGTGCTGAAAAACAGGGCCCGCAGCCGCGCGGCGCGGGTCTGGGGTTGGGGATGCTGATCCATAGGGTTCCTCCTTGTTTGATTTTGCTCCGGAACTATCATACCGCAAATTGACTCCGGTGTGAAATGCTGATTTTTTATAACTGTTATGTGTTTTTTGTTGGAAAGGAAGTAGGGCTATGACCATACGGCATCTGCGCATCTTCGTGGCGGTCTATCAGGCCGAGAATGCCACCCATGCGGCGGAGGAACTGCACATGACCCAGCCTGCCGTGACCCGGGCCATCCAGGAGCTGGAACAGTACTACGGGACCCGGCTGTTTGAGCGGATGTACCGTCATCTTTCGCCCACTGAATGTGCCCGCCGGCTCTATCCCCAGGCGGTGCATCTGCTGGATTCCTTCGACCGCATCGAAACCGGGCTGCGCAACTGGGATTCCATGGGAATTGTCCGGGTTGGGGCCACCGTCACCCTGGGCAGCACGGTGCTGCCCGGACTGGCCCACCGGTTTGCCCAGGAAAATCCCGGCATCCAGCTCCAGGTCACGGTGGCCAACGGCGGTACGCTGACGGCGGCCCTGTGTGAAAACCGCCTGGATCTGGCACTGCTGGAGAGTACGCCCTCCCTGCCCGACCTCCATACCGAGGAGATCGGCACCGATCTGCTGTGTGCGGTGATGACTCCTGCAGACCCCCTTGCCGCCGGGCAGACCGTTACGCTGGAACAGCTGTCCGCTGCGCCCCTTCTGGTGCGGGAGGAGGGCAGTACCGCCCGGGCGGCCCTGCAGAGTGCGCTGGAAGCGCAGGGTTTGCCGCTGCACATCGTGTGGGAGAGCGTCAGTACCGAGGCGCTGCTCCAGGCGGCCGCCGAAGGACTGGGGGTGGCGGTGCTGCCGGAACCCCGCGTCAAGAATGCTGCCGCGGCAGGCATCGTCTGCACGCGGCCCATCGACGGACAGGCGCTCCGCCGTCACCGGGTGGCGGCCTGGCATAAAGAAAAATACCTCTCCGAATCAATGCAGCGTTTTCTGGCTTTGTGCCGCCGAACCACCGGGTGATCCGCACAGGGAGGACTTGTGGAGAGAGACTGGATGCGCTACAATACCGGTAGAGCGGCTGCGGGAAAAGCCGCCGGGAGAGGGGGATACATTTATGTATGAACTGATGCAGGTTTCCCAGAACAGCTATTATATCCAGAGCCCGGCCAAGATCGGACTGTACAAATGCAATGACACCGATGTCTGTCTCATCGACAGCGGCAACGACAAGGACGCCGGGCGCAAGGTCCGCCAGCTGCTGGACGCCAACGGCTGGCACCTGACGGCCATCTACAACACCCATTCCAACGCTGACCACATCGGCGGCAACAAATATCTGCAGGCACAGACCGGCTGCAGGATCTACGCCCCCGGCATCGAGTGCGGCTTTACCCGCCACCCGGTGCTGGAACCGGCCTTTCTGTACGGGGGGTATCCCTGCAAGGACCTGCGCCACAAGTTCCTCATGGCCCAGGAGAGCAGCGCCGAACCGCTGACCCGGGAGGCGCTGCCCGCCGGATGGGAACTGATCCCGCTGCCGGGACACTTTTTCTCCATGGTGGGGTTCCGCACGCCGGAAAATGTGGTCTATCTGGCGGACTGTCTGTCCAGCAGGGAAACGCTGGACAAATACCAGATCGGTTTCATCTACGATGTGGCGGCCTATCTGGACACGCTGGAAAAGGTGAAAACGATGCAGGCGGCGATGTTTGTGCCGGCCCATGCCGCCGCTACCGAAGACATCGCCCCGCTGGCCCAGTACAACATCGACAAGGTACAGGAGATCGCCGGGAAAATTCTCGAACTGTGCAGCACTCCCCAGAGCTTTGAGGAGCTGCTCCAGAAGCTGTTTGCCCACTACGGCCTGACCATGAATTTTGAACAGTACGTGCTGGTGGGCAGCACGGTGAAATCCTACCTGTCCTGGCTGAAAGATACGGGCAGACTCACGGTACAGTTTGCGGACAACCGGCTGCTCTGGCAGCGGACCTGAATTTTCATCCCCGGGCGGGACCTTCCGGTTCCTGGCCGGGGATTTTTGACGGCATCCGGCGTATTTTCGCCCCGATTCCGGCATAAAGTGAGCCAGGGGGTGGGTAGTATGTTGGAAATTCTGGGTTTGTTCCTGCAGGCGGCGGCCGGCCATGTACTGTATCTGATGCTGCATCTGGAGAGCGGTTCCTTTCCGCGGCCTCTCTCTCCCGCCCGGGAAAGGGAGGCGTTTGCCGCACTGCGCGCAGGGGGCGCCGGGGCGGCCGAAGCGCGGGACCTGCTGATCCGCCACAATCTGCGGCTGGTAGCGCATGTGACAAAAAAATACTTTGCCGCCACCGCCTCCCAGGACGATCTGATCTCCATCGGGACCATCGGCCTCATCAAGGCGGTGGATACCTTTGACCCGGTGCGTGCCAGCAAGTTCTCCAGCTATGCCAGCCGCTGCATTGAAAATGCTATCCTCACCCCAACACTTTTCAGAAGCGATCACCCCGAAACCACAACACCCCGCGGGTCCAGGCAGGACCTGCGGGGTGTTGTTTGCTTATAAAGGAAGGGTTCAGCAGATGCGGGGCAGCTGGGCGCCGGTGAGTTTGCCCAGAATACGGCTGCCGCCCAGCGGCGTGTGCAGCACCACCTTGCCGGGCCGTTCGGTACCCACGGTGCCGATGCGGCAGGCGCCTTCCCCGCCGGGCAGGGCACGGAGGGCCGCCAGCACGGCGTCAGCGGATTCGGAGGCGGTCACGGCCAGCATCCGGCCTTCGCAGGCTGCGTACAGCGGGTCCAGTCCCAGCAGATCGCAGGCAGCCGACACTGCCACATCCACCGGGATGGCGTCCTCCTCCAGATCGATGCACAGCGATCCGTCCTCCACAAACTCGTTCAGGGTGGTGGCCACACCGCCCCGGGTGGGGTCCCGCATCAGATGCACCCCGCCGGCCGCCAGGGCGGCAGCGCTTAGTTCGTGGAGGGGACGGCAGTCGCTGGAAAGGTTCCCCTCCATGGGCAGTTCCCCCCGGGCCATCATGACGGCGGCGCCGTGGCAGCCCACGCTGCCGCTGACCAGCACCGCGTCCCCGGGCTGCAGGGCCTTCCGTCCGAGCCCCGGGGCGCGCAGCACGCCGATGCCCGCCGTGTTGATGTACAGCCCGTCGGCACCGCCCCGTTCCACCACCTTGGTGTCCCCGGTGACGATCTGCACACCGGCCTCCCGGGCGGTGCGGGCGATGGAGTCCACCACCGTGCGCAGCACGTCGGTGGGCAGGCCTTCCTCCAGAATCAGGGAAAGACTGAGATACAGCGGTCTGGCCCCGGCCATGCACAGGTCGTTGACGGTGCCGCACACCGCCAGTTTGCCGATGTCCCCGCCCGGGAACTTCCAGGGGGTGACCACAAAACTGTCGGTGGAGAACACCGGCTGGCCGCCCAGGTCGGGCAGCACGGCCCCGTCGCCCAGATCGTTGAGGGCGGCGTTGCCGAAAGCAGGCAGCAGGATCTCGTCAATAAGTTCGGCGGTGCGCAGACCGCCGCTGCCGTAATCCATGGTAATGATCGGTTGCATTGTTTCCATCTCCTAACGGTTCAGGCGTCGGCGGGGCGGTACTTCCAGGCGGCGGCGCAGGCCCCTTCGCTGGACACCATGCAGGGCCCTACGGGGTCCTCGGGGCGGCATACCTTGCCGAACAGCGGGCATTGCTCGGGGGGCAGCACCCCCCGGATGACCGAACCGCAGCGGCAGCCCGGGGGCTCGGTGCCCCGGCGACGGGACAGTCCGTACCGGACAGCGGCATCAAAGCGGGCATATTCCGGCCGCAGTGCCAGGCCGCTGGCGGGGATCTCCCCCAGGCCCCGCCACAGACTGTCCGCGGGCAGGAAGACTGCCTCCGCGGCGGCCCGGGCGGCGGTGTTGCCTGCGGCGGTCACCAGCCGGGAATACTCGTTCTCCAGGGCAGGGGTGCCGCCGCAGACCATGCACACCAGCCGCCACACCGAATACAGCACATCCCCGGCCTCGAAGCCGCTGACCACGGCGGGCAGGCCGTACTCCCGGGGCAGGAAGGCGAAGGCGTCCACCCCGGTGACGGCAGCCACATGGCCGGGGCACAGCAGGGCGTCCACCCCGCAGTCGGGGGCGCTCAGCAGGGCCCGCAGGGCCGGTTCGGTGCGCTTCAGCAGACAAAACACTGAAAAATTGGCAAGACCGCTTTCAGCGGCGTCCAGCACGCAGGCGGCGGTGCCGGGGGTGGTGGTTTCAAACCCCACGCCCAGGAATACCACCTCCCGGTCGGGGTTGGCCCGGGCCAGGTCCACCGCGTCGGCGGCGGAGTAGACGGTGCGTACATCCGCTCCGGCGGCCCGGCGGCGCAGCAGGGTGTCTCCCCGCACGCTGCCCGGCACCCGCAGCAGATCTCCGTAGGTGGCCACGATGAGGCCCGGCCTCCCACTCAGTTCCAGGGCGGCATCCATATCCCCGGCGGGGGTCACGCAGACCGGGCACCCCGGACCGGAGATCAGTTCCACCCCGGGGGCCAGCAGACTGCGCAGCCCCGCCTTGGCGATGGCCATGGTGTGGGTGCCGCAGATCTCCATGATGCGCACGGGGGCGTGGTGTTCGATGCGGCGGCGGATGTCCTGCACCAGGTCCGCCGCCCCGGCAGGGTGGCGGAAGGCGTTGAGCCAGGCGGTATCAGAGGGCATGGATGGCCTCCTCGATACAGGCCAGATTTTCGGCGGCCTGTTCGGGGGTCAGCTTTTCAATGGCAAACCCCGCGTGGACCATCACATAGTCTCCCACCGCGATGGCGGGCAGAAAATCCACCCGTACTTTCTGGGTCAACCCGGCGGCTTCCCCCACGGCATGTTTTCCGTCTCCTTCCAGCGAGACGATCTTCAACGGAACTGCAAGACACATGCAGCAACCCTCCCTATGGTAAATACGGTTCACAGCCCGGCTGCGCCGATAGCCAGCTGTCCCAGGGCCAGCCCTTCGTCGGAAGGGGAGACCCGTCTGTGGGTGTACACCCGGTATCCGGCTCCTTCCAGCAGGGCGGTGACACCCTCCAGCAAGGCCCGGTTCAGAAATACGCCCCCCGAAAGCACCACCGGCAGTCCGTCGGGGTTCAGCGTCCGGCACTGGTCCAAGGCCATGCGGCACAGGGCCTGCTGGAATCCTGCGGCCAGGGCGGCGGCACCGGTCCCGGCGGTTTTGGCAGCGCAAAGCGCACGGATCAGGGGACGGGTATCAAAACG
This sequence comes from Subdoligranulum variabile, assembly GCF_025152575.1. Lineage (NCBI taxonomy): Bacteria > Bacillati > Bacillota > Clostridia > Eubacteriales > Oscillospiraceae > Subdoligranulum > Subdoligranulum variabile. Next base: position 841,796 of record NZ_CP102293.1, on the reverse strand, counting down.
GCGCACCCCGTCCTCCTCATAATAAGCGGGACTATACAGATCGGCCGGGTCAGCGCCTTCAGCCAAGGCTTCCAGCAGGGCGGGGGCCTGGCCGTCGTAATCGGCGTCGGTACGCCCGGTGAGCAGGGAATAGACCCCGTCGAAAAGCCGCCCCATGCCGGAAGACTGTACGCAGCGGTAGCCGCTTTTCAGCAGCGCCGTTACGCCCTCCCGGCGGGCAAAGGCAGGCGCCGCCTCGGGACAACCGGCATCCAGAGCCAGGGAAAGAGCCGTGCGGCCGATCCCGGCGATGCAGGCGTCGCCTCCGGGCAGTGCCACCGGCCGGAGGGATCCCACCCGGTGGTAGTGCTGATAATCGCCCACCAGGTACTCGCCGCCCCAGATGGAGCCGTCCTCTCCCAGACCGGTGCCGTCCCAGATCAGGCCGAACACCGGCCCCTCCAGACGGTTGTCCGCCATGCAGGCGGCCATGTGGGCCCAGTGGTGCTGGACCCGCCGCAGCGGCAGGTGCTGCCGGGCTGCCATCTCTTCCGCCTCCCGGGTGGAGGCGTAGTCCGGGTGCAGGTCGCACACCAGGACGGTGGGCTGCAGCCCGAACAGGGACAGGGTGCCGGTGAGGGCGGTGCAGTAGTGGTCCAGCGTCTCGGCATTTTTCAGGTCCCCGATGTACTGGCTCACAAAGGCGTGACGGCCCCGTCCGGCGGCAAAGGAACCTTTCTGTTCGGCACCGAAGGCCAATACCCCCGTGACATCCCGGTCCAGCAGGAGGGGCTGGGGAGCATATCCCCGGCTGCGGCGGAAAAATACCGGCGCGCCCCGCCAGACCATGGCCAGGGAATCGTCGCACCGGTTGGCGATGGGCCGGTCATGGAGCAGAAACCCGTCTGCAATGCCCTGCAAAGCGGACACTGCGTCCTCATTGTCCAGGAGCACCGGACAGCCCGACCGGTTGGCACTGGTCATGACCAGCAGATCCGGTCCGCCGAAAGTCCCATCCAGCAGCAGGATGTGCAGCGGCGTGTAGGGCAGCATGACCCCCAGCCGGGTGGTGGCGCTGAGCCAGGTCTGCCCGGTGGGATCTTTTTTGGCCAGCAGCAGGATGGGCCGGCGGGGACTCTGCAGCAGGGCAGCCTCCTCCTCAGTATACCGGCAGAACCGGGCGGCGGTGGAAAGATCCCGGGCCATGAGGGCCAAAGGCTTTTCCGGCCGGTGTTTGCGGCGGCGCAGCCGGGCCACAGCGTCGGGACTGTCTGCCCGGCAGGCCAGATGGATGCCGCCGGTGCCTTTCACCGCCACGATCTTCCCGGCGGCCAGGGCCTTCTGGGCCAGGGCGATGGGATCGCCCGCCACGGGTTTCCCTGCGGCGTCCCGGTAGATGGCCCGGGGACCGCATACCGGGCAGCAGTTGGGCTGGGCGTGGTAGCGGCGGCTGCGGATGTCACCGTATTCGGCGGCGCAGTCGGGGCACATGGCAAACCCGGCCATGGTGGTGGCGGGGCGGTCATAGGGCAGGCGGCGGATGATGGAAAACCGGGGCCCGCAGTCGGTGCAGTTGATAAAAGGGTAGCGATACCGCCGCCCGTGGGGGTCCTGCATCTCCCGCAGGCAGGCGTCGCAGGGGGCCAGGTCGGGGGCGGCATCCTGGACCTGTGCGGCGAGATCCCCGTCATCGACCATCTGATGCTGGCCGGGGAATTTGCCCTGATGATCCTCATCGTGGTGCTGAGCATCAAGTATAAAAAGTATCCGGTGGTACTGCTCTCGGTGGGGCAGACGGGGCTGCTGGCCTGGTCGGAACTGACCTGCCCGGTGGAATCTCCCACCCATCTGCGGCTGGACTGCCTGTCCATGCTCATGATCATGATCGTGGCCCTGGTGGGCGGACTCATCTGCATCTACGCCGTGGGCTACATGAAAGCCTATCACCAGCACCATACCGAATATCAGGACCGCAGCGGATTTTTCTTCTCCATGCTGTTCTTCTTCCTGGCGGCCATGGTTGGGCTGGTCCTGTCGGAAAATCTCGTCTGGATGTATTTCTTCTGGGAGATCACCTCGGTCATCTCCTTCCTGCTCATCGGCTACACCCGCACCGAGGAAGCCGTCCACAACAGCTTCCGTGCCCTGTGGATGAACCTGCTGGGCGGCCTGGGCTTTGCCATTGCCATCGTGGTGGCGGCCCACACCCAGCATACCGTGCAGCTCAATGAGCTGGTGGCGGCAAAGGCCACCATTCCGGTGGTGCTGCTGGCCTTTGCGGGCCTGACCAAGTCGGCTCAGCTGCCTTTCTCCTCCTGGCTTTTGGGGGCCATGGTGGCACCCACACCCTCCAGCGCGCTGCTGCACAGCGCCACCATGGTCAAGGCAGGCGTCTATCTGCTCATCCGGCTGGCCCCTGCCATGGCGGGCAACATGACCGGCATGACGGTGGCTTTCATCGGCGGCTTTACCTTTATTGCGGCCAGCATGATGGCCATTGCCCAGAACGACGGCAAGAAGGTGCTGGCTTTCTCCACGGTGTCCAACCTGGGCCTGATCGTGGCCTGTGCAGGCATCGGCGCCGAGGAAACCATCTGGGCGGCGGTGCTGCTGATGATCTTCCACTCGGTAAGCAAATCCATGCTGTTCCAGGCCGTGGGCTCCATCGAGAACAGCCTGGGCTCCCGTGACATTGAGGACATGCACGGCCTGCTGCTGCGTCTGCCCCGGCTGACCTACATCATGGGCATCGGCATTGCGGGCATGTACCTGGCGCCCTTCGGTATGCTGATCTCCAAGTGGGTGGCCCTGCGGGCCTTCGTGGACGCAGACAACTACCTGCTGGTCATCTTCCTGGCCTACGGCAGCGCCACCACCATGCTGTACTGGACCAAGTGGCTGTGCAAGCTGGTCTCGCTGCACCACACCAAGGTCAAGGTCACCGACGTGACCCGCAAGGACCAGTATTTCTCCATGTACATCCACGCCGCAGCCACCCTGGGACTCTGCCTGCTGTTCCCGCTGGTTTCCTCCCGGGTGGTCACCCCCATCATTCAGGAACTCTTCGGCACCGCCCATGAGGTGCTTTCCATGAGCGTGCTGACCACCATGGCCATCATGCTGGTCAGCGTGCTCTTCGTGCCGTCCCTGATGTTCCTGCTCACACGCTCCACCCACCGGGACTACGTTCCCATCTACATGGGCGGCATCAACGAGGGCGACAACACCTATTTTGTCAACAGTTTCGGGGAACCGGAACATCTGTATCTGAGCAACTGGTACCTGCGGTTTGAGTTCGGGCGCCGCCGCCTCATGCGGCCGGGCGTCATCATCTCGGCGGGGGTTCTCATCGTCATGCTCTGTGTGATCATAGGAGGTGCGGTATGATGCCGGTCGTTTCGGTTTTGGCGTATCTGCTGCTGGCGCCCCTGGTGGGCGCCCTGCTGGACGGGTTGGACCGCCGTGTCAGCGCCCGGATGCAGGCCCGTCAGGGGCCGCCCATGATGCAGCCTTTCTATGACCTGAAGAAGCTGTTCTCCAAGCAGATGATCGCCGTCAACAGTGTGCAGATGCTGCTGAACCTGAGCTATCTGATCTTCCTGGCGGTGGCCGGCTCCATGCTGTTTGCGGGCGCGGATATTCTCATGTGCCTGTTCATCCTGTCCACCGCCGATATGTTCCTGGTCATGGCGGCGTCCAGCGATTCCTCGCCTTTCTCCACCCTGGGCGCCGGACGGGAGATGATCCAGATGATGGCCTACGAACCTCTGACCCTGCTCATGGCGGTGGGGTTCTATCTGGCCACCGGCAGCTTCCATGTGGGGGACATCATCCGGATGTCCCACAGCGCTGTGCTGACCATGCCTGGCTTCCTGCTGGGCTTCATGTTCATTACGGCCATCAAACTGCGCAAGTCGCCCTTTGATCTGTCCACCAGCCACCATGCCCACCAGGAGATGGTCAAGGGCATCACCACCGAGATGGCCGGTCCCACCCTGGCGGTGATGAATATCGCCGAATATTACGAGATGGTGCTCATGCTGGGCATCGTGGCGCTGTTTTTCCTCAACGAACACTGGTGGAGCTGGCCCATCGCCATTGTGGCCTGCCTGGTGGTGTATCTTCTGGAGATTTTGTGGGACAATGTGGCCGCCCGCGTCAAGTGGCGCACCCTGCTGGATGGCTGCTGGGTGGTCACGCTGCTCACCGGCGGGCTCAACGGCCTGATCCTTATGCTGGTACGCTGAATGAGGGGGCGAAACTACCATGAAGAAACTTGCAAAATCCCCTTGGATGCTGCACTATGACGCCAGCAGCTGCAACGGGTGCGATATTGAGGTGCTGGCCTGCACCACGCCCAAATACGACATTGAACGTTTCGGCATCATCAACACCGGCGATCCCTTCCAGGCGGACATCCTGCTGATCACCGGCGGTGTGAACAGCCAGTGCGAAGGGGTGGTACGGCAGCTGTACGAACAGATGCCCAACCCAAAAGTGGTGGTGGCCGTGGGGATCTGTGCCTGCACGGGCGGCGTCTTCAAGGACTGCTACAACATCAAGGGCGGCATCGACACGGTCATCCCGGTGGACGTCTACGTGCCGGGCTGTGCGGCCCGGCCCCAGGCCATCATCGACGGTGTGGTGAAAGCGCTGGAGATCCTGGAGGACAAGCGCAGCCACTACACCGAGGAAAAAGAAGAAGAGAAAAAGGAGGAAGGCTGACGATGGAAGCTGCCAACACGATCGAGCCCATCACCATGGCGGAATTCATGCCCCAGGTGATCCGGTTCAAGATGGACGGCTGGCGGGTGGTGCAGTTGTGTGCGGTCCGTCTGCCCGACGGCTATGAGCTGAGCTACTCCTTTGCCAAAGGGTACGATATGCGCACCCTGCGTCTGACTTTGGGCACCGACGAGACGGTGCCCAGCATCACCCAGGTGTATCCCGGCGCTTTCCTGCAGGAAAACGAGGCCGCAGAGCTGTTCGGCGTAAAGATCGAGAGCATCCAGGGCGACTATCACGACAAGCTGTACCGCATTGCGCGGCCCACGCCGTTCAAGGAAAAGGGGTAAGACTATGGCGAAACGAAGCATTGTGCCCTTTGGTCCGCAGCATCCCGTCCTGCCGGAACCCATCCACCTGGACCTGGTTCTGGAGGACGAAGTGGTGGTGGAAGCGGTGCCCAGCATCGGGTTTGTCCACCGCGGACTGGAAAAACTGGTGGAGACCAAGGATTTCAAGGAATACGTCTACATTGCCGAGCGGGTCTGCGGCATCTGCAGCTTCGGCCACGGGCTGGGGTACTGCCAGACGCTGGAGCACATCATGAATGTGGAGGTGCCGCCCCGGGGCCGGTATCTGCGCACCATCTGGATGGAGATGAGCCGCATTCATTCCCATCTGCTGTGGCTGGGCCTGCTGGCCGACGCCATGGGCTTTGAGAGCCTCTTCATGGAGAGTTGGAAGCTGCGGGAAAAGATCTTGGACATGTTCGACGCCACCACCGGCGGCCGGGTGATCTTCTCGGTGAACTGCATCGGCGGCGTACTCAAGGACATGGACGAAACCATGCTCAAGAACATTGTGGACACCTGCAATGATATGGAGAAGGAACTCAAGCCCATCGCCGACGCCTTCCTGCGGGACTATACCACCGGCTCCCGTCTGCACGGGCTGGGGGTGCTGACCCCCGAGGATGCCACCCTCATGGGAGCCGTGGGCCCCATGCTGCGGGCCAGCGGTGTCTCCTACGACGCCCGCAAGCTGGGCTATGCGGCCTACGGCGAACTGGATCTGGAACCCGTCACCGCCACCGAGGGCGATTCCTACGCCCGGTGTGAGGTGCGTATCCGGGAGATCCACCAGTCCTTTGACCTCATCCGCCAAGCGGCGGCCAAGATCCCGGCGGGGCCCATTGCGGTACCGGTGAAGGGCTTCCCCCAGGGGGAGTATTTCACCCGCATCGAACAGCCCCGGGGCGAGGCCATCTACTATGTGAAGGCCAACGGCACCAAGTTCATCGAACGGTTCCGTCTGCGCACCCCCACCACCAGCAACATCCCGCCCATGCTGAACATGCTCAAGGGCTGCCAGCTGGCTGACGTGCCGCTGCTGATCCTGACCATTGACCCCTGCATCAGCTGTACCGAGAGGTGAAACCAAGATGGCATCATTGAAATTCCTGCCCTTTGCGGGTACCGCGCTGAAGAATCTGTTCAGCAAGCCGGTCACCACCAGCTATCCCTTTGCGCCGGCCCAGTATCCTGAACGGATGCGCGGACATATCGAGATCGACATTGAATCCTGTATCAGCTGCGGTATGTGTGCCCGCAGCTGCCCGCCCGGCGCCCTGACGGTGGACCGGGCTGCCGGCACCTGGACCATCCAGCGGTTTGACTGCGTGCAGTGCGGCAACTGTGTGAACGTCTGCCCCAAAAAGTGCCTGAAGATGGTCCCCGGCTACACCACGCCGGACACCACCCGGCACAGCGACACCTACACCCGCACCACGCCGCTGCCCAAGCCGACCCCCAGACCTGCCGCTAAACCGGCCGGCGCTGCCGCCGCCAAGCCCGCTGCGCCGGCGGACAAGCCCGAAACCTGATAAGAAAAGACCGTGTCCCGGATGGGACACGGTCTTTTTGGTTGTGCAGGCAAGGGCGAAAATCGGTACGGGCATCATCCTTTGCAGGGCTCCTGGGCTGCCGGGGCCGCTGTCTGTGCCGGCAGACCGAAGAGGCGGACGGCATTTTCCGAGGTGACCCGCAGCACCTCTTCCACCGGGATCTTCTTCAGTTCCGCAATACGCCCGGCCACGGCCGGCAGGATCAGGCTGGTGTTGCGCACCTTTCTCCGCTTCTTTTGGTCCAGCTGCGGGCAGGAGGGCAGCACATAGGGACCGTCTGTCTCCAGCAGAAGACTTTCCAGCGGGGTGGAGACAATGGCCTGTTCCAGGCCATGGGTTCGGGGGCTGTTCATCAGCAGGGAACCGCCGATGCCCAGCTTCAGTCCCAGCGCGGTATAGGCAGCGGCGGTTTCCTGCGTGCCGCAGAAGCAATGGCATACCCCGCCGTGCAGCCAGTGCCGGCATCCCCTCAGGATGCGCAGCGCATCCGCGTCGGCTTCCCGGATGTGAAGGATCAGCGGCAGGCTGTGCCGGTGGGCCAGCCGGAGCTGGTAGAGAAACCAGGCCATCTGCCGCAGCCGGTGCTGCTCTTTCCTGGGGTGGTGGTAGTCCAGGCCGGTCTCCCCGACAGCCACTACAGCGGGATGCTTCAGGAATTCATCCAGCTTCCGGCGTTCGTTCCAGTGGAGCCGTACGGTGTGCTTCTTGCCCTGCAGCAAGGTCTTGTATTCCCAGGTGCGGGTGGGATGTACCCCCACGGCCCCATACACAAAACCCGGCCACTGCTCCGCCAGCGCCAGCAGCTTTTCGTTGGAGGTGATGCCGATGCCGGGATCGAGGCAGCAGGAAATCCCCGCGGCGCGCAGCTCCTCGATCAGCTGTTCGCGGGTCCCCTGCCGGATGACGCCGTTTCCGTCGCGGTCCAGCGCAAGATAGGGGAACTGGGCGTCAAACAGGAAATGGGAAAGATGAATGTGGGTATCGATCACAGGGCATCACTCCTTTCTGATGGATTCTATTATAGCATGTCCGACCGGTTCCCTCAACAACAGCCCCGGCGGGCATTTGCTCACCGGGGACTGGTGCGGATTCAGGGGCGAGGGTCCGGCAAACTCCGGTACGTGTCGATTATCGCCTGCAGAAGTTCCCGCTTCTGCTTCACGGGGCAGTTCAGCTGGTTCAGGGCAGCGCGCACGCAATCGGCGTGGAGTTCCGCAATCCGCTGTGCCAGTTCCTCCTTGCCGCCCCTGGTTTGGGGAAACTGTACGGTCATCTGCAGGGGCGGGCTGTTTTTCATCCGGTCACCTCCCGATTCCCGTCGTCTGGTGCATTGTATGGCGGAAAGCCTGTCTTCTATGACCTGTCGCCTCATACAATGGGGATGGAAAGGAAGGCGATCCGCCATGCCCAGAAATCAGGATGTCATTGCCATCTACTCCCGGAAGTCCCGTTTTACCGGCAAAGGGGAGAGCATCGGCAACCAGGTGGAGCTGTGCAGGGCGTACATCCGCACCGCCTTCGGAGATGCCTGGGCCGACCGAGCCGTCGTCTTTGAGGACGAGGGTTTTTCCGGGGGCAATCTGAACCGTCCGGACTTCCGGCGGATGATGCAGGCCGCCCGGGAACGCCGGTTCCGGGCGGTGGTGGTCTACCGCCTGGACCGGATCAGCCGCAACATCAGCGACTTTTCTGCCCTCATCGAGGAACTGGGGCGGCTGGGCATCGACTTTATCTCCATCCGGGAGAGTTTCGACACATCCAGTCCCATGGGGCGGGCCATGATGTACATTGCCTCGGTGTTCAGCCAGCTGGAGCGGGAGACCATCGCCGAGCGCATCCGGGACAATATGCACGAGCTGGCCAAGACCGGGCGTTGGCTGGGGGGCACCACCCCTACCGGGTACACCTCCGAGGCGGTCAGGACCGTCACGGTGGACGGCAGGAGCAAGCGGGCCTGCCGGCTCAGACTCCTTCCCGAGGAAGCCGCGGTCGTCCGGGAAATCTACGACCTGTACGGCGAGACGGACTCCCTCACCGGGACCGAGGCTGAACTGCTGCGCCGGCAGATCCGCACCAAAAACGGACGGAGCTTCACCCGGTTTTCCATACGGGGAATTTTGCAGAACCCGGTCTATCTCATTGCAGACCGGGATGCTTACCAATACTTTCTGGAGAAGCAGGCCGAGCTGTTCTCGGCACCGGAGGAGTTTGACGGCGTCCGGGGTATCCTGGCCTACAACCGCACCGACCAGGAGAAGGGCCGGGCCACCGTCTACCGGCCTGTCTGTGAGTGGATCGTATCGGTGGGGCAGCATCCGGGACTGATCCCGGGCAAGGCCTGGGTCCGCGTCCAGGAATCCCTGGAACGCAACAAGTCCAACGCCTACCGCAAGCCCCGCAGCAACGAGGCCCTGCTCACCGGTCTGCTCTGGTGCCGCTGCGGCAGCCGGATGTACCCAAAGCTCTCCCGGCGGGAAACGGCAGAGGGCAAACGGATCTTCCACTACGTCTGCAAGAGCAAGGAGCGCAGCAAGCGCCGTCTGTGCAACGGCAAAAATGCAGAGGGCAACCTTCTGGATGGGGCGGTCCTGGCGCAGATCCGGGAACTGACAGGGGAGAAAAGCGGGTTCCTCTCCCGGCTGGAAAAGAGCAAAGGGCTGTATACCGGCCGGACCGAATCCGAACGGCCGCTGGAGGAGCTGCGGCAGCAGCAGGCGGAAAATGACCGGAAGATCCGGGCTCTGGTGGATTCACTGGCGGATTTCGGAGACAGTACGGCCCTGGACCATCTCAAAAAGCGTATCGAGGAGCTGCATGCCGGACAGGCCGAACTACAGGAGCGGATCGGAGCGCTGGAAGACCGGGAGGTCCGCCGGAACTTGAACGACAGGGAGTTCGACCTTCTGCGGCAGCGGCTTGCGTCCTTCCGGGACTGCGTGGACAGCATGACGGTGGAGCAGAAACGGGCGGCTGTCCGCGGGGTGGTGCGCAAGGTGGTCTGGGACGGTCAGCGTGCCCGGGTGGTGCTGTGGGGCGCGGAGGAGGCAGACGATGAGCAGGAACCGACGCTTTGGGGAGAGGATAGCAAATGAACTGCGGATGGAGCTGCGGCGCACCCGGCGGGAGGGGACGCTACTCTCCCTGCAGGAGCCGCTGGAGGGCAGCGAGGGGCAGCTGACACTGGCGGACACTTTGCCGGACCCGGCGGTGATGGAGGATGACTGCGAGCGCCGCGCCGATGCGGCACGGCTGCGCAAGCTGCTGGAAACGCTGCCGCCGCGGGAGCAGCAGGTGCTGACCCGACGCTACGGTCTGGATGGTCGGCCGCCCTGCACCCAGCAGGAAATCGCCGGGCAGATGGGCATCAGCCGGAGCTATATCTCCCGGCTGGAGAAGCGGGCGCTGCAGGCGCTTTCGGCCCGGTGGGGCAGTGAAAACGTCCGTCGGGGAAAATGAGCGGAAAATCCATGCCGGAAAATGGAATTATGTGGTGTGCGTTTCTGGAATGCGCACAGAAAAAACGGATGCAAAATTCCGGAACAATATGCAGGATTTTGGAATAAATATCCGATACAACGCTAAAATACAAAATCGTTATACGGCTGTGTCGGAAATATGAATAAAGAAATATGAATAAATGTGAAAAAATTATTAAATAACAGGAATCGACAACAGAAATTGTGCAAAACGCATTGACATTTCAACCAAAAGCAGATACTATCTAAGTATCTTATAACGAGGGAGAGTAGACTGTCGTGCATCTGACAAAAAGTGAACAGCAGATCATGGAGATCTTCTGGCAGGCGGACCACCCGATGGCCCAGACCGAAGTGGTTTCCACCTGCGTGGACCGTAAATGGAAAGAGCGTTCGATCTTTTCCATGCTCAACAGCCTGATGGAGAAAGGCGTCTTGAAGGAAGTGGGGTTTGTCCGCAGCGGCAAGACCTATGCGCGCACCTTTGAACCGGCGCTGTCCCATGCGGAGTATCTGGCAGAAGTGATCGTAGAGCAGCTTCCGGCGGACCAGTTCCCTGAACTGCTGGCCGCCCTGCTCAAGCGGGTGGAGATCACCCCGGCGATCCAGAAGGAACTGCGCACCGCGGTACGGGAAAATGGTCAGTGAAGAAAATCCAGGGGAGAGTATGAAAAAACAGCCCACCGTGAGGTTACGGTAGGCTGCTTTTGTTTTATTAAGGAAGAAAACGGATCAGCTGCGGCAGATCATGCCGCTGGCAGCGATGGCCTCCACGGCCTGGCGGATCTTCTCCACCGGCATGGTCAGGGCGAAGCGGACATAGCCTTCCCCGCTGGGGCCGAAGCTGGAACCGGGGGTGCAGATAACATTGGCCTTCTCGATGAGTTCCAGACAGAAGTCCATGCTGCTCTCATACCCGGCGGGAATGGGGGCCCATACGAACATGCTGCCATGGCTGTCGGGCACATTCCAGCCGATGCTGCGCAAGCCGCCGCAGAGGGCGTCTCGGCGGCGCTGATACTCGGCACACTGGCGCTGCACGCCGTCCAGCGGGCCGGTGAGCGCAGCGATGGCTGCCTTCTGGATGGGCAGGAACATGCCGAAGTCGATCTGGGTGCGCAGCTTCTTGCAGGCGGCCACCACATCGGGGCGTCCCACCAGGAAGCTGATGCGGGCACCGGTGACGTTGAAGCTCTTGCTCAGGCTGAAAAACTCCACCGCGCATTCCTCGGCGCCCGGCGTGTTGAAGATGCTGCCGCCGTGGGCTCCGTCAAAGATGATGTCGCTGTAGGCGTTGTCATGGACCAGCAGAATGTCGTACTTGCGGCAGAACGCCACGATCTCGGCATAGAGCTCCGGAGTGCCGATGCTGCCCACCGGGTTGGCCGGCAGGCTGACCAGCATGAGCTTGGCGGCGCGGGCCACCTCCTCGGGGATGGAGGATACGTCGGGCAGGAAGTGGTTTTCCCTGGTCAGACGGTAGTACCAGGGCTTGGCGCCGCCCAGCATGCAGCCGGTCATGAACACCGGATAGCAGGGGTCGGGCAACAGCACCACGTCTCCGTCGTTGCACAGCGCCAGTCCCAAATGGCCGATGCCGTCCTGGCTGCCGGAAAAACTCATGACCCTGTCCGGGGTGATGCTGTCCACCCCGAAGCGGCGCTGGTAGTAATCGCAGACGGCCTGCAGCAGCTCGGGCAGATCGCGCAGGCTGTATTTCCAGTTCTCGTCGTCCTGCGCGGCATCGATGAGCGCCTGCTTGATGTGGGGCGCCGGCGCAAAATCCGGCGTGCCCACGCTTAAATTATACAGATGACGGCCCTCGGCCTCCAGGGCGACCTTCTTGTCGTTGAGGGCAGCAAAGATCTCGGGGCCGAACAGTTCCAACCGATGGGAAAATTCCATGCCAAAAACCTCGTTTCCAAAATGGGAATGAACCCTATTATACGCCGGCTTTCGCCTCCTTGCAAGCCCTGTCGGTTCGTGTTATGATTAGGAAAATCAAAGAATTTTGTACAGGAGAATCCCTATGGATAAACGCAATCGATTGGCGCTTGCCTATCTTCTGGCGGGCATTTCGGCGGCCGGACGGGCCATGTTGGCCATGCCCGACAACACCCAGCTGCAGGAGCTTTCCCTGACGGTGCTGGCGGTGGTGGGCTATCTGCTGATCGCCCGCCGCACCGTACTGCCCCTGGTATGCGGGGCGGCGCAGCTGGTGCTGGAGCTGATCCTCTGCGGCAGCCAGAACGGCGGCGTCTGGGTCTGGCTGCTGCCACTGCTGCGGTCCCTGGACCTCTGGATCCTGCTTCTCACCACAGTGCTCATGCTGCGCCAGGCCGGCATGCCCCACCGCCTGATGCCGGGGGTGGCCGCCCTGCCGCTGGCCGTCTACACCGTTGCGCACCAGCTGGGCCGGCCGGCAGTGGTCTCCTCCACGGCGTTCATCCTCTTCAGTGTGCTGCTGCTGTGGTATGCGGTACTGATGATCCGTGCCTACAACGCTGCCCGGGTCAGGGAATGATTCGGAGGTTGTAGAATCGGGCCGAATATGGTATACTGCTTATAATTGTTGAATCTTTGCCCAGGAAGGAAGGCTTATTCATGATTCCTTTTAACGTGCCCCCCTGTGTCGGGGACGAGATCGAATATGTCAAGCAGGCCATCGACTCCCACAAGATCTGCGGAGACGGTGCCTTTACCAAGCAGTGCAACGCCTGGATGGAGGAGCGCTTCGGCGCCCAGAAGGTGCTGCTGACCACCAGCGGCACCACCGCGCTGGATATGGCCATGCTGCTGTGCGGGCTGGAGCCGGGGGATGAAGTCATCCTGCCCAGCTACACCTTCTCCAGTACGGCCACGGCGGCGGTGCTGGCCGGGGCCAAGCTCGTGTTTGTGGACATCCGCCCCGACACGATGAACATCGATGAGACCAAGATCGAGGCGGCCATCACCGATCGCACCAAGGTCATCATCGTCATGCACTACGCCGGCGTCGCCTGCGAGATGGACACCATCCTGGACATCGCCCACCGCCACAACCTGATGGTGGTGGAGGATGCAGCCCAGGGCGTCATGAGCACCTATAAAGGCAAGGCGCTGGGCACCATCGGCGACTTCGGCTGCTACTCCTTCCACGAGACCAAGAACTACTCCATGGGCGAGGGCGGCGCGCTGGTCATCAACAATCCCGCATACAACGAGCGGGCCGAGATCCTGCGGGAAAAAGGCACCAACCGTGCCAAGTTCTTCCGCGGCCAGGTGGACAAGTATACCTGGGTGGACTTCGGCGACAGCTATCTGCCCAGCGAGCTGAACGCGGCCTATCTGTGGGCCCAGCTGCTTCACGCCGACGAGATCAACGACAACCGCATGGCTACCTGGAATGCCTACCGTGCGGCTTTCGCACCGCTGGCTCAGGCCGGCAAGGTGGAGCTGCAGACCATCCCGGAGGACTGCGTGCACAACGCCCATATGTTCTACCTCAAGTGCAAGGATCTGGAGGAGCGCACGGCGCTGATCCGCTATCTCAAGGACAACGGCATCCTGGCGGTGTTCCACTACATTCCGCTGCACTCTGCCCCGGCGGGCCGCAAATTCGGCCGCTTTGACGGGGAGGATCGCTACACCACCCGGGAGAGCGAACGGCTGGTACGGCTGCCCCTCTACTACGGCATGACCGAAGAGGACCGCAACCGGGTCATCGACTGTGTTTTTGCGTTCTATGCGCAGTAAATCCTTCTGGCCGGGCACGGCGGCCACCCTGGCGGCGGCGCTGGCCTTTTTGCTGCTCTATGAGTGGCTGGTCTACAAGGTCCCCGTCACCGGCATCTACCTGCCTGCCAGCTCCTGGAGCGACGAAGTCGTCTACAGCAAACAGCTGTCGGCGGTGGTGGAATACGGTGCACCCCAGGGGTATTTCGGCTTCAACGAATCCCATGCGGACATCGGCACCTTTGCGGCCTGGGGACCGGCCATCTTCTGGCTGTACGCCATCCCCGGCTTTTTCTTCCGGGGACAGAATGCTTTTCTTTGGTGCAACCTGTTTTTCGTGGCGGCGGGCTGGCTGGTCTTTGCCCGGGCTGCCTGGCTCAAGGCCTGGCAGCAGGCGGCTTTCGGCGTCGTGCTGGCCTGTCTGAACGCGCCGGTGCGCTATGTTTTTTCCGCCATGCAGGAGCCGCTGCACTATGCGCTGGCACTGGCCATCACCGGCACGGCGGTGCTGGTGCGTCGGACTGGCCGCAAACCGGCCTGGGCGGCGCTGGCCATCCTCTGCGCGGCGGCCACCCTGGCCCGGCCCTATAATGCCGTCTATTGGCTCTATCCGCTGGTGCTGGCCTGGCCGCACCGGCGGGCCTTGCTGCGCTGCGGGACGGGGGCACTGGCTTCGCTGGCGGCGACGCTGGTGCTGATGTCCAAATTCTACGCACCCTACTTTTTCACCAACGTGGATACCGCACCGCTCAAGATGCTGGCCCATCTGCAGGTGTTCTCGGCAGTCCGCTACACGGCGGACAAACTGCGCACCGCCTTCACCCAGGTGGGGCAGGAGATCGCCGGGGCGCTGCGGGGCGAAGGCGGCGGCTACTACCTGATCTTTTTGCTGCTGCTGGCGGTGACCGTCGGCTGCCTTGTGTGGGACCGGCGCCATAAGCGGCCGGTTTTCTGGAAGGGCTGTGCGGCGGCAGCTTCCGCCGTGATTTTTCTGGCTCTCATGGTGATGTACCGCACCACCGAGGCTTCCCGCCATACGCTGGTGCTGGATATCCTGCTGCTGGCGGCGCTGGTGCTGGAAAGTCCGCGCCCTGCCCTGGGAACCGCGGCGGTTACCCTGGCCCTGACGGCGGCGGGGATCCTGGGGTTGACGGCGGGGGGCGGCTTCGGCATGCCCTCCTGGCGGGAGGCCATCGCTCAGGAGAGTCAGCAGCTCACTGCTGCGCTGACCGAGAGTCAGGCGGCCATCCGGAGCGACGATCCCTGGGATCACACCGTGGCCTATTCCTTCGGGGATGCCGCCCACGTGGGCATGCTCTACGCGGTGCCGGACGGCATGGGGCTGCAGTTTGACGAGGCAGGATACCTTGAGGACGGGAGCCATGTCATCCGCTCCCGTTATCTGATGACCTCCCCGGGCAGCGCGGTGGAAGCGCGCCTTTTGGACGAGGGATGGACGCTCCTGCATCAGGGGCAGTATTGTACCGTGTATGAGCGGGGATGAGAGAGGAATGAATCGTATGCAGGAACTTCCCGTTATCACCGGGCAGCTGGTGGTGCTGCGCCCCATCACCGATGGGGACACCGGCCGCATTGTGACCTGGCGCAACACGCCGTCGGTGATGCAGAACTTTATCTTCCGCGAAAAATTCACCCCGGAGATGCACCGGCACTGGCTGGCCACCAAGGTGGCCACCGGGCAGGTGGTGCAGTATATCATCGAGGACAAGACCGACGGCCGGCCGGTGGGTTCGGTCTATTACCGGGATGTGGATCACGCCAACCGCAGCGCCGAGTACGGCATCTTCATCGGCGAGGAATCGGCCCGGGGCAAGGGCTTCGGCACCGAGACCGCCCGATTGTTCACCGACTTTGGCTTTACCACGCTGGGGCTCCATCGGATCAGTCTGCGGCTGCTGGCGGAAAATCTGCCTGCACGCCGCAGCTATGAAAAGGCCGGCTTCGTGCTGGAGGGAATCTGCCGGGATATGGTAGTGCTGGACGGGCAGTACCGCGATGTTGTGTTTATGGCCAAGCTGGCCGGGGAGGGCCGGAATGGCGACCGTACGGAATAACAAACTGGTACGCCGGTGCAAAACCTGGCTGCAAAAGACCCCCAACGCGCTGCTCTGCGTTTTGGGGGCAGTGCTGTTTTTGCTGGTGTTTTATTCGCTGGCCTACCGCACGCCGCTGAATCAGGTCTGGATCGCCCCGAATATGGACAATGACGAGGTCATCTACAACCGCCAGGTGGTCAGTGTACTGACCCATGGCGGGCCCCAGGGGTATTTCGGCTATCAGGAGGGCCACGCCGACATCGGCCGGTACGGCACCTGGGGCCCCTTCCTGATCTGGATGTATGCCCTGCCGGGCTTTTTGTTCGGTGCCGGGGTCAATACGGTGTTCTGGTGCAATATCTTCTTTACCATTGTGGGGATGGCGTTCTTTGTGCGCGCGGCCCGGCTGAAAGTCTGGCAGCAGATGGTCTGCGCCCTCACACTGGTCTGCCTGTGGGTGCCGCTGAGCCTGGTGTTCTGCGGCTCTTCCGAGGCGCTGCACTACGCCCTGGCGCTGGTCATCGTGGGCAGCTCGGCGGCGCTGCTGCGCGGGTTCCGTCCCGGCTGGTTCGCCGTGGCGGTGATCGCCTGCGCGTTGGAAACCATCTTCCGCCCCTATGCGCTGCTGTTCTGGGCCTTCCCGCTGGCGGCGCTGTGGCAGGGGACGAAACGCCGCAAGATCCTCTGCGGCGCTGCGGCGGCCGCCAGCTTTGTGGTGGCCCTGTTTTCCATGACCAAGCTCTCGGCGCCCTATTTCAGCGGCGGCGGCATGGATTTTTCCGGCCTGCAGCGGCTGCTCACCGGCGATGTGGCCGGTGCGGTGGGCTATGAGCTGACCCGCGCTGCCAAGGAACTGCATACCGCCTGGCTCAGCATCCTGCCCACCCTGCAGGGGGATCCCCAGTATGTGGGTACCGGCTGTGTGATCTTTGTGGTGATGGTGCTCGTCACTGTGGGCTGTCTGGTCTATGATCTGTGCCGCGGGCGGCCCTGCCGTTTCAAGGTCTGTGCGCTGGTCTGTGCCGGCGTCATCGCCCTGGTGCTGGTCTTTATGTACAACATCGCCCCCCGGCACCTGGCGCTGCTCTGCATGCTGATGCTGGGCGCTGTCACGGTGGAAAATGCCCGCCAGGCTGTGGTCTACCTGCCGGTGCTGATGATCCTGCTGCTGCCCATGAACGCACAGCGCAGCAGCCTGTCCACCTGGAATGCCGAGATGGGGGAACAGATCACCGCCGTGGAGACCGCCCTCACCCAGCGTGTGGAGGCACGGGACAGCGACGATCCCTGGGATCATACGCTGGCCTATGCCTACGACGACGATGTCTTCCATGGCTATCTTTACGCGGTGCCGGCGGGTGTGGGCATTGAGTTTGACTGGAATACCTATCTGGCCGATGAGACCCAGACCATTTATTCCCGGTATGCCATGGTGAACCATGGCACCGAGGCGGAGGCCCGTCTGCTGGCAGACGGCTGGCAGGAGGTTGTCTCCACCAGGGATCTGGTGGTCTACGAACGGCCGGACGCCGTGTCATAAAGGGAGAAAAACGTATGCAGAAACTATCCTATGTGATTCCCTGCTACCGCTCGGAACACACGCTGGCCGGGGTGGTGCGGGAAGTCACCGATACCATGCGCACCATGCCCCAGTATGACTATGAAATCGTGCTGGTCAATGACTGTTCGCCGGACGGCACGCTGGGCACCATCCGCAGCCTGGTGGCGGCGGATCCCCATGTACAGGGGGTGGACCTGGCCCGCAATTTCGGCCAGCATGCCGCCCTGATGGCCGGTTTCCACCAGTGCACCGGAGATATCATCATCTGCCTGGACGACGACGGCCAGACCCCCGCCGACGAGGTGGGCAAGCTGCTGGAAAAGATCCAGGCCGGGTATGACGTGGTCTATGCCAGCTACGACAACAAGCGGCAGGCAGGCTGGCGCAATTTCGGCAGCTGGGTGAACAGCAAGATGACCGAGATCATGCTGGGCAAGCCGCCCGAGCTGGTGGTCAACAGCTACTTTGCCGCCCGCCGCTTCGTGATGGACGAGATGATCCGCTATGAGCACTGCTATCCCTATGTGATCGGTCTGGTGCTGCGCACCACCAAGAACATCTGCAATGTGTCGGTGCACCACCGTGCCCGGGAGGAGGGCCGCTCCGGCTATACGCTGGGCAAGCTGCTGGGACTGTGGATGAACGGGTTTACCTCCTTTTCGGTCAAGCCGCTGCGCATCGCCACCTATTTCGGCACCCTGTCGGCGGTGGCAGGCTTCTTCTATATCATCTACATCATCATCAGCCATTTCACCCGCCACACCGCCCCGCTGGGCTGGGCTTCCACCACGGCACTGCTGCTCCTTCTGGGCGGGATCATCCTCATTGTCCTGGGCCTGATCGGGGAGTATGTGGGCCGCATCTATATGTGCGCCAACAACGCGCCACAGTATGTGGCACGGGAGTATCTGCACCATGAGGAGGCGTCCCGGTGAAACAGGCGAAATGGTTCCTTATCCTGCATATCTTCCTGGGCATCTACGCCATGAGCAGCGTCTGCAGCAAACTGGCGGCCCGGCAGGCCTTCCTCAGCGTGCCGTTCTTTCTGCTCTACGGCGGTATGCTGGCGGCGCTGGTCGTCTATGCCTTCGGCTGGCAGCAGGTCATCAAACATCTGCCGCTGACCACCGCCTACGCCAACAAGGCTGTCACCGTTGTCTGGGGCATTCTGCTGGGGTTCCTCCTGTTTGACGAGACCGTTACCCTGCGGCAGGTCCTGGGGGCGGTCATCATTGTGGCTGGCATCGTGCTCTTTGTCCGGGCCGACCACGAAGGGGAGGATTGCTCATGACACAGGCTCAGCTTCCCTATGTATTGCTCTACCTTTTCAGCACCTTTCTGGCATCGGTGTCCCAGGTACTGCTCAAAAAGGCCGCCGTGCGGGAACACAAATCCCTGCTGGCCGAGTATACCGACTGGCGGGTCTTGCTGGGGTATGGCCTTTTTGTGGGCTGCACGCTGCTGACGATGCTGGCCTACAAGGGGGTGCCGCTGAATGTGGGTCCTGTACTGGAGGCCACCGGCTACCTGTATGTGACGATCTTTGGTATTACCATTTTCCATGAGAAGATGAACCCCAGAAAGATTCTGGCGCTGGCCCTCATCATTGTGGGAATTCTGGTCTACGCGCTGTAAAAGAACAAAACAAAACCCCGGCGGGATTTGAACCGCCCCAGATTGTGCAGACAGCACAAAAAAGCCCCGGGTGTAGGAATATTCAGTTTTAGCAGGAGTGGCGCAGCGTCAGCGGCGCTACTCCTGTTTTACTTTGGATACGCTCGTAGTTGTAAAAATGGATATAGCGGTCAATCATTTCATTTGCTTCAGAGAAGGTTGCCGGTTTGTGGCGGTAGATGCACTCTGTTTTTAGGATAGAGAAAAAGTTTTCCGCCATTGCGTTGTCATACGGGTTTCCACGTCTTGACATCGAAGGCGTAATGCCGTATTGTTGAGTTAGCTTGAAATATGCTTGGGATGTGTATTGAAAGCCTTGGTCGCTGTGGAGCTGCAACTCCGCAGCGGCCTTCTTCTTTTCTCTGCGCACTGCTTGGCGAATGGTGTCAAGGACCAGGTTCACCGTTTGCTGTGTCGCAGTCTTGTAGGACACAATACTGTTGTCGTACAGATCACGGATCATAGACAGATACAATACACCTTGTTTGGTCTTAATATAGGAAATATCGGTCACCCATTTGCTGTTCGGGGCTTCAGCGTGAAAGTCCCGGTTGAGAAGATTCTCGTATTTGTATACCTGCTGGCCCATCTGTTTCCATTTCCTGCGGCGGCGAATCTCCGCCAACAGGCCGTATTTTTGCATGACACGCAGAATTGTCTTGGGATTATGGTAAATACCTTTGTTTTCCTTCAGCCATTGCCACATCCGCCGGTAACCGTAAGTATGAAAGCATTTGCTTTGCTGCTGCCGGATCGTTTCGGCAAGGCCAGCATCCTTCTCCGGACGGTCCATTCGCCTTACAAAGCTGTAATATCCGCTTCTGGACACCGAAAAAAATTTGCACATAACCAGTATAGGGGACTCTTTCCTGTGGCGGTAAATCACCGCATACTTCGCTTTTGCTCTCACTTCCTTCCTGTGGATTGCAGAAAATCCCGCAGCAATTCATTCTCCATTTTCAAACGCTGGATCTCATATGCCTGCTCCGCTATGATGTCTCTTGGCACAGCATTCTTCCTTGGCCGTCCTTTCGACCGCGGAATAATCCCTGCTTCCAGCTTCCGCTCTTTTCGGCGTTCCCGTGTCAACAGTTGCTTCACCACATATTTGTCTTTAAATCCATAGTACTCCGCCACTTCCCGCTGTGTTTTTCCTTCTGCCAGCATTGCCTTGATTCGAGGCAACAGTTCTTGAATGTGTGTGTAATTTCGTTTATTCATGACAATACCCCCTGATGTAGTACTTACATTTTCCTACATCAGGGGGTATTTTGTCACTGTCCGTTTTTACTGGACCTGTTCAATTTCCGTCGGGGATTTTTTGTATTTACCACCATTCGGGCAGACGCTCTTTGCGGTGGCGGTGATGCAGGGGCGAGGTTTCGGTCTCCACCACGGCGGCGAGGTAATCCAGCGCCAGGGCCAGCAGGATGCCGAACACCACATCGATCACACTGTGCTGCTTGAGCAGCATGGTGGAAAGGGTGATGGCCAGACAGAGCCCTGCGGCGGCCGGGCGCATCCAGCGGCGGCGAGGCGCGTCGAAGCAGCTGCAGCGGTAGTAGGCCAGCATCAGCGTCACCGAGTTGAACACATGGATGGAAGGGCAGACGTTGGTGGGGGTGTCGTGGCGGTAGAGGGTGCGCACTGCCTCGGCAAAAATGTCGTTGCCGGCAATGCTGTGGGGACGCAGCGCCAGCCCGTTGGGAACCATCACGTAGAACAGCAGCGACAATGTCATGCCAGCGAACAGGGGCAGGCAGAGCCGCCAGAAATCCGACCGCGGGGCATGCCGCAGTATGTAAAACAGCGTGAACGGGATCCACGGGAACCACATCACATAGGGAATGATCGCATATTTGCAGAAGGGGATCAGGTCATCCAGGCGGCAGTGGACCCACAGATCCGGCACCAGAATGGTCTTCTCCAGAAAATGGAAACAGAGCAAATAAAATAATGCATACAGCGCCATGAACCATACAGGATGACGCATACACCAGTTACGCATAGGAAACTCCTTTTATCTTCCAAACGAAACAGCATACCTATGGCGATGTACCATTATACGCCGAAAACCGCGGCAAAAGCAAGCGGAAAAGACGACAAGAAAATCCGGTGCGTTTTGCCGGAATTTGTACGACTTGGCGATGCTATGCCATAAATTGGGCTTCTGTATACTATAACGACGCAGAATGGAAAACTGTTGCAATCTTTGTAAAATTTTTTGAGAAAAACGGCTGCAGAAAAACCGCCCTCCGGCATGCCGGAGGGCGGGCAAAAGCGAAGGTCAGGACCGGGCGCGGCGCCGTACCAGCCAGCAGAGCAGGCTGCCGGCGGCGCACAGCAGGGAGAGCAGCTCGCATCCGCGCCACCACAGGGGACTGTGCCAGGCGATGGCGATGGTGCCGTTGTATCCGGCGGGGATCGTCAGCACAATGCGGGCATTCTCGCCGCTGGTGAAGGGAACCGCAGTGCCGGTGGCGGTATCGGCGGCCGTGTAATGGCCGTAGTTGAAGATGGGCACCGAGATGTCGGCATCGCCGCCTGCGTTCTCCACACTCAGATAGGCGACGCCCTGCTTTTTCTCGTAGCCGGTCAGCGTCAGTTCCTCGCTGCCGGGTTTGGGCTGGGCCCAGATCGTTTCATAGATACTGCACCCGTCGATCATATATTCGCCCAGGCCCACGTCCCGGGTGTCGTCCCGGCTGATGGTGTTGCCGGTCAGCTCCGAACAGGTGAGCAGCTGCATCTGGAAGACGCTCACGCTCAGCACCGTGCAGGCCGCCAGCACAAAGGTCCCCAGCCGGAGCATCTGCGGCCGGTGCTGCCCCGCCAGCCGCAGCGCCAGCAGGGTGGCGGCACAGAACAGCAGGGTGGCCAGCGCCAGAAACCGCCAGGGATACTGGAAGGTGCCGGTCAGCTTGGCGATGCCGCTGCCCACCCAGCTTTCCAGGAAATCCCAGGGGAAAATCTGCAGGGAGAGGATCACCGCCAGGGTGCCCAGCCCGGCTGTCAGCCGCAGGGCGGGGGGGAGCTCCCACCGGTCGCGGCGGAACAGGCAGAAGACCACCAGGGCCACACCCAGCACCAGAGGCAGGCCGAGTGTCAGGCTCATGTCGGTGGAGGTGCCCGACGAGGTGCCGCCGAAGCCGGGGCCAAAGGGATTGAGCAGCTGCATCAGGGTCAGACCCTCACTCTGGGGCTTGCCGGGCAGACCCTCGTTGACCTGCAGCGGTACCGAGAGGCTGGTGGAGATGAAGGGGAACAGGAACCAGGCGCTCAGCCCGAAAGCCAGCAGGGCGGCCTTGCACCAGGCCAGCAGGCGGGCGGGGCGCAGCGTCTGCCGCAGCCGCAGCAGGCAGAACAGCAGGAGAAAAGCGCCGGTGAGTTCGGTGGAGATCAGATGGCTTTGCACCAGAGCCGCCATGCCGAAGGCCAGGGGCGCCCACTGGGCAAAACGGGGCTTTTCGCAGGTGTAGATCTCGTAGACGCCCAGCAGCACCAGCGGCAGGAAACTCATGGCGGTGTATTCTCCCACCGCGGCGCGGAAATAGACGCAGACCAGCCGGTAGGTCGACAGCGTATAGAGGGCGGCGCCCAGCACACCGCCGCGGCGGCTGCCGGAGATCCGGGCAAAGCAGAGATAGCTGAAGCCGCAGGCTGCCAGCGTCACCCCAAAGATGTACACCTGGTAGCAGGTGCGCAGCGGCAGCCAGGCGTTGTACAGCAGGGCAGGCAGCAGCAAAAACAGTTCACAGTAGCACAGCGGGTTGATGTAGCCGTAGCCGTTCAGAGTGGTAGTGGTAATGCGCACCGGGAACTGCCCGTAGGACAACTCGGCGGCCATGGCGGTGATGCGCTGCAGGTGGTAGCGCAGGTCGTGGCCGAAATAGAGATGGTCGCTGAAGAGCGGCAGACAGGCCAGCACCGTGATGCCCAGCAGAGCCAGCGGCAGCCGCAGGGCGCGGCGTCGGGGGGCGCCCTGGGCACCGGTGCAGGCAAAGAGCAGCCAGCCGAGAAAATCCACCACGGCAAAGAAGAAGACAAAGCAGACCAGGCGGGTCAGCCGGTAGATGGGCTGTTCGGTAAAGCGGATGCCGTACAGATAGAGCTGCCCTTCCCCATAATGCAGGGTGGCGGTCAGGTCCTGCAGTCTGGCGCCGGAGCTGACCCACAGTCGGGTGGAGACCGTGCGGTGGCCGTCATCCAGGGTCAGGGCGTCGGCTTGCACGGCGGAAGGCGTCTTTTCAGAGGAGAAGGTCAGCGACCCGGCACTCTGCTGCACACTGAAGGTGGGAGCGTCGGGGGTCTGGCAGGAAAAGTAGTCCACCGTCACCTCGTAGGCGCCGGAAGGCAGTGCCGTGCCGGCCGAGGAAAAGGTGATCTCCTTGTCGGTGGTAAAACCGCTGTCATTCCAGATCTGCAGGGCGCCGCCGTCCTCGCTGAGGGCGGCAATGCCGGAAAAATTGTTGGCAAAGGTGTCGGGGGTCAGCGCCAGGGTGTACGCCGGCCCGAACAGCCCTGCCGCCAGCCAGACCGTCACCGCCAGCCAGACCGTCACCGCCAGTTCCACCGCCAGGAGAGCGGCGAACAGCTTGTTTTTCCGCAGCAGGGAAACCAGGTGTTGCATCGTTGTAACCTCTTTTCAGGACTCAGCCGTCCCAGATCATGATCTTGGCGTTGAGGATGGAGGAGTCCTCCACCGTGGCAAGATAGTCCCCCTTGGCGTTGCGCGGGGTCTTGTCGCAGTCCAGCAGGCAGATGGCCCGGGCTTCCTCGGTGCCGTCCGGCAGACGGACCTTGTATTTGATCACCGCGTTGTCGGGCACCACAGCGCCCTGCACATAAACCTGCAGGGTGTCCAGCAACTCGCCGGTGGTGTCCTGGGCGCGGCCGCACCAGGCCAGATCGTAGCCGCCATAGTTGCGGTAGGTCTGGTAGCCGTACACAGAGCCGGTCAGATCGTCGGGCACTTCCCCGGCGCCCATCACCTGGGCGTGGAGCTCCCGTCCCGTGAACCGGCTGAAGAAGTTGGACTCCGCGTCGGGGTTGCTGCCCCAGACGTTTTCGTTGCAGAGGATCAGATCATCGCCGGTGACGGCATCCGCCAGCCCGGCCGAGATGGTATCCACAAAGAAGTAATAGTTGTCCAGGTTCTGGGCATGATGGTTGCGCAGGCAGGCGCGGGTGTAGGCACCGTTGGCGCAGAGGCCCACGGCAATGAGCCCCGTCAGTGCCAGCCGCAGCAGCACGCCGGGCACCCGGGGCAGGCGGGACAGGGCACCGGCCAGCAGGGCCACCAGGGCCGCCAGCAGCAAGGCCAGGCCCACAGAACTGGCCGCAGCCGGGATGTAGCCCCACTTCCAGGTGATGGCTTCCGGCTGCTGGTATCGCTCGGAACAGGCCAGCAGCAGCGCCGGACCGGCCCAGAGCGCCAGGCCCAGCAGGGCCAGACCGCCCAGCGTTTTGGAGCGGGTCTTCCACCGCGGGGCGGCAAAACAGAGCGCCAGTCCCACCACAAGGCCCAGCAGCAGCGGCCAGAGCTTGTCGCCGCCGGTGATGACGCCGGGATCCTGCTCCTGCAGCAGGGGATTGAGGAAGGGGATGGAGGCGGCCATCTGCTGTACCGTGACCCGGGCAATCTCGGGCAGGTTCAGGGCCAGGGCGTTGCCGGTGGAACCGGTGCCCCGGGAACAGCCCAGATGGAAGGCCAGGGCCACAGCGGTGCCGGCCAGCGTGGGCGCACAGCCCAGCAGGCCCTTTTTCAGGCTGCGGCGGAGCACCACCCACAGCACCACGGCGATCACGGTGTACATGTAGCCGATCTCGTAGGTGCCGCAGGAAACAAAGGCCAGCACCCCGGCAGCCACGCCCCAGCGGCGATGACCGGTATCCTCCAGCCGCAGCAGGCACAGCCAGCCCGCCATGGCCCAGAACAGGGCCTTCTGGGGGACAGCGTAGTAGCTGTACATGCCCTCATTGTAAAGCGGAGCCAACGCCAGTCCCAGCGCAAAACAGCCCAATGCCATCGCGTTGCTGCGGCTGAGTTTTGCGATCACCCGGCTGGTCAGGAACCCGGCCGCGGCGGTCACGGCGATGATATACAGCCGGTAGCTGGTCAGATTGCCGAAAAACAGCAGCGAAAACGCCGAGGGGTAATGGAACGGGAAAAACCGGACCTGATGCAGGGTAAAATATTCCAGCCGTTCGCCCAGGTCCCGCCAGAGGTATTCCCAGAAGGACATGCGGTTGAAATCGAACATCCATTTGTTCAGGGTCAGTTTGTCGTCGCCCTCAGGCGGTACGCTGATGGTGACGCGCAGATACATCACGGCAAAAGCCAGGATCAGCAGGTATCCGGCCGCCAGCAGCAGCCGGCGGTGCCGCCGGCAAAGGGTGGAAAGGGAATTCATCAGGGGCCTCCTTGTCCGGGAATACAAAAATACACCTTATTATAGCACGCGGCCGCTTGGGACGCAATGCGGCAGGATTTGTGCATCCCGGCGCTTCTTTTTGCAGGAAGGAAACCGTCTTTTGGCGGATTTGCGCGTTTTGCGCCTCCCGTGCCGGTCATCTTGCGTTTTGCAGAGAAATATGGTATCATACATTACAATATGCGTTCACTGTACTTTTTGCAGGGCGCATAAAATTTCAATACAGAAAGTAGAGTTGGTAGTTTCCCCAATGGACGATGGCAGTATATTTATGATCGTGGCACTGGTTGTACTGGTGTGCATGTCGGCCTTCTTTTCTTCGGCCGAAACCGCGTATTCTTCCTTGAACCTGATCCGTCTGCGCAGCCGCGCCGACGCAGGCGACCGGCAGGCCGCCAAGGTCCTCTCGCTGGCCGAGCGGTACGACAGCCTGCTCAGCACCATCCTCATCGGCAACAATATCGTCAACATCGGCGCGTCCTCCATCGGCACGGTGCTTTTCACCCAGGTGCTGGGCGGAGCGTACGGCCCCACGGTATCCACCGTTGTGCTGACCCTGGTGGTGCTCACCTTTGGTGAGATCACCCCCAAGAGTATGGCCAAGGAGATGCCGGAATCGCTGGCGCTGAGCTTTGCGCCCACCCTCAGCGTGCTGGTCACGGTGTTCACCCCGCTGAACTGGATCTTCGGACAGTGGAAAAACTTCCTCGCCAAGCGTTTTTACAAAGGTGAGCGGGACACCATCACCGAAGGTGAGCTCGTCACCATGGTCAGTGAGGCCGAAAAGGACGGCGAGCTGACCGACCGGGAGAGCGAGCTGATCCGCAGCGCCATCGAATTCGATGACGTGGAAGTGGAGGACGTCCTGACGCCCCGCGTGGATGTGGTGGCCGTGGAGGACGACACGCCAATGGAAGAGGTCGTGGATATGTTTGCCGAGAGCGGGTATTCCCGCCTGCCGGTCTACCACGAGACCATCGACAATATCATCGGCGTGGTGCATGAGAAGGACTGCTTCGCGGCGCTGCGCAAGGGCAACGTCAAAGAGGTGAAACTGGAAAACCTCGTGAGCCCGACGCTGTACACCACCACCGCCACCCAGATTTCCAGCCTGCTGCTGACCCTGCGGGAAAGCAAGCACCATATGGCCGTCGTGGTGGATGAATACGGCGGCACCGCCGGCATCATCACGCTGGAGGATATCCTGGAGGAGCTGGTGGGCGAGATCTGGGATGAACATGACGACGTCGTGGAGGAGATCCACCAGCAGAGCGACGGCAGCTGGCTGGTGTCCGGCGCCGCCGGCATCGACGATGTGGCCGAGGAACTCTCCATCAAGGACCAGGAGGAGATCGACGCCATCGCCATCAGTGGCCTGGTGCAGGAAAAGCTGGGCCGTCTGCCCAAGGTGGGGGACCACTTTGTGTGGGGCGACTGCGACGGCACGGTGACCCGTGTGAGCCACCGCCGCGTGCAGGAGGTCCGCCTGACCCGCCGCCCGCCGGAGGAGGAACCCCGCAAGGGGGACCGCCGGGAGCACCGGGAGCGGGAAAACCGCCGCGCTCAATAATTGACCATAAAACCACAGCGGCGTGCAAGCCTGAAAGCCTGCACGCCGCTGCTCTTTTGTGACATACAAAAATAAAAAAGCCCGGAACTTTCGTTCCGGACTGATTTGGTGGACGGTACAGGACTCGAACCTGTGACCTCCTGCACGTCAAGCAGATGCTCTACCAGCTGAGCTAACCGTCCATGTTCTTGGGCGCCGCGCTTCTTGCGACGCCAATAATCATACCAAACCCGAACGAAAAAATCAACCCCTTTTTTCAAAAAAAATCAACTTTTTTTGAAAATAACGATGCATTGAGGTTTTATGGAAAACAAAAAGCCGGAATGCACGGTGGACGGCATCAGGATTTTGTGGTATACTATATCGGTTAAAGTGGGGAGGTGTAGAAAGTTGCGGGTACTGGGCATTGATCCCGGGTATGCCATCGTGGGCTGGGGGGTCGTGGAGTATGTGGGAAACCGGTTTTCCCCTATCGGCTACGGCGCCATCCTCACGGAGAAGGATACCCCCTTTGAACAGCGCCTGTGCGAGATCTACGACTCGGTGCTGGATGTCTGCCGCCGGTATGCGCCGGAGGCGCTCTCCATCGAAAAACTGTACTACCAGCACAACCAGACCACCGTCATCGGTGTGGCGGAAGCCCGCGGGGTGATCCTGCTGGCGGCTGCCCAGTGCGGTGTGCCGATCTACGAATACACCCCTATGCAGGTCAAACAGGCCATCACCGGATACGGCAAGGCCGTGAAAAAGCAGATCCAGGAGATGACCCGCATGATGCTGCACCTGGAAACCATCCCCAAACCCGACGACACGGCGGACGCGCTGGGCATGGCCATTGCCCATTGCCATTGCAGCCGCAGCCGCCTGATGGGCACGCAGCCGCGCTGAGCGCCGTGCCCCTTTGAACAGCAAGGAAGGATACCATGATCTATTGCCTGACCGGCAAAATTCTGAAAAAGACGCTGGACACCGCCGTCATCAGCTGCGGCGGGGTGGGATATGCCGTGCAGATCCCTGCCACCACCGGCGAGGCGCTGCCCGCCCCGGGGCAGGAGGGCACGGTCTACACCGTCATGAACGTCAGCGAGAACGATGTCTCCCTCTACGGCTTTGCCACCGAGGAACAGCGGGACTGTTTCAAGATGCTCACCGCCGTCTCCGGCGTGGGACCCAAGGCGGGCCTGGCCATCCTCTCGGTGATGAGCCCCGAAAAAATCGCCCTGGCGGCCTCCTCCGGCGACCACAAGGCCTTTACCAAGGCCTCGGGCGTGGGACCGAAGCTGGCCCAGCGCATCACCCTGGAACTGAAGGACAAGGTGGGCAAGGGCCTGGCCGACGGCACCGGCTTCGGCGGGGCGGACCTCTCGGCGCCCATGCCCAGTTCTGCCCCTGCCCAGGCGGTGGCGGCTCTGGTCAGCCTGGGCTATACACCCTCCGACGCGGCGGCGGCCGTGGCCCGGGTGGACGAGACCCTGTCCGTGCAGGACATCATCAAAGTGGCGCTGCGCAGCCTGTCGCGCGCCCGGTAAAGGAGGGGACAGACCGCTATGAATCAGGAATACACCGTAGATCCCAGCCGGCTGGTCAGCCCCGACGCCCTGCCTGCCGACGCGGAAGAGATCAGCCTGCGCCCCAAAACCCTGGACGACTATGTGGGCCAGGAAAAGGCCAAGGGCAACCTGCGGGTCTATCTGCGGGCAGCCCAGCAGCGTGGCGAGCCCATGGACCACATCCTGCTCTACGGCCCGCCGGGCCTGGGCAAAACCACCCTGGCCGGCATTGTGGCCCAGGAGATGGGGGTACAGATCCGCATCACCTCGGGCCCTGCCATCGAGAAGCCTGGTGACCTGGCCGCCCTGCTGACCAATCTGCAGGAGGGGGACGTCCTTTTTATTGACGAGATCCACCGCCTTTCCCGCCAGGTGGAGGAGGTGCTCTACCCGGCTTTGGAGGACTATGCCCTGGATATCATGATCGGCAAAGGCCCCAGTGCCCAGAGCATCCGCATCAACCTGCCCCGGTTCACGCTGATCGGCGCCACCACCCGGGCCGGGCAGCTCACCGGGCCGCTGCGGGACCGCTTCGGCATCCTGCTCAAGCTGGAGCCCTACAGCCCCAAGGAACTGGCACAGATCATCACCCGCAGCGCCGGCATTCTGGGGATCCCCATCACCGAGGAAGGGGCCCTGGAACTGGCCCGCTGCAGCCGCGGTACGCCCCGTATCGCCAACCGTCTGCTCAAGCGGGTGCGGGATTTTGCCACCGTGCAGGGGGACGGCACCATCGACGAGGAGACCGCCGTGGAAGCCCGCAAGTGGATGGACATCGACGAGATGGGCCTGGACGAGCTGGACCGCAGCCTGCTGCGCGCCATCATCGAGATGTACGGCGGCGGGCCGGTGGGGCTGGAGACCCTGGCGGCGGCTCTGGGGGAGGAGAGCGTCACCCTGGAGGACCTCTGCGAACCCTATCTGATGCAGATGGGCATGCTGACCCGCACCCCGCGGGGGCGCTGCGTGACCCGGCTGGCCTACGAGCATCTGCATATGGCGGTGCCCCGCCGGTTTGATGAAGACGACGGCCAGCAGAGTATGTTTTGAGCACGACAGATCCGCACCGGCGGACAGGCCGGGCGCATAGAATAGGAAAAAACGATTTGAGTACGAAAGGACCTGATACTATGGGTAAACTGTTTGGAACCGACGGCGTCCGCGGCGTGGCGGGCAAGGACCTTACCTGTGAACTGGCGCTGCAGATCGGCCGCGGCACTGCGGCGGTGCTGACCCGCCTGGACGGGCACCGTCCCAAGATCCTCATCGGCAAGGACACCCGGGTCTCCGGCGACATGCTGGAGTCCACCCTGGCGGCGGGCCTGTGCAGCGTGGGTGCCGACGTGGACCTGCTGGGCGTGATCCCCACCCCCGGCGTGGCCTACCTGGTGCGCAAGTACCATGCCGACGCCGGCATCATGATCTCGGCCTCCCATAACCCCATGGAATTCAACGGCATCAAGATCTTCAAGGGGGACGGCTACAAGCTCCCCGACGAGGTGGAGGACCAGATCGAGGCCCATGTCTTCAACAACTGCGCCGACATCCGTCTGGCGGAGGGTGCCGACATCGGCCGCATCCATATGTGCCGCACCGGCATCGACGACTATGTGGATTTCCTGCAGGAGCACATCGATGCCGACCTCACCGGCCTGAAAGTGCTGTTTGACTGCGCCAACGGTGCCTCCGCGGCGGTGGCCCAGAAACTGTTCCCCCGCCTGGGCTGCGAGTGCGGCTTCATGGGTACCCTGCAGGACGGTGTTTCGGTGAACGACGGCTGCGGTTCCACCCATCTGGAAGCGCTGGAAGCTGCCGTCAAGGAAGGCGGCTATGACTGCGGCATTGCCTTTGACGGCGACGCCGACCGCTGCCTGGGCTGCGACGAAAACGGCGCCGAGATGGACGGCGACAAGATCATCGCCCTGGTGGGCGCTGATATGAAGGAGCGCGGCCGCCTGGACGGCAACACCGTGGTGGTGACCGTCATGTCCAACCTGGGCTTTATGAAGCATATGGAGGCCCTGGGCATTGAGACCGCCCGCACGGCGGTGGGCGACCGGTACGTGCTGGAGGAGATGCGGGCCCGGGGCTACGCCATCGGCGGTGAGCAGAGCGGCCACGTGATCTTCCTGCATCATTCCACCACCGGTGACGGCGAGCTGACCGCCGGCAAGCTGCTGAAAGTGCTGGCCCGCAAGAAGGCGGAAAACCCGGCCACCAAGATGAGCGACCTCAACGGGGTGTACACCAAGTTCCCCCAGGTGCTCATCAACCTGACGGCCAACAAGGAACAGAAACAGGCCTACAAAGAGGATGAATATATTGCCGGCTTCATCGAGAGCCAGCAGCAGAGCCTGATGGGCATGGGCCGTGTGCTGGTGCGCGTTTCCGGCACCGAGCCCAAGATCCGGGTCATGGTGGAGGGCGAAGACCATGCCGCCATCCAGACCAGCGCCGACCGCATCGCGGATATGATCCGCCAGCGCATCCTCGACAAGTAAGGAAGGAGAATCGCCTATGCGCCCTGCCGATACCTGGCGGGATTATGAACTGCTGGACGCCACCAACCACAACCGGCTGGAGCGCTGGGGCAGCACGCTGCTGATCCGCCCCGACCCGCAGGTCATCTGGAAAAATGCCGAGACCAGCCCGCTGTGGGCCAAGGCCGACGCCATCTACTACCGCTCCGCCAAGGGCGGCGGCCAGTGGAACTATCACAAAAAGCTGCCCCAGAAATGGCAGATCCACTGGCAGGACCTGACGCTTATCGTCAGTCCCACCGGCTTCAAGCATACCGGCGTATTCCCGGAACAGGCCGTCAACTGGGCCTGGTATCAGGAAAAAATACGGCAAGCGGGCCGTCCCATCAAGGTGCTCAACCTCTTCGGCTACACCGGCGGCGCAACCCTGGCCTGCCTGGCCGCAGGGGCCAGCGTGACCCATGTGGACGCCAGCAAAGGTATGGTGGCCTGGGCGCGGGAAAACGCCGCGGCCAGCCATCTGGCCGACCGGCCCTGCCGCTGGATCGTGGATGACTGCGCCAAATTTGTCCAGCGGGAGATCCGCCGCGGCAACAAGTATGACGGCGTCATCATGGACCCGCCCAGCTACGGGCGGGGGCCCGGCGGTGAGATCTGGAAGCTGGAGGACAATGTCTACGACCTCATCGCCCTCACCGAGCAGGTCCTCAGCGACGATCCGCTGTTCTTCGCCATCAACTCCTACACCGAGGGCCTCAGCCCGGCGGTGATGGAATACATCGTCAAAACGACCCTCTGCCCCGTGCAGGGCGGTCATACCCACTGCGACGAGATCGGTCTGCCGGTCTCGGCCACCGGCGGCGTGGTGCCCTGCGGTGCCACCGCCATTTGGGAGAAGTGATTATGCCTACCGAAACACCCATGCTCCGCGTACAGGAGGTAAAATTCCGCTATGATCCCGACCAGCCGCGCTACGCGGTGGACGGGGTCAGCATGGACCTGCACCGCGGGGAATTTGTGGCGGTGCTGGGGGCCAACGGCTGCGGCAAGAGCACGCTGGCCAAGCACCTGAACGCCATTCTTCTGCCCGAGACCGGCACCGTGCTGGTGGAGGACATGGACACCCGCAACGAGGAACACCTCTATGACATCCGCCAGAAGGTGGGCATGGTGTTCCAGAACCCCGACAACCAGATCGTCGCCACCATCGTGGAGGAGGACGTGGCCTTTGCGCCGGAAAATCTGGGCGTACCGCCGGCCGAGATCCGCACCCGCATCGACGAAGCCATGAAGCTGGCGGGCATCTACGAAAAACGGGATGCTGCGCCCTACAAACTGTCGGGAGGTCAGAAACAGCGGGTGGCCATTGCGGGGGTCATTGCCATGCGCCCCGACTGCCTGGTGCTGGACGAGGCCACCGCCATGCTGGATCCCCATGGCCGCGCCCAGGTCATGCGGACCATCCGCCAGCTGCGGGAGGCCGGCATCACCATCGTCTCCATCACCCACTATATGGAGGAGGCCGCCCAGGCCGACCGGGTACTGGTCATGAGCCGGGGCCGCATCGTCATGGAGGGCACCCCCGAGCAGGTCTTCAGCCAGACCGAGCGGCTGCACAGCTATCATCTGGATGTGCCCCAGGCCGCGGAACTGCGGGATGAACTGGTCAAGGCCGGCATCCCCATGCCGGAGAACGTCATCACCCCCGACCGCTGCGCCGAGGAACTGTTCCAACTGCTCAAGGACTGAAAAACCATCATCCCCTACAGGGCGGAAACGGCACCGGTGCAGAACCGGGCGGTATTCCGCGGGAAAGGAATCAACTGTGTCAGAGATCATTCGTGTTGAACATCTGAAATATGTATACAACCCCGGCATGCCGGATGCCACCACCGCGCTGGACGACGTATCCTTCTCGGTGGAGGAAGGGGACTTCGTGGGCATCATCGGCTCTACCGGCAGCGGCAAGTCCACCCTCATCAGCCATTTCAACGGCATCAACCGTCCCACGTCGGGCCGGGTGCTGGTGGACGGCAAGGACCTGTGGGCTCCCGGCGCGGACCTGCGCTCCTTCCGGTTCCTGGTGGGCCTGGTCATGCAGTACCCCGAGTACCAGCTTTTCGAGGAGACCTGCGCCAAGGACATCGCCTACGGTCCGCGGAATATGGGTCTGGACGAAGCCGAGATCCAGCGCCGCGTCAAGGAAGCGGCGGCTTTTGTGGGTCTCAGCGACGAACTGCTGGAAAAAAGCCCCTTCGAGCTGTCCGGCGGCCAGAAGCGCCGGGTAGCCATTGCCGGCGTCATGGCCATGCAGCCCCGGGTGCTGGTGCTGGATGAACCCGCCGCGGGCCTCGACCCCGAAGGCCGGGACACCATTCTCGGCCAGATCAAGGCCTACCACGAAAAAACCGGTATCACCGTGCTGCTGGTCAGCCACTCCATGGAGGATATCGCCAAATACGCCAACCGGGTGCTGGTACTGCACAAGGCGGGCATCGCCATGTACGACACGGTGGAAAAGGTCTTTGCCCGTGCCCAGGAACTGCTGGATCTGGGGCTTTCGGTGCCCCAGGTGACCCAGATCTTCCTCAAACTGCGCAAGATGGGCCTGGATATCCCCACCGACGTCTACACCATTCCCTATGCAGTCAAGACCATCCAGAAAGCCCTGGCCGCCAGACAGAACAAGGGGGTGGAGTAAATGCTCAAAGACATTACCATCGGGCAATACTATCCCGGACGTTCGGTCATCCATCAATGTGACCCGCGGCTCAAACTCATCGCCACCATCGCCTATATCGTGGTGCTCTTCGTGGCGGCCAATCCCCTGGGCATTGCCCTGTCCCTGCTGCTGCTGGCCGTGCTCTACCGGGTAGCCCGGATCCCCGGCAAACTGATCCTGCGCAGCCTCAAACCCATCGTGCCCATCGTCATCTTCACGGCGGTGCTCAACCTCTTCTTCGTCACGGGGCAGGGGGAACCGCTGATGCATTTCTGGGTCTTCAAAATCTACGCCGAGGGTGTGCGCTATGCCATCCTGCTGGCGGTGCGGGTCTGCGCCCTCATTGCGGGCACCAGCCTGCTGACCTACACCACCAGCCCCATCGTCCTGACGGATGCCATCGAAAATCTGCTCCGGCCGCTGGAAAAGGTGCACTTCCCGGTGCATGAGCTGGCCATGATGATGACCATTGCCCTGCGGTTCATCCCCACCCTTATCGAGGAGACCGAGAAGATCATGAACGCCCAGAAGGCCCGCGGCGCCATGCTGGACACCGGCAAGTTCACCCAGCGCATCAAGGCGCTGGTGCCCATCCTTATTCCGCTGTTCATCTCGGCCTTCCGTCGGGCCGACGAGCTGGCCATGGCCATGGAATGCCGCTGCTACCACGGCGGTGAGGGCCGTACCCGCCTCAAGCAGCTGCGGTTCACCGCCGCCGACGCCCGCTGCGCCGTGGTGCTGGCCGTTGCGCTGGCGGTCATCGTTTCCACACGCTTTTTTGTGCCGGGGCTGGTAGGATGACGTATCTTTTGTGGATCACCTATAAGGGGACAAACTATGCGGGATTTCAGGTGCAGCCCAACGCCCCCACCGTCTGCGCCGTGCTGCAGGACGCCATGCAGGCGGTCCTGGGCAGCCGCCCCGACGTAAAAGGCTGCTCCCGCACCGATGCAGGCGTTCATGCGCGGCGTTTCGCGCTCAGTTTCTGCTATACTGGCAGAGTTCCGGCAGAAAAGATCGTGCCGGCGCTCAACGCCCATCTGCCGCCGGACATCCGTGCCCTGGCGGTGCAGGCGGTGCCGGAGGGTTTCCACGCCCGCTACGCCGCCCACGAAAAAACCTACTGCTACCACATCCTCAATGCACGTATCGACGACCCCTTTACGCTGGACACCTGTCACCGGGTAGCCCAGCCGCTGGACCTTGCCGCCATGCAGGCGGCGGCCGCGCAGTTCGTCGGTACCCATGACTTCCTGGCGCTGTGTGCGTCGGGTTCTTCGGTCGCTGCCCACGGTGATACCGTGCGTACCATCTCCCGGTGCACGGTGTCCCGCTGCGGTGACCGTTTTGTCATTACCGTCACTGCCGACGGTTACCTGTACAATATGGTCCGTATCCTGGCGGGAACGCTGGTGGAAGCCGGGCTGCACAAGCGCACGCCGGATTCCATCCCCGCCCTGCTGCAGAGCCGGGACCGCCGCCAGGCCGGCCCGACGCTGCCTGCCAAGGGGCTGTTTCTCGAAGATGTGGCCTACCCGGACCTGTAACGCACTACCCGGAAAGGAGGGAAGCCCCTCGTGAACAAAGCCGAAAAGGAACGCCAGGAACGCCGGCAGCGGATGCTGGCGCGGGAACAGGGGCATACCTCCACCAAACCCATCCCCGGTACCAGCGGAGACATCGGGCTGCGCACACCGCAGCCGGTACGGCGCGGTGAACCTTCCGCAACGCCCCCGACGCCCGACAAAACCCAGACCACCAACCTCAAATCCCTGACGCCGCTGTTCAAACAGCGGCAGCGCCGCCGCACCATCGCGCTGGGGGTGGTGGTGCTCATCATTGCGCTGTTCATCGCCATCTTTACGGGGGCCATGTCGGCCTCCATTGCCCTGCTGGCCGACGGTGTGGACAGCCTGACACTCTACCTCAACCGGGGCAGCGGCAGCTGGCCGGTGAACACCGGTATCACCGAACCGCTGCAGATCGAAGAACTGGCCGGCGGATTCGTGGAGCTGGGCAGCGAGGACGTGGTGGTCTATTCCGCCTACGGCAGCCAGGTGTATGAATTCCAGCCCTCCTACGCCCGCCCGGTGCTGGCGGTGGGAGGTACCCGGTTCGTGGTTTACAACCGCGCCGGCAACGAATTGCAGGTGTCCAGCCGGACCCGCAGCCTCTTTACCCGCACCTTCGACGAAGGCATCCTGCTGTGTGCCATGTCCAACAACAATACGCTGGCGGTGGTTACCGAATCGGGACGCTATACCGCCCAGCTGCAGATCTTCGATCCATCCTTCAATCCCACCTACAGCTGGCAGATGACCCAGAGCGAGGGCACGCCCATCGCGCTGGATTTTGCTCCGGACAACCGCCGCTTTGCGGCTGGTACGCTGGCGGCGCGGGACGGGCAGCTCAGCTGCAATGTCTACTTCATGGATACCGCAGACACCGAGGAGGGACCGGTCTACCAGGCAAGCCAGGGAAGCATGCTGCTGCGCCTGGACTGGCAGACCGATAACCGTGTGGTAGCTGTGTTCGACACCTACATTGCGGTGCTGGACCCGCGCACGGCCACCGAGACCGCGCGCTATGACTTCGGCGGTGCCACACTGCAGAGTGCCGCACCCGGCACCCGGCAGACAGCGCTGCTGCTGAACATCCGCGGCGGCAACAGCCTGGTGACCTTTGACGAGGATCTGACCGTCCTGGCCGAGATCCCCGCCCGCCAGGCCTACGGCGTGACGGCCACCGACACCGACGTCTATCTGCTCTGCCCCAACGCCGTGGAATGCTACAGCTACGACGGTGTGCAGAACTGGCTGCAGGACGATCTGGCAGCTCATCCGGTGGCGGTGCTGGAAGCCGACAAGCTGCTGGTCTTCTCCGGCAGCCAGGCGGACGTGCTGACGCCGCCCGATGAATGATAGGGAAAGGACTCTGTATTGTATGATAGCATGGATCTATGATCTGATTTTTTTGGTTGTGTTCGCCTTTGCGGCGGTGGCCAGCTGGCGCAAGGGCTTTCTGGCCGGCCTGACCGAGCTCATCGGCGCCGTGGTGGGCGTCGGGGTGGCGGTGTGGGCCAGCCGCACCCTGGCGGGACCCATCTATGACCAGTTCCTCAGCGGTTCGGTCTCGGAAAAGGTGGAGACCGCCGTGGCCCAGTCGGGCGGGGATCTGGCAGCCGCCGTCCAGGGACTGGATTTCCTGCCGGAAACGGTGCGTACCACCCTGGCCCAGCTGGTCCAGGGGGCGGGGGATACCCTGCCCGGTCAGATCACCACGGCGCTGGAACCCATCCTGCTGCCCTTCGTGCAGGTGCTGCTTTTTGTGGTGCTCTGCATGGCGGTGCGGTGGATCTTCCGGCTGCTGGTGGGGCTGTTCCGTGGTGTCAACGCCATACCGCTGGTGGGCGGCCTCAACCGGCTGCTGGGCCTTGTGCTGGGCCTTGCCACCGGTGCACTGGACTGCTGGCTGCTGGCGCTGCTTTTGTGGTTCCTGGCCAGTGTGACCGCCGGCTCGGTGGAATTCTTCACGCTGCACATTCTGGACCAGAGCGTGGGGTACAGCATTTTCGGCGCCTTCAATCCGTTTCTGACACATTATTAAATGAAAAAATTCTAAACAATCCCAGCCATCGCTTGCAAAAACCGTAGGTTCGCCCGATAATAGAACCATCGGAATTTACAAGCGAATGCTTTTTCTTATAGAGAGGTGAAACCTATGCTTTGTGTACGCTGCAAAAAGCGTCCCGCTGTGGTCTTTGTCCAGCGGATGGAAAACGGCAAACCGGTGCAGGAAGGCTACTGCCTGACCTGCGCCCGGGCCATGCATATCCAGCCGGTGGATGATCTGATGAAACAATTTGGTATGTCCGACCAGGATCTGGAAAATATGGAGGAACGGATGAGTTCCTTCCTGCAGGAAGCCGCCGAGTCCGGCGCGCTGACCCCCACCGGGGAGGACGCCCCCGAAGAAGGCGCCCAGGACGATTTTGTGCCCGGCGGTTCGCCGGTCTTCCCCTTCGGGTTCGGCGCCCAGCGCCAGAACGGGGACCAGGGCAAGGGCGGCAAGAACGGCAAAAAGGACAAAACGCCCCGCCGCAAGTTCCTGGACACCTACTGCGAGAACCTGACCCAGAAGGCCCGGGACGGCAAGACCGACCGGATCATCGGCCGCGACCGGGAGATCTACCGCACCATCCAGATCCTCTGCCGCCGCCAGAAGAACAACCCCTGCCTCATCGGTGAGGCGGGCGTGGGCAAGACGGCCATCGCCGAAGGCATCGCCCAGCGCATCGCGGAAGGCAAGGTCCCGGCGCGGCTGCAGGACAAGGAGATCTACCTGCTGGACATGACGGCCCTCATCGCCGGCACCCAGTTCCGCGGCCAGTTCGAGCAGCGGGTCAAGGGACTCATCAGCGAGGTGAAGGCGGCCGG
Source organism: Subdoligranulum variabile (assembly GCF_025152575.1). NCBI lineage: Bacteria > Bacillati > Bacillota > Clostridia > Eubacteriales > Oscillospiraceae > Subdoligranulum > Subdoligranulum variabile. The sequence continues at coordinate 803,515 of NZ_CP102293.1, read as the reverse complement.
CAACATCATCCTGTTCATCGACGAGATCCATTCCATTGTGGGGGCCGGTGACTCGGACGGCGCCATGAACGCCGCCAACATCATGAAACCGGCCCTCTCCCGCGGACAGATGCAGGTCATCGGCGCCACGACGTTTGCGGAATACCGCAAATATATTGAGAAGGACTCCGCCCTGGAACGGCGCTTCCAGCCCGTCAAGGTGGAGGAACCCTCCATCCAGGACACCATCGAGGTGCTCAAGGGCATCCGTGTCTACTACGAGAAACACCACTGTGTCCGGGTCCCCGATCCCATCGTCACTCAGATCGTCAAGCTGTCGGAACGCTATATTACCGACCGCTTCCTGCCCGACAAGGCCATCGACCTGCTGGATGAATCCTGCGCCTGCTGCAACCTGCGTCATCCCGAGATCACCGAGCTGATCGCGACCCAGCGCAAGGTGGCGGAACTGGAAAATCAGGAGCATGATCTGGAAAATCCCGAACCGGAGAACGGCCAGGATGCAGCCATCGACTACGAAGCCCTGGCGGCGGTTAAGACGGAGCTGGCCCAGCAGCGGGAAAAGCTGCCCGCGCTCCAGCTGCGTGTGGCCGAGATCCAGGTGACCATGGACGATGTGGCCCAGGTGGTGGAACTCTGGACCGGCATTCCGGCCGTCAAGATCCAGGAGACGGAATACGGCCGTCTGCAGGGTCTGGAGGAAGCCCTCAAGGCCCACATCATCGGCCAGGATGAGGCCGTCCATGCGGTGGCGGGTGCCATCAAGCGGGCCCGTGCCGATCTGTCCGGCCGTCATCGTCCGGCCAGCTTCATCTTTGTGGGCCCCACCGGTGTGGGCAAGACCGAACTGGTCAAACAGCTGGCCAATCAGCTCTTCGACACGGTGGATCCGCTGATCTCCATCGACATGAGCGAGTATATGGAAAAATACGCGGTCTCCCGTCTCATCGGTTCGCCCCCGGGCTACGTGGGCTACGACGAGGCCGGTCAGCTCACCGAGAAAGTGCGCCGCCATCCTTACAGTGTGGTGCTCTTTGACGAGATCGAGAAGGCTCATCCCGATGTGATGAACATCCTGCTGCAGATCCTGGACGAAGGCAAGATCAACGACGCCCAGGGCCGCACGGTGGATTTCTCCAACACCGTCATCTGCATGACCTCCAATGCGGGCTCCACCGACCAGAGCGGCGCCACCGGCTTCGGCAAGAAGCTGGAGGTGGCCAGTGCCGACAAGAGCCTGAAGGCCCTGCAGGAGTTCCTGCGCCCCGAGTTTATCGGCCGCGTGGATGAGATCATCACCTTCCATCCCCTGAGCCAGGAAAATCTGGAGAAGATCGCCGCCCTCATGCTGGACGAATACAAGCCCGGCCTGACCAACCACGGCATCACGCTGACCTACGACCAGCCCGCGCTGGCAGCCATCGTGGCCCAGAGTTCCACCAAGTATGGTGCCCGCGAACTGCGCCGCACCATCCGCAAGGCGGTGGAGGATCCCGTCGCCGAAGCGCTGGTGGAAGGCTGCCTTGGCACCGCGCCCGCCACGGTGCAGCTGGTGGCCGAGGACGGCAAACCCGTGCTCAAACTGTAAAACACACAAGGATAGAGTATGAAAAAACGCCTTGCGGTCCTGCTGCTGGCCCTCCTGCTGCTCTGCGGCTGCATGCCCCGGCCCAGCCGGCAGGTGGTACCGGATATGCCCTCGGTGGAGGATCCGGCTCCCACGCCGGAACCGACCCAGGAGCCCTCACCCGTCGGGCAGGAGGATCAACTGTACGGCAGTGTGCGTCTGCTGGAAGACCCCACCGTGCTGGTTAGCGTCTATCTCAACGATGCCGCCACCGGCAGCATCTGGACCCGGGAGGCCCGGGCAGCCTCCCAGCAGAGCGTGGCTATGGCGGTGGACTGGCTGACCCGGCAGGCTGCCGGCTACGGTGTCGAAACCGAAATCTATTACGATGACGGCACCGACACCAGCCCGCTGTGCTACACCTATTCGCTGCATGCCCGGCTGCGCGGGGGCGTGGACTCCCAGGAGAGCAACGACTTCCTGGATGAGATGGACGCCCTGTGCGCCACGCTGGACACGGCGGAACTGGAGGCGCGGTACGGCACTGCCCGGGTAGGCCTCCTGCTGTTCCTGCCGGTGTCGGGGACCTCCTTCACCATGGCCCACTACGCCGAGGACGGCACCAATTTCTATTATGAGTATTGCTGCCTCTACCGCTACGATCCCTATGCGGCGCAGGCCGAGCCGGAATCCCCGGCGACCTACGCCCACGAGATCCTCCATCTGTTCGGTGCACCGGATCTCTATGAGGGCAGCAGCGATCCCTATGTGGATGGAGAGCTGACCGCCTATGTGGAACAGACCTATCCCGACGACATCATGCTCAGCACCTATGCCGAGGACGGCAGCAACCTGTATACATCCATTGACAAGGTCATCAGTCCGCTGACGGCCTACTGCATCGGCCTGACCGATACCTGTCCCGAGCTTGCGCGATTCCCGCAGCTGGAGCAGGTGGACCCGGGGATCTTCCATTACGGAGACAGCGGTCCCCAGGATCTCGGGCCGGACAGCGGCGTGGTGACCGTCTGAGCAAGGAGGCACTATGGCGTTCCAAGAGGATTTTCCCCTCCGGATCGAGGCGGTGACGACGGCATCGGCCGGTGAGCGCCGCGTCGAGGACAGGATTGCGGCAACCCCCACCCAGGGATGGCAGCTGGTCTATGTGCGCACCGGCACGGTGGAGGAACGCTGCAACGACAAACGGGTGGTGCTGCGGGCGGGAGGCATTCTGCTGCATCAGCCCGAGGAGATCTTTGCCATGCGCAGCATGGGGGAGATCCCGCCCGAGGTGCTGCGGATGGATTTCTACTGCTCCGGTGCGGCCATGGACCGGTTCCGGGGCATGGTGTTCCATGCGGAGCCGGCGGAACAGCATGACCTGAACTGGCTCATGAAGGAAGTGGCCGAACTGTACGATCCGCCGGCGGAACCCGGCGTGCAGCCTGTGCCCAAGGAGGAAGTACCCTTCGGGGCGCGGCAGCAGCTGGCCATCCATCTGGAGAATCTGCTCATTTTGCTGGCACGGCGGTGCAAGCGGCCCCGCAAACCCACCCTGCGTGTACGGCGAGAGCGCCGCCAGGCGGCGCTGGTGGAGGCGGCCCGGGCCTACTTTGCCCAGAACCTGACCCACGAAGTGAAGGTGGAGGAGGTCTGCACGGCGGTGGGGTGCACCCGCACCCAGCTGCAGCAGGCTTTCCGTGCCCGGCTGCGTCATACCGCCATGGAGGAATTTGCCGCCATGCGGCTGGAATACGCGGCGCAGCTGCTGGCCCGGGGGGCCACCCCCGGCGAGGTGGCGGCCCAGCTGGGCTACTGTTCGGGCGCCTACTTCAGCCAGAAGTTCCATGCGGCCACCGGCAACACCCCCAGCGCCTACCGGCGCATGCAGCAGGGCCTGCCGGCGCGGCGTCAAAACAGGCAACAAAAAGACAAAGAGGCACCGAAAACGTCTATTCCCGAAACTGACCCGAAAAAGTAGAATAGGAAGTAAGGAACGGGTGCTCGCCGCCCGTGAAAAAGCAACAAGAAAACATAAAGGAGACGATTGGTATGGCAATTTTGGTTAGCGGTGGCGCCGGCTATATCGGCAGCCACACCTGCGTGGAACTTCTGGCCGCGGGTTACGACATCGTCGTCGCGGACAACTTCTACAATTCCTGCCCCGAGGCACTGGCCCGCGTGAAAAAGATCTCCGGTAAAGACTTCCGTTTCGTCGAGGCGGATATGACCGACAAAGAGACTGTGGAAAAGATCTTTGCGGACAACCCCGACATCGACTGCGTGATCCAGTTCGCAGCCTACAAGGCGGTGGGCGAGAGCGTCTCCAAGCCCATCGAGTACTATTCCAACAACCTGGCCTGCACGCTGAACATCCTGGATGTTATGCGCCGCCACAACTGCCATAACATTATCTTCTCCTCCTCGGCCACCGTCTACGGTGACCCCGCCAGCGTGCCCATCCGGGAGGACTTCCCTGTGGGCGGCACCACCAACCCCTACGGTACCACCAAGGTCTTCACCGAGCGCATCCTCACCGATTGCTGCCACGCCGATCCCGAGCTGAACGTGGCCCTGCTGCGCTACTTCAACCCCATTGGTGCCCATCCCTCCGGCCTCATCGGCGAGGATCCCAACGGCATTCCCAACAACCTGGTGCCCTACATCGCCAAGGTGGCCGTGGGCAAGCTGGAGAAGGTCCATGTCTTCGGCAACGATTACCCCACCCCCGACGGAACCGGCGTGCGTGACTACATCCACGTGGTGGATCTGGCCCGCGGCCATGTGGCAGCCATCAAGAAGCTGGAAGAAAAGCCCGGCCTCTTCATCTGCAACCTGGGCACCGGCCACGGCTACAGCGTGCTGGATGTGATCCATGCTTTCAGCAAGGCCTGCGGCAAGGAGATCCCCTACGTCATCGACCCGCGCCGTCCCGGCGACATCGCCGAGTGCTGGTGCGATCCCAGCAAGGCCAAGAAGGAACTGGGCTGGGAAGCCCAGTATGGCATCGAGGAGATGTGCGCTCACAGCTGGAACTGGCAGAGCCACAACCCCGACGGCTACAAGACTCAGCAGTAATTCCCCGTATAAGATAAAAACAGGCGCAGCCGTAAGGCTGCGCCTGTTTTGCTGTATCAGACGAACATTTCCTCGCTGCGGGGCGGCAGCTTGGGCACGGCGGGGGGCGGCGCCGCGGCGGCACGCCAGGCCGCAGGGGAGACCCCTACCTCCCGCTTGAAGACCCGGCACAGATAGTTGGCGCCGGAAAAACCGGTAAGCCCGGCGATCATCTCCAGATTGTACTCGTCGCTGAGCAGCAGCGTCTTGACCGCCTCGATGCGCATGGAGGTCAGATATTTGCCCGGGGGGACTCCCAGCGCCTGCTTGAAGGCGCGGACCAGGTGGCTTTTGGTCACCCCCAGCTGCTCGCTCAGTTCCTCCACCCCGTACAGGGCCATGTAATTCTGACGGATGGCCTCCACCGCCTCCGCCACCAGGGCGGGCAGCGGTCGGGCGGTCTCGTCAGCCTTGCCCACCGCACACAGCAGGGCGTAGGCCATGGCCGGTGTGCTGCTGCCCAGGAGCTGTGCCACCAGTTCGGCGGCACCCGGGCAGGAGGCACCGTCCGCCCAGCGGGCTGCACCCAGCCGCAGCAGATAGGCGTCAGCACAGTAGCCGGTCAGCCGCACCGCCACCAGATGGCAGTCGCTGCGGGGCGTCAGCGTCAGGGGAGAGGTCCCCAGCAGCACATCGCCGCTCTGCCCGGGCTGCTCGCAGCCCTCCAGCAGACAGTCCCCCCGGGAAAGAACCCCCACCCACAGCCCGGCACCGTCCAGTTTCAGTGGGGCGGTGCCGTCCAGTTCTGCGGTTTTGGAACAGGCGCAGTAAATTTCCGGCTCAAATATCAATTTCGACACTCCAATATCAATAAAATGCTATTTCCAAACTCATTTTAACCTGTTATTATAGTCGTGTCAAGTAAATCAGCCCCCGCCACGGGGGCACAAATACCAATTGGAGGGTTTTGTCATGGCTTCTATCAGCTGCCGTCACGTGAAAAAGGTTTACCCCGGTAACGTTGTTGCCGTTCCCGATTTCAGCCTTGAGATCGCTGATAAGGAATTTATCGTCTTCGTCGGTCCTTCCGGCTGCGGTAAGTCCACCACCCTGCGTATGATCGCCGGCCTGGAGGAGATCTCCGGCGGTGAGATGTACATCGGCGACCGCCTGATCAACGACGTCCCGCCGAAAGACCGTGACATCGCGATGGTGTTCCAGAACTACGCTCTGTACCCGCACATGACCGTGTACAAGAACATGGCGTTCGGCCTGGAGCTGCGCAAGATGCCCAAGGACGAGATCGACAAGCGCGTCCGTGAAGCCGCCAAGATCCTGGAGATCGAGCACCTGCTCGACCGTAAGCCGAAGGCCCTGTCCGGTGGTCAGCGCCAGCGTGTTGCCCTGGGCCGCGCCATGGTCCGTAACCCGGCGGTCTTCCTGCTCGACGAGCCTCTGTCCAACCTGGACGCCAAGCTCCGTACCAGCATGCGCACCGAGATCATCAAGCTGCACAAGAAGCTGGCCACCACCTTCATCTATGTTACCCATGACCAGACCGAGGCCATGACGATGGGCGACCGCATCGTCGTCATGAAGGACGGCCTGATCCAGCAGGTGGATACCCCGCAGAACCTGTACGATTATCCCTGCAACATCTTCGTTGCCGGCTTCATCGGCAGCCCCCAGATGAACTTCCTGGACGGCAAGCTGGACAAGAACGGCAACCAGTACACCATCGACCTGGCCGGCACCATCATCCCGCTGCCCACCGAGAAGACTGCGGACGGCAAGCTGGACGCCTACGTCGGCAAGACGCTGAAGGTCGGCATCCGTCCCGAGGACATCAAGGACGATGAGGAATTCCTGGCCAAGCATCCCAACAGCCATCTGGACACCGAAGTGGAAGTCTCCGAGCTGATGGGCGCCGAGATCTACCTCTACCTGACCTACAAGGGCCAGAACCTGATGGCTCGTGTGGCGCCCACCTCCAAGTCCCGCCGCGGCGACAAGGTTGTGGTTGCTATGGATACCAACAAGATCCATCTGTTCGATCCCGAGACCGAGAAGACGCTGCTCAACTGATTTCCGGTCGGATTTTACAAGGCGGCTCCGCTGCGGCGGGGCCGCCTTTTTTACACAAGACACAGGAGGGATTCCCCCATGCACATAACGGATCATCTGCAGCCCGGCAGCGTCGCGCTGAACCGGCAGGCCGATTCCCTGCAGGCGGCGCTGCAGATTCTCGTGGAGCTGATGGCTGCCGGCGGGAATCTGACCGATACGCAGGCATTTGCGGCGGATGTGCAGGCGCGGGAAGCGCTGGGCGGCACCTGCGTGGGCGGCGGTCTGGCCATTCCCCACGCCAAGAGTGCGGCGGTGCGGGAGCCGGGCCTGGCGGCACTGACGCTGGACCCTCCGCTGGCCTGTGACACGCCGGACGGGGAACCGCTGCGGATGATGTTCCTCATCGCCGCTCCGGCAGATGCCAACGATCTGCATGTGCAGGTGCTGGCGGAACTGGCCACCCTGATGCTGGACAAGGACCTGTGTGAGCGGCTCATCGGAGCAGAATCGCCCCAGGCGTTCTGCGACCTGATCGCCGAGCAGGAGGCGGCCGACGAGCCGAAAGCGAAGCATAAAAAGCACACAAAACCGGAAGCCTGGCGCTTTGTGGCGGTGACCGCCTGCCCTACAGGGCTGGCCCATACCTATCTGGCCGCCGAGGCACTCCAGAAAGCCGCCCAGGACCGGGGCGTGCGGCTGAAGGTGGAAACGGACGGCGCGGCGGGGGTCAGCAACCCTCTGACCCCCGATGACATCGCCGGGGCAGACTGTATCATCGTGGCCGCCGACCGTGCGGTCTCCACAGCGCGGTTTGTGGGCAAACGGATGGTATCGGTCTCGGCGCGGGAGGCCATCCGGAATCCCGGCGCGGTGCTGGACCGCGCGGCGGAGAGCAATGTGCCGGTCTACCGCGGCGGCGACGGTTTCCGTGCCAATGACTGGAGAGAACAGTGCCGGGAAGCTTACCGCCACCTGATGAGCGGTATCTCCCATATGCTGCCCTTTGTGGTGGCGGGCGGTGTGCTCATCGCCCTGGCACTGCTCTTCGCCCAGCTGGGAGCTCCCAGCCCGGTGACCGATATGATGGACACTGTGGGCCGGGCGGCTTTTGTGCTGATCTATCCGGTGCTGGCAGCTTTCATCGCTTACAGCATCAGCGATATGCCGGCTTTCATGCCGGGCCTGATGGGCGGCTACCTGGCCCAGCTGGGCACCACCATCGGCCCCGAGGAAAACTGGGTTTCCAGCGGATTCTGGGGGGCTCTGGTGGCGGGCTTTGCGGCGGGACTGCTGATCCGGCTGCTCAACTGGATCGGCCGGAAGCTGCCCTCCGAACTGGAACAGGTACGCACCGGGCTGCTGACGCCGGTTCTGAGTCTGCTGGGCGTTGGTGCGCTGATGGTGCTTATCGTCAACCCGCCCCTGGGGCATTTCAATCTCTGGCTTTGTGATCTGCTGGACACCATGCAGGGGGGCAGCCGGCTGGCTCTGGGAGCTCTCCTGGGGGCTCTGATGGCCACCGATTACGGCGGCCCCATCAACAAGGCAGCCTACCTCACCGGTACGCTGGCGTTGGTCAGCAACCAGTACGATATCATGGCCGCCGTCATGGTGGGGGGGATGGTACCGCCTCTGGCGGTGGGACTGTCCTGCCTGCTTTTCCCCAACCGGTTCACCCCCGCTGAGCGCCGCACGGCCCCTCAGAACCTGCTGATGGGAGCCTCCTTTGTGACGGAAGGCGCTCTCTCCTTTGCGCTGCGGGATCCTCTGCGGGTGGGGCCTGCCTGCATCATCGGCAGCGGCCTGGCGGGATTCCTGAGCGTGCTGCAGAACTGCGGCTGTCCCGCCCCCCACGGCGGCATCTTCCTCATCGCCGTCATCCGCAACCCGCCGGGCTTTCTGCTGGCTCTGGCGGCGGGCTCCCTGCTGGGGGCGGTTCTGCTGGCCCTGCTGAAAAAACCGCTGCGCGGATAAAATCCACAAGCCTCCTTTACGGAGGCTTGTTTTTTATTCCGCCACTTCGCAGCCGGGAAAGTAGTAGGTCAGGATCTCCCGCCAGTCAGCGCCGCCCTCGGCCATGGCCTTGGCACCGTACTGGCTCAGTCCCACGCCGTGACCGTAGCCGCGGGTAGTCACCGTAAAGGCATCACCCTCATAAGCTACCGTAAAGCAGGCCGACCGCAGCGCCAGGGCGCTGCGCAGCGTGGTGCCCCGGAACGTCTCGCCGCAGACTTCCATGGTGTCCACATACCCGGCGTCGTCCCATTGCGTCTCTCCGAACCAGGCGGCCGGATCGTCACCGGGGGTCAGGCCCAGGCCCTGCAGCAGGGTGGCCATCTGTTCGGTACTGTAGGTGATGGAAACTTCGTAGTCGGACACCGTCTTGTCCCAGGGGGAATCCACCCCCTGGAGATAGGGCAGGGCCGTCAGCCAGACGTTCTGGCTGGCTTCGGTTTTGCCGGCGCTGATGCTGTGGTAGCAGGCCGCTGCCGGGGCGCCGTCGTAGCAGAGCAGTGCCCCGCAGACTTCTTCGGCCAGGGCAGCGAACCGGGCCTGGTTTTCCTCATAGGCGTCGCCCCAGCGCGCCCGCAGGACATCGGCGTCGGTCCAGCCGGCGCACAGGGCGCTGTTTACCTGCATGGGTTCCTCTCCCAGTGAGAGGGCATAGCTGTGGCTGGCCACCATCTGGGCCTGGATGGCGTCGTCGGGCCAGTCCGGCGGCAGTTCGCAGGCGGCGGCCCCGATGAGAAATTCCTCCACCGGCACCGTGATCGTCTGCCCGACGGCGGCGTCGTATAAGGCTAAGTCCGCCCCGGCGTCGGCATCGGTCACGGGGGTCTCGGCCAGGGGAGGGGGCGTCAGTGCCGGGATCTCCGCTGTAGGGGCGGGGGTGGCCTGCGGGACCTGAGAGGTCGATGATCCGGACGGCAGCAGCAAAACGGAAAAGGGGGCCAGAGCGGCCAGCACCCCCAGCAATACGGCGTACAGCAATGTCTTTTTCAAGGCTCGATTCCCTCACGCTTGCAATTTGCCCGGCGCGGCGGTACAATACTCTCAGACTCTGCGCGGGCCTGTCCTATGGGTATGCGGCCGGCCCGGCGCAGTATACCAATCCCGGAATGAGGAAACCTGTATGAAACAAAAACGACCGCACGGCATTCTGCTGCTGCTTTTGGGGCTGGCTCTGGCCGTGGTGCACGGCGCGGACCTGCTGCTGTGGGCTGACGCCTCCACCGGCTTTGCCCGCAGCGGGTCGGTCTGGTGGCGTTATGCTGTCTGGCTGGCCGCCCTGCTGCTGCCCTATCTGCCCGCCCGTCGGGCCGCACCGCAGCCGGCGGCCCTCAGTGATACCAATCTGCCGCTGGGTATCTGTATGGTGTTTGCCGGGGTACTGCTGGCGGCCAGCGGCCTGGTGACCTTCCCCAGTGCCTGGGTCGTGACCCAGAATCCCTATCTCTTCACGGTCTATCCGCTGCCTGCTGCCTGGGCTGACGTGGTGACGCCGCTGTTGGGTGGTGTGTGGCTGGTTGTCTACGGTGTACGGGCCTGTCTGGGCTTCGGCCTGCGGCGGGGACACCTGGGGCATGCGCTGGCCGGGGTGGTTCTGCCGTTGTGCCTGTTGTGGCGGCTGGTCTGGCGGTTCCAGTTCGTGCCGGCCTCCCTGCAGCGGATGCCCTGCACCCTGCGGGTGCTCAGCGCTGTGGCGGCCCTGCTTTTCGCCGTGGTACTGCTCAAGGTGTTCCTGGTGCCGGGCCTGCCCTGCGGGCATACCCTGTTCGCGGCGGGCAGCGGCTGCTTCCTGCTCTGCACCTGTCTGGAACTGGTCCAGACGCTGTTTGAGGCTTTCCGCGGGATGCTGATTTTGCCCGACCTTCTGACGGGGCTGGGCATCGGCCTGCTGGGGCTCTGCGGACTGGTGTGCGCCTGGGCGGCCTGCGGTCCGGATGCGGCTGAAGAAGAATAACAAGAAACAAGACCGGGGCCTTGCGGCCCCGGTCATTCGTTTGGCCCTGCACAGAAACCCGGCAGAAAAATCTGCAGGGGACTGTAACGGTCCAGAAGCAGTTCCGCCGGTTCCGGCGGGGTTCGCAGCGGCAGTGCGGCCCGCAAAGGCAGCCGCAGCGCCGCGGTGAAGGGGCCGTTGCCGCCGCTTTGCACCACGGCACCGCCGCAGACGGCGGCGGTGCGCAGCAGCAGGGCCCGGGCGTCGGCGGGCAGACTGCGGCCGGTTCCGCCCCGCAGCACCAGTACGGCGGCTCCGGCAGTCATTTCCAGATGCAGCACGGCACGCCGCTCGGGGGCGGTCAGCGTTCCTTCTACCCAGCACAGCAGAGCTGCCTGCAGCAGAGCACGGGGCAGTGCCACCGGCACCGGGCCGGATGCCGGTGCATAATACAGCCACCCTGCGCGGCAGAGCACACCCTCCCGCAGGGCGGCACAGAGCGTCTCCAGTTCCTCGTTCAGATCCAGCGCCTGGGCCGGAGCCGGGGCGGCCAGGGCCTCGGCGGTGTACAGCAGCCGCAGCTGCGGCTGCACCGATACGCCCCGGGCGGCTTCCTCGGCCAGCGCGGCGCGGGCCGGATTCTCGGGCAGCATGGCATCACCTCCTTCTTGGTCACAGCCTAGTCTGCGCAGTTTACGCCGCAACCGCGGTGGAAAATGCTTCCACGCCCGGGGAAATTTCATTTTTTTTGAAAAATTTGCGTTAAAAGAATAACAACCCTCTTGCAGATTGTGTAAGAATAGGGTACAATAGTAGCATACCACAGAGCGGGATTCCGCTCGCAAGGTTATACAATAAAATCTTGGGAGGATTTTACTATGGCTGTTAAAGTTGCTATCAATGGTTTTGGCCGTATCGGCCGTCTGGCTTTCCGTCAGATGTTTGAGGCGGAAGGCTACGAAGTCGTCGCCATCAACGACCTGACCAGCCCCGCTATGCTGGCTCACCTGCTGAAGTACGACACCGCTCAGGGCTCTTTCCTGGGCAAGATCGGCGAGAACAAGCACACCGTCGAGGCTGGCGATGACTGCATCATCGTCGACGGCAAGAAGATCACCATCTACGCCATCAAGGACGCCAAGGATTGCCCCTGGGGCGAGCTGGGCATCGATGTCGTTCTGGAGTGCACCGGCTTCTACACCAGCAAGGAGAAGAGCATGGCTCACATCGCTGCTGGCGCCAAGAAGGTCGTTATCTCCGCTCCTGCCGGCAATGACCTGAAGACCATCGTCTACTCCGTCAACGAGAAGACCCTGACCAAGGAAGATCAGGTCATCTCCGCTGCTTCCTGCACCACCAACTGCCTGGCTCCGATGGCCGACACTCTGAACAAGACCTACCCCATCGTTTCCGGCATCATGACCACCGTTCATGCTTACACCGGCGACCAGATGATCCTGGACGGCCCGCAGCGTAAGGGCGACCTGCGCCGCGCTCGTGCTGGTGCTCAGAACATCGTTCCCAACTCCACCGGCGCTGCCAAGGCCATCGGCCTGGTCATCCCCGAGCTGAACGGCAAGCTGATCGGCTCTGCCCAGCGTGTGCCCGTTCCCACCGGTTCTACCACCATCCTGGTTGCCGTTGTCAAGGGCAAGGACGTCACCAAGGAGTCCATCAACGCCGCTATGAAGGCTGCTGCCTCCGAGAGCTTCGGCTACAACGAGGATCAGATCGTCTCTTCTGACGTCATCGGCATGCGTTACGGCAGCCTGTTCGACGCCACCCAGACCATGGTCACCAAGATCGACGACGACACCTATCAGGTTCAGGTCGTGTCCTGGTACGACAACGAGAACAGCTACACCAGCCAGATGGTCCGCACCATTAAGTACTTCGCTGAGCTGTAATCCAAATCTTCCCGCATAAAGGTGCCGCCGCACTCCTCACGGAGCGCGGCGGCGCTTTTTTGTGGACAGGACTTGCCCGGCGTTGCAGTCCGGCCGTCAGGTGATATAATAGGGCTGCCGGGATCTTCCGGCCCTACAGGAAACAGCAAAGGAACGGTGGATACCGCTATGCAGCAGTATGATCTCTTTTTGTTTGCCGGTCAGTCCAATATGGCGGGGCGGGGCACCACCAGCCCGCAGTGGCCGCAACCGGCCCCGAAGCTGGTGCCGGGAGCCGGGATGGAATACCGGGCAGTGTCCGACCCTATGCACCTGTACCCCATTGCGGAACCGTTCGGTGCGGCGGAAAATGAACCTGGCGGCATCGACGAGCCGGGCAGAAAGACCGGCTCTCTCGTGACGGCCTTCGTCAATGCCTATTACACGGAAACGGGGATACCGGTGCTGGGAGTCTCCGCCAGCCGGGGCGGTTCCGGCATGGAACTGTGGCAGGGAAAACAGGATTTGCTCAGTGACGCTTTGCGGCGGTGGGACCGGGCACAGCAATATGCGGCGGACCACGATCTTGCCATACGGCACCGGTTTGTCCTCTGGTGCCAGGGGGAGACCGACGGCGATCATGGTACGACGCCGGAACACTATGCAACGGAATTCCGCAGCATGCTGGCCGGAATGCAGGCGCACGGCATCGAGACATGCTTCCTCATCGCCATCGGTCAGTACAACGGCGTCAAAGGCTATGACTATACCGCCATCCATCAGGCCCAGCTGGACCTGGCCCGGACCTGCCCCGGGGTGGTGCTGGTCAGCGACGGCTTCTGGTCGATGCGCGCCCGCGGTCTGATGAAAGATTCCTACCACTATTACCAGCAGGCCTACAACGAGGTGGGCACCGCCGCCGGACAGGCGGCAGCCGCCTATAGCCAAAGCCTGTGAAAGAAAAAACTCCTGTGTATCCGGAATACTTCCGGTACACAGGAGCTTTTTTATGGAGGAAAAACTCAGATCTTGATCAGTTCATACTCGCGGGTGCCCACGCCGATCTTCTCCGCGTGTTCCAGGCAGCTCTTCCAGTTGGTGGCGGGGCTGGAGTCGGTGAAGTGGTCGTGGTGCTCCTGAGGCATCTCGGCCAGATGGCTGCCCGGCATGACCGGCTGCTGATTGACAGCATCCACACAGGCCTGGTCCAGGGCCACCGGGTCGAAGCTGGCGAACATGCCCACATCGGGGACGATGGGCACATCGTTTTCGGCATGGCAGTCGCAGTAGGGGGACACATCGATGACCAGGCTGATGTGGAACTGGGGACGGCCGCTGACAACAGCCTTGCTGTATTCGGCAATCTTGCAGTTCAGAATGTCGTTGCTCTCGTCCTCGGCGGCGCGGACGGCGTCGGTGGGGCAGACGCCGATGCAGCGGCCGCAGCCCACGCACTTGTTCTGGTCGATGCTGGACTTGCGGTCCACGATGTGGGGGGCATCGTGGGCGCAGATCTTGACGCAGCGGCCGCAGCCCACGCAGAGTTCCTGCTTCACGTAAGGTTTGCCGGCGCTGTGCATCTCCATCTTGCCGGCGCGGGAACCGCAGCCCATGCCGATGTTTTTCAGCGCCCCGCCGAAACCGGTAGATTCATGGCCCTTGAAGTGGGACAGCGTGATGAACACATCGGCGTCCATGATGGCACGGCCAATCTTGGCCTCCTTCACGTAGGTGCCACCCTCCACGGGGACGAGCTCCTCATCGGTGCCTTTCAGGCCATCGGCAATGATGACGTGGCAGCCGGTGGAGAAGGGGGAAAAACCGTTCACATACGCGGTGTCCAGATGGTCCAGGGCGTTCTTGCGGCCGCCCACATACAGGGTGTTGCAGTCGGTGAGGAAAGGCTTGCCGCCCAGTTCCTTGATCACCTTGACCACCACGGCGGCGTAGTTGGGCCGCAGATAGGCCAGGTTGCCGGGCTCGCCGAAATGGATCTTGATGGCGACGTACTTGTTGGTGAAATCAATCTGGCCGATGCCGGCGGTCTTGATGAGCCGTTCCAGCTTCTGGGGCAGGTTTTCATTGAACGAAGTGCGCAGGTCGGTGAAATAAACTTTCGATGCAGACATGGATACGCCTCCTGTTTGATGTCGTCTTGCTCTTTTTTATTGTAAAATACACGGGCCGAAAATGCAATAGCGCTCCACCGGGCAAAATACAGATTTTACGCCGGTGCCCTTGCGCCGCTGCGGCAAATGGGGTACAATACAAGGAGAATTCAGGCCGTCCGGCCCTTGTACCCGCCGCCCGGCGGCGGACTGCACGATAAAGGAGAACAACTATGCGTTACTGCAAAAAATGTACGATGCCCGACACCCGTCCCGGCATTACCTTTGACGCCGAGGGGGTGTGCAGCGCCTGCCGCCACTACGAAAACCGCAAGAATGTGGACTGGGACGCCCGTTTCAAGGAGTTCGAGGCTTACTGCAACAAATACCGCGGCATGAACGGCCCCGGCGGCTATGACTGTGCCGTGGCGGTGTCCGGCGGCAAGGACAGCCACTTCCAGGTCTGGATGCTCAAGGAAGTCATGCATATGAACCCCATCCTCTTCAGCGTGGAGGACAACTTCCCCATGACCCAGGCGGGTATCCACAACCTGAAGAACATCAGCGAGGAGTTCGGCTGCACGATCATCTCCTGCAAACCCAACATCAAGGCGCAGAAGATCCTCATGCGCAAGTTCTTTGAAAAGTACGGCAAGCCCACCTGGTATGTGGACCGCCTGATCTACACCTTCCCGCTGCACATGGCGGCCAAGTTCAACACCCCTATGCTCTGCTACGGCGAGAACGTCAGCTTTGAGTACGGCGGCAATGCCGACAAGGAAACCTACTCTGCCATGGACCAGATCGAGAACGGCGTGGCCGTGGGCTTCCCCATGGAGGAGCTGGTGGGCGACGGCGTCACCGAGAATGACCTGAGCCTGACCCTAGCTCCCAGTGCCGAGGAGCGTGCCAAGCTGGATCCCTTCTATATGAGCTACTTTGTACCCTGGAACAGCTACAAGAACTACCAGATCGCCAAGGCCCACGGTTTCCACGATCTGACTCATGAGTGGGACCGCACCCATCACGCCGAAAACTTCGACCAGATCGATTCCCGCGCCTACCTGGTGCATTCCTGGCTGAAGTATCCCAAGTTCGGCCATGCGGCTGCCACCGACTACACCGCCCGCTATATCCGCTACGGCATGATGACCCGTGAGGAAGCCATTCCCATCATCAAGGAGCGGGACGGCAAGCTGGATCCCCTCTGTGTGCGGGATTTCTGTGAGTTCTGCGGCTACACCGAGAGCGAGTTCTGGGCCATTATGGACAAGTTCTACAACCGCGACCTGTTCGAAAAGAACGAGTGCGGCGAGTGGGTCCTGAAAGATCCCATCTGGGAGCAGAAGTAAAGCATGAATGATCAGGAACAACTGACCGCCTATCGCGCCATGCAGGCGGCGGTAGAGACGGAGTACACCCGCACGGCGGACAAGATGGCAGCGCTCAAAGCCCAGGGCAAGGAGAAGACTGCCACCTATCGCCAGCTGTTTGCCCGCAAACTTACCTTGAGCGAACTGCTGTCCTGGTACAAGACCTACGGGCTGACACAGAAAGGGGAAAGCAACGTATGACCAAACACATTATTCTCTGGACGCTGAAGGATGAACTGAGCGCTGAGGAAAAAGCCGCCGTCAAGGCAGGCATCAAGGAGGGACTGGAAGGCCTCGCCGGCAAGATCCCGGGACTGGAGTCCATCTACGTGCAGGCTGACTGCCTGGCCAGCTCCACCGCAGACCTGATGCTGGACTGCACCTTCACCGATGAGGAGGCCCTCAAGGCCTACTCGGTGCATCCCGCCCATGTGGCGGTGGCCGACAGCAAGGTGCGCCCCTACACCAAGGTGCGCAGCTGCCTGGATTTTACGATCTGACAAAAAATGCCGCCCCTCTTGCACAACGGGGCAAGTTGTGCTATAATACGCTGGAACGGCAAAGGCGCCGTCCGTTTGGCATCGCCATACGGACGGCGCCTTTTTTGTATTTGGAAACGCCGGATTGGAGTGCAGAAATATGGAAAAATTACCCCGTTACGTGGACATTGATTACAGCAAATACGCCCCGGATATCCCGGAGGATCAGCTGGAGGCCTACTACGGCCTGCCCAAGCATGTGCAGTTCTGCAAGGAATGCGTCATGAGCAACCAGAAGCCCAACTCCTGCTATGAGTTCGAGCACACCATCCATTCCATCAAGAAGACGATGGTCATCCAGGAGGACGGCGTCTGCGATGCCTGCCACGCCTGCCACAACAAGGCCAACGGTCATATCGACTGGGCGCTGCGGGAGAAGGAACTGCGGGAACTCTGCGACGAGTACCGCAAGAACGACGGCTCCTACGACTGCCTGGTGCCGGGCTCCGGCGGCAAGGACAGCTTCTATGCCGCGCACCTGCTCAAGTACAAGTACGGCATGCATCCGCTGACCGTCACCTGGGCACCCCATATCTACACCCCCTGGGGCTGGGAAAATATGCAGGCCTGGATCCATGCGGGCTTTGACAACTATCTGTGCACGCCCAACGGCATGACCCACCGCCTGCTGACCCGCCTGGCCACCGAGAACCTGTTCCATCCCTTCCAGCCCTTTATCCTGGGCCAGAAGCAGCTGGCGCCCAAGATGGCGGCCAAGTTCGGCATTCCTCTGGTCTTCTACGGCGAGAACGAGGCCGAGTTCGGCAATCCCATCGCCGACAACAACTCGGCACTGCGGGATGAGCATTTCTTCGCGGTGAACGATTACGATCACATCTATCTGGGCGGCGTGAGTCTGCGCCAGCTGGAGGAGGACTACAAGATCGACAAGGCCGATCTGGCCATCTATCTGCCCTCCGAGACCTCCAATCTGGAGAAAAACCACATCCAGGTGCGCTACCTGGGCTACTACGAGAAATGGCATCCCCAGGGTGCCTACTACTACTCGGTGGAGCACGGTGGCTTCCGTCCGGCACCGGAGCGTACCCAGGGCACCTACTCCAAGTACAACTCCATCGACGACAAGATCGACGATTTCTTCTATTACACCACCTACATCAAGTACGGCATCGGCCGCACTACCTACGACGCTGCCCAGGAGATCCGCAACGAGGAGATCACCCTGGAGGAAGGCAAGGCGCTCTGCAAGAAATTCGACGGCGAGTATCCCGATCGTTTCGAGAAGGAGATCATGCAGTATCTCTCCATCGACAAGCAGCATTTCCCCCATGCGTCCCAGCTGTTCGAGCAGCCCAAGATGGACCGGGCCTACTTCATGCATCTGGCCGACCGGTTCCGTTCGCCCCACCTGTGGAAGTGGGAGGACAACATGTGGAAGCTGCGTCACACCCCCTACGAGGGCGACAGCGAGGTGCTCTGGGGCGATCCCAAGGGTACCCACCACGAGATCTGATCCCGTTGAATCGGAGGCAAACACATGGCAGACAAAATACGCCTGATCGCGCGGCTGGATGTCAAGGACACCAACCTCGTCAAGGGCATCCAGATGGAGGGGCTGCGCAAACTGGGCGACCCCAACCAGTTCGCCAGGCGCTACTATGAGCAGGGCATCGACGAGCTGTTGTATATCGACATTGTAGCCAGCCTGTATAACCGCAACAACCTCAGCGACATCGTGCGCAAGACGGTGGATGACGTATTCATCCCGGTCTGTGTGGGCGGCGGCGTGCGCAGTGTGGAAGATGTGCGCCACCTGCTCTCCATGGGCGCTGACAAGGTGGCGGTGAATACGGCGGCCATCAAGCGCCCCGAGCTCATCACCGAGATCGCCGAGGCCTTCGGCAGCCAGTGCATGGTGCTGTCCATCCAGGCCAAGCGCAGCCGGACCTGGCCCGGCAAGTGGGAGGCCTACTACGACAACGGCCGTGCCCATTCCGGGTACGATGTGGTGGAGTGGGCCAAGCGTGGCGAAGCACTGGGGGCAGGGGAGATCCTGCTCATGAGCGTGGACAACGAAGGACTCCAGCGCGGCATGGACCTGGAGCTGATCCAGGCGGTGACCAGTGCGGTGCATATCCCGGTGATCTGCGGCGGCGGTGTGGGCTGCGGCGATGACATCGTGGAGGCGGCCCGGGCAGGGGCCGATGCAGTGGCGTGTGCGGCGGTGCTGCATTATGAAAAGGAAACGGTCCCGGAGCTGAAAGAGGAGATCCGGGCCGGAGGCGTGGAGGTGCGCAGCGTATGAAGGTCACGGTAATTGACTACGGACTGTCCAACCTGCGCAGCGTGCAGAATGCCTTTGCCCACTGCGGGGCCGAGACATTGCTGACCAGCAGCCCGGCGGATGTGCGAGCCGCCGAAGCGCTGGTACTGCCGGGCGTGGGCGCTTTCCGGGACGGCATGGCCGGCCTGGAGCGGCTGGGCCTCGTGGATGTTATCCGGCAAAAGGCCGCGGAGGGAACCCCTTTGCTGGGCATCTGTCTGGGAATGCAGATGCTCTTTGATGAATCGGAGGAATTCGGCACCTACCCGGGTCTGGGTCTGATCCCCGGCCGGGTGGTAAAAATTCCCGATACCGATGTGCAGGGCCATCCCCAGAAGGTGCCCCACATCAGCTGGGATCCGCTGTTTCCGGCGGGCGGCCATGCCGACTTTGCCGGTACCGTGCTGGCGGAGGTGACCCCCGGCCAGGAGTGCTACTTCATCCACAGCTACGAGGCCAAGCCCGCCGATGAGGCAGACCGCCTGGCCGATACCCGCTACGGCGGACGCAGCGTCTGTGCGGTCGCTGCCCATGGGCCGGTGGTGGGCTGTCAGTTCCATCCCGAAAAATCCGGTCCGGTGGGATTGTCGATCATCAGTCAATTTATAAACATTTGTCAAAAATAAGCCTTCGCCCCGCGTCCAGCCCGACGCGGGGCGTTGCTTTTTATATGGCAATCGGCTATAATGTATTCTGTATGAATGTGTAGAAATGGGGCGAAGCGTGTGCACAATGATCTTCTGGTAGGATCCACCGGATTTGTGGGCGGCAATCTGATGGCCGCCCACGATTTTGCGGCGGTCTGCCACAGCAAGGACGTGGCGGTACAGTATGGCAGCCGCCCCGATCTTTGTGTGTACGCGGGGGTGCCGGCGGCTATGTTCCTGGCCAACGCCGACCCCGAGGCGGACCTGGCGGTCATGGCGGCCGCCCGGGAAAATCTGCGCAAAATCGCCCCCAAAGCGCTGGTACTGATCTCCAGCATTGCCGTCTATGGCGACAGCCGCGGCAAGGATGAGGACGACCAACCCGATACCGGAAACCTTTCGGCTTACGGCCGCAACCGGCTGCAGCTGGAGCATTGGGTGCGGGAGGATTTCCCCGATGCCCTTATTGTGCGTCTGCCGGCGCTGTATGGCAAGGGACTCAAGAAAAACTTCCTGTACGATCTGCGCACCATCACGCCGTCCATGCTCAAGCCGGAAAAATACGACGAACTTTCCCGGAAATCGGCGCTGGTGCGGGACGGCTATACCCTGGCGGACAACGGTTTTTACAAGCTCAACGGCGCCGTAAATGCTGCCGCACTGCGGGACTTCTTTGCCGGCAATGACTTCAACGCCCTGGCTTTCACCGATTCCCGCAGCCGCTACCAGTTCTACAACCTGGGCCGCCTGTGGAATGATATTGGTACCGCGCGGGCGGCGGGGCTGCATCTGCTTCACCTCTGCACACCGCCCCTCTCGGCGGAAAGGGTGTATACCGCGGTGACCGGCAAAACCGACTGGCATAACGAACTGCCCAAGCCTCCCTTTGATTACGACCTGCGCAGCAAGTACGCGCGGCTTCTGGGCGGCAGCGGGGCCTATCTCTGCACCGAACAGGAAGAACTGGACGATATACGGAATTTTTTGCAGCCGGGAAAGGAGCGGGACGATGCCCGTATGTAAGCTGGCCATCTCCAACATTGCATGGCATAAAAATGACGACGAAGCGGTCTACACCGCGATGCAGCAGGCCGGATTCACCGGCCTGGAGATCGCCCCCACCCGGATCTTTCCGGCGGAGCCCTATGAGAATCTGACCTCCGCCGCTCTCTTCGGCGGCTACCTGAAAAACCGCTGGGGCTTTGAAGTGCCCAGCCTGCAGAGTATCTGGTACGGCCAGAAGGGCAATATTTTTGATGCGGCCCAGAGTGAGGAACTGCTGGATTATACGGCGGGGGCTTTTCAGTTTGCCCACAGTCTGAACTGCCCGTCGCTGGTCTTCGGCTGCCCCAAGAACCGGATGCGGCCGCTGGGGGCCGAGGATGCTCTGGCGGAATCCTTCTTCATGCAGGCCGGCAATCTGGCGGCGCGGTACGGCGTGCGGCTGGCCATCGAGGCCAACCCGCCGGTGTATACCAACTATCTCAACGGCACCGCGGAAGCCTTTGCCCTGGTCAAACGGCTGGACAATCCCGGTCTGGCGGTGAATCTGGATCTTTCCACCATGCTGGCCCAGGGAGAACGGCTGCAGGATTTTGTGGATGACCTGCAGTACGTCAGCCATGTGCATATCAGTGAGCCGGGCCTTGCGCCCATCCAGAAGCGCCCGGAACACAAGGAACTGGCGCTGCTGCTGGGGGCTGTGGGGTATCGCGGCTATGTCTCGGTGGAGATGGCCAACACCGATCTGGACACTGTCCGGCGGACGCTGGACTACGTTGCGGAGGTTTTTGCATGATCGAATATGAACGCCATGACCTCTCCGGTGTGCCGGATTACCGTGCCGCCGAACTGGAAGCCCGGCTGAGCGATTACTGCCTGCTGATCCCCGTCATCAACGAGGGCGCCCGCATCCTGACCGAACTGGGCCGTGCCCAGCGGGCCGGGGTGGACAAGCTGTGCGATATTGTGATCTGTGACGGCGGTTCCACCGACGGCAGCATGAACCCCGAAACTCTGGCCCTCTACGGCGTCAATACGCTGCTCACCAAGACTGGCCCCGGCAAGCAGGGGGCCCAGCTGCGCATGGGCATCTATTTCGCGCTGGACCGGGGCTACAAGGGAATTCTGACCATCGACGGCAACAACAAGGATTCCATCGAGGATGTGCCCCGCTTTATCGAGAAGCTGCAGGCCGGGTACGACCTGGTCCAGGGCAGCCGGTTCCGCAGCGGCGGCCACGCCATCAATACGCCGCCCATCCGCTATGCGGCAGTGCGCCTCATCCATGCGCCGCTGGTCAGCCTGGCGGCTCACCAGTGGTTTACGGACACCACCAATGCTTACCGTGCCTACAGCCGGGAATACCTGACCCATCCCGAAGTGCGCCCGCTGCGGGACGTCTTCCAGGGGTATGAGCTGCTGGCCTACCTGAGCATCCGCGCCACCCAGCTGGGAATGCGCGCCTGTGAGGTCCCGGTTACCCGGGCCTACCCGGCCACCGGCAAAACGCCCACCAAGATAACCGGCTTCAAGGGCAACAGCGATCTGCTGAAAGTCCTGCTGGCTGCCATGGCGGGCAAGTACAATCCGTGACACTTTGGGCAGGCGGCAGAAAACCGCCGCACAGGGAAGAGCGCTGTGTTCTGTCCGGGCCGGTCTGCGCAGCAGAAAGGATCTTTCATGAACTACGACAAAATCATCCTGGGAGCCGGACTGTACGGCCTGTATGCGGCGCAGAAATGCGGTGCGGCGGGCCAGCGCGTCCTGGTGCTGGAACGGGACCCGGCGCCTTTCATGCGGGCCACCTATATCAACCAGGCGCGGGTGCATATGGGGTATCATTACCCGCGCAGCTACTCCACGGCCATCAAGAGCGCCCATTATTTTGAACGGTTCTGCCGGGATTACGGTTTCTGCCTGTACACCGAATTCGACCAGATCTACGCCACCAGCGCCCATTTTTCCTGGACCAACGCGGCGGAATTCCGCCGCTTTTGTGGGGCAGCGGGGATCCGCTGCGACGACGTGGCCCCCACCAAGTATTTCAATCCCGGCCTGTGTGACGGCGCTTTCCTGACGACAGAATATACCTATGACGCCCAGGTGCTGAAGAAGTGGTTCCTGGAACAGCTGGCAAAACAGCCCAACGTAACGGTACAGTACAACCATAAGCCGGAACGCATCGAGCGCGTGGGCAGAGCATGGCGGGTGACGGCGGGGGAGATCACCGCCGAAGCGCCTTACCTGCTCAATGCCACCTATGCGGGTGTGAATGATGTGCACGCCCTGCTGGGACTGCCGCCTTTCCAGATCAAGTACGAAAAGTGTGAACTGATTCTTTGTACAGTGGACGAGCGGCTGAAAAACACCGGCATCACGGTGATGGACGGGCCGTTTTTCAGTCTGATGCCTTTCGGACAGACCGGGCTGCACAGCCTGACCAGCGTGACCTTCACCCCCCACGAAACCAGTTACGACAGCGTGGCAACCTTCCCTTGCCAGCAGGAGAGCGGCGGCCGCTGTGCGCCGGGCAGCCTTTATAACTGCAACGAGTGCCCGGCCAAGCCGGTGAGCGCCTGGCCCTACATGAGCCGACTGGCCCGGAAGTATCTGAAAGAGGAATACGGCTTTGCCTACCACAGCAGCCTGTTCAGCATGAAGCCCATCCTGAAAGCCAGCGAGATCGATGACTCCCGGCCTACGGTGATCCGGGTGATGTGTGAGGAACCCAAGCTGGTGAGCGTATTGTCGGGCAAGATCAACACGGTATACGATTTGGACGAGGTGCTGGAACTGTGAATACCAAAGAGAAAAACTTTATTTCGGCGGTCGTCTATCTCCACAATGACGGCCCCCGGGCGGCGGAATTCTGCCGGACCATCGCGGCCGAGCTGGATGCCCATTTTGCCCAGTACGAGCTCATCGCGGTGGACGACGCCTGCAGCGACGACACGGTGGAAGCCCTGCGCGCCTGGGGCAAAGAGCAGTCTGCCCCGCTGACCATCCTGCACATGAGCCTCTACCACGGGCTGGAAAACGCCATGAACGCCGGGCTGGATGCCTCCATCGGCGATTACGTCTACGAGTTCGATTCCACCGGGATGCCCTATCCGGTAAGCTGCATTTTCGAGGCTTACCGCACGGCGCTCCAGGGCAACGACATTGTCTCGGTCTGCCCGCGTACCACCCGCAGCGGCGCCAGCAAACTTTTTTACAAGATCTTCAACGCCAATTCCCATTCGCCCTACCGGCTGCGCACCGATGCCTTCCGGCTTGTCACCCGGCGGGCCATCAACCGGGTACACGCTTCCAGTGCCCATCTGCCCTACCGGAAGGCTGCCTACGCGGCCTCCGGCCTCAAAATGACCGACCTGGTGTTTGACGGCCGGATGATCGAAAAGCAGGCGGGACGCTTCAATCTGGCGGTGGACAGCCTGGCGCTCTACACCGACGCCGGCTTCAAGACCAGCATGGGCATCACCCTCTGCATGCTGGTGCTGGCCCTGGCCGAATTGCTGTACACCCTTGTGATTTTCTTTACCGGACATCCGGTGGCCGGGTGGACGACCACGATGTTCGTCATCACCGTGGGCTTTGCCGGTCTGTTTGCCGTGCTGACCATTGTGGTCAAATATCTGTCCCTGCTGCTGGATCTGACCTTCAAACAGCAGAAATATCTTGTGGAAAGCATCGAGAAACTGCAAAAATGAAAAAATCCCGCCTGCAACTGAGCTCCCGCGCCTTCTGGCTGTGCGTCGCACTGCTGGTGTGTTTGCGCTGCGCACTCACCGGCTTTCAGCAGGCATATACTTGGGTGGGCGGCGCGCCGCTGGACGATGAACTGATGTTCCGCGCGGCCAACGCCGTCTCGGCAGGGGAGTGGCTGGGGGCCTATGACTACCTGACCCTCTCCAAGGCCATGTTTTTTCCGGTGTGGGCGGCGCTGCTCCATCTACTGCATCTGCCCTATCTCGTGGCGGGGGCAGCCTTGTGGTGCGCTGCTTCGCTGCTGGCGGCCTTTGCGTTTTCTCCGTTGTGGCGGCAAAAAAACACAAGCCGAATCTGTACTCTGGCGCTGTTTGCCTTGCTGGCCTTTCTGCCCTCCAGCTGGGCGTCCTACACTTTGCGCTTTTATCGGGATAACATCTTTCCGGCGCTCTGCCTGATTTTTTTCGCCGGTATGGCCGGCGCGGCGCTCCGGATCGTGCGCGCACCTGCCGCCGGAACGCGCCGCTGGCCCTGGGTGCTGGCGGCCGGCATTGGTCTGAGCTGCGCCTACCTTGACCGCGAGGACGCAGGGCTGTTCCTGCTGCCCTTTGCGGCGGTGGCCACCGTCGTTATGGTGGTGGTGCTGGTCCGTGGCCGACGCTGGCGCAGCTGCGCCGCCCAGCTCCTGCCCTACGGTGTGCTGGCGGCAGCCGTGCTGACTTTCTGCGGCCTCAATTACAGCCATTACGGCGTGTTTGCCCTGTCGGATTTTTCGGAAGGTTCCTTTGCCGCGGCCATGGGCGCCATGATGCGGGTGGATACCGACAGCGAGGAACCGCTGCTCTCGGTACCTGCCGACGCCCGCGCCCGTATCTACGAGGCGGTACCCGAACTGGAACCGCTGGCCTACTGGCTGGAGGAAGACCTCCAGATGCAGAATGATTTCCGGGACCCGCAGCTGGACGATTACCGGGCAGGCAGTTTCTACTGGGCCATCCGCCGTGCCGCCCAGTATGAGGGCATCTACGATACCCCCCAGAAGGCGGACGCCTACTGGCAGCGTGTGGCCGATGCTATCAACGCAGCCTGCGATGACGGTACCCTGCCCAGCCGCACGGGGGAGCGGGCGGCCACCAGCCAGCCCATCAAGGCATCCTATGTGGCGCCTACCCTGGCCGAGACGGTGCGGGGGATCGTCCATGTAGTGACCTTTGCGGACTGTGCGCCCTATGAAACGCTGCGCTCCATCGGCACCGAGGAGGATATTGCACAGTGGTCCTCCTATCTGCACTGCGGCCTCAACAACGCCGCTGAGGCGGGCAAGGATACGCCCTATTACAGCCCCTGGCAGAAGATGGCCTTCGGCGTGATGGAAGCCATCGCCTGGGTCTATCGTGCCCTGTTGTGGCTGGGGCTGCTGGCGGGGTTGGTCTGCCATTTCGCAGCGCTGCCGCGGGTGCTGCGCCGCCGCACCGCCGGCGAGGTGGTGCCCTGGCTGCTGCTCTTCGGAGTTCTGGGCATGGCGCTGCTGCGCTGTGCCATGATCGCCTTTGTGGAAGTGTCCAGCTTTGGCATCGGCACCAGTACCATGTACCTGGCTACGGTGCATCCGCTGTTTTTGCTCTATGCGTTTGTGTCGGCCGCAGCGTTCGGCAGACCGAAAAAAGGAAAGGAGAACGCTGCATGACCGATCTTCTGATCATCGGGGGCGGTGCCGCCGGCCTGATGGCGGCGGGGGCTGCCTGCGCCCGCGGGCTGCGGGTCACGGTGCTGGAACACAACCCCAAGGGCCCGGGACAGAAACTGCTCATCACCGGAAAAGGACGATGCAACGTCACCAGCGACAGCGATGTGCGGGAATTCCTGCCCTTTGTGCGCCACAACGGCCGGTTTCTTTATTCCAGCCTGTATGCCTTTCCGCCTTCGGCAGCGATGGAACTGTTTGAATCCCTCGGTGTGCCGCTGAAAACCGAGCGGGGCCGCCGGGTCTTTCCCCGGAGTGACCGGGCGGCGGATGTGCTGGCCGCGCTGCGCAGCTATGCCCGGGAGGCAGAGTTTGTGCGCGGCAGCGCCAGGAAGCTGCTCCTGGAGGAAGGCGTCTGCCGGGGCGCCGTGACCGACCGCGGTCAGACTTTGCGGGCGTCGGCCACCCTGATCGCCACCGGCGGCATCAGCTACCCGGTCACCGGCAGCGACGGCAGCGGCTACAAACTGGCTGAACAGGCGGGACACGCCATTGTGCCGCCGCAGCCCAGCCTCTGCAGCCTGGTCAGCCCCGACCCGGCCTGCCGCAAAATGATGGGGCTCTCACTGCGCAACGTGAAACTGACGCTGCTTTGTGACGGCAAACCGCTGTTCTCGGAGCAGGGCGAGGCGCTGTTCACCCACTTCGGCCTGTCGGGACCGCTGGTGCTGTCGGCCAGTACCTACATCGAGGATCTGGCCCGTCACCGGTATGTCTGTGAGTTTGACCTCAAGCCGGCCCTGGACGAGAAGACCCTCTATGACCGGCTGACCCGGGATTTTGCCGCCCTTGGCGGGCACAGTGCCCAGGGGGCGCTGGAAAAGCTGCTGCCTCACTCCATGCGCCCCGTGGCGGTGGAAAAATGGGGTGTGGACCCCGCCACCCGGGCTGCGCAGATCACCAAAGAGCAGAAGCAGGCGCTGGTCCGGCTGTGCAAACACTGGCAGGTCCCCATCACCGCCCTGGGCGACCGGGAACATGCGGTGGTCACGGCAGGCGGCGTGGATGTGCGGGAGGTGGACCCCAAGACCATGGCCAGCAAATGCTGTGGGGGACTGTATTTCGCCGGGGAAGTGTTGGATGTGGATGCCCGCACCGGCGGCTACAATCTGCAGATCGCCTGGTCCACGGCCCAGGCGGCGGTGCGTGCCGTTGCAGAAAACCAAGGATGAATCCGGGCGCTCTGCCCGTCAACAATAGGATACGAGGTGTTTTTCCATGATTTCTGTTGCCATCGACGGCCCTTCCGGGGCCGGTAAGTCCAGCCTGGCCAAGCGGCTGGCGGCAGACCTGGGCTATGTCTATGTGGATACCGGTGCCATGTACCGGACTATCGGGCTCTATGCTGCGCGGCAGGGCGCCGATCTGCACAATGCCGATGCCGTGGCGGCACTGCTGCCCCAGATCCGGCTGGACATCCGTCTGGAGGACGGCACTCAGCATGTCTACCTGAACGGGGAGGACGTGAGCGAAGCCATCCGTGCCGAGGCCATCGGCATGGCGGCATCGGCCGTGTCGGCCCATCCGCCGGTGCGGAACTTCCTGCTGGATACCCAGCGCAGCCTGGCTGCCAACCAGAATGTGCTGATGGACGGCCGGGATATCGGCACCGTGGTGCTGCCCCATGCCACCGTCAAGATCTTCCTGACCGCCAGCCCTGAGGCCCGCGCACAGCGCCGCTGCAAGGAACTGCAGGAAAAAGGGCAGAATGCAGCCTATGAGACGGTACTGGCGGACATCCGCCAGCGGGACTATCAGGACACCCACCGGGAGATTGCGCCGCTGAAGCAGGCGGAGGACGCTGTTCTGGTGGACACCAGCGACATTGATTTCGACCAGAGTTTTGCGCTGCTCAAGCGCACGATCCTGGAACACATCTGACAGGGAGGCCGCACATGCTGCTGTATTGGATCATTCTGCCCATCGTCTGGGTTCTCGCGCGGCTCGTCTGGCGCATCGAGGTCGTCGGCCTGGAACACTATAAGGCCGTGCGCGACGGCCGTGCCTATGTGATCGCGTCCAACCACATCGCCAACCTGGACCCCGTGTTCATCGCCATTGCCGTCATGGACTGGCGCCGCATGTGCGTGCTTGCCAAAGAGGAACTTTTCAAGAATCCTTTCATCGGCTGGTTCCTGCGCTGCATGGGGGCAGTCTCCATCGAGCGCGGCAAGGGGGACACCGCCACCATCGACAGGGTCACTTCGGCCTGCCGCAAGGGCACCGGCGTGCTGATCTTCCCCGAAGGCACCCGCACCAAGAACGGCAAACTGGGGGTCCTGAAAAGCGGTGCTTTTGTCATTGCTGCGGCGGCGGGGGCCGACATGCTGCCCTGCCGCATCATCTACCATACCAAGGACGGCAAGCTGCACCTGTTCTGCCGTATCCGCATCGTTTTCGGTCCGGCTATCCCCGCTTCGGAATTGCAGATCGCCGATGCAGGGCATAAGGTCACGGCACTGCGTCATATGAAGAACAAGCTCAAGACTGCGCTGGAAACCCTGCTGGAGGAGAACGCCTTTGAACCCTATCCCGTGCAGGAGGAGGCGTCGGCCGGTTCTGTGGCCCCGCCGCTGCCCCAGGGGGATACCCCGTCCCAAACCTGAACATTTCACAAGGAGTCCGTTTATGAAAGTCATCCGAGCCAAGACCGCCGGTTTCTGCTTCGGCGTGGACCGGGCCGTCAAGCTGACCTATGATCTTTTGGGGCAGGGGCGCCGCGTAGCGACGCTGGGGCCCCTGATCCACAACCCGCAGGTGGTGCAGGACCTGGAAGCCAAGGGTGCGCTGACCTGTGACGGGGTGGAGGATGTGCCCGACGGGTACGAGGTGATTATCCGAAGTCACGGTGTGCCGCAAAATGTGTATGAGAAAATAAGCACACGTGGCCTGGCGTATCATGACGCCACCTGCCCGTTTGTAGCAAAAATCCATAAATTGGCCGCAGAAGCGGGCAAAAAAGGTGCGCTTCTGCTGGTGGCAGGGGATGCGAACCACCCCGAAGTACAGGGAATTGTGGGCCATGCGACGGGCCCGGTGCGGGTTTTTGCCGATCTGGAAGAGCTGCAGAATTTGCTGCCGGAGCTTTTGCAACAAGAGTCCATTCATGTGGTGGCGCAGACGACTTTTCGTGTAGAAAGTTGGGAAAGCTGCAAAGCTTTTTTAAAAAAAGAGTGTACAAAAGCCGAAATTTTTGATACAATATGTAACGCAACGTGGGCGAGGCAACAGGAAGCGGAAGACCTCAGCCAAAAATGTGATCGTATGGTCGTCATTGGTGGTCATCATTCTTCCAATACCCAAAAGCTGTTACAGGTCGCCGCCAGGCATACCACCGCCATCAACGTCGAGACTGCTGATGAACTCGACCCTGCATGGCTGGCTGGTGCCGAAACGGTGGGCGTGACGGCCGGGGCTTCAACGCCTTCGTCTATAATTGAGGAGGTACTTAACAGTATGAGTGAAGAGATCCGTGACGACATGAGTTTTGAGGAGATGCTCGCAGCATCTGAAGCAAAACCCCTGTATGCAGGCAAGATCGTAAAAGCCAAGGTCATCAGCGTTTCCCCGACGGAATGTGTCGTCGGCATCGATGGCTCCAAGCACACCGGCGTTGTGACGCTGCGTGAGATGAGCCATGACCCCAACGCCAAGATGGAAGACCTTGTTAAGGTAGATGACGAGCTGGATCTGGTGGTTGTGAAGACCAACGACCAGGAAGGCGTGGATACCCTTTCCCGTGTCCGTTTCGAGGCCCAGAAGGGCATGAAGGACGTCGCTGAGGCTGCCGAAAACGGCACCGTCATGGAAGGCGATGTCATGGAAGCCAACAAGGGCGGTGTGGTCGTCAATGTGAAGGGCGTGCGCGTCTTCGTGCCCCGTTCTCAGGCCACCATGCGCCGTGACGAGGACTACACCAAGCTGGTGGGTCAGCATGTCAAGCTGGTCATCACCGAGTGCGCCGGCCGCAAGATCGTCGGCAGCATCAACAAGGTGACCGCCGAGGCCAACAAGGCCAAGCGCGAGGAGTTCTGGGCCAATGTCGAGGTCGGCAAGAAGTACCAGGGCGTCGTGAAGAGCCTGACTTCTTACGGTGCTTTCGTGGACATCGGCGGTGTGGACGGTCTGTGCCACATCAGCGAGCTGAGCTGGTCCAACATCAAGCATCCCTCTGAGGTCGTCAACGTGGGCGATGAGATCGAAGTCTACGTCAAGAGCTACGATCCCGAGAACCAGAAGGTCTCCCTGGGCTACAAGAAGGAAGAGGACAACCCCTGGGTCAAGCTGGAGAATGAAGTGCCCGTGGGCACCGAGTTCACCGCTCCGGTGGTCTCCATCACCAAGTTTGGCGCCTTTGTCCGCATCATGCCGGGCATCGACGGTCTCGTTCACATCAGCGAGATCAGCAACGAGCGCGTCAACAAGGTGTCCGATGTGCTGAAGGTGGGCGACGAGGTCCGCGTCAAGCTGACCAACGTCGACTTCGACCGCAAGCGCATCAGCCTGTCCATGAAGGCTTGCCTGAACGAGGACGAGAGCGCCGAATAATTTTTCTTCGCAACCGTAAGGGGGCCTGCCTGTCAGTACAGGCAGGCCCTTTTTGTTGAAAAAAGTGGAATTATGCAAAAAATCAAAGATTTCATCGTAAAATATTACGAGGGCCTGGCCTACCTGTTCTTCGGCGGGGTGGCCACCCTGTTGAACCTGGTGCTGTTCGCGGCGTTCCAGGCAGCCTTCGGCACGGACTTTGCCGCCGGCATCGGCAACGTCATCGACAACATCATCTGTATCCTCTTCGCCTATTGGACCAACCACACCTTCGTTTTCCGCAGCGAGAACAAGGGCAAGGCGGCCCTGGCGGAGTTCGGGCAGTTTGTGTCCTGCCGCATTGCCACGATGATCATGGACCAGTGCATCATCTGGCTGGGGGTCTCCCTCATCGGGCCCCATGTGGCGTTTGCCGCGGCCAACGGCGAACTGTGGGCCATGGGCGTCAAGCTGTTCAGCCAGGTCATGGTCATCCTCTCCAACTACGTGTTCAGCAAACTGTTCATTTTTAAAAAGAAATAAGGCTTCAGCCGCCGTGGTATCTACGGTCGGTTTGTACGATTTTCTGATTCCCGAAGGAGGCAACTCTCATGAACAAGAAAGTCCGCGGTCACGGTTTTCGCCTGGTCGGTCTGATCCTGGGCATTGTCGGTGCCACGATCAGCATCACGTCCATCGTCTTCTCGGCACTGGGCCTGCACCAGGCACGTCTGTGCAAACACTGTACGAAAGGAGATAATTTCCGTTGAAATACACCAAGGAATATATGCTGAGCAAGGTGGATCACACCCTGCTCAAGCCGGAGGCCACCTGGCCCCAGATCCAGACTCTCTGCGATGAGGCCATCGCCAACCACTGTGCTTCGGTCTGCATCAACACCTGCTATGTCAAGCAGGCGGTGGAATATATGGCCGGTCGGGTGCCGGTGTGCTGCGTCGTCGGTTTCCCTCTGGGTGCCATGGACACCCGGAGCAAGGCCTTTGAGGCCAAGACGGCGGTGGAAAACGGCGCCTCGGAAGTGGATATGGTCATCAACATCGGCTGGCTGAAGAACAAGCAGTACGATGACGTCCGTGCCGACATCGCCGCCGTCAAGGCGGCTGTGGGAGACAAGGTGCTCAAGGTCATCATCGAGACCTGCCTGCTCACCGATGAGGAAAAGATCAAGATGTGCGACATCGTGCCCGAAGCCGGTGCCGACTTCATCAAGACTTCCACCGGTTTCTCCACCGGCGGCGCCACCTTCCATGACGTGGAACTTTTTGCCGAGCACGTCAAGGGTCGCTGCAAGATCAAGGCGGCGGGCGGCATCTCCACCGTGGAGGACATCGAAAAGTTCCTCGACCTGGGCGCTGACCGCCTGGGTACCTCCCGTGCCGTCAAGCTGCTGACCACCGGCGAGTCCGGCAGCGGCTACTGATCCGGAACCAAGCCATCACTTCTGCGCCCGCTGCCCAGCGGGCGCTTTTTGTATAGAGCCCGGCCCCTTTGCATAGGTTTGAAAAAACCACAAGGGGGCTTTTGTCTATGCATCCATTGCTGCTCACCACCCTGGCCGGGCTGTCCACCGGCCTGGGCGGCCTCATCGCCCTGCTCTTCCGCCCCGGCGAAAAGCTGCTCACCGTCAGCGCCGGTTTTGCGGGAGGCGTTATGCTGGCAGCCTCGCTGGCTGATCTGGTGCCCGGGGCGCTGACCTTTTACAGTGCCTATCTGCCACCGCTGGGCTGCGGAGCGGCGCTGGTTCTGTTGCTGCTGGCTGGCATGGTGGTGGCGGCCCTGCTGGGACGGCTGTTGCCCGACGAGGCCGAACTGGCGTTGCGCCTGGCGGGGGACAGCGCCCGCACGGCGGCCCTGCGCACCGCGCTGCTCACCGGCACGGCCCTGCTGCTGCACAATTTTCCCGAAGGCGTGCTGACCCTCTTTGCCGGAACGGCGGACCCGGCCCTGGGATGGCGCACCACCCTGGCCATCGCCCTGCACAACATTCCCGAAGGACTGGCTGTGGCGGTGCCCTTTGTCTTTGCCCTGCACAGCCGGACGCTGGGAGCCCTGGCGGCCTTCCTCTCGGGATTGGCCGAACCGGCGGGAGCGGTGCTGGCTCTTCTTTTTCTGCAGCGGTGGTTTACCCCGGGGTTCCTCAACGGTACGGTGGTGCTGGTGGCGGGGGTCATGCTGTGGGTGGCTTTGGGACAGCTGCTGCCTGCGGCGCTGACCGGACGGAACCGGATCGTCGGACTTCCCGGTGCGGCGGCGGGCATCCTGCTGATGCTGCTGGGCATTGCGGCTTTGCCCTGAATGTGTTATACTATACCCTGTATCAATGTTGAAAAAATGCCGGGAGGGATGCCGCGTGAAGAGCCGAATCATCGCCCTTGCGCTGGGCGTTGTGCTGCTCAGCGGTTGCAGCACCTCCAATGACGTGGAGACGCTGCTGCGGGCACCGCAGCTTTCCGGCGAGTCGGCTGCCGTGCAGAAAGCCCTCAACAGCTATCTGGGGGGCAGTGCCACGCTGAAGTATCCCGCCAGCGGCGACTTCCTTTCTCCCTTTGCCTTCGGCGACTGGGATGGTGACGGCACCCAGGAAGCGGCGGTGCTGTATACCGCCGACACCACAGGCTCCAACGTCTTTCTGGCGGTGCTGGAACCCAACGGGGAGGACAGCTGGCAGGTCAGCCGCACGGTGGAGGGACTTTCCAGCGAGGTGGAAACCTTCTCGGCCGCCCACCTGCGGGATGCCCAGAGCCAGCAGATTCTGGCGGGGTACGGCAGCGCCCAGGGGGACCGCTACCTGGTGGTGTATGAATACAACGGTACCGAGCTTTCCACCATCATCAGCAATCGCTACAGCGAGATGGTGTTGGGGGATTTCACCGGCAAGGGAGATACCCAGGATCTGGTGCTGGCGCTGCCCACCGATACCGAGTACGGCGGTGTGACCCTGCAGCTGCTGACCAACGTGGACGGGGAATTCCGTTCCTACCAGACGCTGAATCTGGGGGAGGGATCCTACAGCGGCTGCGCGGCGCTGAGTGCCGGGCAGGGGCGGGATGATGCCATGTATCTCGTGATGGATGCCTGGTCGGGCAACAACAGCCTGGTGTCGGACATCATCCTCTACGATGAGGAGACAGGCTTCCTGCAGCCCTATCATCCTCCGGGCCTGACAGACCCCCAGCGCAGCACCCTGCGCTACCACACCGAGCTGCTCAGCCGGGACATCGACGGCAACGGCACGGTGGACATCCCCGTGGAGGTGGATGACGGCGGGAATCTGCAGTCGCCCATGGACAAGAGTCTGGTTTTCTTGCTGTGGAAGGACTATGCCGGTGCCGACGGGGGACACAGTCATTTCGGCATCTATGACAGCAAAAACAATTTTTATATGTCCCTGCCGGAATCCATGCACGGCAGCATCCTGATCCGCAGCAATCCCGCGGGCAATGGCTGGATGATCTGCAACAGTGACGGCACCACCGTCTACTGCGAGATGCGGGTGGTGGACCCGGCGGAGGAGACCGACAGCGGTGCGGCAAGCTACGAGCGGATCGCCAACATCGGCAGCCAGCAGTTGCAGGCGCGGATCGTGACACCCTATTACGGACTCAGTATTGACTCCATCACCGGCAGCACAGTGCTGCTGGGACTGGAATGAGGAAAGGGAGCGCAGTATGAAACGAGTTTTGGTCGTGGAAGACGAGGCCAGCATCCGGGAGATGGTGGCCCTGAACCTCAAGATGGCGGGCTGGGAAGTGCTGGAAGCGCCCAGTGCCGAGCGGGCGCTGGAACTGATGCACAAGAGCGAGCCCTGCGATGCGGCGCTGCTGGACATCATGCTGCCCGGCATGGACGGATTGAGCCTCTGTGAGACCATCCGCCGCGACGACAACGACATCGGCATCATCATCGTGTCGGCCAAGGGACAGGAGAGCGACAAGATCCGCGGCCTTTCCATCGGCGCCGACGACTATATCACCAAACCCTTCTCGGTGTCGGAACTGGTGGCGCGGCTGGAGGCACTGACCCGCCGCATCAAGCGTGGCTCCTCCTCTCCCAAGGCGGCGGAGGAACCCGAACAGCTGGTCAGTGGTCCCTTTGTGCTGGACGAGAAGAGCCGGGTGCTCTACAAGGCCGGCAAACCCATCGACCTGACCCAGGTGGAGTTCCAGATCATGGAATTGTTCTTCCGCAACCCGGCCACCGCCCTGGTGCGGGAAAAGATCCTGGAGGGTGTCTGGGGTGAAAACTACTTCGGCGACGTCAAGATCGTGGACGTCAACATCCGCCGCCTGCGGATGAAGATCGAGGATGAACCCAGCAATCCGCAGCACATTCTCACCGTATGGGGCTACGGCTACCGCTGGAACGCCTGAGCGTCGGCACATCACAAGGGGCACCGCGGTGCCGGAAAGGGGAAAGGGCGATGGCAAAGACCAGCATCATCCAGCGCTGGATCAAGGGCAGCCTGCTCATTATGGTGCTGGTGCTGTTCGCGGCCGAAGCAATCTTCCTCTACAACAGTTATCGGGAACTGTATGGCGGTGTACAGCATGCCATCGAAAACCGGTTCTCCACCATTGCGGGCCGCCTGCAGGCCACCGGCACGGCGGGGGATAGCCTGGAAACCGCCGAAAGCCGGGGTCAGGCACTGCGGCGCACGGTGGAACAGTTTGACGAAAAGGACAAGTTTGAATTCATGCTGCTGGACGCCCAGGGCGTCATCCTGACCACCAGCAGCGGCACCATGACCCGGGATCTGACGGACGGCACCGATTTTGCCCAGGCCCTTACCTCGGCCAGTGGCATGGGACATGCCATCTTCACCACGCCCCAGGGGGAGCGGGTCATGGCGGTGACCTCGCTGGTGCCCTACGCGGCGGGCAACATCGCCGCCATGCGGATGGTCACCAGCCTGACCCTGGTGGACCGGCAATGGGGACAGTATGTGGCGCTGTCGGCAGGCATTGGCGTGCTGGCGTTCCTGCTCATGCTCTGGAGCGGGCTGTTTTT
This sequence comes from Subdoligranulum variabile, assembly GCF_025152575.1. NCBI lineage: Bacteria > Bacillati > Bacillota > Clostridia > Eubacteriales > Oscillospiraceae > Subdoligranulum > Subdoligranulum variabile. The sequence continues at coordinate 768,035 of NZ_CP102293.1, read as the reverse complement.
TGTGCGTTCCATCGTGCGCCCGCTGGGCGAAGTGGAGGCTACAGCCACCCGCATTGCCCGGGGCGATCTTCAGGCCCGGCTGCCGGACACCAAATACAACGATGAGATCGGCCGCCTGTGCGGCACTATCAACCAGATGGCGGAGGACCTGGCCGAGACCGACCGGCTGAAAAACGAGTTTATCTCCTCGGTGAGCCATGAGCTGCGCACGCCGCTGACCTCCATCAAGGGCTGGGTGGAAACCATCAAGAACATCGATGATCCCACCAATGAAAACTATCGCCGGGGCCTTGCCATCATCGGTACCGAGACCGACCGGCTGTATACCATGGTGGAGGAACTGCTGGATTTCTCGCGGCTGCAGAACGGCATCCAGCTCCACTGCGAGGTGCTGGACCTGGTGGCGGAGGCCACCGACGCGGCGCTGTTTGTGGAGGCCCGCATCCGGCAGGAGGGACTGCACTTTGTCTACGAGGAACCGCCCGAACCCTACCCGGTCTGGGCGGATCCGGCGCGGCTGCGGCAGGTCTTTGTGAACATCTTCGACAATGCCATCAAATACTCCGACCCCGGCGGCACCATCTTCCTGACCATCACCCGCACGCCCGAAACCGTAACGGCGGCGGTGCGGGACCAGGGCCGGGGTATCGCCCCGGAGGATCTGGACAAGGTCAAACAAAAATTCTTCAAAGCCAAAAACTCGGTGCGCGGATCGGGCATCGGTCTGGCGGTGGTGGACGAGATCGTCCAGGCCCTGGGCGGCAAGGTGGAGATCGCCTCCGCTCTGGGCCAGGGAACGACGGTCAGCATCACGCTGCCGGTCTACCATCCGGGGCAGGAACACCTGCACGAGACCATCTGATCCGCAGCCAAAAGGAGACATTATGCCCAAGGAATTCCGCACCTCCGTCGGCGGCCAGGCCCTGATGGAAGGCATCATGATGCGCGGCCCCGAAAAAATCTGCTGCGCGGTACGCCGTCCCGACGGGACCATCGACCTGAGCTACGACACGGTGCATACCCACTGGTACAATAAGGTGCCGCTGGTACGCGGCGTCTGCAATATGGTGGAAAACCTCTACAAGGGGTACCAGTATCTCATGCGCGCCGCCGATATCGCCATGGAGGGGGAGACCGAACCCGCTGAATCCAAGTTCGACAAATGGCTGGAGGATCATATGGGCCCGGCTGTGCAGAACGTTCTCATGGGGGTGGCGGTGGTGGCCGGCGTGGCGCTGGCCCTCTTCCTGTTCACCTTTCTGCCTACCTTCCTCACGGGAGTGATCAGCCAGGTCGTCCCCATGGGGCGCTGGCCGCGGGTCATCCTGGAGGGGGTGCTCAAGATGGCCATCTTCCTGGTCTACATGTTCCTGTGCACCCGCTACAAGGAGATGCACCGCGTCTTTGAATATCACGGTGCCGAGCATAAAACCATCGCCTGCTATGAGGCGGGGCTGCCGCTGACGGTGGAAAATATCCGCAAGCAGAGCCGCTTCCACCCCCGCTGTGGTACCAGCTTCATGATCCTGGTCATTATCATCAGCATCTTCCTCTACGCGGTACTGCCCTGGACCAGCACTGGCCTGCGCATCGTGTACAAGCTGTGCATGTTCCCGCTGCTGGTGGGCATCTCCTATGAGGTGCTCAAGTGGGCCGGACGGTCGGACAGCCTGCTGTCCCACATTGTTTCCCAGCCGGGGCTTTGGATGCAGCGGCTGACGACTTTTGAACCGGATGACTCCATGATCGAGGTCGCCATCGCCGCTGTCACCCCCGTTCTGCCGGAAAACCGGGAGGATGGTCGCTGGTGAACGCTGCATTTCAGTCCCTCTGTGCCCGGCTGCAGGCCGCCGGTGTGCCCGACGCCCGGTTCGATGCGGCCCAGCTCTACCGTTTTGTCACCCGGCGGGACCCCCGCCTGGACGATGGTCCCACCGACGCCGAGGCCGCCCGTCTGGATGTGCTGGCCACACGGCGTGCCGCGCGGGAACCGCTGCAGTATCTCTTGGGAGAGTGGGATTTTCTGGATTTCACCCTCAAGGTGGGCCCCGGAGTCCTTTGTCCCCGGGCGGACAGCGAAGTGGTCTGTGAAACGGCCATCGAGCTGCTTCGGAATGTCCCGCATCCGACCGTGCTGGACCTCTGTGCCGGTACCGGCTGTCTGGGCTTGGGCGTTGCCCGGGCCTATCCTGATGCCCGGGTCACCTGCGTGGAAAAAAGCGGGGATGCCTGGCCATATCTGCAGGCCAATACCATGGATACCGGGGTGGAGACGGTCCGGGCGGATGTATTCAGCTGGTATCGCACCCTGGCCCCGGAGAGCGTGGACCTGATCCTCTCCAACCCGCCCTATCTGACGGCAGGGGAGATGCGGGCGCTGATGCCGGAGACCTCCCATGAACCGGCCATGGCGCTGGATGGCGGCACCGACGGCCTGGATTTTTACCGGCTGCTCTGTGCCCGGTACAAGGCGGCTTTGCGTCCCGGCGGCTGGCTGGTCCTGGAGATCGGCTGCGCCCAGGCCGCCCAGGTGCTGGCGCTGGGCGGGCAGTACGGCTGGCAGAACGGACGCTGCCGGAAAGATTACGGCGGCAACGACCGGGTCGTGGTACTGCAGAAACCGGAAAAAGATGGCTGAAAGTCCCGTCTATAGGATAATTAACACACAACATAAGGTTGTAATTTTTGCGCGAATCGTATATAATAGACCCAAACGCAAAGGATAAGAGCGATTGTAACAGATAAAGGAGAAACGCAAGATGGCAGCTAAAAAAGATACAACCCCTAAGAGCAGCGGTCCGGCCACCGACAAGAAGGCCGCGCTGGAGACCGCCCTGGCTCAGATCGAAAAGCAGTTCGGCAAGGGCGCCGTCATGAAGCTGGGCGCCAATGTCACCATGCAGGTGGATGCGATCCCCACCGGAAGCCTGGGCCTGGACCTGGCCCTGGGCATTGGCGGTCTGCCCCGCGGCCGTATCATCGAGATCTATGGACCGGAATCTTCCGGTAAGACGACGCTGGCCCTCCAGGTGCTGGCGGAAGCCCAGAAGATGGGCGGCGAAGTGGCTTTCATCGACGTGGAGCACGCCCTGGACCCGGCTTACGCCAGCGCACTGGGCGTGGACATTGACAGCCTGCTGGTCAGCCAGCCCGACACCGGCGAGCAGGCCATGGAGATCTGCGAAGCGCTGGTGCGTTCCGGCGCCATCGACGCTGTGGTCGTGGACTCTGTGGCAGCCATGGTGCCCCGGGCCGAAATCGAGGGTGAGATGGGCGACAGCCATGTGGGTCTGCAGGCCCGTCTGATGAGCCAGGCGCTGCGCAAGCTTACCGGCGTCATCGGCAAGACCAACACCGTCTGTATCTTCATCAACCAGCTGCGTGAGAAGGTGGGTATTGTCTATGGCAACCCCGAAGTCACCACCGGCGGCCGCGCGCTGAAGTACTATTCCAGTGTGCGGATCGATGTGCGCCGCATTGAAGGCCTGAAGGATTCCACCGGCGCCTTCATCGGCAACCGTACCCGCGCCAAGATCGTCAAGAACAAGGTGGCACCGCCCTTCCGTGAGGCGGAGTTCGACATCATGTTCGGCGAGGGCATCTCCAAGATCGGCGAGATCCTGGATCTGGGCGTCAAGCTGGGCATCGTCCAGAAGAGCGGCGCCTGGTTCAACTACGGCGAGATGCGCCTGGGCCAGGGCCGCGACAACGCCAAGCAGTTCCTGAAGGAGCACCCCGAGGTCTCCGACGAGATCGAGAAGATCGTCCGCGCCAATGCCGACCGTTTGCTGGCGGCCGGCAAGAAGGGCACCGTCAAGCCGCTGGATCCCAGTGAGCTGGTCAAGCCGGTGACGGCGGCCGAAGCACCTGCTGCGTCCGCCCCGGCTGCCAAGACCACCGGCAGCGAAGTGGATCTCGACATTATGGTTGACGAATAATGCCCCGGCTGACCCAGATCAAGGAGACAAAAAAAGGACGGCTCGCCCTCTTTCTGGACGGGGAGTTCGTCTTTTCCCTGGATGAGGATACCTTCGCGCGGGCCAACCTGCACGAGGGAGACGACCTGGAACCCTGGCAGGTGGAGGACCTGCGCAAGCAGAGCGACACCCGCCGTGCGTTGGACAAGGCGATGGATTATCTGTCGCTGCGGGACCATGCCGCGGGGGAACTGTACCAGAAGCTCTGCCGTAAATTCGATGAACACAGTGCCGCCTACGCGGTGGCCCGTGCGGGAGAACTGGGCTTGCTGGACGATGCGGGCTTTGCCCGGCGCCGGGCAGCCGAACTGCTGCGCAAACGCAAGTCCCGGCGGGAGATCCTGCGGGATCTGGCGGCCAAAGGCATTGACCGCGACACCGCCGCCGACGCCGTGGAGGCCCTGTACGACACGGACGAGGACGGTGAGAATCCCGAGCTGACCGCCGCCCGGGCGCTGGTGGAGCGGCAGTATGCTGCCAAGCTGGCTGCCGGCAAGCGGGACCAGGTGGCGGCTGCGCTGGCCCGGCGTGGGTTTTCCCACGCCATTATCCGCGAAGTGCTCGCGGAGGACGAAGACTGACCCGAACGCGTCTGCCCTCCGGCAGACACCAGACTCTATACGCATAAGGACGTACCTATGAACATTGCCATCATTTCTCTCGGCTGCCCGAAAAACCAGGTGGACGCCGACGTTTTTTGCCATGCTCTGCTCAAGGAAGGGCATACCACGGTAGCCGATCCGGCAGAAGCCGATGTCATCATTGTCAACACCTGCGGCTTCATCGAGTCCGCCAAGGCGGAGGCCATCGAGAATATCCTCATGGCCTGCCAGTACAAGCAGCAGAACCCTGACCTGAAAGTCATTGTGACGGGCTGCCTGGCGGAGCGCTACAAGCAGCAGATCGTGCAGGAAATCCCCGAGGTGGACGCTGTCATCGGTATCGGTTCCAACGCGGCGATCCCCGCCATTGTGGCCCGGGTCTGCGCGGCGGGGGCCGGTCAGGTAGAAAGCTACGGCCCCAAGAGCGACATGCCTCTGGGCGGTGCCCGGGTGATCTCCACGCCGCGGCACTACGCCTACCTGAAAATTGCCGAGGGCTGCAACAACCGCTGCCATTATTGTGCCATTCCGCTGATCCGCGGTCCGCTGCGCAGCCGTCCCATCGAGGACTGCGTCGCCGAAGCCCGCTGGCTGGCAGGGGAGGGGGTACGGGAACTGATTCTCGTGGCCCAGGATCCCACCGCCTACGGCGAGGACTGGGGCAAGCCCGGTGCCGTCTGTGAGCTGCTGGACCGTCTGCAGCAGATCGATGGCATCCGCTGGATCCGCATCCTGTATGCCTATCCCGAGCGCATCAGCGACGCTTTCATTGCCGCCATGGTGCGCAACACCAAGGTGGTGCCCTACCTGGATCTGCCCATCCAGCACTGCGACGATGCCGTGCTCAAGGCAATGAACCGCCGCGGCGGCCGTGCCGATATTGAGGACGCCATCGCCCGGCTGCGGGCGGCCATTCCCGGTATCACGCTGCGCACTACGCTGATCGCTGGCTTCCCCGGCGAGACCGAGGAACAGTACGCTGAACTCTGTGACTTCGTCAAGACCATGCGGTTTGACCGGCTGGGCTGCTTTGCCTACTCGGCGGAGGAAAACACCGTGGCTGCCAAAATGGATGGCCAGCTGGACGAGGAAACCAAGCAGCGCCGCGCTGACCATATCATGGAACTGCAGGCGGAAGTCAGCGCCGACCGGGAAAAGGAAAAGGTGGGGCAGACGCTGGAATGCATCTGCGATGGCGTGGACGATGAGACCGGCATGTATCTGCTGCGTTCCAAGGCGGATTGCCCCGAGATCGACGGCAATGTGCTGACTCCGGCCGACACTCTGCTGGAGACCGGCGCCTTCTACAACGTGACCATCACCGATGCCGATACCTACGACCTCTACGGCTATGTGGAGGAAAAACTGGAGGACTGAGTCATGAATTTGCCCAATAAACTGACGATGCTGCGTGTGATCCTGGTGCCGGTATTTATGGTGTTCGCGGCATTCAGCCGCTATGGCACCTCCGATTACAATCAGACTTTCATGCTGGTGGCGGGCATCGTCTTCGCAGTGGCCAGCATCACGGATTTTCTGGACGGCTACCTGGCCCGCAAATACCATCTGGTCACTGATTTCGGCAAGTTTATGGATCCCCTGGCCGACAAATGCCTGACCACCGCTGCGTTTATTTACATGGTGGCCGACGGCATCTGCTCGCCGGTGGTGCTGGCCGTGATTCTGTTCCGGGAATTTGCTGTGGCCGGTGTGCGGATGATCGCCGCTGAGTCCGGCACCGTCATCGCTGCCAACATGTGGGGCAAGGTCAAGACGGTGCTTCAGATGCTGACCATCCTGTTCTACTACTTTGCCGCGGCGCTGGGCGGCCCCACCGATGTCATGGGCGTGGGTCTCATCACCCAGGTGTTGTGCTGGCTGGTGGCTGCCGCCACGGTGATCTCCGGCGGCATCTACCTGTGGCAGAACCGCGCCTGCTTCATGCAGGCCAAATAAAAACGGGGGACTACTGCTTTGCCGAACTTTTCGCCCCGCGCAAAAGTACAGCAGTATTTTGCCAGAATGACCCGCGCCGAGCGGGCCGTTCTGGCTTTGCTGTGTGTTTTTGCCGTTAAATTTCTTTTCAGTACCGCGGCCCGGTTTCTGCCGGTGCTGCAGTGGGTGGACAGCCTGGGCAGCGGCCGTCATCCGGTGGATCTCTGGCTGCTCCTGCTCTGCTGTACGGCGGTGCTGGGCACCTTCTGCCTCTACCGCCGCGCCCTGCATGCGGTGGGGGCTCGCCTGACCCGCTTCGACGGCGTTGTGCTGGCGGTTTGCTGCCTGCTCAGCGCGGCTTTCTACCTGCACGCCATGGTGGGCCGCCAGAGCCTGTACCTCTGGGACAATGCTACCTACTATAATCTGCAGATCCGTCTGGAATCCAATTTTGCAGACGGCGTCTTCATGGGCGTGGGATCTACGATCTACAAGACCTGGTTCAACGACTACGCGCCTTTTGTCATCAACATTCTGCTGGAACCCTTCTTTATGTTCACGGCACGGACGGCCAATACCTTTGCCATCCTTTGCGCCCTGCTGATTCCGTCGCTGGTGTATTTCAGCGCACTGGTGTTCCTCATGGCCCTGCGCCGTCAGCTGGCCCCCCGGGCCCCGCGGCTGTTCACAGTGCTGGGCATGGCGTTTGTGCTGCTCATGCCGCTGATGCATGTGGCCCTTTACCGCGGTATGCCTGACCTGCTGGGCGTGGCTTTCGCCTTCATGCTCATGGCCCTGCTCACCGGGTATGACTTCGATCGTCCAGCGCCTGCCCGCCTGGTCAGCCTGACCACCTTTACCGGCCTTCTGATCCTGACCCGCCGCAGCTATATGTTCACGGTGGTTACGATTTTCCTGTTTTATGGCGTTCGTGCGTTGGTGCAGGCTCTCCGTGGCCGGAACCGCCAAGCTTTGCTGCGCTTTGTGCGGTTTGCCGTGGTATCGGTGCTCTGTGTCGGCCTGCCGCTGGCACCCATGTTCTGGCGCATTGTCCGTGCCGACTACAGCGACCGCTATGCCACTTATCAGACCGGCGGTTTCCTTTCGGAGCTGAACAACCAGCGGGTCTATCTGGGGTATTTTCTGCTGGCGGTGCTGGTGGTTGGCGTATTATACGGACTGTATAAAAAAGGAACAAAATTTCTTTCTGTACTTTCAATTGCTGGTGCAGTTCTCACGATTCTGCTGGTGACCCGGGTACAGAACATGGACGACCATCAGTCGCTGGCGGTGGCACCCTTCTATCTTTTGGGCTTTTTCCTCTGCGCGCTGGCGGTGGCCAATCTGCGCCCCTGGCCGCTGCGGGCCGTACCGGCTGCGGTGCTGGGGGGCATGTGCGTGCTCAACTTCGGGGCCTGCAGCCAACTGCTGCCGCCGCGGTATATTCCTACGGAGGTTTACAGCGGACTCTATTTCTTTGTGGACGACATACGCGACGATATGGAAGGAATTGCAGCGGTCAACGACTGGCTGCGGGAAAACTGCAGCGGAACCAATTCCGCCTATATGATCTGCCATGGCAGCAAGTATAGCGCAGATGTTTTCCGGGCGGCAGCCCTGCCGGACGAGAGTATCCGTTCGATCCTCGCCTACGGGGCGGTGAATCCCGGTAATGATGCGTTCCCGAAGGAACTGTTCACCGCGCAGGCGGTGCTGACCTGCACCCCCTTTGACCCCAACAACCATACCGAGAAGATCAACAGTGCTTTCCTGGAAAACCAGGACAAGTATCAGCCCTTCGAGGTGGCGGCTACCTTCGATATGGGCAACGGGTATACGATCACGGCCTACCGCCGCATCAAGGCGCCTACGGTGGAGGAGCTGGACACCTACCGCCGCTGGCTGGCAGAGGAAGACGCCCAGTTCCCCTACAATTTCAGCGCCGTGTGGGATCAGCTGGAAACGGAGTTTGCAAATAATGGCTGAAGGCTTGCAACAGGGCCTTGCGGCGGCTATAATAGAAACCATCGGAGACCATTGAATTGGGAAAGGATTGTGCCACCATGCAGATTTTCAACACCATGACCCGCCAGAAGGAGGAATTCGTCCCGCAGAAAGAGGGCGAGTACCGCATCTATGTCTGCGGCCCGACGGTCTATAACTATATTCACATCGGCAATGCCCGGCCGATGATCGTGTTTGACACCCTGCGCCGCTATCTGGAATACTGCGGCAACAAGGTCTACTATGTTTCCAACATCACCGACATTGACGACAAGCTGATCCAGAAAGGCCAGCAGGAGGGCATCTCCATGCAGGAGGTGGCCCGCAAGTTCGAGGCCGAGTACATCAAGGATTCTGAGGGGCTGAACGTGGAGGAACCCACCGTGCGTCCCCGCGCCACCGAGCACATCGGGGAGATCATCAAGATCGTCAAGGATCTGGTGGATTCCGGGCACGCCTATGTGGCCCGCAACGGCGATGTCTATTTCCGGGTCAAGTCCGATCCCGGCTACGGCAAGCTGAGCCATCTGAACCTGGACGATCTGGAGAGCGGTAACCGCACGCTGCGCAGCCAGATGGACGATGATCTGAAGGAAGATCCCGCGGACTTCGCGGTCTGGAAGGCGGCCAAACCCGGCGAACCCTACTGGGAGAGCCCCTGGGGCCACGGCCGTCCCGGCTGGCACATCGAGTGCAGTGCCATGGCACGCAAGCACCTGGGCAACACCATTGACCTGCATGCCGGCGGCCAGGATCTGATCTTCCCCCACCATGAGAACGAGATCGCCCAGAGTGAGTGCGCCAACGGCTGCACTTTCAGCCGCTACTGGATGCACAACGGCTTTTTGAACATCAACAACGAGAAGATGTCCAAGAGCGCAGGCAACTTCTTCACGGTGCGGGAGATCGCCGAGAAATACGGCTATGAGCCTATCCGTTACTTCATGCTGACGGCGGGGTACCGCATGCCGCTGAACTACACGGTAGACCTTATCGAGAGCTGCAAGAACAGCCTGGAGCGTCTGTACACCTGCCGCGACAATCTGGACTTTGCCATCGAGCATGCCCACGGCACTGACACGGCGCTGGCCGCCAAGTGCGAGGAAGCGCGCACCAAGTTCAAGACCGCCATGGACGACGATCTGAACACCCCCGACGCGCTGGCCGCGGTGTTTGATTTCGTCAAGGAGATCAACACCCTGTCCGACGCTTCCGACAAAGCCACGCTGGAACTGGCCGCCAAAACCTTTGACGAGCTGACCGGCGTGCTGGGCCTGCTGTACAACCGCAAGAAGGACGAGGTCCCGGCGGATGTGACGGCTCTGGTGGAGGAGCGCGCTGCTGCCAAGAAGGCGAAGGACTGGGCCAAGGCCGATGCCATCCGTGCACAGCTCACCGAGATGGGCTGGAGCGTGACCGACACCGCCCAGGGCCCCAAGATCGCAAAACTGTAAACCAACAACGCAGGGGCATGCCTGCGTGCCCGCCTGTGTCCAACACGGCGGACGCGCGCGGGCAGGCCCCCTTTTTGAGAGTATGACGATACAGAAACGACAATCCGATGCCAGGACCCTCTGGCTGGTGCTGGGGGCAGCCCTGGCGCTGCGGCTGCTGCTGGCGCTGGTGACCGAAGGTTACCCCTATGATATGAGCTGCTTTGTGGCCTGGGGAGACAAGCTGGCCTCTCAGGGCCCTGCGGCTTTCTACAGCGAAGGCTATTTTGCCGACTACCCGCCCGGTTATCTCTTTGTACTGGGGCTGGTGGGGCTGGTCCGCGGGATGTTCTCCATTCCCTACGAGTCTCCGCTGACCTATTTCCTTCTGGCACTGGTGCCCAGCCTCTGCGACTGTGCGGCGGCCTGGCTGGTCTGGCATGTGGGCAGCGAGTTCCGACCCGCCAGCCGGGTGCCACTGCTGCTGGCGGCCTTCACAGCCTTCAATCCGCTGCTTCTGTTTGATACCGGGGTATGGAAGCAGATCGACGGTGCCTTTGCGCTGCCCTTGCTGGGCTGTTTCTGGCTGCTGGAAAAGCCGCGTTATCTGCCGGCGGCCTTCTGGTACGGTGTGGCGCTGGCCATCAAACCCCAGGCGCTGCTTTTCGGCCCGGCTCTGGCCGCCTGCTTTCTGGCCGCCATTGCCCAGGAGGAGAACCGCTTCCGCGCGTTCGGCCGCTGCTTTGGCGGCGCAGCGGTGGCGCTGGTGCCGCCGCTGGCGGCGGGGGTTCCTTTCTATGGGATCCGGGACCTGCTGCCCTCCTTGCTGGAAAAATACGCGGGTACCGTTTCGGGGTATCCCTATGCCTCCATCAATGCCTTCAACTGGCTTACGGCTCTGGGGGGCAACTGGCAGCCGCTGGAAAATACGGCGCTCTTCGGCATCAGCTGGCATACGCTGGGCTGGTTCCTGATTCTGGCGGTCACCGGCGGGCTGGTGTTTTTTGCGGTGCGCAGCGTCCAGTGCGGCCATTTTTCGCCGTTGTTGCTGGCCGCTTACTACGGGCTGGGTGTTTTCACCTTCGGTCATTGCATGCACGAGCGGTACATGGTGCCCGGTGTGCTGCTGACTCTGCTGGCGGCCGCCCGCTGGAATGATATCCGGCTCTATGCCGCCGGGTTCGGGCTGTCACTGACCGGCTTTATCAACCTGGCAACGGTCTACTCCCTGGCCGGCTCTGAGGACGAGTGGCTCAGCAGCGCCACCAGCTCCACCGTGGCGGTGCTGGTAGGCCTGGCCGAGACCGTCTGTTTTGTGATGCTGCTCTTTGCAGTGTGGGACCTGGCGCTCCACGGCCATGCCCTGTCCCTGCCGGAGCGCCCCCGGCCCGAGGATCCTGTCCCGGCCGGACAGCCCCGATGGCAGCGCCGGGAAGTGCTGGGCCTTGCGGGGCTTACGCTGGCCACGGCGGTGCTGAGTTTCACCTATCTGGGTGATACCACGGCGCCCCAGAATCCGCTGGATGCCACCGACACGATCCTGTCCGAGACCGTTACTGTGGAGGGAACGGCTATCAATCTCTGGGTGTATCCGGGCGTGTCCTTCGGCGGCAGCCTGAAGGTATCGGACGCAGAGGGGAATGTGCTGCTGGTGCAGGAACTGGGGTACAGTACCTGTTTCAGCTGGAGTGAAAACCGTCTGCCGGTCTCAGCCGGCCAGACGCTGACCGTCACGGTGGAAAATGCCCAGGTCTTTGAGCTTTCCTTCCGGGACGGGGACGGCAACCCGGTGCCGGTCACCGGCGGCGGGGCGCTTTTCGATGAGCAGACGTCGGTGCCGGACACCATCAGCCAGCTCAACAGCATGTACTTTGACGAGATCTACCACGGCCGCACCGGCTATGAACAGCTGCACAAGATGCCGGTATACGAGACCACCCACCCGCCGTTGGGCAAGGACCTGATCATGGCGGGCATCGCTCTGTTCGGCATGACCGGATTCGGATGGCGGTTTTCCGGCACGTTGTTCGGTGTGCTGCTGGTGCCGCTGGCCTGGTGCTTTGCCCGTCGCCTGACCCGCAAACGGTGGATCGGAGCGGTGGCCGGGGTACTGCTGGCGCTGGATTTCATGCGGTTCGTGCAAAGCCGCATTGCCACCATCGACATCTATGGCACCTTCTTCATTTTGCTGGGCGCCTACTTCATGCTGTGGTACTGCCAGAGCGTGCTGCAGAAGGGGGTTACCCGGTCTCTGCTGCCCATGGCCCTGGGCGGTGTGGCCTTCGGGCTGGGATGTGCGGCCAAATGGACCGGTATCTATGCCGGGGCAGGGCTGGCCATCCTCTACCTGGGCGTGCTCTATGCCCGCTGGCGTCAGAAAAAACCAGGCTTTTCCTCGGAGTTCCGCACGGCGGCCTTGGGCGGTGTGGTGTTCTATGTACTGCTGCCGCTCTGCATTTATATCGCGTCTTATCTGCCTTACTGGTGGCGGAATCCGGATTTCAGTCTCGGCGACTGGTGGAACTGCCAGGTCTCTATGTACGAATACCATTCCAACCTGGAGGCCACCCATCCCTTTGAGAGCCGCTGGTACACCTGGCTGCTGGGGCTGCGCCCTGTGTGGTATTATCAGAACACCCATCTGCCCGATGGCCTCAGGGCCAGCATTGCAGGGCTGGGCGGTCCGGTGATCTGGCTGGCGGGGCTGGCCTGCCTTGTGGCATTGCTCTGGCATCAGGTCAGCCATCGGGGCAGCCGGGCCGGCGCCGGGGTATTGATCCTCTACGGCACCCAGCTGATCCCCTGGATGCTGGTCACCCGCTGCACCTTCCTCTACCACTATTTCCCCAGTTCCATGTTCTGCCTGGCGGCCATTGCGCTGGTACTCTCCCATATTCATAGGGAGTCGCTGGCCCGCCGCATAGGCATCGGACTGTGTGTGGTATCGCTGGTGCTGTTCATCTGCTACTATCCGGCCCTGTCCGGTCTGCCCATCCCGACCTGGTGGGCCGAGGCGCTGGAATGCCTGCCCAGTTTCGGCTTCTATTAAACAGAAAAAGACCCTCGCAGGGGAGTTCAAGTCCTGCGAGGGTCTTTTTGCGCCTGGCGTTACTCAGGCTTCTGGGAGGTAAATATGATGAGGCAGGCCTTCCACATAAATGGGGGTCAGTTCGGCCTGGATCAACGGCATAGCGTAGTCGATAAAGTCCTGGGTCATGGCCGTATGATCGGCGTTGACCCATTCCAAGGGGACCTTCTTTTCGAGGTTGGCGACCTCGCAGATGGGATGCAGACTGGTGCCGCACTGGTAGGGAGCGTTGGAGATGCGGTCCAGTGCCACCATCTCGCCGGTGTGGCCCTCAAAAGCGGCCTTGGCGGCGGCACCGCCCACCTGATACGCCTCGGTAATATCGGTGCGGCTGGTCAGATGACCGGCGCAGCGCTGCAGGGTGGAAAGCTCGATGCAGCGGGTCTTGGTGTCCAGGCGGCGGGCCACTGTGTTGGCCAGGAAACGGGCCGTACCGGTCAGGGCCTTGTGGCCGAAGGCGTCCACCGCGTGCACATCGTCGGCCAGCTCACAGACGTAGCGGCCATCCTCCAGCTTGACGCCTTCGGATACCGCAATCACGATGGACGGCTTGGCCTTCTGCATCCGCTCTACCTTCTCCACAAAGTGGTCCACGTTGAAGGGAACTTCCGGCAGGCAGATCATGTCCACGCCCTCGCAGTCCTCGGCCTTGGCCAGCGCTGCGGCGGAAGTAAGCCAGCCGGCGTTGCGGCCCATGATCTCCACGATGGTCACATACTTGGTGCCGTAGACGGTGGCATCCCGGATGATCTCCTTCATCACAACGCCAATGTACTTGGCAGCACTGCCGTAGCCCGGGGTGTGATCGGTGACCATCAGGTCGTTGTCAATGGTCTTGGGCACGCCCATAAAACGGATCTCACTGCCGATATGGGCGCCGTAGTCCGCCAGTTTGCCGATGGTGTCCATGGAGTCGTTGCCGCCGATATAGAAGAAATACCCGATTTCCAGTTCCTGCAGGATGGCGAACAGCTTCTGGTAAACGGCCTCTCCCTCGGGAGTGTGCCAGTCGGGCAGCTTGTAGCGGCAGCTGCCCAGATAGCTGGACGGCGTGCGCTTGAGCAGTTCAATGTCCAAGGCACCATGGAGTTTGTCGTCCAGTACGCAGACGCGCCGTTCCAGCAGACCGGCCACGCCGTGCAGCATGCCGTAGACCTTGCCGGCACCGCGGCTCTTGCAGCTTTCAAAGACGCCCGCCAGACTGGCGTTGATGACCGAGGTCGGGCCGCCGGACTGGCCGACGATTGCATTTTTTGCCATAAGGAACCTCCTGCCTGATTCCGTGATCTTTCACCAAAAAAACGCCCCACGGGGCACTGAATTTGTTGTATTCAGTGTACCATGGGGCGGCTTGTTTTTCTATTGCAGGGGTTGCTGAAAAAAAGACGCTGTGTTGGGAATTTTGTGTTCCACTATACGGAACGCGAAAAACGTCGGATCAAGTGGCACACAAGAGCTGTTCCACTATACGGAACGATGCGGGCTATTCAGCGGACAAAATCCCCAGTATTACCTTGCAAAAATTGCGAAGGACAAGGCGGAATGCACAAAAACCATCAATCCAGATGGATGTGGCGGGGCACGCCGTTGATGTAGATGGGCGTCAGCTCCGCCTGGATCAGGGGACGGGCATAGCGCTCGAAGTTCTCGTTGACATGCATGCCGTCGGCGGTGATCCACTCGTCGGGGACCTTCTTCTCAAAGTTGGCTACCTGGGTCACGTCCACCATCTCGGTCTCCACGCGGTAGGGCTGGTCGCTCAGCCGCTTGATGGCGCACATCTCGGCGGTCTCCCCGCGCACGGCAGCTTCCACCGAGGCACCACCCACCTGATAGGCCTCGGTGATGTCGGTGCGGCTGGCCAGATGGCTGGCGCAGCGCTGCAGGGTGGAGAACTCGATGGCCCGGGTCTTGCAGCCCAGGCGGACCCGGATCAGATCGGCCAGGTAGCGGCTGGTGCCGCTGAGAATCGCCTTGTGTCCGAAGGCATCCAGCTGTCCGGCCGTGGAGACCAGATCGCAAAGGAAGACACCCTCGGCATTCTTGACACCCTCGCTGACGGCAATGATGACGTTGTGACGCTCCTTTTCCAGTTTGGCGACCCGCTCCAGGAAAGCATCCTCGTTGAAGGTGCGCTCAGGCAGCAGGATCAGGTCGGGACCGTTGCAGTCGGGACCGGTGGCCAGGCTGGAAGCGGCAGCCAGCCAGCCGGTGTGGCGGCCCATGATCTCGGCCACCGTAACGCTGCGGATGTCGTAGACGCTGGAGTCGCAGATAACTTCTTTCAGGATGGTGGCGATGTATTTGGCCGCACTGCCATAGCCGGGGGTGTGGTCGGTGAGCATCAGGTCATTGTCGATGGTCTTGGGCACGCCGATGAAGCGGATCTCGCTGTTCACCGCCTTGCCGTAGGCAGACAGCTTGGCGATGGTGTCCATGGAATCGTTGCCGCCGATGTAGAACACGGCACCGATGTCGTACCGGGCAAACAGATCGAACAGGGTGTGATAGGGACGATCGTCCACGGTGGGGTCAGGCAGCTTGTGGCGGCAGCTGCCCAGGAAGCTGGAGGGCGTACGCTTGAGCAGCTCGATGTCCATCTTGTCGCACAGGACGGTGTCCAGGTCGACGATCTTGCCCTCCAGTACACCCTCAATGCCGTACTGCATGCCGTATACGTGGGGGGCGCCGCAGGCTTTGGCGGTCTCGTAGACGCCGGCCAGGCTGGAGTTGATAACGGCAGTCGGGCCGCCGGATTGGCCTACCAATACATTTTTCATCTTATATACCTCTTGTACTATTTATTTTGAATATTACAATACGTATTTTTCAATCGCTTCTGCCACGCCATCGTGGTTGTTGTCGGCAGTGATGACG
This sequence comes from Subdoligranulum variabile, assembly GCF_025152575.1. NCBI lineage: Bacteria > Bacillati > Bacillota > Clostridia > Eubacteriales > Oscillospiraceae > Subdoligranulum > Subdoligranulum variabile. Next base: position 752,119 of record NZ_CP102293.1, on the reverse strand, counting down.
TCGGCGGCCTGGCGGATTTCTTCCGTAGCGTTGCCCATGGCAACCCCCAGGCCCGCCAGCTCCACCATGGTGCGGTCGTTGCCGGAATCTCCCACGGCCATCACCTGTTCCCGGGCAAGGCCCAGCCGTTTGGCCAGGGCCATCAGACCGGGTCCCTTGCTCACACCGGGTGCATTGAGTTCCATATTGCGCTCAATGCTGGAGGTGATCTCCAGGGTAGGGCAGGCTGCGGCCACCGCCTGCCAGGCGGCGTCGCGCTGGGCCTCGGTGGGGTAGAGGATGCTGAATTTCTCAATTTCGTGGGGATGCTCCTCCATCATGCGGTGCATGTCGGGCACCACATTGCGGGTGGTGCGGAAGTATTCCCGCAGATTTTCCGGCACCATCTCCAGCCCGTCCCCCGAGGTGGAAGCGGCCGTATAGCTTTCGCCGTTGATGAAGACGCTCAGCATCCCACCAAAGGGACGGACCACGTCGAAAGCCCGCTCCGCCAGGGCGGCGTCAAAGGGAAGACAGACCAGTTTTTCCCCCGTCTGCAGATCCACCACCGACGCGCCGTTGGAGGTCAGGGCATACCGTACACCGGGAATCTCGGCAAACTGGCGGGGAACGCCTGTCACCGTGCGACCGGTGGCGGGCAGCACATCCACGCCTTTGGCCAGCGCGGCGCGGATAGCGTCCAGCGTGCGCGGGCTGATCTGCTTTTCGTCGTTGAATACCGTCCCGTCCAGGTCCAGGGCGACCAGACGTATCTTGCTCATATACTTTCTCCCCAATCCTTGTAATCCAAGCTAAATTTTACCGCAAAACGCCGTTGATTGCAACCTGAGGCGAGCTGTGCTACAATGAATAAACTGTAAAATTTCGGAAAGGGCAGGGGGAGCATGACGGCAAAACGGCTTTGGCTGCTGGATGTGGTGCGCGGTGCGGCGCTGGTCAATATGCTGGCCTACCATGCATTGTACGACTGGGTCTATGTATTCGGCCATGCCAGCAGCTGGTACGATATCAACGGGGCGGGATGCCACGTATGGCAGCAGTATATCTGCTGGAGTTTCATCCTGGTGTCAGGGTACAGCTTCACCCTGGCGCGCAAGCCCTGGAAAAACGGTCTGCTGGTGGCAGGTTGTGCGGTGATCCTGACGGCGGTCACGGTGGGATTCATGCCGTCGGAATCAATCTGGTTCGGCGTGTTGCATCTCAATGGGGCGGCGGTGCTGCTGAGCTGGCTGGTGCGCCCCTTGCTGGAAAAATGCCCTGCGGGCGTGGGCCTGGCAGCCTGTGCTGTACTCTTTGCGCTGACCAATCAGGTTCCCAAGGGGTACCTGGGATTTGAGACCCTGCGCCTGTGGGCGCTGCCCGATGCCTGGTACCGCCCCAACTGGTTCTGGCTGGGGCTGCCGGATCTGACGAGGTTTTCCTCGGCGGATTATTTCCCGCTGATCCCGTGGCTGTTCCTGTTCTGGTGCGGGCTGTTCCTGGCCCGTCTGTGGCGGCCGCGGGCCGGGCAGGCGCCCGCCGTGGTGCGGCCGCTGGCCTTTGTGGGACGGCATACGCTGCTGGTCTATATGCTCCATCAGCCGGTCATCTATGGAGCTTTGTGGCTCTGGCATGCAGTGTGCTGAAGCCGCCTCGTGGAAAAGCGGAAAAAATGTTAAAAAATTAAAAATTCGACGTTCTATGTCCCCTTTCCCGGTTGACATCGGAGGGGTAAGTATAGTATAATCTTGTTTACTGGTTGATTGTATTTGACCGGCAAACTCCTGTCTCAGGTCAAGGGAGGGAAGAAGATGTCGGAGATCCGTGTCAAAGAGGGCGAGTCCCTCGAGAGCGCTCTGCGCCGTTTCAAGCGCAGCACCGCCCGCAGCGGCGTGTTGGCCGAGGTGCGCAAGCGTGAGGCTTATGAGAAGCCGTCCGTGCGCCGTAAGAAGAAGTCCGAGGCTGCCCGCAAGCGCAAGTTTAAGTAAGCTAGCTTACAAAGAACGACTGTGCAGGCCCGCGTTTTGCGCGGGCCTGCACTTTTTGTATAAGGAGCATAACCATGATCCTGACCCCGGAATATATCTTTCGCAGGGTGGAGGCCATCCGCCCGGAGTTTCTGGCTCAAAAGGGAATCCAGGCGCTGGTGCTGGATGTGGACAACACCCTGACCGGCGACGGCAGCCAGGTGCTGGAGGACAGCGTGCAGGCCTGGCTGCAGGAGATGCGGGAGGCCGGCATAAGCCTGACCATCGTTTCCAACAACACGGCCAAGCGGGTGCGTCCCTTTGCGGAGCGCATCGGTCTGGCCTGGGTGTCCATGGCCTGCAAGCCGCTGCCCCTGGGATTGATGGTGGCGCGTCACCGGCTGGGTGTCAAAAAATCCCAGATGGCCATGGTAGGGGATCAGATCTACGCCGACCGGATGGCGGCGGGCCTGTACGGCATCCCTTGTCTGTTCCTGCTGCCCCGCACACCCCACGATAAAGCCCGCAGCGTACAGATCAAGCGGAAGTATGAACCCCATTGGATCCGGCGGTATTACGAAAAGGGAGGCAAACTCTATGAGTGAGACACCGCGTTTCGGGTCGGCAGGCCTGTCGGACAGCTACCCCGGCAAGAAGTTTGACCCGGAGGGCATTGCGTCCTACACGGCGGGGTTCGGGCTTACGGCCTTCGAATACCAGTGCGGCCGCGGCGTGCGGCTGGCGCTGGACAAAGCGGAGGCGCTGGGCAAAGCCTGCGCCGAGAAAAATATCTCGCTGTCGGTGCATGCGCCCTACTATATCAGTATGTCCAGCCTCGAGGAGGACAAGCGTCTGCACAGCATTGACTATCTGCTGCAGAGCTGTGCCCTTGTCAAGGCGCTGGGGGGCCGGCGGGTGATCTTCCACACCGGTTCCTGCGGCAAGCAGAGCCGGGAGGAGGCCCTGGAAAAGGCGCTGGATACCATGCGCCGCGCCGTGGAGGCCTGCGATGCCGCCGGGTTCGCAGACTGCATCCTCTGTCCCGAGACGATGGGCAAGGTCAATCAGCTGGGGACGCTGGACGAGGTGCTGGCGCTGTGCCAGGTGGATGAGCGCATCACCCCCTGCATTGATTTCGGCCATCTGTATGCCCGCAGCCAGGGCGTGCAGTTTGCCGAAGCAACAGCCACGGAGGACTATGCCGCGCTGCTGGACAAACTGCAGGTGCTGGGGCCGGAACGTGCATCTCGTTTCCATGCTCATTTTTCCCGCATTGCCTACACCAAGGGCGGCGAAAAATGCCATCTGACCTTTGCTGATACGGAATACGGCCCGCCCCATGCGCCGCTGCTGGCGCTGCTGAAGGAGCGGGGACTGGCACCCACCATCATCTGTGAATCGGCGGGCACCCAGGCCGAGGATGCCGCCGTGCTGGGGCGCACCTACGCCGCTTTGTGAAGGTCCGGGGCAAAAAATTAGCGAAAAGGACCCAAAAAAAGCAGCCCGGGTCTTGCAAAACGACGCAGTATCCTGTAAAATAGATACAGCTATGTAGTACCATTCTATTATTGGAGGAATTTTTATATGATTTCTGCAGGCGAATTCCGCAACGGCGTTACCTTCGAACAGGACGGCCAGGTCCTTCAGGTCGTTGAGTTCCAGCACGTCAAGCCCGGCAAGGGCGCCGCGTTCGTGCGCACCAAGACCAAGAACGTCATCACCGGTTCCGTGGTTGAGACCAGCTACAACCCCACCGCCAAGTTCCCGCAGGCCTTTATCGAGCGTAAAGAGGTCACCTACTCCTACGAGGACGGCGGCCTGTACCACTTCATGGACGTGGAGACCTACGACGACATTCCCGTCAGCGCCTCCGACGTGCCCGAGAACTTCAAGTTCTGCAAGGAGAATGACACCTGCAAGCTGCTGAGCTACAAGGGCAAGGTCTTCAGCGTGGAAATCCCCAACTTCGTCGAGCTGGAGATCACCGCCACCGAGCCCGGCATCAAGGGCAACACCGCGACCAACACCCTGAAGCCCGCCACCGTGGAGACCGGTGCCGAGATTCGTGTGCCGCTGTTCATCAACGAGGGCGACAAGGTCCGCATCGATACCCGCACCGGCGAGTATATGGAGCGCGTCAACTGATTTCTCTGCCGGGCATGGCATACCGCCGCGCCCGGCTCTTTTTGACACAAGCAAACGGAGGAAAAGCACTATGGCTATGGATCTGAATGCAAAAGCCGCCTACATCCGCGGCCTGATGACTGGCATGGAATTTGACCCCGCATCCAAGAACGGCAAGGTCATTGCAGCGATGATGGACCTGCTGGAGGAGATGGCAGCCAGCGTGACCGAGCACGACAACGCCCTGGACCAGGTCTACGATGAGCTGGAGACGCTGGACCAGGATCTGGACGATGTGGTGGCCGACCTGTACGGTGACGAGGAGGACGAGGAAGGCGACGACGAGGACAGTGAGGACCTCTATGAGGTGACCTGCCCCAACTGCGGCGCTGTTTCCACTGTGGACGAGGAGACCTTGCTGGATCAGGAGTCCGAGTTGGTCTGCCCCAACTGCGGTGCGGCCTTTGACATCGAGCTGGAGGGTACCGAGGAGGAAACTCCGGCGGAGACCGATCAGCAGGATCAGTAATTCAATAAACAGCAAAGTCCCCGGCAGATCTCTGCCGGGGACTTTTTATGTCTGCAGCATATACAGTGCACCGTAAAGGTTGAAGAGGATGGCGGCACCGCACAAGGTCCAGGCCCCGGAGCGGGGACGCCAGGCGGGCCGGGCCAGGAACCAGAGGATCACCCAGGGGAAAAGATCCACCAGATACCTTGCCCCGAACTGCCAGCCGCCCAGCGTGCGGTGCAGGCAATACAGCAGCGCTGTGCCTGTGCCGGCGGCGGCAAGAAACCATCCCTGGGTGGGCAGGGGCAGTTTCCCGGTCCGAGGCTCTTTGTGCATAACGCAGGACGCTCCGCGCAGAGCCCAGAGCAGGAAGAGGGGATTGGCTACAAAAAACAGAAAGCCGTTGAAAACCTCAAAATGCAGCTGGAGGCTCCCGTCCAGTGTGACAGGGCGCAGCAGATTGGCAAGATTGCCCGGCAGATAGGAAAGAGAAAATTGGGGATCTCCGCCGCGGGCAAATTCCGGAAGATACATTCGGCCGAACTCCAGGGGATTGCCAAAGCGGGCGACATTGTATCCCATCAGGCCGCAGGCCACCAGCGCCGCCGGCAACAGGGCAGGCAACAGTATCCGGGCGGTCAAGGCCCGGCGGTTCCGTACGACCCGGCAGAGAAACCAGACGGCCAGAAGTGCCGCGTAGAAGGGCCGGCAGCCCACCGCCAGGGCCATGCACAGGGAGGCGGCCGCGGTGGAAAGCGCCGTCTCTTGCTGGGCAAAGAACAACCCCCACAGCGCAAGACAAAGCCCCAGCATCTGGGCCAGGAACCAGACGCCGCCGCTGGTGGCGAGCCAGAACGCATTGGAGCCAAAGCTGACAAAGAGCGTCAGGCAGGCAGCGGTTTCGGGCAGCAGCCCGGCCCGGGCGCAGCAGGCGTAGCAGCCCGCTGCGCAGAGCAGGGCCAGCAGCGCCATCGCCAAATTGGAGGGAACAGCCGCCGCGCTGCCGAAAGCTACTACCCAGGGCAGCATCCAGAGCACCGGCACCGGCGGGAAAGAGTGGTAATACCGTCCCTCATAGACTGCCAGTTCCAGCCAGGGATAGTTTTCTCCATTGGCGATATAGTTGCGCCCGGCCAGCCAGTTCTCTGCCTGGAGGGAATAACTGTCGTAGGGGTTGGAACTCAGCAGTGTGCCGCCTGCCAGGGAATGGTAGAGCAGCAGTGCCAGCCCCAGACAGGCAAGAATACCGCCCAGCGCTGCGGCATGGTCCCGGCTGCGCATAATAATCCCTCCTTTGTCCTGAAAGCAAAAAAATCCCGGCAAATCAGTGCCGGGAATTTTTTGTCTGCCTTATTTTTTCTGCAGTGCGCCCTGCAGCATGATGTCACCGAAGGACAGCGCGTTGAACAGCCCCACACGGTTGGCCTGGCGGACGATGCGCTCGGGCAGCGGCTTGGAAGCGTCGGTGGACAGCAGTACCAGATGGACTTTGTCGGCCACTTCCACGCCGTTCTCCTGGCGGTTGCTCAGCACCTGCAGGTAGACGATGTAGGGATCGGTCATGGAACCATAATAGATGTCATTGCCGCAGCGCACCAGCGGACGGCCTTTATAGGTCAGTTTGGGCGTGAATGCCATAGCGGAAACCTTCTTTCGCTCATATTACTATTATACCATTATACCACAGTTAGGCATATATTACAAATCTAATTTGTCGCGCTCCACTTTTTCCTGGTTCAGGGCGACCTGTTCGGTGAGCATCCGGACCTTGCTGTCCAGCTGGCTGAGACGGATGGACATGAAGAACTGCTTGGCCAGCAGCAAAAAGATGATGACCACATAGACGAAGTTGATGGGACTCATGAAGCCCAGCAGATCGGCCGCCCAGTAGGCGATACCGGGGAAGATGGCCAGAATCAGCAGCGCCGCGCTGAACACCAGCCAGAAGATGGTGTCCTCGATCTGGACCTTGGCCAGCCGCACCCGGCGCAGGATGAAGCCTGCCGTAAAGAGGCTGCCCACGATCAGGCAGATGCGGATGATCGTTTGATCGAACATATCACAGGCTCCTTTCGGGGTAGGGGGTCTCAGTGTCGCGCTTGCGGAACCACTGGATCAGCAAAATGGAAATGGACATCTTGACCATATACTGGATGCTGTTCCAGAGATTCAGGTAGCTTTGCCCGGCGGTGCGTTCGCCCATCTCCACCTGGACCTCCTTGACGGTGGCACCGTTCTTGATCAGGTAGCTGATGGTATCAGGCTCCGGTCCGTAGTTGAGATTCTGGGCAAATTCCTCCACCATGGCGCGGTTGAACATTCGCATGCCGCTGGTGGGGTCGCAGATGGCCCGGCCGGTGGTGAGCCGGATGGACCAGCTGATGATGTAGCTGCCCAGCATCCGCAGCGTCTTGGGCTTTTTCACGGTCAGGAACCGGCTGCCGATGACGATGTCGTTGCCTTCCTCCAGTGCTTCCAGCATGGGACCGATGTATTCCGGTTTGTGCTGGCCGTCGGCGTCCATCTGCATGGCGCAGTCGTAGCCGTTGTCCGCCGCATAGCGCAGCCCGGTCTGGAAGGCGCCTGCCAGACCCAGATTGATGGGCAGGTCGATCAGCCGGTAGCCGTGGGCCCGGCAGATGGCAGCCGTTTTGTCCCGGCTGCCGTCGTTGACCACCACGTAATCGTATTCGGGGTACCGGCTCGTCAGGTTTTCCACCACCTGTACGATGTTGTCCTCCTCGTTGTGAGCGGGGATCACGATGAGCAATTTCGACATCTTAACTCCTTTTTGCGCTCGTCCGGGCGTCCTGCGCCGTTTTCATCATTGTAGCAAAGACCGCCTGCCATGTAAAGCGGGCCGTCAGGTTTTCAAAGGTGCGCGCTGCGCGGGTCCGGGCTGCCTCCGGGTCTGCCAGAACGGTGCGCAGCGCGGCTGCCAGGGTGTCGGGGCGGGTGTCTTCCAGATAGACGGCATAGTCCTCGTCAGGCAGCAGTTCGCCGGTGCCGGCGGTGTGGGTGCATACAATGGGGCAGCGGCAGGCCGCGGCTTCCAGCAGTGTGGTGGGAAACCCCTCGGCGTATTCGGTGGGCAGGCAGTAGCAGTCCGCCTGGTCCAGCAGCTGAATGATCTGCGGGTGAGGCAGCGCGCCCAGCACCTGAACAGAACCGCCCAGCGCCCGCAGTTTTTCCTCCTCGGGACCGGTGCCGGCCACGGCCAGCACACATCCCGGCAGCTGCTGCACGGCCTGGGCCAGCTGGAATGCTCCTTTTTCGGGAATCAGCCGTCCCACAAAAGCAATCAGGTGGCCTTCTGCCGGAACCGCCAGCTTTTGCCGCCAGTCGGTATGCGGCTCGGCCTGCGCCAGAGAAGTCAGCTCCTCCGGGTCCACGGCATTGGGCAGCGTGCCCGCCGCCGTGATGCCGAAGGTCCCCAGCCACCGGCAGACATCGCCGGAAACACCGTAGAACGGGAATCCGCAGTGCCGGATGATGCCGCAGGCCAGGTGTTCATACCAGCGTCCCAGCAAGCCGCCCAGTCCGCCGTGCATCATGTAACCGGTGGAGTGGTCGATGACCAGGGCGGGAATATCCTGCTTGCGGCACTGCCTTGCCGCCCAGACGCTCTGGGTGTACATCCGGGTCTGGATGACCGCAAAATCGATGCCTTGGGCCCAGAGATCCTCCGCCGGTGCCAGGGGACGCAGCACAGGAAAACGCCCGCCCATCACCGGAAAGGCCGGCAGGCGGTAGATCTCCAGCCCGTCGGCGTCCCGTTCCCGGGACGGCAGGCCCGGCAGAGCGCTGGTCACGATGAGGGCGCGATGTCCCGCCGCCACACAGCGACGCGCCAGATTCCAGGTATAGCGCTCCACACCGCCCGGGGTGGGCAGGTACTGCGCCGAGAAAAAGCAGAAAGTCATAGGAATTCCTCTGCCGTTATCTTGCGATGACGGCCAGCATGGTATTCATCAGTACGCCGAACTGGGTCAGGGCCAGGGCCCCCATCAGACGGACCGTGGCGGTGTCCTCATCCGTTACCCGGGCCACCTGTCGGGGCAGGCAGACCAGCAGAAGCAACGGCAGCACGGGCAGGAAATACCGCCCCTGCAGGCCGTAGAGGGTGTCGTAATGGGTGGGGGTCCAGAGCAGGCATCCCGCCACCGCCAGCAGGCAGCAAAGCACCGCGGCCATCCCACACCAGACACGGCCGCGACCGACAGGCAGCAGGGAAGCGCCCTGCACCGGCAGCGCCGCGTAAACCAGCAGCAGATACAGCAGAACCACCCAGCCCCAGGCCAGATCCAGGGAATAGTAGCTCAGACTGCCGCCCACCAGGGTGCGCAGATAGTGGTCGCCGTTTTCCACGGCGGAGCGCACCAGCAGCAACACCGTGTCATACAGGTGGGTCAGAATATAGCCCGGTGTGTAGGTGATGCTGTCGGCCTCGTCGGTCACGCTCTGGGTGGCACGGGTGGCCTGGGCCGCCTGTACTTCAGCCGCGATGGTATCCCGGTCGAGTGGCAGACGGTCATCCATGACACCGGGCTCCAGGCCCAGTTCCGCGAAGCGCTCCTTGCAGTACTCCAGGCTGTAGACGACCTTGTAGACCGCCTGCGCGCCGCCGGTGGCATAGTCGGCGGCCAGATCGGTGTTGCCGGTCTGGACAAGATCCTCGCCCAGCAGGGCCAGCGACGCCTGGGAGAGAACGTCCTCCCCGTCGGTATAGCTGTTGATCTTATCGGTGTTGAACAGGAAGGTCTGCCCCAGCACCACCGGGGATACGTCGCCCTCTTTCAGAGCCTGTACCCAGAAATCCACCTCGCTCTGGGCGGGATCGCGGGTATCCTCCACATAGTAGTAGAGACGCCGGACATAATTTTCCAGTGTATTCTCGCCGCAGATGAGGTCCTCGTAGGCGTCATCCGGTTCGGTTGGCCGGGCCTTTTCGGTGCGGGACACCGGGGAAAACCCGGTGGTTTCGGCCACGGTGGAAGCGGTTGCCTCTTCGGAGGAGGAGGCTGTGGCCCCGGCCAGAGTGCCGGTATTGAGCACCAGGGCCAGCAGGACGCAGGCGGCCAGATAAGCGGCTTTCTTGGCGTTGGCATAGCGGCCCAGCCGCAGGCCGGGCACCAGGAGTACCAGGGCCGCCAGGGGCAGATAGACCATTTTGCCGGGGGCCAGCAATACGCCGGTGAGCAGCAAAGCCGCCAACCGTGCCGGGGAGAGGACTTTGTGGGAATCGGGGCCGAAGGCGGCATCCAGTACCAGGGCCGTAAAGGCAAAGCAAAGCCCCAGCAGCGGGGCGTCCCGGCTGAAACTGGCCGCCAGATGGAGCGTCATGGGCAGCAAAGCCACCGCGGCAAACACCCGCTTGCCGAAAGGCGCCACACGCACGGCCCAGGCCGCCAAAGCGGCAAAGAGCAGCAGATTCGCCAGCCGTCCCAGGGCCAGCGCCGGCGTAAAGCCCCAATGCAGAAGATAGGCCAGAAACACCGCCGCACCGCTGACAAGGTAAAGCAGCGGATTCTGGTCGGTCTGCAGTTCAGCGTATTCCTGGTGGCTGTCGAAGGAGGCGTCGGTGGTGGTGAACAGTGTGCCGGTGAATTCCTGCCAGGTGAAGACGGTGGTGTTCTCATCCTGCAGGGTGGCATCCACATCGGTCTCCCGGCGGAAACTGGTGGTGGTGGGCACATGGCCCATCTGCCATCCGTCGTCCGAGAAGAAATTCGCCCATCGGCAGGCCAGGGTAAAGCTCTGGTTGATGTGGTATTTCTCGTCAGGAGCGGCGTAGGGGGGCAGCACAAAGCTGTAGAGTACACCCAACCCCAGCACCAGCACAAAGACAAGGCGGGGCAGGCGCACTTTGCGGCTGAGCACTGCCCAGACGGTGAAGGCGGCCAGCAGGGCTGCAAAACCGCAGATCAGCAGGAAAAACCGCGTCAGATAGCCGCCGATGCGCTGGCAGGTCACCTGGACGGCCATGGTGCCGTCCACCGGGGAGCCATCCAGCTGCATGGGGTCCTGCCAGAGGGCCACACCGCTGCTGTGCCCGATGGCCAGCACGTCGGTTCCGGTGTAGTGGGGCGTCAGCGAGAGCTGATACCGCCGCCCGGCGGTGCCCTGCACCTCCCGGTCCAGGCCCAGCACGGTGTACTGGGCGGGCACGATGTAGCCCATCACGCCGGTGGAGCGGGCCAGCTCTTCGCCGGTATCGGCGTCGGTGAGCACCAGTTCCAGTTCGCCCTCAGGCTGGCCGCCCGGCAGGTAGAATTCCACGCCCACAGCCAGCAGATTCTCGTCAAAGGTGAAAGTTTGGCTGGCGGTCTGACCGTCCTGCAGGATGGTGGAGGCGCTGTAGTCGTCACTGATGGATTCCGACCGGCCTTTGCCCAGTTCGGGACGCACCAGGGCCAGCCACACCAGCACCGAGACCGCCAGCAGTACCGCCAGCGTGCCCGCCGCCCAGAACAGTGGTTTATCCAGTTTTTTCAGTTTGGGTCTGCCCGGCATACAACCCCTCCGGTTCAATCCAGCGGTACGCCGAAGGCGGCAAACACCGCATCTTTCCAGCGTCCGTCCGTTTCCAGAATTTTCTGTACGGCCCCGCGCACGGCCCCATGGCCGCCGCACTGGGGACAGATGTAATCCGCCCGTGCCCGGATGATGTCCGAAGCGTCGGCGGGGCAGGCGACAAAGCCGCAGAGGTTCATCGCCGCCAGATCGTTGATATCATCGCCGCAGTAGGCCACTTCCTCTTTGGTGTAGCCGTTTTCCGCCATGAATTTCCGCAGAAAATCCGATTTGACCTGTACGTTCTGGTACACATCGGTGATTTTCAGGTCGGCGGCCCGGCGGCGCACCGGCTCGCCTTCCCGTCCGGTGCAGATCATCACCCGGATGCCGGCGGCATGGGCAATGAGCAGCCCGGCTCCGTCCTTGGCGGCAAACTTTTTGATCTCGGTGCCGTGGGAATCGTAGTAGATGCCGCCGTCCGTCAGGGTACCGTCGACATCCAGGACCAATAAACGAATCATGGGTTACGCCCTTTCGTATTCACTGGGAGTGAGGAACCGCACCGGCAGTCCGGCAGCCCGGATGGCACCGGCCATCTGGGCGTTGTAGGCGTCGCCGCGGCCTGTGTGGGTGTGCAGCCCGGCGTCAGCGTAGGCGGGAGCCCCCGGCCGGTAGCCGTCGGCACCGGCCAGCAGCACTTCTGAAGCGCCGCACAGCCGCAGCAGCCGCAGCAGCATCAGCACGCTGTTGCCGCCCTGGGCGTCGGTGCCGGAAAGCCGGTCGTAGTTCACCACGGTGGCTGCGGCGTGAGCGCGCAGGTTGCTGGTCAGGATCACCGGGCAGGGGTAGGCGCTCTCCTCGTCAAAGCGCTTGGCGTTGGTGAAAAACGCATAGCCGGGCGTGACAAAGTCCGGCACAAAGTTGGCCGAAACCGTCACATCGGCTTGGGCAGCCTGCACGGCGGCGCGGCCTTCCTCGGTAGCCAGAGAGGCGCCGGGGGCCAGCACGAGGACTTTCTTCCCGGCAAAAGCATCCCGCAGGGAGGCCAAAGCGGCCTCGTCATCGATGCGGCGGTTGCGGTACTCGGTGTAGAGTTTGTCGGCGTAGGCGGCATCAAACACCGTCTTCTTGCCGGGATCGATGGCCGCCAGGATGTGGTTGATGTCCCGGTTGGTCAGATCGCCCTTGTTCAGGAGATGCTCGGCGTAGTTGCGGTGGAGGTTGAACCGGGCCGACAGGAAGTAGGCGGGGGTGTAGCCCCACTCGCTTTCGCCCTTGATGGGGGCGATGTGGTCCTGAATGGCGTCCATGATCTCGTCCAGGTCGTAGTGGCAGCTGCCGGTCTCGTTGCGGTAGTCCGCCACCAGTTCGATGGGCAGATTGCCGGGGGCGCGGCCCATGCCCATCAGGCTGGCGTCCACGGTTTTGTCCCGCAGCAGGGGTTTGTCGATGAATTCCTGGGCCAGACAGAAGCTCAGGGCCATGTTTTCATGCAGATGCAGGCCCAGCCGGATGTCGGGGGCCAGGTTGTGGTCGGCCAGGGAGACGATGCGCTCCAGATCCCGGCGGCGCATGCTGCCGAAGGTGTCCACGATGGAGAACTGCCAGGGATGGATGGCGTTGACCTGGTCGAAGATCCACAGCAGGTCCTTGTCATTGTAGCCCATGATGTTGATGGGATTGATGGACAGCTTGTAGCCCCGGGCCTTGACCTCCCGGGCAAAGTCCATGCCGTCCCGGATATCGTAGTCGTGGGCGGTGATGCGGATGAGCTCGATGCCATGGCCGTCGTAGGGGCTGAGTTTGGAAATGTCATAGTTGGAGCGCATGGCCATGCCGGAGTAGAGGGTGTGGCCACGCTGGCCCTCGTCGGGCAGCAGGCGGTTGAGCTCCTCGATGGTGTTGCAGACCGTCACATCGGGGTCGTAGCCCTCCACGTTGCGCAGAAAGCCCACCTCCACCAGGTCGGTGCCGGCCCGGGTCAGGGACTGGATGATCCGCCGCGCCGAACCGAAGCCCCAGCGCCAGTCGTTGATGTAGCCGCCGTCGCGCAGCGTGCAGTCCAGCAGTTTGATGTCAGGCATGATGTTTCTCCTTCAAAATCTCGTTGACCAGCGCCAGATCCTTGGGGGTGTCCACGCTGACGGTCTTGTAGGGGCTCACGATGGCGTGAACCTTGTGGCCGTTCTCGATAAACCGCATCATGTCGTTCTCCTCGGCCTTTTCGAGAATGGATTTGGGGGTTTCGTGATAGAACGCAAGAGCCTGCTTGCTGTAGAGCTGGATGCCGGTGACCTTCTCGTACTCGAAATCCAGCGTGCCTTTGGGGTAGGGGATGGGGCTGCGGGAGATCAGCAGGATCTCCCGGGCTGCGTTGGTCACCACTTTCTGGTTGGAAAAGTCGATGACGTCGGCGGGATGCTCCATGATGTTGGTCAGCACCGCCACGTAGTAGGGATCCTCAGGCAGTGTGTCGGGCAGGATCAGGTCGAAGGCCGCCGGATTCACCAGCGGTTCGTCCCCCATCAGCTGCAGGTACAGGTCGGCTTCCACCTTGGTGCTGACCTCCCAGATCCGCCCGGTGGGGGTATCGTGGTCGGGGCTGGTCATCAGATACTGCATCTCGTACTGTTTGCAGGCGTCGGCGATGCGCTCGTCGTCGGTGGCGATGAGCACGTCGTCCAGCTTGGGACAGGCCTTGGCAGCCTGGTACACCCACCAGATCATCGGCTTGCCCAGCACATCAGCCAGGGGCTTGCCGGGCATGCGGGTACTGGCGTACCGCGCGGGGATCACAGCGATCGTTTTCATGGGGAAAACCTCCTGTAAACGGATTTTATTGGGAAATCAGCGCCTGGGCCTCCTCCAGCGTGAGGAGAATCTTTTCCTCGGCCGCCGTAAAGCCCCGCAGCACGAAGCTCTGCACGGTTACGGCCCGGCGGAAGGTAAAGGGCAGGCAGAAGTTAAGTACCTCACTGGGCATGGTGCGTTCCAGGATCACCGCATCGGGAAAGAGTGCCTGATAGTCGGTGGTGTCCCGGGGGTGGGTCTTGATGAAGAGCGGCCCCACCGCATAGCGGGCGGCCACCGCCCGGAACATGGCGTCCTGGTGCTCCTGGGTCATCAGCCCGTCGGCCACAAAGCTGCGGGGCAACAGCAGGGTGGCGCCCTCGGCCTGTTCGGGCAGCGGCTGGGTCAGAAAGACGGTGCGCACCATGGCTTTTTCGGCGTCGGTCAGTGACTGGAGCAGCGCTCCTTTGCTGTCGGTGACCAATTTTTCGGGCCCGAACAGGGTGCACCGGCTGGCGTCCTCGCTCTCCACGAGCTTGCACCAGGGGCTGTCCCCCCAGTAGAGATATCCCTTGCCGGAGTTCTGCTTTTGGGCAAAATCCGGGGCGGCGCGCTGGTCGGTGACCAGATGCTGGTCGGGCCCCAGGGTGCTGCCGAAGGTGTCCTCGCAGAGGATGTACCCGGCATGGCAGTCCTGGAGATACCGTCCCAGCACGCTCCAGTCGTTATGGATATACACGTTTTCATACCGGCCGCGGTCCAGCTTCCAGCCGCAGAGCTTTTCAAAGGCCCGGCGGGCACGCAGAGCGGCCAGCGGTCCTGTCACGGTGCCGGGCCAGCGGGTCTCATCCACCAGCACGGTTTGCACCACGCCGGTCTTGTCCAGCCGGACCGCCAGGGCTTCGGCGTCGGCCACCGCGGCGGAAAGTACCATGGTGTGGGGGCCTCCTTCGGCCCGGCCCGCCCGCAGCAGGTCCACCAGCACCTGGTAGGCCGTGTGGCAGATATACAGATTGGGTTTCATGCCTCCGCCTCCAGCAGCTTGACGGGCGGGAAGTGGATGCGGCCCCAGCCGGCGGCCCATTCGGGCATGGTCAGGTCGCTGTTGGTGACCTCAAAGGCAAACTCCGTCACCGGCTTGTCCAGGCAGACCGCCTGGCGCAGCGCCCCGTCAAAAATATCCAGGTAGAAATAGTATTGTCCCTCGCCCAGAAGGCTGGGGTCAAATTCAAACACGGTGGTGTAGAGCTGACCCGGCTGGGCGGCGCCCAGGTCCACCGGATGGGTGATGCCCACGGGTGTGGAGTCCCGGGCGTGGAGGTTCATCTTCATGTGGATGCCCGCGAAGGGTTCCGCCACCCGCCAGGTGATCTTCACCCGCATCTTTTCGGTGTCGGCAAAGACGCTGGATTCCTTGCCCACAAAGTCCAGGGTCTCCAGCCGGAACCGCTTGCCGGCGCTGCCGGTCATGCGGGCTACGTTGGCCAGGTCGTAGTGCACTACATTCACGTCGGTGGTGTCCATATAGATGGCGATGGCCTGTTCCACGTCGCCGTCAAAGATCACCTTGCCCTTGTCCAGCACGATGCAGCGATTGCACAGCTGGCGGATGGTGCTCATGTTGTGGCTGACGTAGAGGACGGTGCGGCCGTCCTGGTTGGCCACGTCGCTCATCTTGCCCAGGCATTTCTGCTGGAACTTCATGTCACCCACGGCCAGGACCTCGTCCATGACCATGATCTCGCTGTCCAGATGGGCGGCCACGGCGAAGGCCAGCTTGACGAACATGCCGCTGGAATACCGCTTGACGGGAGTATCGATGAAGTCCCCGCACTCGGAAAATTCGATGATCTGAGGGAGTTTCGCGTCGATCTCCGCCCGGGTCATGCCCAGGATGGCGCCGTTCATATAGATGTTTTCCCGACCGGTCATCTCGTTGTTGAAGCCGGTGCCCACCTCCAGCATGGAGGCCACCCGGCCCCGGATGCGGATCTCACCCTCGGTGGGGGCGGTGATGCGGGAGAGCAGCTTCAGCAGGGTGGATTTGCCGGCGCCGTTGCGGCCGATGATGCCCAGCGCTTCCCCCTGGTAGACCGTCAGGTCCACGCCGTTCAGCGCCATGAAGGTCTGGCCGAACAGCCGCTGGTCGGTGCCGATGACGGTGTTGGGGTCCTCCTTGCCGCGGACCCGCGCCCACCAGCTCTGGAGATCGTGGGTCAGGGTGCCGCCGCCGATCTGGCCCAGTTTGTATTGCTTTTTCAGTCCCGTGACCTGGATGACGGGGCGTTTTTCATTTGCAGACATGTCGGCCCCCTCCTTACACGGTATCCATAAAGGTTTTTTCGATGCGGCTGAAGAGCACCACGCCCAGCACCAGCGCCACCAGGGTGAACGCCACGCTGTAGAGGATGGCCCCTGCCGATACACTGCCGGTGCCCAGGGTGGCCGCCCGGAACACTTCGATGGGGGCGGTCATGGGGTTGAGCTCCACCAGCACTTTCAGGCGGGGGCTCTCATCCAGCATGGAGAGGGGATAGACCACCGGGGAGGCGTACATCCACAGCTGGACGCCGAAGCCCACGGCGATGGCCAGGTCTCGGTACTTGGTGGTCAGGGAGGAGACGATGATGCCCACACCCAGCCCCAGCAGCATGACCTGGAGCATGACCAGCGGCACCGCCAGTGTCCACAGGGTGAAGTGCACCTCGGCACCGGTGGCGAAGAAGTAGAGCCAGAACACCAGGTACATGGCGGCCTGGATCAGGAAGTTGATGAGGCTGGTGAGTACCTGGCTCACCGGCATGGTCAGCCGGGGAAAGTAGACCTTGCCGAACACCTGGGAGTTGGTCACAAAGGTGTTGGCGGTGTTGTTGACACAGTTGGCAAAAAAGGTCCAGACGGTGTTGCCGGCCATATAGAAGAGGAAGCCCGGCACGCCGTCGGTGGGCATGCCTGCCATGTTGCCGAAGACCACGTTGAAGATCAGGGTGGTGATCAGCGGGTTCAGCAGGATCCAGGCGGGACCCAGGATGGTCTGTTTGTAGAGCACCGTGAAGTTGCGCTTGACGAACATGAGGGTCAGGTCGCGGTACTGCCACAGCTCTTTCAGGTTGATATCGAACCAGCCGCTGCGGGGGCGGATGACAGTCGTCCAGCCGTCGTCGGCGGGGCGGGAAGTTTGGATGTTTTCAGCCATAGGGCACCTTTTCCTTTTAGAATAGCATACCAATAGATACTACATTTTACCACAATACCTGCGAAAATACAACAGAGCGTCCCGGTGTTGCGCGGCGGCGCCGGACATGGTATACTCAGCGCAGAAGAAGTGGTCTGCCAAAAGGAGGTACATCCATGAGCGTCCCTACCGTTTGGGTTCTCAGCGTATTCTGGACTGGTTATGGAATTCTCGGGATTCTGGGCATTCAGAACATTCCGGAAAAATACAAATACAAGAGCTGGACGCCGGATTATATCCGGATGAACGGGATCGGCATGGTGATTTTTGGAGTCAGCTGGTTTATTCTGGGGTTTGTGCTCAAGGCGTTTCCGCTGCCGCTGCTCAAGGGTTTTGGGCTGACGGTGCTTTTCTCGCTGCCGGCCCTCGGGTACGCCCTCTACGTCGACCGGAAAAGCAAGGCATGGCGCCGGGAGGCGGACGAAGAATGGCGCCGGAAAAACGCGAAAAAATAAAGCAACCCCGGCAGGGAGAAAACTCCCTGCCGGGGTTTTGTCATGCGGCGGTTGCCTGACGCTGCCGCATTCGCGACCAGTTGATGAAACCGTAGATATCGTTGGCGAAGAACATCACAAAGCAGACCACCACCGACAGATAGGAAGGATCCTCTGCCACCGCCAGGCCCCACAGCAGGATGAGCACCAGATCGTTGGCGGCGTAGGCCACCGCGAAGGCAGGGCTGCGGCGGGCTGTCAGGTAGACGGCCAGGAAGCTGGTGGTCACCGACAAGGTGCTGGGCAGCAGGTTGGCGGTGCCGAAGGCCCGGAGGATGAAGTAGAACACCACGGTGACGATGATGCTGAGCACCACGGCGAAAACGCCCTCCCGGCGGGAGATGCTGCCCACCTTGACCTCGGCGCGGCCGGCGCCGTAGGGGTGGCGCAGCCAGCAGATCAGGGCGTACAGCGACATGGGGGCGGTCATGCCCAGATAGGTGATCATCTCGCCGTAATAGGAACAGGTGAAGGAGATATAGCCGTACAGCAGGCAGAAGGCGATGCCCAGCACCTGCCCGAAGGGATTGCCCTTGGCGTTGAAGATGAGGGCCGTCACCCCGATGAGGGAGGCCGTCAGGGAGAGATAGTCGCTTTGCTGGAAGAGCAGGAAGGTGCCCACGATCATCAGGACCGAGACACCCCACAGGGTCCATTCGGCTTTGGTGAAGTATTTGAGCTTGGCAGACATAATAACCTCCGTAAAAAAACGCATCCGCCTGTACATCTTCAAAGACCTACGATGTACAAAACGAATGCGTTATGCATTACCTACCCGGTGGTAGTTTGTTTCTATTCAGTTGCGAGGCTATGATAGCATATCGCCTGCCGAAAGTCAACCCTTACCAAAAAGAGGAAGTGCCCGAAGGCACTTCCTCTTGTCATTGGGGAAAAATCAGACGTTGAACACCTTGTTGGCGATCTCGTCCTTGACCTGGGCAACAAAGGCGTCCAGATCCATGGCCGTGGTCTCGCCTTTGCGGTTGCGCACGCTGATGTTGCCGGCTTCCACTTCCTTGGCACCCAGCACCAGCATATAGGGGGCGCGGTCCTCCTGCTGGGCCAGACGGATCTTGTAGCCGATCTTCTCGTTGGACTCATCCAGCACGGCACGGATGCCGGCGGCTTTCAGCTTGTCGTTGACCTCGCGGGCGTAGTCCAGCGTCTTTTCGCTGACGGGCAGCACCTTGACCTGCACAGGGGCCAGCCAGGTGGGGAAGCGGCCCTTGGTCTCCTCGATGAGGTAGGCCATGAAGCGGTCCAGAGAACCCAGGATGGCGCGGTGCAGCACCACGGGGGTCTTCTCGCTGCCGTCCTTGTCCACATAGGTCAGGTGGAACTTGGCAGGCAGGCAGAAGTCCAGCTGGCAGGTGGACAGGGTGTACTCGGCACCCACGGCGGGCTTGACGTTGACGTCCAGCTTCGGGCCGTAGAAGGCAGCCTCGCCGATCTCCTCGGTGAACTGGATGCCCAGCTCGGTGAGCACTTCCCGCAGGGCCTGCTCGGCGTGGTTCCACATGGCGTCGTCGTCATGGTACTTCTTCTTGTCGGCGGGGTCGCGCAGCGACAGCACGCAGCGGTAGTCGGTGATGTGGAAATCCTTGTACACATCAAAGATCAGGGCGCAGACGGCAGCTACTTCGTCCTTGATCTGCTCCGGCGTCACAAACAGGTGGGCGTCGTTCTGGCAGAAGTGACGGCCGCGCTCGATGCCTTTCAGGGTGCCGCTGGACTCGTAGCGGAAATCGTGGGCGATCTCGCCGATGCGGATGGGCAGCTGACGGTAGCTATGGGGCTGGTTGGCGTAGATCATCATGTGGTGCGGGCAGTTCATGGGACGCAGCACATAGCTTTCGCCCTCCATCTCCATGGCGGGGAACATGTTCTCACGGTAGTGATCCCAGTGACCGGAGGTGCGGTAGAGGTTCACGGTGCCGATGCAGGGGGTCATGACATGCAGATAGCCGCGCTCGCGCTCCTTCTGCTTGATATAATCCTCCAGCTGCTGCCACACGATATAGCCGTTGGGCAGGAACATGGGCAGACCGCGGCCCACCAGGTCGTCGGTCATGAACAGCCGCATCTCCTTGCCGATCTTGCGGTGGTCGCGCTCACGGGCTTCCTGCTGCTGCTTCTCCCATTCTTCCAGTTCCTCCTGGTTGTGGAAGGCCACACCGTTGATACGGGTCAGCATCTTGTTTTCCTTGTCGTTCTTCCAGTAAGCACCGCTCTGCTGGGTGATCTTGAAGGCCTTCAGCGCCTTGGTGTAGGTCAGGTGAGGTCCGATGCACATGTCCACATACTCACCCTGCTGGAAGAAGCTGAACTCGGTCTCATCGGCCAGATCGGACATGTGCTCGATCTTGTAGTGCTCCTGGCGCTCCTGCATCAGCTTGAGAGCCTCGTCGCGGGGCAGGATAAAGGGCTTGATGGGCAGGTTCTCCTTGCAGATCTTGCGCATCTCTTTCTCAATGGCGGCCAGATCCTCGTCGGTGAGCTTGGTGTCGCCGAGATCCACGTCGTAGTAGAAGCCGTTCTCGGTGGCGGGACCAAAGGCGAAGTCCGCCTCAGGGTACAGGCGCTTGATGGCCTGGGCCATAATGTGTGCGGCGGTGTGGCGCAGAACGTGCAGTTCCTGGTCCTGCGGGCATTCCGCCACGGTGCCGTCCTTGTAGATGATTTTCATGGTAGCTGCCTCCAAATAAAAAATGCTTCATCCCTTACTGTTCCCAGGGATGAAGCATACAAATACTCCACGGTTCCACCCAACTTGCGCTTTATATAAGGAAAGCGCCACTCGCGGCGGCTGTAACGGGCCGTACCCGGCGGGGGTTCGCCCCCACACTCGGCGGTGGTAAAGGTGTGGTCTGCGTCCGGGCTGCTTGCACCACGCGGCAATATCCGCGGCAGCTTTCTCTGAAAACGCCTTGCCGCACCCCGTTTGTCCGCCTCACAGCTTTCAACAGGATGAAGTTAATTCTTTTATAGCACAACCCGGCGGGGAAGTCAAGCCCAAAAATTTTCCCGCTGTTTTGCACAAAAAAGGGCGCAGGCCCCGGTGTCCAGTCCGCAAAACGCCAAAATTTGATTTTATACATTGACTTTACATATTTATGCAATTATACTGGGTCACATAGCCGGGTGAGGGTCCGGCTGTTTCTGAAATCATATCAAGATAAGAAGGTATAACACATGAAAAAACTCACTGCTCTGCTGCTGGGCACCGCCATGGTGCTGAGCCTGGCCGCCTGCGGCGGTTCCGCTTCTCCCAGCGAGTCCGCCGCCTCCTCTTCCGAAGCTGCTTCCTCCGAGGCCGCTTCCACCGAGGAAGCTACTTCTGAGGCCGCTGCCGCCGAAGTGACCACCGTCACCCCCGGCAAGCTGACCATGTCCACCAACGCGGCCTTCCCCCCGTACGAGATGACCGCTGATGACGGCAGCTTCGAGGGCATCGACGTGGAGATCGCCCAGGCCATCGCCGACAAGCTGGACCTGGAGCTCCAGATCGACGACATGGATTTTGACGCCGCCCTGCTGGCCGCCCAGAACGGCAAGAGCGATATGGTCATGGCCGGTGTCACCGTCACCGACGAGCGCCAGACCGTCATGGACTTCAGCGATACCTACGCCAACGGCATCCAGGTGGTTATCGTTCCCGAGGATTCCGACATCACCTCCATCGACGACATGACCGGCAAGATGATCGGTGTGCAGCGCGGCACCACCGGTGACCTGTACTGCTCCGACACCGTGGAGAACGGCGGCTTCGGCGAAGAGAACGTCACCCCCTACGACAACGGTCTGACCGCTGTGCAGGCTCTGATGAACGGCCAGGTGGACTGCGTCGTCATCGACAATGCCCCCGCCCAGGAGTTCGTCAAGGCCAACCCCGGTCTGAAAATTCTGGACACCGAGTACGCCAATGAGGAGTACGCCATCGGCGTTGCCAAGGGCAACACCCAGCTGCTGGATGCCATCAACGGTGCCCTGGCTGAGCTGAAGGCCGACGGCACGGTGCAGAGCATCATCGACAAGTACATCACCGCCGAATAAGCGGTTCTCCCGAAAGGAGAAGGCACGCCGGGAACCCGGCGCGCCTTCTCTTTGTCCTACAGGAAAGGTTGTGGAACGGATGGAAGCACAGTTTGAGGCGCTTTCGGAACTGGCAAAAAGCGGCGGAAGCCTGACCTTCGGCCAGGAATTCTTCGTCAAATTCTATCAGGCGTTTTTGTACAATGACCGCTGGCTGCAGTACATCGAAGGCGTGGGCACCACCCTGCTGGTCACCGCCATCGCGCTGGTGCTGGGCGTGGTGCTGGGGTCCGTGGTGGCCCTGGTCCGTGTGGCCCATGATCAGCAGCGCCCCCATCACCGCAACCCGGTGCTGGGCTTCGTCAACGTGATCTGCCAGGTGTATGCCACGGTCATCCGCGGCACCCCTATGATGGTACAGCTGCTCATCATGAGCATGGTCATCTTTGCCAGCAGCCGCAACTTTACCATGGTTGGTGCGCTGGCGCTGGGCATCAACTCGGGGGCCTACGTGTCGGAGATCATCCGCGGCGGTCTGATGGCGGTGGATCCCGGCCAGATGGAGGCGGGCCGCAGTCTGGGCCTGAACTACATCACGACGATGGTGCTGATCATCATTCCCCAGGCCATCCGTTCCATCCTGCCGTCCCTGGGCAATGAGTTCATCATCCTGCTCAAGGATACCTCCCTCATCACGGTTATCGGCGGCAAGGAGCTGCTCTATGCGGCCCAGGGTGTCATGAACCGTACCTACGAGGCCATGTTCCCGCTGCTGGGCGTGGCGGCCATCTACCTGGTGCTGGTGCTGCTCTTCAGCGCCCTGCTGGGAAAACTGGAAAGGAGACTGGCGCAAAGTGATCGACGTTAAAAATCTGCAAAAGCATTTCGGCGGCCTGCAGGTGCTGCGCGGCGTGAACCTGACCATCAACAAGGGCGACTGCGTCGTGCTGGTCGGCCCTTCGGGCTGCGGCAAGTCCACCTTCCTGCGCTGCCTCAACCGGTTGGAGGAACCTGACGGCGGCCAGATCATCTTCAACGGCGAGGAAGTAACCGACAAGGACATCGACCGCGTGCGCCAGAAGATGGGCATGGTGTTCCAGCATTTCAACCTCTTCCCGCACCTGACGGTGAAAAGGAACATCACGCTGGCACCGGTGCGCCTGGGCCTGATGAAGCAGGAGGAAGCCGACGCCAAGGCGATGGAGCTGCTGCAGCGCATCGGCCTGGCCGAGAAAGCCAACGCCTACCCGAACATGCTGTCCGGCGGTCAGAAACAGCGCATTGCCATTGTGCGGGCGCTGGCCATGAACCCCGATGTGCTGCTCTTCGACGAGCCTACCTCCGCCCTGGACCCCGAGATGGTGGGCGAGGTGCTGGAACTGATGAAGGAGCTGGCCCGGGGCGGCATGACGATGGTCTGCGTCACCCACGAGATGGGCTTTGCCCGGGAAGTGGCCAACCGCATCATCTTCATTGATGAGGGTGTGGTCAAGGTGGACAAACCGCCCAAGGAATTCTTCGATAATCCGGAGAACGAGCGTCTCAAGGCGTTCCTCTCCAAAGTCCTGTAAACCAGAAGCGGTCCCGCTGTCAGCGGGACCGCTTCTTTATTGCCCTTCGGCGTGGAGCCGGGCCAGCTGCCGGTATTCCTCCTCGTTGGCGGCGATGAAAGCTGCCTGTTGGGAACTGACCGGGCGCACCACCCGACCCGGCACTCCCATGACCAGGCTGCCGGCGGGCACCTGCATCCGCTCGGGGATCAGTGCCCCGGCGGCGATCAGGCAGCCCGGCCCGACGACGGCCCCGTTGAGCACGGTGGCGTTCATGCCGATCATGCAGCCGTCGCCGATCATGCAGCCATGCACCACGGCGGCATGGCCGATGGAAACACCCCGTCCCAGCACCACATCCAGCCCCGGGCCGGTGTGCAGCACGGCGTTGTCCTGTACGTTGCTGCCGGCCCCCACCACGATGCGCCCGGTGTCGGCCCGCAGGACGGCGCCGTACCAGACGCTGGAACCTTCCTCCAGCCGGACGTCGCCGGCCAGCGTTGCGTTTTCTGCCACAAAGACCGCGCCCCCGTCCACGGGGGCCTTGCCCTTCACGGTATGGAATGCCATGGAAATCACCTCAGATTCTGTGTATGATTCTATGATACATCAACCGGCCCGAAATTGCAAAAGGCAGCCCGGGTATGGTACAATACCATTATGCGGGATGCACCGCGAAGATTGCAAAACAGGCAGGGAAGAAAGTATGTCCATCAAAATGATCTGCAGCGACCTGGACGGTACGCTGCTGCCCTATGGCCGCAAGACGTTGGAGCCGGAGGTTTTTGGGCTGATCGAGGCGCTGGCGGACCGCGGCATTCTCTTTTGTCCGGCGTCGGGGCGGCAGTATACCAGCCAGAAAGCACTGTTTGCTCCGGTGGCGGACCGGTGTGCCTTTCTGTGCGAGAACGGGGCCGTCCTCTATAAAAACGAAGCGTGCATCGGCAAGACGCCCATGCCCCGGGCGCTGGCCGAGGCCATTGCCCGTGATATGTGGGAGCGCAGCGACGGCCAGGGAGAAGTCATGCTCTCAGGCCAGAACTGCGCCTATCTGATGGAGCGCGGCCTGGGCATGCTGGACCGCGTGCGGTTCATCGGCAACCGGTATGAGATCATCCGGGATCCCGCCGATGTACCGGAGGAGATCGTCAAGGTATCGGTCTATCTCCACGAGGGCGTGGAATCCTATGCGGACCGCTTTGTGCCGCGCTGGCAGGAGGCCAACTGCGCGGTGGCGGGACCGTACTGGATCGACACCACTCTGGCCAACAAGGGTACCGGCGTGCGGAAACTCTGCGAAGTGCTGGGCGTGGACCCCGGGGAGGTGCTGGCCTTCGGGGACAATTACAACGATACCGCCATGCTGGACCTGGTGGGGATGCCCTATATCATGGACAGCGCTGCGGAACCGCTGCGCCAGCGATATGCCCGGCATACCCCGCGGCCCGAAGCGGTCATGCGGGTGCTGGCGGCGGGCGGCAGTGTCTGAGACATTTTACACCTGTGCAAATCGCACAGATAAAAAATGCGGACTTGCACAGGTTGCACAAAAAGTATGAATAAACTTTGTAATTTTGCGCATGGACAAATGCATCTTGCCGATGTAAAAAAATTACAACAAGATTGTTACTCCTGCGAGGCATTACTTGTACGCATACATCCCTAAGGTCAGCTTTGTATGTTTGTACGTATCTTTGCCACGGGGAGTTTATTTTTTGCTCAAAATTTCCGTTTGGACCAGAATAAACGCGCCAGGGCGGGCTGTAGATGAAAGTAATCAAAAATGTGGCGCTGGCCCAGGACGCCAAGGGGCGGGAGATGATCGTCTTCGGCAAGGGCATCGGATTTCCGGCTACGCCGTATGAACTGGCGGATCTCTCCGCGGTGCAGCGCACCTTCTATGATGTTGATGAAAAATACTTTGATCTGCTGCGGGATGTGCCCCAGGAGGTTTTTCTGGCGGCGGACGACATCGCCGAAAATGCCCGGGATGAACTGAACTGTCCGCTGAATCCCAATCTGACCTACGTACTGGCCGACCATCTGAATTTTGCCATCCAGCGCTGCCGGGAGGGCGTCGCCCTTCAGACACCGCTTGCCTACGATATCCGGCATCTCTATCCCCAGGAATATGAGCTGGCCCACACAGCCCTGAAGGCGCTGCGGGAACAGCTGCAGGTGGATCTGCCGGAGAACGAAGCCATCAGCATTGCGCTGCACATCATCACGGCGGAAGCCGAGGTGGGGGATATGCATGCGACGATGCTGACCACCAAAGTCATCTCCGAGATCTCGGACCTGGTGGAAGAGCATCTGCAGATCCGTCTGGATAAAGACAGCTTCAGCTATTCCCGTTTTGCCATGCATATGCGGTACCTGGTACAGCGTATGATGGAAGGAAAAGCTTTGAACGGTGACGACGGCATGCAGGCCATGCTGCGGACGATGCACCGGGAATATCCCGATGTGTACGCCTGCGTAGAGTAGATCACCGCCTTTTTGCAGAAAACTACCACTGGAACTGCACCCAGGAAGAACAGCTCTACCTGCTGATGCACATCCACCGCGTGCAGGCCGAACGGGCCGGCACAAACTGAATCATCCTTGGCACAAGTGGAAAGGATCGTTACCCGCACCTGGTTTGCGGGGCGTCACCCAGGACACCATGTGTACGCCCCGGCGGGGTGTATTCTGGTGGAATGGGTGTATTTTTTTGGTATATCCGCCGTCCGGCGCGCGAGGACGGTGCGTTATATAGAACTTATCTCGTCGGGGGCATCATCCCGTTCCGGAAGGAGGCGGCAGCCATGCAGACAGCGTCAGAGCAACAGCCTGACCTGCTGAGTACACTGGTCCCGTTGTTGGGCGGGACAGACAACATGGCCGCCGTCAATCGGCGGGGACACCGCTTTTCGATCACCCTCAAGGACCAGAGCCTGGCAGACACCGATGCCCTGGCCGCACTGCCGGCCGTGGCACAGGTAAGCCTGCACAACGGACACCTGCGCCTTGAACTGACCGAAGAGGCCTACCAGACAAATCAAAAGGAGAATCGACTTATGGCTAGTAAATACGACGGTCTTGCGCGCATTATTATCCAGAATGTGGGCGGCAAGAGCAATATCATCTCGCTGACGCACTGCATCACCCGGCTGCGTTTCAAGCTCAAGGATGAGAGCAAGGCGCAGACGGAAGTGCTGAAAGAAACCGACGGCATCGTGACCGTGATGCAGAGCGGCGGCCAGTATCAGATCGTGATCGGCAACCACGTTAACGATGTCTACGAGGCAGTATGCGAAGTCGGGCATCTGACGGGCGCTGGCTCTGTGGACGAAGGCGGCAATCCCGTACAGGAGGCGCCCGCCGATAACGCCCCCAAAAAGTTTGATCCCTTTGGTGCCTTCGTCGGCATCATCACCGGCGTATTCACTCCGGCCCTGGGCGTGCTGTGTGCCTGCGGTATCCTGAAAGGCCTGCTGTCCCTCTTTGTGGCCCTGGGCGTACTGGATGGCGCCGGTTCCACCTACAACATCCTCTACTCTCTGGGCGATGCTTTCTTCTACTTCATGCCCATCCTGCTGGCTTACAGTGCCGCCAAAAAGTTCGGCCTGCCCGAATTTGAAGGCATGATCATCGGTGCCGGCCTGCTCTATCCCTACATGGTTTCCTCCAGCACGATGGATCACAGCAGTCTGTTCATGATCCCCGTCACCATGCCTTCCTCCGGCGATTACTCCTCCAGCATCATCCCCATCATCTGTGCTGTGGCCTTCGCCGCCTGGTTTGAGAAACTGTACAAGAAATTCATCCCCGAAACCATCAAAATGTTCACCGTGCCGCTGATCACATGCACCGTCACCTTCGCGCTGACCCTGTGGATCATCGGACCCATTGCGTCGGCGGCGGCAGACCTGCTGGCCATGTTCTTCAGCTGGCTGGCCGGCATCAGCGGCGTGGTTTACGGCTTCGTGATCGGTGGTCTGTGGCAGATCCTCGTCATGTTCGGCCTGCACTGGGCACTGGTACCCATGATGCTCAACAACCTGCAGACCGTCGGTCAGGATACCATCCTCTCCGCCATGCTGGGCACCACCTTTGCCCAGACCGGTGCCGTCCTGGCCATCTGGGTCAAGACCAAGAACGCCAAGACCCGTTCTCTCTGCCCGCCGGCCTTCATTTCGGCCATCGCCGGTGTCACCGAGCCTGCTATCTACGGCCTGACCCTTCCCAAGAAAAAGCCCTTCGTGGTCACCTGCATTGTGGCGGCCATCGCCGGTGCGGCCATGGTAGCCACCAACACCATCGCCTACTCCATGGGCGGCCTGGGCGTTTTTGCTTATACCCAGTTCATTAACCTCAGCACCAATGAGGTTGGCGGCATGATCGTGGCCATCGTGATCTCTCTGATCGCCGTGGTGCTGGGCTTTGTGGGTACCTTCTTCACCTATTCCGAGGAACCCGCCAAAAAGTAAGGCGAACGATCGCATTTCCATCCGGTATCCGCGGGGCGCGGCAGCAGCGCCGCACCCCGTTCTTTTTTAACAACAGGAGGATCCCACCATGAGCGTTTTCCGTGACGATTTTCTTTGGGGCGGCGCCTGTGCCGCCAACCAGTTTGAGGGCGCCTGGGATGTGGACGGCAAAGGCCCCAGCATCCCCGATCTGTGCACCAACGGTACCCACACCACCCCCAAACTGCTGACCCCCACCATCGAGCCGGACAAGTTCTATCCCAGCCACGAGGCCATCGACTTCTACCATCACTACGAGGAGGACATCGCCCTCTTTGCCGAGATGGGCTTCAAGACCTTCCGCACCTCCATCAACTGGACGCGCATCTTCCCTACCGGGGAGGAGAGCGAGCCCAACGAGGCAGGCCTGGCCTTCTATGACCGCGTTTTCGACTGCTGCAAGAAGCATGGCATCGAACCGCTGGTGACCATCAGCCACTATGAGCTGCCCTACGCTCTGGTGGAGAAGTACAACGGCTGGGCAGACCGCAAGCTGGTGGACTTCTACATGAACTACTGCAAGGCGATCTTTGCCCGGTACCAGGGCAAGGTCAAGTACTGGCTGACCTTCAACGAGATCAACGCCGGCATGATGCCTTTCGGCGGGGTGCTTTCCCTGGGCACCTGCAAGGGCTACCGCGGTCCCGCCGTGGCCATGCCCGACGATCCCCAGACCCGCCTGCAGGCGCTGCATCACCAGTTCATCGCCAGCGCCCTGGCGGTGAAGTACGCCCACGACCACTATCCGGAGTACAAGATGGGTAACATGGATTGCTTCATCACGTCCTACCCCTACACCTGCGACCCGGCCGACATCCTGGCCAATCAGCAGGCCATGCGCAAGACCAACTGGTATTGCTCCGACGTACAGGTCCGCGGCGAGTACCCGGCCTACGCCAAGCGCCTGTGGGAAGAGATGGGCGTGACCATCCATATGGAACCCGGCGACGCTGAAATTCTGAAGAACGGCACTGTGGACTTCTACACCTTCAGCTACTACATGTCCAACTGCATCACCACCCATGATGATGCCACCAAGACGGAAGGCAACGTGGCCCAGGGCTTCAAGAACCCCTACCTGAAGGCCTCCGACTGGGGCTGGCAGATCGATCCCCAGGGCCTGCGCTACTCCCTGAACGAGATCTACGACCGTTACCGCATCCCGGTCATGGTGGTGGAAAACGGTCTGGGCGCCCGGGATACCCTGGAAGCCGACGGTACCGTGCACGACAGCTACCGCATTGACTATCTGCGTGCCCACATCGAGCAGATGGCCGAAGCCGTCAAGGACGGCGTGGACCTGATGGGGTACACGCCCTGGGGCTGCATCGACCTGGTTTCCGCCTCCACCGGTGAGATGGCCAAGCGCTACGGCTTTATCTACGTCAAGAAATACGACGACGGTACCGGCGATCTGAGCCGCCTGCGCAAGGATTCCTTCTACTGGTACAAGAAGGTCATCGCCTCCAACGGCGCGGACCTGACCTGATTCGCGATTCTCCACTTTCATCATAAAAGCACGGAAATGCGCCGGGCCCATCGGCCCGGCGCATTTCCAGTAAGGAGGACACCATGTCCAAAATCCTGTTTCTGGATGTGGACGGCACTCTGGTGGATTATGAAAACCGTCTGCCGGAGTCTGCAGCGGCGGCCGTCCGCATGGCGAGGGCCAACGGTCACCGGGTCTATCTCTGTACCGGACGCAGCAAAGCGGAGGTCTATCCCAACCTGTGGGAACTGGGGCTGGACGGCATGATCGGCGGCAACGGCAGCTATGTGGAGGACCACGGCCATGTGGTCATGCATCAGCATCTCACGGCAGACCAGTGCCGCCGCGTGGTGGATTGGCTCCACCAGCGCGGGCTGGAATTTTATCTGGAGAGCAACAACGGCCTGTTTGCCAGTGAGCGGTTTGAGACGGCTGCCCAGCCGGCGATCATGGAATACACCCGGCGCAAGGGCGGCTCCGCCGAGGGGGTCACGGTGCGCACCATGATGCCCGACATGATCTACGGGGGGACTCTCTACCGGGACGACGTCAATAAAATCAGTTTTCTGCTTCGCAGCTACCAGGACCATCTGGATTCGGCGGCGGCCTTTCCGGACCTGCAGCCCGGTACCTGGGGCGGAAAAGGGAAGACCGCACTCTTCGGCGACCTGGGCGTCAAGGGGATCACCAAAGCCCATGCCGTGCAGGTATTGCTGGCGTATCTGGGTGCTGATGCCGCCGACACCATCGGATTCGGCGATGCCAAGGTGGATGTGCCGCTGCTGGAAGCCTGCGCCTGCGGGGTGGCCATGGGCAACGGCGGGCCGGAGATCCGGGCTGCCGCCGACTATGTGACCGACGATGTGGAATGCGACGGATTGTACAAGGCGTTCGATCATCTGGGCCTTTTGTGAAAAAGGTACAATTGTACAAAAAACAGGCCGGGATATGGACGGACGATGCGCTTTTCGGGCCAAAATTTGACCGAAATACACAAAAAAGCCGTGCATTTTTGGGCTATTTTCCGTTGACGATGCACGCTGAGTATGTTATTATAATAACGACTTAATTATATGTCACGTGTGCCTGTGGGGCACGCGACTATGGGAGGAAAAAGCAATGAAAGAGTTCACGTATACGATCAAGGAGCCTGTGGGCATCCATGCTCGTCCGGCCGGTTTGCTGGTCAAGGAAGTCAAGGGCTATCAGAGCACTGTGACCATCATCAAGGGTGACAAGTCCGTCAACGCCGTCAAGCTGATGGCGCTCATGGGCATGGGCATCAAGTGCGGCGACACCGTGACCGTTCAGGTCGAGGGTGCCGACGAAGAGACGGCCGCTCCTGCGCTGGAGAAGTTCTTCAACGAGCATCTGTAATCACAAAAAAACTCCGAAGGCCGCGGCCGCTGTACTGGTATGGCGGCGCGGCCTTTGCTAGTATTGTAAGGAGGTTCCCACATGATCACCATCCAGGGCAAGGGTGTTTCTGCTGGTGTCGGCATCGGCCCGCTGTATTTTTATCGTCGTGCCACCGCCGAGATCAAGCGTTATACTGTGGAAGATACCGAGGCCGAGTGGCATCGTTTCAAAGGTGCTCAGACCGGCGCCATCGAGCAGCTGGGCAAGCTGGCCGAGCAGGCCCGCGCCGAGGCCGGCGACGAAGCCGCCATGCTGTTTGAGACCCATCAGATGATGGCGGAAGACCTCGATTATGAGGAGGCCATCGAAAACCTCATCAACGAAGAAAAGCTGAATGCCGAGGCCGCTGTCTCCGACGTGGCCGAGCAGTTCGCCGCCATGTTCGCTTCGATGGATGACGCCTATATGCAGGCCCGTGCGGCCGACGTGAAGGACGTCAGCCAGCGCATCCTGAGCATTCTGTGCGGTGTGGTGCAGGGCGGCATTGCGTCGGAGGTGCCGGTGCTGCTGGCAGCCGACGACCTGGCCCCGTCCGAGACCATCCAGCTGGACAAGACCAAGATCCTGGGCTTTGTCACGGCGGGCGGTTCCGGTTCCAGCCATACCGCCATTCTGGCCCGTACCATGGGCATCCCGGCCATCGTGGGCCTGGGCGACGCCCTGAAGCCGGAGTATGAGGGCCGCCAGGCCATCGCCGACGGCAGCACCGGTGCGCTGGTCATTGACCCCGACGACGATACCCGTGACCGCCTGATGAAGAAGCGGGAAGAGCAGCTGCGTCTGCAGCGGCTGCTGGAGACTCTCAAGGGCCAGGCCAACGTCACCAAGGACGGCAAGACCATCCGCATCTACTGCAACATTGGCTCTCCCGAGGACGTCCACGCCGTGCAGGTCAACGACGGCGGCGGCATCGGCCTGTTCCGCAGCGAGTTCCTCTATCTCAACAGCAAGGATTATCCCACCGAGGACGAGCAGTTTGAGGCCTACAAGACCGTTCTGTCCGACATGGACGGCAAGGAAGTCATCATCCGCACGCTGGACATCGGTGCCGACAAGCAGATCGGGTACTTCAACCTGCCCAAGGAGGACAACCCTGCCATGGGCATGCGCGCCCTGCGCATCTGCCTGACCCGGCCGGAGATCTTCCGCACCCAGCTGCGGGCCTTGTTCCGTGCCTCTGCTTTCGGCAAGCTGGGCATCATGTTCCCCATGGTCACCAGCGTCTGGGAAGTCCGGGAAGCCAAGCGGATGTGCGAGGAGGTCAAGCGTGACCTGAAGAAGGAAGGCATTCCCTACGGCGAGGACGTCCAGATCGGCATCATGATTGAGACGCCGGCGGCTGCGGTCTGCAGTGACCGTCTGGCGAAGGAAGTGGACTTCTTCAGCATCGGCACCAACGATCTGACTCAGTACACCTTGGCCTGCGACCGTCAGAACAACGATCTGGGCC
Source organism: Subdoligranulum variabile (assembly GCF_025152575.1). NCBI lineage: Bacteria > Bacillati > Bacillota > Clostridia > Eubacteriales > Oscillospiraceae > Subdoligranulum > Subdoligranulum variabile. The sequence continues at coordinate 720,052 of NZ_CP102293.1, read as the reverse complement.
GGTTCTATGATCCTCATCATCTGTCGGTGCTGCGCCTGATCCAGATGGTTACCGAGAATGCCCATAAGAACGGCATCTGGGTGGGCATCTGCGGCGAGCTGGGCGCTGACCTGACGCTGACCGAGACCTTCCTGGCCATCGGCGTGGACGAGCTGTCCGTCACGCCGCGCTCGGTGCTGCCGCTGCGCAACGCCGTCCGCATGACCGATACCCGGGAGACTGCGCCCCGTATCCTGGCCGATCTGGCCGAGGATTACACCGCGCGCTGAGCCGGGCGTCCCGCCACAACCTGAAAGATAAGAAAAAGGAGAGCCTCCCCGCCAAGGGAGGCTCTCCTTTGTGTTTTTGTTCAGGTCAGTCCAGGTCAAAATCCCCGGGCAGCAGCAGTTCCAGACTGGCCGCAGGATCGGCAATAAGCCGCCGGGATTGATTCAGGATAGCCTTTTCCAGCGCGTTGCGTGCCATTCTGCCGTTGCCGTTGGTGGCGGCGTCCTCGGCCTGCTTGCGGTCAAACCAGGTGGTCAGAGGTTCCCGGCAGCCTTCCTCCAGCGTGTAGCCCTTGCTCTTTGCCAGGGAAAGCAGGATGCGGTAGAGTTCTTCGCCGGTATAGTCGGGAAATTCGATCTGGTTGGGGAAACGGCTGGCCAGGCCCGAGTTGGCGCTGAGGAACAACGCCATCTCTTTGGTGTAGCCGGCCAGGATCACCACCAGATCATTCCGGTGATCCTCAATACCCTTGACCAGCGTGTCGATGGCTTCCAGACCGAAGCTGTCCTCTCCGCCGCGGTACAGGCTGTAGGCCTCGTCGATGAAGAGCACGCCGCCCAGGGCACTCTGGATCACGCTGTTGGTCAGCGGTGCCGTATGGCCCACGTAGCGGCCTACCAGGTCGGCCCGGGTGACTTCCACCAGCTGGCCGCCCCGCAGGGCACCGATGGCCTTGAGGTATTTGGCCAGAATGCGGGCAATGGTGGTTTTGCCGGTGCCGGGGTTACCGGTAAAGATCATGTGCATGTTCACATCAGCCACCTGCAGGCCCTGGGCCTTGCGCCGCTGCTGGGCCTGCACGTTTTTGGCAATATCCCGCACATAGTTCTTGACTTCCGTCAGGCCGATAATGGCGGAAAGCTCCGCCTCTACGGCGTCCACGTCGCCGCGGTACTGCTGGGGCAGCAGCGCCAGCAGATCCATGGGGGTGCCGCCGTCTACAGCCAGGAAAAGCCGGTTATCCTGCACGGTGAGCAGGGCCGGGGTACCGTCGGCAGGGATGGTGTCGGCGTCCAGCACATACTCGGCAAGGGCGCGGTAGATCGTATCGCCGAAATCCTGTATGGCCTGCATGCCCCGGGCCTTGCCGTACTGGCCGGCCAGCAGATCCCGCACATCGGCCCCCATGGTCAGGGCCAGGCCGCACTGACGGCGCACCCGCTGGGCCAAATCATTAAGAGCTCGGGCTGCCACTGCGGCCAGGGCTTCGGGGGTGAAAGGCTGGGTACGGCAGATATCCCCGGCCACGGCATCCACAAAGCGGGCGCCGAAGGCATCGGCCAGCGCTTCCTCCCCCTTGGCGGAGAAAAAGACAAAATACTTGCCCCCGGCCTGCAGCTCACCAATGGCACCGGGAGCCAGTGCGGTTCCCACATCCACCAGGATGCCCCGCTGCAGCACATACCGGCTGGAGAGGGCCAGCGTGCCGTCCATGGCAAGGGCGGCGACCATGTTCCGATAGGTGGCGGCGCAGGCTTCGTAGTGGTCGAATGCCAGCACTTCGGCGTCGGACTGCAGGGCTGCGTAGAGGTCCTGCAGAAAGAGTTTTTCCTGTGCGGGGCCGGGGTAGAGGGACAGGTCCAGCGTTTCCACCAAGGCACTGTGCAAAATGCCCCGGGCGGCCAGCTCCTCCACCACGCAGTGCAGCGTGTAGTGTCGGCCGGTGCCGTCGGGACCGCAGAGCAGCATCAGATTCTTCGCCCGGGTGGTGTCAGAGACGGTGCCCAGTACAAAGGGACGGCGGAAGGCTTTCACCACGGCAGAGACAAAAGCGTCCTGCCCCAGCACATGGGTTTTGACCTTGTCCGCCACACCGGAAAAGTCCGCGCGGCCCGTCGCAGCAGGGCGGGGTGTCGGAGCCGCCACCGTGCCGCCCAGCAGACCGTCCTGCTTCAGGGAACGGGTCAGTTCACTGCTCATCTGCCGGACATGTTCGGCGGTCTGGCGGCCGGCTTTCTGCACCGTTTCCGCTGCTGCGGAGGCGGCTTTCTGACGTTTTTGGGCGGCGGTCAGCGCGTCCAGCTCCGACTGCATCTGCTGTACGGCCTCGTTGGCCCGGAAAGTCTCCTCGGGGGTGGCGGCGTATTTGCGGCCGCCCATCAGGCCGCGGACCCAGGCATCGTATTGATCTTCAAGACTCATCGTCATTCTCCCTTTCCGGGCGGGGCAGCTTCACGGTGTAGAAATCCTTCACACTGCATCCAGCACGACCACCGCCGGCGCAGGCACAGGCGCAGGCACAGCTGGAGGCACAGGCACAGGCGCAGGTGAAGTGGTGGTCGTTGCTGCCGCTGTCCCGGCGTCCCACACCGCCGCCGCGGCTGGAACCTCCGCCAGGCTGGAAGTTCTTGGGCGGATCGGTGCGGTGATACCCCGGCGGAGGTGGTGCCGTGCGGGCACGGCGGATGGTGTGCACGCCGTTGGTGTACCAGAACCAGTCATCGGGATAGAGCCCGCCGCCGAAACCACCGCCCCAGGAGGGGGAGCGGGAGGCAATGAGGAAGAAGCAGAACCCGAAGAACACCAGAAGCACCAGGACTGTCATGACGCCGGAGGCCACAGCACCGAAATCATCGGCAGGGCTGCCGTAGTCCTCGGCAGTCATGGCGGCGTCGGCTGCATAGCCTTCGGAGTAGGTGATAGGCACCGTCACGTGGACCTTGGCGGCCTGGCCGTGGGTCAGCGGGCCGAAATCCCAGATCAGGTAGTCCCCGTCCACACCGGTATTATCGGCAACAAATCCATCGGCATTCTTCCAGCGGATCTGCATATTGCCCACACTCAGGTCATCGAACCAGCCGGGGGTGAAGGTGAAATTCGCCGTGCCGTCGTCGTTGCGGGTGAACAGATGACTCTGATGTACCGAGAAGGCAAACCGAACCGCGCTCTCGCCGCCATTCTGGGCCGCTACGGCGGGGGAGTAGTAGCGCCGGGCAAAGACGACCTTGGCATAGCTGCCGCCGTCACTGGAATATTGCAGGTCGGCGATGGTGTCGGTCAGCGGGGTCAGGTCCTCCACATGGGAATTGGCCAGCCCGATCTTAACCCAGGTCAGGTACTGGGTGGCATCCCCGTCAATGACCTGCCAGTCGATGTCGTAGGTGATATCGGCGGAACCGTCCTCCCGCAGGTCTACCGTGACCACATAGTTGCGGATGTAGTCCATGTCCCCCTCTTCGGCGTAGGGCGCCAGATCCTGATCCACGGCAAAGACGGGCAGGGCGGTCAGCAAACAGCAGAGCAGCGCCGCCAGCCAGAGGGCCGCGCGGCGGACAGAAAAAACGGTTTTCATCGGCAGCCCTCCTGCAGGGGTGTATCCCCCAATTGGCAGCGCCGCTCCATGGCGGCGCTGGTGTTGCGGATGGCACTGCAGGCGGCACTGTGCCAGATGCGGTGCCAGGGCGTGCGTAAAAGATTCCCAAGGCCAGGGCCGGACAGCCAGCTCTGACAGGGCAGCACGGTGCCGTCGGGGCCCACCGCCATGTTGGAAAGGCAGGCACCGCAGCTGGGGATCTGGGTGAAGCCCAGTTCCCGCAGCGTCTCCTCGGGCAGCCAGCCGGGGCTGGTGAAGTTGATCTCCATACCGTGGGCGGCGGCGTAGTCCATCGCGGGGCGCAGCACTGCCACCAGCTCGTTGGGGGTCAGACGCTCGGCGCGGCTGGCTTCCGTCTCGGCATTGCCTGCGGGAATCAGCCCGCTGCAGGTCAGATAGCGGATGCCCAGCTCGTGGGCCAGCTGTACCGTGGCCAGGTAATCCCGGTTCAGACTGCACAGCGGTGTGTTCAGGCTGACGCTCAGCCCGGCAGCCAGGGCGTTCTTGATGCCGCCCAGCGTGTCGGTGTAGCCGTCCACGCCCACCAGGGTGTTGTGGATCTCCGGGTCGGCAGAATAGAAGGTGATCTGGACGGCGTCCAGACTGGCGTTTTTCAGATCCTTGCACATGGCGCTGGTCAGCATCCGGCCGTTGGTGTTCAGCCGGGTCACAAACCACTGGGCCGCTTGCACAAGTTTGATCAGATCGTTGCGCAGTGTCGGCTCCCCGCCGGTAAAGGTCAGCTGGGGAATGCCCGCACTGCGGCATTTCTCGATGACGGCCAGCCATTGATCGGTATCCAGCTCGGGAACGGCGCCCAGCGGCTGGTTGGCAGCGTAACAGTGCAGACACTTCTGGTTGCAGTGCCAGGCGCCATCCTTCATCATGGAACTGATCATCAGGTCCATACGATGGGGCGCGTTCATCCGGGGGGCATAGTCCCCCAGATGCAGCGGCTGCACATGGAGCGGCGGGGTCTGGCCCCGGGCCACTGCACACAGACAGTCCAGCATCAGCTGCAGGTCGGATTCGATCTGCAGTTCCGGGGTACGGCGGTAGACTTTGTGGGTGGCGGCCACGGCCTGGGCCGTGACGGCCGACCAGTCAGCGGGAGTCAGTTCCTTGCCGCTGTGAGGGTGCAAAGCGTCGATCAGGTTGGTCAGCAGGATCGCCCAGCTGACGTTCAGGGGCAGAATGTCCTGCCCGTTGAGGATCGCCACAAAGGGGGTATCCCGGTCGGGGCGGCGGCAGGGGATCAGGTGGATGCGTACAACGCCGGGACCGTCGGGGTCCAGCGTCACATGGCGCACACGGGACAGATGCCCGTGCAGAAAGACGCGTTCCGCATAGGTCAGGTATTTCATCGGGGATGATTCCTCCGCAAAGTTACAGAATGGTTAAATTGGTAAAAGTATACCATAGATGGGGCGTAAATACAACCGCAGCCCCGGGGGATCTGCACAACAAAAAATGCCTGCCGCACAGGGCGGCAGGCATGGCGGAAACAGTCAGATGGAGCGGAACCCCTTGCCCACGATCTCGCTGCTGTTGACGATGGTGATGAAGGCGTGGGGATCGTTGCGGCGCACGAAACGGCGCAGGTGCTGGGCCTGGCCGCGGGTGAGCACCGTCATGAGCACCCATTTCTCCTCGTGGGAGTAGGCACCCTCGGCCCGTTCCTCGGTAGCGGAACGGTTGAGCTCCTTGACGATGAAATCCCGCACCGGGCCGGGATTGGTGGTGACCACGGTGCAGACCTTGCGCAGGTTGATGCTCTCGATGGCGCTGTCTACCACGGTAGTCTTGAGCACCATGCCCAGAATGCAGTACAGTCCGGTGGCGGGACCATAGAGATAGGCGCCCACCAGCACGATGGCCAGGTCACTGATGAGCAGGGCGCGGCCGATCTCCAGACTGGTGTACTTGTGCAGGATCATGGCGACGATGTCGGTACCGCCGGTGGAGGCGCCGATGTTGAAGACGATGGCGCTGCCCACGGCGGGCAGGATGACGGCGTAGCACAGTTCCAGAAACACATCGTGGGTCAGGGGGGCGGTCAGCGGCCAGATCCGTTCACACAGGCTGACGAAGAAGGACAGGGCAAAGGAAGAATAGATGGTCCAGCCCATGGACCGGACGCCCAGAAAGGCGAAACCCAGCAGAACGAGGATGGCGTTGACGATCCACATGAAGAAGCCCACGTTCCACTGGGGGAACAGACTGGACAGGATGATGGAAAGGCCCGAGGTGCCGCCGAAGGCGAAATGGTTGGGGGTCTTGAAGAGGGCGATGCCCAGGGCGGTGGCGATGAGGCCCAGGTTGAGCAGTGCGAAAAACTTGGCGTCCTCCACCAGCATTTTTTTGGTGGGGCGCTGGGGCAGAAGATGCAGCATAGATATTTGATTCCTCACAAAACCGGCCGCAAGCCGTTAAAACGTCAGGTTGCCGAACTCCGAGAGTTTCAGGTTCTCGTTGTGCTGTTCGGCCCAGTTGATGCTCCAGGAGCTGCCGAAGAGCAGCAGATGGTTTCCTTTCAGGTCCTCAATGGGGCGGGTATCGCTGGTCAGGTCCAGATGCTTGGGATCCAGCTCATCGGGGTCGTTGGTGATCCAGCGCAGGTACTCATAAGGCAGCTGCTGCATGCGGATCTCCACGTTGTACTCGTTTTTCAGGCGGTACTCCAGCACTTCCAGCTGCAGCACGCCCACCACGCCGACGATGACTTCCTCCATGCCGGAGCCCAGATCGCGGAAGATCTGGATGGCGCCCTCCTGGGCGATCTGCTCCATGCCCTTGACGAACTGTTTGCGCTTCATGGTATCCACCTGGGTCACCCGGGCAAAATGCTCCGGCGCGAAGGTGGGAATGCCGGCAAACTGCACATGGGGCTTGCCGGTGCACAGGGTGTCGCCTATGGAGAAGATGCCCGGATCAAACAGACCGATGATGTCGCCGGCGTAGGCTTCGCTGACGATGGCCCGGTCATCGGCCATCAGGCTGGTGCCGGTGGCCAGCTTGATGTTCTTGCCCTCCTGCACGTGGTAGGCCTCCATGCCGCGCTCGAACTTGCCCGAGCAGATGCGCAGGAAAGCGATGCGGTCCCGGTGGTTTTTGTTCATGTTGGCCTGGATCTTGAAGATGAAGCCGGAGAAATTCTCGCTGCAGGGATCCACCACCTCGCCGGAGATGGCATCCTTGCGGGGCAGCGGGGTGGGGGTCAGGCGAAGGAACTCTTTCAGGAAGGGCTCCACACCGAAGTTGGTCAGCGCCGAACCGAAGAATACCGGCGACAGCGTACCGTTGTGCACGGCCTCCAGGTCGAATTCCTCGGCGGCACCGTCCAGCAGTTCGATATCCTCCGCCAGTTTCTGGTGGTTGTCGGCGCCGATGAGCTCGTCCAGCTTGGCGTCGCCCAGCTCGGCCTCGATCTCGTCCACCATCTTCACGCCGTTGGCACGGCCGTCGCTCTCGAAGGCCAGCACCCGGCGGGCGTTGCGGTCAAAGACGCCCTTGAAGCCCTTGCCGCAGCCGATGGGCCAGTTCATGGGATAGGTCTTGATGCCGAGGATCTCCTCGATGTTGTCCATCAGTTCAAAGGGGTCCCGGGCTTCCCGGTCCATCTTGTTGATGAAGGTGAAGATGGGAATATGGCGCAGCGTGCAGACCTTGAACAGCTTGATGGTCTGCGCTTCCACGCCCTTGGCGGCGTCGATGACCATGACGGCGGAGTCGGCCGCCATCAGGGTACGGTAGGTGTCCTCGCTGAAGTCCTGGTGGCCGGGGGTGTCCAGAATGTTGATGCACTTGCCCTGGTAGTTGAACTGCAGCACCGACGAAGTGACCGAGATACCGCGCTGTTTCTCGATGTCCATCCAGTCGGACACCGCGTGTTTGGCACTCTGCTTGCCCTTGACCGAACCGGCCGTCTGGATGGCGCCCCCGTACAAAAGCAGCTTTTCGGTCAGGGTGGTTTTACCGGCGTCGGGGTGCGAGATGATCGCAAAGGTCCGCCGGCTTTCAATTTGTTCGCGCAATGATGGCATGAAAACTGACTCCTTATTTCTTTACATACATGTGACGGATGTTCCATAGCGTCGATGTCACATCGGGGCACACTCCTCTACAATACTAACGTACCCTATCATACATGGTTTTCGGCGGAATTGCAACGGGAAATTTCCCGTGGTATAATCGAACCATCCTACAAAAACAACCGGGAGGGACCTGTATGCCGCTGCAGCTTGCCGTTCTGTCCACCAGCCGAATCGTAGAAGAGTTCTTGCACCATCTTCCCGAAATGCCGGAAATTTCGGTGCAGGCGCTCTGCTGCCGTCCCCAGAGCGGGGAGAAGGCCCGCGCCTGGGCCGCAGAGTACGGTATCCCCCAGGTGTATACCGATGAGGAAACCTGCTACCGGGCCGGCGGGTTTGACGCCGTCTACATCGGCACCGCCAATCATTTGCACTACGAGGCGGCCCGGCGGGCGCTGGAGGCCGGCTACCATGTGATCCTGGAAAAGCCCTTCACCGGTACGGCCGCCGAAGCCCGGGCACTTTACGCTCTGGCCGACCAAAAGGGTGTGATGCTGCTGGAGGCCATCACGGTGTATTATCTGCCGCAGTTTGCCTTTTTGCGGCGGGAACTGGAAACCATCGGCCCGGTGCGCGGCGCCATGGCCAGTTTCTGCGCCCGCAGCCGCCGGTATGACGATTTCCTGAAAGGCATCTGGAACACCACCTTCGACCCGGCCTGTCAGGGCGGCGCCCTCAACGACATGAATGTCTATAACCTCCATCTGCTGACCGGCCTGCTGGGCGCACCCCGGCAGGCGGAATACCGCGCCACCCGCGCCGCCAACGGCATTGACACGGCGGGACTGGCGCTGCTGGACTACGGGGATTTCACCGCCGCCGCCCTGGCTGCCAAGGACAGTGACGGCGTCAACGGGATGGTCCTGCAGGGGCCAGGCGGCCATCTGGTGGTGGAGGGCGGCACCAACGCCCTGCCGGTGGTCTACTGCGTGCCGGGCGCGGTGCGGGGCAGCACCGCGCGCAGGGAAGGCCCTGCCGCCGCGCGGTTTCGCATGGCCTATGAGTTCGCGGCGTTTGTCCGGATCATCGCCGAAAGGGACACTGCCGCCGAGGCGGAGGCCCGGGCCCGGACGCTGACCGTCATGGATCTGCTGGACAAGCTGCACGCCGAGGATTTGCCGCAGAAATAATGTATAAATCTCATCCCGCCGTCCCACACTAGGGGCATACACAAAATTTGCCGTAAAGGACGGGGGAAGATGAACCATATCAAATCGTTTTTCAAGGAGAAGGGCCTCTACCTGTTCTGTCTGGCGCTGGTGTTTGCCGCTACGGCGGCGGGCATTCTGGCGCTGCGCAGCGTCGTGAACAACATGTCGGAGCTGACACAGCTCCGCAAAGATGCGTTGCAGGAGGACAGCACATGGACGCAGCCCGATACCACCGTAGACAATCCGGCCAGCGACGTGCCGAAACCCACTACAGCGCCCTCAGCCGCGCCCTCTGCTTCGCCCTCCTCGTCTGGGGCGCAGTCGGAGTCTGCCGCTGCCTCTGCCGGACCTGGCGGCACTGCCGCGCCGTCCGCGCAGCCTGCGGCCTCCTCGGCATTCTGGCAGACGAAGCCCATCGCGGAATTCAGCGGTGAGGAACTGGTCTACAACGAGACGCTGGGCGACTGGCGCACCCACAACGGCGCCGACTATGCGGCCAAGGCCGGGGAGGAGGTCAGCCCGGTCTGCGGCGGCACGGTGACAGCGGTGACCGAGGACGCCCTGTGGGGTACCGTGGTGGAGATCACCGACCAGAACGAGGTGCTCTGGCGGTATTGCGGTCTGACGGAGGCGTCGGTCAAACCCGGCGAAGGAGTGACCACCGCCACCACACTGGGCAAGGCAGGCAGCGTCCCGGCGGAGAGCAAGATCGCCGCGCACATTCATCTCGAGTGCCTGAAGGGTGAGGAATACCAGGACCCCGAAAGCATGAAATAAGAAAAATCCCGTTCCGACTGGAACGGGATTTTTGGGTTATCGGTAGGATTTCACGTTGAGCATCCGGGTGGCGTTGAGCACCGCCAGGACCATGACCCCCACGTCGGCAAAGACGGCCCACCACATGTTGGCCACGCCCACGGCGCTCAGCAGCAGGCAGAGGAATTTCACGCCCAGGGCAAAGACGATGTTCTGGTAGACGATGGTCATGCACTTGCGGGCCACCCGCATGGCCAGACCGATCTTGGCCGGGTCGTCGTCCATCAGTACCACGTCGGCAGCTTCGATGGCGGCGTCGCTGCCCAGGGCTCCCATGGCAATGCCGATGTCTGCCCGCATGAGCACCGGGGCGTCGTTGATGCCGTCCCCGGCAAAGACCAGCATCTTGTCGGCGGGTTTGGCAGTCAGCAGCGCTTCCACCTGCTGCACCTTGTCGGCGGGCAGCAGCCCGGCGTGGACCTCGTCGATGCCCAGTTCGGCGGCGACCTTGTCGGCTACGGCGGGGCTGTCACCGGTGAGCATGACGGTGCGCACGCCCTGCCCGCGCAGATCCCGCATGGCCGCGGCGGCGGTGGGCTTCTCCTCATCGGAGATCAGGATGGAGCCAAGGAACGCTCCGTCCCGGGCCACATAGACGATGCTGCCCGCGCCGTCGTCGGCCGTATAGGCGATGCCGTTGGCCTCCATCAACCGGGCATTGCCGGCCAGGACCACCTTGCCGTCCACCAGGGTGCGCACACCCTGGCCGGCAATCTCCTGGGCGTCGGCTGCCCGGCGGGCATCCACATCGGGGCAGGCATCCCGCAGGCTCTTGCTGATGGGATGGCTGGAAAAACGCTCCGCGAGGGCGGCGTTTTCCAGCAGCTCTGTCTCGGTCACCCCGTGGGCCGGGTTGACCCGGGTCACAGCAAAGACACCTTTGGTCAGCGTGCCGGTTTTGTCAAAGGCCGCCACGCCGGTATGGGCCAGCGCCTCCAGATAGTTGCCGCCCTTGACCAGAATACCGCACCGGGAGGCACCGCCGATGCCGCCGAAGAAGGTCAGCGGAATGGAGATGACCAGCGCGCAGGGACAGCTGATGACCAGGAAGGTCAGGGCGCGCAGTACCCAGGTGGTCCAGCCGCCGCCCAGCACCAGCGGGGGCAGCACGGCCAGCACCAGTGCCGCCAGACAGACGGCCGGGGTGTACCAGTGAGCAAATTTCGTAATGAAGTTTTCCACCTTGGCCTTTTTCAGACTGGAGTTTTCCACCAGGTCCAGGATCTTCGCCACGGTGGATTCGTCGTAGGCCTTGGTGGTGGTGATGCGCAGCAGGCCGTCCTCGTTGACGCAGCCGCTGATCACGTCATCCCCGGGGCGAACACTGCGCGGGCGGCTCTCGCCGGTCAGGGCTGCGGTGTTCAGCGTGCTTTCCCCGCTGAGCACCCTGCCGTCGATGGGGATCTTCTCACCGGGCCGTACCACAATGACCGAACCCACCGCCACTTCGTCGGGGTCCACCACCGTCACGGTTCCATCGGCCTGCTCCAGATTGGCGCTGTCGGGGCGGATGTCCATCAGCTCGCTGATGCTGCGGCGGCTTTTGCCCACCGCATAGCTCTGGAACAGCTCACCGATCTGGTAGAACAGCATGACGGCCACGCCCTCGGCGTATTCGCCGCAGCCCATGGCGCCCACGGTGGCCACCGCCATCAGGAAGTTCTCATCAAAGACCTCGCCGCCCTTGATGCCCAGCACCGCCTTGCGCAGCACATCGTAGCCGATCACCAGATAGGGGATCAGCCAGACGATCAGCTGGCCGTACCACGGCAGGGCAACAAACTGCAGCGCTACTGCGGCGCACACCGTCAGCACTGCGGCCAGGATGATGCGCCGCAGCGTCTTTTTCTGCTTCTTGGTCATGGAAAGATGCCTCCGTCCGCGCCTTCGTTACAGTTCGATCTCGAAATCCGGCTCGATCTTTTTCGCCGCACGTACAGCCTGCTGCAGGACCTCATCAAAGCGGTCATCGTCGGCTGCCAGCAGCATCTTCTGGGTCATGAAGCTGACACTGGCGTTCTCCACGCCGGGCAGTGCCTTGACGGCGGTCTCGATTTTGGCGGCGCAGTTGGCGCAGTCCACTTCGATCTTGAATTTCTTCTGCATAACAAAAACTCCTTTTTTATATCATGCTTACTCTTCTACATGCTCCATGCCCAGGGCAATCATGCTGCGCACGTGGTCGTCGTCCAGGGAATAGTAGATGGCCTTGCCTTCCCGCCGGAACTTCACCAGCTTGCTGGTCTTGAGAAGACGCAGCTGGTGACTTACGGCGCTCTGGGAAAGACCCACCACCTGGGCAATGTCGTTGACGCAGAGCTCGCTTTCAAAGAGGGCATACAGAATCTTGATGCGGGTGGTGTCGCCGAACACCCGGAACAGCTCCGCCAGATCGTAGAGGATCTCGTCCCCCGGCAGATCATCCTGCAGCTTCTGCAGGGCCTGCTCATCCAGCGGCTGGCCGTCGGCAGGCAGGGCGGCATCGTGCAGTGCCATGGCAAACATCCTTTCATATGTTTATTTGTTCATATGATACACCGGAGAACGCCGCCTGTCAATAGGAAAAAGAAAAAATCCCCGCATCACTGCGGGGATTCGTGAGTCAGGATTGTTGCGGCGGCACAAAGCCGGGTTCACCGGGCAGGATGACGCCGTTGTCGGTGAGCATCTGGCGGAATTCCGCGTCAGGCATCTCAAAGATCACTTCCTTGATCATGCCCGGCTCATGGACCAGGATCTTCCAGGGGGCGCCCTCCGGCTGCTGTAAAAACAGAATGCCCGAAACAGTGCCCAGGCCCTGGATGCCCTCGTCGGCCCAGAAGGCAGGGGAGGGGGTCACATAATAGTGGTCCACCATCCGCCCGTCGGCGAAGTCGTGCTCAATGGCAGCGGGGACTTCTCCTTCAGCCTGTTCCGATTTGTATTGCAGATGCAGGTTGGTAAAATCTGCGGCGGTCATGGTTGCCCCTCCTTGTTTCGATCAGACGCGCAGGCTGGCACCCTCGCCGTCGTTGGTGCCCTCGTCGAACTCGTAGTCGTTGCCGGGCAGGATGGCGTTGAGCAGGATGCCTGCGATGGCGGCGATGGCCAGACCCGAGAGGTTGACGGCCATGCCGGCGATGTTGAAGGTGATGCCGCCCACCGAGTCAAAGCCCAGGGCACAGACCAGGATGACGGCGGCGATGATGAGGTTGCGGGAGTTGGTGAAGTCCACCTTGTTTTCCACGACGTTGCGCACGCCGATAGCGGAGATCATGCCGTAGAGCACGAAGCTGATGCCGCCCACGATGCCGGTGGGGATGGTGTTGATGATGGCTTCAAACTTGGGGCAGAAGCTCAGCACCAGGGCGAAGACGGCGGCGATGCGGATGACCAGCGGGTCGTAGATCTTGGTCAGGGCCAGCACGCCGGTGTTCTCACCGTAGGTGGTGTTGGCGGGGCCTCCCAGCAGGCCGGCCATGGTGGTGGCCAGGCCATCGCCCAGCAGGGTACGGTTGAGGCCCGGGTCGCGGATGTAGTTCTTGCCGGTGGTGGCGCTGATGGCGGCGATGTCGCCGATGTGTTCCATCATGGTGGCCAGGGCGATGGGCACGATGGTGAAGAGGGCGCTGATGAAGGTCTCGCTGCCGTCGATGGCAAACAGGCCCATGGATTCCTTATGCACAGGCAGACCGAACCAGGACGCTTCGGCGATGGCGGCAAAATCCACGGCGCCGGTGAGCAGAGCAACCGCGTAGGCCACCAGAACGCCGATAAGGATGGGCAGGATCTTGACCATGCCTTTGCCCCAGATGTTGCAGATGATGACGGTGGCCAGAGCCACGAAGGCCAGCAGCCAGTTGCTCTGGCAGTTGGTGATGGCGCTGGGGGCCAGGATCAGGCCGATGGCGATGATGATGGGACCGGTGACCACCGGCGGGAAGAACTTCATCATGCGGCGGATGCCGAACGCCGAGATGAGGAAGCTGAACAGTACGTACACCAGGCCGGAAAACGCCACCGCCGCGCAGGCATAGGGCAGATTTTCGGGGTTGGCGCCATCATTGCTCACGATGGTAAAGCCGCCCAGGTAGGCAAAGCTGGAACCCAGGAAAGCGGGTACCTTGCCCTTGCACAGAAAGTGGAACAGCAGCGTGCCCAGGCCGGCACACAGCAGGGTGGTGCTGACGCTCAGCCCGGTCAGCAGCGGCACCAGCACGGTGGCGCCGAACATGGCGAACATGTGCTGCGCGCCCAGGATCAGCATCTTGGGGGTGCCCAGTTGGCGGGCATCGTAGATACCCTTGGAATAATCGATCGTCTTTTCGCTCATGAAATCCTCCTGATTTTCAAATGTCCTGCCGCAAAAAAGGAAGCCGCAAACCGCCGCTTCCCGTTTACAGTTTCAGTATAGCGGGTTTGACGGCAAAACGCAAGGCAAAGCGGCAAAAAGACGGCGTCTTGCATTCGGCTGCAGCGGCCGCTATAATAATACAAAAGAAATGTAGCAAAAGGGGAAATGGAAGATGTTGGAACCGGGGATCCAGGGACATGCGGCGCTGCGCGTCACCACAGAGAACACCGCCCGGGCGCTGGGCAGCGGGGAACTGGATGTACTGGCCACGCCGGCGGTGGCGGCCCTGATCGAAAAGGCCTGCTGGAAATCGGTGGCAGGGGAGCTGGATATGGGCACCGGAACGGTGGGAACCAGCCTTTCGCTGGTCCATACGGCGCCTACGCCCATCGGGATGGTGGTGCGCTGTGACTGTGAACTCACCGCGGTGGCCGACCGGCGTCTGACCTTCACGGCGCGGGTCTACGACGATGTGAGCGAGGTGGCCCACGCCACCCACGAGCGCTACATCGTGGACAACGACCGCTTTACCCACAAGGCTTCCGCCAAACTCAATGCCGACTGAACAGAAATAGCCCCACCGGTGTGGGGCTGTTCCCTTTAATAGATTGCTTCCTCCCGCCAGTGAGCCAGGCGGTGCACGGTCTCGTCGCTCTCCACCCATCCCTCGTCGGGATCGGGGACGGCGTCGGGGGCATAGTGGGCCATCACGCCGGGCACCTGGCCTTTCAGGTATTCCTTCGCCTGTTTCTGGCGGCTGGGAGCGGTGCGGCGCAGCATGGCGCCCTTTTCAGAGTCTTTGTCCTTCATGGATGTTCCCTCCCTTCCCGGATAGCTTGCCCGGTCCGGCATCTACCCAAACCCGCCAAATTGTGGTATACTACCCTTTCCGAAACTATATCCCAAAGGAGTCCTGTCTAGTATGGAAGTCAAGATCAATCAGGTGATTCTGCATCTGCTGGATCCCGGCGCGTCGGAACCGCTGCTCTCCGACCGGCCGATGGACCTCGACACCGATCTGTTTGAATATTTTTCCGCTGTGATCGAGAAAGCCTTCGTCAGCGACGAGGTCAAAAACTGCCGTTTCCTGCCCGATTCCGCGTTTGCCCAGGAGATGGCCCAGAACCAGGACTTCGTGGACCTGTCCCGCCGTATTGCGGGGGTCATCTTCGAGCAGATGCTGCAGTACCCGGCCATCCCGGCGGGGGACCTGGCGGTGGTGGATTTCGCGGGGGACGGCGTGCCCTACTACGGTGTTCTCAAACTCAATTACCGCCCCGGCTACACCCACCATACCGAGACAATGGGCAACGGACGGTTCAGCAGCATGGTGCCCCAGCGCACGCTGCTGCCCGGCACCCCCAAGGCCGACGAGGCAGCCCTCATCGACCGGGCCAACGGTACGGTGCGCCTCATCGAAAAGAAGTTCAACCTGGACGAAAAAAAGGATTTTTATCTTTCCACCCGGGTTTTCGGCTGCACCGAAGCCATGCAGGAGAAGGCCAAGCTGAAAGCCGTCTGCGAGACCGCCGTGGCAGCAGTGAAGGAGGCCTACCCCGAACCGGAGGAACTGGACGACGTGCCGCCTTTTGACGGCGGCACCGAGACGGCCGTGGAGCTGATGGTGCGCAACCAGGCGGTGGACAACACCATCTCGGTGGAGGATGTGCGCACCCGTATGCGGGAAAACTATCCCCTGGCGGCCCCCAAGTTCGAGGCGGCCCTGGCCGAGACCGGCGTACAGGAAAACGACCGGGTGACGGTGAGCCCGGCCCGGATGAAAAAGCTGGAAAGCCGCAGCTTCAAGACGGAATCCGGCATTGAGATCAAGATCCCGGCGGAGCTCTGCAATTCCGACGATGCGGTGGAGTTCATCCACTCGGCCACCGGCGGTCTGAGCCTGCTGATCAAGGACGTACTGGTGTGACGTTGTGCCGCCTGCCGATGCCCGGCGGGCGGTTTCGTGTACACAGAAAGGACTTGCCTGATGGAATGGAAAGATGGACGCCCCCGCTGCCGCTGGGCCAATCCCGAAAATCCCCGTTACCTTTACTACCATGATAAGGAATGGGGCGTACCGGTACACGACGACCGGCTGCTCTTTGAAATGCTGATCCTGGAAGGGTTCCAGGCAGGTCTTTCCTGGGAGTGCGTGCTCAACAAGCGGGAAGCCTTCCGCCGCGCCTTCGACGGCTTTGCCTGGGAGAAGGTGGCCGCCTACGACGCTGAAAAATGTGAGGCCCTGGCCCGGGATCCCGGCATCATCCGCAACAAACGCAAGATCGCGGCGGCGGTGCAAAATGCCCGGGTCTTCGAGGACATCCGGCGGGAATGGGGCAGCTTTGACCGCTATCTCTGGCACTGGACGGAGGGCAAGACCCTCTGTGAGCGGGACAAGACCACTTCGCCGCTCTCCGACGCCCTGTCGGCCGATCTGCGCCGGCGCGGGATGAAATTTGTGGGGTCCACCATCGTCTATGCCTATCTGCAGGCGGTGGGGGTGCTCTGGAGCCACGAGGAGGACTGTTTCCTGCGGGAGCCGCCCTGCCAAAACCCGTGAAACGGATCCGGCAAATGTTGGCGATTTTTGCGTCTTTCCGTCAAAGACATTGTGTGGTACAATAAGATTGTATCGTATGAAGAAAAACAACGGACCGCGATCAAAAAGAGGACTGACAAAATGTTTGAAAGCCATCTGTTTGCCCGCTGTACGGCGCATCACGCCGTGCTCTACTGGGACAAACCCGCTGCGGCGGGCACCAGGGCGGAATATATCGTCTATCTGAACAACGAGCCGGTGGGGACCACCGAGCGCACCCACTACACCCTGGGCAATTTGGAACCCCAGACGGAATACCGGGTGGATGTGATCTTTGAAAACCAGCCTGTAGGGGCCTGCATGCTGCGCACCGGGGCGGAAAAGCACCGCATCAACGTCACCGAAGCTCCCTACTGGGCCAAGGGGGACGGCATCACCAAGAATACCGCCGCCCTGCAGCGGGCCATTGATGCCTGCGGCCCCGGCGATGCGGTCTACCTGCCCGCTGGCACCTACTTGACCGGGGCATTGCAGCTGCACAGCGATATGGAGCTTTACCTGGAGGAGGGGGCCGTGCTGCAGGGCACAGCGCAGCTGGTGGATTACCAGCCCCGCATCCCCAGCCGGTTCGAGGGCATCGAGCGGCGCTGCTATTCCAGCCTGCTGAATCTGGGTAAGATGGACCATGACGACGGCTACAACTGCGTGAATGTGGTCATCCGAGGCAAAGGCACCATCGCCGGCGGCGGCAAGGCGCTGGCGGATGCCATCATTGCCGACGAGCGGGAGCATCTCAAGGACTATCTGGCCGAGCATCTGGACCTGGTGGAAAGCTGCGATGAGGAGGACACCATCCCCGGCCGGGTACGTCCGCGGCTGGTGAATCTGAGCAACTGCCAGAACGTCTGGATCAGCGGTCTGACGCTGAAGGACAGCCCTTCCTGGATCCTGCAGATGATCTA
Source organism: Subdoligranulum variabile (assembly GCF_025152575.1). Lineage (NCBI taxonomy): Bacteria > Bacillati > Bacillota > Clostridia > Eubacteriales > Oscillospiraceae > Subdoligranulum > Subdoligranulum variabile. The sequence goes on along the minus strand of NZ_CP102293.1, from coordinate 702,580 downwards.
CAGCGACAACATTGTCACCGACCACTGCGCGTTCCATTCGGAAGGCATCTGGAACGGGGACGGCTGGGATCCTGATTCCAGCACCAACTGCACCCTGTTTGCCAGTGAGCTGTATACCGGCGACGATTCGGTGGCCATCAAGAGCGGCAAGAACCCCGAGGGAAATGCCATCGGCCGCCCCAGCGCGCATATCTATATTTTTGACTGTCGGGTGGGCTCCGGGCAGGGGCTCTGCATCGGCAGCGAGATGTCCGGCGGCGTGGAGGATGTCCAGATCTGGGACTGCGATCTGGAAAATTCTTTTTCCGGTCTGGAGATCAAGGCCACGGCCAAGCGCGGCGGCTATGTGCGCGGTGTGACGGTGCGGGACTGCAAGGCACCGCGGGTGATGATCCATGCGGTGCCCTACAACGATGACGGCGAGGCTGCCGACACCGTGCCGGTGCTGGAGCACTTCACCTTTGCGGGGCTGACCCTGACCGGCCGGGCCCTGAACAGCAAGCAGGAATGGAAGGATGTTTCCCCGGTGGAGCTGGCGGGCTTTGAAGGACCCAATGGCACGCTGCGGGATGTGAACTTTGACGGGCTGACGATCACGGCCAAGGCACCGCGCCTGCCGCTGCAGTATTGCAGCGACGTGACGCTGCGTGGCGTGACCTGCCTGCCGCCGCAGGAGAACTGACCCTGCGGCAGAAACGCAGACAAGGGGGTAGAAACCATGGAACTTTCCGAACTGACCGCCCAGGCACGCCGTGCCACCGAGGAACTGCTGGAGGCAGCGCACCTGGAAACGGGGGATATCTTTGTGGTGGGATGCTCCAGCAGCGAGATCACCGGCGGGCGCATCGGTCATCATTCCAGCATGGAGGCGGCTGCCGCCGTGCTGGCGGGGGTACTGCCGCCGCTGCAGGAACAGGGCGTCTATCTGGCGGCCCAGTGCTGCGAGCATCTGAACCGTGCCATCGTGCTGGAGCGGGAGGTGGCCAAGACCTATGGCTATCAGATTGTGGCGGCGATCCCGCAGCCCCACGCGGGCGGCAGCTGGGCCACCAACTGCTGGCATACCTTCCAGGACCCGGTCCTCGTGGAGGAGGTTCAGGCGGCTGCCGGTATGGATATCGGCGGTACGCTCATCGGCATGCACCTGCGCCGGGTGGCGGTGCCGGTGCGGCTGAGCATCGACCATATCGGGCAGGCGATCCTGCTCTGCGCGCGCACCCGGCCGCCTTTCATCGGCGGAGCCCGCGCCGTCTACAGTGAGGAGGAACCGCGATGATCCCCGAAACACAGAAACAGCAGATGACCGAGGCTGTCGCCCGGATCCGGGAGCGGATGGCTGAGGCCGCCCGCCGTGCCGGGCGGGATCCGGCAGAGGTCAGCCTCTGCGCCGCCTGCAAGACCCGCACGGTGGAGGAGGTGCGCTACAGCGCCGACCTGCCCATCGACCTGTTCGGGGAAAACCACGTGCAGGAACTGGTGGAAAAGACTGATGCCGGGGCCTACAACGGCAAACCGGGGCATTTCATCGGGCATCTGCAGACCAACAAGGTCAACAAGGTGGTGGGGCGTGCGGCGCTGATCCAGAGCGTGGACAGCACCCGCCTGCTGGACAAAATCGAGGCGGCCGCCGCCCGGCTGGGACTGACCCAGGAAATCCTCATCGAGATCAACATCGGTGCCGAGGAGAGCAAGAGCGGGGTGGGACCTGACGACCTGTGGCCGCTGCTGGAGGCGGCCGCTGCCAAGGAACATCTGCGGCTCCGCGGCCTGATGGCTATTCCGCCCGCCGATGCCGACGACGACCAGACCCGCCGTTTCTTTGCCGAGATGCGGGAACTGCTGGCCGCTGCATCGGACCGCCACTATGACAATGCCCAAATGGACATCCTCTCCATGGGGATGAGCCACGACTATGCCATGGCCATCGAGGAGGGCGCCACCATTGTCCGGGTGGGCACTGCCATCTACGGCGCCCGGGACTACAGCAAAAAGTAACAGCAAAACCAAACGCCTGTGCGGAAACGTTTCCGCACAGGCGTTTTTTGTTTGGCATAGGATGGTGTGTGGGGCTTTACTGGACCGTGGCCCGCCGCATCCAGCGCAGTCCCAGTGCGGTCAGTGCAGCCAGGAGTACCAGCAGGGCGGCCACCGGCATCTGCCAGCCAAGGGGCCGGAACAGCTCTGCTGCCGGATGCACCCACTGACTCATGGTGGTGGTGCCCAGCATGAAGACGAGATAGGCGCCCCAGAATCCCTTGACGCCGAACCGCTGAACCAGTCCGCCCAGGAAAAGGCCGACCCAGAGCGGCAGCAGCAGGACGGCGGGCCAGATCAGCCAGGGAATCCACTCCCAGGGAAAGGGGCCGTACCCGGTCAGGAAACGGCGCACCAGGGCGTCCACCGTGCCCACCGCCAGAGCAACGACCAGCTGTACCAAGTTCAGCCGCAGGCAGTGCAGCAGGATGCCTGCCACAAGGCCCTGCCGCGTGGAGGAAAAGCTGAGAAACAGCGAAAACTGCACGCTCAGATAGACGATGGCCAGAATGGCGTCGACGAGGAAGAGCATGCCCAGCAGAATCCCCACCACCAGCAGAGGGGCATCCCCGGGGTCACCGGTCCGGAAGGCAATCAGGCCCAGCCCCTCGCAGAGGAGCACCAAGGCCGCCAGCACGGGCAGCAGCCACTTGAAATCGTCCCGGGTATAGCCCAGTACAGCGCGAATTGTCCGATGCATAGAACTTCCTCCTTTACACCTGGGTGATGGTAAAATGCTTCAGCCGGTGCAGCGTCAGCGCCGCAAAGGGCAGGCTCAGCAACCCCAGAACCAGCCCATAAAAATTCACGGTGTGGGGCAGAAAACTGCTCAGCAGCATAAAGACCATCATCTGCATGTAGACCACCACAATCAGCAGAATGGCCCCCACCCGCTTTGCCATCGGCAGGGCGGAAAAGTCCAGGGTGCCCAGCCAGAGCATGGCGCTGCACAAAAGCAGTTTGTAGCCGAACCCTGGCAGGGGATATTCCGTCAGGGCGGCAATGAGCTGGTTCATCTCGGCATAGAAGAGCCGGGTGGTCACCAAACTGCAGAGCAAATCCAGCCCCAGACAGAGCAGGGGGATGATCAGACAGAACCCGAAGGCGGCGCCGCGCAGGGAACGCCGGGTCGTGCCGAAACTCAGGGCCAGTGGGGCATAGCCGCTGATGGCCTGAGCCGCACAGATGCCGATCATCACGTCATAGAGGACGAAAAAGCCCTGCAGATAGCCAAAGAAGAGACTGCTCCCGCCGGTGGCGAAGCAGAGCAGAAGCAAAACCGGGTAGAGCAGCGTCACAATGCCCACCATGACCAGGGCGGGCTTGAGCAGAAACCAGAGGGTTTTTGCCATCTTACATCCCCTCCCGTTCATGACCGCAGAGGGCCACAAAGACCTTCTGCAGCGTCAGGACGTCACAGTCCACATCCAGCCCGCGGGCGGCGATCTCCTCTGCCGGGGCCCGCACCGTACACATGGTCTGGCGGCCCAGCGTCTCGGTGTGCAGTACTTCGTACCCTTCGCAGGCAGCAGCTACCGCGTCGTCCCGGCCGGACACTGCACAGAACTGCGCCAGCAGGGTGTCGGTGTCGCAGTCCTCGATAAGGCGGCCCTCTTTCAGGATCAGCACCCGCTCAAATACCGTGGCGGCCTCCTCCAGAATGTGGGTGGAGATCACAAAGGTCCGCCCGGTGGCAGCGTAATCTTCCAGCAGCAGCCGGTAAAAGTCCTCCCGAGCAACAATGTCCAGACCGGCCACCGGTTCATCCATCATCGTGATAGGCGCCCGGCTGGCCAGCGCCAGCACGATGGTCAAGGCGCTCATCATACCTTTGGACATGGCGCTGATCCGCTTTTTGGGGTCCAGCCCGAACTGCGCCACCAGCTTTTCGGCGTAGGCCGCGTCCCAGTGGGGATAGAACAACCGCCCCGCTTTCAGATACTCCCGTACCCGCAGGCTGTTTACACTGGACCCCAGCTTGCCGGAAAGCTCCCGGCTGAAACAAAGGTCGGCCAGCGCTTTTTCGTTTTCCCACACCGGTTCGCCGCCGTAGGTCACCGTGCCGCTTTCCACCGGCAGCTGGGCCGTCAGGGCGGCCAGCAGGGTAGTCTTGCCGGCTCCGTTGCGGCCAATCAGCCCATAGATGTGTCCCGGCTCCAGCGTCAGATCCACCTGATCCAGCGCTTTTACCTTGCCGTAGGTCTTGCACAGGCCCCGGGCCTGCAATTTCTTGCCATCCATCCTTAGTCCTCCTGTTGGCAGGCAGCCGAAAGCATCGCCTGCAGTTCTTCGGCCGTCAGCCCCAGCTTGCGGGCTTCGGCGGCCAGGGGTTTGACGTACTGCTCCATGAATTCCTCCCGCCGCTTGGCACGGATGCGCTCCACCGCGCCTTCCGCCACAAACATGCCGATGCCGCGGCGCTTGTAGAGGATCCCTTCCTCCACCAGCAGATTCAACCCCTTGGCACCGGTGGCCGGGTTGATGCGCAGCGTTCGTGCCAGCTCGTTGGTGCTGGGAACCTGGGTCTCCTCGGGGTAGATGCCGCGCAGGATGCCGTCCTCCAGCATCTTGGCGATCTGCAGGTAGATCAGGGTGTGGTCATTCAATACCGGAGGCAAACGCTCACCGCCTTTCTTGGTTTATTGGTTCATTACTTGTGTAACTAACTATAGCACTAAAAAACGGCGCTGTCAATCCTTTTGGCCAAAACGACGACAGCTTCCGTCCCTACTTGCAAACTTTTTGGCAGACTGGTACAATAAAACCATGCTTTTGTGTTTTTAAAAGGGGAGATCAACCATGAATTGGCAGCAAGCCTGCGAACTGCCGTATTATGGCGGTGCGGATCTGGGGGCCTCCTGGGCACCCGAACAGACGATCTTCAAGCTGTGGGCACCCACTGCGTCGGCGGTGACGCTCCAGCTCTTTGCCACCGGGACCGACGCGGAGCCCGATGCGGCCCGACTGGCGGACTATGGTATGGAACCGGCCGGGGACGGTGTCTGGTCGGTCACGGTGCCGGGAAACCTGAACGGCACCTATTATCTGTATCAGCTGCAATTCCCCGACGGCCACGCTGCGTCGGTGGTGGACCCTTATGCCCGTGCGGCGGGAGCCAACGGACAGCGGGGGATGGTGCTGGACCTGGCGGAAGCGTCACCGGAAGGCTGGGCGCAGGATGTCCGTCCGGCCATCCCGGCCTATGCCCGGGCGGTGTGGGAGGTCCATGTAGCGGACTTCTCCGCCGACGAGCACAGCGGCGTGCCGGAGGAATGGCGAGGCAAGTTCATGGGGTTTGTGCCCGACAATACCACGCTGGACGGCGACGGGCAGCATCCCACCTGCCTGAACTATCTCAAGCAGCTGGGAATCAGCCATGTGCAGCTGCAGCCGATCTTCGACTATGCCACGGTGGATGAGACAAAACCCGGCGGGTACAACTGGGGATACGATCCGCTGAACTACAATGTGCCGGAGGGATCTTTTGCCACCGATGCCTTCCACGGGGAGGTGCGGGTGCGGGAATGCCGTGCCATGATCCAGGCGCTGCACAAGGCGGGAATCGGTGTGGTGATGGATGTGGTCTACAACCACACCTATTACACCGACAGCTGGCTGGAGCGCACGGTGCCGGGCTACTGGAACCGGCGGTGGGCCAACGGCAACATGACCAACGGCTCCGGCTGCGGGGACGATCTGGCCAGTGAGCGGCCGATGGTACGCAAATATCTGGTGGATTCGGTGCTCTACTGGGCCAGGGAATACCATGTGGATGGGTTCCGCTTCGACCTGATGGCACTGGAAGATGTGGAGACGATGAACGCCATTCGGGCGGCGCTGGATGAGCTGCCCGGCGGGCGGGATATCCTGATGTACGGGGAACCCTGGACCGGTGGCGGGACCAATGTGGAAGGCGGCGCCCAACCCAGCGACAAGCGGGCGCTGGATCGGCTCAGTGACCGCATCGGCTTTTTCTGCGATGATACACGGGACGCCGTCAAGGGCAACGTTTTTGATGCCTGCAATGCGGGATATGTGAACGGTGCGCCCCAGTGCGGCTATGATGTGCTCCACGCGGTGGGGGCCTGGCGCAACGGGGCACGGGGCTTCCGGCCCAGACAGGCCATGCAGGTCGTTCAGTATGTGTCCGCTCACGATAATTTTACCCTGTGGGATAAACTGGCGGCGGTGGGACGCCGCACCGACTACGATGCGGCGGACGCCGAACTGCTGGCCCAGAACCGGATGGCGGCGGGTATCTGCCTGACCTGCCAGGGCATGCCGTTTTTCCAGGCCGGGGAGGAGTTCGGTCGCACCAAGTACGGGGACCCCAACAGCTATAAAGGGCCTTTGTCCACCAACCGGTTGGACTGGCGGCGTGCCCACCGGCCGGAATTTGCGGCGTTGACCTCCTTTTATCGGGGGCTCCTGGCCATTCGGCGGATGTATCTGCGGCTGGCCGGCGCCTGCGGGGAACCGGAGCCCTTCCTGTTGGCATTGCCGGGGTGGATGATCGGCTTCGTGCCGGAGACCGAGGGCAACGACCCGGTAGGCCAGCTGGCAGTCTTTTATAACCCGGAGCGCACCCGCCAGTGGGTGCCTCTGCCCATGGGCACCTGGCGGCGCCTGTGCGACGGAACCCATGCGGGCACCACGCCCTTCGGGCCACTGTGCCGGGATGCCCTGGAACTGGAACCCCGCAGCGTGACGATCCTTGTGGCGGAATGATGCCCATTGCCCGTCTGTAAAGGAGAAAGTATGCTTTCCACAGTGTCTGTTTCCTCCGACCAGGTGAGGTGGTACCGCCTGGCGGCGCATCATCTGGACCACAGGTATCCGTTGGACAGCCTGATGGAGGCTGCAGGTGTGTGCGGCGTGCAGAATTCACCGCCCGGCACCTGGGAAACCGCGCTCTTTGTTCGGATCCGGGACGTTACGGCGGCGCAGCTGCGCTGGAAACTGGAGACGGAGAAAACACTGCTGCAAGCCTGGAGCTTCCGCGGCGTGCCGATGGTTTTCCCCACGGCGGAAAGTCCGGCTTTTCTGGAGTCTCTGGCGGCGCTTCCCGGGGAAGAACCCTGGATTTATACAAGGGGCGCTGCGCTGGCTTTGAATGATCTCGGTATGGAATGGGAGACTGCGCTGACGCTGGTGCGTCAGACGGCAGTCCGGCTTGAAACCTGCACCATACAAAGCAAGCAGGAGCTGGACCGTTTTCTGGCCGGGGAGGTCGATGAACTGCTGCCCGTCGGCCTGCGGGAAAGATGGAACGCTCCTTCCCCCTATGGTCACCCGGACCGGCAGACGGTGGGTGGGGCGGTGGTATCCTTTGCCCTGCGCCCTTGCGCGTTTTTGGGGCAGGTTGTGTTCGGCGCCCGCAACGGCACCCATCCAACCTTTACCTCCCCGGTGCATTGGCTGGGACATCCGCTTCCATCGGACCCGCAGGCCGGGGCCAAACTGGTGCGCAAATTTCTGCATGCGTACGGGCCAGCCACGCCGCGGACGTTGGCCGACTGGCTGGGGAGCAGCCCACGCCAGGCAAAAAGATTGTGGCAAACTGTACAGCAGGAGCTTATTCCGGTGAACAAGGAGGGAGCAAAGGCCTGGATGCTGGAGCAGGATCTGCCGGCTCTGCTCCATGCCCGGCCGCCGCAGGAACCATGGCGTCTTGTGGGCGCCTATGATCCCTATCTGGATGCCCGGGACCGTGCGCTGCTGCTGGAAGATACAGCCTTGCAGCGCCGGGTGTGGCGTACCGTTGCCAATCCCCACGTCATCCTGCAGGAGGGAAGGGCAGCGGGCATCTGGAAAACACGGACCATTCGCGGTCACCTGGATGTGACGGTGGAACCCTTTGTACCAATCCCTGAGGAAGAGCGGCAGGAATTGGCCCGGCAACTGGAAGAGTATACGGTGTTCCGCGGTTTGGAATTGCGCAATCTACAATGGAAAGAAACATGAACAGCCCCCCGGATGCGTATGCATCGGGGGGCTGTTTTTCTATACTTATGGGATTATCCCAGCCGTTTGAGCCAACGGCTGAAGGGGGTGGTCATGGCTGTCAGCAGGGCAGCCAGTACAAAACTCAGCACCAGAAAAACCGGGAACCACACCGGCAGCGGCCAGCCGAAACGCTGTGCCGCCGGCAGCAGCACCAGCGTCAGAAGCACATGGTGCACAAGGTAGACTCCGTAGGACCAGGCAGCCGGACGGCGCAGAATAGGCCACAAACGCTGCGGAATCCTTTGTCCCCATGCGTAGACGATCCAGAACAGGGATGCCGAAACTGCCAGAAGCACGGCCAGACGGGGGACGGCAGGCACCCACAGCAGCGGCAGGGCCGCCAGTGCCCACAGACAGCGGGGCAGGGGTGTACGATCCTCTTTCAGCAGCGTGCCGAACCAGACGCCGAGGGCAAAGGCCGGCAGCCGTCCCAGTACGGTGTGCCCGGCCTCCAGCGGGGCGGGGCAGAGGAAGGGCCAGACCAGCTGCAACAGCAGCATCACGACGGCCAGCACCCGGCGCCGCCGGGCGCTGCCCAGGCACCACAGCACCAGCGGAAACACAAGATACAACAGCAGGATGACGCCCAGGAACCATTCTCCGATCTTATAAAAAGTGAGGGTCACCGGCGCCAGATAGCCGTCCAGCCCCAGGATGGAAAACACCACGCGCCAGCGGGGGATCTCGGCATTGTTGCCGTGCAGCACCTCACCATAGAGGAACAGTGCCGCAAATCCCAGCCAGAATGCCGGGTACATGGCGGCGGCTCGTCCGACGAGGTAGGGGCGCCAGCGAAACCGGCCCTGCCATTGCAGACAGAGCGCCGCGCCGGACAGCAGAAAAAACCAGGCCAGACCCACTTCCACCCAGTCGGCCATACCGCGGCCGATCAGGAGAGCGGGCACCGCAAAGCCAAGGCGGGCAGCCTCGATGCAGAAGTGATAACACAGCACCGGCAGCAGTGCCGCCAGCCGGATGACATCCAGCCCGGGGCGGTAGTGAGCAGGAGTTTTTACCATGAGGGTCCTTCCTTTTCATGTGACTCTGCGGTGCAGTGCCGCGTTGAGGGCGGCTCCCAGAAACAGCAGATTGATGATGATGTCCAGCCACAGAATCATCAGGATAATAGCGGTCAGCGAACCGTAGATATAGGACAACTTCCAGAAATGCACGATATAGAATGAGAAAATCCGGGAAAAAACCAGCCAGCCCACGGTGGTGAATATGGTGCCCGGCAGCTGGCCGCGCAGGGAACGTTTGCCGCCCGGCACGAAGGTGTAGATCAGCAGGATCAGGACAAAGAGCACCGGGATCGCGATCAGATCGCTGAAATTGATCCAGTGGCGGAACCATTCGATGAGCCACCGCCAGCGGGCATTGGTGGCCAGCAGTGCACTCAGCGGCCGGAAGATGGAACTCAGGCCCTGGAGCAGCAGGACCGCCAGCAGCAAGCCTTCAAAGACGATGGTATAGACGATGGCCAGCAGCCGGTCATAAAGGGTGAAGCGGGCACCGGGCGTCAGGCGCTGCAGGCCTTTCTGCACGGCAAACATCCCGCTGGAAGCCGAGTACAGGGTGGTGATGGCGGCGAAGGACGCCACAAAGGTGGTGGACTGGGCGCTGAGGTTGTTCAGCACATCCAGTACGGTGTCCTGAATCTCGGGTACCTGGGGCAGGAACTGGTACATCAGTTCCGCCAGATCGGTCACCGAATAGTCCGGCATATGGTTGACCAGAACCAGCACCCAGATCAGCAGCGGAAAGGAAGCCGTCAGCAAAAACAGGGTGGCGCACCCCGCAAAGATCGGTAGATTCTGACCCAGAAACGGGCCCAGAATCGCGAAAATCATCTCCTTGGCGCGCTCCATCGATTGTTTCATGCGGGGAAACTCCTCCCTTTCCGGTGACGTGTGCCCTGAGGCTTTTCCTAATTATAATATGCTGCCGCCATGAAATCAACGCCGGGGCACAAAACGGCCTGTGGCAAGAACTGGAAAGGGAAAAGAATCGGCCTTTTTCACCAAAAAGCCTGGCGGCAAAGCCGCTTTTTTGGAGAAGGGCGGTTAAAAATATATCAAAAACATCTTGCGCAAAAGATGGTTTGTGCGTATAATAGAGTCAGGCCATTGGGGCATCGTGCCCTGACAAAAACAATTGTAAAACATACCGAGAGGAGCTTTTACTATGGGTTTGGGTAAAAAGACCATTGATGATGAAAACTACGCCGGCAAGCGCGTGCTTGTCCGCTGTGACTTCAACGTCCCCATGAAGGACGGTGTCATCACCAACGACAACCGCATCAACGCGGCACTGCCGACCATTCAGAAACTGATCAAGGACGGCGCCAAGGTCATCCTGTGCAGCCATCTGGGTAAGCCGAAGAACGGCCCCGAGGCCAAGTTCAGCCTGGCTCCCGTTGCCGTGCGCCTGAGCGAGAAGCTGGGCCAGCCCGTCCAGTTTGCGGATGACGACGAGGTCGTCGGTGCGCAGGCCAAGGCCGCTGTCGCCACCATGAGCGACGGCGATGTGGTGCTGCTGCAGAACACCCGTTTCCGCAAGGAAGAAACCAAGAACATGCCTGAGTTCAGCAAGGAACTGGCCAGCCTGGCCGATGCCTATGTGGACGATGCGTTCGGCTCCTGCCATCGCGCTCACTGCTCCACCGCCGGTGTGACCGAGTTCATCCAGGACACCGCTGTGGGCTACCTGATGGAAAAGGAAATCAAGTACCTCGGCAATGCCGTCAACGATCCCGTCCGTCCCTTCACCGCCATCCTGGGCGGCGCCAAGGTTGCGGACAAGCTCAATGTCATCTCCAACCTGCTGGAAAAGGTCGACACCCTGATCATCGGCGGCGGCATGGCCTACACCTTCCTGAAGGCCGAAGGCTACGAGATCGGCAAGAGCCTGTGCGATGACAGCAAGATCGATTACTGCAAGGACATGATGGCCAAGGCCAAGGAGAAGGGCGTCAAGCTGCTGCTGCCTGTGGACACCGCCTGTGTCACCGATTTCCCCGATCCCATCGATGCCGAAGTGGAAACCAAGATCGTGCCCGTCACGGCCATTCCTGCCGACATGGAAGGCTGCGACATCGGCCCCGAGACCATGAAGCTCTTTGCTGATGCCGTCAAGGCCAGCAAGACTGTGGTCTGGAACGGACCCATGGGCGTCTTCGAGAACCCGACCCTGGCGGCCGGCACCCTGGCGGTTGCCAAGGCCATGGCTGAGAGCGATGCCACCACCGTCATCGGCGGCGGCGACAGCGCGGCTGCTGTCCAGCAGATGGGTCTGGGCGACAAGATGACCCACATCTCCACCGGCGGCGGTGCTTCTCTCGAGTACCTCGAGGGCAAGGAACTGCCCGGCATTGCCGTTATCCAGAACGCGTAACAACCGCAGGGCGCGGCGGCACGGCCGCCGCGCCCTTTTTTGGAATGTACCCTCTATGCACAACAAAGCAAAGGAGTTTTCATCATGGATAAGCAGAATCGTAAAGCCATCATTGCCGGCAACTGGAAAATGAACATGACCCCCACCGAGGCGGGTCACCTGATCGACGCGCTGGTCCCCGCTGTGCAGGGCGCCAACTGCGAAGTCGTCATCTGCGTTCCCTTCACTGATCTGTGCGTGGCCGTGGCCAAGTGCAGCGGCACCAACATCCATGTGGGCGCCGAGAACGTCCACTTCGAGAAGTCCGGTGCCTTCACCGGTGAGATCTCTGCCGACATGCTCACCGACCTGGGCGTGGAGTATGTGGTCATCGGCCACAGCGAGCGCCGTCAGTACTTCGCCGAGACCGACGAGACCGTCAACAAGCGTGCCCGTGCGGCCCTGGCCGGCGGTCTGAAGCCCATCATCTGCGTGGGCGAGAGCCTGGCCCAGCGTGAGCAGGGCGTCACCGAGGAGCTCGTCCGCATGCAGGTCAAGATCGCTCTGAATGGTGTCACCGCCGAAGAGCTGAAGAATGTGGTCATCGCCTACGAGCCCATCTGGGCCATCGGCACCGGCAAGACCGCTACCGCGGATCAGGCGCAGGAAGTCTGCGCGGCCATCCGCAAGGTGGTGGGTGAGCTGTACGGCGAGGATGCCGCCAAGGCGCTGACCGTCCAGTACGGCGGCAGCATGAACGCCAAGAACGCCGAGGAACTGCTCAGCAAGCCCGACGTGGACGGCGGCCTGATCGGTGGTGCATCCCTGAAGGCGGACCAGTTTGCCATCATCGTGGATGCGGCCAGCAAGGGCTGATTTTTTCCAAGCGTAAGGAGAGTTCCGGCGGCCCCGGCGGGCTGCCGGGCCCTCTTTTGTCATTTTCAGAATATCAAGATTTTCTAAGGAGATCCTACTCTTATGAGCAAAAAGCCTGTACTTCTCTGCATCATGGACGGTTTCGGCTGGACGCCCGACCAGACTTTCGGCAACGCTGTGACCGCCGCCAAGAAACCCAACCTGGACAAGATCTTTGCCACCTGCCCCATGACCACCATCGCGGCTTCCGGTATGGCCGTCGGTCTGCCTGACGGCCAGATGGGCAACTCCGAGGTGGGCCACACCAACATGGGTGCCGGCCGCATCGTATACCAGCAGCTGACCCTCATCACCAAGTCCATCAAGGATGGTGAGATGGTCAAGAACCCCGTGCTCTACAACAACATGAAGAAGGCCATCGATGCCGGCAAGGCCATCCATCTGATGGGCCTGGTGGGCACCGGCGGTGTGCACAGCCATGCCGACCACTGGTTCGGCGTGCTGGATATGGCCAAGCATATGGGCGCTACCAAGGTCTACCTGCACTGCATCATGGATGGCCGTGACACCGACCCGCACAGCGGCAAGGGCTTCCTGGCCGATCTGCAGGCCAAGCTGGACGAGCTGGGCATCGGCCAGATCGCCACGGTGAGCGGCCGTTACTACGCCATGGACCGTGACAACAACTGGGACCGCGAGGAAAAGGCCTACGCTGCCTTCGTGTACGGCGAGGGCAACCACGCCGCCAATGCCCAGGAGGCCATCGACGCCAGCTATGCTGCCGATGTGACCGATGAATTCGTCGTGCCGGTGGTCACCTGTGAGGGCGGCCGCGTGGAGACCGGCGATACCGTCATCTTCATGAACTTCCGCCCCGACCGCGCCCGTCAGATGACCCGCATCTTCTGCGACGACGATTTCAAGGGCTTCGAGCGCCGCGGCGGCCGTCTGCATGTGAACTACGTCTGCATGGCCGAGTACGATGCCACCATGCCCAACTGCGAAGTGGCCTACCCGCCGGTGGAGCTGAAGAACGTGCTGGGCGAGTACCTGTCCAAGAACGGCAAGACCCAGCTGCGCATCGCCGAGACCGAGAAGTATGCCCATGTGACCTTCTTCTTCAACGGCGGCGTGGAGGCCCCCTACGAGGGCGAGGACCGCAAGGTCATTCCCAGCCCGAAGGTGGCCACTTACGACCTCAAGCCCGAGATGAGCGCCTACGAGGTTGCCGATGAGTGCAAGGCCCGTATCGAGAGCGGCAAGTACGACGTCATCATCCTGAACTTCGCCAACTGTGACATGGTCGGCCATACCGGTGTCTTTGATGCCGCTGTCAAGGCCGTGGAGGCTGTGGACAAGGCTGTGGGTGAAGTGGTGGATGCCGTGCTGGCCCAGGGCGGCGTGGTCTTCCTGACCGCCGACCACGGCAATGCCGAAAAGATGGAGAACCCCGACGGCAGTGCCTTTACCGCCCACACCACCAACGTGGTGCCCTTCGCGGTGATCGGTGCCGGGGACGTCAAGCTCCGCGAAGGCGGCTGCCTGGCGGACATCGCCCCCACCATGCTGCCCTATATTGGCCTGCCCGTGCCCGAGGAAATGACCGGCAAGAGCATCATCGTCGAGTAAAAAGTCCCATTGCAAGGCCGCTGCGCAAAAGGCGCAGCGGCCTTTTCTGTAAAATCCGCCGGCAAAGCTTGCGTTGGGAGGCAAAAGGGAGTATAGTAAAAAACGATTATGTTTCATTATCTTACAGGAGTTACTGCCCATGAAAAAAATATTGCAACTGCTGCGGCGGCCGCCGGTACTGGTGCTGGGAATCGTACAGCTGCTTATTCTTCTGGGGGCTGTCTGGTCGGCGGTGCAGCCGGCCGCAGTCTACCAGTTCACACCGGATCAGTGGGAGGTCATCGCGGAGCATTCCGAGATCGGCTATGACGAGGAAGGCCGCCGCGGTGTGACCGAGATGAAAGACTGGGATAATATCCTGCAGACACCGGCCATGTCGTTGCCGGCAGGTCATTACCGAGTCGCGCTGTCGTATTACTATGAGCCCAACCGTACCGAAGGGGGCGTTGAACATCGGTCCGGGGTGTACTTTACGGCTGCAGAGGACATGTCGGTCAGCGGGGAAATGGCCTGGGTCGATGTGCTGACCCAGCAGGATACCGTGGTTCTCAACGTGAATTACGCCAGTGACAGCATCCGTCTAGTGGCCAGAAACGACGGCGGTATTTTCACCATCGGCGATGTGGAAATCCGGCAGGACATGGTCTATGCCTGGGCCTGTGTGCTGGGATGGGCGGTATTGTTTGCGCTGGTCGACCTGTGCCTGCTGCTTTTAGTGCCGGCCAGTCCCCGCGCGCTGAAAAACGCCGACCTGCGGGGCTGTCTGTGGCTATTGGCGGGGGTCACGCTGCTGAGCTGCGTACCCATGCTGATGAATAGCGGCGGCTGCCAGGGGGCGGACTGGCGGTTCCATCTGGCCCGCATCGAGGGCATTGCCCAGGGCCTGCGGGAAGGACAGTTCCCGGTGCGCATCTATTCCCAGGCCAAGGACGGCTACGGCTATGCGCCATCCCTGTTTTACGGGGAACTGTTTCTCTATTTCCCGGCGGTGCTGCGGCTGCTGGGTATGAGCGTCCAGGGGGCTTACCGCACCTACGTTATGGCCGTTCAGGCAGCTACGGCAGGCATCTCCTTCTTCAGTTTCCGGCAGATGTTCCGCCACAACAAAACTGCCCTGCTGGGCAGTATTCTCTATATGCTGGCCCCCTATCACATCTATAACATCTACTGGCGCAGTGCAGCGGGGGAGTACACCGCGCTGGCTTTCCTGCCGCTGATTCCCGCGGCACTCAGCCTCCTCTATGCCCCTGAACTGCCCTCCGCTCACCAGCGGCGGGTGGCCTGCGCCGAACTGCTCATCGCCTTCGGCGCTCTGGTGCAGACGCATATCATCTCGTTGGAACTGGCAACGCTGGCCACGGCGGTTTTCTGTCTGTGGCATTTTCGCCGCACCTTCACACGACCGATCTTGACTGTGTGGGCGGCCGCGGCAGGCCTGACGGTGCTGCTCAATCTCTGGTTCCTGATGCCTTTTGTCACCGTCATGACGGGGGACTACAGCAATATGTACGGAGGAAAGAGCTTCGCCGGCGGTCTGGCAGTACAGAAGAATGGTCTGTGGCTTTCCCAGCTGCTCAACTGGCGGGATGACCACAACAGCATCGGTGTGGTGCTGGTGGCCGGAGCGGTTGCCTTTGTCTGGTGCTGGCTGACACAGGGAGAATCCATGCCCTCCCGAGAGAAAAAAATCGGACTGTGGGCGTTGCTGCTGGGAACGCTGGCCTGCTGGATGAGCACCAACACCTTCCCCTGGGGATGGCTGGGGGCGATACCGGTGGCGGGACGTCTTCTGCTGGCGATCCAATTCCCGTGGCGGTATTTTTCCCTGGCCACCATCTTGCTGGTACTGGTCAGCATTTGTGCGGTGTCTGCCCTGCGGCGGGGCCGGTATGCCCGGCCGGTGGCGGTGCTGCTGCTCTCAGCCTCGCTGTTGGGGGTAGGACTTTTCTACCATAGCTATCTGCCTACAGTGGACACTGCCTACCTGGGCGACAGTGCCCAGATGATCTATGCCGATAATAAAATCAGCAACCAGTCCTGGTATTACGACAGTCTGTATCTTCCCGATGGTGCTGTGGAAAACCGGGACGGGCTTGTCTATGATTCGGCCGTCACCACGGTGGAGGTCGCCTCGGTGACCCGCCAGAACGGGGTTACGGTGATCTACTGCAATGAGAGCACGGGGCAGCCCGGCTATGCGGAGCTGCCGCTGCTCTACTACCCCGGCTATACCATTCTGAACACAGAGGGGAAAGTCTTCCGCACCGACAACGGCATGGTGGGCGTTACCGTACCGGCCGGCTATTCCGGCGAGATCCGGGTGGCGTTCCGGGAACCCAAGCGGTGGCTGGCAGCAGATCTGGTCAGTCTCTGCACGGTGCTGGCGTTGTTGGCAAAGTTTGTAGTCTGGCCGCGCTGGCAAAAACGTAAAAATCACCGATAAAAAACAAGCTGTGCATTTTTGCACAGCTTGTTTTTTGTTTCGCGTATCAGGCGCCGGACAACGGCAGGAACCAGGCAGCTGCCAGGTAGAGAAGATACAGCACAAGGCAGAGGGACCCCTGCCAGCGGTAGAGCCGGCGGCGCAGCAGCGGCGGGAGCAGTAGGATCAGCGTCATAGCGGCACAGATGGGCAGATCGTAGTGCCGGAACTGGGAACCGAAGGGCAGCCGTTCGCGGTACATCAGACTGGAGATGGGCAGCGCCAGGGTCAGGTTGAGGATGGCGCTGTTGATGAGCTGCATGGGCAGGGTGCGCGGCGGAAAATAGCGGCAGCGCACTGAAAAACGTTTCCAGGCCGAACCGAAAGGATGATCCAGGGCGTCCGCCAGCAGCGGCAGACAGAATCCGAAACTGATGAGGGTGGCCGCCCAAAGTGCCTGGATGGTGCCGGTCAGGTTGGCCAGGCTGGCAGCACTGTAAACCAGGGCCTGGGCCCCGCCGGCCAGCAGTACCAGCCCGGCGATGACCCCGCCCAGATTTTTGAGGGCATTGGGCACGCTCATGACGGGAAAAGCCATGGTATGGGCGGTGTAGCCGTAGGTGGCAGCTGCGCTCTCCGGCGGCGGCGCGGCAGCGTTGCGCTTGGTGGAAACCATCTCGCAGCCTTCTCCATAGATGTAGTGATGCTGATACACAATGCTGATGAGCACAAACAGGACAAAGAGAAACATCAGAAGGCCGGTGCCGGTATAGCTCAGGGTGCCGTCCCGCACAAAGAGAACCAAAACACCGCAGGCGGCCAACAGCAGCAGACACTTGCGCAGAAATTCGCTGCGGTCCACCGTGACGGTGTGGCGCGGATTCAGCAGGCAGACCGCCAGCGCCAGGCCAAGGCTGGCCACCGCTCCGGCCAGCGCGGTGCCGACGGCCAGTCCCGTGATGGAGAGCCCTGCCGCCAGGAAGGCCAGCATGAGCTGCGGCAATGCCAGGCAAAAGGGCGCAACGGTACCGCCGACCACCCACATGGGCAGCCCGCACAGGGCGCAGCACCAGGTGGTGCAGCGCCCGGCCAGACGACTGCCCACCGCGGTCAGCACATAGATCAGCAATGTCAGAAGCAATACCGGCATAGTTCCCTTACCTAAAAAGGGCAGCGCATTGCGCTGCCCTGCATACATTCAACTTAATAAGCGATGCCCCAGACGACCATCTTGGTGGCAGGTTTGCCGCAGACCGGGCAGACGTCGCTCAGATGCTCCTGCTGGAACGGCATGCAGCGGCTGGACAGTCCCGCCTGTTCCTTCATGGCTTCCTCACAGGCCAGATCGCCGCACCACATGGTCTTGATAAAACCGGTGGACTTGGCGGTCTTCTCCTTGATCTCGTCCATGGTGGTGGCGCTCATGGTACGGGCCTCGCGGTTCTTCAGCGCGCGGTCGTACAGGTCTTTCGCCAGTGCCTCCAGCGCGGCGGGAATGGCAGAAGCCAGATCTTCGAACTTGACGAACTGCTTCTCGCGGGTGTCGCGGCGCACCAGTACGCACTGTCCCTGCTCGATATCCCGGGGTCCCACTTCCAGTCGGATGGGCACACCCTTCATCTCCCACTGGGCAAACTTCCAGCCGGGCTGCTTGTCGCTGTCGTCCAGCTTGACCCGGGCGTACTTGCCGATCTCGGCAGCCAGCTCACGGCTCTTCTCAAGAACACCGGGTTTGTGGGCGGCCACCGGAACGATGACCACCTGCACGGGGGCGATGGCCGGGGGCAGGATCAGACCATCATCGTCGCCGTGGGTCATGATGATGGCGCCGATCAGGCGGCTGGATGCACCCCAGCTGGTCTGGAACGGGTACTGCAGGGTGTTGTCGCGGCCGGTGAAAGTCACGTCATAGGCACGGCTGAACTTGTCCCCGAAGTAGTGGCTGGTACCGCTCTGCAGCGCCTTGCCGTCCTTCATCATCGCTTCGATAGTGTAGGTGGCTTCGGCGCCGGCAAACTTCTCCTTGTCGGTTTTACGGCCCTTGATGACGGGAATGCACAGATCGTTCTCGCAGAAATCCGCATAGCAATTCAGCTGCTGTTCGGTTTCGGCCTTGGCTTCCTCCGCCGTCTCATGGATGGTATGGCCTTCCTGCCACCAGAACTCGCGGGTACGCAGGAAGGGACGGGTGGATTTCTCCCACCGGACCACGCTGCACCACTGGTTGTACAGCATGGGCAGATCGCGGTAGCTGTGCAGCACATGGCTGAAGTGGTCACAGAACAGCGTCTCGCTGGTGGGACGCACTGCAAGGCGCTCCTCCAGCGGTTCGCTGCCGCCCATCGTGACCCAGGCAACCTCGGGGGCAAAGCCGTTGACCAGTTCGCCTTCCTTTTTCAGCAGGCTTTCCGGCATCAGCATCGGCATCGCCACGTTCTCATGGCCGGTAGCCTTGAAACGGGCATCCAGGTTCTTCTGGATGTTCTCCCAGATTGCATAGCCGTAGGGGCGCAGCACCACAAAACCTTTCACGCTGGAATATTCCACCAGCTCGGCCTTGGTGCAGATATCGGTGTACCACTGGGCAAAGTCGACCTCCTGCGCGGTGATCGCTTCGACCATTTTTTTCTTATCGCTTGCCATGTCTACTCCTTCACATCATACGGCGCAAAAATTACAGCCGCTCCTCCAGATAATTGACCACATCGCCTACGGTGTGGAACGTCTCGATGTCCTCATCGGGAATTTCCACGCCGAACTCATCGGACAGGGTGGTGATCATGTCGATGACATCCAGGCTGTCGGCGCCGAAATCATTGACGATGTCGCTCTCGGGGGTGATTTTTTCAGGATCGACTTCCAGCTGGTCAGCCAGATAATCGCGGATACGCGCAAAAACTTCGGAATCCATAATTTAACTCCTTCTGCAAACAAATATTCATTAAATATATAGCGTATCTGCCGAAGGATGTCAAGGGGTTCGGGGAAAAATGAGCGCCCTGCCGTCCAGTGTTGAAATGCAGTTTCATCGCATAGTCTGGTCAGAGGAGTGTGATGCTATGAAACTGGAATTTACCAAGATGCAGGGGGCCGGCAACGACTATATTTATCTGGACTGCCGGCACAGTGGTGTGCCGGCCGATGCGGCACAGTGGGCGGCGCTGCTGTCCCGGCGGCGGTTCTCGGTGGGGGCGGACGGCCTGATCTGCATTGCGCCGCCGCAGCTGTCGGATGGAGATGCCACCATGGTGATGTTCAACGCCGACGGCAGTGAGGGGGCGATGTGCGGCAACGGGATCCGCTGTGTGGCGGAGTACCTCTATACCCACGGGGTACAGAAGGAGCTGATCGAACTGGATACCCGGCAGGCCGGACGGAAAACGCTCTACCGAGTGGGAGAACATCGGTGGCGGGCCGGCATGGGGCGGTTTTCCACCCGGGCTGCGGATCTGCCGGCCGTAGGTCTGGGCGCGGGCCCCTTGCTGGAGGTGCCCCTGGTGGCCGCGGGGCAGTCCTGGCAGGTCAGCTGCGTCAGCATGGGCAATCCTCACTGTGTGGTATTCTGCAATGAGGCGCCGCCTGCCGGTGTGCAGCTGGCTGACTGGGGAGCGGCTGTGGAAAATCATCCGGCTTTTCCGCAGGGAATCAATGTGGAATTTGTACAGGCAGAGAGTCCCACCTCGCTAACAACCACGGTCTGGGAGCGGGGAAGCGGGGCAACGCTGGCCTGCGGTACAGGGGCCTGCGCCGCGGCGGTGGTTGGCGTATTGCGCGGCATTTGCCCACGGGAAACGCCCATAGACGTGCGCCTGCCGGGCGGTACGCTTACGGTCCGGGTCCTGCAGGATGATACGGTGCTGCTCACCGGCCCGGCGGAAACGGTGTTTGACGGTTATGTTGAGGTATAGGCGTCTTCTTTACAGAGGCAAAACAGACTGTTATAATGAAGGTGTTTCTTTATCAAAAGGAGGCTCCCTTCGATGCAGCATCAAAAATTACGGACGTTTCTGTTCATCCCGGGAGAACGGAAAAGGGACCGTTTCTTCCGCTGGTTTCCCTGGGTCTGGCTGGCGGCAGCGTATGGCATCACCATGCTGGTGCTCTGCCTGCATGGACGGGCATATATTGACAGTGACATTGCCGGGGACGTCATGCTGGCAAATCTGCTCAACCGGGACGGCGGCATGCTCTCGGCCGGGTGGTGGTATTCCAGCGAACTGCGCGTTGTGTACCTGCAGGTCCTGTATCGGCTGGCACTGCTGGTCTTCCCACGGGATTGGTACGCGGCCCAGATGCTGGGCCAGGCAGGGTGGCTGCTTCTGCTGATTGTCTCCTACCTGTATGTGGCGCATGGGCTGGCGCTCAAAAACTGCGGGGTATGGGGTGCTGCAGCGTTGGCTTGTCCCTTTGGCACCTGGTATCTGTGGTACGGGCCTTTTGGCGGCGCGTACCTGCCTCATATCATTCTGATCCTGCTCAGCTTCGGCGCCATGCTGCATCTGCTGCGCCCGGCATCCGTCCTGCGCCGCGTACTGCAATGGCTGCTTCTGGTGGGAACGGCAGTGGCTTCAGGGCTTAATGGCGTCAAAGGGCTGATGGGCTTTTATCTGCCCATGGCAGCGGCCATGGTAGTGGCGGTGGTGCTGCGCTGGCATGAAGAACCCCGGCAGCCGCCCCGCAAGACGCTGCACCTGTTGGCACTGTCCTGTGCGGCGACCGCGGTGGCCGGGAGCGGTTATGTTCTGTACAGCAAGGTGCTGGCCAACCTGTACTCCTTTGAAGATTACAACAGCCGCAGCTGGTCGGGGTTGGATCTGAGTGGACTGCTTTCCCAGTGGGGCGAATTCCTGAGCCTGTTCGGCTATCCCACCAAATCGGCACTCAAGGCGGCGCCCCGCCTGTTTTCGGTGGAGGGCATTCTGGGGGCTTTCGGTGTGCTGACGGCCGGTGCCATTGTATTTTCTCTGGTGCGTCTGTTGCTGCGCTGGCAAAAACTGCGCCCGGAGCAGCGAATCATTCCGCTGCTGTTCGCTTCCATCGGTCTTATTGATGGCATGATCTTCGCCTGCACCGAGGATGTGGCACCCATTGATGCACGGTACTGGCTGACCGTGGTTCCCTTTGCCTTTCTGCTGCTGCAGCTGGAAGGGGAGACAGAATCGTTCCGTCCGGCCTTTATGCGGCGGGCGGCAGCCATAGCCTTCTGCGTCTGCATCACGGCGACCAGCATCTCTTCGGTGCGGCTGTTTTTCCAGAACGGCATGCGCATCAATCCGCATCTGGAAACGGTCTGCGACTGGCTGGTGGAAGAAGGCTATACCCAGGGATATGCCACCTTCTGGAACGGCAATGTACTCACCGAATGGTCCAGCGGGGCATTGGAAATGTGGGTGGTAAGCGACCTGAATACCCTGGACCTGAGTCAGGGCCTGCAGGAGATGGCCCACCGGGAAGCGCCGCAGGGAGAAGTCTTTTTGCTGACGACCCGGGAAGAACTGGAAATCTATGGCCTTTCTGCGCTGGAAAATACATCGAAAGTGGTGTATGTGGATGAGCAGGAAAAAGCGCCTTCCCCCTACGGCCATTATCTGGTCATGACCTTCCCCGATGCCCAGGCGATGGAAACGGCCATCGCAGCGGCGCACCCGGGCGCAGGCTGATGGCGGAATCTTCTCTCTTGCACCGGGGCGGAAATTGTGGTACATTACTTTTAATTGGATAAGTATACATAAGAGGGGGATTCTCATGCAACTCAATCCACATTATGCAGAATTGAACGAAAGCTATCTGTTCAGCACCATCGCCCATAAAGTGACCGAATACCAGAACGCCCACCCGGAGGCGGACGTCATCCGCCTGGGCATCGGCGACGTGACGCTGCCGTTGGCCAAACCGGTTATCGAGGCACTGCACAAGGCGGTGGATGAGATGGGCCGCAAGGAAACCTTCCGCGGCTATGGCCCTGAGCAGGGCTATGATTTCCTGCGGGAAGCCATCCAGGGCTACTATGCAGATCGGGGCGTGGCACTGGAACTGGGCGAGATCTTCATCTCGGACGGAGCCAAGAGCGATCTGGGCAATCTGCTGGATCTGTTCTCGGTCCAGAACACGGTGCTGGTGCCCGATCCGGTCTACCCGGTCTATGTGGACGACAACGTGATGGCGGGCCGCACCATCCGCTACATGGCGGCCAATGCGGAAAACAACTTCCTGCCTATGCCGGATGAAAGCACCGAGGCAGATATTGTCTACCTGTGCAGCCCCAACAACCCCACCGGTGCGGCTTATACCAAGGCACAGCTGGCGGAGTGGGTCAAATGGGCCAAGGCGCACCACGCCGTGATCCTGTATGACGCTGCGTACGAGTGCTTTGTCAGCGAAGAAGGCTGTGCCCGCAGCATCTACGAGGTGGAGGGTGCCAAGGAAGTAGCGGTGGAAGTGTGCAGCTTCTCCAAGATCGCCGGCTTCACCGGTACCCGCTGCGGCTACACCGTGGTGCCCTTTGCCATCCAGTCGGAGGGCCAGAGCCTGAACAAGATGTGGCTGCGCCGGCAGACCACCAAGTTCAACGGGGTGCCTTACATCGTGCAGCGTGGTGCCGAAGCGGTGTTCACCGAGCAAGGCATGCGGGAAATCCAGCAGAATCTGGATTACTACCGCCGGAATGCGGCGGTCATCGCAGCAGCCCTGGACGAAGCCGGCGTGTGGTACTGCGGCGGCAAGAACAGCCCCTATGTCTGGATGCGCTGCCCCGGCAATATGGGCAGCTGGGAATTCTTTGACTGGCTGCTGGACACCGCCCATATCGTAGGTACCCCCGGCGAGGGCTTCGGCCCCTGCGGAAAAGGATACTTCCGCCTGACGGCCTTCGGCGATGCCCAGCGCACCCAGGAAGCGGCCGAGCGCCTGAAGGACGCCCTGGCAACACTGTAAATCCAAAGAGGAGGGATTGTCATGAAACCGAATGAAGAGATCATGAATTTTCTGAAGGAGAATCCCACGTTCTATCTGGCCACCGTGGACGGATATCTGCCCCGTGTGCGTCCGTTGGGATTTGCCATGTGGTACAAAGACCACCTGTGCCTGGCCATCGGCAAGCACAAGGCGGCCTACAAGCAGCTGCTGGACAACACCAACCTGGAACTCTGCGCGGCCAACGACCGCGGCGAGTGGCTGCGGGTACAGGGCACTGCCAACTTTGACAATACCCCCGAAGCCCAGGAAGCGGCCTTCAAGGTGGCGCCCCAGCTGGAGGACCTCTACAATGAGGAAACCGGCAACAAACTGGGGATCGTGTATCTGGACCATCTGTCCGCCAAGCTGTTCTCCATGTCGGGAGCAGTCAAGGATATCATGAGCTACTGAACAAGATACATCGGGCGGGACCCTGCGGGGCCCCGCTTTTTTTGTGGGAAAGTCTGTAACGTTTGGACAATTTCTGCGTCTAATGGGTACAACCGGTTGAAAACAGGAAAGGAGGGCCAAAGGTGGACAAAGACCGCTTTGAACAGGTGTATATTCAATACCACAAGGTCGTCTATGCCTATCTGCTGTCGCTGTGCCGCAGCGAGGAACTGGCCGCCGATCTTGCCCAGGAGACCTTTTACAAGGCGCTGCGCGGGATAGACCGGTTCCAGGGCGAATGTGCACTGAACGTATGGCTGTGCAGCATCGCCAAACATGCCTTGATGGATTATTACCGCCGTCACCGCAGGGAAACACCGCTGCCGGAGCAGGCGGCCGATTCCACGGACGTCGACCCGCTGCCCGGAGAAAAGCTGGAGCAGCGGCAGGCGGCGCTGGCGGTATACCGGGCGCTTCATGCCCTGCCGGAACCCTACCGGGAAGTGTTCTGGCTTCGGGTTTACGGGGAACTGAGCTTTGCGGAGATCGGGGCCCTGCACGGAAAAACAGAAAACTGGGCACGGGTGACCTACTACCGCGCCCGTGCCAAACTGAAGGAGGCTTTGCCATGAAACTGCCCTGTTATCTGGTGCGCGACCTGTTGCCGTTGTATAAAGACGAAGTCTGCGAATCCGAGACTGCTGCTGACCTGCGGGAACATCTGGAACATTGTCCGGACTGCCGACGTCTGTGGGAAAGGATGCAGGAAACCGTTCTGCTGGAGGAGGAGGCAGCCCGGGCGCGGAGAGAAGAGCAGGCCGATGCGCTGCGCCGGGTTCGCAAAAACCAGAGGAAAAAACGGATGCTGACCGCGCTGGCGGCAGTGCTGGCCACCCTGTGTGTGGTGTATCTTGGATTGCGATTGCTGCATGACTATGCCAATCATACCTATCTGGATTATGATGTGGATGATATCCTGAAAGCAGAATATGAGGAGCACCCGGAAGAGGGAGAAAATCCTCTGGAAGGAGATGGATTGTATATCACGTTGAACCCGACGAAATATAGTTCATTGTCGAAGACTGCTTTCCTGGATACTGAGGAAGGTAAGGTACTGGTCTTTACCCTGGGCAATTCACTGTGGAATAAATGGATGGGCACCCAATGGTACGGACTGAAAGAAGGGGAACTTTTCAAGGAAGGGATCTGCACCGTGGGGAACTTTGGCCGTTCCATAGTGGATGAATTGGTGGCCGCTTACTATTTGCCCAACAGTGAATTTGAAGATTGGGAATCCCACTGGGTAAGCTCGGTGCCCGATAATGCTGTCCTGGTCTGGCAGCGCGACGCAGGATAAAACAGAAAAAACTGCCCCGCACCCAGTGGTGCGGGGCAGTTTTTGTGCTGTGAAATCAATGCTGCGGGTTGAGGATGGTACGCCAGTCGAGGTCGCCGTGCTCCAGGCCGTGAATCAGCACTTCGGCGGTGGCGATGTTGGTCGCCACCGGAATGTTGTGCACATCGCAGATGCGCAGCAGGTTCATCTCGTTGGGCTCACTGGGCTTGGCGCTGATGGGGTCACGGAAGAACAGCAGCATGTCCACCTCATCGCAGGCGATGCGTGCCATGATCTGCTGGTCACCGCCGTGGCCGCCCGGCAGAAATTTCTGTACGGTCAGGCCAGTGTTTTCCTCTACCAGCCGGCCGGTGGTACCGGTGGCGATCAGTTGGTGCTGCGACAGTATATGCCGATAGGCGGTGCAGAACTGCACCATCAACTCCTTTTTGGAGTCGTGTGCCACCAAGGCGATTATCATAACGCTACACCATCCTTCGCAAATTAAAAGGTAAGCGGGACACGCTGCCCGCATAGACGTTTTGCCATTGCCTGCCCGGCGGTTACGGCAGGATCCCCGGGGGAGGGAATAGAGCCGTGGACGCCCGCTTGCTGCAGTTCCCGGCTTTCGGGGATGACCGCCAGCAGCTGGGCTCCTACGGTATCGATGCATTCATCCAGATCGAAGACCGCCGCCCGTTTGCCGAAACTGTCCCGGGTGACCCGGTTCATGACCAGCCGCACGGTACTCTGGGGACGGCCGCCGCTTAGGATCCGGTCAGCCACAATCTTGCCGTCCCGCAGGGCCACGGGGTCGGGGGTCAGCACCAGCAGGGCCTTGTCCGCTACCGTGACCGCCGCGGTGAAAGGGGCTCCCATGCCGGCGGCGGTATCCAACAGGACAAAATCAAAATACGGACGTACGGCCATCAGCAGCCGCCCCAACGGTGCCGCTTCGACGTCGCCGCCTTCATATGGGGCGCTGATGACCGAAAGTCCGGGATACAGCGGACTGGGTACGATGGCCTTGCCAGCCTCGCACCGACCGCAGAGAACATCTTCAATATCATAAACGGTACGGCCATATACACCGGCGATAATATCGACGCTGCGCAGACCGGAATCCAGTTCCACCAGCAGGACCTTGCGGCCCAGCCGGGCCAGTGCGGCGCCCAGCAGCACCGAAACGGTGCTTTTGCCGGTGCCGCCTTTGCCGGAACAGAGCATGATACATTGTGCGTTCAAGGGCGTGCCTCCTGTAGTTGAGGCCGCACACTACCGCGACACTCTCTCATTCATATTCTAACACACTTTGCAAGCGGCGACAACTGACTTTTTGATTAAAAAAGAATCCGCTTTTTTGAACGTTTTAACAACATACTGTCTAGAGTGGTGTGCAAAAATCCCCGGACATCTGCCTATGAGTCCCTTATTCAGTCAAACCAGGCATCCAGTACGGCCCGCAGGATGGGCGTGGCGTTGGAACCGCCGCCGCCGTATTCCAACACAACGGCCACCGCGATCTGCGGATCATCGGCGGGCGCATAGCCGATGAGCACCGAGTTGACGTAGTGGGTGCCGTTGGGCAGGGTGTCGGCCAGCTGGGGACTGCCGGTCTTGGCGGCGCAGACCACCGATGCTTCCCGCAGATACCGGTTGGTCTGGGCCATCCGCTTCATGCCGTCCCGGATGGGGCCGAATACGGTTTCGCCGCTGGGCACCGTTGTGAACTGCGGCTCGTATTGCCAGACGGTCTCTCCGGTGGCGGTGTTGAGGGCCCGGTCGGCAAAATGCAGGGTGGGCCGCTGCCCGTTGGTGGCCAGCGTGGCGGCGTAGACCGCCAGCTGGGCGGGGGTGACGGCGGTGTTGCCTTGGCCGATGGCAGCCATCAGGGTGAGTCCAGCCTGATAGTTGTCGTCGGTGGACCAAGTCAGGCGGCCTTCCGCTTCCCGGACTTCCACCCCGGTGGGCTGGGAAAGCCCCAGCTGCCGGGCCATGGAGCTGAAGGTGTCCACCCCCAGCCGCCGTCCCACGTCGTAGAAAAAGATATTGCAGCTCTGTTCCAGGGCGGTGCGCATATCCACCGGCCCGGAGTGTCCATACTGCAGACACCCGGGCTGATAGCCGCTGTAATAGAGGTACCGCCCTGTACAGTTGACGGTGGCGTTGGGGTCGATCCCGGCGGTGAGGGCCGCAGCGGCGACCGCGGGCTTGAAGGCAGATCCCGGTGCGTACAGCCCCTGGAAGGCTCGGTCCAGCAGCGGAGCCCCCGGGTCGGCGGACAGCGCTGCGTAGTCGGTGCGGTAGGTGTTCAGATCATAGCCCGGCCAGTTGGCGGCCGCCAGAATACCGCCGGTCTTCACATCCACGACCACCGCCGCCCCGGCACGGCATTCCCGCCCGCCGCCGGCAAAGGCGGTGGTCTGCAGCGTTTCGATGCGCTCCCGCAGGGCCTGCTGCAGCGTTGCCTGCAGGGAAGCGTCCAGCGTCAGCACCAGTGTGGCGCCCGGTGTGGCGGTGCGCTGCTGGATCGTGGCCCGCACGGCACCATCCAGTCCGGTGTTGATGAGCAGCTGCCCGTCCTGCCCGCGGAGCAGATCGTCGTAGGCTTCCTCCAGTCCGCTCTGGCCTACGATGCTGTCCATGGCAAGGCCTTTTTCCTGGGCGGAGGGCCATTCTTCCGCCGTGATCGGTCCTGTAAAGCCCAGGGCGTGGGGCAGCAGCGTGCCGTCCGGCCAGCTTCGCTCTCCCCGGGCGGCCAGCCGGATGGCCCCGCTCTGGACCAGCCCGGAGCGGTACAGGGCGGCCATGGTCTCGTCGTCCACCGACTCCAGCACCAGCAGCTCTCCCGCCGAAACGGCAGAACAAAAGGCGGCAAGTTGTGTTTCCACATCCTTGCCGCCTGTAAGGGCCTGCAGCGTTTGTACGGTTTCCGTTAAATCGGTGCCCGGTGGTGCCGGGACCCGCAGATAGACATCATAGACGGTGGTGTCCCGGGCCAGAACCGTGCCGTTGCGGTCGGTGATGGCGCCCCGGGCAGCGTGCTGCTCCACCGTGTAGCTGGCCGAACTGGCTTCGGCTGCTTTTTCGGCGTAATGGTCAGCCATGGCAAACTGCATCCAGGCCAGCCGCGCAAAAAAGAGCACAAAGACCGCACAGCAAACTACCAGCAGTACGGCGACCCGCCCGCGTCCATTCGGACGGTCTGCCCCTCGTCTGGCCATGGCACAACACCTCCCACTTTCCTGCTCTTAGTATAGGCGATTTCTGTCGAAATAGCAATTGCTCACTCAATTTTTACAAAAAATACGGTGCTGTTCAGATCGGCGGTGTCGGTCAGTGCCGCCCGAGCCGTCAGCCCATCAGCCTCCGGTCGGGGTGCTTCGGCCAGCGTGCCCAGCCAGCAGCCGCCCGGCGTCGTCACCACGCTGCCTGCCGCCAGGCCGCAGTCCGCCGGAAGCCCCGTCAGCACCCACTGACTCTGCCGTTCCAGCAGTCCGGCTGCCGTGCCGCACAATCCCGCACAGGCTGCCCCGTCACTGCCGGCATAGGCAAAAACGCAGGTGCCGTCGCCGGATCCTTCCACCACCTGCCCGGCATAGCGCCCCTGGGCGTCCAGCACATCGGCTCCCTCGCGGGCTGTGCAGGCCAGGGTGGCGCGGTCGCTGCGCCGTGCCGCCACCCGGGCGGGCTGCCAGTTCCCTTCCGGCAGGGAACAGCCCAGCAGTTCTCGCATGGCTTCGTTTTCCGCGATGGCCTCTTCAGCCCGGGCCAGCTGACGGTGCAGCGCGGCGTTCTGCTGCTCCAGCGCGGTCAGTTCCTCGGTATAATGGGGCAGTACCCAGTCGCCGATTGTCTCCCGGCAGCGGGTAAGCCCGGCGGGCAGCACGGCAAGGAGATAGGGCATAGCTGCCCACAGACCAACCAACGCCAGAACGATCGCGGCCACCCCCAGCCAGCGGCTGCGCCGCTGCGGACGTCCCAGCTCCAGACCACCGTGCATGCAGATCACCCCCGTTTACAATATGCCTTGCGGGAAAGCGGTATACTTTGCTATAATACCCCACAGGAGGGAATTTTCATGAAATACAAGCTGCTGCTTTTGGATATAGACGGAACGCTGCGTCCCGACAGCTGTGAGCGCATCCCGCGGGAAAACGCCGAGGCGGTCAACGCCGTACAGCGTCTGGGCGTAAAAATTGCCATTGCCACAGGGCGGGGACGTGCCGGTGTGGGCAAGGGACTGCTGCGGTCGGTGCGGCCGGATTACTGGGTTTGCTCGGGAGGCGGCCAGCTGCTGGACGGAAAAGGCAACGAACTGGCGCTGCACCGGCTGACCAATGAGGAAATGTACGCCCTGGTGGATTTTTTTGAGGACTACGAACTGCCGCTGCGGTTCACCTTCCACGATGCCAACTATGCCTATATCGGCTATGAGGAGTTTGTCCGCCGGGAAAAAGCCAAGAATCTGCACAATCATATTGTGGACGGAGAGGACCAGGATCATCACCTGGTGGAAATGCCCTTTGGAGCCTTCGGCTTTGTACCGCGGGAGCGCGCGGCGCAGTTTCAGGAAAAATACGGATACCTGGGGCTGCAGTTCCTCTACTCCTACCCGGGCAGCGACGGCTGTGATATCACCCAGGCCGATGTGGACAAGGGCCGCGGACTTTGCGAGATGGCAGGCGTGGCAGGACTGACGCCTGAGGAATGTGTGGCGGTGGGGGACGGCGACAACGATGTGCCGATGCTTGCCGCTGCAGGGCTGGGCATTGCCATGGCCAACGGCAGTGAGGCTGCTAAAGCCGCCGCGGACCGCATCGGTCCCGATGCCGGACCCCACGGGGTGGCGGATCTTTGCCGCGAACTCTGGCCGGAGGCGTTCTGAGATGGCTGTCACCAAAGCGGCCTACACCCATGTGGGACCGGGCCTGCCGCCCCTGCACGGAGAACGGGCGGGGGCGCTGATCCTGGGCAGTTTCCCCAGTCCCAAAAGCAGGGAACAGGGCTTTTTTTACGGGCATCCCCAGAATCGGTTCTGGCCGCTGCTGGCCTCCCTCACCGGGGAGCCGGTGCCCGACTGGGCGGACATCGAGGCGAAAAAGCAGATCATTCTGCGCCACGGACTGGCGGTGTGGGACACCATCGGCGCCTGTGACATCCGTGGTGCGTCGGACGCTTCCATCCGCAATGTGCAGCCCAACGATGTAGCGGCACTGATCCGGCGACTGGGGGTGCAGGCCGTATTCTGCAACGGGGCGGCTTCGGGGCGGGTCTATGCCCGGTATGCCCAGCCGCTGACCGGTCTGTCTGCCACGGTGCTGCCCAGCACCAGTCCCGCCAACGCGGCCTGGTCGATGGAAAAACTGCGGGCGGTGTGGGGCACGGCGCTCACACCTTTTTTACAGGGGGACGGTTGAAACGCCCCTGTTTTTGGTCTATAATAAGTCTAATATTCCATCGGGAGGATATGCCATGAGCAAGTGGGAAGAAAAGCAGGTCCGGCCGGTTCTGCCGCTGTATCTGGCGGCATTGACCTGGCCGGTGGCGTCGCTGGTATTCCCGCCCTACACGCTGGGCAATCTGGTGATCGTAGCGGTCTGCAGTGCCGTGGTGTATGGGGTGGCCCGTCGGTTCTGCCCCATGCGGGTGGTGCGCAGGCTGGTACCCTATGCCACCGGTAGCGAGGATGTGGATGCCATGCTCAACGGCATTGCCGCCAATCTGGATGCGCTCCATGCGCTGAATGAGGCCATCCCCGATACCCAGCTTTCCCATGCCATGGACCGGATGGAAAAGGCCGGCCGCAGCATTGCGGCGGTGGTGGAAGGTGCCCCCGACAAGGCGCGGCAGATCGACCGGTTTGCGCGGTATTATCTGCCGGAAGTGGTCAAACTGATGAGCGCTTACGCCAATCTGGAAAAGAATGGCGTAAAGGGAGAAAACGCTGCCCAGATCCTGCGGGAGCTGCGGCAAAATGCCGAGACGACAGCCACCGCGTTTGAAAACCAGCTGGACGCCCTGTACAGTGCGGAAGCGCTGGATATCTCCACAGACATTGAGGTCCTGGACAGCATTCTGAAGAGCCAGAACCTGACGAAATAACGAAAAGACGAGAAAGGAAGGACCCTCACATGGCTGACCTGAACAAGGAATTGGACCTGAACGTGCCTGCCGCCCCCTCGCTGACGCTGGACGCGGCGCCCGCGCCGAGCCTGACACTGGACCCGCTGGCGGAGGAAAAAGCGGTGGAGGAAGCCAAGAAGGCGGAACCTGTTCAGGTGGAGGATACCCCCCTGAGCCCTGAAGAACAGAAGATGGTGGATGATTTCGCCGAGAAAATTGACATCACCAACTCCCAGATGGTTCTGCAGTATGGTGCCGCCAGCCAGAAGAAACTCAGTGATTTCTCCGAGACGGCGCTCTCCCGGGTGAAGACCAAGGACATGGGGGAGACCGGCGACCTGATCACCAGCCTGATTGCCGAACTGCAGGGATTTGACGCCAAGGCGGAGCAGCCCAAGGGCATTTTCGGGCTGTTCAAGAAAGCCAGCAACAACATTGAGCAGCTGAAAACCCGGTACGAAAGCGCCGACAAGAATGTGGAGCGTATCCGTGCCCAGCTGGAGGACCACCAGGTCACTTTGATGAAGGACATCACCATGCTGGACAAGATGTACCAGCTGAACCTTGTCTACTTCAAGGAACTGACCATGTATATCCTGGCCGGCAAGAAGAAGCTGGCGGCCGTCCGCGCCGGGGAACTGAAGGAAGCGCAGGAGAAAGCCCAGCGCACCCAGCTGCCGGAGGACGCCCAGGCGGCCCGGGATCTGGCGGATCTCTGCGACCGGTTTGAGAAAAAGCTCTATGACCTGGAGCTGACCCGGAATGTGTCCATCCAGATGGGCCCGCAGATCCGGCTGATCCAGTCCAACGACACAATGATGGCGGAAAAGATCCAGACCACCATTGTGAATACCATCCCGCTTTGGAAGAACCAGATGGTGCTGGCCTTGGGCATTGCCCACAGCCAGGAGGCCATGAAGGCGGAGCGGGCCGTCACCGATGCCACCAACGAACTGCTCAAGCGCAATGCGGCGACCCTCAAGCAGGGCACCATCGACATTGCCAAGGAGTCCGAGCGCGGCATTGTGGACATCGAGACGCTGCAGCAGACCAACAAGCAGCTCATCGAGACGCTGGACGAACTGAACAAGATCCGCGCCGACGGCAAGGCCAAGCGTGCGACCGCTGAACAGGAACTGGGCCGCATCGAGGGCGAGCTGCGCGCCAAACTGCTGGAGATCAACAACTGATTTCCGGCCGGTAAAGGGACAACAGAGGAACTGTCATGCAGCTGGAACAACAGGAAACTTTTGTAATTCACGGCCCGCAGCTGGAAGTTTTCGGCGAGGTGGAGTCCAGACTGCCGCCGCCCGCCCGCAAACGTCCGGTGGCTGCGCTGGCGCTGGTGGCGCTGGCGCTGGTGTCGGTGTTCGGCATTGGCGGGGCACGGCTCAAAGGCGTGCGCAGCAGCACGGCACGGATCTATTCGGCACAGCAGGATGAATACGGCCACAGCATCCAGGGCGATTTCGCCGCCCAGGCCGATGCGGCGGCCAGTCTGATCCGGGTGGCCGGCAATGTGCTGGGGGAGCAGGACGCGGATGTCCAGGCGGCCCAGGCGGCGCTGGATAGCTGGAACGCCGAGGCAGATGCCGCCCGACCCGCCGTTCAGTACCAACTGAATACGGCACTTTCGGGGGCGGTGGATCTTGTGTACACTGCAGCTTCGGATGTGGCCGACAGCAAGGCGAAGGGCCAGCTGGATGACCTGCACGACAGCTTTACCTCGGCCCAGGCCACGATTGAGCGCGCTGCGGCCGACTATAATACAAAAGCGGAAGACTACAACGCGACGGTTTCGGCTTTCCCGGCCAATGTGCTGGCCGGCTTGTGGAACGCCGGACCGCTGCAGACCTTTGCCCCGGCGGATGTTGCCGTCGGCATGACCGGAAACGGATAAAGGAAACGGAAAATGAACAAACGGATTCGCCGCACCGCGGCAGCCGCGGCGGTGTTCTGCCTGCTGGGGGCAGGCGCCATCACCGTACAGGCGGCCCCTGAGCTGGACCCGAATCAGGCGGTCAATGACTACGCCGGCATCCTCTCCACCGAGACGGAAGCCTACGTGGGGGACCTTTCGGTAGCTCTGCAGAATACCTGCGGGGCCCAGATCGGGGTATATACAACGGAATATATCGGCAACTCCACCATGGAGGGCTATGCCTACGATGTCCTCAACACCTGGGGGCTGGGTTCGGCTGACAAGGACAACGGCGTTTTGCTGCTGCTGGTGCCGGGGGAGGATGACTACTATGTTACCCGCGGTGCCGGTCTGGAAGCTCAGCTGACCATCAGCAAGCTGGGGACCATTCTGGACGAGGATCTGGAACCCAGCTGGGTGGAACAGGATTACGATGCCGGTACCCAGAAGACGGTACGGGCCATTGCCGAGGAACTCTGCACAATCTACGGCATCCCCGTGTCCACGCTGGACAATGCTGCCCAGGCCCCGGCGGCTCCCTCTGACCGGGGTGGCATCAGCCCCATGGCGGTGGTGCTGATCATCGTGGCGGTGCTGCTGATGATCGCGCTGCTGGGCAGCTTTACCCGGCCCCGTGGCCCCGGCCCGCGGCCTCCGCGCGGCGGCGGGTTCGGCAACGGGCTGTTCTGGTACGGCCTGGGCCTTGCCTCCCGGCCACGGCGTCCCCGCCGTCCGCCGCCTCCACCGCCCGGCTTCGGTCCGGGCCCCGGCGGCTATGGCGGTCCTCGCCCGGGCGGCCCTCGTCCCGGCGGATTCGGCGGTGCGCCCCGTCCTCCCCGCGGTGGGTTTGGCGGCGCAGGCCGTCCCGGCGGTGGTTTCCGCCCTGGCGGTGGCTCCAGCCGCGGCGGCGGTGTGGGACGCCGCCATTGAGCAATCTTTGCGTGACCAGGCGGCCCGCCTTTGGCGGGCCGCTTTTTGTATGAAAAGGAGAACTCCCTTATGTCTTTGTTTGCTGTCATTACCGGGGCCAGTTCCGGTCTGGGCGCGGAATTTGCCCGTCAGCTGGCGGCTCAGGGGTACGAACTGCTGTTGGTGGCCCGACGGGCCGACCGGATGCAGGCGCTGGCCGACACGATGCCCACCCGGTGTGAAATTTTTCCCGCCGACTTGTCCCGGACGGAGGAGTGTGACCGTCTTGTGCAGGCCCTCGAATGGCGCCGGGTGGATCTGTTTGTCAACAACGCCGGATTCGGTGCCTGCGGACCGTTTTCTTCCATCGATCTGGATCGGGAACTGAATATGCTGGAGGTCAATGTCCGTGCGGTGCACATTCTGACCAAACGCATGGTCCAGAAGATGCAACGCCAAGGGAGCGGCGCGCTGCTCAATGTGGGCTCCAGCGCCGGGCTGCTGCCGGCAGGTCCTTATATGGCCACCTACTATGCCACCAAATCCTATGTAGTCAGCCTGAGCCGGGCGGTGGCGGCAGAACTGCGCGCCGCTGGCAGCCCGGTGTATGTGGGCTGCCTCTGCCCGGGCCCGGTGGATACCGAGTTCAATGCTGTGGCCCAGGTACAGTTTGCCCTGCCGGGTATTTCGGCCGCTGACTGTGTGCGGTGCGCGCTGGCGGGCATCCGCCACCGCAAAACGATCATCGTGCCGGGGCGGTGGATGGCCGCTGCCATGGCGCTGAGCCGGCTGGTCCCGGTGGGAGCGCTCATCCGTCTGACGGCCCGCCAGCAAAAGAGAAAGCTGAACGGCTGAGCCGCCTGCAGCGGCGTACGGGGAAAATCTTGCGATTGCCCCTGTTTTTATCGGCAGAAATGTGCTATAATACCACTGATTCCATGCATTTTTTCCTGCGGAGAAGGGAGGGGCGTCTATGCCGACCCCGCAACGACCCGGTTCCGACCGTCCACGTCGGTCCCGGATGCAGAATGAATATACCTGGCAGGAAGGCTGGGCCCATCCTGAGCCGCCGCGTCCTGCGGGCGGGCAGCCGGGCGGACGTGTGCCGCTGACGCCGGAACAGCAGCGCGCCCTGGCACGCCGCCGCCGGGAACGCCGCCGTCGTCGTCGCCGTACTTTTCTGGTGGGAACGGTGGGGGGCATTCTTGTGCTGTCCGGCATCATCACACTGCTGCTGCCCAAGAGCGTAACCGGAGAAACGGACATCGTGGAGTCCGCCCCCACCGGCAGCGCCCAGCTGGTGGCACCGCTTCCCTATGGCGGCAGCGGCGGGACGTCGGATCCCTCGACGGCCCAGACGCTGAACTGGGGCACGGTGGGGCCTGTCCAGCAGAGCGAAGAAAACGGCTACACCTATACTGCCGTGCCGGCGGCCCCCACAGCACTGCCGGAATTCGGCCGGGTGGATACCTCCTGGTTTGCCGATGCGGCGTTCCTGGGAGATTCGCTGACCGCGGGCTTCTGTGTGAATGAATACAACATCGATGTAGGTGGCGCCCTGATCTGCGGTTATGAGGGCATCAGCCCCAACAGCATCGTCAACCGCACCACGGTGGACAACCCTGACCGGGGCGAGGAAATCGCCATGGATGTGCTGAGCAATGCCCAGCCTGCCAAGCTGTATATCCTCATCGGTACCAATGCACTGGTGAGCACCGGCAACGACGAGAGCTTTCTGAACTATTACGCCAAGATGCTGGACGATCTGCGCACGGCCTTGCCGAACACGGCGTTCTATGTGCAGTCCATCCTGGCGGCCACCAAGGAAAAGGTGGAAAAAGATGCGCCGGGTCTGGCACCCGACCGGCTGGCCACGATCAACGCATCGCTGGAGAGTATGTGTGTTGAAAAGGGCTGCTATTTCCTGGACCTCAACGCGGAATTCCGGGACGAGGAAGGCTACCTGCTCAGTGACTATGCCCAGCCCGACGGCGTGCACCTGACGGTCTCGGGTTACAACAAGTGGGTCAGCTATCTGTGCACCCATGTGCCGTACAACAAGAACAATCCCTACCAGGCCGGCAGCACCTACTACCTCAGTGACGACATCAAACAGCTGCTGGCCGATATTCCTTAACAGAGAGAGGAAAAACCATGCCCAAGCAGGAGGAACAACCCCGGTATACCGATCCCAGTCACCCGTACAGTGGCAGCGGCAACCGGTACCAGAATCGCTACAACCGTGAAGAATACCATCCCGGCGATGGCCCGTTCCAGTTTCCCTGGTGGGTCATCGTCATCGGGTTTGTGGTGTGGTGGCCGCTGGGGTTCATCTTTATCGGCCTCAATGCGGCCATGCGCAACGGCAAGCTGGGCGGCTTTGAGCAGGCGGCCCGCAAACAAAGCCGGGAAGGGTCCTGGAACGTGAATCCGGTGTATGCCCAGCCCCAGGCGGAGCGTGCTCCCCAGCGCAAGACAGCAAAACGGCGCAGCAAGTCCAAGAAAAAGAACACCGAGGGCAAAGGTCTGCCCACGGGTCTGCTCATCGCGGGCATCGCGCTGACGGCGGTGAGTCTGCTGGCTTTGCCCGACGCGCTGTTCTGGCTGCCCGACGCACTGGCGGAAGGCGGCAGCTACTGGGGATGGCTGCTGGAGGAATCCATACCGGTGCTCATGATGCTGACCGGTGGCATCGGCTGCCTGGCGGGGGCGCATATCGTGCGCACCAATCGCCGTATGCGCAAAAAGATCGACAACATTGTCGGCGATGCCAAGTACATGGCCATTGCGGATATTGCGGCCTCCATTCCCTGCAGCTATGAAAAGTGCTGCAAACATCTGGAAAACTGCATTGATGACGGCGTTTTCGGCCCCGAGGCCTATCTGGATATGCGCCGCCGCTGCCTGGTGGTGGAGGGCAAAGCGCCCGATCCCGCCCCCGCGCCGGAGCCGGCCCCGGACGAACCTGCCCCGCAGAAGGACCGGTACCAGGAGATTCTGGACGAACTACGCAGTGTCAACGACGCCATCCCCGATGAGGAGATGAGCGACAAGATCAGCCGCCTGGAGGCGGTTTCGGCCAAAATCTTTGAGCAGGCCAAGTCCGATCCCGACAAGCTGCCGAGAATGCGCAAGTTTCTGGATTATTACCTGCCCACCTCCCTCAAGCTGCTTCAGACCTATGCGGAGCTGGAGGCCCAGGGCGTGGAAGGGGAAAACATCACCGAGTCCAAGCGCCGCATCGAGCAGACGATGGACACGCTGGTCCATGCCTTTGAAGCGCAGCTGGACAACCTGTTCCAGGAGGATGCGCTGGATGTGAGCGCCGACATCGACGTGATGGAAAATATGCTGCGTGCCGACGGATTGACCGGGGACACGCCGTTCAAACTGTAAAACAGGGGAGAGAACCAAACCCATGCAACACCAACCCGAAGGCCAGCTGCGCACCAGCTGGGGCCACTTCAAAAAATACCGCCCGCTGATCCGGGAACTGGTCACCCGTGACCTCAAGGTCAAATATCGCCGCAGTTTCCTGGGGTATGTGTGGAGCATCCTCAACCCGCTGCTTATGATGCTGCTCCAGACGCTGGTCTTTTCGTACATGTTCCGCTTTGACATTCCCAACTATCCGCTGTATCTGATCTGCGGCAATACCCTGTTCAACTTCTTCAACGAGAGCACCAACATGGGCATGGGCAGTGTGCTGGGCAACTCCTCCCTCATCAAAAAGGTCTACGTGCCCAAGTTTATTTTCCCCATCAGCCGGGTGGTGTCCAGCTTCGTGAACCTGCTGTTCAGTCTGGCGGCCATTGTGCTGGTCATGCTCATCACCCGTTCGCCGATTTATCCCACGCTGCTGCTGGTCTGGGCGCCGCTGGTGCTGCTCTTCCTATTCTGCTGCGGCATGGCGCTGCTGCTGTCGGCCCTTGCGGTGTATTTCCGGGATCTGCAGTATCTCTACGGCATTCTGACCATGGCCTGGATGTACGCAACGCCGCTGTTCTATCCGCTGTCCCAGCTGCCGGGCTTTATGCAGCAGATCGTCAAACTGAACCCGCTGTATCATTACATCAACTGTCTGCGCTGCCTGGTCATGTACGGCTTTGTGCCGGGGCCCAATACCTGGTTTGCCTGCATCGCCTGCGCAGTGGTCATGATGGTGCTGGGGCTCGCGGCCTTCCGCAAGCTGCAGCGCAACTTTATTCTGTATCTGTAAGGAGCCGCCCGTTATGCCCATCATTCAGGTGCAAGATGTCTCGATGCGTTTCAACCTCGCGCAGGAAAAAACCGAGACGCTGAAGGAGTACGCCGTCAAGCTGCTCAAACACCAACTCTTTTTCAACGAATTTTACGCCCTGCAGAATGTTTCCTTTTCCATCGAGCAGGGGGAATCGGTGGCCCTCATCGGCCGCAACGGCAGCGGCAAAAGCACGATGCTCAAGCTCATTGCCGGGGTCATGTATCCCACCCGGGGCACGGTGCGGGTCAACGGTGAAATCGCGCCCCTCATCGAACTGGGTGCCGGCTTTGACCTGGAACTCACCGCGCGGGAAAACGTTTTCCTCAACGGTGCGGTGCTGGGCCACGACCGGGACTACATGGAGGAACATTTCAAAAACATCATTGATTTTGCTGAACTGTGGGACTTTGTGGATGTGCCGGTGAAAAACTACTCCAGCGGTATGATCGCCCGCCTGGGCTTTTCCATCGCCACCGAGGTAGAGGCAGAAATTCTGGCCTGTGACGAGATCCTCTCGGTGGGGGACTTCATGTTCCAGCAAAAATGCCACCAGCGTATGGAAAAGATGCTCTCCGGCGGCACGACGCTGCTCTTCGTCAGTCACGACATCAACCAGGTCAAGCAGCTGTGCAAGCGTGCCATCTGGATCGACCACGGCCATCTGCGGGGGGACGGCCCGGCGGAGGAAGTCTGCGACGCCTATGTGGCGGCCATGCAGCGGGGCGAATAAGGAGTTCTATGACACTGAACAAAAAGCAAAATTTGTGGCGGGAAGTTCTGACCGTCCTGTTGTTGGTGGCCGCAGTGGCGGCCACCGAATATTTCTGCTTCCAGCTATGGCGGCTGGACTGGCGGGTGCCCATGCTCTACGGCGGCGACGGCATCTATTGGGTCGGGCAGGTCCAGCGCAGCTACGGGGAACTGACCGGCTCTCTGGGCTGGCCGTTCTACCAGCCGCCCAGCCCCTATGAACCCAATTATGATCTGATCTACGATGCCTTCGTGGCCTTTGTGGGTCTGTTTACCAGGGATACCGGCATCGTTTTCAACCTCTATGTACTGGTCATCCCCTTTGCCAACGCCCTGGCCGGGTATGCGGTTTTCCGTATGACCGGCATGCGCCGCTGGCTTTCCTTTGCGTTCGGGCTGACCTTCGGGCTCTGCCCCTATGTGCAGCAGCGCTTGGCTGGCCATATGATGCTGGCGGCTGTGGAATTTGTGCCTTTCTCGGTGCTGCTCTGCCTCTGGTGCGCCGAAGATCCCACCTTCGGGCGCCCCGGCAAGGGATTTTTCCGCCGTCCCCGCAACTGGCTGGCCATCGCCTTTGCCTGGGGTATCGCCAACAATGGCGCGGCCTATTACCCGTATTTCACCTGCTTCTTCCTCTGTATCACGGCACTCTGCCTGATCCTGCGGGACCGCAAACTGTCGGCCGGTGTGCCCTGTCTGCTCACCATCGGGGAGATCGTCGCCTGGATGATCCCCGACTTCTTCCCCATGGTGCTGGGAATGATCGCAGGGGTGGGCAGTACGCTGACCAACGGTGTCTACCGCAGCCCCATCGGCGCCGATATCTACAGCCTGCGCATCAGCAGCCTGCTCCTTTCTCCCAACGGGTACGGCTGGGACAAGCTGGCCAAGTGGCTCAAGCAGTACTTCCATCTGCTGGCCACCGATGAAGGCCCCATGTACAACGAAAATGCCTACGGCTATCTGGGCATTGTGGGCATCGTGGGGTTCCTGGTGCTGCTGGTGCTTCTGTTCCATACCCGCCCCTGGCAGGCCGGGAAAACCGACAAGCCGCAGCTGGGGGACCGCCTGTGGCTGCTGGGACGGCTGAATGTGGCGGCGCTGCTGCTGGCATCCATTGCCAGCTTCGGCGGTCTGATCGGCATTCTGGTGCGGTATATCCGCGGGTATAACCGCATCAGCCCCTACATTGCTTTCTTCGCGCTGCTGGCGGCAGGCCTGTGGGCCGAGCGCTATCTGCGGAATCATGCAGGTCGCCGCAAACAGGTGTTTGCGGTGGTGCTGGCGCTGGTGCTGGCTTACGGATACTGGGAACAGCAGGGACTTTTTGTGCCCAAGTATGAGGAAGTCCAGACCATGTGGTATCAGGACCAGGCGTTTATGGACGAAGTGGAGGCTGTCACCCAGGAAAACGACGTGATCTTCCAGCTGCCCTATATGAAGAATTTTGAAAACGGTTCTCTCAACAATATGTGGGACTACACCCAGCTGCGCGCCCCGCTGCACAGCGACAAGCTGCATTTCAGCTACGGTGCAGGCTATGGAACCGAGAATGATGTGTGGTATCAGCAAACCAGCGAGCTGCCGCCTGAGGAGATGGTGAAGGAACTGCGCGCCCAGGGGGTGGCGGGCATCTATCTGAATCTGGACGGCTACGCCGTGGAGGACCAGCAGCAGACGCTGAATGACCTGATTACAGCGGCGGGCTGCAGCCGGGATGATGTGATCGAACACGCCAGCGGTATGATCTACTACATCCCGCTGGAATAAAGGCAACAGGAGAGTGCAATGGAACGGAAAACCTGGACCCGAAGCCGCTGGTTCTGGCCGGTGGTGTGCCTGCTTTCCCTGGCAGCGGGCTGGTGGTATCTGAGCATCATCACCTGTGCGCCGTTGGGCGGTGATGATGAGATCATCAACCTGCAAAATTACTACTATGCGACCCATCATACCTTCTGGGAGGTGCTGGCTGCCAACTGGAAAGCCACCCTGCCGCAATTCCTTTTGGAGGGAGGGCGGTTCCGGCCGTTTTCTTCTCCGCCGGAAATCGGCTGGACCAGTTATTTTCTGGGGGATCTGGTGGGGTACCGGCTCTACATCCTGGCCTGGACCTATGCCGATATCGGGCTGGCAGCCTGGCTGGTGGGCAAGGCAACCCGCAATGCCAAGGTGGGGGCGCTGTGCTTCTGCACTCTGCCCATGATGTTTTCCCTCTGGCAGGATTCCACCGGCAACAGCCTGTATTCCTACGGTGCATTGGTGCAGAGCACGCTGCTGCCGGTGCTGCTGGCGGGCCTCTGCGTGCTGCGCTGGCAGGATACCGGCCATACGCGCTGGGCGGTGGCGGGGGCCTACTGCATGTTCCACGCCTGCGCCACATTTGAGATCGGCTTTGTGTATTTTGTGCCGCTGTTCGGCCTTTTCTGGATGTACACCGGCAAACTGCGCCCGGCACTTCGCCTGAGCATTCCCGTGCTGGCAGGGGAGGCAGTGACGCTGGCTTTCAATTTCGGAGCCCGTGCCGTCAATGCACTGCGCGCAGCCGGAATTCTGGCCGGCGATGTGGCGGATTTGGGCGGTATCTCCCCCAACTTTGATCTGGCGGCCATCCTGCGGACCTGGGTCATGCAGATGTCGGCAGGATTCCCCCTCAATGCGATGATTGCGGGCAAGATGCGTCCGGGACAGATCCAGTGGTCCGATGTGATATGCGGAGTGCTGCTGGCGGCCGCAGTCCTTGCGGTGCTGGCGGTGCTGCACGATCTGCCTGACCGCAGGAATACCTGGCTGCTGTTCCTCACGGGACTTGCCATGCTGTCGGCACCGGCGTTGATGATCGCCATCTCGCCCAAATACCAGAAGGCCGGCAACGTGGACTGGCGTCACGGCTATATTCCGCAGACGGTGGAGTCCTTCGGTGTGGGGCTGATGGCGGTGGCGTTGCTCCTCGCACTGCTGCGTTGGGCCCGCGGAAAACGCTGGTGGCCTCGCTGGCGTGCGGTGGTCAGTGTAGTGCTGGCGGTGGGAATGGCCGGGTCGGTAATCTGGCAGCGGGCAGCGACCCGCTCGGCCTATGAAGGCGGCGGCCGG
The DNA here is from genome assembly GCF_025152575.1 of Subdoligranulum variabile. Lineage (NCBI taxonomy): Bacteria > Bacillati > Bacillota > Clostridia > Eubacteriales > Oscillospiraceae > Subdoligranulum > Subdoligranulum variabile. The sequence goes on along the minus strand of NZ_CP102293.1, from coordinate 660,522 downwards.
GCCTATACGATTTTCGCCGAGGCAGTGGAAGCCGGCATTGCCGATGTTGCCGGAACCAAGGACCCGGTGGTCTGTGATTACATGGTCTGGGGCGGCAATCTGACAGCGCAGAAGGCGTTCTTCCAGCGCTATGCCGATACCGACACCAACGCTCATGCGCTGCAGGTCTGGCGCAGTGAAACCCATGAGGAGGAGACCGTCTACCGGCTGGGATTCAGCCGCGGTGCGGATAACCGCTACGATATCGCCTGGCTCGGACTGGGGGCGGATACGGCGCTGGAGACCGTTACGGATGTGGCGATCTACCTGCCGGAACGGGCTGACACCAGCGCAGTCATTTCCTATGCAACCCGTGCAGCGGATGGCACGGAGACAGAGTATACAGCCTCGGTGCAGGAACTGTATGCCGGACAGACCGAGGATGGCGGACAGTGGCTCCGGATTACGGCGGAGGAACCGGTGGTAGGGGACAGCATCCGCCTGGCCGTCCTGTAAAGGCCCCGCTTCAGGAGGACAAAGAATTTTGAAAAGGAATTTCGAAAAAAAAGCCCTGCCGGCAGTCACCTTGCTGGTATATGCGGTGTATTTTTTGGCAATGTGCTGGCTGCATCACCAGCAGCTCTGCGTTACCGACGGCTTTGCGTCGGATCTGCCCCAGCACCTGGAGGAAGCGCTGCGGGGAGAAGTATATACCGCGGCCTATCTGCTGATCCCGCCGGCCTATGCGCTGGCCGGTAAGTGGGGCATGGCTGTGCTGCTGGCCATTTTCCAGATCGCGGCGCTGGCGGTGTTCGCCTGGGGGCTGCGTGCCGCGGCACCCCGGCTCCCGGCACCGGTGCGGCTGCTGCTGAGCCTTGTGGTCAACCTTGCCCAGGCGGCCTGGATCCCGCGGGGGGGTTACTGGTATATCGGCACCATCAACGGTACGATCTACCATAATACTACCTACATCATGCTGGCACCCTTTGCGCTGCTGGCCATGCTCTGCTTTTACCGCGCCTGGCAGGGAATGCATACCGGGCTGGATGTCCGCACCTGGCTGGTATACACCGTCCTGCTCACCCTCTCCACGGCGTTCAAAGCCAATTTCGTCTTTGCCTTTGCGCCGGCTCTGCTGTTGCTGCTTATCGCCGATCTGATCCGGACCCGGGGGAAAAACCTGAAGCGCGAGATTCTCATAGGTTGCAGTGTGCTGCCCAGCATTGCCCTCTGCCTGCTGGAGTCGGTGGTACTGTTCAGCGGCGAGAGCGGCGGTGGGGGGCTGGAACTGATTTTCTCGGTGGACCCAGCCTACTTTGAGAACGGCGTGATCTCCTGGGGTCTTTTCAGTGAGTCTGCCCGCCGTGGCATGATCCGCTCGCTGGTATTTGTGGGTGCGGTGGCGGTGCTGCTGGGCCGGGCTGCCTGGGGGCATTTCCGCTACCGGTTCAGCCTGCTGACCTTTGCGGTGGCGATGGCCGAGGCACTGCTTATCGTGGAAGGCGGCGAGCGCATCGGCCACGGCAACCTCTGGTGGGGGCCTTTCATCTGCTACTGGGTATTTCTGTTTGAATCTTTCTGCGCCTTCCTGCGTGCCGGCACCGCCTGGAAAAGCGGACAGCGTCAGGCACTTCTGGGCGGCCGGCTGCTGCTCTGCGGAGCGATGCTGGTCTGGCAGATCATCAGTGGTATCTGTTTCCTGGTCCTGCTGATGCAGGGCAATTCCTATAACATCCCCATTGCCACCTGGCAATTCTGGCCGTTCTGATGGAAAAAGGCACACCGCATTTGCGGTGTGCATTTTTGGTATTCAGGACGGGTCCCAGCGGCTTGGAGGCAGCGCAAAGATTGCACCGCACAGCAGCAGGGCGGCAGGATTGCTGGTGATGTGCAGCACCTGGGTCTCCATGTATCCGTAGAACAGGACCGTCACAAGGCAGGCCACTTCCTGCCAGCGCCCCAGGCGGGCGTGGCCGTAGAGCGCTGCAGCCAGGAGGATCACGGCAAGACCAAGCAAAACCGGACCGAACTGGTAAAGCAGATAGACAAAGATGTTGTCGAGCACCGGCCATTCCGTCAGCATCTGCCCGGCGATCTTGATGTCAAAGACGCGGTAGGCCGCCCAGGAAAGGGAGATGCGGCAGGTCAACAGATCATCCAGCCTTTTGAGCCAGGCAGGACCGACATCGCTGGCCCAGGGGCCGACCTTGACAACGAAGAGGGGGAGAATCAGGCTGACGGCCAGCACCAGCGGTACCAGAGCCGCGGTCAGGGAGGCAGCTGGCTTGCCTGCCGGACGAGGCCCCAGCAACTTGGCCCCTGCCAGCAGGAGGGCCAGCAGCAATGCGCAGAGGGCGGCAGAGCGCGATGCCGGGCCCAGCAGCAAAAACACCCCCACACCGGCCACACCTGCAATTTCCAGCCAGCACAGCCGGACGCGGCGCAGCAGCACCCAGGCCAGCAGCAGCCCGAAGACAATGCCGCCGAAGGTGTTGGGATGTCCGTAGCCGAACATCAGGCGGAAACTGCCGTCCCGCTCGCTGGTGGCACCCGGTGCCAGGATCCCCGCAAAATGCAGGACCTCCACAAGCGCCAGGACGGGCAGTCCGCAGGCCAGGAACGCTTTCATCGCCCGGCGCAGAGGCACATCCTTGGCCGCCAGCAGCACCACTGCGAGGCCCAGAAACCAGATGTTCTGGCCGTTGAAGTAGACCCAACGGGCAATGAAATACAAAGCCCCGGCTACGCCAAGATTGCGCCAGGTGTAGCGGGTGCCCAGCAGAATCTTCGCGAAGAAGGCCAGATACATCAATGTGTCCAGTACCGGAGAAAGCCGTTCCTGCAGCCAGGGCCACTGTTCCCGGGCCATGCTGTTGCAGAAGACGACGGTGAACTCATACAGCATGAGTCCCAGGCAAAAGGCACCCTGTCCGGCCCGCAGCCGCCAGGCTTGTCCCCAACCGCCGAACAGCAGATGTTCCTGCCGCCATAGAGTACGCAGGCCGTTGGCGGGGCCGGCGCATCGGCGCCACGCAAGTACAAAATCCACGGCTGCCGCAGCGAAAAGTGCCAGAAGCAGACCGTTTGCAAAACCAAACAAAAGCAGGTCCTCCGTATCATCAGAACTGCCTTTATTATAAACACAAGCGCCGTTGTTTGACAAGCCTTTTGCGGGGTGCTATCCTTATACCATCAACTGTGGGAGGAACCGTCCATGAACGAACAACGCTACCGTGCCGTCATCGGCTGGTTTCAGGCGCATCCGGCAGCCAAGGGTGTTTTGTACCTGGTCAGCCGGGGGGCGGTGGCTGCCGTCTATCTCCTCTATGGATTGCTGCTGTTCTGGCTGGCTGCCTGGCATCGGGAAAGTCTGCTGCCGGCCATTGTGATCCCGGCGGCGGCTTTCTGGGCAGGCAGCGCCCTGCGGGCACGCATTGACCGGCCCCGCCCCTATACGGCGCTGGGATACCGCCCGCTCTTCCCGAAGGAGGAATCCGGACGCAGTATGCCCAGCCGGCATTGCTTCTCCGCGGCAGCCATTGCCGTGGCAGCCTGGCATTGCAGTGTGCCGCTGGGAGCTGCCTTGGCCGTTCTGGCGGGATTGATCGCGGTGTCCCGGGTGGTCACCGGCGTACATTATATCAGCGATGTGCTGGCCGGTCTTGCCTTCGGCGCCGGGTTTGCCCTGGTAGGCTGGCAGTTCTATGCGTGGGTGCTGCAAGCACTGCTGTAACAAAAAAGAGCCGGACGTGGAACCGTCCGGCTCTCCTCCCACTCAGCGGATGAAGTTGGTGCGCTTGTCGTTTTCGGCCTGGGGCGGCTCAATGCCTGCCGCCTTGCCGGCTTCGATGCAGCGCAGCATCCAGGCCATATTCCGGCCGAGGTTGCGCATGATCTGGCAGCCCTCCTCGTCCAGTTTGGCCTGGTCCGCGTTGCCGCCGTGGACCATCGGCCAGTAGGTGGAGCTTACCAGCGGCATCTCAAAGAACTGGGGTACCTTTTCCATGGCCTCCAATGCGGTGGTGGTGCCGGCCCGGCGGGCACTGGTCACCACGGCTGCCGGCTTGTGGCGCAGATATTGGCCGCCGCTCATGGCCAGCCGGTGCATGAAACCCAGCATGCTGCCGGCGGCGGTGGCATAGTGGACCGGCGCACCGAAGACGACGCCGTCGGCCTTTTCCACCAGCGGCAGCACATCGGCCACCGTGCCGCCGAAAACACATTTTCCGGCTTTGGCACAGCCGCCGCAGCCTACACAACCGCCCACCGGTGCCGGGCCGATGTGGAAAATCGTGGTTTCGATGCCGGCTTCGTTGAGAGCGCTGGCCACTTCGCTCAGGGCGGTATAGGTACAGCCGTTTTTGTGCGGGCTGCCGTTGATCAAAAGTACATTCATAAGAGTGCCTCCGTTTCGTTTGCTGTCCTTTCACAATGTATGGCCCCGATGGGGTCTGCATGCTCTGTTTTTATTGTATCACACCGCGCAAGTCCCGCGCAAAGGGAGAACCGATATGAGCAACACCTGTCCCAATTTTACCCGGAAATGCGGCGGATGCCCGCTGCTGGCGACCCCCTACCCGGAACAGCTGGCCCAAAAACAGACCCGTCTGCAGACGCTGCTGGGCAAATTTGCCCCGGTGGAACCGGTGCAGGGGATGGAAAAGCCCTGGCACTATCGCAACAAGGCCATTGCCAGTTTTGCCATGCGCCAGGGAAAACTGGTCTGCGGTCTCTATGCCGAGGGAACCCATACGGTCCTGCCGGGCAGCGATTGTCTGCTGCAGCAGGAAGCACTGAACCGGACGCTGGAGGCGGTGCTGCAGGCAGCGCGCAGCTGCCGTTGGACAGCCTACGATGAGGACCGGGGCACCGGTAGTCTGCGTCATGTGGTACTGCGCGGCACCCGTAAAGGCGAAGTGCTGGTAACGCTGGTCACGCCCGGCCCGGCGCTGCCGGGCAGCCGCAATTTCTGTGCGGCGCTGCGCAAAGAGGCGCCCTGGGTGGCGGGAATCGTCCACAACATCAACCCCACGGCCACCAGCGCCGTGCTGGGCAACCGGGAGAAGGTCCTTTACGGTCCCGGCCAGGTGCTGGATACCCTGTGTGGGTTGCGCTTCGCCATCTCGTCCCGCAGCTTTTATCAGGTCAATCCGCTCCAGACCGAGGTGCTCTACCGCACGGCCATGAAACTGGCCGATCTCTCCGGAAAGGAAACGGTGGTGGATGCCTACTGTGGTATCGGTACCATCGGGCTCTGTGCTGCCTCGTCGTCGGGGCAGGTCCTGGGCATTGAGCGCAATCCTGCGGCGGTGCGGGATGCCATTGCCAATGCCCGGCGCAACGGGGTGCGCAATGCCCGCTTTACCTGCGCCGACGCCACCGAGTGGATGGAGCAGGCAGCCCGGCAAGCCCTGCATCCCGATGTGGTCTTCCTGGATCCGCCCCGGGCGGGCAGCACCCCGGCCTGTATCGGAGCGGTCGCCCGGATGGCACCGCAGCGGGTGGTCTATGTCAGCTGTGACCCCGAAACACTGGCCCGGGATGTGGCCTTGTTTTCCCAAAAGGGATATCGGGCACAGCGGTTTGTGCCGGTGGACCTGTTCCCCCATACACGGCACGTCGAGACAATAGTGTTGCTACAAAGAGAAACCTTGTAGAAATCCTTAGATTTAGGCACTTTTCCCGCCATGTGGTGTTTGACGCCGAGGGTGATAAATTCCGTAATAAGCGTATTGAGGACTATATCACGGTTTCGGTAGTTATTGATATGGAGTGTGGGAACACAAAAAACTAAATAATTGACTGAAAGGGACATCGTGCAAACGGTGTCCCTTTCTCATGGGCGGAAGCCGCAGATTTTGAAAAAAGTCTGCGGCTTTTCTTTTTGCCCAAAAGCAGAAAGGAGGCGACGGCCTATGTACTTCACTTCCGGCAGCGACCGGGCCTTTGAACAGCTCATGCAGGGCAAGCCCGGTTTCGACCACTACGACAGCGGCGAGGCGGTCACGCCGGAGGACTGCGGCACCTGCCGCTTTTATCGCCCGCACTGGAAATATCAATTCTGCGTCTATGCGGAATGTCCCTACCAGCCGGGCAAGCTGACCGCCTACGACGCGGTGACATTTCGAGTGAAAGGAGTTGAGAACATGGCAGTATTCCGTGTGGAGCGCAACAAGGGCTACACGGTGATGTCCAACCACCACCTGCGGAACAAGGACTTATCCCTGAAAGCCAAGGGCCTGTTATCGCAAATGCTCTCCCTGCCGGAAAATTGGGACTACACCCTGAAAGGCTTATCCCTTATCAACCGGGAAAGCATCGACGCCATCCGCACAGCGGTATGGGAACTTGAAAAAGCCGGATATATCACCCGACAGCAGAACCGGGACGGCAAGGGCAAAATGGCCGACATGATCTACACCATCTACGAGCAGCCCCAGCCCCGGCCAGAGCAGCCGGACAAGGCCGCACCGGGATTGGAAAACCCGGTGTTGGAAAATCCAACATCGGATAACCCGACACCGGGAAAACCGACATTGGGAAATCCAACGCAATTAAATAAAGATATATCAAGTAAAGAAAAAACAACTACGGATGTATCAATTACCGATTCCATTCCTATCCTTTCCCGACCCTTCCCCTCGGAGGACGAAGCGGCACAGCCGCCGGAACGGAAAGGAACGGGAGCGAAATCACAGAGCGCCATAGAGATTTATCGTGAGATCATCATGGACAACATCGAGTACGAACACCTTTGCCAGCACGCCAAGGGCATTGACCGGGAAACGCTGGACGAGATCGTGGACTTGCTGGTGGAAACCGTGTGCAGCGCCCGCAAGACCATCCGTATTGCTGGGGACGATTACCCGGCAGAGCTGGTGAAATCCAAGTTTATGAAGCTGGACAGCAGCCACATTGAATTTGTGTTCCAGTGTTTGAGCAAGAACACTTCGGAAATCCGCAACATCAAGAAATACCTGTTGGCTATGCTGTTCAACGCCCCCAGCACCATGAACGGTTACTATACCGCGCTGGTGGCCCATGACATGAACACCGGCAAAATCTGAAAGGAGGACGGCCCTATGAAACAGGGTGCATTGATCTTCGACGAGCGCAGCGACCGTTACGACATTCGCTTTGATCTGGCGGACTATTACGGCGGCCTGCACTGTGGGGAAACCTTTGACGTGATGGTGGGCGGCAGGTGGAAGCCCACCCGCATTGAGTACGGGGACGACTGGTATCTGGTTGGCATCCGTGCCGACGACCTTTCCGGCCTGCGGGTGAGGATTTAATCGGGGACAACCGGCGCAAGCGGCTGTCCCTTTTCTGTTTCCTGCGGCGGCTGACGGTGCCACCTTAACCGTGCCGCCGCACTTCTGCGAAAGGAGGGATAGCGATTGCAGGAGGAAGTAACCCAAAAGACAATGGCCTTTTCCATCAAATCGGCCAAGCTGACGGCCCAAGTGCTACAAGCGGCGGCCCGCAAGTTTCTGGAAGCCAGAAACAAGGGCAAGACCAAGCTGCACCACGGCCAGCAGAGCCTACGGCAGCGCCCGATGGGGCGGCCCCAAGGATATAGCCCCCTATATCGACCCCAATTTTGACAACAACATTCTGCTGACACAGACGGAACGGCTGACGATGAACAACAGGCCGAAAGACCCCAAGACCGCCCGGAATAAAAATGTTCTGGTGATCGGAGGCAGCGGCAGCGGCAAGACCCGGTTCTTCGTGAAGCCGAACCTTATGCAATGCGTGTCCAAGGACTATCCGACCTCATTTGTGATAACCGATCCCAAGGGCAGCTTGATCGGTGAAGTGGGCCAGCTCCTTATCCGCAGCGGCTACCGCGTGAAAGTGCTGAACACCATCAACTTTTCCAAGAGCATGAAATACAACCCGTTTCGGTATCTGCACTCGGAAAAAGACGTGTTGAAGCTGGTAAACACCCTGATCTGCAACACCAAGGGCGAGGGCGAAAAAAGCGCGGAAGATTTTTGGGTGAAATCGGAACGGCTGTTCTACACGGCCCTGATCGGCTATATCTGGCAGGAAGCGCCGGAGGAAGAAATGAACTTCACGACGCTGCTTGAAATGATAAATGCCAGCGAAGCCCGCGAGGACGACCCGGAATTTCAATCGCCAGTGGATATGATGTTTGAGCGATTGGAGGAACGCGACCCCGACCATTTTGCCGTCCGCCAGTATAAAAAATTCCTGCTTTCGGCGGGCAAGACACGTTCCTCTATCCTTATCAGCGCGGGCGCGAGAATGGCCCCTTTTGACATTCGGGAAGTCCGGGAGCTGATGGAGGACGACGAACTGGAACTTGACACCATCGGGGACGAGAAAACGGCGCTGTTCCTGATTATGTCGGACACGGACACCACCTTTAATTTCATTCTGGCAATGGTGCAGAGCCAGCTTATCAACCTGCTTTGCGACCGGGCCGATGATAAATACGGCGGGCGGCTGCCGGTTCACGTCCGCATGATACTGGACGAGTTTGCGAACATCGGCCAGATACCCAACTTTGACAAGCTGATCGCCACCATCCGAAGCCGGGAAATCTCGGCTTCTATTATTTTGCAAAGCCAGTCACAGTTAAAGGCCATCTACAAGGACGCTGCGGAAATCATTTCCGACAACTGCGACTGTACGCTTTTCCTTAGTGGGCGGGGCAAAAACGCCAAGGAAATCTCTGACGTGCTGGGCAAAGAAACCATCGACAGCTACAACCAGAGTGAAAACCGGGGCGCACAGACCTCTCACGGATTGAATTATCAGAAGTTAGGAAAGGAGTTGATGTCACAGGACGAGATCGCCACGATGGACGGAGGCAAGTGTATTTTGCAGGTGCGCGGCGTAAGACCGTTTTTCAGTGAGAAATACGACATTACCCGCCATCCCCGCTACAAATACCTTTCCGACACCGACAAGAAGAACTATTTTGACGTGGACAGGTACTTGACCGCCCTGCGCCGGAAACGGCAGCGAGTGGTTTCGCAGGAGGAAACCTTTGACCTCTACGACATAGACCTGTCGGATGAAGATATGGCCGCCGTGGACGAATGACCGGCGGACTGAAAGGAGTATCGGCCTATGGAATACTCGGATGAATTGACATTTGCGGATTATTTCAGAGCAGAGCAAGAAATCTACCGGGCTATCATTTCCGCTGCGGTTATGTGCCGGTGGATCGCAGAACACGACACCCCGCCAACGAAACAGGAGGCGGAACAGATGGTGTTGGAAGTAAACCGCCAGATGTGTGAAGCATGGGGCGAAATGTATTCGCTGGCCGTGCTGAAATGGCTGGACGACCGTTAATCTCCGGGCCGTCTGCGGATTGTGACGCCGGTATCTGACCGGCGATTTTTCCATCAAAACAACATCACAATCTGAAATTATGGAGGTAAATTTATGGCATTTTTCAATAGCGCAGTTACTACTTTGCAGACCATCGTTGTGGGCCTCGGCGGTGCCCTGTGTGTTTGGGGCGGCATCAACCTTCTGGAAGGTTACGGGCAGGATAACCCGGCCAGCAAGTCGCAGGGCATCAAGCAGCTCATGGCTAATTAGTTGGAACAAAAAACGAAAGGAAAAGCACAATCCAGACGGTATCAGCGGCAGTCTACAAGAATAAATTGTGATTTCACAAGATTGGTGTTATAATAAGAGAAAAGTTCCTGCCGGGGCAGCCGCCCCGGTGGTATGGATAGAAAGGCAGGAAAACAATATGCACATCAGCTATAAACCACTCTGGCACACACTGTTAGAGCGTGATATGAGAAAAGAGGATTTAAGGCTTGCTGCTGGTATGACAACAAATATGATTGCCAACATGAGCAAAGAGGGAAAGCACATCAGCATGGATACATTAGCCCGTATCTGCGAAACGCTGAATTGTGAGATTACCGATGTGATTGAGTTAGTACCAGACGAGCCTACTTCCACAGGAGGTAAGGAACATGAGCGAATTGAAACCAAGAATAACGGAAAACGGAATTGATTATATTCTTGTCGGAGATTACTACATCCCAGACTTGAAACTGCCGGAGGAACACCGCCCCATCGGAAAATATGGACGGATGCACCGGGAATATTTAAGAGAAGTCCATCCAGCCAGATTGAACACATTGATACTGACCGGAGAATTGTGGACATATCTTGCAGACCTGAACGAACAGGCACAGAAGCGGTTCGATACCATCATGGAGCAGATGAAAGCTGCCGAGGGTGTGACTGAGGAATTAAAGCGTACCTGTCAAATGGAATGGGTGCAGCGTTGCAATAACATTCGCAACCGGGCAGAAGAAATTATTTTGCATGAGATGATTTATTCATAACGATATGGTAGAATAATTATGATAAATCGAAATCTATAAAGGAGAATATTGATGAAACTATTTTTATGTTCGCACTTTTCAAGTGTAGGAAGTCTGATAAAGGAAGAAATTGAAAATAAGAAAGTCGCATTTATTCCAACAGCTTCGCTGCGTGAAGGCTACATCGGTTATGTCGGCTCGGCTCGAAAATTATTCAAAAAGTTGGGAGCAATCGTAACTGAAATTGATATTTCAACGGAGGCTTATTCAACGATACAGTCTGTTTTTGAAAATGCAGATGTGATATATTTTACCGGCGGAAATTCTTTTTTTCTTATGGACCAGCTCCGTAAGACGGGAGCTGATGGGCTGCTGAAAAAGGAATTGGCAAATGGAAAATTGATGATTGGCGAGTCGGCAGGCGCAATTATATGCGCTCCAAGCATCCAATATATCGAGCAAATGGATGAAAAGCCAGAGGACTACTCACAAGAAGATGATGCAGGGCTTGATTTGATTGATTTCTATGTTCTTCCGCATTATCTTACAGCACCATTTAAGAAAGTTACCGAGAAAATAATGACTGAGTTTTCGGATTTGAATCTATGCCCAATTAACAACCGTCAGGGAATTGTAATTGATGGTGAAGGTTCAAAGGTTATTTGCAAAGACTAATTTGAAAATTCCTGTTTTTGAAACCGGAAAATCGGAAGCTGAGGGGATAGACTATTGAGAACATATGAGAATAAAGACGAGCTTAAAAACGAGATAAATAAAAGCTTTGCAAAGTATATTTCAGAATTTAATGATATTCCTGAGCATTTAAAAGATAAGAGAGTTGATGAGATCGATCGAACTCCAGCTGAAAATCTTGCTTATCAGGTCGGCTGGACAACTCTTGTTATTAAATGGGAATCAGACGAAAGAAAGGGTATTCCTGTCAAAACTCCTTCGGATAATTTTAAGTGGAATCAGCTTGGCGAATTATATCAATGGTTCACAGATACATATGCCCAGCTGTCACTGCAAGAATTGAAAGACAGATTGAATGAGAATATCAACTCTATTTATGCAATGATTGATTCTCTGAGTGAGGAAGAATTATTTAAACCACATATGAGAAAATGGGCTGACGAAGCAACTAAAACAGCTGTCTGGGAAGTATACAAATTCATACATGTTAATACAGTTGCTCCGTTCGGAACCTTTAGAACCAAGATTAGAAAATGGAAAAAGATTGCACTATAACTTCCAGCTTGTCTTTCAGAAATTCTAACTGAATAATCACAGCACGAACCGCTGCTACATGGAATGAAGCCAACAAACCATGCAACAGCGGTTTTTCTTTACCATTTTTTCCTCTGGCTGATAGGCGTTCCCATTTTCTTTGATTTTTGGAGAATCCGAATCAGCCAGCGAAATTCTTCTTCCGATAAATTTTTGTAGTTGATACCGAGTTGCTTGCAGTAAAGCATTGCCAGTTTTTCCAAACGGCTGCCCTTGAAATTTTCGACGGCTTCCAGATTTTCTTTCAGTTCATCGGCAACGGTGGTCTGGGGCGCACTTTCACTGTCCTTTTTGTGGGATTCCCGAATATCCCGGATAATCAGGTTGAGGTCATCCAGAACCATGTGGCTGAAATATTCATCATCACTGATATGGGCAGCTTGCAGCACTTTCAAATGCGGGTCATCTTCGCCGGGGCGATACCGTTCAATGATTTCATGCCGGACGGTATCAACAAGTGCATTGAGGTTTTGAATCTGCATGGTGGCAATCCCGTCCACATAAATCTCAATGTCTGCAAGAAACTTGATAAAATCTTTATGTGTGGCAAGCTCACAGAGCAGACGGTTGTTAATCCGACCGCTTTTCAGAAGTGCAACCATCTCATCGTTCAAATGCAGCTCCGTCAATGGCGTGTTGATCTGCTCCTTGTTCTCTGTCCGGCACAGCAGATAATCAACGGAAACCCCATAGAAGTCTGCCAGCGTGATGAGGTTTCCATGATTGATTTCCTTAAAATCTTCTTTTTCATAACTGCCAAGGGCTGATTTAGAAATACCCGTCAGCTTTGAAAGTTCTTCCAGATTTAAGCCTTTGTCCTTGCGGAGTTCCCAAAGGCGTTCCTGTATGCTTGTTGCTCCTTTCATGGGTGCACGCTCCTTTCCGGCGGTTTCATTGTTGCCGTTTAACTGGATTATATCACACTTTCCGCAATCGTGGAAATTTCTGATTTTTACCCCTAATTCCTACTTTGTGGACATACGGCACAGGGCACAAAAATGTTCTATGATACAGGTAGTTCATCGATGGATTATTCCAATCGAATGACCAGCCTGTGTGGGATATGCTTCCCCGGCGATGTAGCGCCATGACTTTTGGAAGGGATATGGAGGAACCCTGACCGAAACGAGCGTACCAAAGGGAGCGATACGCCGCTGTGAGATTCAGGGGAGGAACGACACCGGGGAGAACTGGCGAACTGACACCGAAATGATACCGAAACACGACAATCTGATAGGGGGATAGTCTACCCTATCGCTGATACTTCGGGAGATTTTAAGCGGCTCTATGGCTGTAATTTTGCCGAAAATCGCCCCGAAACCATACACGAAAACGGGAGGAAACACAATATGCCGAGAATGAGCAAAAAGAGGAAGCATGAGCTTTCCTTTTACCTCAATGACCGGGGGCGTGTCACTTACAACGAATTATGCCGGAAATGCCAGCATGGGTGCAAGCAGAGCTTCCGGGCGGTTGTGATTGACTGCCCCCGTTATTTATCCAAACGAGCAAAGAAAAAGGAGGAACACACCGAATGAATTTTGAATTTATGACGATAGACACACCATTACCGCCCTGTATGCCATTTCCCAGAGCGTTGACAGGATTTCCAGTCAGCAGCACCGCAAAGGTCATGTACTGCCGGATGCTGGACGCTATGCTATCCAAAGGGAAGGAGGACGAGAACGGAATCCTGTTTGTCTGCTTCCCCATCACAGCCATTGCCGCAGTCCTGTCCCGCAGCCCCATGACGGTCAAGCGTTCTCTGAATGAACTGGAAACCGCCGGACTTATCATGCGGGTGCGTCAGGGCATTGGAGAACCAAACAGGATTTATGTGCTGATACCGGGAAAGGAGGACGCTGCCCTTGCCTGATACCTCAAAACTGGAAAAGCTCAACCGGGAGTTGGAAAAAAGCGAAAAGAAACTGCGGAAAGCCATCAATGATGAAAAGGCATTGCAGCACCAGTTGAAGCAGCTTACCCGAAAGGAACGGACGCACCGGCTCTGTACTCGTGGCGGTATGCTGGAAAGTTTTCTGCAAGAGCCGGAACGCCTGACAGATGATGATGTCATGCTGCTGTTGAAACTCATTTTTCACAGGCAGGACACGCAGGAACTATTGAAAAAACTGCTGGAACGGGAGAAGCCGGAAACCCCTTAGTTTACTAAGGGCGCAATTATACACCACCCAGAGGTTGGTGCATTGCGTTCTCCGAAGGCTCCTTGCCGGAGGGCTGTGATTTTCCGCAGTCAAGGTCTGCTCCAAATCATACAGGGGACGCTACGCTTCCCCTGCGCTGGCTGCCGCCAGCTACCCTTTTGTGGACTTGCCATCTGGGGACACCTTGCGTTGCAAGCTGTTCCCAGCCGATAAGTTTCATAAAATATAATGCAAATGGAAAGCTAACTTGACATAAAAGAACTATGTGATATAATGGAAGCATGGAAAGTTAACTTTCCATAAGAGAGGAGGATGACATGAAAAATCGCCTGGAAGAATTACGAAAGCAACGAGGCATAAAGCAAGAAGATTTAGCAAATGCATTGGAAGTATCACGCCAGACCATCGGCTCTTTGGAAAACGGACGCTATAACCCATCTATTCAGTTGGCATTTAAGATTGCCAGATATTTCAACATGAGTATTGAAGAAATTTTTATTTACGAGGAGGATTGATTATGAAAAAAAGGTTGTTGATTTTAATGACAGTTACAGGAATGATTATTCTACTGGGAGGATTGCTAACATACGGTTTGGGAGTACATGAAATAATACCTGTGCCACGTCCCGACTTAATAGTAGTAGGTACATCTCTCATTGGAATTTTGCTGATTGTATCTGGTGTGTGCGACTTGTTCGTTAAGAAAACCAAAGAAATGGAAATAGAGGAAAATGACGAGAGAAATATTTCGCTTAGTAATGCTGCTATGGCAAGTGGCTTCAAGGTAATGAATGTTACGATTGCTGTTTCTATTTTTGCTTTGATTTTCACCGGATATATGACAGTAGTCCCATGTTTCACTATTATTGGGGCTTATGCTATTGGACAAATTGTATTTATTGTGCGACTTTGGTACTTGCACAAAACTATGTAAATGTATTACTAAATACCCGCCGCCCCCAGCGGCACAACAAGCAGGAAATCTGAAAAGGTATCCTGCTTTTTCTATGTCCAAAAACGGAAAGGAGGAACACAAAATGCCCTGTCCACACAACGAAATCTCTATTGTGCAGCGCAGCCACCGCCAGTCTGCGGTTGCCGCCGCTGCTTACCAGAGCGGCGAAAAGCTGTTCTGTGAATATGACCAGGAAGTAAAACACTACCCGGAAAAGCGTGGTATCGTCCACAATGAAATCCTGCTCCCGGCAAACGCTCCCCTGGAGTACACAGACCGCAACACCCTCTGGAACGCTGCCGAAGCTGTTGAGAAGCAATGGAACTCCCAGCTTGCAAGGCGGTGGGTGCTTTCCATTCCCAGAGAGATACCGCCCGACCAGTACGCCGCCCTTGTACGGGATTTCTGCCGCCAGCAGTTTGTTTCCAAAGGAATGTGCGTGGATTTTGCCATCCATGACAAAGGGGACGGAAACCCACACGCCCATGTCATGCTGACCATGCGGGCAATGGATGAGCGTGGGAAATGGCTTCCCAAGAGCCGCAAGGTCTATGAACTTGATAAGAACGGGGAACGAATCAAGCTCCCGTCCGGCAGGTGGAAAAGCCACAAGGAAGATACGGTTGACTGGAACGACCGCAAATATGGCGAAATCTGGCGGCATGAATGGGAGGTCATCCAAAACCGCTATCTGGAAGCCAACAACCGCCCGGAACGAGTAGATCTCCGTTCTTACGAAAGACAGGGGCTTGATATTATCCCTACCGTCCATGAAGGGGCTGCTGTCCGGCAGATGGAAAAGCGTGGGATTCAGACGAACATCGGCAACCTGAACCGAGAAATCAAAGCCGCCAATAGTTTGATGAAGTCCATCCGGCAGCTTATTAAAAATCTCAAAGGCTGGATTGCGGAGCTTAGCGAAAAGCGGAATGAACTGCTTGCCCAAAAAGCTGCGGAGGAAGCGGTCTTTCTTCCCAATCTGCTGATGAAGTATATGGAGATACGAAAGGCAGAACGGAGCAGCTGGACACGGGCGGGACAAAGCCGGGGGACTTCCAAAGACTTAAAGGCAGTCAGCGAAGCCCTGTCCTATCTCCAGAGAAAGGGACTTTCCACCGTGGAGGATTTGGAAAACTTTATAGAAACGTCCGGGAAATCTGCCGCCGACTACCGAAAGCAGATGAAGCCAAAGGAAACCCGCAGCAACGTGATTGACGCTATCCTTGCCGCCCGGACGGACTGTAAGGAATGTAAGCCCGTTTATGAGAAATACCAGAAGATATTTTTCAAGAAAACTAAGGAAAAATTCAAGCTGGAACACCCGGAGGTTGCCCGGTTTGAGAAAGCCAGTGCCTACCTTGCCAAGCACCCGGACGATAAGGACAGCACGAAAAAGGAGCTTTTGCAGGAACAGGCGAAGCTTGTGGACGAAATCGCAGACTTGAAAGTACCGTTGACCGAGGTGCAGGAAGATTTGAAGAAGCTGTGGGACATCCGCTACTGGGTACGGAAAGCCACACCCGGCACAGAGGAAAGCAAAGAGCCGCCCAAGAAGCAGCCCCTCAAAGAAGTCTTGCAGGATAAGGCTGACGAGAAGAGAGCACAGAAAAACGCCCCGGCACAGACGAAACACAAACAACAGGATATGGAACTTTAACAGGCACTTGCCATTTTCAGATTGAGAATGATAAGTGCCTTTTCTTTTTTACAAGGAGGAATTGATTTGAATGTATTTGAAGCTGTGAAGCAGTCCGTTACGACAAGACAGGCTGCGGAGCATTACGGAATCCGGGTAAACAGAAACGGGATGGCTTGCTGCCCGTTCCACAACGATAAGACCCCCAGCATGAAGCTGGACAAGCGTTTCCACTGCTTCGGATGTGGTGCAGATGGGGATGTGATTGATTTTGTAGCTGCCCTGTACGGGCTGGGGAAAAAGGAAGCCGCCGCACAGTTGGCGAGTGACTTCGGGCTTGCCTATGAGGACTGGAAGCCACCGGGCAGGGCAAGGAAGCCCAAGCCCCGGCAGAAATCCCCGGAAGAACAGTTCCGGGAAGCAAAGGCACATTGCTTCCGTGTCCTTGCCGATTATCTACACCTCTTACGGGTATGGAAAACCGACTATGCCCCGCACTCCCCGGAGGAAGCGTTTCATCCCCGGTTCGTGGAAGCCTTGCAGAAGCAAGCCCATGTGGAATATCTGCTGGATGTGCTGCTGTTTGGGGATACGGAGGAAATCGCTTCACTGATTACGGAACATGGAAAGGATGTGATACAGCTTGAACAGCGAATGGCAGAGCTTGCCGCCGCAGACGCAGCAAGAACTAAAAAACACCATGAACGCCATGCAGCCGCCCCAGAGCGTTGAGGAAGTAAAGGCAACTCTGGAAACCACCGAGAAAGGCGGTGTCCGCCAGAGCATACGGAACTGCCTGACCGTATTCCAGCGTGACCCGGTGCTTGCCGGGGCAATCGCCTATAACATCCTGACCGACCGAAAGGACATCATAAAGCCCATCGGTTTTCACAGAGAAAGCACAGCCCTGACCGATACAGACATGAAGTATCTGCTTCTCTATCTGGAGGAAACCTACGGGCTGACCAGTGAGAAAAAGATTGAAACCGCCATCGGGATTGTGGCGAATGAGAATAAGTACCACCCCATCCGGGATTTTCTGAACAGCCTTGCATGGGACGGGACGGAGCGCATCCGCTTCTGTCTGCGGCACTTTCTGGGGGCGGATGTGGACGATTACACCTATGAAGCCCTAAAGCTGTTTCTTTTGGGGGCGATTACAAGGGCATTTAAGCCCGGAAGCAAGTTTGAAATCATGCTGTGTCTGGTAGGCGGTCAGGGGGCTGGCAAGTCCACCTTCTTCCGTCTGCTGGCAGTCCGGGACGAGTGGTTTTCCGATGATTTGCGGAAGCTGGACGATGATAACGTGTACCGCAAGCTGCAAGGTCACTGGATAATTGAAATGTCGGAAATGATGGCAACCGCCAATGCCAAGAGCATTGAGGAAATCAAGTCTTTTCTAAGCCGACAGAAAGAGGTTTATAAGATACCCTATGAAACCCACCCGGCAGACCGTCCCCGTCAGTGCGTGTTCGGCGGTACTTCCAACGCCCTTGACTTTCTCCCCCTTGACCGTTCCGGCAACCGCCGATTTATCCCGGTCATGGTGTACCCGGAGCAAGCCGAGGTTCACATTTTGGAGGACGAAGCCGCTTCCAGAGCCTATATCAGCCAGATGTGGGCGGAAGCAATGGAGATTTACCGAAGCGGCAGGTACAAGCTGTCATTCAGCCCAGCCATGCAGCGGTATCTCAAAGAACACCAGCGGGATTTTATGCCGGAGGACACCAAAGCCGGGATGATACAGGCTTACCTTGATAAGTACACCGGGGAAACGGTCTGTTCCAAGCAGCTCTACAAGGAAGCCTTAAATCACACCTTTGACGAGCCGAAGCAATGGGAAATCCGGGAAATCAACGAGATAATGAACCAGTGCATTACCGGGTGGAACTACTTTTCCAATCCAAGAATGTTTGCGGAATATGGCAGACAAAAGGGCTGGGAGCGTGAAATCCCGGCAACGGACACCGACAACCCGCCCGAAAAATCTATGGACGGTTTTGTGGAGGTCACGGAGCAGATGGAGCTTCCATTCTGAAAATGACAGCCCGTTGCCGACTTCGTTGCTATCCCGTTGCCGAGCCGGTTGCCGGGGAAAAACCCATAACTGCGGGCTTTTCTCCCCTATGACAACCAAAACAACAGAAAAATAAAAGAAAAGTATAAATAGTAACCACCGCCAGATTGAGATTGTTTGCAAGGTCTTTTGAAGCCCGTTGCCGGACTTCGTTGCCGACACCCTCTGTCTGGCTATTTTCATGTATGGAGGATAACTGCCTATGGCAAAAAACAAAACAGAGATTCATGTGACCACTGTATTTGACGGGGAGCTGGACGCCACCGATGTGTTCGTCAGCCTGATTTCCCAGAAATACGGCAAGTCAAATACAAAAGAATATCTTGCTAAAAAGAAAGAATTGAAGTATAATGAAGATGAGGTTCAAAAGAGCCGGATACCGTCTGGATTGTGTGGGTAAATGGCTATGATGAACGAAATGGAATACAGAACAATCGGTTCGGCACTTGCCGGGGGCTATCGTGCAGCGGTCTATTGCAGACTGTCAAAGGACGATGACCTGCAAGGCGAAAGTGCCAGTATCGCAAACCAGCGTGATATGCTGGAAAAATACTGCGAAAAGCAGGGATGGGAGGTTGTGGCAGTCTATCAGGACGATGGCTTCACAGGTCTTAATATGGAGCGCCCTGATTTACAGAGAATGTTGAGATCCATTGAGCGCAGGCAAATCAACCTTGTTATCACGAAAGACCTCAGCCGACTGGGGCGTAACTATCTGCAAACCGGGCATTTGATTGAGGACTTTTTCCCAAGAAACGGGGTGCGCTATATCGCCATGAATGACGGTATCGACACCTTACGGGATAACAACGACATTGCCCCGTTCAAGAATATCCTGAACGAGATGTACAGCAAGGATATTTCCAAGAAAGTCCATTCCTCTTATCTTCTGAAAGCGCAGAAAGGACAGTTTACCGGGTGTCTTGCCCCGTTTGGGTATCGGAAAGACCCGGAGGACAAAAACCATCTGCTCATTGACGAGGAAACCGCCCCGATTGTGCGGCTGATTTTCGGATATGCCCTAAACGGTCATGGTCCGAACTATATCCGCAGACGGCTGGAGGAAGAAAAAATCCCCTGCCCCACATGGTGGAACCGGGAACGGGGGCTTCGCAATACCCGCACCAAATGGGAAAAGAAAGACCCGGAAAACGGGCGGTATATGTGGGACTTCTCCGTTATCAAAGACCTTTTGATGAATCCCGTCTACACCGGGGCGATTGCTTCCCAGAAAAAAGACTACCGCTTCAAAATCGGCACGATTGGGGAAAAGAAACCGGAGGACTGGGTTGTGGTTGAGGGACAGCACGAACCGCTGATTGACCGCATGAGCTTTGATATTGTGCAGAACAAGCTGAAATCCCGCCAGCGTCCGGGGCAGACCAATGAAATCAGCCTGTTTGCCGGACTGATAAAATGCGGCGAGTGTGGGAAGTCGCTGACGATACGCTACACAAACGCAAAACATCCCCAGCGGATTTACTCCTGCAAGACCTACAATGCCTTTGGAAAGAACCACTGCACCCAGCACCGGATTGACTATGACACCCTTTACAGCCATGTGCTGCGGAAAATCCGGGAATGTGCCAGAGCTGCCCTGATGGACGGGGAAGCGGTTGCTGACCGCCTGACCAATACCTGTGAAGCCGAGCAGCGGGAACAGCGGGAAGCAATGGAACGCTCCCTTACAAGGGACGAGGAACGGATTGAGGTTCTGGACAAAATGGTCATGCGGCTTTATGAGGATATGATTGCAGGGCGTATCAGTGAGCAGAATTTCAACACCATGCTGGAAAAGACACAGACCGAGCAGACGGAGCTTAAAACAAAAGTGTCCGAGGGCAGAAAGCGGCTGTCCGATGAAGTCCAGCTTGCCAATGACGCAAAACAATGGGTGGAAGCCATTCAGGAATACGCCAACATCACAGAGCTGGACGCAGCCACCCTCAACCGCTTAATCAAAGAAATCGTCGTGCATGAGCGCATTGACGAAGATAAAACAAGACACATTTCTATCGAAATTCATTTTAATCTCAAACCCATCCCGGAGGTGGAACAGGTCACTGCCTGACCTGTCCCGCCGGGACGGTTCTCTTAAAAAATACCATATAGATTTTTTGTACGCCGCCGCCCGCCATCGAGCAGAGTTTTACACCTAATTGGGGATAAAACAGCTTGTCGCGGGCGGCGGTGTCGCCCTGATCGGCGTCACTCTGGTTCCCATGCTGTCCGGTCTGCTGGGCTGATCCCCCGGCTGTCCGCCATCCACCACCTACTACCGCAAACTGTAATCGTTAAATCCTAACACACCACCGCGCCCTCTCGGTTCCATGCGGGAGGGCGCGGGAAAGGAGGTGTACCCGCATGATAGCTGTATGCTGGAATGTGGCTTCTGCGGTGGCACACTTACAAGGCGAAGCTGGCACAGCGGTTCACAGTATAACAAGGTTATCTGGCAATGTGTGACTGCTACCAAAAAGGGCAAGAAGTTTTGTCCTGACAGTAAAGGAATTGCCGAGGAAACCATTGAACAGGCATTTATTGAATCCTACCGGCTTCTGTGCCAAAATAATAAAGACGTGTTAGATGAATTTATTGCCCGAACAGAAGAAACCCTTTCGGACAGTAATGCAAGCAAACAGTTAGCGAAAGTCGAGAAAGATATTGCTGCATTGGACGCAAAGCGGGCCAAGCTGGTTGATATGCGGCTGGAAGAAATCATTGACAAAGATACATACGAGCAAAAGTATTTTGATTTAAGCAGCCAGATCGAACAGCTCCAAAAACAGCGCCAGAGCTTGCAAGAATCCGCTGAAACAGAAAGCACTATGAAAAAGCGGATTGCAGAGTTTCGTAGGACGCTGGAAGAAAACGAAGTGCTGGACACTTTTGACCGTTACGTTTTTGAAAGCATAGTTGCAAAAGTGATCGTCGGCGGGTATGATGAAGATGGTAACAAAGACCCGGCTATGCTGACATTCATCTATAAGACTGGATTCAAAAACAGTTTGGACGGCACCAATTTTAAGCCGCCGAGAAAGAACAGCAAGGTAGCAAAACAGAACGCCGGTTTGTGTTCCCATACAACCGACGAGGCAAAGTCAATGTGTTCCTATCATAGTGACGACACATATCGAGACGGTGGCACTGCTCACCCGGCGGGAGGGACGAAGATGATCTTTCATACCAATCCCCGCAGGCAGCGGCAGTATGATCGCAGCGATTATAAATTGGAGCCCTTTTGGATCCAGCGGCGCCCGGTCCGGATCCGGCGCACGGTGCTGGCGGTAGTGGTGCCGCTGCTGTGCGGCCTGCTGGCCTATCTTGCCATGGCAGGCAGGGATGTTTTTCTGCGCCTGGAGGCTGCCGTGGCCGCGGGGACGCTGCCCTACCTGGTTCTGTTTCCCGTTGCCGTCCTCACCTGGAAGAACGACCTTGCCACCTGCCGGGGCGTGGCCATCCGCCGCTATGATGACAAACTGGATTTGCAGCCCAAGCGCCTGATCTACAGTTACCGGGACCGCCGCGACGGTCGGTTCGGGCCGCGGTATGAATCGTCGGTGCCCTATTCGCTGTTGGACCGGATCATCTACTTCCCGGACCGGAACTTTCTGGTTCTGTGGTGCGGCGGGGTCGATACCGTCTATGAGGCTTCGGGCGCAGCAGTGAAGCACACCAATTACTGGACGGGGTTCGGCAAGATCATTCGCAGCAACCATCGGGTCTTTCTGCCCATGGTGTACGATGACAATGAGGCAGTTCTGCAGGCACTGGAAAGCCTGTCGGCCACCGAGGTGGAGCGCTACCCCGGCACGGATAGGATCATTCCGGCGGACAAACGGTTGGAAAATCCGCCGGTTACGTAAAAAACACGGCACAAGGTGTAAAATTTTTGAAAACGACTTGCCGGGGACAAGTGGAATCGGTTATAATGAAGCCGTTGGAGCAACGGAACAGAAAAAAGGAGCGTGCCTATGTTCTGCAAACTGACCCCGGCGGAAGAAACCCGGATGCGGCAGCTGCTGCAAGGGGTAGCGGACGATCCCAATTCGCTGCTGATGCGTCAGTTCATTCAGCACGGAACGGTTACGACCTACGAACATTGCCTGCGGGTGGCGCGCATCGCCTACTGGTTGAATCTGCGTTTCGGCTGCCGGGCACGGGAGGCCAGCCTGCTGCGAGGGGCCTTCCTGCACGACTTCTATCTCTACGACTGGCACGCCTGCCGCAGCATCACCCACTGGCACGGGTTCAAGCATCCGCTGATCGCCCGCTACAATGCCGAGACGGTCTTTCAGCTCAACGAAACCGAAAAAAACATCATCCAGAGCCACATGTGGCCGTTGACCATTACCTGGCTGCCGCGCTGCCGGGAGGCGGTGCTGGTCTGCCTGGCGGACAAGATGTCCTCTGCATGGGAAACGGTGATGGAACGCCGCGCGCCCCGGCTGGCCTGGCAGCAGGAATAATAAATTCTTATCCCTTTCAGAGAAATCTGAAAGGGATTTTTTGTATAACAAGATAAAATTATCGAAAAACGATAAAAAATACTTGCAAAACGATAATGCACGTGCTATACTGCTGGTAACCTGAACAAGAGGGGGCGTAGACAAATGAAATGTTGGCAATGGGACGATCACAAAAGCATCACGCTGACCCGCTACGTGGTGGCGCTGGCTATTTTGGGCAGTGCCGTGATGACGGTGTGCGGTCCCTGGCTGGTACGCTGGCTGATGCAGACCCACCATCTGAACCATGACGGCCCGGCGGTGGAAATCGCCTTGCTGGTACTGGGGTATCTCTGTGCAGCACTGGCTTTCTGGATGCTGTATAACCTTTATCGCTTTTTGAAGCGGCTGGAGCAGGGGCAGGTCTTTGTGTCCCAGACGGTGCTGGCGCTGCGCCGGATCAGCTGGTGCTGCACCTGGGCGGCGGTGCTCTGCCTGCCGGCGGGCATCTGGATCTATCTGCCCTTTGCCTTTCTGGCGGTGGCGGCAGGATTCATGGCACTGCTGGTGCGGGTGCTCAAAAATGCCTTTGAGCAGGCCGTGCGGATGAAGGACGAACTGGACTATACCATTTAAAGGAGGTGCGCCGCTGTGCCCATCGTGGTCAATCTGGATGTGATGATGGCGCGCCGCCACAAAGGCGCAGGGGAACTGGCCGAGGAGATCGGCATCACCCCGGCCAATCTGTCCGTCCTCAAAAACAATAAAGCCAAGGCGGTGCGGTTCTCCACGCTGGAGGCGCTGTGCAAGGCGCTGGACTGCCAGCCCGCCGATCTTTTGGAATACGTTCCCGACGAGCCGTAACGCCCGCCGGATCCACAACTGAACAGGAGGTTCTCCATGAACGAACTCCCCAAAGAGGGCGCCGGGCGTCCCCTTTACGAAAGTGTGCCCAAAATGCAGCCCGAAGTGCCGTCGGCTCCTTATTTATGGAGCGCGGCGGCCAGTTATCCGCTGGCCTATCTCTATGTCAAAGAAATCCTGTTTGTCAGTAAGTTTACGAGCTGGGGCCTGCCGGTCTTCACCATCCTGTTCATCGCGGGGGTGGAAGTGATGGCCCGTGCCCTGCACCGCAAGGCTGCTGCAGAAACGCCTCTCTGGGCGGGATGCTGGCTGGTGCTGACCGGTGCCATGGTCCTGTGGGGAGAACAGCCCGCGCTGAGCGGATGGCAGCCGCTGGTCTGGCATCTCTTTGCCGTCTGGTTTGTGCTGGCCCGCTGCGGGATGCTGGCCCAAGGATACACCGGCAGCCTCTGCTTTCTGGACGGGGTGACCGGCTTGATCCTTCTGCCCTTCGGCAATTTTTTCCGGCGCATCGGGGCGGTCTGGGCCGGCCTGCGCAGCCTTGCCCGGCAGCGGTTGAAACTGCGTCAGACCGCCGTGGGGGCAGTGACCGTGGTGATCACCCTGCTGCTCTGTGCCGTGGCCTGGAGTCTGCTGGCTGCGGCCGACCCGCATTTTGCGGCCATCGGCCGGAACTGGACTGCCTGGCTGAACAGCTTCCTGGACAGCTACAAGCTGTTCTCCTATGTCATGTACTTCCTGCTTTCTCTGCCGGTGGGGGCTTGGCTGTACGGCCTGGTGGCGGGCGCTCTGCGCCGGGAAACACCGCCCTGTCCGGCAGACCGCTTCTGTGCCCGGACGGAACCGCTGCGCTGCCTGCCCTGGATCACCTCCAACGTGGCGGTAGGGGCCCTTTGCGCCATCTACACGCTGTTTTTTGCTCTGCAGGCGGCGGAGTGGCTGGCTGCCGCTCCGCTGGGACTGACGGCGCCGGCTGCCTCCGACTTTGCGGTGGATGGGTTCTGGGAGCTGCTGCGCATTTTGCTGTTGGACTTCTGTGTGCTGGCAGCGGTCCGGTTCCTGGGCCGCCGGCCGCTGCCCAAAGCCCTGGCCGCCCTTTTCTGTCTGTACGGTGTGGCCTTTGCGGCGCTGGCCGCCGCCAAACTGGCAACCTACATCCGCCTGTTCGGCTACACGCCCCGCCGCGTGGTGGCCGGGTGGTTCCTCTGTGTGCTGGGGATCTGGGCCATTCTGCTGCTGGTGCGGGTCTTCCGGGCAGTGCCGGCGGCACGGATCGGCCTGGCGGTGCTGGCGGTCAGCTTTGTGCTGCTCTCCTGCGCGGATATAAAAAGCCGGATCGTACGTGCCAACGTGGAGCGGTACGCTGCAGGCGTGGATGCCGACCTGGACCTGGATGTGCTGCAGGACTGCGGTCTCAGCTACTGGACGCGGGGCAGGGAACAGTCCGACATGGTGACCTATACCCGCTGGCTGCTGGATGCCGGCTGGTTTGAAAACCGATCCATCGAGGATCTGCAGCAGCTCTACGATATGGATGGCCCCGGCCTCGGAGAAACACGGCGGGTCAGACTGGACGGAGACTGGCTGCTGACCATGACATTTGACGACCGCTGGTGCTGTACGGCGGCTTCCTTGACGCAGACGGAAAACCGGGTATAATAAAAGCGGGCAGCCGCCCCACAGAAATTTCCCGGAGGTACTCCTGATATGCCTGATATCTATACCCGGACACGCGCCCTGCTGGGCACCCCCGCGCTGGAAACGCTGCGCGCCGCCCATGTGGCGGTGTTCGGCATCGGCGGGGTAGGCGGCCAGGCCGTCGAGGTGCTGGCCCGCAGCGGCGTGGGGGAGCTGAGTCTCTTCGACAGCGATACGGTGGCGGAATCCAACCTCAACCGGCAGCTCGTTGCGCTGCGCTCCACCCTGGGTCACTATAAAGTGGACGCCATGGCAGCCCGTATTGCGGACATCGATCCCACCACGGTGGTACACGCCAACCGGCTGTTCTATAATACCGACACCGCCGCCGGCATCGACATGGCGCAGTTCGACTATGTGCTGGACTGCATCGATACCGTCTCGGCCAAACTGCTGCTCATTGAGCGGTGCAAGGCGGCGGGAACGCCGATCCTGTGCAGCATGGGGGCGGCCAACAAGCTGGACCCCACGGCGTTCCGGGTGGCGGATATCGAAAAGACCAGTGTGGATCCGCTGGCAAAAGTCATCCGCATCCAGTGCCGCAAGCGGCGGCTGGGCAAGGTGAAGGTGGTCTTTTCCACCGAGGAGCCGTTGGCGCCTCTCACCGAGGAACTGGATGAGTCCCCGGCCAACGGGCGCCGCACGGTGCCTGCCAGCAACGCTTTTGTGCCTGCGGCCTGCGGATTGGTCTGCGGCGGCGAAGTGGTCAAGGATCTGGTGCGCAGAGCCGGCACCGGACGCCCCGAAATGAACAGATGAGCCAGACGCTCCCCGTTGGGAGCGTCTTTTTTTGTGGAATTTTACAGAAGTTGTCGTCTGTTTTGCATTGTAATTTATTCGGCAAAATGTTACACTATTCTTACTTATATTGTTTGAATTTTGCTGCATACCTTGGCAAGGAGAGGTTTACTACCGTGTCTGAAGATCGCAAAGTATATCGCAGCTCCGGGCGGGCTGCTCCGAATACGCAACCACCGGCGGCCCCGCAGAATCAGGCGGGCCGGCCGCAGCCGCCGCGCAGCGGCAAACCACGCCGCCGCAAAAGTGCCCGCCGCCGGCGCAGCCGGCTGGTGCTGGCACTGTGTTTGCTCTGCCTGTTTGTGGTGGCAGGGGTTTGCCTTGCGCTGACCCGATGCACTTCCGGCCCCAGCGGTCCGGCACAGGCGGATTTCGGCACAGCGGCGGCAGCCTGGCAGAAAAATGAACTGGGGTACTATTTCAACGCCAGCGGCGAGGCCATCCCGGCGGCGGTGCTCAAGGGCATCGACGTCTCCAAATTCCAAGGCGAGGTGGACTGGGAAAAGGCCAAGGCTGCGGGCATTGATTTCGCCATCATCCGCTGCGGCTACGGCGGTGAATGGGACGGCCAGGAAGCCGACTGGGCCCAGGACGACGACCAGTGGCGCCGCAACGCCGATGAATGCACCCGTCTGGGGATTCCTTTCGGGGTGTATCTCTACTCCTATGCCACCACGGTGGAGGAGGCCCGCTCCGAGGCCGACCATGTGGCACGGCTGCTGGGACTGGTGGCCCCGCCCCAGGAAGGCCTGGCCGATTACACGGCTTCACCCTACCAGCTGTCCTATCCGGTGTATTACGACCTGGAGGACAAGAGCATCAGCGGGATCTTCTCCGATGAGATGGCCGCCATTACCCAGGCCTTCTTTGACCGGCTGGTGGAGCTGGGCTACACCGGGGAACAGGGCATCTATGCCTCGCTGAACTGGGTGCGCGCCCGCTTCAGCGACCCGGCCTTCGACCCCTGGCGGGACAATCTGTGGATCGCCCGCTTCTCGGATTCTCTGGGCTACACCGGCACCTACGACATGTGGCAGTGCACCTACCAGGCGCCCGGCGCCGACTACGGCGTCCAGAGCGAGACGGTGGACGTGGACTTCGTCATGCGTCCCTTTACCGTCACGGGCATCACCGACGGTATGGGCAAGGCCGCCGATCCGGTCTTTGTCAACGATACTTACCAGATGGAGCTGCATCTGGACGCCAAGGATGCCCGCGCCACCCTGACTACCAACCAGTCCTCCGAGGAGGAGGGAGGCCAGAAGATTTTCTGGCAGAGCAGCAATGAGGATGTGGCCACCGTGGATAAGCACGGTGTGGTCCGGGCCCAGGCGGACAGCGGCGAGTGCACCATCACCGCCACGCTGGCCGACGGCACCGAGAGCGTTTCCTGTCTGGTACGCATCGGCGACATTACGGTGCCGGTCTTTGCCACTGCCCAGCTGAACGGCATGCGGGACAATATGGCCTATGTGGCGGGGCTCAAGGCCTCGGCGCCGGACGCTATCCTGCTGGATGCCGGCGGCGGCCTGCAGGGAACCCGGAGCTCCAGCCTCACCGGCGGCATGGATATGTTCAGCACCTTCTCGGCAGTGGGATATGACCTGCAGGCCATCGGCGCGGAGGATCTTGCTTTCGGCATCGAGCGGCTGCGCAGCGATGCCAACATGGCTTCGGGACCGTCCCTGGCGGCCAACCTGCGGGACGCCGAGGGTTCCGCCATCTTCTACCGTTCCACCAGCTGGAATCGCAACCGCATCACCAACGGTATGAACTACGTGCTGGAACGGGCGGGCTATAAGATCGGCTTCTTCTCTCTGGCGGATACCGCCACGGTGACCGGCCAAGTCGGCCTTGTCAACGAGGAAACGCCCATCGCCAATGACCTGGCCCAGACCGCCAGTGAGCAGGTCGCGGCCCTGCAGGCCGAGGGCGTGGACGTTATCCTCTGCATTGCCACCCCCGGGGTGGATGTCCGGGAACTGGACAATACGCTGGCAGACCTGGGCGTTACAGCGGTCATCAACGGCAATGGCGAGGAATTGCAGGGGACCGCATTGCCGGTGCTGGTTGCAGGCCAGGGCACCGGAGAGGTAGCCCGGCTGAATCTCGTCTTTACCCAGGGCGGCAGCTGCCGGGTGGACCTGGAAAGCAAGGTGACCACCGGCGATCTGGAGACGGCTCTCAACGACCAGTGGAGTCAGTACCTGACCACCGGGGAGGACGGCAGCCTGACGGTAACCGATACCGCCGACCCCGAAAAGGATGTGGCGGCGGACGGGGCCGATCCCACGGCGCCCACCGAGCGCGCCGAGGATGCCGTCCGTCAGGCGGCCTCTGCCTACCTGAACGCCTCGCTGGCGCTGCAGGAGTTGGACGCCGACGATCTGAGCATCCTGAATACACCGCTCTTCACCTACGCCCAGAATCCCGATGCCAGCAAGACGATCAGCTACGCCAACTATCTGGCCACCCTCTACGAGGAAATTGCCGAGAATGACCGCGACCACTGGCCGGAAGGTTGGGCGGATGCCGAGGTGACCGGTGTGGCTGGCGGCGTCACCGAGCTGGAATATGGTGACATCACCCGCCAGCAGCTGCTGGAATCGATGCCCATTGCCCAGCGGCTGGTGCTGGTCTCCACCACGGCGGAGGCGGCCCAGACCCTCATCGACAGCGGCAATGTCACCCGCACCTACCAAGCCAGCCTGACGGCTTACGAGCCGGAAGGGGATACCGTCCTGCTGGTGGGCGACACCCAGACGCTGGAGGCACTGGGCGAAGACAACTATACCATCCTGCGTGATTACGGCGACCTGTTCTGGGATGTCCGTATGAATATCAACGACAACACCAACAATTTCACCGAAGATTTTGTCCTGCCCGAAGCGCCCACCTACGGCGTGGGCCGCAACCAGTAAGGCGGACGATTGCAGGGAGGCGTACTGTATGAAACTTACCTTTTTGGGTGCTGCCCGGGAAGTGACCGGCAGCTGCACGCAGCTGGAAGCGGCGGGGCACCGTCTGCTGGTGGACTGCGGTATGGAGCAGGGACGGGATGTCTATGAAAACGCCGACCTGCCCTATGCCCCCGGCACCTACGAGGCCTTGCTGCTGACCCACGCCCACATCGACCACTCGGGTCAGATCCCCTACCTCTATAAAAACGGCTACCGCGGGCCCATCTATTCCACCGATGCGACGATGGATCTGTGCGGTATCATGCTGCGGGACTCGGCGCACATCCAGGAACAGGAGGCCGAGTGGAAAAACCGAAAAGCCCAGCGCAGCGGCGCCGCCATGGTAGAACCGGATTACACGGTGGAGGATGCCGAAAAGGTCATGCAGCAGTTCGTGCCCTGCCCCTACGGCGCCTGGCAGACGCTGTTTGACGAAGAGGGCGGCAAGATCGAGGTGCTCTTCACCGACGTGGGCCACCTGCTGGGCAGTGCGTCCATCTCCATCCGGATCACCGAACCGGAACGCCAGCCCGAGATCATCGTCTTTTCCGGCGACATCGGCAACACCCATCAGCCGCTGATCAAGGATCCGGCCATCCCGCCCCACGCTGACTATCTGGTCATGGAATCCACCTACGGTGATCGCAGCCACGGCCCGCGGCCGGATTATCTCGGGGAGCTCACCGAGGTGCTGCAGACCACCTTTGACCGGGGCGGCAACGTGGTCATCCCCAGCTTTGCGGTGGGCCGTACCCAGGAACTGCTCTATTTCATCCGCCAGATCAAGGAGGAAGGCCGCATCCACGGGCACGATGATTTCCCAGTCTTTGTGGACAGCCCCCTGGCCAGCAAGTCCACCACCATCTTCCGGGAAAACTTCATGGAATGCTACGATGAGGAGGCCATGGCCATCGTCCAGCGCGGAGAAAATCCGCTGTGGTTCCCGGGACTTTGTGTCAGCGAGACCAAGGAAGAGTCCATGGCCATCAACGGAGATCCCACGCCCAAGGTCATCATCTCGGCCTCCGGCATGTGTGACGCGGGCCGCATCCGCCACCATCTGAAGTACAATCTCTGGCGGCCGGAGTGCACCATCCTCTTCGTGGGATTCCAGAGCCCCGGGACCCTGGGCAATGTGCTGCTGGGCGGCGCCACCGAAGTCAAGCTCTTCGGAGACGAGATCCAGGTCAAGGCCCACATCCATCGTCTCAGCGGGCTGTCGGGGCACGCCGACCAGGACGGGCTGGCCAACTGGCTGCATGCCTTTGACGAAAAGCCCAAGTTCGTCTTTGTCAACCACGGCGAGGATGCGGTAGCCGACCACTGGGCCCACCGTCTGCAGGAGGAAGGCTACGAGGCCGAAGCACCCTACAACGGGTCCATCTGGATCGTGGGGGATGGACGGGTGGCCTGTGCCGAGGTCGGCAACACCAAAAAGATCGTCAAGACGCCGGGCGTGGCTACGGTGCGCAGCAGTGCGGCCTACGACCGGCTGGTCAACATGGGCAAGCGCCTGATGGCGGTCATTCAGCACAACCAGGGCGGCGCCAATAAGGACCTGGCCAAGTTTGCCAGCCAGATCGCCAGCCTGTGCGACAAATGGGACCGCTGACCATCCGCCAATCTTTTATCCCGAAGGGGGAACGCCGATTTTGTGGCATCCGATCAAACATTATAAAACCATCCATCACCACAAGATGCTGGTGATGAAACACTGCTTCCGCTGCGGACTGTACTGGCAGGGACTCACCCACGACCTGAGCAAACTGTCCCCGGTGGAATTCCTGGCCGGGGCGAAGTACTGGCAGGGGACCTGCAGCCCCAACAACGCCCAGCGCAAAGCCGAGGGCTACAGTGCCGCCTGGCTGCACCACAAGGGGCGCAACAAGCACCATCTGGAATACTGGATCGACTACGCCCCGGCCGGGGATCACGCCCTGGCCGGTATGCGGATGCCGGCCCGCTATGTGGCCGAGATGGTCTGCGACCGTATTGCCGCCAGCAAGAACTACAAGGGGGCCGCCTATACCGACGCCACTGCCTGGGAGTATTACGAGCACAGCAAGGACCACTACATCCTGCATCCTGAGACCCGCCGGGAACTGGAGACCTGTCTGCAGGTTCTGCGCGACGAAGGGGAGGATGCCTGCTTCGCCTACATCCGCACCCGGCTGCTGGGCAAGAAACGATAAAGACTTGACGCGGAGGACGCATTCACGTGCGTCCTCTTTTTTTGTCTGTCCTGTAAGGTTTCGGGCGGCCGTGCCGTCTGGAATAGCAGAAAGCGCTTTTGAGAACAAATAACAGGGAGGAATCCAAGTGAATGACCGGGACCTGACCCGTCTGCTGCAGACCGACCCCGACGCGGGGCTGCAGGCTGCCATGCAGGCGTACGCCTCGCTGGTCAAAGCCGTGCTGATACGGATTTTGCCGCGGGATCCGCGGGATGTGGAGGAATGTATGGCCGATACCTTTGTCTCGCTGTGGCGCCACGCCGCCGAACTGGAGGAACAACGCACACCGTTGCGGCCCTGGCTGCTGGTGACGGCACGCAACAAAGGCATTGATCGGTATCACAGGCTGCGCCGGCATGCGGCGCTCTCGCTGGACGAGGAACTGAGCCGGACCATCGGCGAGGTGGCGGAATTTGACCGTGCCACTTCGGATGCCGCCGACTGGGTTGGCGCCATGGTGGCGGCCATGGACCCGCCCGACCGGGAGATTTTTCTGCGCAAGTATTACCTGCTGCAATCCAGCAAAGAGATTGCCGCAGCCCTGGGGATGGCCGAGGGTACCGTCAACACCCGCCTGAGCCGCGGCCGGGAACGGCTGCGCCGCCAATTGCAGCAGAAAGGAGTGCACTGCCATGCGTAAAGAAAACCTTGACCGTTCTTTGCTGGACGAACTGAACCGTCTTGACCCGCCCGCCGTTCCGCTGGAAGAAGGAGAGTGGAACCGGGTGTTGGCGTCGGCCCGCGGGCAGGTGCGCGGGGGAACCCGCCAACGGCCGCGGCGCGGCCGCTGGCTGCGGCTGGTGCGCAGTGCGGCGGTGGCGGCAGCTGCCTGTGTGGTGCTGCTGGGCAGCGTGAACCTGGCCAACCCCGCCCTCGCCGAAAGTCTTCCCCTGGTGGGCACCCTGTTCAGCCGCATCAATCGCAGCGAGGACACCCGCCTGCGCAGTGAGCAGCTCAACCAGTATGCCCAGACGGTGGAACAGACCGCCGAGAGCGCCCACAGTCCTTATACAGTGACCCTGGGGCAGATCTACCGGGACGAGGACTGGATGCGGCTGAGTCTGGTGCTCACCGCTGCGGATGACAGCCTGGCCGGGTTCGATACCATCCGGGCAGATGCCGGCGGTTCCATGCCGCTGGATACCGCCGAGGCCTCGGGGGTACTGATTCTGGAGAACGGCGGAACCATCCTGGAGGAAGGAACGGGCTGGTTCACCCGGCAGGACGATCACACCTTCGTGATGGGGCTCAACTATCCCATGTTCCTCTATGAGACGGAAGGCTCGCTGAGCGGTCAGTCGGTGACGATGCATCTTCATGACCTGGTAGCCTGCAATGTGGAACTGCTGGAGGAGCGCACCAGAGAATGGGGCAGCGAATACTGCCATTGGGAATACCACAATGAAACGCCGCTGGAAGGGGACTACACGCTGTCTTTCACCATCCCCGAACCGGGCACCGAAGGCATCCGTACCTTCACCGGCCCGCTGACCCAGAATGGGGTGACGCTGCACAGCCTGACCGCCACGCCGGCCGCTGCCAAGCTGGACCTGCAGGTGCCCGCGGAAGATAGTATCCAGCCCAAGCTGACCACCGAGGACGGTACCCTGCTCAAGCTGGAACGGGGAGAAGGCGTGCATGTGGACGAAAATGACAGTAACAGCGATTATCGCTGGACCTACTATTTCGACACGGTACCGGAGGACTGTCGGAATGTCACGTTGACAGTGTACAACATTGTGGATTACGACAAGCCGGACGGTTATGAAGTGCTGACCGAATTTACGGTGCCGCTCTCCTGAAAAAATCCCTGCCCGCAGCCTGGATGCTGCGGGCAATTTCTGTTGACAAAGCGCCCGGCGTGTGATTGAATAGTAGATACTACAGCGGACCGCCGTGGTCCGCGTATTTATAGAAGGTGGAAATTATGGCAGAAGAAAAACGTAAACGGATTCTTTCGGGTATTCAGCCTACCGGTACGCCGACGCTGGGCAACTACATCGGCGCGGTGCGCAACTGGGCCCTGCTGCAGCCCGACTATGACTGCCTGTATATGGTTGCCGACCTGCACGCGCTGACGGTGCGTCAGGTCCCGGCGGATCTGCGCCGCCGTACCCGCGAGCTGGCCGCATTGCTGCTGGCGGTGGGCATCGACCCGGAAAACCATGTCCTCTTTGTGCAGAGCCACGTGCCTGCGCACTGTGAACTGTCCTGGATCCTCGCCTGCAACACCCAGTTCGGTGAGCTCTCCCGCATGACCCAGTTCAAGGACAAGAGCGCCAAGCATCCCGACAATGTCAACGGCGGCCTCTTCACCTACCCGGTGCTGATGGCGGCGGACATCCTGATCTACAATGCCGACCTGGTGCCGGTGGGGCAGGACCAGACCCAGCATCTGGAGATCGCCCGCAACATCGCCAACCGCTTCAACGGCGTCTACGGTGATACCTTCATCCTGCCGGAAGGCTATGTCCCGGCATCCGGTGCCAAGATCATGTCGCTGGCGGAACCCACCAAGAAGATGAGCAAGTCCGACACCAACGTCAACTCCTTCATCCTCATGACCGATGACAAGGACACCATTGTGCGCAAGTTCAAGCGTGCCGTCACCGACTCCGACGGGGTGGTCCGCTTTGACCGGGAGAACAAGCCGGGCGTGTCCAATTTGATGGCCATCTACGGCACCTTCACCGGCAAGACGATGGAGGAGATCGAGGCGGAGTTCGCCGGCAAGGGCTATGGCGACTTCAAGATGGCGGTGGCCGAAGTCACAGCCGACGCGCTGACTCCGGTGCAGGCGGAGTACAACCGCATCCTGGCTGACAAGGCCTATGTGGACGGTGTGCTGAAGAACGGTGCCGAGCGGGCCTCTCGCATTGCCAACCGGACGGTAAGCAAAGTCTACCGCAAGGTGGGCCTGCTGCAGCTGGACAAATAACGCGCCCCAGCGCAAAACCCTTGACAAATCGGCCGGGAGCCGATATAATATTTGAATTGGTGCGGCTCTTTTGCGGGCCGCACAACTTTTACTATCGCGTATCAGTTAGGAGAATCGAGCATGGCTAAAGAAGTCGTCGTTACCCGCGAGGGTTACAAGAAGCTGGAACAGGATCTGAACGAACTGCGCACCGTCAAACGTAAAGAGGTGGCGGACAAGATCAAGGTCGCGCGCGGCTACGGCGACCTGAGCGAGAATGCCGAATATGACGCCGCCAAGGAGGAGCAGGCCATCGTGGAGGCCCGCATCGCCGACCTGGAGGCGACCCTGAAAGTGGCCCGCATCATCGATGACAGCGAGCTGTCCAACGACACCGTTTCCATCGGCATGCGCGTCAAGATCCTCGCCGAGGGCGATGATCCGGACGAGGCCGAAGAATACGACATCACCGGTTCCACCGAGGCGGATATGAACCTCAACCGCATCAGCGACGAGAGCCCTGTGGGCGCCGCGCTGATCGGCCACAAAGCCGGTGACGAGGTGGACGTTACCCTGCCCAACGGCAGCATCATCGTGTACAAGGTGCTGGCCGTTTCGCGCTCGAAGTAAAACAAGGCAGGGGCGGGGAATACCTGCCCCTGTTTGTATTTGGAACAGAAAGGAAGATCTCTCATGGAGCAGAACAAGCCCCAGACCGAGCAGGATCTGACCCAGCAGGCGGCGGTCCGCCGCCAGAAGCTGGCCGACCTGCGTGCCGCTGGTCATGACCCCTTCGTCATCACCAAGTACCCCCAGGATGCATACTCGGCCGACCTCAAAGCCGAGTTCGCCGACCTGCCAGCCGAAGCCGAGACCGGTAAGATCGTCACGCTGGCGGGCCGTATGATGTCCAAACGCGTCATGGGCAAGGCGAGCTTTGCCCATCTGCGTGACCAGAAGGGGGACATCCAGATTTTCGTCAAACGCGACCTGCTGGGTGATGAAGCCTATGCGGCGTTCAAAAAGCTGGACATCGGCGACATCATCGGCTGCAGGGGCGAGGTGTTCCGCACCAAGATGGGCGAGATCTCGGTGCGCGTCAATGAGCTGACGCTGCTGTCCAAGAGCCTGCTGCCCCTGCCGGAGAAGTTCCACGGCCTGACCGACCGCGAGGCCCGTTACCGCCAGCGCTATGTGGACCTGATCGTCAACCCCGACGTGAAGCAGACCTTCATCAAACGCAGCGCGATCCTGCGGGAACTGCGCAGCTTCCTGGACGGCAAGGGCTTCCTGGAGGTGGAGACTCCCATCCTGACGCCCTTCGAAATCGGTGCTTCGGCCCGTCCTTTCCTGACCCATCACAATACGCTGGACATGGATATGGTCCTGCGCATCGAAACCGAGCTCTACCTCAAGCGTCTGATCGTGGGCGGCATGGACCGGGTCTACGAGGTGGGCCGTATCTTCCGCAACGAGGGTATGGACCCCAAGCATAACCCCGAGTTCACCACCATTGAGCTCTACCAGGCATACACCGACTACCACGGCATGATGGACCTGGTGGAAGAGATGATGAAGACGGTGGCCCAGAAGGTCTGCGGCAGCCTGCAGATCACCTATCAGGGCAAGGATATTGACCTCTCCCACTGGGAGCGGATGACGATGACCGAGGCCGTCAAGAAGTATTCCGGCGTGGACTTTGACGCCGTCCAGTCTGACGAGGAGGCCATCGCCCTGGCCAAGGAGCATCATGTGGAACTGCCGGAGATCCCCACCAAGGGAGCCATCCTGGCGGAGTTCTTCGATGCTTTCGTGGAGGAGAACCTCATCCAGCCCACCTTCATCTACGACTATCCGGTGGAGGTAAGCCCGCTGGCCAAGCGCAAGCCTGGCAATCCGGCCATCACCGAGCGCTTCGAGTACTTCATCAACGCTACCGAGTTCGGCAACGCTTTCAGTGAGCTGAACGATCCCATCGACCAGAAAGGACGCTTCGAGCGTCAGGTGGCCGAGCGCAAGCAGATCGACCCGGCCAGCAAGGCTCAGGTGGACTACGACTATGTTACCGCGCTGGAGTATGGTCTGCCCCCGACGGGCGGCCTGGGCTTCGGTGTGGACCGTCTGGTTATGCTGCTCACCGATTCGGCGTCCATCCGTGACGTCTTGCTCTTCCCCACCATGAAGCCCATCGATCAGTAAAAACACGCTATATAGATATTCTAAAAAGGAAAAACACTATATATTGTGCCTGCTGCGTGATGTACAGCTCGTTGTGACAGCAATTTGACAGCAAAATTTCAAGGAATCACACATTCACACGAACGGTTGTGAATTTCAGACAATTCAAATCTCAGGTTTGGATTAAACCCAAAAGCACTTCTCAGAAGATTTCTAAGAAGTGCTTTTTTGTTTGCAGTCAACTTTTGCCACACATTCCCACCATCAAAACAGGAGGCACCTTATATGAAAGAGCAATACAAACCGATTAAAAGCATGAAAGAAGTTCCCGATCAACTGCGGAAACTGCGCAGAGAGTGTATTCGCTATCAGCAGGCCGAACTGATTTACAGTCTGTCCCACAAGAAGCTGCTGGAACTGGCAAGCGATGCAGGCGCTATTTTTCGGATTGACAGCACCGTCCTGATCAATCGTGAGATATTCGATGCCTATCTGGAACGCTTCCATGAACCGGCTACCGGCAAATACCGGGAAGGTGATGCGGAATGAGCGGAAATGTGTGGATGTTTTCAGATCAGATTGATGATGAAGATTTGGAGTTCATGGCTCATGAATTTGTTACTTATACCATGGCTTGTGCGTATTACGGTCTGGGGCTGAAGCCTCTAACCCGTATGGCACATGAGGCTGGTGCGATTTATAAAATCGGGACGAAGGTACTGATTCGCAGGAGCATTTTTGAATCGTATTTGAGAGAGCAACGCAAAGAAAGCACCTGCGATGATTGCAATTAAGGAACTCAAGAGTGCTGAAGGAGGCACACCATGAAACTGACTTACACCGAGATCAACGGCTATCTCATTCCCGATCTGATCCTCCCCGAAACCGACACCCGCCCCATCGGCAAATACGGAGAACTGTGGCGGCAGTTCCTCCGGGAGCAGCGTCCCGACCTGTTCGATCTCATGCTTCTGGAAGGTACGCTGCACAGCCACCTGGCTGATGTGGATGCTGAGGCCCGGCAGATGGTGGAAGATGCCATCGCGCAAATGGCCCGACAGCAGGGCGTGGATGAAGCCCTCAAACGGGCCGATCCATTGACTTGGGCAGGACGCATGAATGCAATCAAGAATGCAGCCGAGGAAGCGGTCCTGCCGGACCTTCTGTACGGGGACGCGCTGGAGTGATTCCTTTTCAGTCCGTACAAAAACGCCTGTCCGCAGGGGTAACGAGCACTGGCTTTGTATAGCTTTTGCAAGCCATACGCCGCCCCAGCGTAGGACGCTGGCAAGGGGCGCAGCCCCTATGACCCCCGAAAATCCAACAACGCAACAATGCAAAGACCGAGCAGTAATGCCCGGTCTTTTGCTATATGGAGGTGAAATTATGTTGACTCGAAACGTGCAAATGAACATCCGGGTGACGCCGGAAGAAAAGCGGCTGTTTGAACAGGCCGCCACCCGATGCGGGTTGACCCTCTCCCAATACATCCGTATGCGGCTGCGCAACCAGATGCCCCGCCAACTGCCCACCGCCGACTATCGGCAGGTGCTGGATGCTCTCACTGCCCTCTACCACAAGGACAACACACCGGAGGTGCAGCGGGAGATTCTGGACACGCTGCTGGCCATACAGAGGGCTGTTACAGTGCCGCAGAAGGAGGAATGAGTAAGATGGCTGTCACCAAGATCTGGCCCGTGAAAGGGCGTCTGGATGCGGTCATACGCTATGCCGGAAATGAAGAAAAGACCCGCCTGCCGGACCTGACCGGTCTGTCTGCAGGCAAGGACGATCTGAGCGACGTGCTAAAGTATGCCGCCAATGACGCCAAGACCACCCGGGAAAGTCAGCTGTTTGTCAGCGGTGTCAACTGTGTCCCGGAGATCGCCCGCCAACAGATGGAGCTGACCAAACAGCAGTTCGGCAAGACCGGCGGCACGGTTGCCTTCCATGCCTACCAAAGTTTCCGTCCCGGCGAAGTCACGCCGAAGCAGTGCCACGCCATCGGGGTGGAACTAGCCAAGCGGGTGTGGGGTGACCGGTTTCAGGTGCTGGTGGCCACCCACCTGAACACCGACTGCTGCCACAATCACTTCGTCATCGACTCGGTGTCCTTCGTGGACGGAAAGCGGTACAACGACTGCAAAAAGACCTACCGCGCTCTGCAGGACGCTTCGGATGAACTGTGCCGGGAGCAGGGGCTTTCGGTGGTAGACAAAAAGGGCGCCCACCGGGTGCCCCGTAACCTCTATCTGGCCGAGAAAGCCGGAGAACCTACCCGGTATAACGTCATGCGCCAGGACATTGATCTGGCCATCCTGCGCAGCGAGACGCCCCGCGATCTGCCTCGTATCCTGCGCAAGATGGGCTATGAGGTGGATTTCAATCCCAACCACAAATACCCGACTATCAAGCTGCCCCATGAGCGCCGCGCCGTGCGCTTCAAAACACTGGGCGAGGAATACACCCCGCAGGCAATGGCCCAGCGCATCCAGCAGAATCATGCGATGGGGATATTCAAACGCATGGAGATCTACAACAAGCGGTATCCGCCGGTGCATCCCCATTACCAAAAGCTGCGTCAGGACTTCCGCAAGGCCATTATGGAGGCGTTCGGGATCTACCGCACCTACCTGTATTACTGCTATCTGCTGGGCAAGCTGCCTACCACAACACCCAACTACCGCCCGCCCCATCCGGCTATGCGGGAGGATTACCGCCGCTGGGCGGAAATTGAAAAGCAGCTGCATCTTCTGGAACGGTATTCTCTGAATACCGCGGAGGACGTAGCCGCTTTTACATCGGAGCAGGAGCAGAAACTGAGCGATCTGGAGGCCCGACGCGCCAAGTGCCGTAACCGACTGCGCCGCTGCCGTAACCCGACCGAGTGCGAGGCTCTCCACACGGAAAAGGATGAACTGACCAAACAGATCACCGAAACAAGAAAGGAGCTGAAAACTGCCCAGCAAATTCCCGCCCGTGTCAAACGTATGCGGGAGAACATCCAACTGTTGAATGATCGGGAGCAGCAGCGCACCGCCCACCAGAAAGAACGATAATCACCCAATCACAGAAAGGACAACGACTATGAATCCCTACGGCATTTTGACCTCTTATGAAGAACGCATGAAAGCCAACCTGCAGCGGTATCAGCGCCCGGAAAAGGCCGGAACTTTCCGCTTGCGCCTTGATCATCGCACCTGGGGCAAGCGCATGTGCCTGTTCTGCTACTTCACCGACCTGGACACCGGCGAGAAGATCCGTCTGGCCTGCTGGCGCGGCGCTGGGGAACGCTATGCGCCCCGCAAATGCACCATCGACTTTGCCAAGGTCCGTGACCGCACCTGCTGGCGCTGCACTCTGGCAGTAAACGTGTACGGTATTATTGACTGGATCGACGCGGAGCAGTTGTAAGAAAACTTCCACCTTGTAACGTGACATAAACGACAGCCCCTACCTGTGTATGGATGCACAGGTAGGGGCTGTTTGCTATTTCAGTTCTTGTTCCAGATCCTTGAATAAGTCGGAATGGAAAAACTCCTCGATAGTGATACCCAAGCCGTCACACAGCTTTTTGATGGTGGAAACTGTGGCGCTGCGGTTTCGTCCGCTGATGATGTTATTGACGGTAGACTGGGTGACACCGCTCATGTTGCACAGCTTATTGATGGAGATGTTTTGCTCTTGGCATAGTTCCAGAATGCGCTCTTTGACCGCCTCACCGATGTTCAAGGGTATCACCTCACTTCCAAGAAAATGATACCCGTTTGCTATTGAAAAGATTAACTCTTTTGAGTTAATATAACTCAAAAGGGTTGGTGATTTTCGGGTGGATAATAAGCGCTGTTTCTTGATCGGCCATCATGACGCTCCAGAGAGTATTTATCCCGCGCTGCAAAAAGAAATTGAACGGCATATCACTGAACTAGGTGTGAACGAGTTTATCGTGGGACACTATGGTAATTTTGATCGTATGGCTGCAAGGGCTTTGGTGACTGCAAAGCAGATCCACCCGGAAATATCCCTTTGGCTTTTACTGCCATACCACCCGGCAGAGCACAAAGTTAAGGCCCCGGAGGGCTTTGATGGTAGTTTCTATCCGGAGGGGATGGAGAATACCCCGCGACGAGTAGCTATTGTAAAGGCAAATCGGTATGTTATAGATCATGTTCATTTTCTTATTGCGTATATTCGCTATCCAGGCAGTAATACCCAAAAGTTGTTTGAATACGCAAAGAAAAAGAAGCTTCAGAGCAGTCTTATATAACCATAGATGCAAAGCCAAAAGATTGAGTGGTATCTTTTTGTGCAGAAACTAACATGATAATTTTTAGAGATAATCACCAGCTGCAGTGTGTGGTGATCAGCACGGGAAAATCATGCAAACGCATGATTTTTCTTGCGAATCCTTGTTGATTATGTTATCATTAATTACAACGCTGTCAGGTGTTGGAATAGACCATTGGCAGCAAGACTGCAAGAAAAAATGCTCTGCTGCCAGGCAGGGCATTTTTTATTGTGAGGGGGAGGTACTTTTTCTATGGCTGTTAGTTATAAAAGGCTTTGGAAGCTTCTGATTGACAGAGACATGAAGAAGAAAGATTTATGTGCAAAAGCCGGAATCAGTTCTGCTTCCATCACAAAAATGGGAAAGAATGGCCACGTTACAACCGAAATCCTTTTGAAAATATGCACCGCGTTAAATTGCAGGATTGAGGACATCATGGAAATTGTACCTGATGATAAGGATA
Source organism: Subdoligranulum variabile (assembly GCF_025152575.1). Classification (NCBI taxonomy): domain Bacteria; kingdom Bacillati; phylum Bacillota; class Clostridia; order Eubacteriales; family Oscillospiraceae; genus Subdoligranulum; species Subdoligranulum variabile. The sequence continues at coordinate 619,244 of NZ_CP102293.1, read as the reverse complement.
GCACCTGACATTTCATACCACAGAAACAAGTACACACAAGAAAGCGAGAGAACACATTCTATGGCAGATAAAAACACCAGTAACATTGGTTTTGAAAAGCAGATTTGGGACGCCGCCTGCGTGCTGCGCGGCAATATCGACGCTTCGGAGTATAAATCTGTTGTGTTGGGCCTGATTTTCTTGAAATACATCTCTGACCGGTTTGAGGCCAAGTATAAGGAACTGGTAGCAGAGGGCGACGGATTTGAAGAGGATAAAGACGAATATACCGCCGAGAATATCTTCTTTGTGCCAGAGGACGCCCGTTGGAGCGTGATTGCCGCTGCGGCCCATACGCCGGAGATCGGAACGGTCATTGACGAGGCCATGCGCAGCATTGAAAAGGAGAACAAACGGCTGAAAGACATCCTGCCCAAGAACTTTGCCCGCCCGGAGCTGGACAAACGCCGCCTGGGCGAGGTTGTGGACCTGTTCACCAATATCCAGATGATGGAGCATGGCGACAGCAAGGATATCCTGGGCCGCACCTATGAATACTGCCTGTCCAAGTTCGCTGAGCAGGAAGGCAAGCTGGCCGGTGAATTCTATACGCCGTCCTGCGTGGTGCGCACGCTGGTGGAGATTTTGCAGCCCTACAATGGCCGTGTGTACGACCCCTGCTGCGGTAGCGGCGGTATGTTTGTGCAGTCGGCCAAGTTCATCGAGAATCACGGCGGAAACATCAACAAGATTTCGGTTTTCGGCCAGGACTCCAACCCCACCACCTGGAAGATGGCCCAGATGAACCTGGCCATTCGGGGCATTGAGGCCGACCTGGGTAAGTTCAACGCTGATACCTTCTTTAATGATTGCCACCCCCAGTTGAAAGCGGACTTCATCATGGCTAACCCGCCGTTCAATTTGTCCGACTGGGGCCAAGAAAAACTGCTGGACGATGTGCGCTGGCAGTACGGTACGCCGCCTGCAGGCAACGCCAACTTTGCTTGGATGCAGCACATGATTTGGCATCTGGCCCCCAACGGCCGTATTGGCATGGTACTGGCCAATGGTTCTCTATCTTCCCAGAGCGGTGGCGAAGGTGAAATCCGCAAGAATATCATCAACGCAGATTTGGTGGACTGCATTGTAGCCATGCCGTCCCAGCTGTTCTACACCACTCAGATTCCCGTTTCGCTGTGGTTTCTGGCCAAGAACAAAAAGCAGAAAGGCAAGACCCTGTTCATCGATGCCCGGAAGATGGGAACCATGGTCACCCGAAAACTGCGGGAGCTGACCGATGAGGACATCCAAAAGCTAGCCGATACCTACAATGCCTTCGTAGATGGTAAGCTGGAAGATGTCAAAGGATTCTGTGCCGTGGCTACCACCGAAGAGATTGCCAAGCAAGACTATATCCTTACCCCGGGCCGGTATGTGGGCATTGAGGAGCAGCAGGATGACGGCGAACCCTTCGAGGACAAGATGGAACGCCTGACCAAGGAGTTGTCGGGATTGTTCCAGAAATCCCACGAACTGGAGGCGCAAATCAAGGAGCGACTGGGGGCGATTGGGTATGAAGTATGAGACCTTCCGCTTTGATGAAGTCACCATTAACTTTGATCGAAAAAGAATTCCGTTATCTGCAAAACAGCGTTCAGAACGCCACGGAACTTATAGATATTTCGGTGCACAAGGCGTCATTGATTATGTAAATGATTATATTTTTGATGGCACATATCTGCTGATTGCAGAAGATGGCGAAAATCTGAAATCCCAAAAGCAAAATATAGCCCAAATAGCCAAAGGAAAGTTTTGGGTAAACAATCATGCACATATTGTGCAAACAAATGAACGCTGTGATTTGCGGTACCTTCACTATCTTATCAACAGTATGGATTTATCGGGATATATTACAGGATCAGCCCAGCCTAAGCTCAGCCAAGCTAATTTGAACGCAGTCACACTACAGCTCCCCATTATTGATGAACAAGAAAAGACAGTGGCGATTCTTGGCGCATTGGATGATAAGATTGAACTGAACAATAAGATTAACGATAATTTGCAGAAGCAAGTTAAAGCTATTTATCATGTAATGTTTGTAGATACCCCAAATGCCGCTCGTAATACCTGCCGCGCAGATGAGTGTTTTGATATTTCTATCGGAAAAACGCCTCCGCGGAAAGAGCCCGAATGGTTTTCTGAATGTTCCAAAGATTGTGTCTGGGTTTCAATATCAGATATGGGGGCAAGCGGTTTGTACATTGCAGACAGTTCGGAATATCTGACCCAAGATGCTGTCCAAAAATTTAATATCAGAGTTGTTCCTGATAACACTGTGCTGTTGAGTTTCAAACTTACTGTAGGCCGCGTTGCTATTACAGATGGAGAAGTAACTACGAATGAAGCAATTGCGCACTTCAAAACAGATAAGCCAGAAATCAATGAGTATTTGTACTGCTACCTTAAGGCGTTCAATTTTGAAACAATGGGTAGCACATCATCTATCGCCACAGCAGTAAATTCGAAAATTATTAAAGCGATGCCATTCGTTATACCAGACGATAAAGAATTGGAAAAATTCCATGCGATTGCAGCTCCTTGTTTTGCATTAATTAAAGAGAATCAACGCGAAAATAAACGACTGGCTAAGATTCGTGATAATTTGCTGCCAAAATTAATGTCTGGTGAGATTGACTTGTCCACAATTCAAATATGATCTACAGGCATAAATGGGAGTAATGTATGGAAAATAAACTGATGCAGTGCATCATTCTTAGCGCTATGGCAATTTTACTGTCGATGATTGCTATATTTTTTAGCTTTGTTCGCTTCTGCTTTACTGAGCAAGCGCAATGGCAGAAAAAGTTTTTAAAGAGAATCTGCTCGCTACGTTACGAAATATTTCATGGCGCAATCGTTGGGGCTCTAACGATTTATGTATTTGTCAATTGGAATAAGTGTGTGTCTATGCAGTTCTTTCAGAAATTTGACGGAAACAATATTCTGTTTCTTGTATGGATTATTTTGATTTTTCTTCTTATTTATGAAGTTGAGGGAAAGGGAATAAAGGTGGCTCAACGAAAGCATGAGCAAACACAGCAAAGTTTAGACGAAGCAAAGTGGAAGTACCAACTGGACACGATGCTTGAACAAGTTAAAAAGCAAGAGTCGAATGCAAATGACTTTCATCGAGAAGCTAAAGGGGGACAATAAGCATGGATTACCAGACTAAAAACATGATTATAAATACCCTTACAAAAATTGTAGAAGATGCGCCTACGAAACCTACGGTAAAGTACGGAATGACTTCTCCTGCATATACTGTTAGTGGGGAAAGTTTTGGTATTTGGATAAACTATATTTTTTCAGTCATGCAAATAATTTCTTCTTATGTAGATGTGAATACATGCCTTACAAGCATTAATAACGTTGTTCAACAACCAAATTCGAATAACGATTATTCTTTACAAGTAAATACAATTTGCCAAATTATTTTGGATTTTGCACGTACAATTTTATATTTGTAACTGTTTTTATCCTAGTTTTAAATAGAGAAAACTTTAATCGCGCCAATAGGAAAGATAACTTTATTGAGGCGGACTATTCTAAAGTTGATATCTGGCCGAATTGAACAGGAAAAAGAGGCAATGATACCAAGCAGCCGGAGAGAAAAGAAATGTACGAAAGTTATACAAGGCAGGCACTTCCAGAAAAGCATTATCGAGAACTTTTAGGTACAGCATTATGCGTGTTTAATTCCAATAATGCGTTTGTGATAGAAAATATATTGCGTGTTAGCGACTCCTACATCTGGTATGAATTGGTGGATAAGGAATCCGGGAAGCTAAAATCGGCTTTGAGAGAAAATATTTGCAAAGATGGAAACTACGAGATAGCAAGTACTTTTGAAGAACTAGTTGAAATGCGCAATAGAATAATCCATAGTTTCCAGATTACAGATGTAGATAATAAGCAAAAACTAGCGACGAAAACTAAGGTTAACCAAGGTAATAAACAATTTGTGATAGACGAAAACTACTTGATGGAATTTATCCGCAAAAATGATAAGCTTAGCGAGTTATTGCATGATTTCCGGGGATACTAAATCGATATGAGGTGACCTACCATGCCTTTCACCGAATCCAACTACGAAAACGCCGTATTACAGCTCTTTACCCAGAGCCTGGGCTATTCCTATGTTTACGGCCCGGATATTGAGCGGGACTACCACTCTCCGCTGTATGAGGATGAACTGCTGCCTGCTCTCCAGGTGGTCAATCCCACCATGCCTCGGGAGGCGTTGGATGACGCAGTGTACAAGCTCAAAAACTTTGAGTCTGGATCTCTGTTGCAGAAAAATATGGTCTTTACCGACTATCTGCAAAATGGTGTGCCGGTGAAGTATCTGATGAAGGGCGAAGAACGCTCCGGACTGGTGTATCTGGTGGACTACCAGCATTCGGAAAACAACAGCTTTACCGCTATCAACCAGTGGACGGTCATTGAAAACAGTGAAAAACGAGCCGATATTGTCTTGTTTGTCAACGGCCTGCCGCTGGTGGTCGTGGAGCTGAAATCTCCCTCCCGTGAGGAAACCGATGCTTCCGCCGCTTATCGCCAGCTGCGGAACTACATGCATGAGATTCCGTCCTTGTTCATCTACAATCAGGTCTGCGTCATGAGCGACATGACCACCTCCAAGGCGGGCACCATCACCTCCGGCGAGGACCGCTTCATGGCCTGGAAAACCAAGGACGGCAGCTACGAGAACACTCAGGCTGCCCAGTTCGACACCTTCTTTGAGGGCATCTTCGAGAAGCGGCGCTTCCTGGATATACTCCAGAACTTTATCTGCTTCAACGTGGACGGCGCCAACACCTTTAAGGTCTTGGCAGGCTATCACCAGTATTTCGCGGTGAAAAAGGCCATTGAATCCACCCGGCACGCCACCGTCACCGACGGTAAGGGTGGCGTGTTCTGGCACACCCAGGGAAGCGGTAAGTCTCTGTCCATGGTGTTCTATGCCCATTATCTGCAAAAGGCACTGGAGAGCCCCACCATTGTGGTTATCACCGACCGCAATGATCTGGACAACCAGCTGTATGGCCAGTTCTCACGGTGCAAGGATTTTCTGCGCCAGACACCCCAGCAGGCGGAAAGCCGCCAGAATTTGCAGGAACTGCTGGCGGGCCGTCAGGCAAACGGTATCATCTTCACCACCATGCAGAAGTTCGAGGAGACCGGCGAGCCGTTGTCGGAACGCCGGAACATCGTGGTCATGGCGGATGAGGCCCATCGCGGGCAGTACGGCCTTACCGAAAAGGTCATCACCAAGCAAAATGAAAAAGGCGAACTGGAGGTCAAAACCTCCATCGGCACGGCCCGCATCATCCGCGACAGCCTGCCCAATGCTACATACATCGGCTTTACCGGTACTCCCATTTCCTCTAAAGACCGCAGCACCCGGGAAGTGTTCGGCGACTATATCGACATCTACGATATGACCCAGGCAGTGGAGGATGGAGCTACCCGCCCAGTTTACTACGAAAGCCGCGTTATCCATTTGAAGCTGGACGAAAAGACCCTGCGACTGATCGATGCGGAATATGATTTGATGGCACAGAACGCGGACCCCTATGTTATCGAAAAAAGCAAGAAAGAGCTGGGACAGATGGAGGCCATTCTGGGGGCCGACCAGACCATTGCGTCCTTAGTGGATGATATCCTCGACCACTACGAGAATTACCGAGCCAACCTGCTCACCGGCAAAGCCATGATTGTGGCTTACTCTCGCCCCATTGCCATGAAAATCTATAAGCGCATTCTCCAGCTGCGCCCGGATTGGACCGAGAAAGTGGGCGTGGTGATGACCCAGGGCAACAATGATCCGGAAGAATGGCGGGAGATTATCGGCAACAAGTCCCATAAAGAGGAGCTTGCCCGCAAGTTCAAGGACAACAGTTCCCCCATGAAAATTGCCATCGTGGTGGACATGTGGTTGACGGGATTTGATGTACCCTCCCTGGCCACCATGTATGTGTATAAGCCCATGGCCGGGCATAACCTGATGCAGGCTATCGCCAGAGTGAACCGCGTTTTCCGTGACAAGGAAGGCGGCCTGGTAGTGGACTATGTGGGTATTGCTGCAGCCCTCAAGCAGGCGATGAACGACTATACCGTTCGGGATAAAAAGAACTACGGTGACCCGGACGTGAGCAAGGCTGCTTATCCCAAGTTCTTGGAAAAGCTGGAAGTGTGCCGCGACCTGTTCCACGGTTTTGACTACACTACCTTCATGACCGGCGATGACCTTGAAAAGGCACGGATGATTAGCGGTGGCGTCAACTTCCTACTGGGCAAATCGGTGGCAGAGCACAATTTGCCGGATAAGGAAAAAACACAGAACGTCTACATCAAAGAAGCTCTGCTGCTCAAACAGGCACTTTCCCTGTGCAGCAGTATGGTAGATGAGAAAATCCGCTTGGAAGCTGCCTATTTTGAAGCGGTGCGCACCATGCTTGTTCGCCTTACGACGGGTGGTGGAACCGGCAAAAAATTCACGTTGCCGGAAGTCAATCAGCGCATCAATGAGTTGCTGAAACACAGTATCAAGAGCGAAGGCGTTATCAATCTGTTCTCTGATGTGGGGAAAGAATTCTCTTTGTTCGATCCTAAGTTTTTGGATGAGATCTCCCATATGAAGGAGAAGAACCTGGCGGTAGAGTTGCTGAAAAAGCTGATTGCTGAGCAGGTTTCAGTCTATCGGCGTACCAATGTGGTGAAGTCGGAGAAGTTCTCCGAAATCATCCAGAGCTCCATGAACCGGTATCTCAACGGTATGCTGACGAACGAACAGGTCATTGAAGAGCTCCTGAAGCTGGCCAAAGATATTGCCTCGGCCAATGCAGAAGGCGAAAAGCTGGGACTTACCCAAGAAGAACTGGCCTTCTATGATGCCTTAACCAAACCCCAGGCCATCAAGGATTTTTACGAGCATGACGAGCTGATTGCTATCACAAAAGAGCTGACGGATACGTTGCGCAAAAACCGCACCATTGACTGGCAGAAGAAAGAAAGCGCCCGCGCTGGAATGCGCAGATTGGTAAAACATTTGCTGAAGAGACATAAGTATCCGCCGGAAGGCATGGAAGATGCGGTAAAGACCGTTATGAGCCAGTGCGAGATGTGGACGGATAATGCGCAATGAAAATGATACGTATCAGAATGCGAAAACTATGAGGAGATTTTTATAATAAAAAAGCGAGAAGATTTTTTACAAAATCTTCTCGCTTCTACTCAGAAATCAGTTATCCAGAAACTCAGCCTTTTGGCGGAAATGGATCATTACCATATGAGTTTTTCTCACGAATCTTTCCATCAACACCATGGATAACCACCTCGGCACTCTGATGAATTGCAACCACACGAGCTTCCTTAAATGCCTGCTCTTGTGTGGACGCAATACCAGTTGCTCTGGTGTTGTGGATTTCTTTGTACTGCCAGTTACCATCTGGACGCTTTGTGATGTGATATTCTTTTTTCATTGAAACTCCTTTCGGTTTCAGAAAAAAGGGATGAAACCACCAACATCCCAACGGATTCATCAATGCTTTACCGCAATGCGGAACGCTTTGTGCCCGTACTGGCGGGCATAAATGCGTTTGCCATTGCGAAGCGTAATAAACGCAACGTAGATGTACGTGACATCACTTTTGCGAATCTCATCCATCGCAACTACCTCCTTCAAGCAGATTTTTCTGGGACGAATCTCAGAAATGCTTGCAAGAGGCAAACATGGTCGATATACTAAAGGTGTTAAAGGTTTAGCACATGGTGGTTTGCCATGTCTACATCTTGCCAAAACCCCATTTGAGTGCCAGCTCGAGTGGGGCTTTTTTATGTCAAGCGGACATTGCCGCAGGACAACTAGCTAAGGGGATGCGCTTCCTTGAGATCAAATAGCATCGCATGCTCCTCTTTCAAAAGTACACCATCGATGCGATAGCCACTTGATTCTTTTAGATTCCATCCCATCAGCTCTTGAAACGTGTTTAGGAGATCGCGACCGTTCCACCGCACAGAAACTACATTGGATTTTTTCTCTTTGTAAAAAGCGACTGCATTTTTTGCACTTTCCTCGCATGCTTGAATCGCGATTCGTTTCTCATTCTCGTCAATCAAAAGCACCACGAACTTGGGATAGCCTAATTTGATGACGACCGACTTGTTAAACGTGATGCCGTTACTTGTGATGGAAATGTACGGGACGCCTACATTGAAATTGTAAGCGGTGAAAGAATCCAGAATAGACATGATGGCTCCTCCTTTCTGCTTAACATTTTACACGCTTTTGCGGAATGAGTCAAGCAGAAAATGCGTATAAATTGTTTTACAATCTTTGTGCATATTGCTCTGAAATTGCAAAATGACGTTTTTGATCGCCTTGAATCATTCGAAATGCTTGCTTACTTTGCTTCTGCTTGGAGAAACGGCTTAAAAAAATCGAGGCCACTTCATTTTTTGCAAAGAGAGATTATTCTTTCTCTCCAACTTTGCGTCTGCTTGTGCTTCTTTTTTGCTTGCGGCGTTCTTCGACCGTCTCCTCTTGCCGAATTCTATCAAAAATCGCGCATAGTTCTTTATCAAAAGCCTCTGGATCAAAGGTTTCGGGATGTTCCGATGCCCGCGATACCAGGGGCTTTACTTCTGCCCGCCAGCGGGTGATGGTAGCTTTGCGGCTGGTATCGGACATACCCACAAAACGGCTGAGTCTGCCGTTCAGCTTGTTGCCAATCTTGGTGTATAGAGCAGTTGCAGGATCTACTGTGCGGCTTTTAGCGGTCTCCTCGGCACCAACTTCCTTGCAGGTGCGCTGACCACCGTTGGGCGCCTTGCGGTCACAGTATTTGGCCGTGGAACTGAACGGTATGAACAACATCCCGCACTGCTTGCAGTGACGGGATGTTTTGTGTTGACCGCACATTTGCAAGAACTCCGCCATCACCGCCTCGGACAGATTATCCGCCACAAGGTAGCTGCGACTGGTAATATCGGGATGCTTCCGGGCCTTGGGGGATTCCTCCGGCAGAGACAATCGGCTGAGCATCTTCATGTGAAGTTGCTCATATAGCTTGTTTCCAGCTCTGATACCAGAGTATCGCAGTAGTAAGGCATCACCATATCTCTGCATAGCATCTTTGTCAGACTGAGTATCGGCAGCCACCAAAGTGAAATCAACCAAATCGGACAGGGCGGGCTGAAAATCAGACAATCCTTTCAGCTGTTCCCACAGGAACTTCAGAATGGTATAGGCGGCAGCGGAGTATTCTCTGTCATCGGAATCTTCATATTGTACCAAAACGGCATCGGGTTCCGGCCAGGAATCCAGATAACGTTCGATACACTCAGCGGCACTTTCCAAAGCAAATGCCTTGTTCAGTTCGCGCTGGGCCACCTTTACAAACTTGTTTTCTATAATCAGATCCAGATCTTCCTGAGGAAAAGCCATATAATTTAGCTTTACCAAAGCCTGGTGGTAGAAATCGCAAGCTGCCTGGGTGCAGTAGTCTTTCAGTAGATTCTGCATAGCGGGGTAATCTTGCAGAGCATCCTGTACCTTATTATAGAGTTCAGCCACCTGACAATAGAGGGTTTTCTCCGGGTGAGCCAGACCATCAGCTATTGTGTGTACTTCTGCTGCAGGTGCCGTAGGGGAAGAAGTAGGCGCTACATAATGCCGCCAATCAGTGGTAGAAAACAGATCTGGATTGATGGGCATCGCTGCATCCCGGTTAGCGTCAAGTAGAGCCTTCGCTTCCTGTGCCAGTTCCGTCCAGGGAAGATCCAATGTTGCAAACACAAGCATCCCCAAAGGGTAGCTCTCTTCCATCCAGATGTTTTTCTGATGTTTACGGAGATAATCAATATACTCCTGCAGGTCCATAGAGAGCAATCGATCCAGTATCGTGTCCCGCTGCAGAGACTCTGTGCGTTGTCTGCGCATAGAAGTAGGCTTAGCCTGCGGCTCTACGGTAAAAGGGGAAGAATCTTCTTCTTCCGAAGAGGCTGCAGTTGCTGCTGCCTTCGACTGTTTGTCGGAAAAGATTCGGCTGCTCCATCGCCGCAACCACTCAAGCACGGTTTCCTTATTGAGTGAAGAATCAGAACCTCTTTCCAATTTGGAATCAAGAGGCTCAGTTATTGAGGATTTGTCCAGCACTTCTCGGTACTGGTGAATGTTCTTAAGGCGGAGATGCGTGGCTGTCCGTTCCTGCTGGCGGCGCATTTCCCGCGCGGCCGGGTCCCCTTGAAGATGAGGAGCAAATAAGGATTGGGGAATCAAAAAGGGCTCCAACAGCTTTTCGCCCTCAAAACGGAAGATAATACTTGTGGACATGATGCTTTTCCTCAAATGCAAGAACGTTAATATATTACGTTTCGACGATAGATATTTGTGTAATGCCTTGAAAATTAACGTGTAATTTCATCTTTACATGAAATTATAATAACATGTATAGCATTTGCGGTCAAGACGTGATATTCTGTTGCCACGGAACCTTGAAAACTGAATACCCGGCCGCTGAAGGAGATACGATCTTGCCATGACCCCGCAAGGCGAGCGAGACAACGTTGGGGGAGACACCCGGACAGGAACGGATTCGGCGGACCGGCCTTTTATTTGAACTTCATAAAGGAGGCACTTTTGTGAATGAGCAAGAGATCCTCTGTTTTGCGGATATCCAGGCAGAGGAAGTGAAATGGCTTTGGTATCCTTACATCCCATACGGGAAGATCACCATATTACAGGGCGACCCCGGATGCGGCAAGACGATGGCAGTGTTGTCATTGGCAGCGCTGCTCTCCAAAGGTGAAAGCCTTCCCTTTGAGGAAGCCGTCCGGGAGCCCATCAACATCCTGTACCAGACCTCGGAAGACGGCATTGCCGACACCATCAAGCCGAGGCTGGAAAGCGCGGGAGCCAACTGCACCCGCATCAAAATCATCAATGAAGAAAAGCGGGCGCTGACCTTCGACGATCCGCGACTGGAGCAAAGCATCCTGCAGGAGAATGCCCGGCTTCTGATCCTCGACCCTCTCTCGGCCTACATCGGCCCTACGGTGAGCATGAATCAGGCCAACGAGGTGCGGGGCGCTTTCCGCAGTCTGTACGCCATGGCCCAGCGCACCAGATGCGCCGTGCTCATTGTGGCGCACATGAACAAGATGAGCGGCATCAACGCCCTGTACCGCACCAGCGGTTCCATCGACATTGCCGGTGCTGTGCGATCCATTCTGACCGTGACACGGTACCAGCGTTCGCCCACACAGCGGGTGCTGGTGCCGGTGAAAAGCAATCTGGCCGCTGCCGGTCCGGCACTGCTGTTTGAGCTGAGCGACCATGTGGAATGGCTGCGGCAGCTGGACGAGGACGCAGAATCCCTTTTGAACGGCTGCGACAGTCTGTCGGAAGCCCCCACCAAGCAACAGCAGGTAGAGGAAGAACTGCCCCGGCTGCTGGAAAAGGGCCCTATACCCAATCAGGAGATCATCCAGCATTTCAAGAGCAAAGGCATCCAGGACCGGACGGTGAATCTGGTCAAAGGCAGGCTGAACATCCGCAGCGTCCGCAAGGGCGACAAGTGGTACTGGCAGCTGAACGCATGAACCAAGGTAACCATGCAAAGGGACGCGCCGCCGCTGCCCCTTGCGTTGTTGCATACTTGCCTACAACCCCAAATAAGAACTCCAATAACAAACGATACCGATACGAGGTAGAAAGGGAAAGTGACCATGGGATACGCACGAAAAGATGTTGAGAAAGCCAAGAAGGCTTCCAAAAAATTTGTCCGCTACAAGGAAGGGGCAGAGAAGTATAGCATGGGTTTGACAAAGTTTCAGGCTCTGGCAAAAGAAGCCAAGGCGGTTTATAAAATTGATAAGCTCGCTTTGGTGAATTGCGAGATTTTTGAGGATTATCTGGAAACCTTTCACATTGCCTGATTTTACAGGCAGGCTGAAAAGAAAATGCTCGATACACTCTTGACTTTTTGTCATACAAAAAGTATTCTATAGGCAGGGAGGCGTGAGAACAGATATGGCAGATATGGGAAGACCAAAAAGCGAACACCCGAAAAAGAAAATATTGAGTGTTCGCGTCGATGATTCCTTGTATCAACGGATCTGTGCTTACGCTGAACGCCATGGAATGAATGTGACAGAAGTTGTCTTGCAAGCGTTGGAAAAACTTATATCCAAACGTGAGTAGTATCGAGCCCTTCTCCTTTTGAGGAGGAATTGATATGGCAAAGACAAGAAAAGATCTGCGGGGCAGGGCCCTGCGAAAAGGAGAGATGCAGAGAAGTTCCGACAAGCGGTATTCCTACTGCTATACAGATCCGCTTGGACGGCGCAAGTACATCTATGCAAACGACCTTGTGACACTCAGAGAAAAGGAAGCGGAGTTAACCAAGAACCAGTTGGACGGTCTGGATATTTATATTGCCGGAAAAGCAACGGTGAACTTCGTATTTGACCGGTATATGAAGCTTAAGGCCAATCTCAGGCAGACAACTCGAAGCAACTATCTGTATATGTATGACCGCTTTGTCCGAAACACCTTCGGTAACAAGAAGATCGCGGATATACGTTTCTCGGATGTGCTTCAGTTTTATAACTGCCTGCTGCAACAGCAAGAGATGCAGATCAACACACTGGAAAGCATCCATACGCTTTTGCGTCCGACGTTTCAGCTGGCGGTTCGTGATGGCATCATCCGGAACAATCCCACAGATGGGGTACTGGCAGAGGTTAAGAAAAATTCTGACCAGCATAGCGGAATACGCCACGCTTTGACGGTGGCCCAGCAGCGGGCCTTTATGGAACATGTCGCCAACCATCCGGTGTACTTCCACTGGTGGCCGTTGTTCACCATATTGCTGGGTACAGGATGCCGGATCGGGGAAGCGCTGGGCCTCCGTTGGGAAGATATTGACTGTGAAAATCGAATGATCCATATCAACCATAGCCTGGTCTACTATCCGGTAGGGGAGAGCCGCACCTCTGTCCAGCATATCTCAAAGCCGAAAACAAAAGCCGGTGAGCGCACAATTCCAATGCTTGACTCTGTGCAGGATGCGTTTGAAATGTTGCGGGAAGAACAGCTAGAGAACGGTTGGAACGATGTGGAGATCGACGGAATGCACGGGTTCATCTTTTGCAACCGCTTCGGGAATGTTCCCAATCCTCAGTCTGTCAACCGGGCTATTAAAAGGATTGTTTCCGATTATAATGCCACAGAGGAAATCAGCGCGAAAAGGGAGCACCGGGAAGCCATTCTTCTGCCGGATTTTTCTGCGCACCATCTTCGGCATACCTTTTGCACAAGGCTTTGCGAACAGGAGACCAACCTGAAGGTCATCCAATCGGTCATGGGACATAAGGACATCAAAACTACCATGGATGTGTATGCCGAGGCGACCGAGGAGAAAAAACAGGAATCGTTTGAACGATTGGCTGCTACATGGAATGTATTTTGAGAAGGGCTTGGAGAGACAAATTGTCTGACAGCAAAATTCTTGAAATGACAGCAAATTGACAGCAAATATACGAGAATCACGAAGCATTACAGGGCATCATGAATGACGGGGGCTGTTGAAAAAACAGCATCGTGAAGCGCTACGAAGCGTGTTAAGGTGAAACCAAGAATAATCCCCACGATGAAGCCTATCGACTGATAATGGAACAAACCAGCCCCGCTGTGTTCGCTGCAGAACACGGCGGGGTTTTTGCTTGTGGTCCAGAAAACTTGAAGCGAATAAATAATACTGCAGAAAAACAAAAAATGGATTGCGTAGAGAATTATATTGTGATAAAATAACGGAGGCATTTATTATAAAGTAACGAATCGGAGGAGGAGCTTTGTGAGAAGAAAAAACTGGTTGGCGGGGGTCTTGGCAGCTGCCATGATGGCAGCCACGCTTGTGCCTTTTGCTGCATTGGCGGAAGAGGCGTCAGAGACGACACAAGCCGGTACGGCATACGCAGCTACCGGAGAGACTGCCTCGGAGGCAGTGGAACCCTCAGTTGAAACGGTTGCGGCAGCCGGGCAAGAGGCCACTGCTGAAACTGCGGATCCTTCTGTGGAAGTGGGATCTTCCTGGGAAACAGTTCAGCTTCTGGCACAGGAGGCGGCGGAACCCGTACGGCAGGCGGAACAACCATGGGACGGAGTCACGGTGGATACCGCCTGGTATGAGCCTTCGCAGCAGGTGTATACTCTCACTGCAGCGGCCGAACTTGCAGGATTGGCCAAACTGGTCAATGAAGGAAATTCTTTCGCCGGGAAGACTATACTGTTGGGGGCGGATGTGGATCTGAACGGACAGGAGTGGACTCCCATCGGAGGCGCGGATACGGGCAAAATTTTTGCCGGTATTTTTGACGGACAGAATCACACCATTTCTCATCTGAAGATTACGCGGGCACTGGAAAATACCGGCAGAAACAACCGCATCGGACTTTTTGGTGCGGCCAATGTGGCGGCAAGAATCCGGAATTTCACCATCGATCATGCGCAGGTTTCCGGCTGCCTGCAGGTGGCTGCGGTGCTGGGCGGCTCCGGTGGAGCAGAGGCTCAGCTGTCCAATGTGCATGTTACCGGTCGCGTTTCCATCCGGGGCTGGTGGTATGTAGGCGGTATCCTGGGCAAGGGATACTCCACCGTCACCGACTGTTCGGTGGAAGGAGACGGTGCCGCCACCTCCGCGGTGGCCATCACTGGCGGATATGTCGGCGGTATCGTGGGCTTCATGGGCGAGGATAAGAATGTGACCTCGGGATGTAAGGTCAGCAACATTACGGTCAGTGGTGCCTACAATGGCATTGGAGGCATCAATGGTATTCTGCATTATGGGAATATCATCCGGGACTGTACGGTGGAAAATGTAGTCGTCTGGCAGACCGAAGTGCAGGACGAAGAGACCGGCAGAATCTATGTAGGAGCTTTTGCCGGCACCTATCTGGATAACAACGGCAAAACACCTCCTACGCTGTCAGGCTGTGATTTTACGGGAGAAATTTACAGCGGCCCCGACAAAAAGGATGTGCTGGAAGCCACGCGGTATGTCGGCAGCCTCTGGTATGGGGCGGAACCGCCGGCCACGGTGCAAATTGAAAACTGTACCATCCACATTCCTGAAAAAACGCCGGAGCCGACCCCTGATACGGGAGAGCGACCGGAGGAAACTCCTGACACGGGGGAACAACCCGAAACGACCCCTGATACAGAAAATCCAACACCGGTTCCCACGGCAAAGCCTTCCGGGGGCGCTGCCGCCACACCTGCACCCACGGCAACGGCGACACCACGACCGCAACCTACCGCATCGCCCAGTCCCACACCGGTTGCAGTTTCTGTTACGCAGGCAAACAAGTCTCTTTCCACAGCTCGACCGGTGTCGTCGTCAGCGGCAACATCGGCTGTCCAGCAAGCACAGGACAATTCGGTGAAGGTACAAGCGGAGATCCGCGAGGAAAAAGCAACCGCATCGGTGGATCGGACTACACTGGCTGCGGCGGTGGACCGGGCAATCACCGGAGCCGGAACGGCAGATGGAGCGGTCACAGTGACCGTAGAAATTGAAGCGCCTGAAACGGCCCGGAGCATGGAAGTGACATTGCCTGTCCAGGAACTGAGTGCCTTGGCTGCATCGGAGAAGGCCGCATTCGTGGTGCGCAGTCCGGCGGCAGAGGTGAATTTTGATCGGGCGGCCCTGTCTGCAATTCTGAATCAGGCGTCGGAGGAAATCCGGCTGGTGGTCACGCCGGTGGAAAAGGAATCAATGACGCAGGAGCAGGCGGAGAAAGCAGGGGAACAGCCTGTTTTTGAACTGACGCTGGAAAGCGGCGGCATGGTGATTTCCGATTTCGGGGAAGGTCGCGCCGTCGTCACGCTGCCTTATACTTTGAAGGAGGGACAGCGAGCCGAAGACATCGTGGTCTGGTATCTGGCAGAGGATGGCCAGGTGACCGAGTGCGATACGACCTGTGATGCCGACGCGGGCCTGGTGACCTTTGTGACACCTCACTTCTCCCGGTATGTGATTGCCTGTGAGGAAAGCAACACGCCGTCTGTGTCTACACCGGAGCAGGGGATTGTCACTGAGGACACCGAGAGGGAAGAACCCGCATCCGGAACCACGGCATGGCCGGTGATCCTGGTGGTGCTGGTGGTGGCGGCCGTCCTCCTTTGGGCGGGCAAGCGCTTCCTAAAGCGGTGAGCATGGCGAAAAATTACATATAAAATCAAAAGAAGCCGCTTTGTGCCATGGAGCACAAGGCGGCTTCCTGTTGGATGTCCGGCTTTCGGGAAGTGACCCGGAAATTCCGAAAAAAATTCCCCTGCCCGGATCGACGGGCAAGGGAAATCTCAGGGCATGAAAAGGGAGAACGGAGACTTTATGCCACCACAGCGCCCAAGGCCGAAACGCCAGCCAGGCTCAGGGCCCCCATAATGCAGCCGGCCAGCAGTACACCGCCCATGCAGGCCAGCACGCTGGACTTGAAGTCCATATCCAGCAGGCTGGCGGCCAGGGTGCCGGTCCAGGCACCGGTACCCGGCAGAGGAATGCCCACGAAGAGCAACAGCGCCCAGGGCAGACCACGGCCGGCGGTTGCTTTCAGCTTTTCGCCGCCGCGGTGGCCTTTCTGCAGGCAGAAAGTGAAAAACTTGCCGATGACGGGCTTGTCGGCGCCCCACTCCAGAATCTTGCGGGCAAAGAAGAAGATAAAAGGCACTGGCAGCATGTTGCCGATGATGGCGACCACATAGACGCTCCACAGCGGCAATCCCAGAAGAACGCCGGCGGGGATCGCACCGCGCAACTCGATCAGCGGAACCATAGAGATGAAGAAAACATACAGGTAACTTGTCAGCATCGTGAAACCTCACAGTGTCAATTTTTCATATACAGAACAGGCTCTATTATACAGGATTACGCCGCGTTTGGCAAGCAAAAAACCACGGTGCTGCATTGGTTGTTTTTGGTGGGCCTGCCCAAAAAGAAGATGAACTCTTGCGTTTTGCGGCGGGTATGGTATCATTATACAATACGGCTTTATGGAAAACCGATTTCAGGCGGTCCGCCGCCGGAAGGGAAGGAACCCTTTTGTCCAAAACTGTAAAACAACGCTGGCTGTGGGCAGCGGCACTGCTGGCGCTGGCGGCCTTTGCCGTGGCGATGGCCTGGCTGCATTACCAACAGCTCTGTTCGCCGGGGGGCGGCAACGACCCCTATACCTCCGACCTGGGGCAGCACCTGGCCTTTGCCCAGCGAGGAATGGTTTATTCCACTACCTCTCTGTTGATTGGTCCGGCCTACGCGCTGGGAGGGCGCTGGGGCATCGCTGCGCTGCTGGCGCTGTTCCACCTGGGGGCGGTGGCTGTCTTTGCCCTGGGGCTGCGTCCCGCCATGCCGGGATGGTCCTGTCCGGCGCGGCTGCTGACCAGTCTGGTGATCAACTTCGCCCAGGCGGTCTGGATACCGCGGGGAGGGTACTGGTACCAGGGAACGGTCATCGGCACCATCTATCATAATACGACCTATATCATGCTGGCCCCCTTTGCCCTGTTGGCGGTTCTGGCGTTTTATCGGGCCTGGCAGGGAATGAGCGGCAAACTGGACCTGCGTATCTGGCTGGTGTATATCATACTGCTCACACTGGCCACCAGCTTTAAGGCCAGCCTGGTCTTTGCCTTTGCACCGGCCCTGCTTCTGCTGCTCATCGCCGATCTGGTCCGCACCCGGGGGAAAAATCTCCGGCAGGAGGTCATCATGGGCTGCAGCGTGCTGCCCAGCATTGCGCTCTGCCTGATCCAGGCCAACGTCCTGTTTGCTGACGCAGACAGCGGCATGAAATTGATCTTCACGGTGGATTTTGACCGGCATGCCATGCTGTGGGGGCCCTTCAATGAGGCGTCGGTCCTGGGGCTGCTGCGCTCCTTTGTCTTTGTGGTGGCGGTAGGCCTTTTGTTTGGGCGGCAAGCCTGGCGGAATTTTCGCTATCGGTTCAGTCTGCTTGTGTTCGCGGTGGCCATGGCGGAGGCGCTGTTTTTGGTGGAGAGCGGGGAGCGTCTCTACCATGCCAATCTCTGGTGGGGACCCTTTATCTGCTATTGGGTGTTCCTGCTGGAATCGGTTTCGGTCTGGCTGCAGGGTTGCACTGCCTGGAGAAGCGGTGCCCGCGGCGGCTCGCTCGGTGTCCGCCTGGTGCTCTGCGGAACGGCGCTGGCCTGGCATATTGTCAGCGGTATCTGCTTTCTGGTGCTGTTGATGCAGGGCCGGTCGTACAACATCCCCATCGAAACCTATCATTTCCTGTTCTTCTGAGGCAGAGTCAGCCGTCTTCCCCATAGGGAAGGCGGCTGACTCTGCTCTTGACAGCAACCCGCGGCGGTGGTATGATTATCCCACGATAGTTAGCTAATACTAACTATCGGCTTTTTACAGAGAAAGGCGGGCTGCACAGAGAAAACAACAAAAAAGTTGCTACGACAACATACAATATCATACTACAATGATATGATATAGCCAGCAAAGGGAACACCAGAAAATGGGAATTTGCATCTTGCGTTTTTTTGCAGATATGGTATTATAATATCTGCGCGAACACCACATATGGAATATATACCATGAGAAGGAGTACGTTATGACAGATTTCAAGCAGTGGGAAGGCTTTGAAGGCCGCATCTGGAAGGAAGAAGTCAATACCCGTGACTTCATCCAGAAGAACTATAAACCTTACGACGGGGATGAGAGCTTCCTCGCCGGACCGACCGAAGCCACCAACAAACTGTGGGGCGCTTTGCAGGTCCTGCAGAAGGAGGAGCGCGCCAAGGGCGGCGTTCTGGATATGGAGACCGAGGTGGTTTCCGGCCTTACGGCTTACGGTCCCGGGTATATCGATCCGGCGCTGAAGGATCTGGAGCAGATTGTCGGCCTGCAGACCGATAAGCCTTTGAAGCGCGCCTTCATGCCCTATGGCGGCATCAAGATGGCGGAGCAGGCCTGCACCACCTACGGTTATACGCCCAGCCCCAAGCTGCACGAGATCTTTACCCAGTATACCCGCACCCACAATCAGGCTGTGTTTGACGCCTACACCCCCGAGATGCGCAAGGCCCGCCACAGCCACATCGTGACCGGTCTGCCCGACACCTACGGCCGTGGCCGTATCGTGGGCGACTACCGCCGTGTAGCGCTGTACGGTATTGATTTCCTGATCAAGGAAAAGCAGAATGATTTCGATAACTGCGGTGACGGCACCATGCTGGATGATGTGATCCGTCTGCGTGAGGAAATCGCGCTGCAGATCAACGCCCTCAAGGGCATGAAGGAGATGGCCGCTGCCTATGGCTACGACATCTCCCAGCCGGCCGCCAACGCCAAGGAAGCTGTCCAGTGGCTGTACTTCGGTTACCTGGCCGCCATCAAGACCCAGAACGGCGCCGCCATGAGTGTGGGCCGTGTGTCCACCTTCCTGGATATCTATATCCAGCGTGACCTGGAGCGCGGCATCCTCACCGAGGAGCAGGCCCAGGAACTCATCGACCATCTGGTCATGAAGTTCCGTATGGTCAAGTTTGCCCGTATCCCCAGCTACAACCAGCTGTTCAGCGGCGACCCCGTGTGGGCCACCCTGGAAGTGGCCGGCATTGGCATGGACGGCCGTTCCATGGTCACCAAGACCGACTTCCGCTTCCTGCACACGCTGGAAAACATGGGCCCCGCCCCGGAGCCCAATATCACAGTGCTCTATTCTTCCGCCCTGCCCAAGACCTTCAAGGATTACGCCGCCCGCATCTCCATCAAGACCTCCTCGGTCCAGTATGAGAACGACGACGTCATGAAGCCGGTCTGGGGCGATGACTACTCCATCTGCTGCTGCGTATCTGCCACCCAGACCGGCAAGGAGATGCAGTTCTTCGGCGCCCGCGCCAACCTGGCCAAGTGCCTGCTCTACGCCATCAATGGCGGCGTGGACGAGAAGCTGGGCGAGCAGGTGGGGCCCGCCTATGCGCCCATCACCAGCGAATATCTGGACTACGACGAGGTGGTCAAGAAGTATGACGTCATGATGGACTGGCTGGCCGGTCTGTATGTCAACATCCTGAACCTCATCCAGTATATGCACGACAAGTATTACTACGAAGCCGCTGAGATGGCCCTCATCGACACCGATGTGCGCCGCACCTTTGCCACCGGCATTGCGGGCTTCAGCCATGTGGTGGACTCCCTGAGCGCCATCAAGTACGCCAAGGTGAAGTGCATCCGCAATGAGCAGGGCCTGGTCACCGACTACGAGATCGAGGGTGACTTCCCGAAGTATGGCAACGACGATGACCGTGCCGATGACATCGCGGTGAATCTGCTGCGCACCTTCATCGAGAAGATCAAGCGCCGCCACACCTACCGCAATTCCGAGCCCACCACCTCCATCCTGACCATCACCTCCAACGTGGTGTACGGCAAGGCCACCGGCGCCATGCCGGACGGCCGCAAGGCATATACTCCCTTTGCCCCCGGCGGCAACCCCAGCTACGGTGCCGAGACCCACGGCCTGCTGGCCAGCCTGAACTCGGTGGCCAAGCTGCCCTATCACTGGGCGCTGGACGGCATCTCCAACACACAGACCATCAGCCCCGATGCGCTGGGTCACGGTGAGCAGGAGCGTGTGGAGAACCTGGTCCAGGTCATGGACGGTTACTTTGACCAGGGTGCCCATCACCTGAACGTCAATGTCTTCGGCAAGGAGAAGCTGATCGACGCCATGGAGCATCCCGAGAAGGAAGAGTACGCCAACTTCACCATCCGTGTCTCCGGTTACGCGGTCAAGTTCATCGACCTGACCCGCGAACAGCAGCTGGATGTCATTGCCCGTACCTGCCACAAGGTGCTGTAATCAGCTGACCTGATTGTTTCCCAAGATCCGCGGCTGCCTGTGTGGCCGCGGATCTTTTGTATCTAACCATAAGGAGCTAACCACTATGTCACAACAGGAAATCAAAGGCTATGTCCACTCGGTGGAAACCTTCGGCCTCGTAGACGGGCCGGGGGTACGGTATATCATTTTTCTGCAGGGCTGCGCTATGCGCTGCCAGTATTGCCATAACCCCGAGACCTGGGCCTTCACCCGGGACACCGAAAAAACGCCGCAGGAGGCGTTTGACGCGGCCCTGCGCTACCGCAATTACTGGCGCAACAACGGCGGCCTGACCATCAGCGGCGGCGAACCGCTGCTGCAGATGGATTTTGTCAGCGAGGTGTTCCGCCTGGCCCGTGCCAAGGGCATCCATACGGCGCTGGATACCAGCGGCCAGCCCTTCGCGCCGGACAACGCAGATTGGATGGCACGATTTGACGCCCTGCTGGAAAACACCAGCCTGGTGATCCTCGACCTCAAGGAGATCGAGGACGAAAAGCACAAAAAGCTCACCGGCCACAGCAACAAAAACATTCTGGCCATGGCACAATATGTGGCGCAGCACGGCGTACCGCTGTGGATCCGCCATGTGCTGGTGCCGGGCCTGACCGATGATGCCGAAGGACTGCGTCAGTTGGATGCCTTCATCCGGACATTGCCCACGGTGCGTCGTGTGGAAGTTTTGCCCTATCATACGCTGGGGCTGTTCAAATGGAAGAATCTGGGCATTCCCTATCCGCTGGAAGGTGTTCGCGTGCCCACCGAGGAGGAAGTCAAAGCGGCGGAAGATCTGCTGCACGTGCGGGACTATCCCGACGCCCCCAAAGAATAATCGGGGAAAATTACGCCAAACGGTTGACAAAATCCTTGTAATATGGTAGAGTATACACGTGGTTAGAAACAACTAACCATAACCAACCTGAAACCCGTCCGGTGTGCCTCTTTCAGGACGTGGTTTCTGACCATGGCGGACTGCGCCTCCGTTTCGGCGTCTTGCTCTGCGCCTTTTCAGCAGTCTGCAAGGACCCCACCGTTTTCTGCTCCGGACGGTGGGGTATTTTTGTGCCTGTAAAGGGAAAACGCCCTTGCCGCAAAAGCGGCAAGGGCGTTTGTAGATTCCGGAAAGTTCAGTCCCGGCGCAGACGACCGGCCAGCAGATAGTAACCGGCCCAGTCCATTTTGCCGTACAAAGGGGAGGCGGTTCGTTTGGCCTCTGCCAACGCATAGACCAACCGGGTATTGCGCCAGCGGCAGGGCAGGTAGTAGGCGCTGTAGCAGCGCTCGGCACGCATCTGGTCCAGCAGGGCCCGCAGCCAGGGGGTACGCAGGGCGGCGGCAGCCTTATCCTGGCGGATGCCGGAAAGGGGGGCCGGATCCCGGCGCAGGATGTCCGCTACCCCTTCCGCAAACACCGTCAGCTCCGCGCGGTGCAGCTGGCGCAGATCTTCTGCCGGGCAGTGTGCCGCCAGACAGGCAACGTTCAGCTTGGCAAAATGCTGGGGCCAAATCTCACAGTAGTTGGCGTGATATTTGGTGGACAGTGTGCCGGTGCGGCTGCAATCATAGAAGGTCAGCGGGCTCTCCACCACCCGGTAGGCAAAATCCGGCGTTTCGGCGGCCAACAGGGCAATGTAATCCAATACAAATTGTAAATCCTCGCCCAAAGTATACTGCGTGTTGAATTTTATCCGCTGTGCCAGAGCAGTCCGGTACAGTTTGTTCCAGGGCATTGCCAGCAGACACTCCAGCCAGAGGGCGGCCAACGCCTCCCGGGGACGGGAAGCAGCCGTGCTGCTGACGGCGGCAGGATCCTCCTCGCGGGTGGTATAATGCCACAGCACAAAGTCTCCGGGGGCGGCGTTCTGGGCGTCCAGAGCTGCCTGCAGGGCGCCGGGGCGCAAGGCGTCGTCGGAATCCAGAAAGACCAGGTATTCGCTGTGGGCGGCGGCCATCCCCACGTTGCGGGCGCTGGACACCCCGCAGTCGTCCTGGTGGATCACCTGTACGCGGTTGTCCCGGGCGGCCCAGCCGTCGCAGATGGCACCGCAGGCATCGGGGCTGCCGTCATCCACCAGCACACAGCAGACGCCGCCCGTCACTTGCTGGGACAAAATGCTCTGTACACAGCGGTCCAGGGTAGCTTCCGCCCGGTAGACCGGCACCACAACGCAGATCGCAGCCTGGTTCATAGGGCACCTCCGTTCTGCAGCATGTCCTGTACGATGCGCACAAATTCGTTATAATACCGCTCCACCGAGAAATCCTGTGCCCGTTTGGAACCGGCCGCGCCCATCTCGGCGCAGAGGGCGGGATGTTCGTAGAGCATGCGGATGCTCCAGGCCAGCTGGTCGGCGATATTGTCGCCCCGTTCCACCAGCACGGCCTGGCTGCCTTCCAGATATTCCGGCATGCCGCCGCTGCGGGTGGCCAGCACAGGCCGGCCGCAGGCCATGGCCTCTACCGCCACCAGGCCGGCAGCCTCCTCCACCAGGGTAGGTACACAGACCAGATCCGCCAGCCGGTAGTAGTCCGGCAGATCCTCGTTGGGAATGTACCCCGTGAACTGGACGCGGTTGCCCAGCGTCCGGGCCTGCTGTTCCAGTTTGCGCAGGAAACTGCTCTGCTGGGTGCGGCCGAAAAAGGGGCTGCCCACGATCAGCAGCTTGATCTGGGGCACGTTCAGCAGGGAAAGGGCTTCCATCAGCTTGTGGATGCCTTTGTCGGGATCCAGACGTCCGCAGAAAAGGACCACAAAATCCCGCTCGCCGAAGCCCAGCCGGGTGCGCAGCGCCAGCGGCGGGGGACCGGGGCGGAACCGTTTGGTGTCCACACAGTTATACCAGATGTAGGCATGGTTCGGGTCCAGGGTGCTGGTCTTGAGATAATCATCCCGGATGAACTGGCTCAAGGCAAGAATGCCGCCGTAGATGGTGTCCATCACGGGGCTGCAGGAGGTCTGGCCGTGCAGATGGGCCAGGCACCGGCGGCGGCCGAACATCCGGCTGATGGCGCTGCACTGGGTCAGGTTGCCTCCCTCGGCCACGATCAGGTCGGGACCGGGAGGCTCCAGCGCCAGGGAGAGCTGGACCTTCTGGTACCAGGGATCATAGGGGGCAGCAATGCCCAGGCAACGCTCAATAAAGACCATCGGCCAGTAACGGCGATGGCCATGGGGGCGGGCTATATACAGCATTTTGGTGTGCTGCAGCCCTTCGGCAGCCCGGCGGGCTGCTTCGTCGGGGACGCTGGCACACAGTAAATCCAGTTTGCCTTCGCGTTCGTTTTCACGGATCAGGTGGGTCAGCAGCGTCTCCACCGCACCGCCCTGCACCGCCGGCACCGGCAGATCGGGAGGCGGTATCAGAAGAACGCGGGGGCGTTTTGTTTTGTCCTTGTCTTTGTCAGGTCTGAGGATGGCCAACGGTCGGCTCCTTCTGTGGTGGATTTGCCCGGACGGGGGGCATCGTTACTTTTTGATTGGGCAGAGACTTTCGGCGCTCATCATGGACCAGCGGGCGGCCGAAAGCTTCTCCGTCATCTTCATGTGGCGGCAGTTGGGCAGGTAGCTGATGAGCCCCTGCATGAGGAACTGCTCCTTGCTGATGGCCTTCACCAGCTGGGGGGTGGGATTCTGGCGAACCTTGGCGCAGAGGAAGAGATACCGGCGCCAGCAGGCCGCATAGGCAGAATCGATGACCGAACGGTCCGCGTTGTTTTCCACATAGAAGCGGTAACGGTCGGCCAGACCGTCCACGGCATCGAACGCTTCCGGCTTGATGGAGGAACGGCAGATGCTGCCGCTGCTCAACCGGTAATGGTAGAGGATGGTATCCACACAGACCACCTTGTCGCAGCGCCAGAACAGGCGGTGGGCCACAAAATCATCCTCGTGCAGACGGCCTTCGGGGTAGTGCAGCAGTTTCCACACCTCGGCGCGGTAGAGCTTGTTCCACGCCACGGTGTAGACGGTGCCATTGGGGGTGTAGAACTCATTCAGCAGATCTTTGCCGCAGAAAACACCCTCCTGGGCAGGGTGGGTGGAATGGGGCGGTACACAGCTTTCGCCGCTTTCCTGCACGTCCTCCACCGCGCAAAGCGCCATGTAGGCATCGTGTTCCTCACAGGCGTTGTACAGCGTGCGCAGGTAGGCAGACAGTACCACGTCGTCAGAGTCCACGAAGGCATAGTAGCGTCCGCGGGCGGCGTCGATGCCGGTGTTGCGTGCCGCCGAGAGGCCTTGGTTTTCCTGATGGAAGACCCGTACCCGGTTATCCTTGGCAGCATAGGCATCGCAGATGTCGGTGCAGCCGTCGGTAGAACCGTCGTCCACCAGCAACACCTCGTAAGGTTCCTTAAAATCCTGGGCCAGAATGCTGTCCAGGCATTCTTCCAGATAGGCCTTGGTGTTGTAAATCGGTACGATCACGCTGATTGCAATACGTTCCATCAATCAATTCCCCTTCCTCTTTTTGCGGCCAAACGCCCCCAGGCGGAGGCTGCGGCATACAGCGCACCGGGGTTGGCGCAAAATAAGACGGCGCGCAGCTTTTCACCGGCGGGCAGCAGGGAGCTGCGCACAAGATCCGGCAGTACGGCGTCCAAATGCTTTTTGTGGGCCATGAATTTCGGTTTCAATTCGGTCAGATTCCCGGCCGCGCCGGACTGGCACCAGAACTGATAAAACACCCGCCAGTACCAAACGGTGGCCCATTGGCGGTATTCTTCGCGCCCCGGGCGGCTGGCAAAATATTGCAGCCAGTCCCAGTACATCCGCAGATCATCCAGCTTGCGCGGTGAAAAGGTCGCGGTGCTGGTGATTTGCCCGGCGCGGGTGCGGTAATGATACAGGATATCCGACAGACAGTTGCATCGCTCTCCCTCAAAGACGCGGTGCAGCACACTGGCATCATCCCCGAAGAGCATCGTCTCATCATAATGGATGCCCTTGTCCCGGAACAGACGGAGGTCGAACAGTTTGTTCCAGCTCAAGGGACCATAGTAACTGCCGGTCTGGAACGTCTCCAGCAGCAGCTCCTCGGCCGGACGGATGCCGTGTTCCCGGATCGCCACCCGCCGCCCCGGGATGGGGCGGCCGGTCTCGTCGATACAGTCACCGCTGCAGGCGGCCAGCTGCACGCCGGGTGCCTGGATGGCGTTATACAGAACTTCATACATGGTGGGCTCGATAAGATCGTCGGAATCCACAAACCCGATGTAACGGCCACGGGCATTGTCCAGTCCCTTGTTGCGGGCACTGGCCGGTCCGCCGTTGGGCTGATGGAACACCCGGATGCGGGCATCCTCGGCTGCCAGCGCGTCACACAGGCGACCCGAATCGTCCGAGCTACCGTCATCGACGAGGATCAGCTCGAAATCGGTAAAGGTCTGTGCCAGAATACTCCGCACAGCCTGCTCCAGAAAGGGCTGTGTATTGTACACGGTGGAGACGATGCTGATTGTGGGGGATTTGCCCATAGGGATCTCCTTGGTTACAGAAAGCGTTGTTTGGCCAGCGTGTAGGCGGCCAGAAAACCCGGCCAGCGGCAGGCCACGCCGATACGGTAGGGAATGGCCAGCAGACGGTTGGGATCGCGGCGCAGCCGGTCCGCCAGCACCGCGCGGGCATCCTCGTCGGCCAGAATGCGGGCGAACAGGGTGCGGCGTTCGCCCAGAGAGAGTCCCCCGCGGCAGCCGGTCAGCAGACCGTACTGGTTCAGGCAGGCCCGCACCCGGCTGGTGTGCAGATAGGGGGCCGGATCCAGACCGTTCTGCCGGAGCAGTCTTTCCAGTGCCGGGCGGGTCACCGCCTCGGCATCCAGCAGATCACCCCGCAGAGAGCGGGAAAGGCTGCCGCTGCCCACATCATTTTGCTTATAGTATACACCACGCAGGCAATAAATGGCAGTCGTTTTTTGTAAAAAAAGTATGTTAAAAAGGACATCCTCATTGATTTTGAGGGTCTCGTCAAACCGCAGGCCTCCGATGGCCGCGCGGCGGAACAGCTTGGGATAGGGGGCGGCCAGAAGCCCGGTGTCGAAGAGCAGCGCCGACAGACGGTCCTGCAGGGAAGAAAGCCTCTCGTAGCGGCCGTCTTCCAGCGGAGCCACCGTTACCGCCTCGCCGGTGCTGGCCCGCTGCAGCCCAAAGAGGATCATCTCCTCGTCGGTGACCGGCAACGTCTCCAGCACCTGCCACAGTCCCGGCAGCAGTTCGTCATCGGCGTCGAGGAAGAGCACCCAGTCTCCCCGGGCAGCCTCCAGGCCGGTGTTGCGGGCCGCACTGGCGCCGCCATTGGGGCGGTGCAGCGCTGTGATGCGGGCATCTTGGGCGGCCAGCGTATCGCAGATGGCGCCGGTATCGTCAGGGCTGCCGTCCTCCACCAGCAGCAGCTGCAGGTCGGCAGGGGCACCCTTCAGGGTGCTTTCCACCGCCCGGCGGAGGGTGGTGGCGGCTTTATAACAGGGAATGATGATGCTGATCTTCACCGGGCTCCCTCCTGCAGGATGGTCTGATAGATGCCGCACATCGTCTGGGCATTGGTGACGGGGTCGTGGACCCGGACGGCACGGTTATGAGCTGCCTGCCCCAAGGCAGCACCGCCGTCCGGTGCAGAAAGCACTTCAGCGACGGTCTGTGCCAGGGCGGCGGCGTCCAGGGAACCGCCGTACAGCCGTCCTTCCAGGCCGTCGGTCAACATGTCGGGAATGCCCCCCGCCCGGCTGGCCACGCAGGGGACCCCCAGCAGCATGGCTTCCCCCAGGCTGTTGGGACTGTTTTCGCTGGAGGAGGGCAGCAGGAAAAGGTCGGCATCCAGATAGGCCTGCCGCATGGCGGCGGCGTCCAGCGGTCCGGTATAATGCATATGGGGCAGGACACCCAGCTCGGCGGCCAGCTGCCGGCAGTAGCGCTGGTAGGGGAACAACCGGTCTACCAGCGGACGGAACAGCGGTCCCTTATCCAGCGGCGGCCAGCCGGCGATGCGCAGTTCGGCGTCCGGCCAGCGCTGCAAAAGAGCAGGCAGGGCTTTCAGGACGGTGTGCAGGTTCTTGAGGGGGTAATTTCCCTGGGAGAGCAGCAGCACCGGCGCCCGGCCGAAATCCCGGGGCTGCCACCGGGGACCTTCGTAAAACAGTGGTCGCAGCGTTTCGTTGCAGGGGTAATACCGTGCCTGGGGGGCCAGCCGTTCCACCGCCCGGCGGTCGAAGCCGGTACGGCCTGTTACGTGACGGATCTTTCCCAACAGAGAAGCTTCGCTCCGGGCCAGGGTGTCAAAGTTGGCTTGGAGTTTGTCCAGCAGGGCGCCGGGAATCAGATGATCCAGAGCCCGGTCCAGCGGGGTGGAATGGAGGTATTTTTCCGGTACACCGTCGCAGAGGTGTGCCGCGCAATCCTCCATGACTCCCTGAATGCCCACCAGCACCGGAATGTCCAGCGCCTGGGCCGTCTGTGCCATGGCAGCGGCGGCAGCGTATTCGGTGCCCCAGATGTGCACAAGATCCGGATGGACTGCCTGCAGAAGCTGCGGAAAGTCCTGGAAACCTGGCAGAATGCGGTAGGTCACGCCATCGTGTTCTCCGCACAGCGCCTGGGGACGGCGCCCGTCCACACAGGCAACGGTCAGCTGCAGATCCCTGCATTTCTGCAGGGCGGTCAGCTGGCCGGTCAGCCAGCCGCCGCTAACGTCACTGGCGGAGGGAAGGCCGCAGGCCAGTGCAGCCTGGGGCAGAACCATGCTCACAAGCCAGAACACATGCATGGCGGGCACTCCTTTCGCAGTTTATTGCAGGGCGGCCAGAAAATCCCGGGCTACCTGCTGCGGGGTGAATTCCGGGTAGAGAGCGGCAACCTGTTCATAGGGCAGCCGCCGTCCCTGGACTTCGTTGAGCCAGCAGCGCAGCCGCTCCAGGGTCTCCGGGGTTATACCGTCCTGTTTCTGCAGCACCAGCCCCAGCGGATAGCGGGCCAGATAGGGCAGGGTGGGGTCGGTCTCGCTGACGGCGAGGTGCAGCACCGGTTTGCCGGTACCGAAATAACTGAACAGTTTGCTGGGCATCTGGTTGTCATAGGCATTGCCCAGACTCAGCAGAACGTCGGCGCCCGTTTCCAGGGCACCGGCCTCCGCGGGGGGCAGCGGACCGGGGCGCACGAAGCGGTCGCCCAGGGCGGCTGCTGCCTGTTCAGCCTGGGACAGAAAGCGCTGCCAGCCGCCTCCGGCCATCGTAAGGGTCAGGTTGGGGGCGTTCAGGCGGCAGAACAGTTCCAGGGCAAAGTCCGGCTCCCGGACCGTGGGATACAGACTGCCGCAGAAAACGCAGCGGGTCCCGGCATGCGGGGGTGCTTCGGGGGCGGGAAGCAGCACCGGAAAGCCCAACACATGCACCTTTCCGCGCCAGGCGCTCAAAGGGCCTCCCTCGTAGTCGGGCAGGGCCTGGGGGGTGATGAAGGCGCCGTATATGGCATCCAGCAGTTGCCCCTCCCGGGCAAACCCGCCCGGCGCCGTATAGTCGCGGTTGCTGGCGTAAGGATCCAGCTGCCACAGCATTTTTTTGCCGCCGATGCGGGCGTTTTCCAGCGCAAAGGCCGTGCGGTAAGGGGCACAGACGGCACAGACGGCGTCAAAATGGTATTGAACATCCAGCAGCTCGATGGCACGGCAGCTGTCCACCGTGCGGCGGGGGGCATGGAGCACCAGCTGCCGGAAAGCCGCCGCCACCGCGGTGGGGTGGGCGGCCAGCCGCAGCAGCCGCAGCGGCACGGGGGTGCCGCCCCTGGCACCGTTTTCCAGCGCCGTGTTCATGAGCCGTTCGTCGGCAAAGGCCAGCGTGTGCTGCACAATGCCCTCGGGGGGAGTCGGCGGCGTGTGCAGACCGTCCCACAGTTCCAGCAGGTGGACGCAGTGGCCCTGAGCCAGCAGTTCGGATGCCAGACGGCAGCCCAGCTGGGCGTTGGCGCTGGCCGGGTTTTCCACCCGGTCAAGAATCAGCAGAAATCGCATGGGTCATTGCCTGTCCTTCAAAAATTTACGGCAGATACGCCGCCAGAGTTTGGGGGCGCGCACAGTAGCCCAGGCTGCCACACGGATGGAAAAGGGCAGTTTGGGATTACGGCCCAGCTGGGGATCCTTGAGCCCCGCCGTTATACCGATGTTGAGCTCGCCCAGATGGACGCGGTACGCATCGGCATCGGCCCGGCGCAGGATCATGCTGGCCAGATACACCAGCTTTTCATAGTAGAATGCGTTGGCGGACTGCTGCAGTTCCGGCCATTGTTCCGGCACACTGCCGCGGATCATAGCAGCCGCCCGGCGCTGGTCGTCGATGCTCTGGGGCGGCAGGGCACGGTGGGTGGCACTGGCGGCATGCTGGCGGTAATGGTAGCCCGCAAAGTCGCAGAAAGCACAGCCCGGTGCCCGCAAAAAGGCCTGCCAGTTGGCCAGCAGGTCCTCGTTGAAGGCTAGATCGTTGTCCAGCATGGCCTCGGTGAGCAGACCGGCGGCGTAGAGCTTGTTCCACAGGCCGTAGTCCACGGCATGGTCATGGAGCAGTGCCTCCAGATGAGCCGGGGCCCGGAGCACCTGATAGTCCCCGGGGGCGGCCTCTTCGGCGGGGAGCGTGTCGGTAAAGGTATCATACCGGCAGCAGGCCAGCGGGACCGCTGCATCCTGGGCGGCATCGTGCAGGGTTCGCAGAAAATCCGGATGATAGCAGTCGTCGGCATCGCAGAAAGCGAACCAGATGGCGCCCTCCTCCCGCGCTTTGCGCATGCCGGCGATGCGGGCAGCGCTGACACCGCTCTGGGGCTGGTGGATCACGAGAAACCGCCGGTCGTTCAGCGCCATATCGTCACAGAGCGCCGGGGAGTCGTCGGTGGAACCGTCGTCCACCAGAATGCAGCAGAAATCATCGAACCGCTGGGCGGCCAGTGCATTGAGGCAATCGGGCAGAAAAGAAGCTGCATTGTGCACCGGCACGATGACAGCGATCTCGCAGCGTTTGCTGTCGGGGGTCATGGCGTCACCTCCGCATAACGGCGCAGGTAAAACGCCTGCAGAATGTCTGCGCTGGTATGGATGTCATATCCGGCCTCCACGGCCTTCCGGCGGGCGTTGGGATCCCGGCGGAAGCTGGCTGCCGCGATGGCGTTCGCCCAGGCGTCGGGGTCGTTCAGGGGCAGAAAGCGTACCCGGTCAGTGAAAGCTGCGCCGCGGTCGATGGTGTCTGCCACAAAGCAGGGCAGACCTGCGGTCTGGGCTTCCACCAGAACCACCGGCAGTCCTTCAAACAGGCTGGGCAGCAGGAAGGCATCCATGGCGTCGTAAAAGCCCTGGATGTTGCTGCGCACCCCGGCAAAAATCACGCTGTCGCCCAGCTGCAATTCCCGGGTCAGCGCCTGCATCTGTTCTATGTAGGGGGCGGGACCGCCGCCCAGCAGGACCAGCCGCGCTTTGGGGAGCCGTTTGCGCACCGCGGCAAAGATGCGCAAAAGGCCGGGATGGTTTTTCTGGGCGGTGAAACGACCCACATGGCCGAAAAGAATCTCATTGTCCGCCACGCCCAGGTCCCCGCGCAGCAGCGCCCGGCGCTGGGGGTCACGGGCGGCAAACAGGGCGGTATCGATGCCGTTGGGCAGTACCGTAAAAGGATCTTTGCCGAACAGCATTTTGCCGGCCAGTTCGCTGCAGGCAAAGCGGTCGGTGAGTCCGGCGGAAAAACGCAGACTCATCAGCCGGTCCAGCGTGCCCACCAGGTTGTGCTCGTAGGCGGTGTTGTGGCTGTGACCCACCCGGACAGGAATGCCTGCCCGGCGGGCTACGGTGTTATAGAACATGCCGAAGCCGCTGTAGTGCCCGTGCAGGATATGCCATTCGGGATGATCGGCAAACAGTTCCCGCAGCTCCCGCAGATAGCGGGGAAGGTTGTTGTCCTGCCGGACGGTCATCTTGAAGATGCGTCCGCCCAGAGACTGGATCTCGTCGTCAAAAAAACAGGATTTGTTATAGTGGTACAGAAAATCAAACTGGACCTGTTCCCGGTCAATGACACGGTAGACATTCATTACGAAAGTTTCCATGCCGCCCGCGTCCATGGCGGGCATGACCTGCAATACACGAATGGGAGCCATTTTTTATTCCTCCGCTTCCAGCCGGGTGCGGCAGTCTTTCAGTTCCGCCCGGGCGTCCGCCCGCAGTTTGGGATAGTCGTGGCAGCTGCGGCGCAGGGTATCTACAACAATTTCGCTGACAAGATACCGGGTATACCATTTCTGATCCGCCGGCAGGGCGTACCAGGGACTTTCTTTGGTGGCGGTAGCGTTGATGACTTCCTCGTAGAGGGACAGATATTCCTCGAAATGTGCCCGCTCTTTTACATCGCTCAAAGAAAATTTCCAGTTCTTGGCGGGGTTGTCGATGCGGTCCAGAAAACGTTTGCGCTGCTCTTCCTTGGAAACATGCAGGAAGATCTTGACGATGCGGTACCCGTTGTCGTACAGGTATTCCTCATAGTGGCGGATCTGGCGGTAGCGCTTTTTGAAAAATTCCTTTTTGCCGTCCTCCAGGGTGCGAGGCGGCAGTTTGTAGGTGTTTTGCAGATCGTGCAACTGCACCACCAGCACATCCTCATAGTAGCTGCGGTTGAAGATCGCAATGGAACCCCGCGGCGGCAGGGCCTTGTGGATACGCCACAGATAATCGTGGCTCAGGTCTTCGCTGCAGGGCTGCTTGAAACTGGTCACCTGCACGCCCTGAGGGTTCAGTCCGCCCATCACGTGTTTGACGGTACTGTCCTTGCCCGCAGCGTCCAGCGCCTGCAATACAAAGATGATTCCCTCGCGGCCATCGGCATACAGACCGTCCTGGAGATCGGCCATTTCCTGCAGATTCCGGGCGGTTCTGGCCAGGATCTCTTTCTTGTCCAGATCATCCTGTTTTCCGTCGCAGGGCAATGCGCGCAGATCACACGGGCGCGTGCCGTCAAAACGATACCGATCGGCTTTCATCGCAGACCCTCCTACGAGTTGATATACATAAATCAGTATACCCTTTTTTGGGCATTTGTGCAAGATGGGCACAAAAAAGCCCTCCCCCGGGCAGGGGGAGGGACCATTCAGGATCTGGTATCGTCTTTGGGCTTGGGCGTGGCACATTTGTTGTGGCAGCTGGCGCAGTTACCGCCGCAGCCGCCCTGCCAGCCGCCGTTCTGGCTGATGAAAAGGATGGCCAGAGCCAGCAGCACAAAAATGACCACAAGAACCAGAATACTTCCAAGATTCATACAGGATTACCTCCGCGGAACGTTCTGCGTCCCTTACAGGCAGTATACCACAAGGGCAACGGACCGCGCAAGATGGGACTGTATAAAATCCGGCGGAGCGGCCCATACTAAGGACCAAGGAGGTGAGCGAAGATGGAGAATACCAACGTTACCTGTGATGTCTGCTCCTGCGCGTACAACCAGAACGGCTGCACGTGCAACCTGGACGCGATCAAGATCACCGAGCATTCCGACAACGGCACCCAGGGCATCGACAACCCGCATTACTGCCAGAGCTATCGTCAGCGCTGAGCACCGGAAGGTGCACAGTGCGAACCGGGGCGCAGGAAATTCCTGCGCCCCGGTTCGTTTTATACAGGCCGATCAGGAACGGAAGACCGAACCCAGACCATTGAAGAGGCTGCTGATGGATTCCACCTGCGCCTGCAGCTTGTTGACGTTGTCCATCAGCGTGGGCAGGCCGTCCAGTACCTGGTTAAGGGCATCCACGTCGATGCGTTTGAGCTGCTCTGTGATCTCGGGCAGATCCTGCATCATGGAATCCAGCGCCTCGGGATCCACGGTGCTCAGGCTGTTCTGCAGCGTCAGCGCCAGTTCGTTGACCTGGGAAGTGGATGTCATGACCTGGTGGTAGGCGATGCGGGCATAGTACCAGAAGACCCCCAGCGCCACCAGCAGCACCACCGTCATCACCACGCTGAGCAGCATCCGCAGACGCTGGTTGCGCATGATGTTCCGGTTCTGTTTGTCCTGCAGTTCCAGCTGGGCTTCAATACGGTTGAGCTGGGCCTTGAGGTCGGCGGCGTCCAGCTTGCCGTCGCCGGTCTCATCGTTGTGGGCAGTCAGGTCGGCCACCCGTTGTTTCAGCTGTTCATCCATTTCGCGGTTGAGTTTATCCATCGCGTTCTCCTCCAACGGTTCAGGGATTGGGTTGGATACGGGTATCGTTCATCGTGAACCAGAACGTGGAACCCTGGCCCACGGCGCTGTCCACCCCGAAGGCAAAGCCATGCTGCTGCAGGATCGCCTTGGTGATGGAAAGTCCCAGCCCGGTGCCGGTCTTGCCGGCATCCTGGCGGGCGCGGTAGTAGCGGTCAAACAGGTGCGGCAGATCTTCGGGCGGAATGCCGGGGCCATGGTCCGCCACTTCCACGCGGCAGCCCTGCTCCAGCGGTACCACCCGCAGGATGACCACCCCGTCGGCGCCGATATGGTGGAAAGCATTGCCCAGCAGGTTGTGCAGCACCCGTTCCATCATGGCAGGGTCGGCGTGTACGGGGGCGGCATGGTCGGCTTCCAGCTGCAGGGTCCAGTGGTTCTGGTCGCAGAGCGCGTCGTAGCGTCCGGCCACCTCAAAACAGAGTTCGCTCATGTCGAAGTCGATGAGGTTGGGCTTTTCGGAGCCGTTCTGCACCTTGCTGAGTTCCAGCACGCTGTTGACCAGTGCCGACAGCCGGTCGGTCTCATCCACAATGATATTGCACTGTTCGGTGCGTTTTTCCTCGTCGGTGCCGGTCAGGTCGCGCACCGTTTCCGCATAGCCCTTGATGAGGGTCAGCGGTGTGCGCAGATCATGGCTGACGTTGGCCAGGATGTCCTTCTCCAGCTGGGCACTGCGCTTGACCTCGGAGGCCATATGGTTGAAATCCTCTGCCAGACGTCCGATCTCGTCATGGTGGATCACCGAGATCTGTACGTCGTAGTTGCCGGAGGCGATCTCCTGAGCGCCGGCGGAGAGACGTTCGATGGGCCGGGTGAACCAGCGGCTGAAGAGGATGGCCACCAGAAGATCCAGCACCAGCAGCAGTACGGCCAGCGGGATCAGGATGGAACGCAGCACCTCGGCGGCGGTGGAAATCTGGGCCAGACTGGCCGAAACGATGACGCCGTACTGCCCGTCGGCAGAAAGGTGCCCCACCAGCATCTGCTGGCTGGAACTGGAATGAACGATCTCATAGAGGGACCCGTTCTGGAAAAGCTTCTGCCGCATCTGGATGACCAGTGCCGTGTTGACGTTGGTCACGAATTCGCCGCCGAAAGCGCCGGTGCTCTCGTGGAGCAGGCAGGGGTACATGCTCTCATAGGCTTTGAGGCAGCGCAGCGTGGTATCACTGAAATCCACGCAGCAGCCGTCCACATTGATGGTCTTGTTGAGGAAGGTGTCGCCCACCTTCTTCCAGAAATCGCTGTTGAGCACCAGCACACCGAAATCCCGGTTGGCGATGGGCGTGTCGCTCTGGTCGATCATGGCCACAATGGCGTCGGCCTTGCTTTCCAACTTGCCGCGGATGGTGCGGTTGTACTGGGGCACCAGTGCGTAGGTGATGACGCCCCATACCAGGGCCAGGGTCAGCAGCGTCATGGCGGTGATGAAAATCATCAGCTGCCAGCGGATACTCAGTACGAATCTGCGCGCTTTTTTCGGGGCGTGTTGTTTCACAACGCCTGCACTCCTTTACAGGGTGTCGGGGTCAAACTTGTAGCCAATGCCCCACACCGTCACGATGTAGTTGCGGCAGGGACCCAGATGACCGCGCAGCATCTTGATGTGCGTGTCCACGGTACGGTCCTCGCCGTAATAGTCGTAGTTCCAGACTTTCTGCAGGATCTTCTCGCGGCTCAGGGCAATGCCCTTGTTGCTGACCAGAAAAACCAGCAGATCGAATTCCTTGGGGGTCAGCGGCGCCTCCTGGCCGGCCACCTTGACGGTGTGGCTGGCCGTATCAATGCTCAGATCGCCGAAGACATAACTGCTCTGGCTGTCCTCGGTGCGGGGCATGGTGCGGGCCAGCACAGCCTTGACACGGGCCACCAGCTCCCGGGGGGAGAAGGGCTTGACCACATAGTCGTCGGCGCCGCCTTCTAAGCCCGCCAGCTTGTCGTATTCCTCGCTGCGGGCGGTCAGCATGATGACCGGCGTCATGATTTTCCGGGTGCGCATCTCCCGCAGACAGGTCATGCCGTCCATGAACGGCATCATGATATCCAGGATCACCAGATCGATCCCACCCTGCGTCAGAATGCTCAGGGCGGCAGCGCCGTCCCCGGCCTCCTCACAGGTAAAACCGGCATATTGCAAATGTTCGCGGATCAGATCCCGGATCCGCGGTTCATCGTCCACGACCAAAATTTTTGCCATACAGTCGGCCTCCTTTATCACACTTTCTATTGTACCACAATATCCTTTTGCCGTGGCGAAATTGTGAAAACTTTTGAAAAAAACTATAAAATTTCCCCGGGCCAGCTTCTGACACCGCCGGAACGATTGCATTTTTTCCCCCGGTGCGATACAATCAGTACAAAGAGGTGATGCTATGCTGTGGTGGTTGCTGATATTGGCAGCGGTCCCGGTTCTGTTCGTCGTACTGGTGTTGTTTTTGGTGTGGCCGGGGGCGCCCCGCCGACGGCTGCGGCAGCCTTTCTGCGGGCGGAGCTACGCCCACAGGGGACTCTTCGGAGCCCAGCAGCGCCCGCCCGAAAACAGCCTGCCGGCCTTTGCCGCGGCGGCCCGCAGCGGATACGGCATTGAGCTGGACGTCCAGTTCACCGAGGACCGCCAGCTGGTGGTTTTCCATGACGATACCCTGGACCGGATGACCCCGGGCAAGGGCGGCGTAAGCAGCACGCCCTGGCCGGTGGTTTCGGCATTGCCGCTGGCGGGCAGCGGGGAACACGCTCCGCTGTTTTCCGAGGTGCTCCATGCGGTGGCATCGGCCAATCCCGCCACGCCGCTCATCGTGGAGATCAAGAGCTGCTATGAATACCGCGGACGGTATCTGCTGGAGCTCTGCCGCGCGGTGCTGGCCGCGCTGAAACACTATCCCGGTCCCTATTGCATCGAGAGCTTTGATCCCCGGGTGGTGCGTTTGGTGCGGATCCTGGCCCCCGGGGTGGTGCGCGGTCAGCTGGCGGACAGCTACCGCAACCACCGCCGCATCGGGACGCCGCGGGTGGCAGCTTATCTGTTGTCCCACTGCTTCGGCAATCTGCTGGCCCGGCCGGACTTCATTGCCTGGTGCCCGGACAAGCGCAACTGGGCCATCCGGCTGTGCGCCGCCCTGGGGGCGATGACCGTCATGTGGACGGCGGTGCCGGAATACGACATTGCCCGTCTGGAACGGGAAAACGACGCTGTGATCTTCCAGTGGTATCAGGCGGAACCGAAATTCAAATAAGCATACCCGGCGCAGCCCGCGCATATCCTTGCATGGAATGATAACAAGGGGGCTGCGCTTATGTTTTTATTTACGGTGACAAAACCCGGGCTGCGGCAGGCGGGCGCGCTTGCCCTGTGTGCGGTGTGCCTGTGCGGCACGGTGGCGGCGGCGGTACATTTTTCCGGAGACGCGGTGACGGCAGCCGCCGACGCTGCGCCGGGCATCGAGACGACCCAGGACATCGGAACCTATTTCACCGGATACGGGTTCGACACCGACCTGTCCACCGCCGCGGTGGATAAGGTCAAGATCCCCAAGAAATGGGACGACAGCTTTACGGCCTTCAACCAGGTGGTACAGGAAAGCGATCTGGACCTGTCGGATTACAAGGGCAAGACGGTGGAAAAATGGACGCTGCTCTGCCCGGAACTCTCCACCGATGACCAGGACACCTACTGTGTGCTGCTGGTGTATAAAGCCAAAGCCATCGGAGCCTATCTGCTGCAGAAACCTTCCGGCGAAGTGACGGGGCTGATCACGGCGGCCAAGGCCAGTGCCGAAACAGCCGCCGCACAGCAGGAGGAGACACAGGCCACGGCGGCCGAAACCGAGATCGAATATCCCACCGAATAAGCAAAATTGCCGGAGGTTCCCGCGGGAACCTCCGGCAATTTTTTGTGTCAGGATTTGCGGCGCTTCAAAGGAATACTGCAGACCAGCGCAATGCCCAGCGCCAGAGCCACGGCGATCTTGAGGGTCTCCACGCCCTTGTTGGCGAAGAGAGAACGGTCATCCCGCAGAAAATAGTAGGCGGTATAGTAGATACCGGCTCCGGGCACCAGCGGGAAGATGCCGCACAGCAGAAACAGGGTGATGGGCGCCTTGTGGCGGATGGCAAACATCCGGGCGCAGGCGGTCAGCGGCAGGGCAGCCACCAGGGTGGCCACAGGGGCGCTCAGCCCGCCAAGACCGGTGCAGAGCAGATAGACCAGCCAGCCTACGGCGCCGGTGAGCCCGCAGGCCAGATAATGCCGCGGCGAGACCCGGAAGGTCACACCGAAGCTGATGGTCGCTACAATGGCGACGAGAAACTGAGCAAGATAGTTTACCCAGAGCGGCATTACCATACGATCGCCCCCAATCCCCGTCCGGCCAGCCAGGCCAGCACCACGCCGCAGGCGATGCTGCCGGCGATGAGAACGGCGTCCAGCAGCCGGATAGCTCCCGAGAGGTAGTCAGCATTGATAATATCCCGGATGCCCATGGTCAGGGCAACGCCGGGGGTCAGCACCATCAGGGCACCGATGGTGGCGGTGTTCACGTCCAGCACCGGCACAAATACGCGGATGCCCAGGGCCCACAGGGTGCCAAGGCAGGCAGCCACAATATCGGTGAAGATGCGGTTGATCCGACGTTTGCCGAACTGCTGGCAGATGACGGATTCCCAGAAACCCGCCACGGCGGCCACCAGCATCTCCACCGGGCCGCCTCCGAACAGAAAGGCAAAGCAGGCGCTGCCCACCACACAGGCCAGCTGTTCCGCCCGGGGCGGGGTGGAGCCGATGGATCGGGCGTCCTCCAGTTTTTTCCGGGCATCGGGCAGAGCGAGCCGCCCGCCGGCCAGTTCCCGGGATAGCTCGTTGACGGCCTCCACCCGGCCCAGATGGATGGATACCACCGGTACATGGCGCACCATGCTGCGGCTTTCGCCGCCGTCGGGGCGGGCGGAAGCAAAGATACCGTTGGTCAGCACATAGACGTGAAACTCCTGCAGGTGCAGGCTGCGAGCCATGATCTCCATGGTCTGCTGGGCGCGGAACACCTCGCCGCCGTTCTCCAGCATGGTCTGGCCGGCGTCCAGGATCAGGTCCAGCGTCTCCTCAAATGTATTACTCCCCACGGATGTTCTCCCGCACGGCGTTGAATTCAGGATAGTGGGCATACAGGTGCTGGGCGATGGCTTCCATCAGCAGATAGTCGTGTTCCGAATCAATGTCGATGATGCCGGTGTCCATCATGACGCTGACGCCGATCTTGCCCCGCCAGAGCATGCCGTCGGTGTTCTGGGCCAGGAAATCCCGGCGGAACACGTAGATGGAGGCGTTGACGTCGTAGACATCAGGGGCCTGCTGACGGCCGGTGAATTCGCTGTGGATGACCTGCTCCACATGGTCATCCACGGTTTTTACCATGTTGAACCAGGGATTGCGCCGGGCTTCGCAGACGCTGAACACCAGATCCAGATCTGCCCGGGACTGTTTTAGGGCAAAGGCGTTCTCAATGTCAGCGGCGGTGCGCAGGGGGCTGGTGATGTCCAGGTCCATGTGCCAGTCATAGGGGGCGCCGGTGCGCTCCTCCATGCGGCGCAGGCTGTCCTGGTAGACGGCCATCTTGGGAACCTTGTCGCCGCCCAGTTCCACCCCGCGGGGCAGATAGACCACTTCCGGGTATTCCGCAGCCACGATCTTTGCCAGGTCCTCGCTGTCGGTGTTGAGGGCCAGATCAATTTGCAGTTCCGGGTGGTTGCGGCAGAACAGTTCCGCCGCACTCAGGGAATAGTAGACCAGCGGTTTGCCGCAGAATACTTTCAGATTCTTGTTTTTGAAACCCTTGCTGCCGGCACGGCCGCAAATGGTGATGAGCAGACGATTCATCTCATTTCTCTCCCAACGTCAGTTGTAATACCTGCAGCGCCAGTTCCGGCGGGTTGCAGCTGGCCGGGGCATCCCCCAGCGCATAATCCACAAAATATTCCATCTCCCGCTCATAGCGGCGGTTGACGTCCTCCTCGTAGTGCTGGACCGTACCGTCGGGCAGGGTCAGCGTCCCGGCGCCGAAGTCCGCCACCACACTGCCGTCCTGGCAGAACAGCTCAATGGACCGGCGGTACCCCCGGCCGAAGTAGTCAAGATGTACCTCGGCCAGCAGCGAAGGATACCGGGCAATGTAGACCGAGAGATCATCGGAGTCGATCTCCAGATCGGAGTAGGTGCCCCTGAAATTGTGCAGCGCCTCCGGAACTCCGAACAGATCCACCAGGTAATCCCATTCGTGGATCAGGTCGATGGTCACACCGCCGCCCAGCGCCTTGTGGGCACTGTAGACGGTGCGGTAGTCCACGCCGGGACGCCAGTCGGGCAGATAGCTGGAGCAGATCACCCGGGCGCAATAGGGATGCAGGGTGGGCAGCAGCTCTTTCAGTGCCAGCATGGTGCCGCACCAGCGCATGGGTGCCGCCACATAGGCTTTCTGCCCGGCAGGCAGATACTCCTGCAGATCCAGGTGGGTCTGCTCGGCCGAGAAGATGGGCTTCTCGATGAAGAGTGCCCCGCCGCAGCCGTAGACTGTGCGCAGAGCCTCGGCGTGCAGACTGGTGGGGTTGGTGATAAAAATCAGGTCGTAGTAGGCGGGAAGCTGGGCAGCATCGGTGTACTGGGCATGGAGTTTCTCTGCCACACCGGGGCGCAGGGGCCGGGTCAGGTCGCTGCGCAGGGCATCGGCCTGGAGAGTCCAGCCACGGTCGGCGCACAGCGTCGCCAGGTTGTTCAGGTGGCGCGTTCCGATGGAGCCCAGCCCCACGAACAGCGCAGTCAAAGTCCGCATGGGAAATCCTCCCTGTCAGGTAGTTTGGTCACGGTCAAAGCCCAGGTACCGGGTGCCCTGGAAGTGCAGGATGCCGTGATCTCCCTCGGCAATCATGCCGGCGTCATGCCAGGGCAGACGCAGTTCCAGCCGGTCGCCACTCTCAAACTGGAATGTGGCATAGTAGGTGGTACTGCTGGTTTGGGTACCGGCGTTGTGGGAATGGGCCCGCCGTTTGGTCACCACGGTGGCGGGCACGCTCAGCCGGGGCGAAGCGTTGTTGCGGGACCATTCCCGCAGATTGCGCACCAGGACCACCACAAAAACGATCACAAACAGCAGGAAGAAAAGGTCGAAACCAAAGGCAGAAAAAAACATGGGGAACCTCCCGGTAACTCAGGCTTGTTCTACCGCGTCCATCAGGTCGATGGCGGCCAGGTCTTTCTCAAAACTCCAGCGGGGGACTTCGGTACCCTTCAGCACACCGAAGAAATTGGCCAACTCGTCCACGTAGGCATTCTCCACGATGTTGTCGCTGTAGCGGCTGTCGTGCTCAAAGCTGGTGTAAGTATCCACAAACTGCTTGTCGCCGTCCCGGAATTCATACAGCGCCTTGGGGTTGCCCTCCCAGAAGAGATGCAGCCCGTCGCCGAAGCACTCAAAGTTGCGCACGGCCTTGGGGGAAACCACATCCGCTGCCAGAACACCCTGGGCGCCGCTCTTGTGGCGCAGCAGCAGGGTGGCGCAGTCGGGGTAGGGCAGGCCCAGATCACTGATGGAATCGGTCTGGACCGTCATCTGCTCCATGTCACCGAAGGCGTCCAGCAGCCAAGGAAGATCGATGCCGAAAATCTCCCGTACCCCGCCGGTGCGGGCGTTGCCCACAAAGAAGTTCTTGTAGTTTTCCCAGGGGTGCCAGTCAGGCAGATACTGCCCGATGTGGTAGATGTAATGCACCGGCCTGCCGAAATCCTGCACCGCCTTCTTGATGTACTGAGTCTCCCGGCGGTAGAGCATGGTGGAGGACAGGAACAGCGGCAGATGCTTCTGGGCGGCCTTGGCCATGTTTTCTTCATAGCCGTCCCGCACCAGATTCAGTTCGGTAAAGACCGGCAGGTCGTGGTCCAGCAGCTCGCTGATGATGCCGGCATGGGACAGCGGCGCCGTGCAGACCAGGGCCGCATCGGGATGAGCAGCGGCTACCGCCTCGCCAATGGAGGCCCAGGCATCCGCTGCAAGGCCCAGTTCTTTGGCCTCGGTGCGGCGGGCTTCG
Organism: Subdoligranulum variabile; assembly: GCF_025152575.1. NCBI lineage: Bacteria > Bacillati > Bacillota > Clostridia > Eubacteriales > Oscillospiraceae > Subdoligranulum > Subdoligranulum variabile. The sequence continues at coordinate 577,002 of NZ_CP102293.1, read as the reverse complement.
GCGCTGTCCACCCCCACGATCTCCAGAGTGGCATCCATACCCTTGGCCAGCCGGGCGCGGCGTTTTCCCATGCTGCCCAGACCTACGATGAGAAGTTTCATATCAAACACTCCTTTGGGGATCAAATTCCGGCACAGGGCCGTCGTAAAAGGTTTTCACGGGGGCAAAGTCGAAACGGCGCAGCACGGTGCAGATCTTCCCGCTGGTATCGCCGCCGGTGTAGGGGCTCTTGGCGGCGTGCGCCGTTTCGGCAAAGGCAGGGGAGAGTGCTTTGCGCATCGTATGTTCGATGGCTGTCTTTTCTGCCGGGCAGCACAGGACATTGGCGCAGATCAGCCGTCCGGCCTGGCGCTGGCCGATGTTCACGGTAGGGACCCCGAAAGTGGGGGTTTCCACCACACCGGAGGAGGAGTTGCCCGCCACCAGCGACGCATATTGCATGGCCGAGAGATACCGCCGCAGCCCGAGGCTCTGGATAAATCCGGCCCGGTCGGGGTGAGCGGCGGCAAATTCCTGCATCCTGTGGGTGCAGAGTTGCCCGCCGGCATCGGCGTTGGAGCCGGTGATGAGCCAGAATACACCGGGAATCGCCTCCATGGCAGTGCACAGGGCCTCCACCTGGTCGGCGGGGTCCGGGGCATCAGCGCTGGTCTCCGGGTGGTAGGTCACCAAGGCAAAGGGCTGCATCAGCGGAAACCCTGTGGAAGCGCACAATTCCTCTCGCGTCATTTTGGGCAGCGTGCGGATGTTTTCATCTCCCAGGCCGCCCACACAGAAGACACGGCCCGGTTCTTCGCCCATGCGTACGAGGCGGGCGGCACTGTCGGCGCAGGAGGGAAAATGCAGCGAGGCCATCTTGGTGATGCAATGGCGGTAGTATTCGTCGGCGGCGCCCAGGGTCACGTCCCCGCCGGAAATGTGGGCGATGGGAATATGTCGTGCAGCCGCAGCCGTGGCCACCGCAAAAATTTCGAATCGGTCGCCCAGCAGGAGTACGGCGTCGGGGAGGTGGTCAGCAAAATAGGCATCGAACACCGTCAGCGTGCGGGCGATGGTCTGTGCCACCGGCTCGTCACCCTCGCAAAAGATGGGCGGCCTTGCAGCAACGGGCAGCCCGTCGGCCTCGATTTCCCGCACGGTTTCCCCCAGCCAGGGGCACAGGTGAGCGCCGGTCACCGCCAACTGCAGCTGCAGTTGGGAGTCCACGGCCAGCTTCTGCACCACAGGGCGCAAAAGCCCGTATTCCGCCCGGGTGGCGGTCACGACGCAGATGGTACGCATACAAGGTCCTTTCCGCACAGCGCGGCGGCAAAAAACTTGCCGCCGCGGCTGCGTTACAGTTGGATTTTTTCGTCCTCGTCGAAGTCGCGCGGGGCGGTTTTGCCCAGCACGTCGTACCAGCGCATGGGGCTGATGCCATCGCCGGGACGTTTGGTGGTCAGGTTGTCAGCGGTGAAGACTTCCCCGGCTTTGATGGGGCGTGCCGCCACGATGCTCTTGCGGGCCACCGCCTTGTTTGGGGCTTCGCTGGCGGTCAGGTGCTTGTGTCCGTCACCCAGGGCAGCCTCCACATGGCGCACCGCCTGGACCATGGCCTTGAATTCGGTGGGATCCAGGCTGGCCTGCTGGTCGGGACCGGGCAGGGTTTTGTCCAGGGTAAAGTGCTTTTCAATCACGGTGGCCCCCAGCACGGCAGCGGCAACATCGCACTCCCAGCCGGGGGTATGGTCCGAGAGGCCCACCGGCAGGCCGAACTGATCGAACAGTTCCAGCATGGCCGTCAGGTTGGCGTCCTCGTAAGGGGTGGGGTACTGGGTGTTGCAGTGCAGCACAGTGGCCTCGGGACAGCCGCCGTCATCCAGAATGCCCAGCGCGTCGGTGATTTCGTTGAGGTTGCTCATGCCGGTGGAAAGCAGCACCGGCGTGTGCAGTTTGGCCACTTCTTCCAGATAGGGCAGGTTGGTGATCTCCCCCGAGGGAATCTTGATCAGCGGCAGGTTCAGCGTGCCGAGAAACCGCACGCTGGGAATATCGAAGGGCGCCGACAGATACTGGATACCGATGGAATCGCAGTATTCCTTCAGCTCCCGGTGTCCGTCAAAGGAAAAATGCAGCTTGCGGATCATGTCCAGCTGGCTTTCCGCGGCGTCGGTGGTTTCTTTCTGGTAGGCGGCTTTTTCGGCGAACTTGCTTACGACAAGCTCGGGCACGGCGGTCTGGTATTTCACAATATCGGCACCGCATTCCTTGGCCGCCAGCGCCATGCGCTTGGCCATTTCCAGGTCACCGTTGTGGTTGACCCCGGCTTCGGCAATGATCGTAACGGGCATAATTTTCTCCTTTATTCTCTGCGTCAGGACTGGTTTTCCAGTTTGCGGCGCATTTTCTCCAGCTCTTCCATCTGGCCCATGTCCATCCAGCTGCTCTCGGCAATGGGATACACGCCGACCTTCTCGCCGGCGGCGCGGTAGCGTTCGATCACGTCGGGGAATCCGATGACTTCCCCGTCTTTCATCTCATCCACGACCCTCGGCTCCACCACATACACGCCGGTGTTGGTCAGAAAATCCAGCTCCGGTTTTTCCCGCATGGCAGCAATGCCGCCGTCGGGACCCAGTTCCACCACGCCGTAGGGGACGGTGTAGTGTTTGAACGCGCAGATCATCGTTACCAGATTGCCGTTCTTTTTGTGATACTCATAGACATCGCCGAAGTCCACATCCAGCAGGGTATCGCAGTTGGTGAAGAAAAAAGGCGAATGAATTTTGCCCTTGAGCAGGCAGAGCCCGCCGCCGGTGCCCATAAAGACATCCTCGTCGGCAAAATCCACGGTGTAATCCTTTTCCAGGTCGCCGAAATAGGATTTGATCATGCCGCGCTTGTAGTTGACGATCATGGTGAACTGGCGGCAGCCGAAATCCCGGAACCGGTCCATGATCAGTTCGGAGATGGGCTGCTCTCCCACCGGAATCAACGGCTTGGGCAGGATCTTGGTGTATGGATAGAGCCGCGTGCCCAGGCCGCCGGCCATCATCACCACGGGAATGTCGGTGTGCTTGCGGTTGTCCACATCCAGACCATAGGCAAAGACAATGTCGGTGATGACACCACGCTTGTCCAGAATGGGCAGCGCGTCGATGCGGTTCTGCTGCAGCACTTCCCGGGCGCGACCCCGCTCGGCGATGGGCAGGCTCAGCGGATGATAGTTGGCTGCCAGGCTGGCAGCCTGCTCCGGCGTGCCCCCGCGCAGGAAAAATTTGCGGATATCCCCGTCGGTCAGGGCCGCCTCCAGATGGCCCTGGGGCGCGATGAAGAGGATGCGCTGGCCGGTTTCGTCCAGCTTGCGCAGTGCCTCCAGAACGGTGGCGTCCTGGGGCAGGAACAGTTCTTCTACTTGGATCAAAGGGTGATCCCCCTCTCGGTCGGTGGTGGGTTACAGGCTCAGGACCGCCTGGCAGACGCGCTCGCAATCCGCAAGCGACAGGTTGGTGGAGCAGGGAAGGTTGACGATATACCGGCGGTAGTTCAGGGCCTTGTCCAGGCCGTAGGCTTCGTTGCGCGGGTAGTCCGCCTGCTCATGGATCAGCGCCCAGACCGGCCGGGTCTGGATGCCCTGGGCCTGCAGTTTCTCAATGACGGTATCCCGGTCCAGGCCGGAGTCTTTCAGATACAGGCTGAAGAACCAGCGGTTGGGACGGATGCCTTCGGTGCGGAAAGGCAGGATGCGCAGTCCTTTCACGCCGTCCAGCTTTTCCACATAGTGGTCGTAGAGCTCCTTCTTGTGGGCGATGAAGCCTTCCAGCCGTTCCAGCTGGGCCAGGCCCAGACAGGCCTGCACGTTGGTCATACGGTAGTTGTAGCCCACCTCATCGTGCAGGAACTGCAGCAGATCCGCCTTGGCCTGGGTGGACAGGTGTTTGGCGTGTTCGGCCCAGTCGGGATGGTTGGAAACCACGGCGCCGCCGGCACCGGTGGTGATGATCTTGTTGCCGTTGAAGCTGTAGCAGCCGATATCTCCGATGGTGCCGGCAAACTTCCCGGCAAAGGGACCGTCGGTATAGTGGGTGCCCAGCGCCTCGGTGGCGTCCTCAATGAGGATCAGGCCATAACGGCGGGCGATTTCGGTCAGGCGCACCATGTCGGCCATGTTGCCGAACACGTGTACGGCCTCCAGCGCTTTGACATGGGCGCCGGTGGCTTTGTTGTACAGCTTGCCGTCCCGCAGTTCGCAGTGGTCGCGGCAAAACGCCTCCACGGCGTCAGGGTCAATGCAGAGGGAATCGTCGCAGCCGATGAAGATGGGCTCGGCGCCGACGTAGCGGGTCAGCGGGTTGACGGCGGCAATGAATGTCAGCGTGGGTACGATGACTTCATCACCGCGGGTGATGCCGGCGGCCATGGCTGCCAGGTGCAGGGCACTGGAACCGCCATTGCAAGCTACGGCGCGATCCATGCCCAGATAGCGGGCCAGGGCCTCTTCAAATTCAGTGACTTTGCCGCCGCTGGTGGATACCCACCCGGAGGTGATGGCCTCGCCGGCCAGTTCAGCTTCCCGGGGACCGAAATTCGGGACAGAAAGCGGAATAAACTCAGACATACGGAATGCCTCCCTTTATCGTTACCGTGCCAAGACGGCCTGTGCGTACACATATACATTGTTATTATACTGCGTTTGCCCTTTTACGGCAAGAGAAAAGCCGATTTTTCGCGCTGAAAACGAAAAAAGGACGCAGCCGTGCAGGCTGCGTCCTTGTATAAGAATCTGATTACAGATAGCTGAGTTCTTCCTTGCGTTTGCCCACCAGTTCGGGGTTATCCAGCACCGCACCGGCGCCCAGGGCCACACAGTCCAGCGGACTTTCCGCCACGTGCACGGTGATGCCGGTCTCGTTCTGGATCAGGGTGTCAAGGCCCCGCAGCAGCGCGCCGCCGCCCGACAGCATGATGCCCCGGTCGATGATGTCGCTGGAAAGTTCCGGCGGGGTCCGTTCCAGGGTGTCCTTGATGGCGTCCACGATGCGCAGCAGGTTTTCACTCATGGCTTCCCGCACTTCCTCGGAACGGATCAGAATATCCTTGGGCAGGCCGTCCACCAGGTTGCGGCCCTTGATCTCCATACTGGTTTCGGGGTCCTGAGGGCAGGCGGAACCGATCTCGATCTTGATCTGCTCGGCGGTACGCTCACCCACCAGCAGGTTGTACTTGCGCTTGATGAAGGCGATGATGCTCTGGTCCAGCGCGTCCCCGGCGCAGCGCACACTGTGGCTGGCCACGATACCGGACAGGCTGATGACCGCCACTTCGGCGGTGCCGCCGCCGATGTCCACAATCATGCTGCCCACGGCGTCGGTGGTGGGCAGTCCGGCACCGATGGCGGCAGCCATGGGCTCCTCGATGACGGTGACCTGACGGGCACCGGCCTTGGCGGCGGCCTGCCGCACGGCGCGGCGCTCTACCTCGGTGACGCCGGAGGGCACACAGATGACCACCCGCGGCCGGGTAAAGATGCTGTTGCCGCATGCCTGGCGGATGAAACTCTGCAGCATGGCGGCGGTGATGTCAAAATCGGCGATGACGCCGTCCTTCAGCGGCCGTACCGCCACGATGGACCCCGGCGCCCGGCCGATGACCGCCTTGGCCTCGTGGCCCACGCTGCGTACCCGCAGTTCGTCACTGCGCGGGTCCACGGCCACCACGCTGGGTTCCCGCATGATGATGCCGCGGCCTTTCATATACACCAGCGTGTTTGCGGTGCCCAAATCAATGCCAATGTCCTTGGAAAACATAGCGCGTATTCTCCCGAAAAAACCTTTGAAAAAATTACCGATCCAGCTCATGCACAGCTCCCTCACTTGGGGGCTGCGCACGGATACACCTTACCGGAACGCGCGCAGCAGCTGCGCCGCCCGGTGTACCGGCAGCCCCATGATATTGTAGTAGCACCCCGCAATGCCCACGCACCACAGCGCCGCATGGCCCTGGATGGCGTAGGCTCCGGCTTTGTCATAGGGCTCCGGCGTGCGCACGTAAGCCAGCAGGTCTTCCTCCTCAATAGAGGAAAAGGTGACCAGCGTGGTTTCCACCGTTGCGGCGGCCCGGGTGCCCCGGCAGATGCACACACCGGTATGTACCTTGTGGGTGCAGCCCGAAAGTGCACGCAGCATCCGCAGGGCGTCGGCCTCATCATGGGGTTTGCCGAACACCTCCCCGTCGCATTCCACCACCGTGTCAAACCCGCAGACGATGTCTTCCGGATGGGAGGCAGCCACTGCGCGGGCCTTGGCCGTGGCCAGCGCCTGCGCCAGATGGGCGGGGGTGTCAGCCGCGATCTTGCTTTCGTCCACATCGCTGGTCATGACAGTGTAGTCCGGGGCGATCAGTGCCATCAGCTCGCGGCGCCGCGGGCTGCCGGAGGCCAGGATCAAAGCCATAGCGAAGTCCTTTCGTGTTCGATTATAGTGGAGTACCGGCGTCGAAATCTGCCACACCGGCACGAGACTGGAAAATTTGGAAAATGCTTGTCCTCACACCGTCCCGGTGGAGCCGAAACCGCCGGTGCCCCGGTCGGTATCGCTCAGGGCTTCCGCCTGTACAAAGGCGGCCTGCCACACCGGCGCGATGCAGAGCTGGGCCACCCGTTCCCCGGGCTGGATGGTGTAGGATTCGCCGCCCAGATTGATCATGGGCACCCGCAGTTCGCCGCGGTAGTCGCTGTCAATGACCCCCACGCCGTTGGCCATGCACAGGCCGTGTTTGATGGAAAGGCCGCTGCGGGCATAGACCAGTGCCACACATTCGGCACCGGGCAGTTCGATGGCCAGCCCGGTGGGCACCAGCACCCGCTGCATGGGGGCAACTGTCATCGGTTCGTCCAGCAGCGCGCAAAGATCGGCGGCTGCGGCACCGGGGGTGGCGTAGGCGGGCAGTTTGGCCCGCGGGTCCAGCTTCTTGCAGGAAACGGTCATTTGCATAAAATCCTCTCAGTTGTTGGTATAGTATAGCCCACGGGTGAACTCACTGTCAAACGGCTTGCCGTCTGTGAGCAACGCCAAAATCTGGGCGGTGCGGGCAGGGGACTCGGTGGTGAAGGCGGCAACCGCCACATCCACCGGCAGTTCGGTCATCCGGTCGCCCATATACAGCGGAACAGGGTTGAACACGGTACGGATGCCCGCGCCCCCCGGCGCCGAGCAGGTCACGGTAAAGTCCCGGCCCTTGCGGTCCCGCAGCGTGCCGCCGCCGGCGCACTGGGCGCAGCTGTGCACGTTGCGCAGCGGGCAGGCGCGGGTCAGCATCAGCGGAATGTGCCCGTAGCACAGGGCCGCTGTGGGCAAGGCCTTGCCGTCCCGCAGAGGGGCTACGGCCTGCATGGCGTTCACGGCGGTCTCAGGATGCAGCAGCATGCCCTGCAGTCCCAGCTCCGCATAGCGGGCAGCGGACATGGGGTTGGTGATATTCAGCCCCAGCCCGCCGTACAAAGGCCAGTCTTTGGCCAGCAGCAGATGGGCCGCATTGTTCGCCACCGCTCCGGCGAAACCGGCGTTTGGCAAGGCGTTCAGGCGTTCGGCGGTCTGTGCCTCCAACTTGCCGAACATGACCCGCGGCAGCTCCAGCAGTGTTTTGCTGCGCCAGGCGGCGGGGACCTTGTCGGCTTCGGCGATGGGGAACACCAGCCACCGCAGCTGGTCCACGAAGGCGGCGGGGCATTGCGCTACGGTGGAAAAACGGGCGGCCAACGCCGGTACAGAGCCGACGCTATGGGCCGCAAAGCGAGGCGGCAGATAGGGCTGCACAGCATGGGGCTTTACAACAGAGCGCTTCTCCAGCAGGGTTTCCAGCGCTTCCCGGCGCAGCTCGTTCCAGACGCTGCCGGGCAGGAAGCCAGGTGTGCCGGTCATCGTGACACCTGTACAGAGGAACGGCGTACCGCCGGTCTTGCCCAGGGCCCGCTCAACGGCGGGCGTCGGGTCTTTCTGGGCAGGCTGCGGCGCCTCCTCACTGTAGACGATGGCTTTGTGGCCGTCCTCGTCGGTAACGGCCAGCTTGACACCCTCCTCCTCAAAGGCGGCGGCAAAATGCACAGGAATACGATGCAGCTCCCGGCGGAACAGTTCCCGCGCCTTGGGAGTGGCTGCCCGGGTGGCGGCGGCGTCGGCCTCGGTGCGCACACCGAACATGGTGCCGTCGTTGCGGCCGGTCAGATAACCGTCGGTGAAGCCGGAACGGGAGAAAATGTCCCGCACCAGCGCTTCGTCATAGGTCTGACCCTCCCGCACGGCGCGGCAGGCCGCCACACTGGCGGCAGCATATTCCGGTGCGCGCAGACGGCCCTCGATCTTGACGCTGGCCACACCGGCGTCCATCAGTTCCCGCAGATGGGGAATGTGATCCATATCTTTCAGGCTCAGATGGCAGGCTTTTCCCGGCTTGCCCGGTGCCAGCCCGGCGGAGGCATCAAAGGGCAGACGGCAGGGGCCCGCGCAGGCGCCGCAGTTGCCGCTGCGTCCGCCCAGGAAAGCACTCATCATGCACTGGCCGCTGACACTCATACAGAGGGCGCCGTGGATGAACACCTCGCACTCGATGGGGCTGGCGGCACAGATGGCCCGGATCTCCTCCAGAGAGAGCTCCCGCGCCAGAATCACCCGGTCGTACCCCAGGGCTGCCAGCTCTTTGGCACCGGCAGGGGTGTGGACGCTCATCTGGGTGGAGCCGTGCAGATGCAGGGTGGGGGCGATCTGTTTGATCAGCTGGGCTGTGGCCAGATCGTCAGCAATGACGGCGTCCGCACCGGCCTCGGCAACGGCGCGCACCGCGTCGGCCAGGCCTTCCAGTTCCCGGGCGTAGACCAGGGTATTCAGCGTCACATGAACCCGCACGCCCCGGGCATGGCAGAAGGAAACCGCCTCCCGCAGTTCCTCGGGCGTAAAGTTGCCCGCTGTGCGGCGGGCGTTGAAGCCGGTAAGCCCCAGATAAACAGCATCAGCGCCGCTGAACACAGCGGCGCCAAGCATTTCACGGTTTCCCGCGGGGGCCAGAATCTCCAGCGGGCGGCTCACGGGGCCTCCTGACTGCTCTGGGAACGGCGCAGACGGCGTTCCAGCTCATCGATGCGGCGTTTCAGCGAGGCGTTCTCCCGGCGCACTTCCTCGGCGGCCATCTTGGCGCTGGCGGCGTCCTCGAGGTAGTCCTTGATCTGGCGGCGCATGTTGTCGGCGCTGCCGCTGGCCTTTTCCAGCTCGTCGCGGTAATTCAGGGCCGTCATGACGGCGGCGGTGGTGATGGAAACGGAATTGGAGGAAGCCATCAGTTCGTTCATGTCCAGATTCAGCCGGTCGGCCAGATTCTGCATATAGTCTTCACTCTCGCTGGTATTGACCACATAGCTGGAACCGCAGATGTTCAGCCGCACTTTCGAGGTAGCCATTCCCATAAAAATTGTGCTCCTTCCTGCTTTATGTTCAAAATTAAACCTGCGCAAAGGGGCAGGCGAGAAAAATCTTACCAATATTATAATACAAAACGATCATCAGCAAAAGCCCTTTTTGTGGAAAAGTGTAAAAAACCGGTCAAAGAGGCAAAATTCCCTTGCGCAATCGCTGAAATATGGCTATAATCAATAATGTGGCAATTTTGGATGCCGTTAAACATACAAAAAATCAGTGATCCCAAAACAAAACAGTAAGGAGAGAACGATTTTGAAATACACCAAGCGTGAGTTTGAGAAGATGCTCAAAGACAAGCTGATGAGCGAGTGCAATGTCACGTTGGACACTGCATCCGCCGATCAGATCTACCGTTGCCTGGCATCTATCACCCGTCAGATCATGTCCGACCGCCAGAAGCGGTTCCAGGCCAAGGTCCTGGGCGAGGGCAAAAAGCAGGTGTACTACCTCTGCATGGAGTTCCTGATGGGCCGCAGCCTGCGCACCAGCCTGTTCAACCTGGGCCTCAATGAAGTGGCCGAGAGCGTGCTGGCGGATGCCGATATCAAGATCGATACCATCTACGACCAGGAACCCGATGCCGGCCTGGGCAATGGTGGTCTGGGCCGTCTGGCGGCCTGCTACCTGGATGGCATGGCCACCGACTGCATCCCCGGTACCGGTTACTCCATCCTCTACGAGTACGGCATCTTCAAGCAGAAGATCGTGGACGGCTGGCAGCAGGAGACTGCCGACAACTGGCTGCCCGGCGGTCAGGTGTGGATCAAGTCCCATCCCGACCAGGCCCAGGAGATCCGCTTTGACGGTCAGGCCATCGAGACCTGGGAGGGCGGTTTCCATCACGTCAAGTACGAAAACTACAATTCCGTCATTGCCGTGCCCAACGACATGTACGTCGCCGGTTACGGCAGCCAGGGCGTTTCCAAGCTGCGTCTGTGGCAGGCCAAGGCGCCCAGCTTCGATATGAGCAGCTTCAACGCCGGCAACTACAACACGGCCATCAGCCAGTCTGCTTCCGCCGAACTGATCTCCAAGATCCTCTACCCCAACGACAACCACACCGAGGGCAAGATCCTGCGTCTGCGCCAGCAGTATTTCTTCTCGGCCGCTTCCATTGCCGACATCCTGCAGAATCACCTGAACCAGTACGGCACGCTGGATAACCTGCCCGACAAGGTGGCCATCCAGCTGAACGATACCCATCCCACCGTGGCCATCCCCGAGATGATGCGCATCCTGCTGGATGAGTGCAGCTACGACTGGGATACCGCCTTCGACATCTGCCGCAAGGTGTTTGCCTACACCAACCACACCGTCATGAGCGAGGCGCTGGAAAAGTGGAACGCCGACATCTTCCGCAGCACGCTGCCCCGCATCTGGCAGATCGTCTGCGAGCTGGACCGCCGCTGCCGCATCGAGCTGGAGAAGGCCTTCCCCGGCGACTACGGTAAGATCAACTATATGGCGATCCTGGGCGACAATCAGGTCCGCACCGCGAACATCTGCGCCTATGTCTGCCACGCCATCAACGGCGTTTCCAAGCTGCACAGTGAGATCATCAAGGACAGCGTCTTCCACGACTACTACCTGTTCAAGCCCAAGGCGTTCAAGAACGTCACCAACGGCATCGCTTACCGCCGCTGGCTGCTGGCTTCCAACCCCGGCCTGACCAATTTGCTGGAGGAGACCATCGGCGACGGCTTCAAGACCGACGCATCCGAACTGAAGAAGCTGGAAAAGTTTGCCGACGATGCGGCTGTGCAGGAGAAGCTGGCCAAGGTCAAGCATGAGAACAAAGCCCTCTTCGCCAATTATCTGGAGAAATCCACCGGCCAGGTCATCGACCCCAACTCCATCTTTGACTGCCAGGTCAAGCGGATGCACGAGTACAAGCGTCAGCACCTGAACGCGCTGAGCATCGCCGCCGAGTATCTGTATCTGAAGAACAACCCCAACGCCGAATTCACGCCCAAGACCTACATCTTCGGCGCCAAGGCGGCCCCCGGCTACTATATGGCCAAGCAGATGATCCGGATGATCTGCAAGCTGGGCAAGCTCATCGACGAGGATCCCGCCGTGCGCGACAAGCTGCGTGTGGTCTATCTGGAGGATTACTGCGTCACTCTGTCCGAGCGTCTGATGCCCGCTTCCGAGGTTTCCGAGCAGATCTCTCTGGCCGGCACCGAGGCTTCCGGCACCGGCAACATGAAGTTCATGCTCAACGGTGCCATCACCCTGGGCACGCTGGACGGTGCCAACGTGGAGATCGCCGATGCCGCCGGTCATGACAACGAGATCATCTTCGGCATGCTCACCCCCGAGGTCAATGCGCTGAAGGGCATGGGCTACCATCCCTCCGCCTTCATCTCCGGCGACAACACCGCCATGGCGGTTCTGGATATGCTGGAGAAGGGCTGGAATGGTGAAAACTTCAGCGAAGTGACCAACAACCTGCGCAACTCCGACCCGTATATGGTCATGGCGGACTTCAAGGATTATCGCCGTGCCCAGCAGACGGTCCAGCAGCTCTACCAGGACAAGAAGAAGTGGAACCACATGAGCCTGATGAACATTGCCAATGCTGGCATCTTCAGCGCCGACCGTTCCATCATGGATTACGCCCGCGACATCTGGGGCGCCACGCCGGTCAAATAATTACCCTGTATACTTTTGCTGCCGCGGCCGTCTGACCGCGGCAGTTTTTACTCTGAACAGGGGGCTTTCTATGCCGCATACCTTTTACAACAGTTTTGACCCTGCCTGCAAGACGCCCTTCGGCGCCATCGAGGCCGGGCAGGAGGTCACCTTTTTCCTGACGGTGCCGGAAAACCTCGGTTACGTGGACCCGCACCTGGTCCTGACCAAGGATAAGGAGGATCCCGTCCACTATCGCATGACCTTTACCGGTCAGACACCGCAGGTCAATCATTTTTCCTTTACCATTGCGCCCACCACACCGGGACTGTACTTTTATTATTTCGATCTGTACACTGATTTCCGCAAGATCTATCGCGGCAACGGCGGGGAAGGGGTGCTCAGCTGGACGGGTGGCGCCAGCTGGCAGCTGACCGTCTACGAGAAAAACTTCACCACGCCGGACTGGTTCCGCAACGGGACAATGTACCAGATCTTTCCCGACCGCTTCTGCGAGGGTGTGCCCAACAAACCCATGCCCTTTGCGGACCGCATCTACCGGGCGGATAAAACCGGGGAGCCCTATTTCTGGCCCACCGAGCAGGATGACGGCTACCTCAATATGGACTATTACGGCGGCGATTTCGCGGGCATCCAGCAAAAGCTGCCCTACCTACGGGATCTGGGCGTGACCTGCATTTATCTGAATCCCATTTTTGAGGCCCACGCCAATCACCGCTACAACACCGCCAACTACCTGAAAGCGGATCCGCTGCTGGGCACCAACGAGGACTTTGCCGCCCTCTGTGCTGCCGCCCGGAAGGAAGGCATCCGTATCATTCTGGATGGGGTGTTCAGCCATACCGGTTCAGATTCCGTCTACTTCAACCGGGAAGGCCGCTACGGTCCCGGCGGTGCCTACCGTGACCGCCATTCCCCGTACCGCAGCTGGTACGACTTCGATTCCGGTTATCCCAGCGGCTACCGCTGCTGGTGGGGCTTTGAGACCCTGCCCGAAGTACAGGAGGATTCTCCCTCCTACGAGGAATTCGTCTGCGGCAAGGGCGGCGTCATCGACACATGGCTGAACCTGGGGGCCTCCGGCTTCCGGTTGGATGTGGCAGATGAATTGCCGGACTCCTTTATCGAAAAGATCCGTCAGGCCGTCAAATCCCACGGGGAGGACAAGCTGCTCATCGGTGAAGTGTGGGAGGACGCCACCACCAAGGAAGCCTGGGGAGAGCGCCGCACCTATCTGCGGGGCAAAGGGCTGGATACCGTCATGAACTATCCCTTCCGCAACGCGGTGCTGGATTATATCCGCGGCGCCGATGTGTCGGCGGTGGCGGAACAGCTCATGACCATCTGTGAAAACTATCCGCCGCCGGCCCTGCACTGCCTGATGAACTTCCTTTCCACCCACGATACCGAGCGGGCCCTGACTGCGATTGCCGGCGAACCGGCCAATGGGCAGGACCGTTTCTGGCAGAGTGGCCGCCGCATTGCACCCAACAAGGTGGACGAAGGACTGCGCAAGCTGCTCCTGGGCTACGCGATGATCTTCACCCTGCCTGGCGTGCCCTGTGTCTATTATGGCGATGAGATCGGCATGCAGGGGTACCGCGATCCATTCAACCGCGCCTTCTTTGACTGGAATTCCACCGAGGAGCGCCTCCGCGGTCCCATGAAGAACCTGGTCCGGCTGCGCAGAAGCTGCGATGCCTTTGACGGCGGCAGCTTCGAGATCATCCGGGCGGAGGAGGATGTGCTCCATTACCGCCGCGTGGGCAAGACCCAGACGGCGGAGATCATCCTAAACCGCGGCCCGCACCTGCTGGCGGAAACGGCTTTCGGCAAATCCACCGAAGTCAATCCCGGCGGTTTCACGGTGCTTGTGGAGGATAATGCCCCCCAGCATGTGGGATACTTCTCCATTTATTGATGAAAAAGCTCCGGCTCTCCGCGGCCGGAGCTTTTTTGCTGTGTGTTCAGGAGCAGATCTTTTGCATAGGATGGGCTATGGGCAGATTGCACAGAAAAAGCAAGAAATTTCCAGAAATTTACATCTAAAAATCTTGACAGTCTATGTTTAACATGTTAAAGTGTTGACAAAGCAGACCCTGCGGAAGGAGGTTCCGTCTTATGTCGCCTGATACATTGTTCTGGCTGATAGCCATCATTGCTTTTGTGGTGCTGGAAGCGTCCACCACGGCGCTGGTTTCCATCTGGTTTGCCGTGGGAGCCACAGCGGCTCTGGTTGTCAGTTTCTTCACTTCCTCTCTGTCGGTGGAGGCGGTGGTATTTGCCGTCGTGTCGGCGGTGGCGCTGCTCATTATGGTGCCCACCCTGGCCAAACGCCGCAAGGAGCGCAAGGCCCCCGTCACCAACGGTTCGCCGCTGACCATCGGCAAACAGGGGGTAGTCCTGGTGGACATCAACCCCGGCTATCTGGGCCGGGTGCGGGTGGATGGTCTGGACTGGCAGGCCCGGGCCGAGGCGCCGATGCCCAAGGGTACGCCCTGCCGGGTCACCGATGTGGAGGGTGCCATTCTGATCGTATGTCCGGTGACTGTGGAGGCAGCCACCGCCTGACTGTTGGAAAAGAGAAAAGGAGGTCCCTATGCCACTGCTGATTTTTGCCATTATTCTGGTCGTGATCCTGATCATTCTGGTGCGCTGCATTGTCATCGTGCCCCAGTCCAACGCCTACGTCACCGAGTGGCTCGGCGTGTACAAGGATACCTGGGGCGCCGGCCTGCACATCCGCACCCCCTTTGTGGAGCGGGTTTCCCGCAAAGTCTCCCTCAAGGAGGAGGCCGCGGATTTCCCGCCCCAGCCGGTGATCACCCGGGACAACGTCACCATGATGATCGACACGGTCGTCTTTTTCCAGGTGTTTGACGCAAAGCTCTATGCCTACGGCGTCAACCGCCCCATCCAGGCCATCGAGAACCTGTCCGCCACGACCCTGCGTGACATTATCGGTTCCATGACGCTGGATGAAACGCTGACCAGCCGGGATGCCATCAACACCCGCATCACCGTCAGTCTCGACGAGTCCACCGACCGCTGGGGCATCAAGGTCAATCGTGTGGAGCTGAAAAACATCGAACCGCCGCTGGAAATTCGCCAGGCAATGGAGAAACAGATGAAGGCTGACCGCGAGAAGCGCGCCTCCATCCTGCTGGCCGAAGGCGAAAAGCAGGCGGCCATCACCCGTGCCGAAGGTGAGAAGGAATCGGCCATCCTGCGTGCCGAGGCTGTCAAGCAGCAGCGCATCCGGGAGGCGGAAGGTGAAGCCCAGGCACTGCTCACCGTTCAGAAGGCCCAGGCGGATGCCATCCGCCTCATCAACGAAGCCAACCCCAACCATAACTTCCTGGCCCTGCGCAGCATGGAAGCAATGGAGAAGGTGGCCGACGGCAAGGCAACCAAGCTCATCGTGCCCAGCGACATGCAGAACCTGGCCGCCACAGTGGCTGCCATTCAGGAAATCTCCGGCGGGGCGACAGCTGCCAAATAAATCTACAGCAATCAGCAAGAGGGACGACCATAGCGGTCGTCCCTCTTTTTGCGTTCTATCGGATCCAGGCTTGTGCCAGTGCGGCGGCCACAGCGGGGATGTCCTCCTCTTTCAGGGCGGAGTAGCCGGCCACCACGGTGTCGGGCGGGCAGTGCTCCGGCCGGGCCAGATAGTATTCCCGCAAACCGCGCAGCCGCACGCCTTCCCGGGCGGCTGCTTCCACCATGGCGGCTTCGCCGCCGGCCCCCGGCAGCGTCAGCAGAAAGTGCAATCCGCTGTGGACACTGCCCAGGGTGACGCCCCGCAGCTCCCGGTGCAGTGCGGCTGCAAAGGCTTCCATGCGGCGCTTGTAGACCAGGCGCATCCGGGCCAGGTGGCGGGTAAAGTAGCCACCCGCCATAAAGGCGGCCAGCGTCTGTTGCTCAAAACGTCCTACTGTGTTGGCATATACGGCAAAATCATTGCGGTAGCGCGCCAAAAGGCTGCGGGGCAGCACCATGCAGGCGATGCGGATGCCGGGGGCCAGGCTTTTGGAAAAGGTGGTCAGATAGACCACCGGTCCATCAGGGCCGGCCATTCCCTGCAAGCTGGGCAGGGGACGGGTGTCAAAACGGAATTCCGAGTCGTAATCGTCCTCCAGAATATAGCGATCCGGCCGGGCGGCGGCCCAGGCAAGGATCTGGGCCCGGCGGGGGGCGGGCATCGTCACGCCGGTGGGGAAGTGGTGACTGGGCGTCAGATAGCACAGGTTGGCACCGCTTGTCTCCAGCGCCTCGGCGGAAAGGCCGTCCTCGTCAATGTCCACCAGGGTGCAGGGCAGTGCATTGTTCTGCAATACGGCCCGGGTGCGGGAATAGCCGGGGTTCTCAATGGCGGCGGTGCCGCCGGCAAACAGATGGGCCAGACACCCCAGCAGGTACTCGATCCCGGCCCCCACCACGATCTGTTCGGGGGTGCAGTCCACCCCGCGGTATGCCGAAAGATACCGGGCGATCTGCACCCGCAGGGCCTCGTCCCCCTGCATTTCGCCCCGCTGCAGAAGCTCGGGGCGCTGGTACAGGAGCTCCCGCTGGATGCGGCCCCAGCTGCGGGCGGGGAAGAGCGCAGTATCCACACTGCCAGTGGAAAGATCAAATCTCACAGGTTCTGCGGCCGGGGACGGCGTATGCGCCGCTTCGGAGGACTTGCGGGCAGGGCGGCTGTGCAGCATACCGTAGGTCTTTTGCACGTAAAAGCCGCTGCGGGGACGGGCCTCAGCTAGCCCTTCGGCGGCCAGCATCTGATAGGCAGCATCCACCGTGTTGATGCTGACCCCCAATTGGGCGGCCATGGTTCTGCGGCCGGGCAGCGCTGTCCCGGGGGCGCGCTGTCCGCCGCGGATCTCGTCGGCCAGGGCGGCATAGAGCTGCTCGTACAGTGGGGCTTTCTCCTCGGACTTCAATTCAATCATGGAATTTTCCTCCAAACTGGCACCATAAAAAAATCAAAAACTGGGCATTTATCCGGAGCCAGAAAACGCTATAATAGGAGCATACCCTGCAGGAAAGAATTTGTCAACCATCCCTTTACGGGAAGGAAAGCGATAAAGGAGTGTTTTGGATATGGATACGGCAACGATGTGGCTGCTGCTGTTTGGGGCAGTGGCGGTGGCCCTGCTGATTGCGGCACTGACGCGGACCAAGTTTACGGTGCAGCGGATCAGTCTGGTGGGTGTGATGGCTGCCCTGAGTTTTGTGGCCTATGAGTTTTTCCGGATCCCCTTCGCGGGCGGGTCCTCTTTTCATCTGGGCAATACCTTCACGGCATTGACGGCTATGCTGCTGGACGGCGTTTCGGGCGGTCTGGCGGGTGCCATTGGCCTGGCGCTGGCGGATGTGATCGCTGGTGACCCCGGCTATGCCTTCACCACCTTCATCCTCAAGTTCATCATCGGCATTGTCTGCGGTCTGATAGCCCACCGGCTGCTGCACCTGCGCAGCCATCGGCAGGATGGCAAAGGCCGTTATCTGGCCCGGGTGACCCTCAGCGCTTTCAGCGGCCTGCTGGTGAATGTTTTCACCGATCCTCTGGTTGGATATTTCCGGGACCGGTACATTTTCGGACAGCCCGTGGAGGTTGCCACGGTCTTCATCAAGATCACCGGCGGTGTGACGCTGGTTAACTCGCTGCTTTCCACGGTCTGTGCAGTGGTATTGTATCTGGCGCTGGAACCGGCGCTGCGGCGGGCGCATCTGTTGCCCAAAGAATAACAGAAACAGCTCTCTGCTTCGGCAGAGGGCTGTTTTTTTGACACTAAAATATGTAAAAATTGAGAAAAGACTGGCGCTTCGGCCAAAAATAGTGTACAATAGCCACTGTATGCATCCAAAAACAAGGTGAGATGGAACATTCTGCGCGAAAGGAAATGCAATGGCACGCAAAAAGAAGAAGCAGGCGGCAAAAGAGCCGTTGGATATACGCAGCAAAATGTACATTGTGATGGGATTGTGCAGCCTGATGCTGCTGATCAGTGTGGCAATCTCCTTTGTGCTGGTGGGCGGGCTGGACAGCCTGGGCCAGGATGCCGACAGCGACTCGGCTGAGAGCGAATCCCTTGTGACCGAGAGCGGTTACGACAAGGACCAGAACACCATTGACAAGACCCAGTATTCCTCCACAATTCTGGAGAAGAGCGACGATGCCGGCCAGGAATACGTGGATGAAACCCTCTTCCTGGGGGACAGCAACACGGCCCGTATGTACCGGATGTTTGATTACTGTACCTATGACAACGCCATCGGTTCGGTGGGCATGAGCGCCCGTTCCCTGGCCACCTATGCCTGTGTGCAGCTGCAGGGCTATTCCAACTATGTGACAATGGCCAAGGCGGTTTCGCTGATGCAGCCCAAACGGGTGATCCTGACCTTCGGTACCAACGATCTGAGCCCCAGCTATTCCGCCGACAGTTTTGTGGAGGCCTATCAGGAGGGCATCGAGTCCATTGTGGATGCCTACCCCAGCGTGGACATCATTGTCAACTCCATTCCGCCGTTGGGAAAGGTGCACTCCAACCAGAACCTGACCCAGTCCCAGGTGGACGAATATAACAAGGCCCTGGTGGAAATGTGCAAGGAAAAGGGCTGGAAGTTCCTCAACAGCGCCGAAGTGCTCAAAGATTCCTCCTCCGGTTATGCCAAGAGCGGCTATGTGGAGTCCAGCGACGGCATCCATCTGACCAAGGCTGCTATGGATGACCTGTTCGAGTATGTGCGCACCCACAGCTATATCACCGAGGATGATCGTCCCACCGTAAAGAATGTGGCCAAACATATCGGCGATAAGGATGTTTCGGTTTCCACTGCGTCCAATGTGACCACGACCTCGTCGGCCAGCTCCACGGCGCCTACCGAGGCACCGCAGTCGGAGTCGGTCTACCAGGAACCCGTCGTGGTGGAGACTCCGGCGCCGACCGAACCGCCTGTGCAGCAGGCAACCCCCGTGCCGGCTACGCCGGAACCGACGCCGGTGCCGGCCACACCGACCCCGGTTCCGGACCCGACGCAGACGCCGGTGCCCGATCCGACCCAGGCTCCGGCACCGACGGAGTCGGTTCCGGATACCACCCCGACTACCGATCAGACCAGCACTACAACGACTACGGAAAATACGAGCACCGCAGATCCCAATGCGGTGCAGGACCAGGCGCAAAGCTGAAAAAAGCCCTCCGCGTTCTCATCAGAGATTGCGGAGGGCTTTTCTGCTTGCTGTTATTCCAAAGCGGCGCCTTTCTGGGCTCGCAGGGCGGCCAGTGTCACACCGTCCACATACTGGTTGATCAGATCGTTCAGCCCGCACCAGAACCCGATGGTCTGGCACTGATCCCGGCGGGGGCATTCCATATTGGCGCCCAAGCAGGGAATGGCGGTCAGTTCTCCTTCCACGGCGCGCAGGATCTCCCCGGCGGTAATTTCTTCCTCGGGGCGGGCCAGACGGTAGCCGCCCTGGGCACCACGCACGCTGGTCACCAGTCCAGCTTTGGCCAGGGGCGTGATGATCTGTTCCAGATATTTCAGGCTGATCTGCTGGGTGTCGCTGATTTCCTTCAGGGGGACCAGCCCGTCGCCGTGGTTGGCCAGCTCCACCATCAGTCGCAAAGCATAGCGGTCGCGGGTCGAAAATTTCATGCAGGGTTCCTCTTTCTGTGTAGTAGATTACTATTACCATACCATATTTGTAGGAAATTGGCAACCCTTTTGCGGATTTTTGCCTTTGTTTGTATAGAATTCCGAAAAATGCCCTGTTTTATGCAAAAAGTGTTGACATATACATTGTGGGGCGCTATACTCTTACCCAGAGAAGCCGATTGGGCTTATCGGATTTGTGAGGAAAGGGGTACACGGACAATGAACTGCAGCAGCCGTTTTGGTATGATGATGTGCATGTGCAGTTTGCTTCGGCAGCCTGTGCCTGCTTTCTCATGCGCAAATCTGAACGCGTAAGGAAAGAAACACAGCGGGGTGTCGAAGCCATTTCGACGCCCCGCTTTTGTTTTGGCTTCTATCCGAAAAGGAGGAAATTTATCATGGAACGTGGTCCGGTGTACAAACAGCCCGGTGTACGAATGTGACGGCAGGTTGAGGGACCTGCCCGTACGAAAAAACACCACCAACCAAACACAAAAAAGGAGAACCTGATTATGAAAAAGTTGATTTCTGCTGCCCTGGCCGGTACGCTGGCCCTGAGCCTGGCCGCCTGCGGCTCCACCGCTTCGGTTCCCCAGTCCTCTGCCGCTTCGTCCGAAGCTGCGTCTTCCGAGGCAGCTGCCTCCACCGCCGAGACCGGCAGTGATCTGGCCGGCACCACCATCAAGGTAGCCGCCTCTCCGACGCCCCACGCCGAGATCCTCAACGTGGCCAAGGACCTGCTGGCAGAGCAGGGCATCACGCTGGACATCATCGAATTCAGCGATTATGTGCAGCCCAACATGGTGACCGAGAGCGGGGAAGTGGATGCCAACTACTTCCAGCATCAGCCCTACCTGGACTCCTTCAATGAGGAGAACGGCACTCATCTGGTGAGTGTTGGCGATATCCACTATGAGCCGCTGGGCATCTACCCCGGCAAGACCAAGTCCCTGGATGAAATCCCCGACGGCGCCGTCATTGCGGTGCCCAACGACACCACCAACGAGGCCCGCGCCCTGCAGCTGCTGGCTGCCCAGGGCATCATCACCATCCGGGAGGATGCCGGTCTGACTGCCACCGTCAACGACATCACCGAGAATCCCCACAACGTGCAGGTGGAGGAGCTGGAAGCGGCCCAGCTGCCCCGCACGCTGGCTGACGTGGACTACGCGGTCATGAACGGCAACTACGCGCTGGAAGCGGGCTTCTCGGTAGGCACCGACGCCCTGGCCACCGAGGATGCCAACTCTGAGGCCGCCCAGACCTACGCCAACGTCCTCGTCGTCAAGGAAGGCAACGAGAACGACCCCGCCATCCAGGCTCTGCTGAAGGCGCTTCAGAGCCAGGAGGTCAAGGACTTCATCAACGAGACCTACGACGGTGCTGTGGTGGCCCTTTTCTGATAAAAAATAACGAAATACCTTGCAACCGTACGGCGGGTAAGGTACAATCAATAGGGAACGGGCGAGCATGCCCGTTCCCTATTGTAGAATGAGGGGGAAAACCCATGATCGAATTGCAACACCTGACCAAGCGTTTCGCCACCAAGGGCGGCACGGTGGTCGCGCTCAACGACATCAACCTGACCATCCGGGACGGGGACATCTACGGCATCATCGGTATGTCCGGCGCCGGAAAGTCTACGCTGGTGCGCTGCATCAATATGCTGGAGCGCCCCGACGAGGGCAGCGTTTCGGTGGATGGCCGCCGGATGGAAACGCTCAGCGCCGGGGAACTGCGCGCGGCCCGGCGGGACATCACGATGATCTTCCAGCAGTTCAATCTGCTGATGCAGCGCACCTGCCTGCGCAACATCATGTTCCCGATGGAACTGGCCAAGGTGCCCAAAGAAAAAGCCGAAGCCCGCGCCCGGGAACTGCTGGAACTGGTGGGTCTGCCCGATAAGGCAGAAGCCTATCCGGCCCAGCTTTCGGGCGGCCAGAAACAGCGCATCGCCATTGCCCGCGCCCTGGCCACCGATCCCAAGGTCCTGCTCTGCGACGAGGCCACCAGCGCCCTGGACCCCAACACCACCCATGCCATCCTGCAGCTGATCCAGAAGATCAACCGGGAACTGGGCATCACGGTGGTAGTCATCACCCATCAGATGAGCGTGGTGGAGGAGATTTGCAACCGCGTCGCCATTCTGGATGAGGGCACCGTGGTGGAGGAAGGGGACGTGCAGGCTATCTTCAGCCATCCCACCTCCGCAGCGGCCAAGCGGCTGGTGTACCCGGCCGGAGCGCCCAAGGCGGAATCGCTGCCCGGCCACAAGCTGGTTCGGGTCGCCTTCAACGGCACCCAGACCACCGACAAACCGCTGGTGGCCAGCCTGGCCATCCAGTGCGGTGCCCTGGTGTCCATCCTGGCGGCGGACACCCGCATCGTCAACGGCCAGACGCTGGGCAGCATGCTGCTGGCTTTGCCCGACGATGAAAACGCCGCCAAGGCCATCGACTATATCAAGAACTATCCCGGCATTACCTATGAGGAGGTGAACGGCTGATGGCAGAGTTCCTGGCAAGCAAAGAGTGGGCGACCTTCCTGCAGATTTTGCCCACCATACCTTTTGAAACCTGGGAGACCATCTGGTCCACCGCCGTTGCCACGCTGCTGGCATTGGTCATCGGCCTGCCGCTGGGTGTCTGCCTGGTCACCGGCGAGCAGGGCGGCGTCCGTCCGCTGCCCCGCTGGGTCATGAGCGTGCTCAATGCCTTCATCAACCTGCTGCGCAGCGTGCCCTTCCTGATCCTGATGATCATCGTCATCCCGCTGTCCCGGCTCATCGTGGGCACTTCCATCGGTACCCCGGCTTCCATCGTGCCGCTGGTCATTGCCTCCTTCCCCTTTGTGGCACGCCTGGTGGAGACCAGCATCCGGGAGGTGGACGCCGGCGTCATTGAGGCAGCCCAGAGCATGGGCGCTACGCCGCTGCAGATCATCACCAAGGTCATGATCCCCGAGAGCATGCCCAGCCTGATCTCCAATGTGACCATTGCCACCACCACCATCATGGGCTACGGCGCCATGGCCGGCATCATCGGCGGCGGCGGCCTGGGCAAGATCGCCATCAACTACGGCTATTACCGCTTCAATGTGGTGCTGGAGATCTTCGCCACCGTACTGCTGGTCATTCTGGTCCAGATCCTG
Organism: Subdoligranulum variabile; assembly: GCF_025152575.1. NCBI lineage: Bacteria > Bacillati > Bacillota > Clostridia > Eubacteriales > Oscillospiraceae > Subdoligranulum > Subdoligranulum variabile. The sequence continues at coordinate 554,086 of NZ_CP102293.1, read as the reverse complement.
CAGACGGTGGGCACCCGGCTGGCGGTCCGCTGTGACAAGCGGATCCAGCGCTGAGGATACCGCTTCCGAAATTTTCCAAATTCATAAAAGGTTCAAAATGGTGTGACAACTCGGACACAATCGGGGCGTATACTGTAAGGGAAGTCAAGGTAAACAACCAAAGACCCGATTTACTGCCGTCGGACCATGCGAGGAGCTGCTGCCCCGGTCCGGCGCAGACAACCTACAAGGCGCCCCGCGCCATTTGAATAGATGCAAAAAGCACCCCGGCAGGGATTCCTGCTGAGGTGCGTTTGCTTTTTATAAAGAAGCTTACAGTTTCTGGACGTCGGCAATCAGCTGCGCTACGGCTTCAGGGCGGGTCGCCCAGCTGGTGCAGATGCGTACGGCTGTGTGGTCATCGTCGGGTTTGCCCATGCCGCTCATGGCGTACTGGCGGGAGAGCGCCTCGTACCAGGCGTCGGGCAGCACAAAGAACTGCTGGTTGGTGGGGGAGTCATGCAGCAGCCCGATCCCCTTGGCGGTGAAAGCTTCCCGGATGGAGAGTGCCTGCCGGTCGGCTTCGGCGGCCAGTGTGAAATAGGGGCTGCAGCCGCTGCCGTCTTCGCCATCCAGCAGCGCCAGGAACTGGAGGCCCAGCAGCCGGCCCTTGGCCAGCATGCCGCCGTGCTGCTTGATGGCATAGCGGAAATCTTCCTTCAGCTCGTCGTTGGTGATAACCACAGCCTCCCCGAACAGGGCACCGCACTTGGTGCCGCCCAGGTAGAAGACGTCGCACAGGGCGGCATAATCCTGCAGGCTCAGGTCGTTGGCGGGGCTCATCAGGCCGTAGGCCATCCGGGCGCCGTCCACAAAGAGGTAAAGGCCCAGATCGTAGCAGGTGGCCGAAATGTCGGTGAGCTCCTCCTTGGAATAGAGGGTGCCCACCTCGGTGGGATTGGACAGGTAGACCATGCCGGGCTGGACTTCATGCTCGTGGCTGGGGTTGGCGCGGTGAGACTGAACGGCTGCGCGGATCTGGGCCGCCGTGATCTTGCCGGCGGTGGCAGGCAGTGCCAGACATTTGTGGCCGGTAGCCTCGATGGAACCGGTCTCATGGACATGGATGTGGCCGGTCTCGGCACAGAGCACGCCCTGCCAGGGCTTCAGCGCGGCGTCAATGACGGTCAGATTGGCCTGGGTGGCGCCTACAAAAAAATGTACAGCCGCATCCGGCGCATCGCACAGCCTGCGGATCTGCTCCGCGGCGGCAGCGCAGTAGTCGTCCTCGCCGTAGCCGGGGGTCTGCTCCAGATTGGTCTTCTGCAAAAGATCCAGTACGGGTTGGGCTGCGCCCTCGCCGTAGTCACACTCAAAACGAATCATCTCGGATTCTCCTTTCGATCACGTATCTTACAGTATACCACAGACGGGTAAACCTTGCAATGACCGGTAAAATGCGCTATAATAGGTCGTATTCGTGTGAGGAAGGATGGAAAAACTATGGAATCTCAAAAACAGCGGGAGCATTTTGCTTCCCGCCTCGGCTTCATTCTTGTCAGCGCCGGCTGTGCGATCGGCATTGGCAACGTCTGGAAGTTCCCCTGGATGGCCGGTGCCAATGGCGGCGGCATTTTTGTCCTGTTCTATCTGCTGTTCCTGGTCATCATGGGCGTCCCGGTGCTGACGATGGAACTGGCGGTAGGCCGTGCCAGCCGCCAGAGTGCGGTGGGCGCTTACAAGGCGCTGGAGCCCAAAAACAGCAAATGGCACATTCACGGCTGGTTCTGCATCATCGGCTGCTGCGTGCTGATGATGTACTACACCACCGTAGCCGGCTGGATGCTGGACTACTTCTACAAATTTGCCACCGGCGCTTTTGCGGACATTGATAACAGCGCCGTGGACGGCGTGTTCAGCGCCATGCTGGCGAACCCTGCGGAACTGACCGTCTTTATGGCCATCATCACGGTGGGCGGCTTCCTGGTCTGCTCCTTCGGTCTGCAGAAAGGCCTGGAGCGCATTTCCAAGTGGATGATGCTGGCCCTGCTGGTCCTCATCGTGGTGCTGGCAGTGAACAGCATCATGCTGGACGGCGGCAAGGAGGGCCTTGCCTTCTACCTGCTGCCCGACATCCAGCGGGCCTCCGAGGTGGGACTGGGCAACGTGATTACGGCTGCCATGAACCAGTCCTTCTTTACCCTGAGCCTCGGCATTGCGGCCATGGAGATCTTCGGCAGCTACATGACCAAGGAGCACACTCTTCCCGGTGAGGCGGTGCGCATCTGTGCTCTGGACACCTTTGTGGCGATCTGCGCTGGCCTCATCATCTTCCCGGCCTGCTTCGCCTTCGGGGTGGAACCAAACGCCGGCCCCTCCCTGATCTTCCAGACCCTGCCCCGGGTGTTCGTCAATATGGCCGGCGGCCGGCTCTGGGGTGCGCTGTTCTTCCTGTTCATGACCTTTGCCAGCTTCACCACCGTGCTGGCGGTCTTTGAGAACATCATGGCCAGCTGTATCGACTGCTTCGGCTGGAGCCGGAAAAAGGCGACCCTGATCTGCGGCATCTTCATCCTGCTGGCCAGTATGCCCTGCGTGCTGGGGTACAACCTGTGGTACTTCTCGGTACCGCTGCCCAACGCTCCCGCCGGCGGCCAGGTCCTGGATATTGAAGATTTCCTGGTCTCCAACCTGCTGCTACCCATCGGCAGTCTGGTCTACCTGCTGTTCTGCGTCAGCCGCTGGGGCTGGGGTTACGACAAATATATGGAGGAATGCAATACCGGCAAGGGCCTCAAGATGCCCCGGGTGTTCAAACCTTACTTCCAGTTTGTGCTGCCCCTGCTCATCGTGGTGATCCTGGTCCAGGGATTGATCTGAATCAAAAAAGCATCCGCCTGCGGGCGGATGCTTTTTTCTTTTGGGTCATGCCAGCTTCTGCTCCAGCCAGCGGTGCATCTCCTCCCGGGCGGCAACAAAGGCTGCGGCAGTATCGGGATTGTCGGTGGGAAAGTCCAGCAGCTTCCACAGCCAGCCCTGCTGCGCCACCGCCCGCAGACTCTCGGGATAGCACAGCTCGAACACCAGGGAGGCATGCCCCACGGCGTTGTCGGCGGGGAATTGTTTCAGCGCCCGCAGCACGCAGTGGTGTTCGTAGAACGCCTGGAGCACCGCAGGGGAGACAGGACTTTGCCGCAGGGCTTCGGTGGTGACGTTGTAGATCTCCTCCATGGGAACTTCCACGTTTACCCGCAGAATGTCCACCTTGTCGGCGTCCCGCAGGATTTGGCAGAACTGCAGTGTGCGGTCATCCAGTCCTTCCGGCAGACGGTAGGCGCTGTGCCAGGCCACCGCTGTACGCAACAGTTCATCCTCATCGGTTTCGTCCAGGTAGTCCCGGATGCGCCCCTCCGCAAAGAGTACCCGGGCGCTCATGGCTGCATGGTCGATGGACTGGGCATCGTTGAAGGTACCGTACTGCCGCAGCTGTTCAAAACGGCCCACGTCGTGGAGGAGGCCGCAGAGCCAGGCCAGATCCACATCGGAACGGGCCATCTCCAGGCTGGAGGCGATGCGGTCGCACAGGGCCGCCACGCGGTAGGTATGGTCGATCTTCAGCTTTACCTTGGGATCCTGGGCGTTATAGTGGGCGGCATATGCGGCGAACGCCTGCAGGGCACGCTGGCGGTCCAGTAACATGGCGGATACCTCCTTGAAGCAATCCTTTTTCTGCCATTGTACCACGATTTGGCAAAACTGCAAAACATGCAGAAAACTTCGGACAAAATGCACATAAAAACGGGAACTGGATGAAAAAACTTGACATTTATGTCAAAAAACGTTATGCTTTATGTATAAAACCCTGTCCAAAGTACCCTGGAAAGGTGGTGCATGCGATGAACGCCAAAGGCGATGCCAATCGCAGTGTGCGCATGACCAAACAGCGGCTGTACCAGGCGCTGATCAGCCTGCTGCAAAAAAAAGACCTGCGGGAGATCACCGTTCGGGAGTTGACCGAACTGGCCGGGATCAGCCGTGGTACGTTTTATTTCCACTATGCCGATATTTATGCCCTGATGGAACAGATGGAGGCGGCCCAGCTGGATCATCTGTGTGAACTGATGGATGCCCTGGTGCCCAACATCTCCCAGGATGATGTTCCGCCCGCGCTGGTGGCGCTGTTCCACTATCTGAACGACAATCCGGATGTCTGCCGTGCGCTGTACGGCAAAAGCTGGGAGTCTGAGTTTACCCGCAGCGCCAAGGAGATGATCGCCAAGCGCTGCCTTGGGCAGCTGACGCCCGACGGCGGTACGCCGCGGCAGCAGTATCTGCTGGCCTTTGCCATCAACGGATGCTTCGGCAGCATTGCTGCCTGGCAGACGGCGGGGTATCAGCCTTCCCCCGACGAGATGGCGGCAATCACCTGGCAGGCGATCCGCGCGGTGAAAGAACTTTTGTGAAGACCAAATTTTCGTTGCTTTCTGCGGAGGAGTGCGTTATAATAATCACATACCACCTGCCCGCGCCGCGGGTCAGACAAAGGAGAGTTGTACATCATGGGATTTTTTGACTTTTTGAAAAAGAAGCCGGAGGCTGCTCCGGCAGCGCCCTCTTTTCCGATGACGCTGGCGGCGGACGCCAAGGGCACCGTCGTTCCGATGGAACAGATTCCCGACGAAGTGTTTGCGCAGGGAATTTTGGGCAAGTGCTGCGGCATTGATCCCACCGAGGGCAAGGTTTACGCCCCGGTGGACGGCACCATCACCCAGGCACCCGGCAGTGGCCATGCCCTGGGTCTGGAAGGCAACGGCGGCGTGGAAGTGCTGATCCACGTGGGCGTTGACACCGTCGAGATGAAAGGCGACGGCTTCAGCCCCAAAGTCAAGGAAGGCGACAAGGTCAAGAAGGGCCAGCTCCTGCTGGAGATGGACCTGGCCAAGATCGCAGCGGCCAACCATCCGGCGGTGGTCATCACCGTCGTCACCAACACCGACGACTTCAAGGACGTGGAGCTGGTGGCTTCCGGCAGTGTGGAGCCGGGCGCCGATCTGCTGAAGATCAGCAAGTAATCAGGCATCTTGTAGGGCGCACCTTGCGGTGCGCCCTATTTGTATGGTACAATACCAGACGGCGGGGGCGGCAGCCTGCGCCCAACCTGAAGAAAAGGAAGTTGCCCTATGAGTGCGATTTTAGCCGTATGCGGCGAAGCCTTCTGCGCCATGGTCAGTGACGGCCGCATGGTGGAGGAACCCATCACCGGCCAGCAGCCCAAGGTCGTCAGCGAGGATGTGCCCAAGGTCCGTAAAGTCAACCGGAATGTGCTGGTGGGTTTTGCGGGGGATACCCTGGCCGCAGTCCAGATCATCAATGCGCTGGACGAATACAACACCCAGTATCTCACGCTGGAAAAGATCGTTAAGATTCTTTGCCAGAAAGCGCCCTCGGTGCGGGTGCAGCCGGTAGGGGTTCGCCTGCTGGTGGGCGGACGCAACCGGAAGGGGCAGTTTGTCCTCACCACGCTGGGAAGTGCCGAACAGTACGTGCCCCAGACCCAGCCCGCCCGGGCGGGGGCCTATCTGATCGAGGGGGCCTGTTCCCACACCGAGATCGGGCCTTGGCTGGAGCAGGAGGTCAAGCCCCAGGCTGCCCAGTGGAAGAGCCTGGACGACGTGGCCCATACGCTGGATGCCTGTATTGCCAAACTGGCCGAGCAGGACAAGAGCGTGAACACCACTTATTTCCGGGAACTGGTCATGTAAAAAAATACCGCGCAGCAGCGTCAGCAATACAAATTTGGCAGAGATTCACACCGAATTCAGGCGTGAATCTTTTTTTGTGAAAAAATGTCTGTTTTGGGGTTGACGAAACCTGTGCCCAGGTGGTAAAGTAGGGGCGGGTATGAAGATCTGCTATTACAATATAACGAAAAAGAGAGGTGGTTGTCATGGATACGCCCAGTAGTCCCAGTCCCGTGTACCGATGTATCAATATGGCAGCCATCCTGTTTTATTGTAGGGGGAGAAGCCTTGCCTGGCGCTGAGTGCCGGACTGGGCTGTGCTTTGCATTGCCCTGGATAGGATAGAATGTGCTGCCGCCGAAAAGGAGGCAGTTTTTTTATGTCTGATACTGCAATCATGACGCTGAAAACCATGCTGGCCAACCTGGACGATGCCAAGAAGTACCAGAGCCTGCGTGATGTGATGGAGACCCTGCCCGCCCCCGACCTTGCCGCTGTATTTGAGGATCTGCCGCCGGAGAAACTGCCGGTGCTGTTCCGGCTGTGCCCCAAGGATCTGGCCGCGGAAATCTTTGCCGAACTTACCCCCGAGACCCAGCAGAATCTGATCGACGGCCTGACGGATAAGGAACTCAAGGCCGTGGTGGATGAATTGTTCGTCGACGATGCGACGGATCTGGTGGAGGAGATGCCTGCCAGCGTTGTCAAGCGCATTCTTGCCCAGGCCGACCCTGCGACCCGCCGCATGATCAACGAACTGCTCAAATACCCGGAAGATTCCGCCGGCGGCGTGATGACCACCGAGTTCATGGAGCTGCGTCCCGACATGACGGTGACCCAGGCCATGGACGCCATCCGAGCCAACGGCATTGACAAGGAGACCATCAACAACTGTTACGTGACCGACAAGGACCGCACGCTCATCGGCGTGGTCTCGCTTCGGGCGCTGGTGCTGGAGAAGGACCCCAAGCGGACCATCCGTGATCTCATGGATGCCAACGTGGTCAGCGTTTCCACGACCACCGACCAGGAGGATGTCTCCCAACTGTTTGAAAAGTATGGCTTTCTGGCCATCCCCGTAGTGGACGCCGAAAAACGCCTGGTAGGTATTGTGACCATCGACGACGCCATCTCCATCCTGCAGGACGAGGCCAGCGAGGACTTCGCCAAGATGAACGCCATCGGTCCCTCCGACAAACCCTACTTTAAACAGTCTATGTGGGATCTGTACAAGAGCCGTGCCCCCTGGCTGGTTTTTCTGATGATCAGCGCCACCTTCTCCAGCCTGGTCATCCGGGGCTATGAGAGCGCCCTGGCAGCTGTCACGGTGCTCACCGCCTACATTCCCATGCTTACCGACGCCGGCGGCAACGCGGGCAGCCAGAGTACTTCCACCATCATCCGCGGTATGGCGGTGGGGGACATCAAGCCCCATGATCTGCCGCGCATCCTCTGGCGGGAATGCCGGGTTGCACTGCTCTGCGGCCTGACCCTGGCGGTGTGCAATTTCGGCAAGCTGCTGATCTTTGATCGCGTCTCGGCACCTGTGGCCCTGGTGGTCTGCCTGACCCTGATGTGTACGGTGCTGTTGTCGCAGCTCATCGGCGGCCTTCTGCCGGTGCTGGCTGAAAAGCTCAAGATCGACCCGGCGGTTATGGCGTCGCCTCTGATCACCACCATTGTGGATACCACAACGCTGCTGGTCTATTTCAACATTGCCAAAGCGGTTCTGAAAATCTGAATATCTTGAACACTGTGTTCAAATTTGTGCTTGTACCATACCGGTAGGTATGGTACAATTTTTTATATTTGACATCTGTCTTTTTCATGATAAGATAACAGGAGAATTTCTCATGGAGCTGCAGGATTTTTATACCGGTAGGGCTTTTGACGCCTATACTTTTTTCGGGGCGCATCCCCATGCGGGGGGCACGCGGTTTGCGGTATGGGCGCCGGCGGCCAGGCGGGTACAGGTGGAAGGCCCCTTCGGCACAGCAGATCTCATCCAGACTCGTTCCGCAGTCTGGGAGGCAGACGTGCCCGGCGCGGAACCGGGCATGGCCTATCAGTATCTTGTCACCGGGGCGAAGGGGTGGACCGTTGCCCACTGTGACCCCTACGGCTTTGCCATGACACTGCGCCCCGACGGACGCAGCATCATCGCGGAAATGCCACAGGGGTTTACCGACGAAGCCTGGATGGCCGGCCGCACCAAATGCTTTGACCGGCCCATGAACATTTACGAGGTACACGCCGGCAGCTGGAAGCGCAAACCGGACGGCAGTTGGTACAGCTATGCGGAACTGGCCGAGCAGCTGCCCGCCTATTGCCGGGAGAACGGTTTCACCCACATTGAGCTCATGCCTTTGGCGGAGCATCCCTTTGACGGCAGCTGGGGATACCAGGTGACTGGCTTTTATGCCTCTACCAGCCGGTACGGCACCCCGGCGGATCTGGTGCAGTTCATCAATGCCTGCCACCGGCAGGGAATCGGTGTGATTCTGGATTTTGTGCCGGTGCACTTTGCGGTGGACAGCTACGGCCTCAAGGAATTTGACGGCACATCGCTCTACGAGTATCCGGCTGCAGCGGTGGGACAGAGCGAGTGGGGCAGCTGCAACTTCATGCATTCCCGGGGCGAGATCCGCTGCTTCCTGCAATCCTGCGCCGATTATTGGCTGCGGGTCTTCCACGCTGACGGTCTGCGGATGGATGCGGTTTCCCGGCTCATCTACTGGCAGGGGGAACCGGCCCGGGGTGTCAACGGTTCGACCTTGGAATTCCTCAAAAATATGAACCAGGGGCTGCAGCAGCGGCATCCCACGGCAGTGCTGATCGCTGAGGATTCCAGCAACTATCCCAAGGTCACAGCGCCGGTGGAGTACGGCGGCCTGGGTTTTGACTACAAGTGGGATCTGGGCTGGATGAACGACACGCTGGACTATTTCCGGAAAAGCAGCGGGGAGCGCAGGGAGAATCTGGGCAAACTGACCTTTTCCATGCTGTATGCCTGGAATGAACATTATATCCTGCCCTTCAGCCACGACGAAAACGTCCACGGCAAAGCAACCATTGTCCAGAAGATGTACGGCGACTACGACGGCAAGTTCCCCCAGGCCCGGGCCCTCTACCTGTATATGGCGGTACATCCAGGGAAAAAGCTGGATTTCATGGGCAACGAGTTTGCCCAGCTGCGGGAATGGGATGAGAGCCGCGAACAGGACTGGATGATCCTGTCCTATCCCAACCACGATGCCTTCCGGCATTTCCGCGCGGCACTCCACCAGGCTTATCTGGACAATGAGGCTTTCTGGGCCCGGGAGTATAATCCGGCGGCGTTCCGTTGGGCGGACTGCGACCACGGAGCGCAGAACGTCTGCGCCATCCTGCGGGAAGGACATCGGAACAAGGTGCTGGCGGTCTTCAATTTCGGGACGGAAGCCCAGCCGGACTATACGCTGGATCTGCCCGCCGGCCGCTGGACGCTGCTGCTGGACACTGACTGGCAGTGCTGGGGTGGCACCACCGTTCGGGAAGCCCAGCCGGCTACGGGGATCATCGATGAAAACACCCCCTTCTCTGTGTCCATGCCGCCCTACAGTGGCAAACTGTACCGGCTGGAGGAAAAATAACAGCAACAAAAAGCGCCTGCCCGGCAACCGGGCAGGCGTTTGCAGTTTTTATTGCGGGGCCAGATCGAAGCGGTAGATGGTGGTGGAGCTGTAGGGCGTATCCGGCAGCACCGTGGTATCCGGGAAATCCGGATGGTTGGGAGCGTCGGGAAACTCCTCGGTTTCCAGGCAGACGGCATCGCGCTTCTGGTAATGAGCGCCGTCCTTGCAGGCGGTGACCGGCGCCAGATGATTGGCGGAGTACAGCTGCATACCGGGCAGGGTGGTCAGCACCTCCATCCGGATGCCGGTCAGGGGACCGGTGACCCAGGCCGCATGGCGCAGGCCGGTGTCGCGGATGATGTAGCAGTGGTCGTACCCGGACCCCTGCTTCAGGGCGGGGTAATCCGCTTCGATGTCCAGACCCAGGGTCTTTTCCTCGGTGAAGTCCATGGGGGTGCCGGCCACCGGAATGCGGCGGCCGGTGGGGATGCTGCCGTCATCGGTCTCCAGGTAGGCGTCGGCATCCACGCTGATGCGGTGGCCCAGCGCGGTGCCGCTGTCATGGCCGTTGAGGTTGAAGTAGCTGTGGTTGGTCAGGCTGCAGACTGTAGGCGCATCGGTGGTGGCGGTGTAGTGGATCATCAGCCCGCTCTTGACGAGCTTGTACTGAATTTCCAAATCCATGTTGCCGGGGAACCCGTCGGTGCCGTCGGGACTGTGGGCGGTCATCGTGACACTGTCCGTCTCGCCGGCGGTGGGCTCCACCTCAAAGACCGTGTGGCAGAATCCGTGCAGACCGCTGTGCAGGCAGTTGCCGTTCTCGTTGGGCGTTATGTGGACGATCTCCTCATACAGCGGGAACTGGGCCCCGCCGATGCGGTTGGCAAACCGGCCCACTGCCTTGCCCATAAAATCGGTATTCAGTTCGTAGTCGGGGACTGTAGGGTAGCCCAGCACCACATCCACCGGATTGCCGTTGCGGTCGGGGACAAGGATCTTGTGAATCAGGGCTGCATAGGTCAGAAGATGTACTTCCAGCTGGTCGTTTTTCAGTACCACAAGCCGGACGGGTTCCCCGCTGGTCGTTTTGCCGAAAGCGGTGATCGAAACAGACATGACAGTTCCTCCTTAGGCTTCGTCGTCCGGCTTCTGCCGGGCCAGATCTTCACGGACGCTGGCGGCCACGCTGCCGGTGCCGTAGTTGAGCATGCGGTTGACCCGGCTGACCGTGGCACTGGAAGCCCCGGTCTCCCGCCGGATCTCGCTGTACACCTTGCCCTGCAGAAGACACCCCGCCACAGCATAGCGCTGCTCCAGGGTGCGCAGTTCGGTCACGGCGCACAGATCGTCAAAAAAGCGGATGCATTCATCCAGGGTGTTCAGTCGCAGAATCGCCTCATACAGAGCGGTGCTGCGTTCTTCTTGCTGCGGAGTTTGCGGGCGCATAGGCGCCTCCTTCTGTCTTTGTAAATATTGCTCCAAGATTGGAGTGTTGTTGAACTCATTCTAGCAAATGTGCCCAACTTAGTCAATACTTTAAACAGGAAAAGCAGCCGCTGCCCATTTGGAAGTCCCCTCTAAGGGATATTTGCCGGTCTCCCTCTTGCACCTTTCTGCAAAGCAGGGTATGATAATACCATATTGTGAAACGGGAAAGGAAAACAAACCATGCCGATGCCATTGATGATCGTCTACCGGGTGCTGGGCATCCTGTTTTTGGCTCTGGCCGTTGTTACCCTGTGGGAAAAGTACCGCACGGTGCGGGGTGCCACGCTGCTGCCGGGGCGGATCCTGGCCTGCCGCAAGGCGGAGCGTACCAATCCGCGCCAGGGGGCGGGCGGATACCGTTACCTGGTGGAAATCCATGCCGGCGGTGAGCGGCTGGAACTGGAGACCAACGATTCCTTCTGGTTCAATCACGACAGTCAGAAGGGCAAGAGTGTGCTGGTATGGTACAATCCCCAGCGCCCGGTGCTGGAACGCAAAAGCCTGGAAACCGAACTGCTGGCGCTGGCCATCGGAGCGGCGGGGGTCGCACTTCTGCTGATTCATTGACGAAAAAGGTCGAGACATCGACCAGAAGATTGAACACTTGTACTTGGTATCAGGTGGCCGGATGTGGTATACTTTGCCCAGGGCCGCCGGAAGGATTACAAACTTATGGAATGGATTTTGTATCTGCTGCTGGCGCTGGCCCTGCTGGGAGACGTGCTGCTGGCGGTACTGCTGGTGCGCAGCGGCCGCAAGCCGCCCAAAGGCGACACGGCGGATGATTTTGTGCGGGCGATGACCCCTGTGCTGCAGGGAGAAACCGACCTGCTGGCCGAACAGCTGCGGGCTATGCAGGGAGAAACCGCCCGCACCACCACCGCGAGCCTGCGGGATTTTTCGGCGGTACTGGCGGAGAACCAGCGGCAGAACGCCTCGGCCAGCACGGCACGGCTGGAGTCCATCGACCGGGCGGGTGCCGCCCGCCAGAAAGCGGCCAGCGATGCGCTGCTGGCCCAGCTGACCATGCTGGAAAACCGGCTGAAAAACCTGGAGGATTCCAACGCCACCCGGCTGGATGGCGTACGGGGCGCACTGGTACAGGGACTGAACGTCATCCGGGCCGACAATAATAAGAAGCTGGACGAGATCCGCGGTACCGTGGAGGAAAAGCTCCAGGACACCCTGCAAAAGCGGATCAACGATTCTTTCCGTACGGTCAGCGCGCAGCTGGAACAGGTCTACAAGGGCCTGGGCGAGATGCAGAACCTGGCCGCCGATGTGGGCAGTCTCAAGCAGGTGCTCTCGGGGGTCAAGACCCGCGGCATTCTGGGAGAGGTCCAGCTGGGGGCCATTCTCGAACAGATCCTGGCGCCCGGTCAGTACGAGACCAACGTGGCCACTGTGCCGGGCAGCAACAACCGGGTGGAATTTGCGGTCAAGCTGCCGGGGCAGAGCGGCACGGTCTGGCTGCCCATCGACGCCAAGTTCCCCGGCGATACCTATGCCCACCTGCAGGCAGCACAGCAGCGGGGGGATGCGGCGGCTACCGCCGCCATGCGCAAAGCATTGTACAGCGTGCTGCGCCAGGAAGCCAAGGATATACACGACAAATACATCGAGGTGCCCTACACAACCAGTTTTGGCATTCTGTTCCTGCCCTTTGAGGGGCTGTATGCCGAGGTGGTTTCCAGTGGAGTGACCGAAACGCTGCAGCGGGATTACCAGATCACGGTGGCGGGACCCTCCACCATGGCGGCGCTGCTCAATGCCCTGCAGATGGGCTTCCGAACCCTGGCCATCCAGAAACGCTCCGGTGAGGTATGGACAGTGCTGGGCGCCGTCAAAACGGAATTTGAAAAATTCGGTGCCGGTCTGCAGCAGATGCAGCGGCACCTCAACCAGACAGGTTCCGATCTGGAGGAACTCATTGGCCCGCGCAGCCGGGCCATCACCCGCAAACTGGAAGCTGTCCAGCAGCTGGACCCCGACACGGCGGCCGGCCTGCTGGGTATCCAGGAAGACCCCAAACCGTAAACGGCATGCCTGCCGTTCCATCAACCTGCAAAGCGAGGGAAGATTATGATCCGCATCATTACCGATTCCGCCGCCGACCTGACGGCACAGGACCTGGCACAGCCCGGCGTCTATGTGGTTCCCATGTCCATCACCTTTGAGGACGGCTCCTCTGTGGAGGATGACGGCCGGATGACCAAGGATGAATTTTTCAAGCGGCTGGCCACCGACAGCAAGCTGCCGCGCACCAGCCAGCCCAGCCCGGCCGCCTTTATCGAGGCTTTCACCGATGCCGAACTGGCGGGGGACGAGGCCATCGTCATCACGGTGGGGCAGAAACTGTCCGGTACCTACCAGTGCGCCATGCTGGCCGCCAATGACGTGGACACGCCGGTCTATGTGGTGGATTCCGAGACAGCTACCCAGGGAGAGGCTGTAATCCTGCGCGAGGCGCTGCGCCTGCGGGATATGGGACTTTCCGCCCAGCAGATCGTCGATGTGCTGGAACGCTTCAAAAAGCGGGTGCGCATCATTGCCGTGGTGGACAGCCTCAAACATCTGCAGAAAGGCGGGCGTGTTTCGGCTGCGGTGGCCATTGTGGGCGGTGCGCTGGGAATCAAGCCGGTGATCTCGCTGTACGAGAGCACCGTCAAGCTGGCTGGTAAGGGCCGCGGACGTCCCGGTGCCCTGGTGGCGCTGTTCAAGCAGCTGGACGAGCTGGGCGGTATTGATACCAATTACCCTTGTGTCGTGCTGTACAGCGATGACAAAGCTACCGCCGGCCCCGTACATCATTACCTGACCCAGAACCTCAAACTGGAGGGCGTGCGCACCTGCCAGATCGGCGCCACCATCGGCACCCATGTGGGCCCTCGTGCCGCGGGCATCGTCTTCGTGGCCAAGGAACCCGTCTGATTTTTCCCAAAACAAACGGCCCCGCAGCTATCGGCTGCGGGGCCGTTTTCTATGAAATTCAGGATTCGTTGCTGTGATGGGTCACCTTATTTAAAAGGTAAACCGCCAGGATGATGACCCCGATGACGAGAAAGATGCCCAGCATCCCCACAAGCATCATCGGCAGGGTCGTAGCAAGCGATGCAATGTTCATACAGCAATCCTCCTTACATGCCCATCAGGGTGAGGATCAGGCCGCCGGCGATGACCGACGCGATCTGCCCCGAGACGTTGACGCTGATGGAGTACATCAGCAGGAAATTCTGATTGTCCTCGGCCAGGCCCATCTGGTTGACGACGCGGCCGCTCATGGGGAAGGCCGAGATGCCGGCGGCACCGATCATGGGGTTGATCTTTTTGTCTGCCGGCAGGAAGAGGTTCAGGAACTTGGCGAAGAAGACACCACCCGCCGTGTCGAAGATGAAGGCCACCAGACCCAGGGCCAGGATCAGCAGAGTGTCGGGCTTGACGAATTTGTCGGCGGTCATCTGTCCTGCAACGGTCAGGCCCAACACGATGGTGATGAGGTTGGCCAGCACATTCTGTGCTGTCTCTGACAGGGAGTTGAGCACGCCGCATTCCCGGATCAGATTGCCGAACATCAGGAAGCCCACCAGTGCCACGCTGGCAGGAGCCACAAGACCGGCCAGGATGGTCACCACAATGGGGAAGAGGATCTTGGTGGTCTTGGTCACGCTGCCCTTCTTGTAGGGCATGCGGATAAGACGCTCTTTTTTGGTGGTGCACAGGCGGATGACCGGCGGCTGTACGATAGGTACCAGGGCCATGTAGCTGTAGGCGGCCACCATGATAGCGCCCAGATACTTGCTGCCCAGTGTGTTCGCCACAAAGATGGCGGTAGGACCGTCGGCAGCGCCGATCACCGCGATGGAGGCTGCATCGGGCAGATCAAAGAAGAGACCGGCCACCGCCAGCGTAAAGAAGATGCCGAACTGGGCTGCTGCGCCGAAGAGCATGAGCCAGGGCTTTTCCAGCAGAGGGCCGAAGTCGATCATGGCACCGATGCCGATGAAGAGCAGCAGCGGGAACAGTTCGTTGGACATGCCCGCCTCAAACAGCGCGGTGATGGGTCCCTCGGTGTCGCCCTGGGTGATGGCACCGGACAGCGGCAGATTCACAAGAATCGCGCCGAAGCCCATGGGCAGCAGCAGACTGGGCTCCATTTTCTTTACGATGCCCAGGTAGATCAGCAGGCCGCCGATGACCCACATGACCACCATCTGCCAGGTCAGGTTGCCGAAGTTGGCAAACAGGCCGGCGAAGGTTTGTACAACGTTCATACAGAGGTTCCTCCTTTGTCTGTGTGGGGAGCAACAAAAAAGACTTTTGCCGCAATCGTACACCGACTGCGGCAAAAGTCTCAGTGCTTGGGTAGGACCCCGGGGACACAAGGTACCCGTGATGACGAGGCCGAACGCACGGTTTGCAGATGCACAGCCGTGCCGCTTACTCCCTTTTACCTGTATTTTTCAGTATAGCAGTTTGCCCCGCGAATTACAAGCCCCCGGAATGCACAAAACAACGGCGAGAGCTTTCGGCAGGCTGCATAAAAAATGTTTGACAAATGCTGCCATTACGGGTATTATAAAGGTGTTCGCATCTGCCTGATGGAGAAGTTTTCATGCAAAAAGTGGACGATGACCTGCTTGTGCGTGCACAGCAGGGGGACGATACCGCCCTGGCCGCGTTGATTGCCCGTATGATGCCTGCCATCCGCAAGGGGGCGGCGGTCTACCGGGCGCCCGGTCTGGACTTTGAGGACGCGGTACAGGAAGGCCTGATCGGTTTGTTTCAGGCCGTGCGCGGCTACCGGTCTGCTGCCGGAACGCCGTTTGCCTCCTATGCCGCTACCTGCATCCATCATGCCCAGCAGGACGCGCAGCGCGCGGCCCTGCGCAAGAAGCATGCGCCGCTGAATTTCAGCGTGCCGCTGCCCGATGCCGAGAACATTCCCCAGCCGGGGCCGGAGGAACTGGCCATTGCCGGGGAACGCTACGCCGACACCCTGCAGCGCATGCAGACCGAACTTTCGGTGCTGGAACGCCGTGCACTGGTGGCAAGCCTTCATGGGCAGCCGGTAGCCCAGACCGCCCGTACGCTTGGCACCACTCCCAAGGCGGTGGCCAATGCCCTGGCCCGTGCCCGCCGCAAGCTGCGCGGGTAAGCCCCATTTGGATTCAGGCATCTGCCTGGTCATATATCAACCTGCCCCCAGTAGCGCCTAAAATCAGTTCGTTGGTCCATTCCATATGTGTTGGTTTAGATTCTTCCGCGGGCAAATACAAACAGAGGAGATACCCATTATGTTCGAAGACAAGACTTTGGTATGCAAGGAATGCGGCAAGGAGTTCGTCTGGACCGCCGGCGAGCAGGAGTTCTACGCCAGCCGTGGTTTCGAGAACCAGCCCCAGCGCTGCAAGCCCTGCCGCGATGCCCGCAAGAACGCTACCCGCGGTGAGCGCCAGATGTTCGACGCCGTTTGCGCCAGCTGCGGCAAAGCCTGCAAAGTTCCTTTCCAGCCGCGTGAGGACCGCCCGGTCTACTGCAGCGAGTGCTTTGCGAAGATGAAAGAGAACGGCTGATTTTGCGCGTGTAAACGTGTAACACGAGTTTGAATTTCCACTCCGCGCCCCGGTCGGTTCCGACTGGGGCGCGGTTTGTTGTTCCCCCTGCCAAGTGAGGATTTGCGCTTTTCCCGCAGTTGCGGTATAATAGCAGCGATCAACGCAAATCCTGTAAGAAAGGCGGCGATACCTTTGCCGAATTCTTCCCGTATCCGCCGGGGCTTGCTTGCCTTGCTGGCAGCTTTGCTGGCGGCGATGGCCGTCTGGCTGCTCTGCCGTTGGGTTGGATACGATCTGCAGGATCGTCTGGGTAACCAGCCCGTCTATGAAATTCTGAACGATGACTACAGCCAGGTCATCGATATTCCGGAAGAGGGGCTTACCCAACAGATTACGCTCCGGGCCGGACAGTCGTTCTATGGTGTGCGGCTGAACTTCAGCACCCACGGTCAGCTGTACAAGTCGGGGATGCTCATGGTGGACGTATTTGCGGAGGACGGTACCCAGATTGCGCAGGCCGCAGGAAATTTCCTGAATATTTTTGACAACACCTTTACTGCTTTTACAGTGGAAAATCCCTATATCCCCGAAGAAGACGAGGTTCTGACGGTTCACCTGTACAACGCTGTCCCTTGGGACGGTCCTTTGGGCCTCTGGGCCAGCGAAGGGGAAGTGGATGGCATGCCGCTGTATCGTGGTGACGCGGACGGGGAACCGGTGGATGCCACGCTGGCGATTCAGCTGGTGGCGGACTATTCCGGCCCCTGGCCGGCAGAGTTGGCCGAAAGGTTGACGGCCCCGCTGGTCACTGCCGCGTTTGCCGCTGTATTTCTGGCCGTGCTGCACGCGCCGCTGGCGCTGCTGGTGGCGGTGGCAGGCCTCGCACTGGGATGCGGTTTCCTCCAGGTGACACCGGCTCTGGTGGCTCCAGATGAGTACACACATCTGGCAGCGGCCTATGAGAGGGCCAGCGTCTGGAGCGGCCAGCAACCTGCCGACGAAAGTGGGAATCTGCGGGTGCGTGCCTGCGATGCTCCCTATTTCAGAACCAAAACCGGGGAGATCGGAATATTTGCCTATAAGGCACAGGCGCAGGCTGCGCTGCAGGATACCGGCAGTCCCAACGAATTGACGCAATCCAGCCAGGCAGAAGCCGGGCAGGGAAGCGGGAACTACTGGGCGCAGGCGTTCGGCATCTGGCTGGCCCGGCTGCAGGGCAAAAACTTTTACACCATGCTGACCTGGGGGCGCATGGCCAACCTGGTTCTCTACCTGGTTCTGGCGGCGGCCGCCGTGGCCATGGCACCGGCCGTACTGCGTGGGATTTTCGCCTGCGTGGCGCTGTTGCCGATGTCCCTGCAGCTTGCAGCCAGTCTTTCTCCCGATGCATCCGTGCTGGGGACGGTCTTTCTGTTCACGGCACTTTGCATGGCGCTGCGGTCCCGCCGCGCTGCCCGGTGGCAGCTTGTGCTGCTGGCTGTTCTGGCGGCGGCAGTGGCACCGGCCAAGGCCATTTATCTGCCGGTTGTTCTTCTCTGTTTGACCATCCCCGCGGAAAACCTTGATCCCCGCCGGACATCCGCGGCGGCAACGCTTTCACTGCGTGGTCTGTCGGTTCGCCCGGGGCGGCTGGTGCAGCTGGGCATCCTGCTGCTCGCCGGAATGCTCTGGACCCTTGTCAACCTGTCGGAACTGGCCTATGCAGCCCGTGACATGAACCGCGCTGTGTTGGCTGCCGGCGGTCTGGCTGTTCTCACTCTGCTGGTGTTGGTCTGTGTGCTCTACCGGCGATTGCGCAGCACATCAACGGGACGACGGTGGTTCTGGCGCGGCATGGCTGCGGTTGCGTTCATTGTTGTGGTGGGTGGTGTTTGCGCCCTTTCCCACATGGGCGGAGGCCTGACACCAGACCAGCTCCTGATGGTGAATCCCAACGGTGATTCCATCTGGACTTTCTCCTTCGGCTATATCTGCCGCAATTTGAACGCCACCGTCAAACTGCTGCTGCGCACGCTGCCCGAGCAGGGCGCGCTCTGGCTCCAGGGGCTGCTGGGTACGACGCTGGGGGAACCCATCGTCTACCGTATCGATGTCAGCTGGTTGATTGGTGTTGGTCTGTTGCTGGCTTTGCTGGCAGCCGCCCTGCCCCGGCAGGAGGAACCTCCATTGTTGGCGCGCCGAACATCCTGGGGAACGGTGGGCATTCTGGTCTGCGTGGTGCTGGCGGTTTTTGCCGCGGCCCTCAACTGGACTCCCATCAACTACCAGACACTCTTCGGCATGCAGGGACGTTACCTGCTGCCGGTTCTCCCGCTGGCCCTTCTGCTTGTGCATAACGGCCGCCAGCTCACCCTGCGCCGCGGTGCCGCCCATGGAGCGGTACTGTCGGTAGTCATGCTTACTTTGTTGACCCAGCTCCAGGGGTTCAGTCTTTACGCCTCCTGGCAGCCGGTTTCATAAAAAACTTGCATCAGAAAGGAACATTTCCCATGACTGTTACGAAAGATACCATCATCGCCGAGATCCTCAACAACGACCCCGCCCAGGGCTGCGTGCCCATCTTCCTGGCCACCGGCATGCACTGCCTGGGCTGCATGGCCGCCCATGGTGAGACCGTCGAGCAGGCCTGCGCCGTTCACGGTGTGGATGCCGACGCCCTCGTGGCCCAGCTGAACGATTACTTTGCACACCAGTAATCCGCCGCGGCTGGATGCCCGTCTGGCGGCAGCCTTCGCCTATGTACGGCCGGGGCATGCTGCTGCGGACATCGGCTGCGACCATGGCAAATTAAGCGCCGCACTGGCGGGCAGCGGTCGCTGCCCGCTTGTTTTGGCTTGTGACCTTCGTCCCGATCCGTTGGAGAAGGCCCGCCGACGCTGTGCGCCCTACGGGGAGCGGGTTCAGTGCCGGTTGGGCAGCGGCCTTTCGGTGGTGGCGCCGGGGGAGGTGGATGACATTGTCATCGCCGGCATGGGCGCCGAAACCATTATGGAAATACTGGAAGCGGCCCCCTGGGTCTTCGATCAACGATATAACCTCGTTCTGGTTCCGGCCACCAAGCACAGCATTCTGCGCCGCTGGCTGGCGCGCCGTGGCTTCGAGATGCGGGGGGAAACCCTTGCCCAGGCGGCCGGGCGGTGGTACGCGGTCATGAACGCCCGGTATGCCGGCACGGAACATGAACCGGACGGTTTGGAATGCCTCTGCGGCAAAACCGAGGGGCAGCCGGGCTTCGGGGCCTACTGTGCCCAGCAGAATGGCAAATTGAAAAAATACCGTCTGGGACTTGCACCCGGTGCGGAGGCCGACGCGGTGGATGTCCTTATACAAGAATTGGAGAAACGCTCATGTCTGTGACTGTACAGGAAATTTTGCAGGAACTCAAAACCATTGCGCCGCCGGAACTGGCCTGCAGCTGGGACAACGTAGGGCTTCTCGTGGACGCGGGACGCCCGGTGGACAAGGTGCTAACGGCTCTGGATATCACGGCCGATGTGGTGCGGGAAGCTGCCGCCGCAGGCTGCCAGCTGATCGTCAGCCATCATCCGGTGATTTTTGATCCCATGAAGCGGATTACAGCGGCGGACGTCCCGGCCATGCTGCTGCAGAACGGTATCTCGGGTATCTGTATGCATACCAACCTGGATGCGGCGCCCGGCGGTGTCAATGACACGCTGGCGGATCTTTTGGGAATCTCCCGGGAGGACCGCCGCAATTTCGCGGAAAACTGCGGCCGAATCGGTACGGTGCGGCCTACCACCACCGGAGCTATCGCACAGTTCTGCGCCGAAACGCTGCACAGCGGTGTGAAGTTTGTGGACACCGGCAGGCCGGTGACCCGCCTGGCGGAAGTCAGTGGCGGCGGTGGCAGCTACCTGCAGGAGGCCATCGACGAAGGGGCCGATTGTCTGGTTACCGGTGAAGCGGCCCATCATATTGCGCTGCTGGCCAGGCAAAAGGGGGTTGGCCTGGTGGTGGCAGGGCACTGGGGCACCGAGCAGGGAATTGCCGACGTGCTGGCAGCCCGGCTGCATACGGCGTTCCCGCAGTTGGAAGTGCGTCATGCGTCGTCGGACACCGATCCGTATACGTATCTGAACGTTTGATGCCGGCCATGGGCCGGAAGGAGTGAAACTATGTCTTTGGATGCCGCAACGCTGGCGCTGGTCGCCGACGAACTCAAGGCGACGCTGCTGGACGCCAAGATCGACAAGATCTTCGAGCCCACCCGCGATGAAGTGCTGGTGACGCTGCGCACCCGCACCGATACCCATCGTTTGTTGCTGTCAGCCCGCAGCGGTTCGGCCCGCGTCTGTCTGACGAAGGAATCTTTTGAGAATCCGCTGACGCCCCCGGGATTCTGTATGCTGCTGCGCAAGCACCTGACGGGCGGACGGCTGATTGACCTTCGTAGGGAGCCGGGGGACCGCATCGTGTACTTTGACTTCCGCTGTACCAACGAGATGGGCGACCTGGTCACCAATACCCTGGCGGCGGAACTGATGGGCCGCTATTCCAACCTCGTGCTGGTACAGAGCGGCCGGATCATCGATGCTCTCAAGCGGGTGGATTTTGAGGACAGCGAGGTCCGGCAGCTGCTGCCCGGTCTGCCTTACACCCTGCCGCCCAAACCCAACCGTCCGGATTTCCTGGAAACCAGCGCGGCCTCTATCGTGGCGGCTGCCTGCGAGAAGGACCTGCCGGTAGCTTCGGCGCTGGGCAAGGTCGTGGCGGGCGTCGGCCCCATTGTGGTGCGGGAGGCTGTCTGCCGGGCGCTGGGAGAAACCCCGGCCCTGGCCTGCGATCTTGGCAGCGCGGAGCGCAGCAAACTGGCGGCGGCACTGGATGCGCTGAAGGAGGAGCACGCGGCGGGCGGTACGCCCACGGCGGTGCGGCTGCCCCAGCCGGACGGCACAGCCAAGCCGGTGGAGTTCAGTTTCTTTACGCCGCGCCAGTATGGAACCGAGGCCATCCTGACCCAGTATCCCACCTACAGCGAGATGCTGGAGGATTACTACGCCACCAAAGATCGCGCCGAACGTCTGCGGCAGAAGAGCCGGGAACTGTACAAAGCCGTGCACAATATGCATGAGCGTGCGGTGCGCAAGCAGGCGGCCCGCAAAGAGGAACTGGCTCAGTCAGCCAAGGCAGATACATTGCGTCTCTACGGGGAATTGCTGCAGGCCAACCTCTGGGCCGTTCACAAGGGCGACCGCCAGGTGACGGTGCAGAACTACTATACCGGCGAGGACGTGACCATCCGGCTGGATCCGCGCCTGGGTCCCAACGAGAATGCCCAGAAATATTTCAAGGACTATAAGAAAAAGCAGACGGCTCACGCCATGCTGCAGAAACTGCTGGTGGACGGCGAAGCAGAGATCGAATATCTGGGAACGGTACTTTACGAGGTGGAATCAGCGCCCGGTGAGGCGGCTCTCAACGAGATCCGCGCTGAACTCAAGAGCCAGGGATATCTCAAGTACTACAAACAGCGGGACCGCAAGCAGAAACCGGCGGATTTCCTGCGGTATATCTCCAGTGACGGGTTTGAAATTCTGGTGGGCCGCAACAATCTGCAGAACGACAAACTGACGCTGCACACGGCCCGGGGCAAGGATCTGTGGTTCCATGTGCAAAAAGCGCCGGGCAGTCACTGCGTGGTCATGAGCCACGGCGAGGATATTCCCGATACCACCAGACAGGAGGCGGCCGAACTGGCGGTGCTTCACTCCAGCCAGAACGGCGGCGCCAAGGTGGCGGTGGACACCACCGAGGTGAAAAACATCTGGAAAGCCAACGGCGCCAAGCCCGGTATGGTGCTGTACAACGTGTACACCACGGTGTATGTCACGCCCCGTCCCGGTCTTGAAGAGCAGCTGAAAAAACACTGAAATGTAAATTGTATGACAAAGCCACATACCGCCTGTGCGGTGTGTGGCTTTTGTGGTATACTGAAGAAAAAAGATGAATCGTCCCGGAAGGAGGCCTTTATGAGACGTATTCTGCCTGTTTTACTGTCGGCGGCTCTGCTGACCGGCTGCAACGCGGCTGTGCCTTCCGCGGCAACATCGGAAGCCGCGCAAACTCCGGCGCCATCGGAGACTCCCACGGTGACTCCCGCCGCCACCCCGGAACCGGGTCTGCCCTATGAAGAAATCCGCACCCCGGTATGTTACGATTCTGCGCCCGCCCGTCCCTGTGAGGGATACTTCACCATGGAGCAGAACGGTCTGTGGGGGCTGATGCGTGCCGACGGGACAGAGCTACTGCCCTGCAAAGCCGCTTCACCGGTGAGCCAGTGCGGTGCGGCGGGACATTGGATCTGGTTTGCTTCCCTCGGCGCTGAGAAATTCGACGAATACGCAGCCCACCTGGAGGCTTCGGGGGACGGCACTCTCTGCGGAGGACATGGCGGCCTCAGCAACAGTTTCTTTTACAATCTGGACGCGCCGGGGCTGGACCGATCAGGCGCTGATCTGACGGGGCTGTACTGTTATCGTCTCAGTGAACAGGGGCAGGTGATCCCTATGCAGGAAATTCCACTGGCGGATCAGCTGTGGGATCTCTATGGAGATTTGCTGCCGGTCTACAGCGCTCATCTGGAAGGCGGGGCGGGGGATCCAGCGTGGCCCGGCCCGCTGGTGGAAAGCGCTTGTGGCGATGGGGCGCCGATCAAATGGTGGTACATAAGCCGCCAGGGGTATGCCAACTTTACGCCCGACTTGGATCAGGCCGGGTGGTTTTTCGATGAAGCACTGGCTCCCGTGGAAACGCAGGGGCATTGGGCCTACCTGGACCGGGAAGGAAACTTGGTTACCGAAGCGGTCTATGATCCGGTCTGCGACACTGCGCGGGATCAAACCACCGGTGAGGTGAAGCCGGATGCCGCCTGGGCTGCCCATATGCAAAACGGCTATGCTGTGGTGCGCCAGGGGGATGCCTGGGGCCTGCTGGATGACACCGGCGCCGAGGTGATTCCTTGTGAGAAAGCGGGGGTGGCCTGGGAGGGGAGCACCCTCTGGGTCAAGGAAGACGGCGGCTGGGTGCGTACGGAACCACCCACAGCGTGAACAATACGTATAAAATAAGGACTTAATACGAATTGTATATTGCAAATGGCGCTGTATCGATGAGGAGGGCTGCATGAAAAGAGCCTTGTATCTTGTACCTCCGCTGTGTCTGCTGCTGTCGGCCTGCGCAGCCGCCGATGCGCCTGCCGCGGCTTCCTCTTCGGGAGCGGCGCTCACGGAGCGTCCGGCTGCCACGCCGGAAGAAGCTGGTGTCGGTTGGGAAGAACAGATCGACATCGACGAGGATTATACTGCCTGCCTGCGGGATGGAACGCCCTTTCCGCAGCAGACCCTGCCGCTTTATTATAAAGGAAACTGGTGGGGAAAGACCTGGGCGCAGCTGGCGGAGGAAACCGGCTTTGCAGAGTCTGATCTTCGGGCACTGAATCCGAAGGTGGAGGAAGGAAGCGGCGGGGTGTTGGCCGGCAACACGGCGGACCTGCTGCTCTCCGAAGCCTATGCCATCCCCCGGACGGAGGAGGCCCTGGTCACAATCACGGTCCCCTCCATGCCGGAAGCGTATCAGGAATGCAGCTATCAGGTACCGGCTTCGCTGCCCCGCAGTGCCGCCACAGTGCTGGCCCTGGCCTATTACAATGCAGAGGCAGAAGGGCAGGGGGTTACCTGTGAACCCGCGGAGATCAGAGACTATCGCCAGGTGATGGACGGCGTCCGTTTTACCACCTTCTCCGGGGCGGAACGCTATTTTTCCACGATCTATACGGAAAATGCCCTGCAAATGCTGGTGGAGCCCCGGCCCTGGCGCGGCGATGCTCCCGCCGCCTACTATGCGGAAGGGGACGGGAATGTGCTTCTCATCCAGGGGTATCCCTTCGATTCCCTCATCCCGCAATCCGGCTACACCCATACTGAACCGGAAATGCAGCCCGACGGCAGCCTGAAATTTGCGGGAATCTGTGTGGTTGTGACCGATGAGGCGGGGGAACCGCTGCCCGAAGGGGCGGGAAGGCTCTATTATGCGCCCACCGTGCTGGCGGAGACCAAGGATGGCTGGCGGGTGGAAACTGCAGATCCGCCGTTCTGAGGCAAAGAACATCTTCTTTCGGCAAAACGCAGAATTTTTTCAAAAAAATTTAGAAAATCGCCCAAAAAACACTTGCAACGCCGGGAAACGTGTGCTATAATCATTCTCGGCTGCGAAAGGCTTGGGCGGAATGTCACAAGCGTTCTGCGCAAGCCGCGATATGCGTTGATGCGGGAGGTTGCCGTCCGCCGATAGGCAGACGGGTTTTTCCGCGGAGTATGTCCGATCTTAGAACCGGGCGAAAGAATTACGGAAACAAAGGGATATGTACGGCGCTGCATTCTGCGGCACGGACCAATGTTCGACTGACTTTGTGATGATTCTTTCCGGGAGAACTGTATGTAAACGGTTCACCGGATTTTGTCATGCGAGAAGGTTGAACGCCCGGAAACGTGTGTGATTTATCGGCTCGCCTAAGGCACAAATTTTATTAGGAGGCGAAAGCAATGGCAGTCAAAGAGAAAATCAGAATTCGTTTGAAGAGCTATGATGCATCCCTGATCGATGCTGCGGCACAGAAGATCGTGGAGACCGCGAAGCGCACCGGCGCCCGCGTGTCCGGCCCGATCCCCCTGCCCACCGACAAGGAGATCGTCACGATCCTGCGCGCTGTCCACAAGTACAAGGACAGCCGTGAGCAGTTCGAGACCCGCACCCATAAGCGTCTGATCGACATTCTGAAGCCGTCCAACAAGACGGTGGAGGCTCTCATGAGCCTGCAGCTCCCCGCGGGCGTTGACATCGAGATCAAGCTGTGATCGAACCTCTTACATTATAATAGCCGGTACGCGCAGCCGTGATCTGCGAACCGCCGGCACCCGATGTAAGAATCGAGAGCAACCATCTCGCTGTGAACAAACAGCGGAGAGGTCATGTTGATGGGAAACCACCAACCAATAACCTTTACAGGAGGACAAAACAATGCAAAAAGGTATCATCGGCAAGAAGCTGGGCATGACCCAGCTGTTCGACGCCAACGGCAAGGTCGTTCCGGTCACCATCATTGAGGCCGGCCCCTGCACCGTCGTGCAGAAGAAGACCGTCGAGTCCGACGGTTACCAGGCCGTCCAGATGGGCTACGGCGAAGTGAGCGCCAAGAAGGTCAACAAGGCCGCCAAGGGTCACTTCGACAAGGCTGACGTCGCCCCCAAGCGCACCCTGCGTGAGTTCCGTTTCGATGACATCGCCAGCCTGAACGTGGGCGACATCCTCAAGGCGGACGTCTTCGCTGAGGGCGACAAGGTCGACGTGGTCGGCACCAGCAAGGGCAAGGGCTACCAGGGCGTTATCAAGCGCTTCGGCCAGCATCGCCTGCGCGAGAGTCACGGAACCGGCCCCGTTGCCCGTCATGCCGGTTCTAACGGTTCCACTTCCACCCCGTCCCGCGTGTTCAAGGGCAAGCGTCTGCCCGGCCACATGGGCGCTGTGCGTGTGACCGTGCAGAACCTGAGCGTCGTCAAGGTCGACGCTGAGAATAATCTCATCGCCATCAAGGGTGCGATCCCCGGCCCCAAGGGCTCGGTCGTGACCATCCACGACAGCGTGAAAGCGTAAAGGAGGAAAACACAATGGCACAGTTTGATGTCGTCGATATGAACGGCAAGAAGGTTTCCACCGTTGAGCTTTCCGACGCCGTGTTCGGGATCACCCCGAACGAGAAGGCTGTCCACGAGGCAGTCGTCAACTTCCTGGCCAACCAGCGCCAGGGCACCCAGAACACCAAGATCCGCAAGGAAGTCCGCGGCGGCGGCAAGAAGCCTTGGCGCCAGAAGGGCACCGGCCATGCTCGCCAGGGTTCTATCCGCGCTCCGCAGTGGACCCACGGTGGCGTTGCCCTCGGCCCCAAGCCCCGCAGCTACTACTACACCATCAACAAGAAGGTCAAGCGCCTGGCTCTGCTCAGTGCTCTGTCTGACAAGGCTGCCAACGGCAACCTGATCATCGTCGACAAGATCGCCGCCGATGCGTACAAGACCAAGACCGTGGTTGCTTTCCTGGCTGCTGTGGGCGCCGGCAAGAAGAACCTGATCGTCAACGACGCTCTGGATGAGAAGTTCGTCAAGAGCGCTGCCAACATCCCCGGTGTCAAGACCGCCGCGACCGGCGTCAACACCTACGACGTGGTCAACGCCGACAAGCTGATCCTCAGCGTGGACGCCGCCAAGAAACTTGAGGAGGTATATGCGTGATGAAATTCGCACAGGACATCGTTCTCGCCCCCGTCATCACCGAGAACTCCATGGCTGGTCTGGCCGATAAGAAGTACACCTTCAAGGTTGCCACCGACGCCACCAAGATCGACATCGCCAAGGCGGTGGAAGAACTGTTCGGCGTCAAGGTCGCCAAGGTCAACACCATTTCGGTGCGCGGCCGTTATCGCCGCCAGGGCATGCATGCCGGTTACACCGCCAAGAGCAAGAAGGCGATCGTGACCCTGACTCCCGACTCCAAGGAGATCGAGTTCTTCAACAGCATGGTCTGATGACCCCGGCAGGTCTCCTGCCGTTCAGAACCCCGCCGAGGGGTTCGCTTATGGGGATATGACCCCGATAAAAATTCATAAGATAACAATAAGGAGAACATCATGGCTATTAAAAAGTACAAGCCGACTACCCCCGGCCGCCGTGGCATGACTGTTACCGATTACAGCGTGCTGTCCAAGGTGGAGCCGGAGCGCAGCCTGCTCGAGTCCAAGAAAAAGCATGCCGGCCGCAACAACACCGGCAAGATCACCGTCCGTCATCATGGCGGCGGCAACCGCGTCAAGTACCGTGTCATCGACTTCAAGCGCAACAAGTTTGATGTCCCCGCCACCGTCAAGACGCTGGAATACGATCCCAACCGTTCCGCCTTCATCGCTCTGGTGGAGTACGAGGACGGCGTCAAGAGCTACATCCTGGCTCCCGATGGCCTGAAGGTCGGCGACAAGATCATGGCCGGCCCCAACGCCGATATCAAGCCCGGCAACGCTCTGCCTTTCGAGAACATCCCCGTGGGTACCATGATCCACAACATCGAGCTCTACCCCGGCAAGGGCGGCCAGCTGGTCCGTTCCGCTGGCGTCATGGCTCAGCTGATGGCCAAGGAGAATGGTTACGCGCTGGTCCGTCTGCCCTCCGGTGAGATGCGCAACGTTCGTCTGAACTGCATCGCCACCATTGGTGTGGTTTCCAACCTGGACCACGAGAACGTCAACCTGGGCAAGGCCGGCCGCAAGCGCCACATGGGCGTCCGTCCCGGCAGCCGTGGTTCCGTCATGAACCCCTGCGATCACCCGCACGGCGGTGGCGAAGGCCGCGCTCCGGTTGGTCATTCCAGCCCGCGTACTCCGTGGGGCAAGCCCGCTCTGGGCCTGAAGACCCGCAAACACAAGGCTCGCAGCGACAAGTTCATCGTCAAGCGCGCCAATGGCTAAGGGAGGTAATTGAACAATGTCTAGAAGCACCAAGAAGGGCCCTTACGTTCTGCCTTCCCTGATGAAAAAGGTCGAGGCCATGAACGAGAGCGGCAAGAAGAGCGTCGTGAAGACCTGGAGCCGTTCCTCCACCATCTTCCCCGAGTTCGTCGGTCACACCTTCGCCGTCCATGACGGCCGCAAGCATGTGCCCGTGTACGTTACCGAGGACATGGTCGGTCACAAGCTGGGTGAGTTTGCTCCCACCCGCAAGTTCACCGGCCACGGCGGCGGCAAGACCGCCGGCAAATAAGAGAGGAGGAACATCGAATGGAAGCACGGGCAATTCTCCGTTACGCCCGCATTAGTCCCCGCAAGGTTTCGATCGTGATGGACCTCATCCGTAACAAACCCCTGGACGAAGCGCTGGCTATCCTGCAGTACACCCCGAAGGCCGCCTGCGAGCCCCTTCTCAAACTGGTGAACTCTGCTGCCGCAAACGCGGAAAACAACTTCAACATGGACCGCAACAACCTGTACGTTGCAGAATGCTATGTCTGCCCCGGCCCCACCCTCAAGCGCATTATGCCGCGCGCCCAGGGCCGTGCGTACCGCATCCTCAAGCGCACCAGCCACATGACTGTTGTGCTGAAAGAGAAAGAGTAAGGAGGTAAACAAATGGGCCAGAAAGTCAATCCCCACGGCATGCGCGTGGGTGTAATTAAAGATTGGGACAGCCGCTGGTTTACCTCTAAGCAGGCATTCGGCGACACCCTGGTCGAGGATCACAAGATCCGCAAGACCCTGAAGAAGCAGCTGTACGCTGCCGGCGTTCCCAAGATCGAAATCGAGCGTACCGTCGACAGCCAGACCGGTGCTCCCCGCGTGAAGGTCAACGTCTTCTGCGCGAAGCCGGGCATCGTGATCGGCAAGGGCGGCGCTGAGAGCGCCAAGCTCGAGAAGCAGCTTGCCAAGCTCACCGGCAAGGCTGTGAACCTGAACATCATCGAAGTCAAGGGCACCACCACCAATGCTCAGCTGGTTGCTGAGGATGTTGCTTCCCAGCTGGAGCGCCGCATCGCGTTCCGCCGCGCCATGAAGCAGGCCATCCGCAACGCCATGCAGCCCCGTGACCGCAGCGCTACGCCGGCCAAGGGTATCAAGGTGACCTGCTCCGGCCGTCTGGCCGGTGCCGATATCGCCCGCACCGAGAGCTACCATGAGGGCACCATCCCCCTGCAGACTCTGCGCGCCGACATCGACTACGGCTTCGCCGAGGCCAACACCACCTATGGTAAGGTTGGCGTCAAGGTTTGGATCTACAAAGGCGAGATCCTGAAGGGCGCCAAAGCCCCCGCCAAGAAGGAAGGAGGCAAACAGTAATGTTACTGCCGAAACGTGTTAAGTACCGCCGCGTCCAGCGCGGCCGCATGACCGGCAAGGCCATGCGCGGCAACAAGGTGAATCAGGGCGATTACGGCCTGATCGCACTGGAGCCGGCCTGGATCACCTCCAACCAGATCGAGGCGGCCCGTGTTGCCATGACCCGTTATATCAAGCGTGGCGGCAAGGTCTGGATCAAGATCTTCCCCGACAAGCCTGTTACCGAGAAGCCGGCCGGCACCCGAATGGGTTCCGGTAAAGGCAGCCCGGAGTACTGGGTAGCCGTTGTCAAGCCGGGCCGCGTGCTCTTCGAGCTGGCTGATGTCAGCGAGGAGACCGCCCGCGAGGCCCTGCGTCTGGCCAGCCACAAGCTGCCGGTCCGCTGCAAATTCGTCAAGCGCGAGGAGCTTGACACTGTAAAGGAGGGTGACGCTGAATGAAAGCCACTGAACTGCGCGAAATGACCGATGTCGAGCTGAACAAGCAGCTCAAGGACCTGAAGGCCGAACTCTTCAACCTGCGCTTTCAGCACGCCATCAACCAGTTGGACAACCCCATTCGGATCGAGACCGTGAAGAAGGACATCGCCCGTGTGATGACCGTCCTGGCCGAGAAGAATGCGAAAAACGCGTAAGAGGGAGGGTAAAACATGGAACGTAATCTGAGAAAGACCCGTGTGGGCACCGTTGTCTCCGACAAGATGGACAAGACCATCGTCGTCGCCGTCAAGGACAGCGTCCAGCACCCTCTGTACAAGAAGATCTTGAAGCGCACCAAGAAGTTCAAGGCCCATGACGAGAACAACGAAGCCGGCATCGGCGACCGCGTCGAGATCATGGAGACCCGTAAACTCTCCAAGGACGTCAACTGGCGCCTGGTCAAGATCATCGAGAAAGCGAAATAATCAGCCTGGTACTTTGAAAGGAGGACCTGAAAGATGGTTCAGATGCAAACTTATCTCAAAGTGGCCGACAATACCGGTGCCAAGGAGTTAATGTGCTTCCGTGTACTGGGCGGTACCCGCAAGAGATACGCAAACATCGGTGACATCGTGGTTTGCAGCGTCAAGAAGGCTGCTCCCGGTGGTACCGTGAAGAAGGGCGACGTGGTCAAGGCCGTCATCGTCCGTAGCAAGCACGGCCTGCGCCGTGACGACGGTTCCTACATCCGTTTCGATGAGAACGCCGCCGTCATCGTCATGGCCGACAAGAGCCCCAAGGGCACTCGTATCTTTGGACCTGTGGCGCGTGAACTGCGCGACGCTGGCTTCACCAAGATCCTGAGCCTGGCTCCCGAATCGCTGTAAGGAGGTTTTAATAAGAATGAACAATCTTCATGTTAAAACCGGCGACAACGTCATGATCATCTCCGGCAAGGATAAGGGCAAGACCGGCAAGGTCCTGCAGACTTCCCCGAAAGAGGGCAAGGTCATCGTCGAGGGCCTGAACATGGTCACCAAGCACGTCAAGCCTCGCCGTCAGGGTGAGCAGGGCGGCATTGTCAAGGCCGAGGGCGCTATCTACGCCTGCAAGGTGCAGCCTGTCTGCCCCAAGTGCGGCAAGCCCACCCGCGTTGCCCATTCCGTCAAGGACGGCAAGAACGTCCGCGTTTGCCGCAAGTGCGGCGCTGAACTGTAAGGGAGGAGTACACAATGGCACGTTTGAAAGAACAGTATGTCAACGAGATCGCTCCGGCCCTGAACAAGAAGTTCGGCTACAAGAGCGTTATGCAGATCCCCAAGCTGGATAAGGTCATCATCAATGTTGCCGCCGGCGAAGCCAAAGAGAACGCCAAGGTCATCGATGCCATCATCGCCGACCTGGGCCAGATCACTGGTCAGAAGGCCGTCGTCTGCAAGGCCAAGAAGAGCGTTGCAAACTTCAAGCTGCGCCAGGGCATGCCCATCGGCGCCAAGGTCACCCTGCGTGGTGAGCGTATGTACGAGTTCGTGGATCGCCTGTTCAATGTGGCGCTGCCCCGTGTTCGCGACTTCCGCGGCATCAACGGCAACTCCTTCGACGGCCGCGGCAACTACGCCTTCGGCCTGAAGGAACAGATCATCTTCCCCGAGATCGACTTCGACAAGGTCGACGCGATCCGCGGCATGGACATCTGCTTCGTCACCACCGCCAAGACCGACGAGGAAGCCAAGGAGCTGCTGAAGGCTCTGGGCGCTCCGTTCGCTAACTAAGGGAGGGAACCAACATGGCAAAAACTTCTATGAAGCTCAAGCAGCAGCGTCCCGCCAAGTTCTCGACCCGCGCTTACAACCGCTGCAAGATCTGCGGCCGTCCCCATGCTTACCTGCGCAAGTACGGTGTTTGCCGTATCTGCTTCCGTGAGCTGGCTTACAAGGGCGAGATCCCCGGCGTCAAGAAGGCTTCCTGGTAAGCCCTTGATTGCTTCTGTCTGAACGAAAATCAACACTTTGAGAAACACAACCTAAGGAGGTTAGTGGCATGCAAATCACCGATCCCATCGCGGACCTGCTTACCCGCATCCGCAACGCGAGCACTGCCAAACACCCTTCCGTGGATATCCCTGCTTCCAACCTGAAGAAGGCGATCTGCCAGATCCTGGTTGACGAGGGTTACATCAAGGGTATGAAAGTGACCGAGGACAACAAGCAGGGGACCATCACCCTGACCCTCAAGTACCAGGAAAATGGTACGCCGGTTATCGCCGGCCTGAAGCGCGTTTCCAAGCCGGGCCTGCGTATTTACACCAACTGCGAAGATATGCCCAAGGTCATGAAGGGCCTGGGCACCGCGATCATCTCCACCTCTAAAGGCGTCATGACCGACAAGGCTGCCCGTGCTGCTCACGTCGGCGGTGAAGTCCTCGCCTTTGTGTGGTAAGAAAGGGGCAATAGACAATGTCGAGAATTGGAAGAAAACCCATCGTCATTCCCGCGGGTGTGGAAGTCAAGGTCGACGCGGCCGAGCACGCCATCACCGTGAAGGGCCCCAAGGGTACCCTGCATTCCAAATACCATCCCCTCATGAACGTCAACGTTGAGGGCAATGAGATTTTGGTTACCCGCCCCAATGACGAGAAGGAGGCCCGCAGCCTCCACGGCCTGACCCGCACCATCATCCACAACATGGTGGTCGGTGTTACCGAAGGCTTCAAGAAAGACCTGGAGATCCAGGGCGTCGGCTACCGTGCTGCCAAGCAGGGCAACAAGCTGGTCCTGACGCTGGGCTTCTCTCACCCCGTTGAGGTGGAGGAGACCGACACCATCAAGATCGAACTGAAAGACGCGCTGCACTTCAGCATCGTCGGTATCGACAAGCAGGAAGTCGGTCAGTTTGCCGCCGAAGTCCGCGGCAAGCGCCCGCCCGAGCCGTACAAGGGCAAGGGTATCCGCTATGTTGGCGAGTATGTCATCCGCAAGGAAGGCAAAGCCGGCAAGGGTAAATAATAGGAGAGGAGAAACATTATGGTCAATAAGGCTGATAAGAACGAAGCTCGTCTTCGCCGTCACCGCCGCGTCCGCGGCAAGATCAGCGGCACCGCCGAGCGTCCCCGTCTGGATGTTTTCCGCTCTGCCAAGCACATCTACGCCCAGGTTATCGATGATACCAAGGGTGTCACCCTGGCCAGCGCGTCCAGCATGGACAAAGATTTCAACGCTTACGGCGGCAACATTGAGGCTGCCAAGAAGGTTGGCGAGGCCATCGCCAAGAAGTGCCTCGAGAAGGGCATTACCGAAGTGGTCTACGACCGCGGCGGTTTCGTCTACCAGGGCCGTGTGCAGGCGCTTGCTGAGGGCGCCCGCGAAGCCGGCCTGAAACTGTAAGAGGAGGGAGAAGATACAATGGCCATGCAGAGAAGAGAACAAGATGACGGCATGATCACCAAGGTCGTCTCCATCAACCGCGTTTCCAAGACCGTCAAGGGTGGCCGCGTCATGAAGTTTGCCGCGCTGATCGTCGTCGGCGACGGCAAGGGCAACATCGGCTACGGCGTCGGCAAGTCCGGCGAAGTTCCCGAGGCCATCCGCAAGGGCGAGGGCGCTGCCAAGAAGAACATGCGCAAGGTTTGCATGAAGGGCAGCACCATTCCCCACGAGATCGTTGGTGAGTTTGGCGCCGGCCGCGTTCTGATGCGTCCCGCCGCTCCCGGTACCGGCGTTCTGGCCGGTGGTCCCGTCCGTGCGGTGCTCGAGTGCGCCGGCATCAAGGACATTCGTGCCAAGAGCCTGCGCTCCAATAACCCCATCAACGTCACTGCTGCCACCTTCGCAGGTCTGTGCGGCCTGACCGACGCCGAGAGCGTCGCGGCCAAGCGCGGCAAGACCGTTGCCGAGATCCTGGGTTAAGGAGGGTACTACAATGGAAAAGGTTACCATTCGTCTCGCCAAGAGCCTGATCGGCCGCGGCAAAGAGCAGATCGCCGTTGCGCACTCTCTGGGCCTGAACCGTCCCGGTGAGGTTACCGAGCAGCCTGACAACGCGGCTACCCAGGGCAAGATCGCCAAGATCTCCCACCTGGTCGTCGTGACCAAGGCGTAATGCAAGGAGGTGCAAGCATGAAACTTCATGAACTGAAAGCGTCCGCTGGCGCCCGCAAGGCCGTGACCCGCAAGGGCCGCGGTGCCGGTTCCGGCAACGGCAAGACCGCTGGCTACGGCCACAAGGGTCAGAAAGCCCGTTCCGGCGTCAAGAAGGCCGGTTTCGAAGGCGGCCAGATGCCTCTGCAGCGTCGTCTGCCGAAGCGCGGTTTCAACAACATTTTCGCGACCAAGTATGTTACCATCAAGGTATCTGACCTCGAGAAGTTCGAGGCCGGCGCGACCGTCGATGCCGAGGCCCTGCTGAAGGCCGGCATCATCTCCAAGACGCTGGACGGCGTCAAGGTGCTGGGCAATGGCGAGCTGACCAAGGCTGTCAACGTCAAGGTCGCTGCCTACACTGCCTCTGCCAAAGAAAAAATCGAGAAAGCAGGCGGGAAGGCTGAGGTGATGTAAGGTGTTTGAAACCTTCCGGAATGCCTGGAAGATCGATGATCTTCGCAAACGGCTCCTGTTCACCTTGCTGATCCTCGTTCTGTTCCGTCTGGGCTGCGCGATCCCTGTGCCGTACATCACGGCCAGCGCGCTGTCCTCCATGTTCGCCGGCGGCACCGGTGATATGCTGGAGTACCTGAACATGATGTCCGGCGGCGCCCTGAGCGAGTGCACAATCTTCGCTCTGGGTGTGCAGCCCGCCATCAACGCCTCCATTATCATGCAGCTGCTGGCAGTAGCCATTCCGTACCTGGAAAACCTCACCAAGGAAGGGGAGGAAGGGCAACGCAAGATGCGCCGCATCACCAACTACGTGGGCGCGGCCATCGGTCTGATGCTGTCCATCGGCTACTACTTCATCATCCGCAACATGGGCGCACTGAAGTACACCGACGGTTTTGCCGGTATCTTCACGGCCGTGGTCATCATTCTGGCCTTCACCGCCGGTTCGCAGCTCTGCACCTGGCTGGGCAACCAGATTGATTCCAAGGGCATCGGCAACGGTCTTTCGCTGCTGATCTTCGCCGGCATCGTGGCTCGCTGGTCCTCCGTCTACACGGCGGTGACCAATATCGTGGGCCGCGCCCAGAACGGTGAACCCCAGTTCTACTTCTTCCTGCCCGCTCTGCTGGTGCTTGCGCTGGTGGCGGTGATCTTCGTGGTCATTCTGACCAACGCCGAGCGCCGCATCCCCGTGCAGTATGCCAAGCGCGTTGTGGGCCGCAAGATGTACGGCGGCCAGGCCAGCTACATTCCCATCAAGGTCAATATGACCGGTGTTATGCCGATCATCTTCGCCTCGACGCTGTGCAGCCTGCCGGGCCTGATCTTCCGGTTCATCAACCTGGATGCCGCTGCTCATCCGTATTTGTATGCGTTCTTCAGCGCATTCAATTACAACAGCGCGCTCTACCTCATCGTTTATGTCCTGCTGATCGTGGCATTCAACTACTTCTATGTTGCGATTCAGTACAATCCCGTAGATATCGCCAACCAGCTCCGTAAGAATAACGGTACGATTCCCGGTATCCGTCCCGGCAAGCCCACCAGTGATTTCATCACCAAGACCCTGTCCAAGATCACCCTGATCGGTGCGATCTTCCTGGCCATCGTCGCGGGCCTGCCCATCATCCTCGGCAACATCACCGGCACCTCCATCCAGTTGGGTGGTACCAGCCTGCTGATCGTCGTCGGTGTTGCGCTGGAGACCGGCCGTGCGCTGGAAGGTTATATGACCGCCCGTTACCACAAAGGGTTCCTGGAATAAGAAAGGGAATGTGCGATGAAAATGATCCTTTTGGGCGCCCCTGGCGCCGGGAAGGGTACCCAGGCAGAGATCCTCTGCGATAAGCTGGGTATCCCCACCATCTCGACCGGTAACATTCTGCGTGCTGCTGTCAAAGAGGGCACGCCTATGGGCCAAAAGGCGAAGAGCTTTATGGACGCGGGTGCTCTGGTGCCGGACGACGTCATCGTCGGCATCGTGAAGGAGCGCCTGGCGCAGCCCGACTGCGCGAAGGGATTTATCCTGGACGGCATGCCGCGCACCATCGCACAGGGCGAAGCCCTGGAGCAGATGGGCGTGGAGATCGACAAGGTCATCAATCTGGTGGTTGCCGATGAGGCGATCATCCAGCGTATGTCCGGCCGCCGCGTCTGCGCCAACTGCGGTGCAAGCTATCATATCATCAACAAACCCAGCGCCAAAGAGGGCGTGTGTGACCGCTGCGGCGGTGAGCTGGTCATCCGCAAGGACGATGAGCCTGCCACCGTACTGGACCGGCTGAAAGCCTATCACGAGCAGACCGAGCCGCTGGTGGAATTCTACCGGCAGCGCGGCAAGCTCGTCGAGGTTCCCGACCAGGGTTCCATCGAGGCCACCACCGCGTTCCTTCTCAAGCTTTTGGAGGCTTAATTTATCCATGATCCAAATCAAGAATGCCGCTGAACTGGAAAAAATGCGGAAAGCCTGCGCCATCAGCGCGGCTGCATTGAAAGCCGGCGGCGAAGCGATCGAGCCTGGTATCACCACGGCGGAGATCGACAAAATCATCTACGACTTTATCGTGCGCCACGGTGCAAGACCCAACTTCCTGCACCTGTACGGCTTCCCGGCTACGGCGTGCATCAGTGTGAATGACACGGTCATTCACGGTATCCCCAACCGCCAGCAGCAGATCCGCCCCGGCGACATCGTTTCGATCGACACCGGCTGCAAGATCGACGGCTTCAACGGCGACAACGCCTGCACCTACGGATGCGGCAAGCTCGACCTGGAAGCCCAGCGGCTGCTGGATGTGACCAAGGAAAGCCTCCACCGCGGCATTGCCATGGCGCGGGGCGGCAACCGGATCGGGGATATCGGCCATGCGGTCCAGGAGTACGTCGAGGAGAACGGCTTCTCGGTGGTGCGGAGCTTTGTCGGCCACGGCGTCGGCAAGGAACTGCACGAAGACCCCGAAGTGCCGAACTACGGCACCCCCGGACGCGGCCCGCGCCTGGTGCCGGGCATGTGCATCGCCGTCGAACCGATGGTATGCCAGCATAAGTACGCGGTAAAGACGTTAAAGGACGGCTGGACGGTCAAAACCTGTGACGGTGGTCTGGCAGCTCATTTCGAGCACACCCTCGCCATCACAGCGGCCGGTGCCGAGGTCCTGACCCACGGCTGGGAGGAACCCGGATGGACTTTGTAATAGGTCAGCTGGTACGCTCCAAGGCCGGTCGGGACAAGACCCGCACGCTGGCTGTTTTGGCCGTGGACGGGCCGATGCTCTGGCTCGCGGACGGAAACCTGCGCAAGGTAGGGGACCCGAAGCGGAAAAAAGCCAAGCATGTGGCTCCCACGACCACTGTTCTTGCGAACGAGCTTCTGAAAAGCGATCAATCACTCAGTGATGCCATCGCCGCCTACGATGCGGCGCGTGCAGACTGACGGAACCCTTCAAGGAGGCAATCAGCTTGTCTAAAGAAGATGTCATTGAAGTAGAAGGTATCGTACGGGAGGCCATGCCCAACACCGTGTTCAAGGTCGAGCTGCTCAACAAAGAGGGCAAGCCCAACGGCCACACCGTGCTGGCTCACATTTCCGGTAAGCTGCGGACCAACTTCATCCGTATTTTGCCCGGCGACAAA
Source organism: Subdoligranulum variabile (assembly GCF_025152575.1). NCBI lineage: Bacteria > Bacillati > Bacillota > Clostridia > Eubacteriales > Oscillospiraceae > Subdoligranulum > Subdoligranulum variabile. Next base: position 516,671 of record NZ_CP102293.1, on the reverse strand, counting down.
GTCACGATGGAAATGTCACCCTACGACCTGACCAAGGCCCGGATCACCTGGCGTTCCAAGTAAAATTGAATCGCCTTGTGTTTTGAAAAGGAGGTTAACATCATGAAGGTAAAACCTTCCGTGAAACCCATTTGCGAGAAGTGCAAGGTCATCAAGCGCAAAGGTCGCGTGATGGTCATCTGCGCCAATCCGAAGCATAAGCAGCGTCAGGGCTAAAGGTCCGCGGAGCATTCCGCGGAAACCGTACCCAAAACGCTTGGGGGCCAAGTGCGTAGATTCCCGGCGCAGGCCCCGACCAGGACATGGGATGTTATTTATGGAGGTGCTTTATGGCACGTATTGCTGGTGTTGATCTGCCTCGCGAGAAGCGGATCCAGGTTGGTCTGACTTATGTTTACGGTATTGGTCAGTCCACTGCCGACGAGATTCTCGCCGGAACCGGAATTAACCCTGATACCCGCGTCAAGGACCTGACTTCTGACGAGGAAGCCAAGATCCGTGACTACATCGACAAAAACAACATCATGGTAGAGGGCGACCTGCGCCGCAACGTCGCGCTTGACATCAAGCGTCTGACCGAGATCCAGTGCTACCGTGGTGTGCGCCATCGCAAGGGCCTTCCCTGCCGCGGCCAGCGCACCAAGACCAATGCGCGTACCTGCAAAGGTCCCAAGCGCACCGTCGCGAACAAAAAGAAGTAAGGAGGAACTGAGACATGGCTGCTAATAAAGCTACTGCGGCAAAAACCCGCACTAAGAAAAGAGAGCGCAAGAATATCAGCGCCGGTGCTGCTCACATTCAGAGCACGTTCAACAACACCATCGTGACCATCACCGACACTCAGGGCAACACCGTTTCCTGGTGCAGCACTGGTGCGCTGAACTTCCGCGGCTCCCGCAAGAGCACCCCTTACGCTGCGCAGAGCGCCGCTGAGGTTGCCGCCAAGGCCGCCATCGAGCATGGCATGAAGACCGTTGAGGTCTACGTCAAGGGCCCCGGTTCCGGCCGTGAAAGCGCCATCCGCGCCCTGCAGGCAACCGGTCTGGAAGTCACCATGATCCGTGACGTGACTCCCATTCCCCACAATGGCTGCCGCCCGCCCAAACGCCGCCGCGTTTGATTGAAAGGAGAATTTGAGTTATGGCTAAAAATACCCAACCGATCGCCAAGCGTTGCCGTGCTCTCGGCATTTCTCCTGCTGTTATGGGTTACGGCAAGAAGACCACCAATCGTAACCCCGGCGGCCAGATGAGAAAGAAGAAGAGCGAGTACGCCACCCAGCTCAACGAGAAGCAGAAGGTCAAGTTCGTCTACGGTATCCTGGAAAAGCAGTTCCACACCTACTACGAGACCGCGACCCGTATGCCGGGTCAGACCGGTGTCAACCTGCTGGTTCTGGTCGAGCGCCGTCTCGACAACGTCGTCTACCGTCTGGGCTTTGCCAAGACCCGCCGCGACGCTCGTCAGCTGGTTTCCCACAACCATTTCACTGTCAATGGCAAGCGTGTCAACATCCCCTCTTATCTGGTTAAGCCGGGCGATGTGATCGAAGTCATCGAGTCCAGCCGTTCCTCCGTCAAGTTCAGCAAGCTGCTGGGCGAGGACGCTCCCGTCGTGCTGCTGCCCTCCTGGCTGGAGCGCGATAAGAACGCTCTGAAGGGCACCGTCGTCAAGATGCCCGTGCGCGAGGACATCGATGTGCCCATCGCTGAGCACCTCATCGTCGAGTTGTACTCCAAGTAATCCTCTTAGCTTTTTTCTACGATTTTTCCAACCTGACTGGCACTTTCCGGTGCCAGCGAAACAAGGAGGGTTTTTATGATGGAGATCGAACGCCCCAAGATCGAAACGGCCAGCCTTTCCCCGGATGGTCGCTACGGTAAGTTCGTCGTCGAGCCGCTGGAGCGCGGTTTCGGCACGACCTTGGGCAACAGCTTGCGTCGTGTGCTTCTGTCCTCTCTGCCCGGTGTGGCTGTCACCAGCGTCAAGATCGACGGCGTGGTGCATGAGTTTTCCACCATCGAGGGTGTACGTGAGGACGTGACCGAGATCGTCCTGAACCTGAAGGGCATCGCCGCCAAGATCTACGGCGAAAGCCCCAAGACCGTCCGTGTAGAGGCCGTTGGTCCTTGTGAACTCATTGCCGGCTCCATCAAGGGCGGCGATGACCTGGAGATCCTCAACCCCGAGTGGCACATCGCCACCCTGGGCGAGGGTGCCAAGCTGGTCATGGAACTGACCTTTGACAAAGGCCGCGGCTATGTCCCCGCCGAGCGCAACAAACTGGCGCTGATCGAGAAAAACGACATCAGCACCCTGCCCGTCGACAGCATCTATACCCCCGTGCTCAAAGCCAACTACACTGTGGATCACACCCGTGTAGGCCAGATCACCGACTATGACAAGCTCATCATCGAGGTCTGGACGGACGGCACCTGCAATGCGCAGGAAGCCCTGAGCCTGGCGGCCCGCGTGCTGACCGAGCATCTGAACCTGTTTGTGAACCTCTGCGACGAGACCGGCGAGACCGAGATCATGGTCGATAACGACGATCAGGGCCGTGAGAAGGCGCTGGAGATGACGATTGAAGAGCTGGATCTGAGCGTCCGTTCCTTCAACTGCCTGAAGCGCGCCGGCATCAACACGGTGGGCGACCTCATCAACAAGAGCGAAGACGAAATGATGAAGGTTCGCAATCTGGGCCGCAAGAGCCTGGAGGAAGTCATGGCCAAGCTGGACAGCCTTGGTTTCTCTCTGACCAAGGACGACGAAAACTAACCCCCCGCGACACGCGGATACCAAGTATAAGGAGTGAAACGGAATGCCCGGTACCAGAAAACTCGGTCGTACCACCGACAGCCGCAACGCCATGCTGCGCGCGATGGTGACCTATCTGTTTGAGAACGGCAAGATCGAGACCACCGTTACCCGCGCCAAGGAAGTTCGTTCCATGGCCGAGAAGATGGTCACCCTCGGTAAGCAGGAAGATCTGCACGCAAAGCGTCAGGTTTTCTCCTACATCACCAAGGAGGATATCGCCAAGAAGGTCATCGACGAGTACGGCCCCAAGTACGCCGACCGTAACGGCGGCTACACCCGCATCTACAAGATCGGCCCCCGTCGCGGCGATGCTGCCGAGATGGCGATCATCGAACTGGTCTGATCGACTGGATTCAAATCGTACAGCGTTTGCGTAACAGCAAACGCTGTTTTTTTGTCCATTTTTTCCTTTTGGACCTTTAACCGGCACCCTCAAAAACAGGGAAACAGGTCGAATGCAAATTTTTTGTAAAATCCGACAGAATTCTTGCGACAGCCCCTGAACAATCATATTTAAAATGCAGAAAATGCTGATTTTGTCGAAAAACTTGCGTCACAGGGCTGATTTTATCCGGCCGCTGTGCTACAATACTAATAAATGGGGTTGTGTGCCCCTTGAAGACAAATATGAATTTTATGATGGAAGTAAGGAGCAAACACGTATGGCTGAACAAAATCTTGGCCCGCGCGATTTTTTTGCCAAAGAAGATGCAATTGCTGATCTGGGCTTGATCGCCTGCCCTGGTGCCGAAGAACTCTGCAAACTGGTGGATGGTCATCTGGTCCGCTGGGCGCGTGAGGTCGGCATGGATGTGGAGTCGTTCATCATCCCTTCGGATTGCCCGCGTTTTCAGTCCGGTGATGCCAAGGGCCTGGTCAAGGCCTCGACCCGCGGCGACGATCTGTTTATCTTCGTCGATCCGGGCAACTACAGTGTTACCTACCAGCTGTTCGGGTACGAGAATCACCTCTCTCCCGACGATCACTTCCAGAATCTGATGCGTCTGATCCAGGCGGTTTCCGGCCGTGCCCACCGCATCAGCGTCATCATGCCCAGCCTGTACGGCGGCCGCCAGCATCGCCGCGTCAGCCGCGAGAGTCTGGACTGCGCGTTCTCCCTGCAGCAGCTGCGCTCGGTAGGCGTCAAGAATATCATCACCTTTGATGCCCATGACCCCCGCGTTATGAACGCCGTGCCCACCATGAGCTTCGACAACGTGATGCCCACCTATCAGGTGCTCAAGTGCCTGCTGCATCACGTGCCGGAGGTCAGCTTCCACAAGGATCACTTCATGATCGTCTCTCCCGACGAGGGCGCCATGAACCGTAACATGTACTATTCCAGCGTGCTGGGCTGCAACCTGGGTATGTTCTACAAGCGCCGGGACTACAGCCGCGTGGTCAACGGCCGCAACCCCATCGTAGCTCACGAATATCTGGGCGAAAGCGTCAAGGGCAAGGACGTCTTCATCGCTGACGACATCATTGCCTCCGGCGAATCCATGCTGGACATCGCCTATGAGCTGAAGATGCGCGGTGCCCGCAACATCTTCACCTGTGCCACCTTCCCGCTGTTTACCGCCGGCCTGGAGAAGTTTGACAAGGCCTACAACGATGGTATCCTGAAAGCCGTGCTGGGCACCAACCTGACCTACCGCAAGCCCGAACTGCTGGAGCGTGAGTGGTACTACGATGTGGACGTGTCCAAGTACACCGCCTACTTCATCGCTGCCATCAACCACGACAAGAGTGTTTCCAGCATCATCGATCCGATGACCAAGATCCGCGCCCTGCTGGAAAAGCATGGCATTCCCATGGGCGGTCAGGAATAACCCTAAAATGTGATTTCGGCCCGCGCAGGCGGGCCGATTTTGTTGCAGTGGGGCCGGTCCTTGAGTATAATAAGAAAGACGAAAAATTCAACAGCAGGGGAGAGATGTATCATGCTGCCCATTGAACAGTTGCAGGAATTGATCCGCGGCAAGAAAGTTGCCTTTATCGGCGCGGGCGTCAGTCATAAGCGCTGCATTGAACAGTTTGTGGAGCTGGGCGCCAAGGTCACGCTCTGCGACCAGAAAAAGAGTGTGGAGGAGTTCGGCAACTATGCCGAGACGCTTCGCCGCCTGCAGGTGAACCTGAGCCTGGGCGAGCATTACACCGATGGTTTTGCCGGTCAGGATATCATTATGCGTACGCCGGGCTACGAATACTACAAGCCCGAACTGCAGGCCGCCCTGAAAGCCGGTGCCATGGTCACCAGTGAGGTGGAGCTTTTCTTCGAGTTCTGCCCCTGTGAGATCATCGCCGTCACCGGTTCGGACGGTAAGACCACCACGACCACGCTGATCTCCAAGATGATGGAGGCCGCAGGCCGCAAGGTCTTCCTGGGGGGCAATATCGGTGCCGCCCTGCTGCCCCAGCTGGCCGATGTCACGCCGGAGGCTGTAGCGGTGGTGGAATTGTCCAGCTTCCAGCTGATCAGCATGCGCCGCAGCCCCAAGGTGGCGGTGGTCACCAATGTGACGCCCAACCATCTGGATCATCACAAGGATATGCAGGAATACATCGACGCCAAGCGCAACATTCTGCTGTGGCAGGTACCGCCCTGCCGTGCGGTGCTGGGCTATGAGAACGAAATCAGCCGTTCCATGCAGAGCGACTGCAAGGGGGAGCAGGTCTGGTTCACCCGCCTGCATGAGACCGACAACGGGGCGTTCCTGCGCGCCGAGGACGATACGCTCTGCTATGCAGAAAACGGCACCGTCACGCCCGTGGTGGCCCGTTCCGAGGTCAAGCTGCGCGGTCTGCACAACGTGGAGAATCTCCTGGCAGCCATTGCGGCGGTCTGGGGCCGTGTGCCGGTGGAGGCCATGCGCCAGGTAGCTTCCACCTTTACCGGCGTGGAGCACCGCATCGAGCCGGTCCGCACGCTGGACGGGGTGACCTACTACAACGACTCTATCGCCTCCAGCCCCACGCGGACCATTGCCGGGCTGCGCAGCTTCGACCAGAAGATCATCCTTATCGCCGGCGGCTACGACAAGAAGATCCCTTATGAGCCGCTGGCACCGGAGATCCTGGCGCACGTCAAGACGCTGGTGCTGATGGGCGCCACCGCCCCGCGCATTGAAAAGGCCGTACGGGAGCATCCCGACTTCCCGAACAGCGATCTCAAGATCGTCCATGCCGACAACATGCAGGATGCCGTGGAGAAGGCCCGCGCCGCGGCGGTGCCGGGAGATGTGGTCAGCCTTTCGCCCGCCTCCGCCTCCTTTGACCTTTATCCCAACTTTGAAGTTCGGGGCCGCGACTACAAGCGCATCGTCATGGCTCTGCAATAACAGAATGCACAAGGAATCCCTATGATTCAATCCGTCACCACGCCTGCGCACCGTGCAGAGTTTGCCCGGCGCATCCAAGACAAACCCTACTTTGCGGCTACCATGGGCACCCACTGCACATTGTTCAGTCAGCATCCGGCCAGCGGGTGGAGTTTCTACCTGTTGCCGGGCAGCGCGGCTCTGGCGCTGCGGGGCGGCACAGCCACCCTTTGCGGGCGGTTGCCGGAAGGGGAAGCAGGGGAGGAAGCTGCGGAAGAATTGCAGGGATTCCTTCGTTTTTTGCAGGTGGACCGATTGCTGAGCGAGCAGATACTCCTGGACGACTGGCAGCGGTCGGAACCGCTGCTGCTGTGGGAACTGCCCCGGGGAAAGCAATTGCCAGTGCTCTGCGCGCCTCCGCCGGAACTGACACTGGAAGAACATCCGTCCATGCTGCCGGTGAGCCGTCTGGTCTTTCCGGACAGTGAAGGGGAACAGGAACAGTTCTATTCGCTGGCCTGCACCTCCATAGCCCACGGCATCGGATGCTGTCGGGCACTGCTGGACCACGGCTCGCCTGTCTGCACCGTGGGATGCTATGAGAAAAGCGACACAGAAGCCTATCTCTCGGCAGGAGTGACGGCGCCGGGCTGGCGGGGCAGGGGACTGGCCGGCTGGCTGATCGTCCGGCTGGCCAATGAGATGGCGGCAGAACGCACTGTACGCTTTGCCAGTGCGCCGGCCCTGCAAACGTTTTATACCCGCCTGGGTTTCGGACAGACGGGAACTTTACAACAAACGACACGGAAATGGAAAACAGTATGATCGAACAGTTTTATGATATCAAACCGGAAGTTCTGGCGCTGGATCGCCGGGCGCTGGAGCTCTGCCGGGAGCAATTTGCTCATGTAGAGGAAATCCGGGACTACAATCAGCTCAAGATGCTGCGGTCTTTTACCGATTGCGGCGTGGAAGCACGGCATTTCTGGGGGTCCAGCGGCTACGGCGTCTGGGATGACAGCCGCAACAAGCTGGAAGAGGTCTTTGCCCGCTGCATGGGAGCAGAGGCTGCGCTGGTGCGTCCTCAGTTCATGAGCGGCACGCACACCCTGACGGTAGCGCTCTTCGGCCTGCTGCGCACCGGCGATACCCTGTTGGCAGCTACCGGCCGCCCCTATGATACGCTGGAAGGGGTCATCGGCATCGGCGAGGCCGGCAAGGGCTGCGGTACTCTGCGGGAGTACGGTGTGCAGTACGATGAATGCCCGCTGCTGCCGGACCATACGCCGGACTATGACCTGATTGCCCAAAAGGCCAAGACGGCGACGGTGGTGCACATCCAGCGCAGCCGCGGTTACACCCAGCGCAACGCCTTTGATCTGGAGACCATCCGTAAGGTGGCAGAAACGGCCCGCCAAGCCAACCCCAAGGCGATTATCTTTGTGGATAACTGCTACGGGGAATTCACCCAGACCCAGGAACCGCTGGCGGTGGGCGCGGATCTGATCGCCGGCAGCTTTATCAAGAATCCTGGCGGTGGCATCACCCCCACCGGCGGTTACATCGCCGGTCGCGCCGACCTGGTGGAAAAATGCAGCCACCGTTTCACGGCGCCGGGCATTGGCGCCGACCTGGGCTGCACCCAGGACAGCCTGCGGGACACCTTCCTGGGCTTTTATTACGCCCCCGGTGTTGTATGTGAGGCACTGAAAACGGCCATCTACGCCCAGTGTCTGCTGGAGCTGGCGGGGGTCCATCCGGTGCCCCGCTATACCGAGGATCACAACGACATTGTGACCTGTTTCGATTCCGGCAGCGCCGAGGCTCTGACCGGCTTCTGCGCCGGTATCCAGCACAACAGTCCCATTGACAGTTTTGCTTCTCCCGAACCGGCCGATGAGCCCGGCTATACCGATCAGGTGGTTATGGCCTCCGGCAGCTTTACCGAGGGCAGCACCATCGAGATTTCCTGCGATGGTCCGCTGCGCGCGCCCTATACCTGCTACCTCCAGGGCGGCGTCAACTTTACGGCGGGACGCGCTGCGGTGCTCAACGCCGTACAGAATGCCTTCTTTGCGTGATCAACCATAAAAAATCCCGTGTGCTGTCACAGCACACGGGATTTCTTTTTTTGGAGGATATTACCCTTTGACGTAATCGCGCACCAAGGCCTGCAGCAAATCGTCACGGTCAATGCGGCGGATGATCGCACGCGCATTTTTATAGGTCGTGATGTAGGTCGGATCCTCGGACAGGATGTAGCCTACCAGCTGGTTGATGGGGTTGTAGCCCTTCTCTTCCAGCGCGCGATAGACCTGCAGAACAGCCTGTTTGATTTCCATATCACGATCATCGCGGATGGAAAATACGGCAGTCGGCTCAGAGATCGGCATATCCAGTTCCCCTTTCTCAGCGTAATAATACCTATATTATAACAAAAGAGTATACAATTTGCAATGGCCTTGTCACAAATTTTTATACAAAATTGTGAATACTGTCAGTCGCTAATCACTTCACCCTTGCGGATGACCTGCAGAATGTTGAGCTTCTCGTCAGCCAGGATCACATTGCCCCAGCGACCGGCGTCCAGACTGCCGTAGTCAGCATCCACGCCGATGCTGCGTGCCGGGTTCAGGGAGGCTGCCCGCACAGCGCTGGCCAGGGGTACGCCCATCTCCAGAACCGCATGTTTCATGCAGTCATACAGGCAGGTGGCGCTGCCGGCGATGGTCCCGGGCTGCTCCGTGAGTGTGGCGCGGGGACCACGGACCGTAACGGCCTGACCGCCCAGAGAATACTGGCCATCCGGCAGACCGCAGGCCATCATGCTGTCGGCAATCAGGATCACGTGATCGTCGCCGAAGGTATTGAAGGTGAAGCGCACCACGGCGGGATGGATGTGCACGCCGTCGGTGATGAGCTCCACTTCTGCACCATCCTCCAGCGCCGCGATGATGGGGCCGGGGGCACGGTGGGTGATGCCGGGCATGGCGTTGTACAGGTGGGTCATGTGGGAGGCACCGGCCGCAAAGGCGGTTTTGGCGGTCTCATAGTCCACGCAGGTGTGGGCGATGGAAATCCGTACCTCGTTGTGGCATTCCTTGATGAAGTCCAGATTGCCCGGTACTTCGGGGGCTACGTCCACCAGCCGGATCAGTCCGCCGCTGCGCGCCTGCAGGCGGCGGAACATTCCGGCATCTGCGGCCATCACATACTTGGGGTTCTGGGCACCCACCTTGTCGGGGCTGATGTAGGGTCCTTCCATGTTGATGCCCACGAGGTCTGCACCTCGCTCGTTCTTGTGGGCAGCCGCCACATCCATGATCCCGTTGAGGATCTCCTCGCTGAAGGTCATGGTAGCGGGGCAGATGGCCAGCACGCCTTTGCTGGCCTCAAAATCGGCGATGGCCTGCAGGCCGGCTTCGTCGGCATCGCAGAAATCGTGTCCCACGGCGCCGTGAAAGTGGATGTCCACCAGACCCGGCAGGGCATAGGCGCCTTTGGCATCAATAACTTCCTCGCCTTCCTGGGGGGCTGCACCGAACACAATGCGCCCGTCGCGGATGACAAGATCCTTCTCCACAAAACGGCAGCCGTCGGAGAAGACCTTCGCATTACGGATAATCATATGGCTGTTCCTCCTGCCCTCAGATCAGGCTCAGGGCTTCCTCATCGCCGACCAGGATGAAGTCGGGATGCATCTGCAGGATGCTGGCCGGGACTTCCGGCGTAACGGGGCCAAAGAACGCCTTCTTGACGATCTCGGCCTTGTCCTTGCCGTTGGCGACCATCAGGACCTTGCGGGCCTGCATGATGGTCTTGATGCCCATGGTGTATGCTTGCTTGGGGACCAGATCCTCATTGCCTTCAAAGAAGCGTTTGTTGGCCTCGATGGTCTCGGGTTTCAGGTCCACGCAATGGGTGCCCAGCTCGAACGCCTCGCCCGGCTCGTTGAAGCCGATGTGGCCGTCGTGGCCGATGCCCAGCAGCTGCAGATCAATGCCGCCTACCCGTTTGATGACGTAGTCGTAGCGGGCGCATTCTGCCTCGGCATCCATATTGGTGCCGTCGGGCAGGTTGATGGAAGCGGGGTTGATGTTGACCAGGTCGAAGAGGTTGCGGTGCATGAAGCTCCAGTAACTCTCGGAATGTTCGCGGGGCAGGCCGCGGTACTCGTCCAGGTTGACGGTGGTCACTTCGGAGAAGTCCAGATCGCCCTTGTTGTACCAGTCCACCAGCTGCTTGTAGGTACCCACGGGGGTGCCGCCGGTAGCCAGGCCCAGCACGCAGTTGGGCTTCATGATGACCTGAGCGGAGATGATGTTGGCCGCCTTGCGGGACATATCATAATAATCTTTTGCACGGATGATTTTCATACGAAATACCTCCTGATGATGGTGGGGGAGAGGAGCCTCCTCCATACTTAATGCCAGTATAGCACAGAACCGTGAAGAAAGCATGTCCAAAGGGAACTGCTGCGAAAAAATGCCGGGGACAGGCTTCGCGCCCGCCCCCGGCGGAGGTGATAAAGGGAACCAGTACCTTTATCCTGGCGCTGTAAGAACTCTTACAGCATCTTCTTCAATTCGTCGTAGACAAACTGGACCTTGGGGCCGATGACGACCTGGCAGGCGTTCTTGCTGGGACGAATGACACCGGCAGCGCCGGCGGCCTTGACAGCCTTCTCATTCACAGCGGTGCTGTCCTTGACCTCAAAACGCAGGCGGGTCGCGCAATAGTCCACGTTGGTGACATTGCCCTTGCCGCCGATGGCAGCCAGAACGCCGCTGGCGATGGCAGTGAAGTCGTTGTTGGCGAGGGTGATATTGGCTTCGGCAGCATCGGCGTCCTCATCCTCACGGCCCGGGGTCACCAGGTTGAACTTGGTGATGGCGAAGCGGAAGACCACGTAGAAGACCACGAAAGCGGCAATGCCCAGAGGAATGATCATCCAGGTGTTGGCATGAGCCGGCAGGGAAGCGGAGAAGACCAGGTCAGTGGCACCGGCAGAGAACATGAAGCCGGCGCGGAAACCAACGTAGTAGGTGATGACGGTGAAGATACCGTACAGCAGAGCGTACACAACGTACAGGGGGAAGCAGAGGAACATGAAGCCGAACTCGAAGGGCTCGGTAACGCCGCAGACGAACGCGCAGATAGCAGCGGAGGTCACGAGGCCGATGGCAGCCTTCTTGTTCTTGGCGGTGTGGACCATAGCCAGAGCCGCACCGGGGATACCGAACATCATGCAGGGGAAGAAGCCGGACATGTACATGCCGAGGCTCCAGCCCACGTCGGCGGAGGTTTCACCGGCCCAGTAGTGGGTCAGGTCGCCAAGGCCGATGGTGTCGAACCAGAACACGTTGTTCAGAGCGTGATGCAGGCCGGTGGGGATCAGCAGGCGGTTGAAGAAGGCGTACAGACCAGCGCCAACGCCGCCCAGGCTGACGATGCCGTCGCCCAGCAGGACCAGTGCATTGAAGATGATGGGCCAGACGAAGAGCAGGATGACGGAAACAACGATGGAGACCAGGCCGGTGACGATGGCCACGCAGCGCTTGCCGCTGAAGAAGGCCAGCCAGTCAGGCAGCTGGGTGCTCTTGAACTTGTTGTAGCAGGTGGAACCGATGATCGCGGCCAGGATGCCGATGAAGGCGTTGCCGGCGGTCTTCTGGAAGGCGATGTAGGTGGAAGTGCCTTCCACGAGGTTCATGAAGGGGAGAGCGCTGACCACGCCGGTGCTCAGCAGCTGGGTCATCATCAGGTAGCTGACCAGGCCGGCCAAAGCAGAGGTGCCGTCATGGTCATCGGACAGGCCTACGGCAGCGCCAACAGCGAACAGCCAGGCCATGTTGTCGATCAGGGCGCCGCCGGCCTTGATCAGAATGAAACCGGCCGTGTAAGCAAAGCCGGTGGTGGCACCTTCAGCACCCATGGCAGCCGGAGCCAACGCGTAGCCCAGGCCCATGAGGATGCCGCAGATAGGAAGCGCGGCGACAGGCAGCATCAAGGCCTTGCCGAGCTTTTGCAGATACTTCATCATAAAAGCATTCCTCCAAAAATCAGATGGATTCCTCTAACGTGGTATGCGGCTTCCCTGGTTCTTAGAACCGCACACTTTGTTGTCACCATATTAACACATTCTTCACAAAAAAGAAAGCAAATTTAAACAATTTGTCAAAAGAACGAAAAAGTAACCTGAAAATTAGTCAAAACGTTAACAAAATAAGAAATTATACCTAAAAAAATAAAAAATCGAAACAATGGAATGAAAGTTATTTTTATAACGTCTTCAAATGGAACAAAAAATGCGTCCTGCCGGCACAGGACGCAAAAGATGAATTATTGCTGCTGGTCATGGAACAGTTGCGGGGCAGCTTTGCAGATCAGAACGGCGGCCACCGTGGTGAGGATGGTCTCGGGCAGCATGTAGCTGCCATTGTAGGTCAGGCTGTAGATCCAGGCGGGCAGACCATCGCTGAGGTTACCCCAGATCAGAACACCGGACAAAAAGCTGCACAGGAACCGCAGGACGCAGACGGCAGCGGTGCCTACCGCGACGCCAACAAGTCGGTTGGAGAATGGCTTCGCAATGGCACCGGCCAGGCCCAGCAGGGTGAAAGCCAGCACATAGTCCAGCAGGATCATTCCTACCAGCGGCAGCAGGCCAGGCGCCGGGGGTGCGTAGAAGCCCAGCAGCATCTGCAGCAGGCTGTTGACAAAGCCGGTGAACAGGCCCCATTTCACGCCGTGCCGGAACGAAATCAGGATGAACGGTAACATGCTGAACAGCGTGATGGAACCGCCGTTGGGCAGCTCGTAGATTTTGATGTTCGCCAGAACGGTGCCCAGGGCGATCATCAGGGCACACTCCACGAGAGTGCGCGTTTTGGAATAGGTCTTGGTCATTGAGATTACTCCTCCCCGAATTAACGGTACATAAAAACAAGAAAAGCGCCTGCAAAAACAGCAGGCGCAAACGCAGTATGACATCTATAGTGGGTCAAACTTCCTACGCCGGCATTATCCGGATCAGGTTCGAGGTGACCCGAAGCTGCGGTTCGCTTCGATCTCAGCCGAGGATGCCCCTCAGCGCCCCTGTTTTTATGTCCAGTACCCAGTATACACGTCCGCAGGCGTTTGTCAAGGCAAAAATCAGGCAATCAAAGTCCGGACTGCTGCTGAACGGACGCCTTATTATAAGGTATAAAGCGCAAAACCCTGCTGCGCAGGGCGAGCGAGCGCTGACGAAGGCGTGGTGGATGTGTACAATACAATCTGTGGTACCTGTATCGGCACAGGGCCCCCACATGGATGAGAAAAGAAGCAAATGTCAGGATTTTTGCCGCCAATTCGTGGGATTCCGTCAACAAAAAATTGTCAAAATTTTACAGCTGTTTCCAGCCGAAACAAGGTGTTTTCCCCTTGCAGAGCCACGCGCCTTTGTGGTATGATTTTACATGTAGTTTTATACCCATTCATTTTTTGATACAAGCAAACGGTGAGGTAAGGATGTTCAACAAGCGGAATCCCATGAAATATTTTTCCGGCAACGCCTTTGCGCGGTTGCCGCTGTACAAGCTGGTGGCGGGCAGTTCTGCGGTGGTGCTGACGGCGAGCATCGGCCTGGGGGTATTTGCGGCCTCCTTTGTGCCGGGCCCGGCGCCGGAAGCCACACCCACCCCGGAACCGGTGGTCACGGCCACACCCACCCCGTCCCCGACGCCCGAACCGGATATCGCACTGCTGGCGGATATCAGTGTGATCCAGCAGGATGTGGGCGTGCAGCTCTATACGATGGAGCAGACAACGGCAGAGAGCGCCCAGACGCCCTCTCCCTCGCCGTCCGCGCAGCCGGAGGAGGAAGCGGCCGGCAAGATCCCGCTGACCGGCGTGGAGGCTACGGTTACTCTGACCGATTCCGAGGGCAAGGCTACCGATTATGCGGTAGACACCGAGACCGGCACGGCACTGGCCGAGGAAGTCGATCCCGGCGACTATACCGTGACGATCCAGCCCATCGACGGGTACGTGGTGCCTGAGAGCACGACGGTGACCGTGGAGGAGAAAGTCGTCTACAAGGCGGATGTGAACGCGGTCAAGGACAAGATCATGCAGTCCAGCCAGGTCAATGAGAGTGCCGAGGACTCTGCGGTGAATACCGCCGGCGCGGCGCCCATCGCCGAAGAAGTGACCGATACGGTCCAGTATGCGGACAGTGCCAAGGAAGAGAAGAGCCGCACCACGGTGTACACGGCCAAGCTGAGCAGCAGCGGACACCTGCTGTTTACCGACGGCAGCGAGTCTTCCTACCTGCCGGTCTACAAGGACGGCACCCAGGAACTGACCGGTGCCAAGCGCGACAGCAGCTATTCCGCCTACAGCGCCATGTCGGTGTGGCTGCCCGGCGCCGCGGATTCCATTGTGAATCTGGGCAGCACCGGCCGCACCATGAGCATGGCCCATCGCACCAGCGAAGGCACCGCCTCCGGGGAAATCGATCTTCTGGGGGAGGAGGGCGAGACCAATGAGACGCCGGCTCCCACGGCCACGGTTGCGCCTACGGAAGTCCCTGCCACTCCGACGCCTACGCCTGAGGCAACTGCCACGGCAACGCCGGAACCCACACCGGAGGTGCCCCCCACCCCGACGCCCACGGCGGAACCCACTCCGACGCCTACGGTTACTCCGACGCCGACTCCGGTGGTCACAGCCACGCCCACGCCGTCCCAGGATCCCACGGCGGGCTGGCCGGATTCCATTGAGGCCAGCAAACTGGCCGAGTACAAGTTTGCCGTCACCAGCACCGAGAAGATCGAGTACGTCTACACCGGCTGGCAGGAAATCGACGGTGCTACATACTATTATGATCCGGCCACCCATGAGCCGGTCACCGGCAACCAGGTCATCCAGGGCGACGTCTACACCTTCGGTGCGGACGGTGCGCTGAACCGCACGGCCCGCGGCATCGACGTCTCCAAGTTCCAGGGCAACATCGACTGGAACGCGGTCAAGGCGGACGGCATCACCTTCGCCATCATCCGCTGCGGTTACCGCGGATACGGCACGGGTGCGCTGGTGGAGGATTCCACCTATCGGAAGAACATCCAGGGCGCCATCAACGCGGGCCTGAAGGTGGGCGTTTACTTCTACAGCCAGGCAATCAACGAGGCCGAGGCCGTAGAGGAGGCCAGCATGGTGCTGAGCCTGGTCAGCGGGTATTCGCTGCCGCTGGGCGTCTACTATGATACCGAATCGGTGGCCGGCGGTCGTGCCAATGCCATCAGCGCCAACGAGCGCACCGCCTGCGCCGTGGCTTTCTGCGAGACCATCCGCAACGCAGGGTACAAGGCCGGTGTGTACTCTTACGCCAGCTGGTTCTACAATGCGTTGAACTTTGCCAACATCAGCAAGTACAATACCTGGATTGCCCAGTATCGGGACACTCTCAGCTTCAACTACAAGTACAACATTTGGCAGTACACCGGTTCCGGCCGTGTGAACGGCATTTCTACCGCAGTCGATATGAATATCGGCTGATTCTGAACACAAAAACGGAGGCCCGAGATTTCGGGCCTCCGTTTTTTGCAGCAACTGGGTAAAGTCATGCCCCGCAGCACCACTTCCGGTGCAGCGGGGCATGGGTGTTTTTACAGAAAATCAGCCGCAGGGGGTCTGCAGCATTGACGCGGCACCGCCGCGGGTCTGACCGTTGCCCTGGATAATATACTTGTAGGTGCAAAGCTCTGCCAGTCCCATGGGACCGCGTGCGTGAAGCTTCTGGGTGCTGATGCCCATCTCGCAGCCAAGGCCGAACTCTCCGCCGTCGGTAAAGCGGGTGCTGGCGTTGATGTAGACCGCAGCGCTGTCCACGCAGGCGGCAAAACGCTGGGCCGCCACCTTGTCTGCGGTGACGATGGCATCGCTGTGATGGGTGGAATGCCGGGCAATGTGCGTGATGGCATCCTCCAGGGATCCCACCACCGCTACACTGAGTTTATAATCCAGATACTCTGTGTCAAAATCTTCCGGCGCAGCAGGAACTCCGTCAATGATGGCGGCGGCCGCGGGATCCAGGTGCAGTTCCACCGGCGTCATCCCGGCGGCAGCCCGGTCATCCACCAGGCATTTCTTCAGCCTGGGCAGGAAGTCGGCGGCTACATCACGGTGGACCAGCAGTGCCTCCTCGGCATTGCAGACACTGGGACGGCTGGTTTTGGCATTCTCCACGATGCGCAGGGCCATATCCAGGTCGGCGGCCGCATCCACATAGACGTGACAGATCCCGGTGCCGGTCTGGATGCAGGGAACGGTGGCGTTCTCCACGCAGGCACGGATCAGGCCGGCGCCGCCCCGGGGAATCAGCAGATCCACCAGCCCGTCGGCAGTCATCAATTCGTTGGCGCTGGCATGACTGGTGTCTTCAATCAGGCTGACGGCGCATTCCGGCAGATGTGCCTTGCGCAGACCGGCCCGCAAGGCCTGCACGATGGCGTGGCAGCTGCCCCAGGCATCCCGGCCGCAGCGCAGCACACAGACACTGCCGGCCTTGATGGCCAGGGCGGCAGCATCGCTGGTGACGTTGGGGCGGCTTTCGTAGATGATGGCGATGACGCCCATAGGCACCGCAGTCTTTTCAATGACCAGCCCGTTGGGACGGACGATTTTGCGCAGCACCGTGCCCACAGGGTCGGGCAGAGCGGCTACTTCCCGGATGCCTTTGGCCATATCGGTCAGACGGCTGGAGGTGAGGGCAAGCCGGTCCAGCATCACATCGCTGATGCGGCCGCGGGCGGCATCCAGATCCTTCCGGTTGGCTGCCAGAATCTCATCCTGGGCGGCAATCAGGGCTACAGCCATGGCTTCCAGCGCCTCATTCTTCACATGGGTGTCTGCCAGGGTCAGAGGCATGCGGGCGCCCTGGGCTAGCTGCAAAATTTCCCGGGTGGTCATTGAAATCCCTCCTTCTTTCCGATAAAACGTGTGCCGACGGGTTTGCCTTCCAGAATGTCATACAACACCTCTGCGTGGGCGCCGTTGGCAATGATCATATCCACACCGGCACTGGTGGCGCGCTTGGCGGCCACCACCTTGGTCAGCATGCCCCCGGTCCCCAGGGAGGAACCGGCGCCGCCGGCCAGACGTTCAATCTCGGGGGTGATCTCCTCCACCACCGGGATCAGGCGGGCGTGGGGATCGCTGTGCGGGTCGGCGGTGTACAGGCCGTCGATGTCGGACAGCAGCACCACCAGATCGGCGTGGATGCACTGCGCCACCAGGGCCGCCAGGGTGTCATTATCACCCAGGGAGTATTCCTCGATGGCGATGGGATCGTTCTCATTGATGATGGGAATCGCGCCCAGCTGCAAAAGACGTTCCAGCGTGCTGCGCAGATTGCGCAGCCGGTTTTCGTGGTCGAAGTCCTCCCAGGTCAGCAGCATCTGCGCCACCGTATGGTTGTACTGGCCGAACAGGTGGTCATAGGTATACATCAGTTCGCATTGGCCCACAGCGGCGGCTGCCTGCTTGGTGGTGATATCCTTGGGCTTCTGGATCTGCAGCTTGCCCACCCCCAGGCCGGTGGCTGCCGAAGAAACGACAATCAGTTCGTGACCGGCATTTTTGATATCGCTCCACACCTTGACAAGAGCTTCGGTATGGCGAATGTTGAGCAGACCGCTGGGATGGGCGAGGGTACTGGTGCCGACCTTGACGACGATTCGCATATGTTTATTTCCCCAATTCCTTCGTTTTTTCGTAGGCTGCCAGAACGGCGTCGGTCACCGCACCGCGGAAAGCCCGCTGCTCCAGCAGGCGTACTCCCTGGATTGTGGACCCGCCCGGGCTGCAGACGGCGTCTTTCAGGGCGCCGGGGTGCTGGCCGCTTTCCAGCACCATGCGGGCGCTGCCCAGCACGGTCTGGGCGGCATATTCCTGGGCCTTGGCACGGGGCAGCCCGGCGGCTACACCGCCGTCCGCCAGGGCCTCAATGAACTGATAGACCCAGGCCGGACCGCAGCCGGATACGGCGCTGGCGGCGTCGATCAGATTTTCCGGAACCTCATCCAGCTGACCGGCAGGAGCCATGGCGCACAGCCATTCCTGCAGCTGCTCGGGTTCCACATCATCGTAGCAGTACTGGATCATGCCGGCCCCCAGGGCGACAGGGGTGTTTGGCATCATCCGGATGATGGGGTAACCGCTGCCCGCCATCTGGCGGATCTGGTGCATCGACAGCCCGGCGGCCATCGTCACCAGTACAAAGGGCCGGCTCTCGGCGCGGGATTCCAGTACCGGGGCCAGCACGTCCAGCATATCTTCCATCATCTGTGGCTTGACGCCCAGAAAGATGAAATCGCAGATGCTCGCCACCTGTTCATTGGTGCCGCAGGCGCAGCCCAGTTCGTCAGCCAGTGCCTGCGCTTTGGCCGGCGTGCGGTTGGCAAGCAGTACATCGCCGGCACCGGCTCCTTTGCAAACGGCACGTGCGACGGCGCCGCCCATATTGCCGCAGCCGATAAACCCGTATTTCATGGCAGTATTCCTCCGTTGTAGTCTGGTGTTTATACGATTTCTACACTATTATTATATCATAATACATTACAGCTGTAATCGTATCGCACCTGTACGGTTTTGTCAATCAAAAGCTGCATGGGGACTGGAATTCCGCGGGAAATTTGCTATAATACAAACGTGAGCAAAAACTGCAAAAAGAGGCGAATCGTATGCAATATGTACAGTTGGGCCAGACCGGTCTGAAGATTTCCCGGCTGGGATTCGGCGGCATTCCCATCCAGCGCATTGACCAGCCCGGCACCCGGGCGTTGCTCAAGGCGGCCCATGAGGCGGGCATCAATTATATCGATACCGCCCGTGCCTACACCGTCAGCGAAAGCTGGATCGGTCAGTCCCTGGAAGAGCTGGGACTTCGGGATTCCTTTGTGCTGGCCACCAAGTGCCGCGCGCTGACCAAGGCTGACATGGAAGCGGAGCTGGCCGCCAGCCTTGCCAACCTGCGCACCGACCATATTGAACTGTATCAGTTCCACAATCCTAGCATGGAGGACCTGAAAAAGATCCTGGCGCCCGGCGGTTCGATGGAGGCGCTGCTGGAAGCCAAGGCCAAAGGTGTGGTGGGGCATATCGGCCTGACCGCCCATCTGGCGGCGGTGTTTGAGGCTGCTCTGGCGGTGCCGGAGATCGAAACCATCATGTTCCCGTACAACATTGTGGAGCAGCAGGGGGCAGAGCTCATCCGGCGCTGTGCCGAAGCCGGCAAAGGTTTCATTGATATGAAGCCGCTGGCAGGCGGTGCCATTGAGGATGGGCGTCTGGCCTTGCGGTACGTGCTGTCCAACCCCGACGTCACAGTGGCCATCCCCGGTATGGCGGCTGTTGAGGAACTGGAAGGCAACGTCAAAGGAGCGGAGAACGTCGCGCCGCTGACCGAGGAGGAACAGGCTGCCTGCCAGAAGGTGCGGGATGCGCTGGGGACCCAGTTCTGCCGGCGGTGCAACTACTGTGCTCCCTGCACGGTGGGCATCTCCATTCCCAACGTTTTTCTCTTCCAGGGGTATCTCAACCGCTACGGTCTGGCAGACTGGGGACGGGCGCGGTACGCGACCCTCCAGGTCAAGGCAAGCGCCTGTGTGCAGTGCGGTGCCTGTGAGACCCGCTGCCCCTACAATCTGCCCATTCGCAGCATGATGAAGAAGGCTGCAGAAGATTTCGGCGAATAAACGTACATTTTTGCCGCGGGACGGTGCTGCGCCGTTCCGCGGCATTTCTGTGCCAAAAAGCGGAAAAAATTTTGCGGGGGCGGTTGTTTTTCGGACGTCGGGCGTGTATAATTTATCCTGTATAATTTTGTGCAAAAATGTGAGGAATCAGTATGCTTTCCGACCCTCAGCTTCATTATCTGGACAATGCCGCAACCACCCGCATCGACCCGGCGGTGACCGAGGTCATCCACGATGCGCTGGTGGAACTGTGGGCCAATCCCAGCAGCCTCTACGACCCGGCGGTGGCTGCACAGGACGGCATCGAAAACGCCCGGGCCCGTATTGCCAAGACGCTGCACTGCCGCAGCGATGAGATCTACTTCACCGGCTGCGGCACCGAGGGAAACAATATGGCAATCTGGGGTGCGGCGATGCCCCGGCGGCAGTGGGGCAACAAAGTGGTGGTGTCCGGGTTCGAACACCCCAGCGTGCAGCTTGCGGCGCGCGCGCTGAAAAACGAGGGCTTTGAGGTAGTGGAAATCCTGCCTGAGGCCGACGGACATCTGGATACGGGGAAGTTCCTGGCCGCGGTGGACAAGAATACCGTACTGGCCTCCTGCATGGCGGTGAACAACGAGACCGGTGCCGTACAGGACATTGCGGCCCTGGCGGCGGGGATCAAGGCGCGCAACAGCCGTACCCATTTCCATGTGGATGCGGTGCAGGCGTGGCTGCGCCTTCCCATCGACCTGCAGAAGTGGGCCGGGGTGGATACGCTGGCAGTATCCGGCCACAAGATCCACGCGCCCAAAGGCATCGGGGCGCTCTTCATCCGGGACAGCCAGCGCCAGACGCTGCGCCCGCCCTACTGCGGCGGTCATCAGGAGCGGGGACTGCGTCCCGGCACCGAGAATACGCCCTATATTGTGGGGCTGGGACTCGCGGCGGCAAAAGGATACCAGGGGATGCGTACCCGGGCCAAGCAGATCGAGTCCCTCAACCGCCGTCTGCGGGAGGGGCTGGCCGCGCTGCCCGGCATCACCATCAACTCCCCGGCGGATGCGGTGCCCGAAGTGCTGAATTTCTCCACCGGCTGCATCAACAGCCAGACCTTCATCAACTACCTGAATACCCGCGGGGTTCTGGTGTCGGGCGGCAGCGCCTGCGACAAGGGCGACCCCAGCCATACGCTGGAGGCCATGGGCTGTGACGAGCGGATCATCCACACAGCGCTGCGGGTCAGCTTCTGTGCCGACAACACCGACGAAGACGTGGACGCACTGCTGGACGGCCTGAAGAACGGTCTGCAGAGTCTGCAGCATATCTGATATGAAAGGCAATACCCTATGAAAGAGATCATCCTGGCCTATCAGGGCGAAATGACCCTCAAAGGTCTCAACCGCGGCAAGTTTGAAGCGCGGCTTGCCAAGATCATCCGCTGGCGGCTGGAGCCGTTGGGCAAGTTCAAAGTATACCAGGCCCAGAGCACGGTTTTTATCGAACCGCTGGAGGACGACCTGGATATGGACGAAGCGTTCCGTCGGGTATCCCGGGTGTTCGGCATCGTCAAGATGAGCCGTGCCGTGGAATGCGGCAAGGAATTTTCCGCCATCTGCGAGACGGCGGAAGCCTACCTGGGCCAGACGCTGCGGGGGCTGCGCACCTTCAAGGTGGAAGCCAAGCGCGCCGACAAGTCCTATCCCATGAAGAGCCCGGAAATCTGCCGGGAGCTGGGGGCTTATCTGCTGGACAAGCACCATCATCTGCGGGTGGATGTGCACCATCCCCAGCTGGAGATCATGGTGGAGATCCGGGACCATGCCGCCTACGTCCACGGCCCCAAGGTGGAAGCGGCCGGCGGTTTGCCGGTGGGCACCAGCGGCCGGGCACTGAACCTGCTGTCCGGCGGCATTGACAGCCCCGTGGCAGCCTGGTGCATGGCGCGCCGCGGACTGGCCTTGCATCATATTCATTTTGCCAGCCCGCCCTATACCAGCCTGCGCGCCAAACTCAAGGTGCAGAAACTGGCGAAGGAACTGGTGGAATACACCGGCAACTGCACGCTGTTCGTCGTGCCCTACACCAAGCCCCAGGAATATATCCGCGATCATGCGCCTGATGTGCTGTTCACGGTTCTCATGCGCCGCAGCATGCTGCGCATCGCCAACCAGGTTGCCAAAAATCTGGAGCTCCAGGCACTCATCACCGGAGAAAGCCTGGCCCAGGTGGCCAGCCAGACGATGGCGGCGCTGGTCTGCACCGACGAGGCGCAGGACCTGCCGGTGCTGCGCCCCTGCATCGGAATGGACAAGACTGAGATCATTGCCCTTTCCCGCAAGATCGGCACCTTTGACACTTCCATCGAACCTTATGAGGATTGCTGCACAATCTTTACGCCGCCCCATCCCAAGACCAACCCCACACTGGCCGAGATTCTGGCGGCGGAGGAAGGAATGCCCGAACTGCGGGCTCTGGAGACCGAGGCAGCTGACGGTGTGGAAAAAATCGCCATTCGTATGGGAGAGGATGATTTGCTGTGACTGCAGAAATCATTTGTGTGGGCACGGAACTGCTGTTGGGAGACATTCTCAACACCAATGCCCAGTTTCTGAGCCGGGAACTGGCGGAACTGGGTATCAGTGTTTTGCATGAGCATGTCATCGGTGACAACCCCGAGCGGCTGCGGGAACTGGTGCGTCAGGCGTGCCGGCGCAGCGATCTGCTGGTGTTTTCCGGCGGTCTGGGCCCCACCGAGGATGACCTCACCAAGGAGACGGTGGCTGAGGCTTTCGGGGACACGCTGCATTTTGATGAGGAAGAATGGGATAAGATTCTGGCATTTTTTGCCCGCACCAACCGCACTCCCACCCCCAACAACCGCAAGCAGGCGATGGTGCCCACCCACGGGCATAAGATTCCCAACGACCACGGTACGGCACCAGGGGCCTGGTTTGAGGACAGCCAGGGACACTGCGCCGTGCTGATGCCCGGTGTTCCCCGGGAAATGAAAGCCATGTGGACCGAGCAAGTCCGCCCAGCGCTGCAGAAGCGTCAGAACTGCACCATCCATTCCCGCACGCTGCGGGTCCTCGGCGGGGAAAGCAGCATTGCCACCAAGGTGGCCCCGCTGTTTGAAAGCACCAACCCCACGGCGGCCATCTACTGCAAGACAGGGGAGAGCGAGATCCGGGTCACGGCGCGGGAAGCCACTGCTGAGGCGGCGGAGCGCGCCTGCAATGCGTATCTGCAAAAATTCCGGGACATCCTCGGCGATGCTGCCTACGATGTGGATGTGCCGGCGCTGGAATACACGGTGGTGCGCGTCCTGCGGGAAAAAGGGCTGCATGCGGCTACAGCGGAAAGCTGCACCGGCGGTATGATCGCCGAACGGCTGACCAATGTGCCGGGATCCAGCGAGGTCTTCGGCTATGGTTTCGTCACCTACGCCGAGGCCGCCAAGCAGAGGCTGCTGGGTGTGGACGCCGCCCTGATCGAGCGGTACAATGTGGTGTCCGGGCCGGTGGCGGTGGCCATGGCCTTCGGTGCTGCCCGGGCTTCGGGGGCCGAACTGGCGGTGGGCATCACCGGTCTGGCAGGCCCCGGCGGGGCGCTGCCCGGCAAGCCGGTAGGCACAGTCTATCTGGCGGGTGCCGATGCCCGTGCCAACACCGGCTGGCTGCTGCGGCTGGCTCTGGGCGGCTATCATGAGCGCAGCATCATCCGCACCAGGGCGGCGCTGTATGCGCTGGACCTGCTGCGTCGGATGGCTCTGGGGCTCCCGGTGCCGGACGGCATGGCGGTCACGCCCCAAACCCCGCCTGAAGAGAGCAATATCTGAGTACGGAAAGAAAGGCACATCATGGTCAACACACAACTCAAAATTCTGCGCGTATTCGGCCCCACTGCGGCCGAAGTGTCGGCTGTGCTGCGGCAGATCCGTGACGACGGCTGTCCGGGGCTGCGTTTGCTGGAGCGGGACGGCGAATTTGCCGTCTGCGTCCAGGTAAGTGCGCCTAACCGTGGGATGGCCGAACAATACTGTGATAAATGGGTGCAAAGACTCCGTGCCAAATTCGGTGACGATGTCTTTGCCACCGGCGAGACAAGCCTGGCCCAGGCAACGCTGGACCTGCTGCTGCAAAAGCGAAAGCTGCTGGTGGCGGTGGATGAGACCACCGGCCGTCTGCTGGGAAATCTGCTGCAGCCGCTGGCACACAGCGAAGCGGTGTTTGATTTCGGTACCGAGAGTTACGCCGACCCGCAGCGGGAACGGCAGATCAAGGTGCCGCAGCAGCTGTTGAAGAAATTCCCCGGCGATGTGGTCCAGGCGGCTGCAGGCAGGGCGGTATCGGCGATGCAGGTCACGGGGGCCGATTATGCGGCGGCCTATATGCCGGCCACCGTGGGGCAATGCCCCTTTGTGCTCATCTGTGACCGGCACGGTGCGGCGGCCTGCGCACTGCCGCCCGAGCTGACCGATGCGGCCATCGGCAACCAGATCCTCGATCTGCTGCGCCGTCGGATGCAGGGACTCCGGCTGACAGATTCCTGCATCACCTTCCGTCCCGGGCGGGAACATCCGTTGCTGCTGGTGTCGGAAGCCGGACGGGAACGCGGCAACACCGTACGGTTCTCCCTGCGCCGCCGTACACCGGCTACGCAGGACGCCGACCATACGGCGGATTTTGAGCCGATGATGGACTTCAATACCGCGGATCCGGTCATGCCGCCGCCGCACACAACGCGGCAGCGTACCGCGACCGCTGCCCCCACGGGAACCATCCAGTTTGAGACTGATCTGGATCCCATGGCGGAAACCAACACCGACCCTATGAACATCCGGACGGCCGGTCCGCAGGCAGCCACGGCCTCGCGCCGCCGCCGCACGCAGGAAACGGAGTCCTACGATACGCCGCTCTACCAGACGGAACGTCGGGAGCCGGCACCGTCCCTGCTGGATGATGAAATTCCGGATTTCTCGGCGGAAATTGATCCCGCGGCGCTGGCAGCGGCTCAGGCGGCGGATGAAGCCGACGCAGCCGCCGGCCGCACGACCACGGCGGAGGATTTCAGCAAGGCGGCCACCCGCCTGTTCTCGGAGGAGGACGAGGCGGAGCTGGCGGCGGCACAGACCAGGCGCCGTCCCGGAAAAACCGAGGCGGCAGCGCCGGCAAGACCCGAGACGCCGGGGGCCGCCAGCATCAAAAATCGCAGCCTGGCGATGATCGAGCGCACCGAGCGCCGCCGTAAGCGCACAGCGACGATCTTTCTGGTGGTGATTGTGCTGCTGCTATTGGTCGGCGCGGGGGCGCTTTGGTGGTTCTTCCGCAACGATCTGGGCACACGGCCGGCTTCCAAAAACTATGGCACTACGGTGTACGATGAAACGGTGGAAAGTTATCTGGCCAATGCGCTGGAAAAACGCCCCGGTGCGGTGGGGTATCTGGGGTGGCCGGGCCTGGACGGTACGCTGGTGTATGCAGCGGGTACGGAACCGCAGACCAAGGAAAATGCAAGCCCCACGGTGCTGACGCGTTTTGCTACGGCCAGCAATCTGGACCAGCCGACGCCCGGCAACACGGTGCTGGAATGCACCGGTGACACCTATGCCGTGCTGGCCCAGGAGGATGTCATCAAGGAGAACAGCGGCTTTACGCTCTATCTGCAAAATGGCACCTATCGCTTCAAGGTGGTATCCGTCTATTATCTGGATCCCACCGAAGAGGGAGAGGGAGCCTTTGACCTCTACGGCAGCACCGACCTGTCCAATTATTACGATTATCTGTCCTTCGTGGCGGGCATTCAGGCGCGCAGCCTGTGGCAGACCAACGTGGAAATCGGGGACGAGTCCCATTTCCTGACACTGACCAGCGCTACCAGTGAGGAAGGGGTTCTGCTCTGCGTAACGGGACGCCTGATTGGCGCGGACGAGGCGGCGGCTTTGGACGGCGCCTCCATCACCGCCACAGAGGAACCGCTGCTTACCGCGTTGCAGTATCAGCGCAAGGACCAGCCGATGCCGGCAGTCAGCAGTCTGCTCAGTGCCAGCGTGGATCGCTATGCCCAGCAGAGTGCGGCCAGCAGCGCCAGCCGCAACAGCGGCACGCAGGGGGAAGAGGAGAGCAGCGGCACGGATCTGGACAGCCAGATCGCAGCCATGCAGTCCCAGACGGATGCCATCCTGGCCAGCACGGATAAATTGCTGGCAGGCCTGACCGATGTGGCCGGTTCCGGAAATGCATCGGAATCTGATCTGAATCAGGGCGCCGAAGGCGGTCTGCCGGAACAGACTGTGACAGTGGACCAGGTGGCGGCCAGCCCCACCCCGGAGCCTACCGAAGTACCCGCCTCGGATTCCGCTTCCAGCGAAGGGGGCGACAGCGCTTCCACGGATTCCGGGAACAGCTCGTCGAGCGGGGAAACCATCAATGTTACCATGAACGGCACGGCCCAGACGATGGACCTTGTTCAATGCCTGGCCATGGTGGCTCAGAATGAGCTGGGACCTAACGCTCCGGCGGAAGCCTACAAGGCACAGTGCGTGGCAACCCATTGCTGGATTCTCAGCCAGTCGGGGTATCCCTCGGTGGCGGGAACCACACCGGGGGCAACGGCATTGGCCGCTGCCCAGGAAGTGGCCCGCGTACTGATTACTTACAACGGCCAGGTATGCTTTACACCCTACTTTGCCTCGGCCAGTACCGGTACTGCGTCGGCGGCCGATGTCTGGGGCAATGATCGCCCCTGGCTGCAGGCGGTGGACAGCCCCTATGACCAGTCGGTTGCTACCAATTGGAACACCAACGGCAACAGCAGCGGTACGGCACGTTTCTCCCGTCAGACGCTGCAGGACCGCATCCAGTCCGAGTTGGGCATTGACCTCTCGGGGGTGGATCCCAACAACTGGTTCAAGATCGTTTCGGCCAACCAGTATGGCTGGGTTGCCAAAATCCAGGTGGGCCCTGACGGCAACAGTCAGACCGTCAGCGGCCGCTGGTTCCGTGAGAATCTGCTGGCCCGCCAGAGCGTGGATGGCCGCAGTCTGCGCAGCCAGTGCTTTACCGTCAGCTATGATGCCGGTGTGGACTGTTTCATCTTTGATGTGTACGGCTACGGCCACGGCTGCGGCATGAGCCAGTGGGGAGCCATCGGCTATGCCCAGAACGGCTGGGGATATCAGGATATCCTGCTGCACTATTACCCCGGCACAACGATCACAACGTATTGATACCCCTATGCCCGCCCGGATCTTCCGGGCGGGTTTGGCGTGTGCATCCCTTGCCGGATGCGGTTGGCGCCTACATCAAAGCAACCGTTTCTGTGCAGCAGATGCTGTGAGAAACGAAAGGAAGTATCCATGATGAAAAAAATACTGATGCTGGCCACCGGCGGTACCATTGCCACTCTGAAAACGGAGGAAGGTAAAGTCCCCCAGCTGACCTCCCAGGAACTGCTGCGCACGGTGCCGGAAATCCGGGAAATCTGCCAGGTGGAAACACGGCAGCTTTTCCAGCTCGACAGCACCAACGTCCATCCTGAACACTGGAAGAAGATCGCCCGCGCCATTCTGGAACAGTACGATGCCTATGACGGATTTGTCATTACCCACGGCACCGATACCATGGCGTACACGGCGGCTGCTTTGAGTTACATGTTGCCCGATGCCCGCAAGCCCATTGTGCTGACGGGCGCGCAGAACTCCATCGGAGAGCGGGAAACCGACGGACGCCGCAATCTGCTGGATGCGTTTCTCTATGCTTCGTCGGATTGCGCCTGGGGGGTGACCATTGTCTTTGACGGTCAGGCGATGCTCGGAACCCGTGCCAAAAAATTGCGGACCAAAAGCTACCATGCTTTCTCCAGTATCGGCTACCCGGAGGTGGCCCGCATCCGGGACCGCAAAGTCTACCCGGTGCTGCCGGTTCCTGAAGGTCTGGGCCGACCGGTGGCCAACCTGGAACTGGACCCGTTGGTTTTTGTGCTCAAGCTGATTCCCGGTATCCAGCCCGATGTGCTGCGCCTGCTGCGTCCCGCTTACCACGCCTTGATCGTGGAGGGATTTGGCGTCGGCGGGGTGCCGTATTACGCCACGGCGGATTTTGCCCGGGAGGTGGGCGCCTGGATCGAGGCCGGCAAGGTGGTCATTATGACCACCCAGGTTATTTACGAGGGCAGCGATATGAGCGTGTACCAGGTGGGGCACCAGATCAAGCAGACCTACGGCGTGATCGAGGCCTATGATATGACGCTGGAGTCGGTGGTTACCAAGACCATGCATCTGCTGCCACGGTGCCGGGACCTGACGGAGTTCCGAACCCGCTTTCTCACACCGGTAGCACATGATATCCTGCTGCCCGCGGAACGCTGATGGCTTGAAAAAGGAGGAAAAGCAACATGAAAATCGTCAAGAATGTCTGCCGATGGATTCTGATCGTCTTGTGCTTGGGGACGTTGTTTTCCTGCGGGCTGTTCTCTGTATCCGGCCTGATGGGATTGCTTGTGGCTGTGCTGGCATTGCCCTTTGCACCGATCCGTGCGCTGTGGAAACGAATTCTTCCGCCGGACGCGCCGCGGTTTGCCAAGAGCGCCATTCTGGCCGCTGCTTTCCTGGTTATGCTGGCCGCTGTGCCGGGGACGGACGCCGAAAACGCCGAACCGCAGGCTACGGTTCAACCCACCGCCACGGCGGCGATCGAGACGCCTGCGCCCACGCCGACCGCGACTGTCACCCCTACGCCTACACCCTCGCCTACACCGTCGCCTTCGCCCACCGCTACGCCGGAGCCTACGCCGATCGCTACCCCGCAGCCCACCGAAGCGCCCGTGTCAACGCCTGCACCGGCCCCTGCGGCAGCCCCGGCACAGCAGGACGCTGCGGTTGCAGATAACGGCGGCGCCGCTGCTGCGCAGGCCCCTGCCGACACAACCTATACGGCTCCGCAAAGCGGTATGGTGTATATTGCAGGCAGTGGCAACGGGAGCAAGTATCACAGCAGCCCGAACTGTAGCAATATGAAAAATCCGGTAGCGCTTACGCAGGCCGAGGCGGAAAGTCGCGGCTACACACCCTGCAAAAAGTGCTACGGCTGATGAAACAGAACAAGAGCCCTGTCTTTTCGACAGGGCTCTTGTTGTTTTCATAAAAAATCAAAACCCGCGAACATCTTGCGATGCATCGCGGGTTTTGTTGGCGGAGTAAGAGAGATTTGAACTCTCGCGGCCCTTTCGGACCCTACGCCCTTAGCAGGGACTAAAATATTACGATGTGTAGATCATTATATGATTTGTGTGCACAATTTGATAACAATAGAATTGTATTTAAAACCAGAATTGATTTTAATTAAAACTTGTGTCCACTGTGGACACAAAAAAAGCCCTGGCTATTTCCCAAACGGAAACAACCAGGGCCACTTTTTAATATTATTCCTGCTGGTCGCTATCGTCCAGCTTACTTTCTGCCAGCTTTTTACCAACGGCCAGCAGCTTTACAAGCCCAGAGGGAACAGGCGCGCCCATTTTGGCGGCGTTCTCGGCAATGGAACCCAACTCGGTAAAAATGTACCACACCAGCACAATGGGCAAAATAAAGGCGCTGAACTGCAGGTCAAGACCCGGGATTTTGGCAATGATAACCTGCACAACGCTGTCAGCCAGGCAAGCCACAACGACCACCACGATCATGCCAGCCTTGTGCCAAACACCAGCATAAGCGGTATCACTGGACCATTGCCCTTTGGAAGCCGCCGCTGCGCTGCCGGTAATCCAGTCGATCACCATGCAGAGCAGCCAAGCCAGAAACAGCCAGCCCAGCCAGCCGAACGCGGCACCATAAGCGCCCATGACGGCCACAACGGCCGCTTTGATTACGAGAAAAATGTTGTTGTTGTCCATAGTTCATTCCTCCAAATCTTCGGCCCACACGCTGCGGTACAGGCCCTGCTTGTCCAGCTCACGCGAGTGGGCAGTTGCCAGGATGGCATCCGCGTCGCCCTGACTGACCGGGCCAATGATGATGCTCTGCGTGGCATGGCTGTCATTGTCCCACTTGCTGGTGTACAGCCCAGCGTCGGTCAGCTTGCGCTCTTTGCAACAAAGCATAATAGCGTTAGCGTCGCCCTGGGTAAGGTTGTCCAGGTAGATAATCTGCAACCGCCCTTTGGCAGGGGCGGGCAGATCTGCGGTATTGCCATAGGTGCCCGCCTTGTTCGGCACGCCTGCATAGGCCGTAGGATCAAGCCCGCGCCCGGTGGACGTGGCCCGGACTTCCAGATGGCAATGCTTGTATGGCGGGCTAGCCAGTGCCGCATTGCCGCTGTTGCCCATAATGGCCAGTTCCTGGCCGCTGATGACTGTCTGGCCCACTCGGACCAGCAGCCGCTCGCAGTGGCAGAAGTACAAGTAATTGACAGCGTCCGGGGTCTGGTTGGCGTCCAGTTTGACGCACACATACCAACCCCACTCCCATGTCAGATTGCCGGTGATGCGGTCTACCATGCGCGCCGTGACAACAGTGCCCCGGATGGGCTTTTGACTTCCGTCTGCCGCCGTGTAATACGGCATGAGAATTGTCGGGTCATCCGCGCCCATCAGGTCAATGCCGCCGTGCCAGGTTTTGCCGCCGCCCCGGGTATAGCCGTAGCAGCCATAAGAGTAGGGGACCAACACGCGGCCATTAAAAATACCAGTTTGAGACATCCGAAATTATTCCTTTCGTACCCAGTTGAAATACACGTTGACAGCCTCGTGCGGCAGGCCCGCATAGGCCACATCAACGGTGCAGATGTACACCTCTTTGTTGGTGGGGTCGCGGTAGTACTTGTCCTTTTCATAAGACATACCCGCCACAGCGTCGATGGGGTCATCCTCTGCGCCAGTCTGCCCGGTGGTGGGCTCGGTAACGGTTCCGCCCGCCTGCTCCACGGCAGCTTTGAGCGCGTCAACCTCCTCTGTCAGGATTTTAACGCTGGTTTCAAGCGCCACAACGCGGGCCAGCGTTTCGCCGTCTGCGGTGTTGGCGGCCAGATTATCCGCCTTGTCCATGAGCGTGTTGTACTCGTTTTCGGTCAGCATCTGCCTAGCGTACAGGTTAGAAATGGTGTTTTTCGCCGACACTTCGGTGTAGGCCCCGGCTTCCATTTGCTGGAGCATAGCGGTGTATGCGGTGCTGTTCATTACATGCCTCCTTGTGCAATTGTGACGGCGGCAGTCACCGCGTCGCTTATTTTTTCGTCAACAGTTTTTTCTTGCTGTGCAGTCTCAGGCGGCGTGCCCTCGACATAAAAAAGACAATCCTCGTATACATCCTCACGGTGCCGCAGCCCGTTGGGTGGGTAGGTTTTAACGCTGCCCTCCATCACCACGTCCCGGGTGCCCACTTTAATGCGGCCGGGGTAGGTGTAACCTTTGGAAATGTCCGGATTTTGGATTTCCTGTGTAGTTCCGGCAATGTATGTTTTCATATAAGCCCTTTATTTGGTAAATGTAGCGTTTCCGTAGAAGAATTTATTATTCCCTCCGGAAAGTCGAATGTTGCATCTGTAAACGTTTTTGACTGAGCACGAAAAACCGGTAACAATGCTGTGGTATTGTTCGAGCTGGTCGCCGTCTTTGCTGTACAGTGTAAGCGCTATGACTGGCCCATTGCCGGTATTAGATCCAAACAAAAAATTTGAATATCCGCCAAAGATATAAATATCTGTCCCTAAATTATTTTGCTCATAACTGCCATAAGTGGTAAGCGCCAAGTTGACAATCAGATTTTTGGGTAAATTTATCCCCCGAGCCGAAATCAACGGGAATTGTCCCATATCACTGCACCTCCGTCTTGAGCGTCCAGATAACCGGTACATCAACCGTCGGTTGCTCTTGTACAATGGTGGTAATTGTGCCGGCGCCTGACGTGCTGTTACCGTTGGCAATGATAGCCAGCGCATCACGCAGCGCGTTGTCCGTTTCAGCCACACCGGTGGGATCACAGCTGATGTACGGTTCAAATTCGCTGTTTTCCGTAACCGGCGGCGCGTTGGGGTTGAGCGGAGTCACCGTAATCGTCTGAGTATATGGGTAGCCGTTTCCCTGGTCCTCGGAGCTGGAAGCTGTCCAGCCGTCCAGGTCATACGTTGCAAGGTATCTATGCGGGATCGGCCCCAGGGCAATGGGGAAAACCGTCTGCAGGCCTGTCACCTGCAGCTGGTCCACCTGATAAGTTGCCATCGGCATCTCATAGATGGTGCCGGAACCGTTAATATCTTCCTGGGTCAACGCGGGCAAAGGTGTCTGCGCTTGTGTGATCCAGACGCCGGGCGCCTCGTCGATGGAAACGTCCAGGTGCAAGATCAGACGTCCATCCACTTCACCGCTGGTAGAAGGCGTGACAGTGATGGTTTCCTGCTGAATTTCAATCATCCGGCCCAGAATAATAATCCACCCGGCCGAGACCTGAATCTGTAAGCCGCCCAGGCTGGTGATTTGGCAGCCCATGATAACGCCGACCGCATTGCCGGACAGATATTCATACAGTTTGCCGTCAGCCAGTGGCGTGACTGTGCTGCCGGTTGCCTGGTATACAGTAATCATCGTTGTCTCCTTTGCAAAATGAGTTTTTTGGTCAACGATACCCGCACAGCACCAAACGTCAGCGTTACAGTACCGGAGCCAACGCTTCGGCCCGTCAGAATACTGGTATACGCAAGGCCGCCGGTATAGATCGTGCAGGGTGTCCCAATCTGCGCCTGTTCCGGGTTTACCAGAGCGTCTCCTGTCTTGTACTGCAGCGTGATTTCGTTATCATACTGCTGCGGGGACAAGGCTTCTACTGCCTGATCCAGCGCATCCTGGTCCCATGTATCGCTGTCGTCCAGCGTGGCCAGCGTCCAAAATACGGGCGTGATCCGGTTGTCGTCGGTGGTGTCTACTGTCCCATCGGGGTGCAGATAAAACACTATCTGCGACGGGTAGGTTACTTCTTCGGTTTCCTGGTCCGTTACTCGCTTGCGGATAATCATCTTGTTGGCACTGCCGTAGCTGTCGCCAAGGGTTACGCTTTTATCCAGGACGTTGTCCAGATCGGCCTCAAAAGTCCGTTGCGCTCCCGGGGGAATGATCTGCACGACAATCTGCATGGCTTTAAAGTCCAGGTGCGCGTCCACATAAATACCGTAGGTGGTCAGCGCCTGGGCCATAATGTCAATCAGATTGAGGGTGTCTTCATCCTCTGCTACCGTGAGCGGGTAAACTGTCCGCACCGTGTTGGCAATGCTGACGGGCCTGTTTTGCAGTGTGTCCGCGTTGGACACAAACTGTGTCTGGATCTGCTGCAGCAGCCAACTGGCAGCGTCGGGTATCTGGCTTGCAAACACATCCACATCAAAAAGAGCCTGCAGCGGCCGCATACTGATACTGACAGTGCCGGTACCGGGCTGCACATCTGAAACAATACAGTCCGCTACCGTTGTGCTATCCTGGGTGATGTGCGCGAAGTATCCTTTCTGGCAGCTCACGGTGGGGGCCGTCACGCTGAATGCGTTAAAAGTCAGATAGTCCAGGTCGATGGTCGGGGCATCAATTTCTACCGCGTCGGCAAAGGTCATTTGCTCGGTAAAAAGCTCCAGCTTATACACGTTTTTTGACCTCCACAAAAGCGTTGACTACACCAATACCGTCCTGGGTAAAGACCACACTGCACGGACCGGGCGGCAGCATAAACAGACGCGCGGTGGTAAAATCGCTGTCACCGTAACGGTTGGCAATAAACTGGTCGTTGCAGGTATATTCCGCAATTTCCATGGTAGCGGGATCGCTGTCAATGACCAGTTTGTTGCCGTCTGGCACGGTCAGATTCATCCGGCCCGTTTGCAATCGCGTGGCGCCCTGGTAAAGCGCCCAGAACGGATTTTGTACCGGCCCGAAGATCGTGATTTTTGGATAGCTTTGCAGCCCGCCGTTGACAATGTCTACGGTTCCCGCTGCGCTGCTGGTGTAAGTGTAGGGATAGGTATAATTGTAGGCCTTGCCGCCGCCTGCTCCGGTGGCCTGATATGTTACCAGCTTTTCATACCAGCCGGAAAGGGCGGTAAAATCTACATCGCACAGCAACTTCAGTGCATCCTTGTCAATTTCGCTTTTGGAGATTGATAGTGACACATCCAGGTAGATCCACTTGCCCAGCGTGTTGTAGCCAAGCGTAAGACCCCCAACCTGGACAAATGCCAAGAACTCGTTGTACTGGGCGTAACCGGCAAAAACCATCTGTCCGGACGGTGCCGGTGTTTGCGGCTCGGTATCCGTGACAACATAGCTTTCACCCACGGCCATGACGGTGGTATCCACACCCCAACCCAGGCCGTCCGGCTCGTTGAAAAACGCATCTTTGCGCATCAGGTCAAATACCTGGCCGTTGGCATTGGTCAGGTTAAACTGTCGTACACTCACATCAATTTCCCCAATTCAATGTCAATCGTTTTTGCCAGGCTTCGGCCGTCCTGCGGTGTGTATCCGTAAAAGTTCATACGCTCGATTGTGATGGCTCGCCCGGGAGCTACGGATTTTTGGCTTGTAGTAAGCGGCTGTACAACCGTGCCGCCGGGGCCGACGGTCAGCAGCTCCGGCCCAGCTTCACCGACAATGGCGCTGCCAGAAAGTACCGTGCCGCCCTTGGCTAGATAAGGGAGAGTCCCCAAATTTGGAATATCAAATCCAAGATGCATACCGCCGACGCCCGGAATTTCATCCGGAACATCAATACTGATGCTGTTCAAACCGTCAATCATGGCATTGATGCCACCAATCACGCCGTTGATCATCCCGATGATGGCATTGAGCGGCGCTTTTGCAATAGCGATAAGGGAATAAAAGACACCCTTGAAGATTTGCTTGATACCGTTCCACGCTTGTGTCCAATTTCCCGCAAAAACGCCCGTAACAAATGTGATAATGCCACCCAAAATGGTATAAATGGAATTCCACAAATTTTGCAGGTTTGCAATAAAGGCATTGATGGTTTCGCCTAAAATGGGACCAAAAATCATTGTCCAGTTTATAGCAAATACATTTTGCAAAAAATCATTTACAGCCTGGAGGGCGGCAGTAATAGCTGCGGCGTTTTGGTTGATGATTACCGCCAAACCAACCACTGCAGCAATAATAGCTGCAATTGTAATCACAATGGGGTTTGCCACAATAAAAGCGAATAGCCCTTGCAAAGCAGTAATAATACCAGGAATAACAGTTCCCGTTATAAAAGTAAAAAGAGTTGTTACTACAGAAGAAATTACCCCTGCAGCTGCGGCAATACCGCTTCCAATCAATCCAACAAAAGAAATGATTCCCGATACAACCGCTCCGATTACAGTAGCAATTCCACCAAATACAGTTGCAATTACTTTTAAAACGGCAGCAAAACCTGTGGCGGCTGCCGGGGCAGTAGTGATAGCTCCAGTAAACAAGGCAATTCCGCTTGATACTGTGCCTATTACGTTTAAAAAGCCACCAACAAAAGTTAGCAAAGCAGGCAGTGCAGCAATAACGGCCCCAACTGCAACAACGACTTTTTGCTGTTCATCACTCATTCCGGCAAACGCGGCGACAAGTTCGGAAATATTTCCGACAATCTCATCAATAATAGGCATTAGTTGCTCACCCAAAGGGGTTAAGATGTCTAATCTTATAGTGCGTCCAACTTCCTGCAAATCATTGATTAGGTTTTCGTATTTTTCTTCTTTGATCTCTTCAAGGTTGTCTTTTGCAGCATATGCCGAATCCGAAATATCGCCCAATGCTAAAGTGGCCGTCGACCCCAAATCTTCCCACATAGTTCCAAACAGATCTACGCCAGCAATATTTTGCTGCACGGGGTCTTCCATAGCAGCCAGCGCAGCAATAGTTTGGTCAAAAGCCTTCCTGGCGGTATCGCCTCCTTGGGCAAACTTTTTGGCCATTTCATCCGCATTTAACCCAATAAGATCAAAACCTTGCTGCGTTGTGTCAGACCCATCAATTACGCGGATAGACAGCTCTTTGATGGCATCGCCCACTTTATCCAGATTAAAAGCAGAGTTTTGAGAGCCGCTTTGCATAATGTTAAAAAAATCATCGGCAGAAAAACCTACTTTTCCAAACTGAACGCTGTACTCGCTGATGGTATCCAGCAGTTCTCCAGAGTAGTCAAGGCCATTCTGAGCGCCAGTGGCAATCAGGTTAAATGCTTGATGGGCGCTTACCCCAAAGTTATCCATTAGCGCCTTGGCAGCCCGTGTGCTTTCGTTTACTTCGTAGCCAAAAGTGTCGCGCAACGCAATGGCATCTTCTGTGAGCAGCTCAATGTTACTGGGGTCAACATCGTCCAGCGTTTTCTGCACGGTAGCCATGGAGTTAGCAATATCTTCAAAGTTTTCTCCATAGTTTTCTTTGTAGATGTTTTCCAGCGCCTGCTTCCAGTCTTCTGTCTGTGATTCAGCGGCGCCGGTCTGCGCCAAAAAGCTGCCAACTGCACTATCAACATCAGAAACAGTTTTTACAGCAAGCGTACCACCGCCAACCACAGCCGCAGACGCCACTTTTGCTTTGCCATTCAGGTTGTCAATGCTGTCCGCTAGGTCATTGGTTCCATCAGCGACGGCTTTTGCTGCGTCACCAATTTTTCCTACAACCGTATTGGTGGTTTTGGCCTGGGTTTGCAAAGACTTAAGCTGATTTTCTGTAGAGACAATCTCTCGCTGCAAAGCATCATACTGGGCTTGGCTGACTTCACCGCGTTCAAACTGCTGCTGGACTTGCTTTTCGGCCTCTTTTAAAGAATCCAGTTTACCTTTGGTTAAGGCAACCGCATCTCCTAAAAGCCGCTGTTTTTGTGCAAGCAGCTCCGTATTGGTCGGGTCCAGCTTCAGCAGCTTTTCCACATCTTTCAGCTGTTTCTGGGTGCTGTTGATGTCCTTATTTACGCCGGACAGCGCCTTGCTCAAACCCTTGGTATCGCCGCCCAGTACAACGGTAATACCCTTGATTCTGTCGGCCATCTTTAACCCTCCTTAGCCAAAAAATGCGTCAATGTCGGCCTGTGTGGCCTTGTAGTTGTACTTCTCGTGGTCGTTGGCCCGTTCGATCAGCATATCGTAGACCATGCCCATGGTCATGCTGTCCAGATCCTCGGCACTAAGACCCAGCTCTGCGCAGCGCAGCATAAAGGTTGCGCCGGTTTCCTCACGGACCGTAGGTCTTATTTTTTTTTAGGCACGCTGGTGGTCTGCTGTGTCAGCTGCCACAGCTCCAAAATCTGGGGAAGCACCTCATAAATGGAAAACGTGCCGTCGATGCTGTCCAGCCATTTGTCGGCGGTGTCCGGCAGCGTGGGATCATACTGCCGGGCCATGATGTAGGAGACATTTTCAAAAATCTCCAGATCCATCACGTCAAGCTGCGCGCTACGGATTGCCTCCTCATACTCTTTTTTCTGCCATTCGGCAGCGTCTTCTTTGGGCGGCTGCAGGTTCTGGACCTCTACGGCCTTTACAAAACTGCGCTGCAGCTGGTTCATATCGCGCACAATGTCGCGGCCCATTTTGTGGCGGTACAGGCGGGGCGTCAGGGCCGTGGCCCTGAACCCCACCTCCTTCCCGCTCACGGTGATGATTTTATCCATGGCGTATCCTTTCTTTGGTTACGTGTCCACTATGGACACATCAGCCGCCCACACCGGCGGCAGCAGGCATATACACAGAATCAAACCATGCAGAGATGACGCCTTCCGTCGTGGTGGACGTGGTGTTAGCGCGCACATTGCCGTCCGGCAGGGGCACGGCCGAGATCGTGCAGGTCTGCGTTTTCGGTTCTTTGCTCTCGTTGGTGGTTTCGCCTTCGATGTTGGGGCGGGTGGCCGTGCAGTTGTACAGGCAGTACAGCGCATTATTCACGTCGCCGTCGATCTGGAAAAGCAGCGCAAAAGGATTGGGCTGGGTGTTGGCGTTTTCAACCAGCACATTGTCGGTGGCCGACAGCGTATCGCCCCAGATGTCCTGATGCATCTTCTCCGGGAATCGGGCCATCTCCAAATCGCCCTCATAGCCGTTGTTGGAGCTGCTCTGATAGTAGACAATGCCGTC
Source organism: Subdoligranulum variabile (assembly GCF_025152575.1). Classification (NCBI taxonomy): domain Bacteria; kingdom Bacillati; phylum Bacillota; class Clostridia; order Eubacteriales; family Oscillospiraceae; genus Subdoligranulum; species Subdoligranulum variabile. The sequence goes on along the minus strand of NZ_CP102293.1, from coordinate 478,715 downwards.
CGCGTAGAACTTGGTGATCTCACCCTGCTGCTCCAGCGACAAACTGACAGCGCCGGGAACAGGTACAGGCGTATCCCAGGTGGGCGTAGGGGACAGGGCAGTCAGCACGGCGTAGTGTACATTCTTCAGGTTAAACTGGACTTTGTTTTCACCAGTTGCCATAGTTACACCTCGATTTCATAGATGGTCTGGTAACACTTTTCAGTGTCCAGGTACGTTTGATCTTTCTCCCAATACAAAGAGGACAAGGCCGCTTCGACCTTGCCCTCTGATACGGGATCTTTCAGTTGTGTGTACAGTTCAATCTGCACATGGTTGGCGACAAAATAGGTAGTACCATCTGCCGCAAAGTTGTTGGTATACGGAAAAAGGTATACAAGATAGGGCATCGGCGGCGCAGCACCTTCCTGCCATTGCTGGAATACCACCGGAAGTCCGGTAGTCTCCAGTAGGGCAGCAATCTGTTCAAGGGTCATCCGCGCACCACCACCTTAATGCCGTTTGTCAGCTTTTTTTCAGCTTCCTGTTCGGCCGGTCCAATATGCGGCTTACCGTTGACGCGGCCGCCATTCTGTTTGGCGTGGCCATGTTCCAACAGGTGAGTCAGCTGGGGCTTCTTAGCGTTGTATACCCGTTCTCGGATATCTTCGGCGCTTTCAAACTCGGTTTTTTCCCGCCATCCAGCGGCGTATTGGCCGCTGTCCTTGGGGGAAGTCTGCTTCAGCTCCTGGACCATTTCCTGAGCTACCTGCCGGACCTCTTTCTTGACGCCATCGGCCACATCCTGGTTGTAGTTGGCCAGCTCTTTGGCCACCGCATCCGCCAGGCCGTCAATGCTCACTTTAGACATCAGATGCCCGCCTTTCTTTCCAGGTAAAGCTCGATTGTTTCGTTTTTCCCAAGGTAGGTGCGGTATACACCATACCGGGTGCCGTTCAGCACGGCAATGGTTTCGCCGTTATAGTCCGGTGCAAACATTGTCACGCGCCATTCGGGATTCAAACCCGCCTGTCCGGCGTCAAAAAACTCCTGGGCTGATACGCTGGAAATGTTGCAGAACACATCCCGCGTCGTTTCCTGCGGCACCTGCTGATTGAGAGCATCAGTGATATAGCTCACATCTACCAGGGTAAGCACATTGGATCTATCCATCAGAATGCACCCCCGGTATTTTCCGTGTTGGTGGTATTTCCCCAGTCGGTATACCCGGTTGCAGTCATGAGCTGCGCCTTCTGCTCGTCGTAGGAACCTTTCAGACGGTCGTAGTCATCCGGCTGTCCAAAATGCAGTCTGCAATAGGTGGATACGGCCCGGATGATCAGCGGGTCGGTTTCTGTCAGCGTCGTAACGCCAGCCAGACCAAGGTCAGCCAGCGCAGCAGCAATCAGGTCATTGATTTCGCTGTCAAACGCCGTGGTTGTGATCCGCAGCGCCAGCTTAACCTTGTCCAGCATTCAAATCACCTCGATCAACCCGCGTTGGTGAGCTTCGCAAATGCGGAGCTGATGCCGATGGCAACAGCAAACATGACAACGCCCAGGTACTTGTAGCTGTTGGTGTCGATGTCGTAGCCTTCGCGCACGGTGATGTCTTCGCCCATGGCGCCGATGACCTTGGCCATATCACCAGCCAGAACGGTATCGTCTGCCATGTTGTCATCCACCAGCACATCGTAGCCGTAAACCCGTGCGCTGCCGTAGGTGCCGGTAAAGGTAACAATGTTATTGGTACCGTTATCCTGCAGGGGAAGCAGCTGAGTGTACAGGGTCTTGCGGTTGCAGATAACCGCGACGTCCTCACCTTTGACGGAACCCAGCAGCGCCTGCACACCTGCGGCGTTGATGGTAGTACCGGCAGATGCAGCGACGCCGGAGATTGCCGTAATGATCTGGCCGTTGATGTAGCGGGCAATGGCCTCGCCGATCATGGTGGTCAGCCAGGTGTTGAAAGCCGGAATGCTCATCTGCCGTGCGCTCTCGGAAACCTGCACCATCTTGGTGATCTCGGAAGGGGTCAGAGTCACGGGCGTCAAGGTGTCGGAATCCGGCGTGATCGTCGCGTTATCAGTGTGGGCCTGCGCGGGGTTGATGGTGCCCTCAACATAGTAGGTGATTTTGGACGCGCTGTACACCATGGTGATGCGCTCCATCAACGGGGCGTGATCACGCACAACGGTCATGATGTCGTTGACAACCAGCTGAGAGACTGCGCCATTGGCAACAGTGAATGCACGCTGCTCGGCGGCACTCAATTCCTTGCCCTGCAGGTGCTTCAGCCAGGCAGTGCGGTATTCCTCGGTGTCAACGCCAAACGGCTTTTCCTGGCCGTTGCTGGGATTGAAATCGCGGGTCACAACGCCCAGACCAGCGTTGACTTCACTGCGCAGTTTGCTGCGCTTTTCGGCAGCTTGCTCGATTTCCTGCAGCTCAGCTTTGAGCTTGCGGGTTTCCTCGGTCAGAGCGTCGATGTCGGCGTCGGGGCTATCCACAAGGCCGCGAATTTCGGCCAGGCGGGCTTCGATCTGTTCTTTACGGTTCATGTCATACCTCCAACATGAGAATGAGTTTTTTGCGTTTATTGTCCCGTTCCAGTCGCTCCGCCTTGATGCCGTCGATCACTCCGTCGGCGTATCTCCGGGCACTGATAGACGTCATATCGTTTGCCGGAATGGAAACGGCGCTGACGTCGTACAGCTTTTTGATTTTGGTGATGGTACGCAGCACAGTTTCCACGCCGGTGTTGTAGTCCATGGTGGATGTGCGATGATCTTCGGCCACCACGAAGCCGAAAGACATCTTGTCTGTGTAGCCGCCTTTGATTTCCTGGTACACCTGGCGGCCAATGTCGGTGCCGCCCAGGTCTGCGGTTACTTTCAGGCCGGTGGTATCAACAGAAAGGGCCAGGGTGTTGTTGCGGTTTCTTGCAAACACCCGGCCCTCATGGTCGTATTGCATGATGACGTCGGTCATATCGCACTGGGCAAACGCGGTGGGCGCGACCTGTTCCATAACGCGGTAGTCACGGCCGTCATAAAGCAGATACGGCTGGTTGAAAGTAGTGGCATAGCCTTCCACGATCATGGCGTCGCTGTCGCCCAGCGCCCGCATGGTCATGGCGCGATATTCGCGCCCATCATTCAGGCGGCGCAGCTGTTTGTTGTTAAGTTCCATTTGTCGGTTGACCTCCTTGTTTGGATGCGCTGCCATCGGCGCCCAGCAGGTAATACTCTCCGCGGATGGTATAGGCTTGTCCCTGTCCATCCGGTAGAGGCGGCAAATTCCAGATGGCCCGGATTTCGTCGCGGTTCATGATCCCGCGATCTGCCATTTGGGCCGACACGTTGAGCTTGTCGGCGTTGCTCATGTACTGCAGCCGGTTGGCTGTGGCCATCAAAAAAGAGCCGGAGGCACGCTCCCGCTCTGTAAAAAGCATTTTAGTTGTAACGTCAGAAAATTGGATGGAAAACTGCTCAATAGCGCCTTCGTAGAACGCGGCCCAGGCGTCACCATAGGCTTTATTCTGCAGCACGTCCTCATTGACGCCGAAATAGTTGTAGACGTTGGTCTGGATGAGCTTCATCTGGTCGGCATCTACCACAAACGGTGCGGACTTGATTTGCTGAATATCGCTGTAGGTGTTTGGAAACAGCAGAATACCGCCGTCTCCGGCCTGAAGGTTGTCTTTTGTAAAGCGCTGGCGTTCTTTTGCCAGATCCTCCGGTTTGGTGAAGTTGTTCAGCTTCGCCATGAACCGGTAAGTGGCGGCGCTTTTGACTGCTTCGTTAATGCCCTGGTTCTGTACGTTGATCAGCTCCATGGTCGGGCGCAGGGCGTTGTTGTCTTCGCCAAAAAAGTCGTCCGAGTATTGGAACTTTGTCATAATTCCGCAGTAGCGCATTTCAATGCTGGCATACTGGCCGGCTTGAAACTGATACCGCAGCCACGGCTCTCCGTTGTACTGGACAATCTGGCACTGCGTCGGAAGTACCGGAAAGATGCCGGATACTTCCAAGTAATCATCCATGACCGGTACAATAAACGCAGTATTGTTGACGTCCAGGATCGTAGACAGCCGATAGAGAAACTGTCCCCAGGTCTGCCACTCGTTAGGGCCGGTGCGCAGCTTTGTCTGCAGCTTAGGCTTTGCTGTGCCTTGTACCTGCACCTGCAGCTTACTGATATGCGTTGCCCGGGCATTGATGGCCGCCCGCACAAGCTCGCTTTCATAGATCTGGCCGCCCCAGGTTGTAAAAACTGGGGCATAGGCGGTCAAAGTCTTAAAAAAGCCCTGCGGATTGCTGCGCGGCCCGGGCCGCTTGAAAATTTTGTCAAACAGACCCATTTTGTTTACCTACCTCCACAATGAGCAGCCGGGTGCTTCCGTCTTTGCAGATTTCAGAAACAATTTTTTTATCTTTGTTTTCTTCGAGATACATCTCAATAATTCGGAGACATTTGAGTGCCGTTTTTGCATCGACACATACTTTTACCGAAATGTCAATGGAAAGTTCGTTGTTCACTTTATTTTCCTTTCTCTCGAAACTTGAAGAAATTTCGCTTTCACGGTTTGGAGGGCAAGTTGTTGGGATTCTTTTTGGTTGATACCCATTCTTACGACGCATTTTTCAGCTGTTCTCCAATCTCTGCATAGTATTTTTGCCGGACGGTCATGGCGTCCAGCAATGCGGCACCGCCGTCAATATGCGCTTTGGCACTTAATTTGACCGGCCTGCATCTCCCGCTTTCAGCTTCAGTCTTTGTGGCCATATCCAACAGGTGAACTTTCAGTAAATCATTGTCCCCGATGTCAAAGGCACCGTCCCGCATAAGTCCTTCCGTTTCGCAGATAACCGGCGTCAGGTTAAATCCCTGAAAAACATCATCCATATGGAATCCGTATTGCTTCATATCCTGGACAAGATACTGTGCCGTGTACCGGTCATACCCAACCTTCAGGGGATAAATCTGGTACTGTTCAACCAGCGCTCGGAACCAGTCAAAGCAATCATGGTAGTTTACAAAGTTGTCGCCTGACAGCGTGAGGAAACCGCGCTGCACATAGATGTCGTACGGCAAGCCGTCGCGGGCCGTTGCTTCTTCCAGTCGCTCTGCTGGAAGGAAAAAGTGGGCAAATACATATAGGCGTCCATCTTTCTCAATGACCGCCGTGCACGCTGTCAAGTCTGTTGTGCGTGAAAGGTCGATCCCGCCGACACAGTAGCAATCGCGGAACTGTGCAAGGTCAAGCGGATCTCCGCAGGCTTTTTCAACCGCCTGGTTGGAAAGCCAGGCCTGGCTGCTGTTTTGCTTGATATTGCAGTACTTTGTAAGAAACTCAGCTTTTTTAGATAGGCTGCCTTCTGCTACTGCAATTTCTTCCAGCAGATAGTCTACAGAAACGGAAACGCCCAGGTTTGGGTTAGATTTCCGCAGTTCGTTAATATCGTTCCACTTGTCAATATCATCGATCATATAAAGGAACGGAGCCAGGCGGCGCTCCCTGCTGTCACCCAGCAAAAAGCGGGTGCTGCGCTTAATTAGTTCATCATAAATGCCCTCATTTTCATAACCAGAAGTGGAAATAGACAGGATCAGCGGTTGTTTGCGGGCGCCCAGGGCCGACTTCATGACTTCATATTGTTTGAGTCCGGCCTGCCCAGGCCAGCTTGCAATCTCGTCGCATACCGTCAGCGACGGGTTGAAACCATCCGACTTTTTTGCATTGAACGCAATCTTTTTGACGCTGCTGTTAGTTTCAGCAATGTAAAAATCCGATTTTCTGCGTTTTATTCTGGCGGCCAGCTCAGGCTCTTTCTGAATCGTCTGCCAGAAAGCAGAATAAACAATTTCTGCCTGGTCCAATTTGGGGGCCACACAGTAAACTTTTGCGCCGTATTCACCATCCAGATAGATGCAGTATGCAATGATGGCGGCTGCAAAAAGGCTTTTTCCGTTTTTTCGGGCAATGATCAGAACGACTTCGCGAAACTGTCGGAGACCATCAGCGCCAACCACGCCAAACACTACCGAGACAAAAGCCTTTTGCCACAGCTCCAGCTTTAAAAGATCATTCCGGCCCTCGCAATGGTGGCAAAACGTCTCAATAAAGCGGATCGCTTTGTTGGCTTTTTTCTGGTCAAAGAAAAAGGACTGCGACTGCAGTCCTTTTACCACATATTCATACATCAGGCGAACCCAGCGGCCCACGACTTCGCTGCCGTTCTGTATTGCCTGGTAGTACGCCAGAATGTAATTAAGCATCCTTCATCAGCTCGGCCAGTTTGCCCTCGGGAGCGGGAGGCTTACCCAGTTTTGTAAGGATCTCCAGCATAACACCCAGAGTTTTATTGGCGCTGTCCACGTGCTTGGGAAGTTCTCTGATCAAGGGATGAGCGCAAATATTTTCGCGGCCCTTGACATATTCCTTGCTGGTGATCAGATTGCTGTCCCGTTGCAAGGTCCGTTTGATCTGTTGGATGACTGCGAACTGCATGGAATACTGTTCGGCGGCCTGAATGAACAGGGCGTTATTGTCAACGCCATATTTCTTGGCTTCTTCCATCAAATCCTGGTAAGTTTTGGTTTTTGCTGCCATGTCGGCCTCCTTTCCAAAAATTTCCACGTAATTCGGGAGAGGAAATTTGAACTCCACCCACCGGTCTCCACCGGCCCAAAATTTTTTCTTGATAGGGGGGAGGGTCATTTGATTATGACGCGCCCCATTTCATCCACTTTGTATCTTTTTAAAGATCCATGCGCCTTTGCATGACAATCACGGCAAAGCAATTCAAGGTTATTCCATGACAGACTGACCTCCGGGTCGTTGATATTGTCCGGAGTCAGGTGTACTTTGTGGTGTACGATCTCGCCAGGTTTTACCAGGCCAGTCTTTAGGCATTGCTCGCACAGACCGCCCACGCTTTTGGCGTATGCTGCCCGGCATTGCTGCCAAGCCTTTGACTTGTAAAAGGATTCTGCAAACGCTTTCACTGTTTTGTGTCCACATTGGACACAGACGCCGGAGGGATGTAATTGGGATTCGGTTTTCTTTCGCTTGGTATAACAATAATACTTACACCCATATTACTATCCTTTCATGTGTTCACATTGGACACGCGCCCGCCGGGCCGTGTCAGTTTATTGGTGCGCCCGACAGGAATCGAACCTGCAATCCTTTCGGCAGTCCGCTTTTGAGGCGGCGTTTGCCAATTTCGCCACGGGCACATAATAGAGCGTTATCGCACGCTGCTGCGTCTGACTCTCACAGATGGGAGCTACCCAGTTGTAGACATTGCTGATGTCCGCTTGCTCTATGCCCGGCAATCAAAAGCATTAGCATACAAGGATTGCCGCAAGTGGTGGGCCAAAAAGGACTCGAACCTTTGGTGTATCTAACGTGGCAGATTTACAGTCTGCTGCCTTCGCCGCTAGGCTATTGACCCATAAAAACCGGCAGGCCCTGCTCGCTTGGCCTGCCGAAAGAGGTATCTGTTATTATCATGTCCCCATACATTGCGGCATACAGTAGCTACTTATAGCCGGTCGGATATCGCCGTTGTCTGCGGATCATGGGAATATACGTCCAGCTGCTCATGCGGAAGGGACAACCGCATAAAGCCCGCCGGGAAATGCGGCACACAATAACAGGGATAAACATCCACCACTTGTACATTGTGTCACCGCCTTTCTCAATAGAACCCGGGCAGCGCGAGACGGAGCGTCTGCGTCACAGATAGGTGAGTCTCTCCCGCCTGCCCGGGTGCCTGTCATCGCCTCTTGCGGCGTTGACGGGTACAAAAATACGGGCTGGTGCATGCACCCGCCCGCTAAAACCGAAATTTCCGGTTTTGTTCAGTTGGCACTGTCTGGGCCGTGCCACGCCCCGCGCTTAGGAGGAATATGGAGTTGCAATGGTCAGCTCTGCCCTGATCTGACGCTACCAATGTACCACAGGTAAAAGGGACATTCAAGGACATTTAGGGACATTTATGGACATCTTTTGGAGCGCCCAGTTGTGACGCCGCCGGATCTGCTTGCAAGAGTAGTGCATTTCCTCCGAGATGGTTTCCCATCTTTGGCCCAGCAAATACCGGCGCCGGAAAATTTCGTGGTCCCTGGCATCAGGTATCTGATTGATGGCTGCAACCACTTCCCGCCGGGTGGCGCCGCACACATTGATCTGCGCCTCCAGTTCCTGGCGCGCTTTTGTGATCTGCTCCACGGCCCGGGGCAATGCTTGTCCATCATTTTTCCCGCCGGGCATCCCGGAAAGCAGGGGAGTAACACGGCACGCATCAGACTGCACTTGTTCCAGTTCATCGGCCAGAACTTTCATTTCTCGCCGGGCGTCTAAGTATCGAAAAAGATACTTTGTCTTTTCTGCATAGGTCATTTATCCACGCTTTCTTTGGCTTTGGCTTTTTTAATATCGGTTTTCAGAAAATCGTCCAGCAATGCACCGCTGCGCCAACAAGTAAAATAATTTAACGGAGACGGCTTTCCATCGTGGACATCTACGCGGTTTCCATCAGCATCAAATCGCGCATAAAAATAAACATCATAGGGCAATCCAACCCAACCCGTTTTCCGACTGGTTTCATCGACCCCAACAACGAAATGGGTTCCATCGTGCAGCGGGTATTCTCTGAATACCAGGCCCAGCTCCTTGGCATAAGCGACTTTTTTCCAGTTGTCGTAATCCCCCAAAATTGCCACAACTTCCGCTTCAAGTTCTTTTTCGGCGGCAGCAGCGGCGGCTTTTTGCGACTTGTCACTTTCTTTCTGCTGATTTTCAGCCTGCCGATCTTCATCACTCATATACAGGCATTTGGCACGCTGGTAGAGATCCCGCAAATAAAAGCCCTTTTCTGCAATGACTTCTTCCGGGTCAGATGGGTCAAGCTGCTGGACAACCATGTATTCACTGCCTCGAAAATCTCCCCCAGCTTTAAATGACTGGCCGTCAATCTCGGTCGTCTGTTCAAACTTTTCTATCTTCACACGGTTCAGATAGTTCCACTGGTTTGAGTTGGGTCCGTAATCAGCAACCTGGAGATAAGGCTTCAGCGCTTCTTTCAAAAGCCATTTGCGGATTGATTTCTGGTATGCTTCCTCAATTTCCGGCATTGAATTGTATCCGCATCGGGCATATGTGACCTGCTGAACCTTGTACAACTTGCTGCACTCATAAGCCCGGGTAAAAGTGATCTCACCTTTTTCCAGCATTTCCTTGACCTCAGGAATGCAGCGGGCCGAGATGGCATTGAGACGTGCCAACGTGCCGGACCCCTCACCGGTCCGCCGGGCCAGTTCTTCGCGCACACGGCCGTCCACTTTTCCCTCAGCTTTCAATCTGGTCAGCGCGCCCTTCAATGCTTCATACTGCCGAAGCCGTTCGCCGTCAGTCAGCTCCCGGGCCGTGGCGTTGGACGTGATCAGCGCCACCAGCTCCTCATCCGGGTCACCGTAGTCGGTGATCACGCAAGGCAACAGATCAAAGCGCTTGTCTCCAGAATCATGCAGCCCCAGACAGGCAGTGTGACGGCGGTGCCCTGCAATGAGCATATATTTGCCGCCCTGGGCCGGAGCCACTTCCAGCGGGGTGCGCAGCCCGTGTTCTGCAATGTCCGCCTGCAGCATTCCCACGTCACCAATCTCATAGATGGCGTTTTGCGGGTTGGGCTGAATATCACCGATTGGCAGCATGACCACTTTCATGGGCTGCCCCGCCGGGGCGCTGGCTTTGGATTGTTCCCCCAAAATATCCGTGACCGAAAAACCTTTACTCATTGTCAGCTTCCTCCTTTTTGGCTGTTGCATCTTCTTCATCAGGTCCACGCCATTCCCATTGAGAACCATCTTTACACTTTACACAAGGTACTCGGTCCGTGTAATGAATACAGCAAAGACACTGAACTCGCAACAGCGAAGCACATTCAAGCAGCTGTTTACAAGCTGAATTCCGTTCCATTGCTACTTGTACAAGATCCTTTTGCAAGTTGTTGCAAATCAGCTGCTCTTGTACCAGCTTTTGATGAAATTCTTGTACAATGGGCAGCGTTTCGGGGTCGATGGTATTCGGTTTATGGCTATCGGTTCTGACGCACAAATCCATGAGTGTCTCAGCGCCATGCTTTGCACTCACGTCGCTTTTGAAATACGGGCTTTCGCATAGTTCCTTAAACCCAATTTCAACTTTGTCGGCATCAATCAACCTTGGTTCATACACTGCCATCGTCCTCCTTTGGTTTAAAATCGCTGCAAAAATCGTTTTCGTTTTTTGCGCATTCGTCAAGATCGCAATAAATAGTACTTGAAATAATTTTTTTGTGTTTGCAATCTTTACACCGACCGATCGGCGGCACAGAGCGGGTGTTCCAGTACGAAATCGCTTCATTTTCCGTTCTGTGCGCACATCCGTATGCCCCACAGTAGTGCTTTTTGCAAGAAACAGCATACAGCGGCCGTCCAACATTGCTCACCTGCTTTGCCTCCGCTTCTCCACCGCAACGCCAACACGGCAACACAATCCCCTTCCGCGTGCATTCTTCCTGCGCCTGCTTATCTCCCAGCAGCGCGCGGCGCACAATATCAGTCATTGCCGTCACCACCATTCTTTGTGTCCACATTGGACACATTCAGCCCCACAATCTCCAGCAGCTCATCGGCCAGATCACTGTAATCCTGGGTAGCAGTCCCGCCGGGGGCATATTCACGTAGCGGTTTGTGGGCGCTTCGGGCCTCTTTGACTTTTACGGTGTACCGAATCACAGACTTAAGCAGGGGAGCGCCAGAATCAGAAACATCTTTCGCTACTTGCTTTTCAGCGTTGGTGCGGTTGTACTTGGTCAGCAGCACGCCCGCCAGCTTCAGCCGGGGATTGTAGTACATGCGCAGCTTTTCCATCTGATCCAGCACTTCCTGCAAGCCGTCAGTGGCCCATTCGTCGCAGTCCACCGGAATGATCACCCAGTCAGCGGCACACAGAGCGTTGATACTGCCCATATCCAGGTCCGGCGGGCAATCCATCAGACAGATATTATATTCATCCTCACCAAAAGGCAGCTCAAGCATAATATTATCCAATGCATCCCGCAGACGTGTCTGCTGCGGCTCGCTTGTGTCCAAAAGTACCTGCTTATTGGCCATCAGCAACCGCATATTTGCGGGGATCATATCAACATTTTTAACAGGCGTCATTTGAATCATATCTCCAATACTGACGGTACAAGTCAATAAATCAGCAGTACTGGGGCTATCATAATCCAGGGCATTAAAAAACTTTGTGGTGTTGGCCTGCTTGTCCAGATCTACCACAAGCACCTGGAGGCCACGGGCACCAAACTCAGCCGCCAAATTGATAGTGGTGACGCTTTTGCCCACTCCGCCTTTCAGGTTAATAATTGCAATCTTTTCCATAGTTTCCTCCTAAAACTCATTCCTCCGGAAATCTCGGCCCGGCCTCTCCGCCCTCATCCTGGGGATAAACAGATCCTTCAGGAAGCCAATCATGGTACTGGGGTCGCCACTGCATGGAGATCTCACCCAGGCCGCCTTCCCGGTTTTTCCCGACCAACACCCCGCTGGGGCGGTAGTCGTCCGTGTCGTGCAGCTCATCGGATGTATCCGCCGGGATGTTCTGCACAAACATAACCACATTGGCGTCCTGCTCAATCGTTCCACTGCCTCGGAGATCTGCAAGTGACGCATACCGGCCACCAGTGCGGACCACCTGCCGGTTCAGCTGGCACAGCTCCACAATTACAATTCCCATCTGCATGGCCAGAACTTTCAGCTGTCGGGTAATATCACTCAGCCGTTCATATTCCTTGGCGCGGGGATCGCCGGAGATCAGACCGATGTGGTCGATAAAAGCAATATCGGGCTTGTGTTTCAGCAGACGCGCCCGGATGCCTTCCACCGTCATACCGGCCCCGTCCTCCAGCACCATGTTATGGTGGTGCTTTAAAGCCTGCCGGGCATTGTCAATGATGGCAAACTCGTCCGAGTTTAAAGTTTTGTCCCGCATCTTGGCTGCATCAATCCGGCACGCCTTGGAAAGTATACGGGTCATTAGCTTTTCGGCGGTTTCTTCCAGAGTCAGATAGTAGGTGCGATACCGTTTGGAAAATCGCGCCGCCAGATTGATACCAAAATCTGTCTTTCCGCAGCCAGGCCGACCGGCCAGGACCACCACATTGGTGCGCTCAAACATTCCATAGCGGTCCACCGGTTTCCATCCGGTTTTCAGGGTATTGTCCGGTTTGTGCAGCCCTTCCACAGTCCGATCCAAAACAGCATCAAATTCCTGGGCGCTGCTGTCCAGCTGCTGGGCCGCTATCGCGTCCTGGATATTCAGCGCCGCCCGCAGCTTGGTGCAGATCGCGTCGTTGCTGTCTCCACTGAGCTGTGCTTCAGCCAGGGCAGACTGCAGCAGGCTCTGGCGCCAGTCTTCCACAATCAGCGTTTCGTAGTCAGCTACATGGCTGACACTGGGGCAGGTCTGGGCGGCATTCATGATCAGCTGTCTATGCTGATCACCGGCCCGATAGGCAACGGTAAGCGGATCAATGCCTTTACCCTCAAACGACAGCTGATAAATGGCGGTAAATACATCCCGCAGCGCGCCCTGTTCAAACATAGCCGGGGACATCCGCATGATACTGTCCCTGGCTTCCTTGGGCACCAGCAGGGCAGCGCCGATAAAAGCCATCTGGTGCTGCTGGGCCGGTGACAGTTTACTCATGGTTTACTCCTCCCGTTTTCCGCCCGCCGGGCGGTCACGCTTATGTTTTGGGATCTTCCTCCGGAACGTAGCCCGGTCTTTTCCTTCCTTGGCATGAGCGGCCATCATCGTCTTGTACTGACGATAGGCCCCGCCATCATGGCGTCTCTTGCTATTATTCATGGCGACATATCCTCCACATATTGTATGGAGCGTGGTATAGCATTCCGTTAAATGTTCGGACCATAATCTGTTGTGCGCTGGCTGTGGGAGTGTAAATTTTAACAACTATTCCACAAACTCCTGTATCGCAAACGACAAAATCTCCAATTTTCACTTTGCAACCTCCAATCTCTTTTCCAGCATTTCCCATGCGTCATCGGTCAGCGGGCGGCCACACATAGGGCAAAACAAGAAGTCTCCCTCGATTCGGCTTTCAAACGAAATTCCCGATTCTGTCTTAGTTTCTGCGCTTGCCCATCCAGAAATAAACTTTGCGCCTTTGCAATATTCGCACGGTTCCCACGCCGAACAGTCAAGGTGGATAGGCTTTTTGGCTTCCGGCTTCAGCATTTCTTTCCAGATGTCGTCAAGCTGTTCATCTGTCAGCAACTTTCGTTTACTCATAAACAACCTTCCCTCAAAAATACTGGCTGATATCCTCATCCGGCCGGATCTCCCTGGGCGCCGGTGCCGGGCCTCCAGATCCTGTATGTACAACCGGCTGCCGGTCCTCAAACTCATATTTCAGCGGGAACAGCCCGTCCCAGTTGTTGAGCATACTCTGATCAAGCACCGCCACTTTGTACCCATCTACATCAGTGACGCCTGCTTCTTTGGCCAGAGCATCCAGACGCTTGCAAACGCGGGAAGCACCTTCGATGGAAAGCGGCTTCTTTTTCCCATCCCGGTACCGGGTGAAATCAGCCAGGGTATTCAGCAGGGAAGTTTTCCCACAAGCGTACTCGCTGAATACGTCCTCAGGAGATCGCTCCTCGCGCGCGCGTTTATTGTTATATCTTGTATTGTTATACTTGTATTGTTCTGGCGGACAATTTTGTCCGGGGGGGCCGGACATTTTTGTCCGGGGGGGCCGGACATTTTTGTCCGGGGCGGACACTGGGTGTCCATCCGATTCAGGCATCCCGCCGGGGATAATGCGGCGCTGCTGGGTGTCACCGGCTTTTTCGTACTCGATGCGGATATAGCCCAGCTGCTCCAGCTGATGAATCCACCGGCGGATTGTCCGCTCATCCACCTGGTAGAGCTGTGAGAAATACCCGTTCTGGGCGTGACAATACCCGTTCTGGTCTGACAGCGCGGTGATCTCACAAAAAAGGATTTTCTCGGCAGCTTTCAGGCGGTTATCGTACCGAACACTGGCGGGAAGTATCGCATAAAATCCAGGAGTTTCCATCTGTTTACCTCTAAAATTGGCCGACCTTAATACAGGGGTGCGCCGCGCTCTTTTTAAGCGCATCCCTGTCAGGTCTTTTTCAGTTCATCGGGAATCAGAAGGGCAGATCTCCATCATCCTCAATCACGGCAAAATCATCATCACCTTCTCCCGTCAATTTCGGCTCATTGGTATCCGCCGGGCGCTGCACAGGCGCAGCATATCCGGCACCCTGCTGCGTATTCGCAGCGGCCTTGCTGCCCACAAAATCCAGGCTGTTGGCGACGATCTCCACGGCTGTCCGGTTGTTTCCGTTCCGGTCCTGATAAGACCGGCTCTGCAACCGGCCGGTGACAGCGATCATCTGGCCTTTCTGAAAATACTGGCAGACAAACTCGCCCAACCGCTCCCACGCCACCACATCCAACCAATCGGTCAGCATCTGGCCCCGGGCATCCTTGCGGCCACGATCACAGGCAATGCGGAAGGTGGCCACGCTCTTGCCGGTGGTGGTCTGCCGCATCTGAGGATCAAAAGCCAGACGGCCAACAATAGCAACTACATTCAGCATCTAGGCACCTCAGATCATAACGACAACACGGTGAGCATCAATTTCTGTCGCCAGTTCCTTGCTCAGCCAGGCCGCAATGCTGCGTTTGGCTTCCAGCTTCCAGGCGCCGCCGTCGGCCTCAAACAGCCCTACTTTGCCGTTTTCATCCACCCGCAGCAGGAACTTGCTCACCGGCTGGTCAACTTCCAGGAAGGTGCGGTACGGCTGCAACGCCACAATGGGCTTGACGGGCACCGTATCTTTCAGCACTACGCCGGTCTTAACCGTTGCCTCCTGGGTCACGCCGTTGTCGGTGCTCTTGACGCCCTGGGTCACGTCGATCTTGCTCAACAGGTCCAGAAGGTAGTCACGGTCCGGGGTGGCGTTGTGCAGGCTCTGCAGCTCAATGATAGCCTGTTTCTGATCCATGTAGTTGCCTACCGTGATACGGGGGACATCCGCCTCTGCGGTGTAAAGGCGCCAGCGCTCATACGTGCGGGCACGGTCGACACGTGTGCCAAGATAATCACTCCACACCGCCACATGGCGCTGACCTTCCACCTGCACCAACAGTTTCACGTCCAGCTTGGAACCTTCCTCCTTGATGATCCGCACCAGGCCGCTGAGCGTATCCACGCAAAAATCCTTCGGCCGGCTGGGCTCAGTATCCACCAAGGTCAGGTCCTGAGACGCATAGATGTACGGCCCAATCTTGTACGTCTGCGGTTTCGCCAGCTCCACAATACGGTTGATAGCATCTTCCAAAAAACTTTCTCCCACGGTATATACCTCCTTAGTATGTCATGCGCCCCACACGGGCCATTGCCGGTTCAGGGGCTTCATCGCCGTCCATGTCGATTTGGCCGGGCACCTGGGGCAGCATCTCGGCCATCAGCAACTCGCCGCCGCGGCCCTTGGTAATGCACAGATCTGTCTTGAGGGGCGCCACGGGGGCCAGCGTGCTTTTTGCCTGCACATCCATGTCCAGGCGGCTCCGGGTTTCGTCCGGATTAAAGGTCAGCGTCAGTACGATCTTCCGTTTGGCGGTAGCTTTGGTGCTGGGGTCCAGCACATTGCAGATTACCCGGTCAACCTCACGGTCTACCACCTCGGCAATTCCGCCCATAGCCATCTCCAAAACGCTTTTTTTATTGGCTATTTGCAAAATCAATTCCTCCTTTGCGAATCAACTTTCCATCCATGTACGTTTTGTACCCTGCCGCCCGCATATCGGACAACAGGGAAGCGGACGGTACACAGCAAACGTCCACGGTCCACATCACCACACGGTCGGTCTTGTCCCGAATCTCAAACCGCATCGGCTTTGTCCTCCTGCACCTTCTTGATCAGCTTGTCCAGCATCCCGGCGCCGTGCCGCTGATCAAAGGCACGCTTGGCATCCCGCTCCAACCTCCAGCGGGCCGTGGCGTCAAAATGGACGCCCGTGGGCGGCTCGTTGTGGTGGCGGTGGCAAAGATATACCTTCAGGCCGTAATGCTCGGAGAGGGAACGCAATGGACCACCAAACACGTGATGTTCTTCCAGATTTGTTGTGGTGTACAGGTTGTACTCCTTTTTGCAGATGTAGCAATACCGTCCCACCTGCATGATGCTCCTAGCCATCCCGCTGCAACCTCCAATCTCTATACTGCTGGGTGGTCTCGGCGTCGCTCACGCCCATCTCGGCCAGGCGGTCAAATATGCGGTCGATAAACTCGGCCATCTGGTGCCGGTCAAAGTGGCTGGACCCCAGCCCGATGCGCACCGTGCATTTCTCGTCATCCAGCAGCTCCACTACCTGCACCACCCGGAAAGCCCGCCGAAGGTCCGCCAGCGCCGCTACCGGTACCTGCCAGTAGCTGATCTCGCCGCCGTCGTACTCGGCCAGCATATCCAGATAGCAGGTTTCCGGGGTGGTCTGGCCATAGGCGCGGGCCATCTTGGTGAGCAGCGCCCACATGAGCCGGTTTTGATCCAGCGTGCGCCGGTTGCGCACCGGCTTGATCTCCACCACCACCGGGATGGGCTGGCCACGTGCCTTGGCTTCCAGTTCAGCATACATTCGCTGTTCTTCAAGCAGATATCCGCCGTCTGTCACAAAAACACCGCGGCCGCCCGCCGGGCCGGGTTTGTACCAGGCGGCCAGATGCGCGATCAATGCTTTTGCCACAGAAGTTTATCTCCGTTCCGTTTGGTAAACTGTGCCAGGCTGATCTTCCCATATTCGTAAGCCAGCTCGGTACAGGTCAAAATGTCCGCCAGCACATAGCCTTTAATGCGCTGGCCGTCCGGCGTCGCCACCGGGTTGATCTGCACCTTATCCGCTCCAAACCGAAAAGCGGGCATCCGCAGCACCGGCGCCGCCACGCCCCACAAAGCGGCCGCAGCCAAAAAGCTAGAATCACACTCGTTTTGCGCAGGGTCAGCGTTCAGATGGTAGCTGCCAATTGCGCAAGCATCGCGGTACACCCGGTCGTTCTCCCAAACACCGCACAGCCCTACGCTGCAATAAAGCGATCTTCCGCAGGCATAATGCCGGGAAGAATAGGGGCTAATGTCCGTTGCTTCTTCGTATTCGTGCAAAATGTTTCGCACCGCGTCCACTTTGGGCCACAGCTTCAGCTTTGCCCAATCCTTGGTTACCTCCAGCACCTGCAGCACAACTTCGTCCGCTCGCAGCGGGCGATCCAGGCGCGGAATGCCACTTTCTACAAGTCCGTGTTTATTTTCTTCAGCCATCAATGTCTCCTTCCCGGGGGCCGGTATAGCACCCCTCGTCATCGTAGTGGGCCGGGTCCGCATAGGGGCTTTCCCAACCCTTGGTAGCGCCGCCCATCATGGCGGCCTCGGTGCGCCGATCCACACCATGGCGTGCGTTCAGCGCGTCCACGCTCTCCCGCACGTGCACCCCGTACAGGGTGCTGTCGCCTCTGTAGATCTGCACAGGAGCGCCGGTGCGCGGCCCGATACTGTAGCAGCTGTCCGGCAGACCCACCGGGATCTGATTGCTCATAATACGACCTTCTTTCTCTTTGCATAATATTTTCGATTGTATTCGGCCACCTTATCCCGGTTGGCTTCCCGATAGGCCCGCTGCTGGGCGGCCACCTTATCCCGGTTGGCTTCATACCAGGCCCGCTGCTGGGCGGCCACCTTATCCCGGTTGGCTTCATACCAGGCCCGCTGCTGGGCGGCCACCTTGCAAGCGTGAAGCTGGGCGACGACAGCGGCATTCCCCTTAGCCCGGAAAAGGTCTTTGCGGATCTCTTCCATCTCTTCGGCCGAAAACCGCCGGGAAATATAATTCCTCATGCCGGGGCGTCCTCCTTCACGTAGGGGCTGCGTTCGCGCAGCCAGGCCCGGAAGGGCAGGGCATAGATGATGTATTCATCCTTGCCTTTGGGGCTGCTGGCCGCTATGTAATCCGCCCAGGGCCACCGGCCCTGCCGGATACCGGCCCGCAGCGTTTCCAGCCCAATGCCGGAAAGCCCCGCGTCCTGCATCATATCCCAGGCATCCCGGGGCCGGATGATCAAACCCGCCACGCTTCGCACCTCCTTACTGGTCCATCAATTCAAGCATTTTCGGGGTGGGGCAGATGGGAACCCCATCCACTGAATACTCCCGGTTATGCGTGTGGTGACACTGCAAACCGCATCCCATTTTCCGGCACAAAACATTCTTTGCCGGGGAACACAGGTAAACTGGACCCAGACAGCCCCGGCAATACGGCTTCCCGCTGGCGGGGCAAATAATCTCAGGTTTCATGGTCTGCATCCTTTCCGCCATGCAGTTCCGGGAACACATCGGCCAGGGTCGGGTCTTCCTGTTCATACCGGTCTACCCGATTCAGACGGCAGCAATCGCTGCAAGGGCGCTCATCCCGTTCGCAGTCGATGTGCATACATCCATCGCAGCTGCCCTCGATTTCCTGGGCGGTCTGTGCAACGGCATCCGCGTATTTCCAGGGCTTTTCCGGAAGTCCAAGTTCAGCCCGGACAGATTGCAATACCTTATTGGCATCCTCCGCACACCTACGAAAATACCGGGCAATATTGGGATGATCGGCAGACAATTCGATATCTTGCATCATATAATCCCGGTAATACTCCAACGCGTTGGCAATCACTACCAGATCAGCGGGTTGAAAATTGTTCTCCATAGTTTCCTCCCTGGTAAGGACATTGATGTCCCTACCCGCTTACGTGTCCAATGTGGGCACCATTGCATTAAAAGAATTAGCGCAAAAAATTATCCCGGATGAGTTGGCGAAGCCTGACGGCAGCATCGGCCTCTTGCTGATGATAATCAGCCATAGACTTTGCCAACGCGGCGTGTTTATCGCGGTAATCTCCCAACGCACTAAGAATTGTCAGCCAATCGCTAATGGAAATGTCCTCCATCGCCATCACCTCCCCGTGTCCAATGTGGACACATCATCACGCCGACTTGGGCGTGTTGTTGTCTTCGTGCAGGGCCAGCGCCATATTGACAGCGCCCTCCACGTAAGCCAGTGCACGCGGCGAAAGCCGCTGCATCTTTTCCGCAATCTTTGCCACGTCGGCAATCTGCTCGGTGGAAATGTTATACGGCATATATGTCACCTCCCTAAATTTGCACCCCCATGTCCTGCATGATATAATCAGGCTGGAAAGGAGGTGATCTTTTGTGATCGATTTTGATATCACGTTCGAAGCAAAATCGCTTCTGAAACTTTTGTATGGCATCTATCTGGGTAGACGCCATGAAGGAAAAGGGCGTACAGAGTCAAATCAATTTGGAAGTTCTGCGGATATACAAAAATCGTATCTGCCAAATATGAAAACCAAAGATGTGACTGATCTGTGCTTTGAATTGGCCCACGCTGGCTGCATCCACTATTCAAGGGGAGATAATCTTGCCAACTTCATCTCCCTTACCTATGAAGCTCTCGTTTACTGTGAACAAGAATTCAAACGGAACTTCAAAGAAATGGCAGAGTGGATTTCCTCAATCAAAGGGATGCTGCCGATCTAACAGAGTTTTAGTGCAAATCGGTTTTCCGTCAGTCGAACATTCTGCTTTGGATGTATAGCCGCATTCATGGCAGAATGTTTTTTTGCACGTATGGTTTTTGGCTGGATCGCATACATACATCGGACCATTGCAGCCTTCACACAACACCTTTCCGGTAATGCAACAAACCATCCGCTTCACCTCCCTTGTTAGCTCAGTTATAGTATATCATAACCTAGATACGATTGCAAGAACTTTTTTATAACTAGGCTATATTTTTCTATTTACTTTTTTCTTCGTTCATGGTAATATAATCACAAGGGAGGTGATTGCTTGGATAACTTGAATGAGCGACTTTCTTGGCTTATTAAAGAATTAAATATTACTAAGACTGCTTTTGCAGATAAATTGAATGTATCACAGGCTTTTGTCTCTCAGATTTGTTCCGGAGTTAAACAGCCCAGTGATCGAACACTTGCAGATATTAGCCGAGAATTTTCTGTATCGGAAGAATGGATTCGCACCGGAAAGGGAAAACCTTTTATAGAAGTTTCTCCCGATGAGGAACTGGACTATATCTTGGGCCAGATCGGCGCCGGTGCTGATGAAACTATTGTCCGTATCATCCGGGCCTACTGGAAGCTGGACGAAAAAGAAAAGGCTGCCGTCAGAAAACTGATCGACAACCTTGCAGAAAAAGAATAAAGCCCCGGCACCGCCGGGGCAATCTTTTAAGGGTTCTGTTGTTTATGTTCCGCTTTTTCTCTGCCCAGAGCATAGGCCAGCAGGGCACGGAGGAACGCTTCATTGTTCCTGTGAATAATTCGCAACAATTCTTCCAAGTACATGACCGGTTCCTCCCGTCAAAACATAATTGAGTTTGACATTATTATACACAACGTTAAGTTGTTTGTATATGCGCAATTTTAACAGGATTCATCTTTATATTTTGAACAATTTACAACTGTAGGTTGTTTGATGACGCGAAGAAGGAGGCTGTCTATGGGGTTCCGTATGCGGAAAAGTATCAATCTTGGCGGTGGCGTCCGCCTGAACCTCAGTAAAAAGGGGATTGGGTACTCTGTTGGAACGAAAGGATTTCGAGTTACCAAAAAGGCAAGAGGTGGGGTACGGACAACTGCTTCAATTCCAGGGACCGGAATTTCCTTTGTAACCGACAGCAAGAAAAAGAGAACCACAAAAAGACGGAAACCGGCAGAGGCCAGTTCTACGAAACAATATACAAGAACAATCGTGTCGTCTGTTCCTGCAAAGAAAAGTGGCTTGTCCGCTGCAGATCTTAGAGACCCGCAAAAGGCCCTTGCAAAATATCAAAATTGCCTCCGGAACAGAATGACGGTCATGGCAGTTTTTGTTATCGTTTGTGCGGTCTTTGCTCTTGCCAGTCAGCAAGTCTTGTCGGTCATATCGCTATTACTTGCGGTTATCGTGTATGCATGCAAAGGAACCTGGGAAAAGAATGTTCAGGAACTTGAAAGAATTCTTTCGTCTGATGACGAAGAAGCTGGACAGGAGGACGGGACCGGGAAGGACGAAAGCGTTGTACCACTTACTCCCGAAAAAGAGCAGAAACCTAAAAAGGCTATTTCTCAATCGGCAAACTTCCATGTGGCGGGCGTCAGTTTTCACGAAAAGGATATTGAAAATCTTGGTTCTGATAATATAGAATACGAAATGTCCAAAACCGAGATTGTGGAAGAAGGCATGGAAGAAGAACGGATTTATAAATTTCTGTTCGCGCCTCAGCAGGTAGAGCTGGTTCCGGAGCCTGAGAATCCCCACGATCCCAACGCAATCAAAGTCTGTATGGACGGAGTCCATGTTGGATACATTAAAAAGGGCAGTATTTCCCGCGTAAAAAACCTTTTGGCCGGTAGCGGAAAGGTCAGCGGAGAAATAACGGGTGGCCCTTACAAATATGTATACATGGATGAGGATAGCGACAAATACGAAATGGAGAATGGAACAGCTCCTTATTCTATCGTTATCAGCATTACAAAATAAAAAGCCCCGCCGGGAGACAGCCGACGGGGTTGAGGTGAATACCATACCGGGGGTGGCCCCCAGTACATTATTATAATACCACCACCTTCGGTATCTTGCAATCGGAGGTGGTTTTTTATGTTGTGCTGCCGGACAGCTTGCGGCCGGGAAATCCCGGACGATGCTATATACTGCCCGTACTGCGGTAAAAAGCAGACAGTGACCGACCGGCCCGCCGGGCCGAAGGGGAGAATGCCCAACGGGTCCGGCACCGTGATCAAGCGGGGGAGGACCTACACTATCATTTACCGCAAGGTGCAGGGCGGCCGCATGGTCATGCGCAGCAAAGGAGGATTTGTCACCAAGGCGGCGGCCCGGGCTTACTATCCTATGCTGGCCAATCCTCAGGACAATCCCCAGACGACCACCGTGGCACAGCTCTGGATTATGCTGCAGAAACAGCGCAAATGGCAGGACATCAGCCAGGACAAACGCGGCCACTATGCCACCGCATACAAACGCCTGGCTCCGATCCACGACCGGGAGATTGGCTCTCTGCGGTTTTGGGAGCTGCAGGATCTGGTGGAAGATCTTCCGGGCGCCTTTTACCCGAAGCGGGATGCCAAGACGGTGCTGCAAAAGATTTACGATGTCGCGGTCATCAATGAGTTTATTTCCCCGGCCAAGGCGCAGCTGATCAGTTACCTGGAATTGCCCAGCAAACCATTGACGGCCCAGGATGCCCGCACACCCGCCGAAATGCAGGCTATTTGGGACGATTGGACCGCCGGGCATGATGTGGCCGGGTATATGCTTATCATGGCGTATTTGGGCCTCAGAACCGGGGAGCTGATGGCCATTGACCCCGATGCCGTAGATCTGGACGCCCGCTGCGTGGTGGGCGGCATCAAGACCGAGGCGGGCCGCAACCGGGAAATTCCCATTGCCCGGGCCGTGCTGCCTGTGATCCGCCAGCTGCTCCCCCAGGCCAAAAGCGGCCTGTGCGCCTACGGCATTGAAAAGCTGTACAGCGAGTACGGTAAAATGATAGAGCGCACCGGCATCCGGCAACTGCGCCCCTACTGCCAGCGGCATACCTGTTACACTCGGCTGCTGGAAGTCAAGCCGGAAATTCCTCAGGCCGTCATAAACGCCATTGTGGGGCACTCTAACGGAAAGCTGGCGGACACCTACGGCCACATTAGCTTGGACGCCAAACTGGCCGCCGTAGACGCCATGCAGATGCTCCCCACGGATGTAAACAATTAAGTATACAGTTTTGTAAACAATAGTGTATACAGTTACACGGTGCTGCATCCTGCTGCACCGTGTTTTAGTTTATAATCGCCGCCCCGCCGGGGACAGAAAAGCAAAAGAAAACAGGCCACAAACTAACGTTGCTACGTTAATTTGTGGCCCGTGTGGCGGAGTAAGAGAGATTTGAACTCTCGCGGCCCTTTCGGACCCTACGCCCTTAGCAGGGGCGCCTCTTCGACCTCTTGAGTATTACTCCACAAGTCAAAGTGATTGGGATATTCACTTGTTATACAAAATGGCGGAGAGGATGGGATTCGAACCCATGGTCCGCTCGCGCGAATCGCTGGTTTTCAAGACCAGTTCCATAAACCACTCGGACACCTCTCCACAGTGGCTGCCGCCAAATGCGAGTATTATTTTAGCATGGAAAGCCGGACTTGTCAAGCCCGGCTTTCATTTTTTCTTTATTTTTTTTCTGTGTTCTCACGGGAAGCCTTTTTGGCCCGGTTCCGGGCGAGACAGGCCCAGCCGAAGACCGCGGCGCAAAGCCATTCTCCATTGGTAAAAAAGCCGGAGAGCAGTGCCCAGCAAGCTGCCCCCAATTGGGCAAGAGGCAGTTCGGTGGTGGCTGCCACAATCACAAGTTCCATTGCGACCAGGCACAAAGGCAACAAGCCTAACCCGCACAACAGCAGGGAAGCCCCATAGCCGCTGCCCGCACGGGGGTTGCGCCAGGTGGGCAGCAAAAAGCCGCCAACACATCCCAGCAACCAGGGCAGAACACTGATCAGACTCTGGGCAGGGGAGGCACTTACGTAAATGGATGTGGGACCGTCCGCACCGCCGATCACGCCAAGAGAAGCTGCCTGTCCTGCGGTGAGGTTGGCAACCAGGAGAGGAATCAGCGCAACAACCAGAACCAGCAAAGCCAGCACCACGAATCCCCACCGCCACCGGCTGGCGGCTCCCGGTGCACCGAACGCTGCATTGAACTGTTCCGCTACCTCTTCGGGAGTCCCCAGCGCGGCCATGATCTCTTCATCGCTCTGGCCGCTTTCCCGGCGGCTCTCAAAATCTCCGGCCAACTCAGTCATGATGCGTCCCCGGGTTTTACGGTCCGTCCGCAGCCGACGTTCAATGGCATTCATGTACCGTTTTACAGGCGGCAGAATGTCCAGGGTTGTATTACCGATTTTCCATTTCATTGTGGGTCCCTCCCGACGTATTGTTCCACACAGTCCACGAAGCGATGCCAGGCTGCCGTTTCCTGTTCCAGCACGGTCCGACCGGTCTCGGTCACGGAATAGACCCGCCGAGGCACCTTCCCGGAGGAAAGCTGCTTGTCGGGGCGGTTCCAGGCCGATGCGATGCAGCCTTCCTCCTCCAGCCGGTACAGAATGGGGTAGAGGGTGCCTTCCTTCAATTCCAGCATCCCGCCGCTGCTTTCCCGCAATCGCACAATCAACTGGTAACCATGGCTGGGGGCATCGGCCAGCAGGCGAAGCACCAGCATTTCCAGTACCCCCTTCTTCAGCTGCTGCGCAAAGCGCTGCTCACTGTCTGCCATGGAATCCCCACCACCCCTTCAAAAATAAACAATTAGGATTACTAAATATTATATATCACAAAATAAAAGGGCTGTCAAGCATCCTCCGCCAGGAGGAGTCTTTACATTTTGGTTTGCTGTGCTATACTAAGGGCAACCTACATTTATCTTGGGAGGTACTTCCATGAACGATCCGCGTTGGGCGTCCATCGACGCCTTTGCTGAACAAAACCGTGAAAATATCCTGCGGGACATTACCCGTCTGGTGGCGGTGCCCAGTGTGGAGGGCACACCGGAACCCGGTGCCCCTTTCGGCGCCGGCCCCAAGGCTGCGTTGGACAAAGCACTGGAGATTGCTTCGGAGCTGGGTCTGCAGACCTATAATGCAGACGGTTACATCGGCTGGGCCCAGACCGGTCCCATTGCCGACGACCAGAAATTCCTGGCCACCATCACCCATGTGGACGTGGTTCCTGAGGGCAACGGCTGGGACGCTGACCCTTACACCGTGCGGGTGCGGGATGGTTGGCTGCTGGGCCGCGGGGTGGCTGACGACAAAGGCCCTGGCATCCTCTGCTTGTACGCGCTGAAATATCTGAAAGACAATGGCATTGCGCTGAAGTATCCTGTGCGTGCGCTGCTGGGCGCCAATGAGGAAACCAACATGCACGACGTGGATTACTACGCCGAGCACTATCCCATGCCGGCGTTCTGCTTCACGCCGGATGCCGAGTTCCCGGTCTGCAACGGAGAAAAGGGCGGCTTCAACGGTGAAATCGTCAGCCCCAAACTGGAAAATGGCGTCATTGCAGCGTTCTCTGGCGGTGTGGCGCGCAACGCAGTGCCGGACCGCGCTTCCTGCACAGTCCGGGTGAAGCCGGAGGCCATCCGGCTCACCGAGGGTGTGACGGCGGAAGCCGGGGAGAACGGCACCACCGTTCTGCACGGCTGGGGCAAGAGCGGCCACGCAGCCATGCCGGCAGGCACGGTCAATGCCATCGGTCTGCTGGTGAACTGCCTGCTGGAGAGCGGTATCTGCACACCGCAGGAAGAGGCTTATCTGCAGGTGCTCAAGACGCTGCACGCCTCCACCGACGGCAGTACCCTGGGCATTGCGGCCAACGACGGTCTGTTTGATCCGCTGACCATCATCGGCGGAACCATCGAGATGGAGGACGGTGTGATCCGCCAGAGCTTTGACTGCCGGTATCCGACCAACACCGATCCCGAAAAGATGACGGCGGCCCTTGAGAAGGTCTGCGGCAGCGCCGCACATCTGGACCACCTGACCAGCCGTGTCCCGTTCTACATTGCGGCGGACAGCCCGGCCATCCAGACGCTGATCACCACCTACAATGAGGTGACAGGGGAGAACAAGACACCTTTCACCATGGGGGGCGGTACCTATGCACGGCACTTCCCGTACGCAGTCAGCTTCGGACCGGAGCACACCGACCTGGCCATTCCTGATTTTGCCGGTCCCATGCACGGGGCCAACGAGGGGGCTCCTTTTGAAAAACTGATGGAGGCCCTGAAGATCTATATTCTGGCGCTGCTGCGCCTGCAGGAGATTGACCTGTAACCGGGATTCTGTACCTTATAAATAAGACCGCCCCGGCGCTGGCGCCGGGGCGGTCTTGTGCTTTCAGATATCGTAGTTGTACAAAGTGATGTAGCAGGCGCGTTTGCGGCGCTTACGATGCCGACAAAGCCGAACGGTCAGGGCCAGAAGTCCGCTGGCGGCGACCAGCAGGGCCAGGATCTTGACAAGGTGTTTCATACCTGCCTCCTTTGCAAAAAAACAACTGCTGAGCGATCATTACCAACATAGTACCATAAACTGACGCAAGATGCAAGCATCGGACATCCTTTGCAACATTTGCGCAAATTGTTGCAGAAATTGCGTTCTTGGACAAAATGCCAAGGGCTGTCTATCAGGACAACTTGACTTGCCGCGGCAACATGGTAAAATAGTTAGGTATACTTTGGGGTATTGCTGGAATACGCTGCCTGGACGGCGCACCGCGATGCCTAGAAAACAAGGAAATGGGGGAAATAGTTTGTTCAAGTCCCTAAAGCGTTCCGCCAAAGGCGCGAGCGTGCCGCATGTGAAGGCGACGGCAGGGCAGCCGACTGTAAAGATGCCGGTACCCGAGCACGTCATCATTCCCATGTCGATGCACATCGGCGCTCCTGCGGAACCTGTCGTCAAAAAAGGCGACACCGTCATGGTTGGCACCTTGATCGGCAAAGCCAGCGGTTTTGTCAGCGCCAACATTCACTCCAGCGTATCGGGCACGGTGCAGGATGTGGCGCCGATGCGGATGGTCAACGGCGTCATGACCACGGCGGTAGCCATCAAGACTGACGGCCAGCAGACGGTGGATCCGGCCTGCGTGCCGCCCACGGTCACCGACAAGGCCAGCCTGCTGGCAGCTATCCAGGCCTGTGGCCTGGTGGGCGTCGGCGGTGCCGGTTTCCCGACCCATGTGAAGCTGGCGGCCGATACTGTCGATACGCTGCTGATCAATGCGGCGGAGTGCGAGCCCTATCTGACCACCGACTGCCGTGAAATGCTGGAATGCAGCGATACCATCATCTCGGGCATTGCCGCCGTGATGAAGTATTGCAACATCCCCAACTGCATCATCGGCATCGAGCGCAACAAGCCGGAGTGCATCGACCAGATGTATTCTCTGACGCGGAACATGTCCGGTGTCAGCGTCAAGCCGCTGCCCACCCGCTATCCCCAGGGCGCTGAGAAGACGTTGGTGGAAACCTGCACCGGCCGTGAGGTGCCGCAGGTCGGACCTTCCGGCAAGGCGGGCCTGCCTGCCGACGTGGGCTGCATCATCATGAACGTGACCAGTGTGTCCACTCTGGGCAAGTACCTCAAGACCGGTATGCCGCTGACCACCAAGCGTGTCACGGTGGAAGGCGACGCCATTGCCAAGCCGCAGAACGTGGAGGTGCCCATCGGTACCCTCTACCGCGATGTCATCGAGGCCTGCGGCGGCATCAAGCCCGATGTGGAACTGGGCAAGATCATCTTCGGCGGCCCCATGATGGGTGGCGCCGCCCCCAGTGCCGATTTCCCCGTCCTGAAACAGAACAACGGTCTGCTGCTGTTCAGCAAGAAGGCCGCCGATCTGCCCGAGGCGTCCGCCTGCATCCGCTGCGGCCGCTGCATCGACGCCTGCCCCATGGGTCTGGAGCCCGTCGTGGTGGCCGAAGCGTTCAACAACCGGGACTTTGACGCTCTCAAAGCACGCTGTGTGGATCTGTGTGTGGCCTGCGGCAGCTGCAGCTATGCCTGCCCGGCCAAGCGCCCTGTGAGCCAGACCATGACGCTGGCCAAGGCGTGGTACATGTCCGAACTGCGGAAAGGAGGCAAATAACAAATGGAAGAACGTTTGCTTGTAACCGCCTCGCCGCATATCCGGGACCATTCCACGACCCGAGGCCTCATGGGCTATGTCGTCATTGCCCTGCTGCCCTGCGTCCTGGCCTCGGCCCTGATCTTCGGTGTGCAGGCGCTGGTCCAGGTGGTCGTCACCACCTTTGCCTGCGTGGCGTTTGAGTATCTGTATGAAATTCTGAACCATAAGCCGAACACGGTGGGGGATCTCTCCGCTGTGGTGACCGGCATTATCCTTGCTCTCAACATGCCGGTGGGCATGCCGCTGTGGATTGCGGTGGTCGGCGCCTTCGTCGCCATCGTCATCACCAAGCAGCTCTTCGGCGGCATCGGCTATAACTTCGCCAACCCCGCCCTGGTGGGCCGTATCGTGCTGTTCCTCGGCTTTACCGCCCGCATGACGGCCTATGTCTACCCTGACATGGCGGTGGATGCCCTGGCATCCGCAACGCCGCTCTCCTCCTCGGTGGATCTGGGCGCTGTCAATTTCCTGGACATGTTCCTGGGCCTGCACGGCGGCATGCTGGGTGAGACCTGCATCCTGGCGATTCTGGCCGGCTTTGCCATCCTGCTGGCCACCGGAACCATCCAGGCGACCATCCCGGTGAGCATCGTGGCGACCTGCTACATCCTGACGCTGCTCTACACCCGTGATCCCTACGTGGCACTGATGGAGTGCATGGGAGGCGGCCTGCTGTTCGGTGCGGTGTTTATGGCCACCGACTACGTCACCAGCCCCTTCACCACCAAGGGCAAACTCTATTACGGTATTTTCATCGGCCTGGTGACCTTCCTGATCCGTCATTTCGCCAGCATGAACGAAGGCATGAGCTTCGCCATCCTGCTGGGCAACCTCATGACCCCCTGGTTCAACGAGTGGGGCCATCAGGTGCCTCTGGGCTTCAAGAAAGCCAAAAAAGCAAAAGCCAAAAAGGAAGGGGGTGCTGACTGATGGCAAACAACCAGACCCCGGAAAAGCAGAGCGCCTTTAAGGAACTGGTGCTGCCGGTCATTGTGCTGGTGGTCATCTGCCTCGTGTGCAGCGCCCTGCTGGCGGTCCTCAACGATGTGACCGCCCCCATCATCGAAGAAAACACCAAGGCTGAAACCCTGGCTGCCTATCTGTCGGTGCTGCCCGAAGGCACCACCGATGCGGATATGACCGAGTTGCAGGGCCTGACCACGCCCGACGTGGAGGGGGCCGTCACCACCACTTCCGGTGCGGCGGCGGTCAAGGCGGCTGCTTCCGGTTATTCCGGCAAGGACGTCACGGTCTATGTTGCTTTTGACACCGAAGGCGCCATCTCCAACATCAGTGTGGATGCGTCCACCCAGACCACCGGCATCGGCTCCAAGGTGGCTGACGAGAGCTTTACCTCCGGCTTTATCGGCTGGAACGGCGGAGCAGTCTCCAGCGGCAGCCCGGTGGACGGCGTTGCCAGCGCCACCTATTCCAGCAATGCGGTCTTTACTGCCGTCAACGCGGCCATCGACTGCTATACCAACGAGATCAAAGGGGGTATGTAACGATGGCTGAAAAACCGAGCAAGTGGAAAGTCTTTACCGCGGGTATCATCCGCGAAAACCCCGTTCTGCGTCTGGTGCTGGGCTGCTGCTCCGCACTGGCTGTCACCACCACCGTTTCCGGCGCTGTGGGCATGGGCCTGTCCATGACCTTCGTGCTGGTCTGCTCCAACATCGTGATCTCGGCACTGCGCAAGGTCATCCCCGGCAAGGTGCATCTGCCGTGCTACATCGTCATCATCGCCACCTTCGTTACGGTGGTCCAGATGGTCCTGCAGGCCTTTGTGCCGGACCTGTACAAGTCGCTGGGCGTGTTCCTGGCGCTGATCGTCGTCAACTGCATCATCCTCGGCCGTGCCGAGATGTTTGCCTGCAAGAACACCGTGGTGGACTCGGCGCTGGACGGCCTGGGCATGGGCATTGGCTACATCCTGACCATGACCCTGATGTCCTCCATCCGTGAGATCATCGGCAGCGGCAGCTGGCTGGGCATCACCATCATCCCCGAGAGCGTCGACCGCATGACCATCATGAACTCCGCACCCGGCGGCTTCTTTGTCTTCGGCTGCCTGATGGCAGGCTGTGTCTGGCTGGAGCGCAAGCTCAACAAGCCCATCGAGCGCAAGACCTGCGGCGATGTGATGCTGGAACAGATCGACGCCGCCAAGACCGAACAGAAAGGGGGCGCTGAAGAATGAGTTCTCAGATCGCAACGTTTGCCACGATCTTCTTCAGCATGATCCTGGTCAACAACTATGTGCTGGTGCAGTTCCTCGGCATCTGCCCGTTCCTGGGCGTTTCCAAGAAACTGGACTCCTCCTTCGGCATGGGCATGGCGGTTATCGTGGTCATGGTCATTGCCACGGCGGTTACCTTCCCGCTGCAGATCTTCCTGCTGGACGCCTTTAACCTTGGCTATATGCAGACCATCATCTTCATTCTGGTCATCGCAGTCCTCGTCCAGCTCATCGAGATTACCCTCAAGCGCTATGTCCCGGCTTTGTATCAGTCTCTGGGTGTGTACCTGCCTCTGATCACCACCAACTGCTGCGTGCTGGGTGTCACCATCCTGGCCGTGCAAGATTACTCTGCCATCGTGGAAACTTACGGCTTTGGCCTGGCTTACGCCGAAGCGCTGATCTGCGCGGCGGGTGCCGGCGTGGGCTTCCTGGTGGCCATGCTGCTGTTCTGCGGCGTGCGTCAGCGTGTGGAGAATTCCAATCCGCCGGAGAGTTTCAAGGGCCTGCCCATCACGCTGGTCTCTGCGGCCATCACCTCGCTGAGCTTCATGGGCTTTGGCGGTCTGGTGGAAAACATCATCAACGCGATTCTGTAAGAAAGGGGAATATAGAGAATGAACCCGATCGTATTTGCTATCGTCGTGCTGGTGGTGCTGGGCCTGATCGGCGGCTTTATTCTGGTACTGGCCTCCAAGTTCATGGCTGTGTATGAGGATCCGCGCATTGCGCAGATCACTGACTGCCTGGCCGGTGCCAACTGCGGCGGCTGTGGCTATGCCGGCTGCGCCGACTACGCCAAGGCCATCGTGGAAGATGGCGCCCCGACCTTCAAGTGTGCCCCCGGCGGTGACAAGACCGCCGATGCCATCAACCGCATCATGGGCTCTGAGGAGACCGACCGTCCCAGCCTGCGCGCCACGGTCATCTGCGCCGGCGGTGAAAACTGCGGCAAGCGGTTTGACTACAAGGGCATCCAGACCTGCGCGGCAGCGGCTGCCGTAGCCGGCGGCCCCAGTGCCTGCTCTTACGGCTGCCTGGGCCTGGGCGACTGCACCCGTGCCTGCAAGTTCGATGCTATTCATGTGGTCAACGGTGTGGCGGTTGTGGACCGCAGCAAGTGCACCGGCTGCACGGCCTGCACGGCGGTCTGCCCCCGCAAGGTCATCCAGATGAAGCCCATTGCGCCGCAGCCTGCGGTCAAGTGCTCCAACAAGGATAAGGGCGCTGTGGTCAACAAGACCTGCAAGGTCGGCTGCATTGCCTGCGGTCTGTGCGTGCGCAACTGCCCGCAGCAGGCCATCTTCCTCAAGGACAACGTGGCCGTCATCGATTATACCAAGTGCAATGGCTGCGGCACCTGCGTGAGCAAGTGCCCCAAGAAGGCCATCCAGTGGGTGGAAGGTGCTCCGCGTCCTGTGGACGCACCGGTCCCGGCCCCTGAGGTTCGCTGATCCAAACGTTGGGTTCCCCGCCGCAAGGCGGGGAATTTTTTATACTTTGCGGGATTTTTTTGCAAAAAACAGGGGACAGAAGTTGCGAAGTATGCTATACTACTCTCTGTAGGTAAATTTGTAAGAAACTGCAGGGAGGTTTACCACAATGGAAATCACCAAGGATATTTTGTACGTAGGCGTCAACGATCATGACGTGGACCTGTTCGAAGGGCAGTACAAGGTGCCCAACGGCATGGCATACAACTCTTATCTCATCCAGGACGAGAAAGTGGCGGTCATGGATTCTGTGGACGCGCACTTTACCGATGCCTGGCTGACCAACATTGCGGGAATTCTGGGCGGGCGTACGCCGGACTATCTGGTGGTGCAGCATATGGAGCCCGATCATTCCGGTTCTGTGTACGCTTTTTCCCAGGCGTATCCCGACGCCAAGATCGTGGCTTCCGCCAAGGCAGTAGCCATCATGCAGCAGTTCTTTGACATTGACTTCACCAGCCGCAGCATCATCGTCAAGGAAGGCGATACGCTGGAACTGGGCAAGCATACGCTGCATTTTGTCACGGCGCCCATGGTCCACTGGCCGGAAGTCATCATGACCTATGATGCCGCCGACAAGGTGCTTTTCAGCGCGGATGCTTTCGGTAAGTTCGGCGCGCTGGATGTGGAGGAAGAGTGGCTGCCCGAGGCACGCCGGTACTACATCGGCATTGTGGGCAAGTATGGTCAGCAGGTGCAGGGCGTCCTGAAGAAGGCGGCCGGCCTGGAGATCGAGACGGTCTGCTCGCTGCATGGCCCCGTGCTGCACAAGGAACAGCTGGGCGACGTACTGGCTGCCTATGATACCTGGAGTGCCTATCGCCCCGAGACCGAGGGCGTGCTGGTGGCTTACAGCTCCATCTACGGCCACACCAAGCAGGCCGCCGAGGAGCTGGGCGAGAAGCTGCGTGCCAAGGGCGTGGACGTCATGGTGATGGACCTGGCCCGCTGCGACATGTCCGAGGCTGTTGCCCAGGCATTCCGTTACAGCAAGCTGGTGCTGGCTTCTCCGACGTACAATGGCGAAGTTTTCCCGTTCACCCGCAGCTTCATTGAACATCTCACCGAGCGCAACTACCAGAACCGCACCGTTGCCATTATTGAGAACGGCACCTGGGCGCCCACGGCCGGCCGCGTGATGCGCAAAATGCTGGAGAACAGCAAGAACCTGACGATCCTGGATGAAACCGTCAGCATCAAGAGCGCACTGAATGAGACGAGCCGTGCCCAGCTGGATGCGCTGGTCGAAGCACTGAGCAAGTAATTCCGCGGAAAAAATCTCCCGAAATGGGGTTGACAAAACGGCACCAATGCCGTATAATAACTAGCGTTGACCCCATTGTGGATGATTAGCTCAGCTGGTTAGAGCGCTGCGTTCACATCGCAGAGGTCGAGGGTTCGAGTCCCCCATCCTCCACCATATATCTTGTCCGAACCCGGATTCCGGGTTCGGATTTTTTGTTGTACAGTACAATGGGGAAGAGGGCGTCGAATTCCACCGCCATACGATCACCTGCCGGGATGCGGATATGCCGCACCGGGATTTCCGGGTGCAAACTCGCAAGATAAAAAAGGAGGCGTGTCGGGACAGTGTTCCCGATACGCCTCTTTTTGTCAAAGGGATGCTTCTTATTCTGTTCGGAGCGCCGTTACCGGATCGCTTTTTGCTGCTTTTCTGGCAGGAATCAACCCGCCCAGGAGCGTCAGGAGTACGCTCAGCGCGATCAGCAGGAAGGCCCCGCCCACAGGCAGGAAGGCGTTGATCTCCTGGGAGTTTGCCAGATGGTGAATCAGAATATTGCCAGGAATGAGAATCAGCAGCGTCAGCCCGATGCCGATCAGGCCGGAGGTCAAGCCGATGATGAAAGTCTCCGCATTGAATACCTGAGAGATATTCCTTTTGGAGGCACCCATTGCACGAAGAATGCCGATTTCCTTTTTCCGCTCCAGAACGCTGATGTAGGTGATCACACCGATCATGATGGAGGAGACCACCAGGGAGATGGCCACAAATTCGTTGTCACGTAAATTCAAGGATACGTGATCCAAAGCTTTTTGAACAAATCCGTTGGTCCGGTATTCTTTGCAGACATCTTTGATTTGAAGCATGGGTGTATCTCCCTGACGGTCCAAAGGGATCGTTGCCTGTATAAAACTGTGGATATGATAGAGAAGGGCGTGTTTTATTTTACATATGTAACAGCGTAACACCTGTTTGATGTAGTGTCAATGATTACATCCGCGAAAGTGTAAGCCTGAAACACCAATCCGGCATGAAAATACGGTAAAAACAGCCTTGCAAAGGCGTATGAAGATGTTTTAATGAAAAGCATCGGCTGGGTTGGACCTTGTTATGCGAAAGCCGGCAGGGAAAATGAGAATATGCCGCTCCTGGTGCGGGCATCAGGGAGCGGCTTTTTCTTTGCGGCGGTAGTCGCTGGGGGCGCAGCTGTAAGTCTTTTTGAAGAGCTTGGAGAAGGCCATCCCATCGTCAAAGCCCATGGACCCCGCAATGACAGCTACCGGCAGATCGGTGGTGCGCAGCAGCTGGCAGGCCTTTTGCAACTTCAGATTTAACAAGTATTGCTTGGGTGTCACGCCGTATTTTTCGTGGAAGACGCGGGTCAGATAGTTGGGGTGAACGCCCAGATTGTGTGCTACCTCTTTGAGTTTCAACTTCTCGGAGTAATTCACGTCCAGGTAGAATTTGGTCTCGTCTGCTACCGAATTCTTGCCCCAGTAGCGCTCGTCAAACCCGGCGTCCTGAAAAAGTTCTCCCAGCACCTGCAAAAGAAGACCGTTGCCCTTGAAGTACCGGGCTGTGGCGGTTCCTTCTAGGGACAGGATCTGCTCGATAAGGGCGTGATATTTTTGGGTATCCAGTCCACGGAGAATGTATGGTTCCGGGGAGGAGGCGATCAACTGGTAGGTATACATCTGGGAGTTAATTCCCAGAAAGTTGATCCAGGTATAGCACCAGGGATCGGCAGCGTCAGCGGCGTAGTAGGCGATTTTGCCGGAAGGGATCAGAAAGGCGTCCCCCGCGCCCAGCTGAAAGGTATGCCCGTCGATTTCCAGAACCCCTTTCCCGGACAGGATAAAATGGATCAGCTGGTAGGCGCGGTAGATCGGGCCATAGTGATGCCCCGGCGCGCAGGCTTCGTATCCCGCACTGTACAGCGACAGATCAGAAATTTGTTTCTGCTGCAGAGTATGGCGGGTCTCCTTGTATTCGATCATAAGCCCAGTATAGCATAAAAGGTTTGTTTTTTCCATATCTTGCTGGGCTATTTCCATGGCGGAAAGGGCACCGCTGTGGTTTAATAGAAGCACAGAAAAAACAACACAGAACAGCAAAGAAAGGGGACTGACCCTTGCCCATCTCCAAAAAACAAAGCTGGCATATTGAACCGCCCTGGGGGCTGCTCAACGATCCCAATGGTTTGGTTTGGTATAAAGGAAACTACTATGCCTTTTTCCAGTGGAACCGGTTTGCCAAGGACCATTCCAGCAAAGCCTGGGGCTTTGCCACTTCGCCGGATCTGGTGCACTGGCAGTTCCGGGGCAGTGCGCTGCTGCCCGACCAGTTGTACGATGCCCAGGGCGTCTACTCGGGCAGTGCGCTGGAAATCGATGGCCGGCTCTGCCTCTACTATACCGGCAACGCAAAGCAGCAAGGAAGGCGCATCAGCCATCAGTGCCTGGCCATCAGTACCGATGGTCGGCACTTCCGCAAGGAGGGGCCGCTTTTCGCTGCGCCGGCCGGGTATACCGGGCATTTCCGGGATCCAAAGGTTCTGGCCGTGTTGCAAGGCGGGTATCAGATGGTGGTGGGCGCTCAGCGGGATAACGGCCTTGGCGCCGTTGTCCTGTACACTTCGCCGGACGGTTTCCGCTGGTCGTATGGCGGCGTGGTGGGAACTTCCCGTGAATACCAGATGATAGAATGTCCCGAACTCTTCCGGTTGGAGGACGCGCCGGTACTGCTTTACTGTCCCCAACACCGGGACAATGCAGCGGATACCTCCCTGGATTCTTTTTCGGTGGGGCGGGTGCTGGACCAAGGGCCCGACGCCTCCCGTCCTTTGGATCTGGATACCGGCTGGCAGCGGCTGGACGAAGGCTTTGACTTCTACGCGCCTCAGACCTTTCGGACACCGGATGGCCGCCGGATTCTGTTCGCCTGGATGTCCCGGTTGGAAGGAGAGGCCGAAACCGCCTTCGGGGCCGGGGAACCCCGCATTCATTGCCTGACCATGCCGCGGGAACTGTTTCGCCGCGGGCAGCGCCTCTGCCAACGGCCGGTGCGGGAACTGCGGGAGCTGCCGGGCACTCCGGTGCCGGGCGAAACAACCGAAAGCGGGCGCCTCTACCGCCCGTTCCGGCGGGCCTTCCGGTTCACAGCAACCGAACTGGCGGCCGAAAGAAATCTGGATCTCACCCTGCACGAAGGGGAGTGGTCCTTCCACTATGATGCGGCTGCCCACACCGTCACGGTGGAACGCCGCTGCTGGACCGGCCCCGGACAGGATACCCGTACCGTGCCGCTGTCTGCCCTGAGCAGTCTGGAACTCTGGTGCGACCAGTCCAGCGCCGAATTGTTCCTCAACGGCGGAGAACAGGTATTCTCCGCCCGGATCTGGCCCGCGTCGTCCCAGGCGTCCCTGCTGATTGCCGGTCTGCCCCCGGAATCCCCGGTGCAGCTCACCCTGCTGCCGGACGATCTATACCGTTATCTACCCAAGGAGGAGGAAACACAATGACAGAGAAGGAAATTGCGCAAGCGCTGCTGCCGCTGGTGGGCGGCAGGGAGAACATCCTTTCGGTGATGCACTGTGCCACCCGGTTGCGCATCGTGGTCAACGACAAGGACAAGATCCAGGTCAAGGAAGTGGAAAACCTGGATAAAGTAAAAGGTTCGTTCTTCAATGCCGGTCAGTACCAGATCATCTTCGGCACCGGCCTGGTCAACCGTGTCTATGAGGCGGTCATGCATGAACTGGGGATGCAGCCTGAAGCCGCCATTGACGATAAACCGGCCTCCAAGCCGGTCACCGGAAATCGGTTCCAACGGGCCATCCGGATGTTCTCCGATGTGTTTGTGCCCATCATCCCGGTGCTGGTGGCCACCGGTCTCTTCATGGGCCTGCGGGGCCTGCTCACCCAGGAGGCAGTGCTGAACGTCTTTGGCCTGACGCCGGATGCCGTGCCCCAGCAGCTGCTTCTCTTTACCCAGATCCTTACCGATACCGCGTTCGCCTTCTTGCCGGCGCTGGTCTGCTGGTCCACCTTTAAAAACTTCGGGGGCAGCCCGGTCATCGGCATCGTACTGGGTCTCATGCTGGTCAGCAACAGTCTGCCCAGTGCCTATGACGTGGGTTCTGGCGCAGCTGAACCGCTGATCTTCTTCGGCTTCATCCCGGTAGCCGGGTATCAGGGGTCGGTGCTGCCTGCCTTTGCTACCGGTGTGCTGGCCGCCAAGTTTGAAAAGTTTCTGCGCAAGCATGTGCCGGACGCCATTGACCTCATTGTTACGCCTTTCCTGACACTGCTGGTGGGGATTCTTCTGGCCATGCTCGTGCTGGGCCCCATCCTGCACACGGTGGAAAACGGTGTCCTCTTTGTGGTGGAAGGGCTGCTTACTCTGCCCATGGGCATCGGCGGGCTGATCTACGGCAGCTTCGGTCAGCTCCTCGGCATCTTCGGCATCCATCATATCCTCAACTTTCTGGAAATCAGCATGCTGGCAAAAGATGGCTGGAACTATCTGAACCCCATCGGCACCTGCGGCAACGTGGCGCAGGCCGGCGCTGTACTGGCTGTTGCCATCAAGGCTTCCTCTGCCAAAACCAAGCAGATCGCCTATCCTTCCTGCCTGTCGGCGCTGCTGGGCATTACCGAACCGGCGGTGTTCGGTGTCAATCTGCGCTTTGTAAAGCCCTTTGTCATGTCCATGGTCGGCGGCGGTGTGGGCGGCTTCCTGGCATCGCTCTTCGGCCTGCGCGCCACCGGTATGTCCATTACCGGCATCCCCGGTACGCTGCTCTATCTCAATGAGCAGCTGCCTCTGTACATCCTTGTCAATATAGTGTCCTTTGCCGTGGCTTTTGTGCTCACCAGGCTGTTCGGCTTCAACCACAAAATGGAGCAAGCATGAGTATCCTGTTTGATGAAACCCAAGGCACTGTCCACCTGACCAACGGCCGTATCAGCTACGTCATGCAGCTGCTGGATGGACGGTATCTGCTGCACCGCTACTTCGGCCCGGCGTTGCGCTGCTGGCGGGGTACCGGTGTTCCGCAACCCGCCAAACGCAGCTATACTACCGAATACGGCGACACCCACCTCTATTTTGACGCGCTGCCCTGGGAATTCCCCACGGCTGGCCGGGGAGACTACCGTCGCCCTGCCTTTGCAGTGACGGGACGTACCGGCGCGCAGGTTTCCGAGCTGGTCTTCCGCGGATGGCGGATTCTGGACAGAAAGCCGGGGTCCGATACGCTGCCGGTGACCTTTGCGGCGGCAGGGGAGAGTGAGACCCTGGCGGTGGACTGTTTCGACGAAGTCTCGGGGACCACGCTGACCCTTTATTACACCATCTTTGCCGACGCCGATGTCATCGCCCGGCAGCAGCGGATCGTCAACACCGGCCCGGCGCCGGTGCGCATCACCAACCTGCAGAGCGTTTCTCTGTCACTGCCTGCCGGTTCCTATGATTTTCTGACCCTCTACGGCTGCCATGCCCAGGAGGCCCGGC
This sequence comes from Subdoligranulum variabile, assembly GCF_025152575.1. Lineage (NCBI taxonomy): Bacteria > Bacillati > Bacillota > Clostridia > Eubacteriales > Oscillospiraceae > Subdoligranulum > Subdoligranulum variabile. Next base: position 440,315 of record NZ_CP102293.1, on the reverse strand, counting down.
AAAGCCGGGTGCCCCTCCATCAGGGCGTACAGGCGGTGGGGAGCCGGTATGGTTCCAGCAGTCCCCGGCATCAGCCCTTCTGGGCGCTGCTGGACCCGGCTGCCACCGAGACTGCCGGGCCCGTCTACGGCTGCATGCTGGTGTACAGCGGCAACTTCAACGGCGTGGTGGAGCAGGATGCCTTTGGGGCGGTCCGGGCCCAGATGGGGCTGGGGGACGAGAGCTTTGCCTGGACCCTGGCTCCCGGCGAAGGCTTCGAATCCCCCGAAGCGTTGCTGACCTACAGCGGCCGAGGGCTCAACGGCATGAGTCAGAATTTTTATATCGCACTGCGCCGCCATCTGCTGCCGCCCCGCTGGCGAGGTGTGCCCCGACCCATCCTGCTCAATTCCTGGGAGGGCATGTACTACGATGTGAGTCTGGAAAAGATCGAAACCCAGGCGCGTTTGGCCAAAGAACTGGGAATGGAGCTGTTTGTACTGGATGACGGCTGGTTCCGCAAGGGCAACGACAGTCGGTCCTCTATGGGGGATTGGATCTGCAACACCACCAAGCTGCCCGGCGGCATCGAGGCGGCAGCAGATCTGGTCCATGGCCTGGGCCTGCAATTCGGTCTCTGGTTTGAACCGGAGGCCGTCAGCCGGGACAGTGAACTCTATCGGAACCATCCCGACTGGATCTTGCGGGTCCCGAACCTGGCCCCCCGGGAAGGACGCCACGAATACCTTCTGGACCTGAGCCGGGCGGAGGTACGACAGTATCTGCTGAATGTGCTGCACCGGTATCTGGGGACCGGCAAGATCGACTACATCAAATGGGATATGAACCGCCCCATGACCGATGCGGCTTCGGCAGAACTCCCTTCCGAACGGCAAGGCGAGTTGGCCCATCGGTACATCCTGGGACTTTACGCCGTTCTGCGGGAAATCACCCAAAGTTACCCGGATGTTCTCTTTGAGGGCTGTTCCAGCGGAGGAGCCCGGCTGGACGCGGGAATGCTGGCTTACTTTGCCCAGAACTGGACCAGCGACAACACCGACGCGAAAGACCGTGCCGATATCCAGAATGGTTTCAGTCTGCTTTATCCGCCGGAGGTATTGGGCGCCCATGTGAGCATTACCCCCAACCATCAGACCGGACGCACCACCCCGCTGGAAAGCCGCTTTGCTGTGGCTCGTCTCTTCAATCTGGGGTATGAGTTGGACCTGACCCGCTGTTCCAGGGACGAGCTGGCGGCCATTGCCAAACAGGTGGCAGCGGCCAAGGCGCATCGAGATTGGTTGGTTAAAGGAACTTTTTGGCGCCATGCCACCATCCGTCAGGGAGACCGGATGGCTTCGGTGGTCAGCGACGACAAAAGCCGATGTTTGGCGGTTGTTTTTCGAACCCTCTACGACCCACTGGCCGAACAGGCCGTTTTCAGGTTCTGCGGCCTGGACCCGGCCCGGGATTACCGGGACGTCGAAACGGGGCAGGTCTACGGCGGTGATGAGCTGATGGAAGCAGGCCTGACGCTGCCGCCCTGCAAGCAGGACTTTGTTACCCAAACCATCCTTCTGTGCGGGGTCCCCTGAGGAAAAACGCAGGCAAACTGCGCACCAATGATCCAGAGGACCGCCGCGGAAAGAATCTGCCCTCGTACGGATTGCAATCCGTACGTTATAACAATAAAATCCGAACCCCCAGACAGAGGGTTCGGATTTTTCGCTTGACACGCAAAAAGAATTTAACAAGTTTCCTGATTCATGGCGCGGTAGCCGATGACAACGGTCCAGACATAGGCGCAGGTCTTGGGAATCATCAACATGCCGATCATCGGGTAGACGTCGGCCCAAAGGACCACCGGAATGTAAAAGGCAAAACTGAGTACAATGGTCAACCACATCCAGCGGAATGCAGAATCTGTATGCGCTTTGGCGCTGCGGAAGAAAAGCACGATGATGAGGATGCCCAGCAGCGCAAAGGGGATGTTGCGGTAAATGCCCCAAGAAAGAGGCGACGAGGCACTGAACCACTGATTCTGGGGCATCAGGCAAAGCAGAATGCGCAGCCCGGCCAGCAGATATACCACAGCGGTCAGTGTGCTGCGTCCCCGCACCCGGTAACGCATCCGCCAGACATAGTACAGCAACACATAAAAGACCGTCATCGTCACAGAGGTGATTGCCTTGCCAAGACCGAGGGCAAAGGTGTAGTTTTCCAGCCCGGTGGTGCAAAGGGCTACGGCACGGGGAACCAGATGGAAGGCGTCGCCGGCCCCCAGCACGACAGCCATCCATCCGAAAAGCCGGAACTGTGGCGCAGCTTTAGGGCGGCGGATCATCAGAACGCCGAGGGTGATAACGGTTACAAGATACACCACATCGAAGGTGGTTTCCATGATTGCTTGCATACAAAAAGTCCTTTCTGCAGATATGTTTTGAACGTTGTTCATTTATGGTCCGCAAAAACCTCCCCGATAGGGGAGGCGTGGTTCAGTACAGGGTACGTTCCACCAGCTGCAGCACCGGAGCGGCGTCGTACCGATTGCGAAGCTGCGCGGAAAGCATCAGCGAAAACAGCAGATCGGCAAACTGTTCCGGCGTGAAATCGGCGTCAAAGGCGTCCGCACGGATATCCGGATCACGCTGCAGCACCCGGCACAGCATCTGGATGATGTGGTCCCAGACTTTCTGCATGCGCTGTCTGGCATCCGGGCGGTCGCTGCGCAGGAAACTGACAGAATGCAGCGTAAAGAAGCCGGGATATTGGGCGTTGCCGTAGGCCAGCCGCTGAAAAAGCCATTGTACGCAGTCTTTTGTAGTGGCAAAGGCCACGCCGCCGTCAGCACAGCGGAAAATATCATACCAGACACTTTCCACGGCGGCTCCCACCAGGTCGGATTTAGAGCCGAAGTAATTGTAGACCGTCCCCACCGAGATCCCGCAGGCAGCGGCGACTTCCCGCACATTGAGTGCAGTGCCGCCTTGGCGATGAATAAGGTCGCGGCAGATGGCCAGAATTTCTTCTTTGGATGTGGCAGCGGGTTTCATAGCATCACCTCAAAATGAACAATGTTCATTATAGAGCATAACCCGCTGCCTGTCAAGAGCAGGGAAGGCCGACCCCGGAGAAAAAGAAATTTTTCCCGGAAAAATGCTTGACAAACGCTATCCGGGTTGCTATAATAATAAAGCTGTCAGCGATGACGGCGAGACCTGTGGGGGTGTAGCTCACCTGGGAGAGCGCCTGCATGGCATGCAGGAGGTAAGGGGTTCGATCCCCCTCATCTCCACCACAAAACTCCGGACCAAGCGGTCCGGAGTTTTTTTGTTGCTGTTGTTGGAAATTTTGCAAACACAAACCCCGGGAAAGGGCACCGCCCTTTCCCGGGGTGATTTTTTGGAAATCAGATCAGATCGCCTTGAAACCCACGCTCTGCATGAAGCGCAGGAAGGCATCCTGGCCTTCCTTGTCCTGCTTGAAGACGCCGGCGTTCTCCAGCACATGGCTGAAGACGGTGCCGATCTCCTGTTTGACCGCGTTGTTGGCGTCCTGAGGCGCCATGGAGGTGCCGTACTTGGCAATCAGCTGATCAATCCACTCGGCGTGGACCGCCAGGGGAGATCCTTCTTCGCGGCTGGTGTTGGGACGCTGGCCGGCCAGGATCTCGGCAATCTGGGCGCCCTGATCTTTCAGGCGGGCGGGCAGAATGGCCAGACCCATGACCTCAATCAGGCCGATGTTTTCCTTCTTGATGTTGTGGTATTCCTTGTGGGGATGGAAGATACCGTCGGGGTATTCCTCACTGGTGCGGTTGTTGCGCAGCGCCAGATCCAGAATATAACCGTCCTTTTCATCGTAGTGCAGGATAGGAGTGACGGTGTTGTGGGGCGTATCGCCGGTATGGGAGAGGATGCCGACGCTCTCATCGGTATAGTTGCGCCAGGCCGTGAGGATGTTGTTGGCCACGATCTGGGTCTGCTGGCTGCTGCGGCCAATCAGACGCACCGTGGAGACCGGCCAGTTCAGGATGCCGGCCCGGACGCCGGGGTAGCGGATGTCCGTCATGGGAACGGCAATGGAGGCTTTCTGCATGGGGAAGACGTAGCGGCCCCCCTGGAAATGGCTGTGGCTCAGGATGCTGCCGCCGACAATGGGCAGGTCGGCGTTGGAGCCGCAGGTGTAGTGGGGGAACTGGGAGACAAAGTCAAAGATCTCAGCCAGGGTCTGGCGGTCCATCTCCATGGGCTTGTGGGTCTCGTGCAGCATGATGCAATGCTCATGGAAATAGGCGTAGGGGCTGTACTGCAGATAGAACTGCTGGCCTGCCAGTGTGATGGGCACGATGCGGTGGGTCTGCCGGGCGGGGAAGTTGACGCGGCCGGCGTAGCCGATGTTTTCCTTGCAGAGCATGCAGGCCGGATAACCGGACTTGGGCTGCAGGCGTTCCAGAGCAATGGTCTTGGGATCCTTTTCGGGCTTGGTCAGGTTGATGGTGATTTCCAGGTCGCCGTAGGGACTGGCAGAATTCCACTGGATGTTCTTGGCAATCTGTGCCGTGCGGATGTAGTTGGACACGACGCACAGGTCGTAGAACCAATCGGTGGCCGCTTTGGCACCTTTGCGCTCATAGAGCTTCTTGAATTTCTTGCAGACTTCGCTCTCCCGGGGCATCAGCGCGCCCATCAGTCGGGTTTCGAAGTTGATGCGGAACTGGGGAACCGCACCGTCAAACAGGTCTTTCTGGGCGGCCAACTCCACCATCTCATCCAGCAACGCCGCGGGCGTCTCCGGGTTCTCTTTCGGCGGTTTGGACTCACTGGGCGCACTCAGCGCCAACAGGTCCAGCAGCGTGTTGCGTGCCACCAGTACGTCCAGATCCTTGATGAGCTTGTGCTTGCGCCCAAAGCGCAGCAGCCGCTCCATGTCCAAGGCCAGACGGGCGTCGCGCTGTTCCGGGGTCAAGGCCGTGCAGTCAAATTCATTGTTTGCCATAATTGCCCTCCTGTAGCGGTGTGTTTTCGGTTCTGTTGTACTAACCATACCGCAAAAAACCTCCGTTTTCCATAGCACTGCGTGCCATGGTTTTGCAGTTTTCATTCACAATGCACAATCATTCCAGGTATTCGGTGCTGACCCATCCGAGAGGCCAGTCCTGATAGGCCACAAAGATCCACTCATCCGTGGTGCTGCTGCCGCCCAGCTGTTCTACGTTGGAACCCGGCAACAGGCTGCCGACCTTATCGTATTCGGTGCCGGGACCGGCGCGGACGTTGAGGTTGTCATAGGAGATCGTTCTGTAGATGGGATGATAATAGTCCGGAGGATAAGTATCGGGGAGGACCAGATCAATCGAGACCCAGCGCAGCAGATCCGGTTCTTCCGGCTGAGCGGGGGTGGCTGTGGGGGTGGGGGCACTGGGCACAGAGAAGGCGTGCCATCCGTCAGCCAGTTTGATCCAGCCCAGGCTGCCGTCCCAGACAAGTCCGTCGTAGGTGCAGGGAACAAATTCCTGACCGGCACTGTCCAGCAGACCGAACTTTCCGTCGCGGCAGACCGCTGCATAGCCGTTCAGCAGCGGTGACGCCAGCGACAAATTCCCCCAGGGATCCTGATAAACGGCCTCATAGACCGGGGCGGTGACTTCGGTGCCCTGTTGGTCCAGATAGATCCACTGGCTGCCGCGCCGGGCGGCGGCCAGCAGAGCACCGTGCAGGAAGGGCTGTGCCTGCTGGTAGTCATAGTTGTTCAGCGGTGTCCCGTCGGCGGTGCGATAGCGGTAGGATTCTCCCGTCGTGTCGGAAGGGACTTCGCCCCATTCTTCGCTGATCAGGACTGCATCCTGTGCGGGAAAGCAGTTGCCGTATGCGTCCCGCTGGCCGGGGGTAATATGGGTAGGCTCACTGGGGCCCAGGCTGCCGATATAGGCACACATCTGCCCGCGGTCTTCCAGCCAGAGGTATTTCTCGTAACCGGGGCCGCAATGGGCCATATCGCAGATCCGCCCCTCCCCGATGGAGGTCAGATACCGGGAGGTATCCTCCCAGAAGGCGGCATCAGCGTTGCCGGACACCGCTATCCAGGCGGGATAGCGCGGCGCGCCGTCGGAGCAAAGGGCGACGGGCCGTTCAAAGGCGCAGGACAAGACTTTACTGCCATCGTTGCGCATCAGTCCCCACTGTCCGTCCCGGCAGGTGGTATAGTAACCGGCAAGGGGCTCGTTCCAGACGGAATACCGGCAGACCAGGCGGATCTCATCGTAGGACAGCACCGCCAGATCCACCGCCTGAAGCCCTTCGGGCAAGGAAACGTTCGCTCCGGCCGGGGCTGTATCGACAGTGGCCGCTTCGGCGGTGGCGCTTTCCGCGGTCTCCGGCGTGGCCGCGCTGTTCAGTGCAGGCGGCGTGCAGGCACACAGCAGCAGAGAAAAAGCCAGCGGAACCAAAAGACGTTTCATAAAAAGCACCACCTTTCTCAGCCATAAGGGCTGCCGGTTTTGCAGAACTCTTTTTCTTTATTGTCGCATGTTGTTGTACAGATGTCAATGAAAAATCCCCTGCCGGGAAACCCCGGCAGGGGAGATACTGTTGTTATTTTTTCAGGTCGCTGAACAGGTCTTTGCGGTAGACGCCGTCGGCCACCAGCTTGGCAAAACTGTCGATGACGATCTGCTTGTCCTCGGCGTAGGTGACGCCGAACCACTTGTCGTGGGTGGGCAGCACCTTGACGCTGACCTTGCCCGCATGGAGCAGCTCGTCGATGTAGATGGGCAGCAGATACTCGGCTTTCAGAGGATTGGCCGGTGCGGCTTTCTCAAAGAACTCTACAAAACCGCTCTCCAGCAGATCGACGAAAGCGGGGGTCAGCCCCCACATATTCATGGATACCAGGCTGTCGATGTCGATGGCCTGGCCGCCGGCTGCCGCGCCGTCGGCGGTCTTCTCGATGCCGCTGGTCTCCAGCACGCCGGTGAGATACTGCTCCTCGTTCATCTGGCAGATGCCGCGGGTCACAGCGCCGTTGTCACTCAGGGTGTTTTTCAGCACAAAACCGGCCATGCAGAGCTTGCCGGGCTGCGCAGGATCGTACCCCTGCAGGAAATCATGCAGCTGCACAAAGGCTTCCTTGCCGTAGTAGTCGTCGGCATTGATAACGGCAAAAGGCTCCTGCAGGATGCCCTTGCAGGCCAGCACCGCCTGACCGGTGCCCCAGGGCTTGGTACGGCCCTCGGGGACCGAATACCCCGCGGGCACGTTCTCCAGTGCCTGGAAGGCGTAAGCAATCTCCACACCCAGCTCCTTGCAGGTAGCCTCGATGCGGTCACCGATGGCCTCCTTGAATGCCTGCTCGATGTCGTGACGGATGATGAAGACGATCTTGTCAAAACCGGCTTCGATGGCATCGTGGATGGAATAGTCCATGATGATCTCGCCGTTGGGACCGACAGCGGCCAGCTGCTTGATGCCGCCGCCGAAGCGGGAGCCGATGCCCGCTGCCATGATAACCAATGCTGTTTTCATAGGTTCCTCCTGCTTTTTACATATTTGTCAGAGAACCGGCCGCACCGGGCGGACCGGAAAGTTCCGTGTGATTACCAGCTCATGTCGTAGAGCAGCAGATTCACGAGGGCGGGACCGGCCATATAGAGGAAAGCAACCTCCATCAGCGCTACCAGGCCGAAATACAGGATCGCCGCGAGAATGTTGGTGCCGCCGCTGCGGGAAAGCGCTTCGGTGCGCTCCGGTCCCTCGGGGCACTGGCTGCAGACCGTCTCAATGCGGCTCTTGGCATGCTTTTCATACCAGGACACCGAGAACAGCGCCAGCACCACCCGCAAGGCCCAGCTGGCAATCTCGCCGAAGGTGGCGGCGGTAGCCAGCCAGCCGGTGGGCAGGGGGCCAAAGAAACCGGGATTGTAGTAGGCCACAAGATCCAGCAGCCCCGGCAGATAGAACAGCATCGAAAGAATGCCCGTCAGGATGCCTTCCTTCCACATTTTGCGGTAGAGCAGATAGGCCGGGCCGAAGAAAAAGGCCGAGAAGGAGAAGGTGACCCGGTGCTTGGTTTCGCTCATGCGGAAAAACTGCATGAGGTAGTACATCGGGGAACGCCCCAGGAAAGCGGCCCAGTGTTTGGCCTTGATGCCGTCGATGGGATCCTCGGGCCCTACTTCCCGGCGATAGATCGCACCGTCCGCCCCGGCGCCGAAGGCGTCGATGTGGGGGCCGGACGCTGCGCCGGAATTTCCGCTGCCGGGATTGTAGGAACCCGGATTCCGCGCATAAATGGGGCCGTTGTCCTCGGAAGGTGCCTGTTCACGGGCCGAATCATCGGGGCGGGGCAGGGGCACGCCGCAGTGGCTGCAGCGGGCCGAGCCCGGTTCGTTGTGGGTGCCGCAGTTGGGGCAGATGGCCGCATGGGCAGCGGCCTCGGCTTCGGGGCCGAATTCCGGTTTCCACTCAAAACCGGCAGCATGCTCGGACTGATGCATGCAGACGCCGACTTTCTGCCAGCAGGCGCGGTGGTAGGGGGTGCCGCATTCGGGGCAAACGACGATGTCGTCATCGTCGGTAAAAGCCTGTTCACAGACAGGACAGTGATTTCCAGTGTAACGTGCCATGTGTATGTGTCCTCCCAATAGCATAGAGCCATTATACCGCATTGCCGTGGCAAATGCAAAGAATTTTCTATGAAGTTTGCGCATTCCGGCGCCTTTTTGGCCCGATTGTCCCTCTTTACAAACCCCCTCGGTATGGTTTATACTATTACTATGTGAATTTATGCCAACCAAGGGGTAACGATATGATCACCATTGACGAATTGAAAGCAAAACTCGGCGGAATGAAGACCTCCGTGGACGATCTGCGCGACGCGCTGTCCATCGAAGCCAGCGAAAAGCGACTGGCGGAGCTGGAGCACCAGATGACACTGCCCGGCTTCTATGACGATCAGGAGAAGAGCCAGCGGGTCATCAGCGAGATGGGCGAAGTGAAGAACAAGCTGGAGCGTTTCGGCAAGCTCTCCACCCAGTACGAAGAGGCGGAAACCCTGCTGGAGATGATCGAGGAGGAGAACGATCCTTCTCTTGCCAGCGAGGGCGAGCAGGCGGTCGAGGGCGTGGAAAAGGCCATCGACGAGCTGCAGCTGATGACGATGCTCAACGGCGAATATGACCACAACAATGCGATTCTGACCTTCCACGCCGGCACCGGCGGCACCGAAGCCCAGGACTGGGCCGAAATGCTCTACCGTATGTACACCCGCTGGGCCGAAGCCCATGGCTACAGCGTGGAAGTGCTGGACGTCCTGGACGGCGACGAAGCGGGCATCAAGTCCGCTTCCATGATGATCAAGGGCGCCAATGCCTACGGCATGCTCAAGAGCGAGCACGGCGTGCACCGGCTGGTGCGTATCAGTCCCTTCGACGCCAACGCCCGCCGGCAGACCAGCTTTGCCAGCCTGGAAGTCATGCCGGAACTGAATGACAACATCCAGATCGAGATCAACCCGGCGGATATCGAGATGCAGGTCTACCGCTCCTCCGGTGCCGGCGGCCAGCACATCAACAAGACTTCCTCGGCGGTGCGTCTGATCCACAAGCCCACCGGCATTGTGACCAGCTGCCAGACCCAGCGCAGCCAGCTGCAGAACCGCGAGTACGCCATGGAGATGATGAAGGCCAAGCTCTATCAGATCGCGCTGCAGCAGCACAAGGACAAGATCGACGACATCAAGGGCGTGCAGAACGAGATCGCCTGGGGCCATCAGATCCGCAGCTATGTCTTCATGCCCTACACGCTGGTCAAGGACCATCGCACCAACTACGAAAGCGGCAACGTGCAGGCGGTCATGGACGGCGACCTGGACGGCTTTATCTACGCCTACCTGAAGGCCAGTTCCCGCGGCGAACTGCAGGACGTGTAATCGATTCGGAATCAAAAACGGCACGCAGGATTTCCTGTGTGCCGTTTTTTGCATACCGACGCTTTATTTGTTCACAATCGGCTGGTATACTGTTGCTCTATCAGGAAAGGAGTCCGCGGTATGTCTTCATCCAATGGGCTGACGTCGGCCGAAGTCGAGGCACGGCGCCGGCAGGGAAAAGTGAATCATCCGCCCGAGTCGCCCACCAAGACGGTGGGCCAGATCGTGCGGGACAATCTGTGCACCTACTTCAACCTTGTGTTCGTGGTGCTGGCGGTCATGCTGGCCACGGTGGGATCCTGGCTCAACATGGGATTCCTGGGCGTGGTGGTCTGCAATACCCTCATTGGCATCGCCCAGCAGCTGCGCGCCAAAAAGACCATCGACGAACTGACCCTGGTCTCGGCGCGCAAGGTCCGCTGTCTGCGGGACGGGCGCTGGGATACCTGTCTCTCGGAAGAACTGGTGCAGGACGACGTGGTGGAATTTGGCGCCGGGGATCAGATCGTGGCGGATGCCGTGGTGCTGGACGGCAGCGTGCAGGTTAACGAATCGCTGATCACCGGCGAAGAACGGGCGGTGCCCAAGACCGTGGGAGGAGAACTTCGCTCGGGCAGTTTTCTCATGGCTGGTCGCTGCACAGCCCGGCTGACCCGGGTGGGGGCGGAGAGCTATGCCAGCAAACTGACGGCGGCCGCCCAGGCTGACGGCCACAAAGTAGCCAAGGGCGAGATGATGCGCTCACTGGACAAGTTGATTCAAGCCATCGGACTGGGACTGGTCCCGGTGGGCATCGCCCTGTTCTGGAAGCAGCACTGGGTGCTGTCGGTGGACCTGCGCGGCTCGGTGGAGAGCACGGTGGCAGCCCTTATCGGGATGATCCCTGAAGGACTCTATCTGCTCACCAGTGTGGCGCTGGCCATCGGGATGCTGCGGCTGGCACGTCGCCGGGTGCTGACGCAGGATATGAACTGCATCGAGACGCTGGCCCGGGTGGATGTGCTTTGCATGGACAAGACCGGCACCATCACCGAGAGTGCTATGGAGGCCGATGCTCCGATTCCACTGGCGCAGGCGCCGCTGGCGGAAATTCTGCGCAGCTACTATACAGCAGAGGAGCCTGACAACGATACCGGCAGAGCCCTGAAAGCGCGCTTCGGGCAGGAGGGGGAACACTGGCCGGTGACCGGGCAGATCCCCTTCAATACCGCTTATAAATACAGCGCCAAGTCTTTCGGGGCGCAGGGTGTGTACGTGGTCGGCGCTCCCGACGTGCTGGCAGGTTCCCGGATCGGTGAATTCCAGGCACAGCTCGCGCCGCTGCTGGCAGAAGGGCGCCGGGTGCTGCTGCTCGCCCGCTGCCGCGAGGCGCTGCCCGAGCAGCCGGAACGTCTCGAACCGGCGCAGCTGGAGTTTCTGGCGCTGCTGCCCCTGCAGAACCGCATCCGGGCCAGCGCCCCCGAAACCATCCGGTATTTTGCCCAGCAGGGGGTACAGCTGAAAGTGATCTCCGGCGATGACCCCCGGGCGGTCAGTCATGTGGCTGCCGAAGCGGGCATCCAGGGAGCCGAACAGTGGGTGGACGCCGCCACGCTCCAGAGTGGCGCGGAGCTGGAGGAAGCGGCCCGGCACTGCACGGTCTTCGGACGAGTAACGCCGGAACAGAAACGCAAACTGGTCCATGCTCTGCAGACGGCAGGGCATACGGTGGCGATGGTGGGCGACGGCGTGAACGACGTGCTTGCCCTGAAGGACGCTGACTGCGGTATCGCCATGGCTTCGGGAGCACAGGCGGCCAGCCAGGTGGCACAGCTGGTGCTGCTGGATTCGGATTTCGCCGCGCTGCCCGATGTGGTGGCAGAGGGGCGCCGTGTCATCAACAACATCCAACGCTCGGCATCCCTTTTCCTCGTCAAGAACATCTTCTCGCTGCTGCTCAGCCTGGCGGCACTCTGCCTGCCGTTGGCCTATCCGTTCCAGCCGCTGCAGCTCTCGCTGCTGTCGGCGGTCACCATCGGTCTGCCCTCCTTTGTGCTGGCTCTGGAGCCCAACTATGAGATGGTCCGGGGCAAATTCATGCACAATGTGCTGCACGATGCGCTGCCGGGCGGCCTGACCGATTTCCTGCTGGTCTTCTGCGCCCAGGGGTTTGCCTATGCTTTCGATCTATCCGCTGACGCCCTGGGAACCATCAGCACACTGCTTGTCCTGGAAACCGGCCTCATCGTGCTGTTCCGTGTCTGCCATCCTTTCACGCCGCTGCGTTGGGCGCTGTGGGGCAGCTGCACGATTCTGGGGCTGGGCGGCGCCGTGCTGTTTGCCCCCTGGCTGGAACTGATCCCGCTGGGCCTGGGGGAGACCCTGGTCCTGGTGGTGCTGGCAGCGCTGGTCCTGCCGGTGCTGCGCTGCATCGCACGGGTGGTGGATGTCCTCTGGCAGAAAGGGCGGCAGCTTCGAGCCCGCCGGAAAACTGCATAACAGAAAAACCGCACGGGGATCTTCCCGTGCGGTTTTTACTTGGAAGAAAACTCAGTAGGTCTCTGCAGGCCGGTTGGTTTCCTTGCGGAACATCAGGCAAAGGCTCACGCAGAGCAATGCGCAGGAGAGCCAGATGGTGCGCAGCCCCAGCGGTGCCATGCATTGGGCTCCCACGCCGGCGCCCAGTGCAAAGAGAAGGATTACGGCAAAATAATGCCCGGCCTTGCCCAGCGTTTTTTTGTCGTGGAGGCGCAGCCCGGTGACGAGGGCATCCATGCCGCTGCGCAGATTGCCGATGCACATGGTGCTGGCAAAGGGATACCCATGGACTTTGCGGAAGGCCTGCACCTGCATGGCGCAGGCAAAGGATACCAGCGCATTGGCAGCCAGATTCAGCGCATCCGGCAGGAATCCTACCAGGAAGAGCAGCACGATCTCCACCAGCAGCACCAGCTGGCGCCAGTGCAGGCGACGGCCCTCCTTACAGAAGACGCGGATCAGTTCCGCGGCGGCCACACCCAGGGCAAAGGCCAGTACGGGAACCAGATAATGAAAAAAACGCGCCCAGTCCCCGGTGAAAAGGGACTGCCCCATAAAGACGATGTTACCGGTCTGGGCGTTGGCAAACACTTTGCCGCGGCCCAGATAGGTGTACGCATCCTGCAACCCGCCGGACAGCGAAAGAAACAGGACGGTGCGAAATGCCTCGGACATCTGCCGGGACGACGATGAAACTTGTTGTGCCATAACAAAACCCCTCTCCTGCACAAACACCGCTGCCTCTCGCCGCAGCGGTTCCGTCGCCCATTATACTCCGCCAGCAGCCCGCTGTAAAGGGCAGCACAAAGGCCCGGTGCACTCCAAGCGCCGGGCCTTTTGTTCAGAAGTCTGTACTGTGTTCCTCTGCGCGGATGTCGTCCCGCTGCAGTTCTGCCAGCAGTTCGTCCTCACCGGCGTGAAGCAGCAGTTTCTGGCTGTACAGCTCGAACCGTTCGCACTCGTTGTCCGCCAAAAACGGCGCCGAGTCAGGGCCAAGGGCCAGCTCGTTCACAAAGACGACCATCTCCTGCCCATCGGGAAAAGCCCGTTCCATAAAATCAAAGGCGGCTTCCAGGGCATCGGAGGCGGTGTTCACGGCTTCTTCCCGCCGCTGCACCTGCTGATTGAAGGCTGCCCGCACGGCATCAAAGGCGTCATCTGCGTCCAGACCGGCATCCAGGGATCCGGCCCAGCGGTCCAGCAAGGAGGCAGCCCGGGTGCGGGTGGCTACCTCGGCGGGCAGCATCGTCCCGGAGGTTTTGCCCTCTTCCAGACGCGCGCGGTAGCTCTTGCACTGTTCGGCAAACAGATCGGCGGGCACCGCATCCTCATCGGCCTGATTCAGCGTCCGTTTGAAGTTGCGCAGCTGCTGGTAGCAGGCGTCGGTCACGGCGTCGGCGCTGCGGGCGGCCGCAAAACGGGTGTTCAATCCTGCCAGCAGTAGGCTTACCAGGCTGATGCGCTCGTCAAAGCTGGCGTTCAGGGCACGCTCCAGCACTGCGTCAAAGGGTTTGCCCTGCAGGATGTCCTCCACACCGTAATCCTGGTGGTATTTGCGGTAGAGTACCCAGTAGGCGGCAAAATCCCGGGCAACATCAGGGTGACGCAGATACTGGCCGATGACGCCTTCGTCCACCGGCAGATCCAGTTTGTCGGCGGCCTGCAGGAAGGCGGAAAGATCCTCCCAGCCGCGAGCAGTCACAAACTGCGGTCCATCCACATCGTTCTCGATTTTGTAGAAGTGCTGGGGGCGCAGTTCCAGATAGGCCATCACGGCCGGATGCAGGCGATGGGCGCGGGCGTAGGTCTGCCAGACGCTGAGCTTGGGTTCAATGTCAATGCGGCGTACGCGGTCCAGGGTGACCAGGTCAAAGTCCCGCACGCTCTTGTTGTATTCCGGCGGGTTGCCGGCGGCCACGATCACCCAGCCTCCCGGCACAGCCTGGTTGCCGAAGGTTTTGCACTGCAAAAACTGCAGCATGGTGGGAGCCAGCGTCTCACTGACGCAGTTGATCTCATCAATGAAGAGAATGCCGTTTTTCTTGCCGGTGCGTTCCATGGCGGCATAGACACTGGCGATGATCTCGCTCATGGTGTATTCGGTCACGCTGCGGGTCTTGCCGCCAAAATTGCGCTCCCGGATAAAGGGCAGACCCACGGCGCTCTGGCGGGTATGGTGGGTGATGGTGTAGGCCACCAGGGCAATGTCGCATTCCTGGGCGATCTGCTCCATGATTTGGGTCTTGCCCACACCCGGAGGGCCCATCAGCAGGATGGGCCGCTGGCGCACCGGCGGAATCAGCGGGCAGCCGGTGTCATCGCAGGCAAGGTATGCCTGGACGGTATGTTTGATCTCCTCTTTGGCACGTTGGATGTCCATGTGCTATCTTCTCATCCTTTCGGTTGGGTTAAAAATTCCTCCGGCTGCAATACCAGCCGCATGGCCCAGGCGGGGACCTCCGGCGGCGGTTCTCCGTTCTCCAGAAACAGGAATGCCACATCGAAGGGCGGCCGCCTGGCCGGGTAGGTGCCCTTGCCGTCGGTAAAATACAGAACGCCCTGCATGTCTCGCAGGGGCCCCTCGGCACGCAGTTCCTCGATGCGGGCAAAGGCGGGACGGAAATCCGTCCCGCCGCCGCCCACCAGGGTGAACGCCTCGGTGTAACGGTCCAGCGCTTCCAGGTCGTACAGCCAGGTCTCGTCCCGCACGGCGTTGTCGGCCTGCATCACCAGGATGCGGCACTGCCGGAAAAAGCTGTCCTGGCTTTTCAGCAGGGTGAAGGTCTCCCGCAGAAAATTCTTTACAAGATCCCCGGCGGTGGATTCGCTGGTGTCCAGCACGATGACAAAATCCCGGATCTTCTTGCTCTCCCGGCTTTCCAGCGGTTCGATCAAAGGCATCTTGCCGTAGGTTCGAAGACCATAGGTATAGTATCCCAGATCAAATTCATCAGGGTCCAGGTGGGGTTCCTCCCGCCAGACGGCAAACCGGCGCAGAAAGTCTTTGTAGCTGCGACGGCTGCGGCTTGCCTGTACCTGAGCCTGCAGGGCACGGGCTCCGTCGGTCTCACCGGCCTGCTGCCCGAACTCCTCCATGCTCAGTTCGGTCTGGCGGCCCATCTGCTCCCACTGCTTGCCGCGGATCTGGGCGGTGGGACTGTCCGGGTCAGCGGGCCACAGCCGGTGATCGTCGCAATAAAATTCCCGTTGATATTGCTGCAGGGTGGCGGCATCGGTGGAAACCAGCACGCGGTAGATCGGCCCGGCGGCCAGCAGCTTGCATTGGGCTTGCAGCCGGGCGTAAGCCTGCTGCCGGATCCAGCCCACTGGACGGGTGGTGGCAGGCGTGCCCAGAGAATCCAGCAGATGTTCCACGGCAATATCACAGGCGAGCCCCCACAGAGCCGGGTCCCGGCGGTCCCGCAGCCAGAGGTGGCGCAGGATGCAATGGAACAGACTGTGCAGATATGCCCGGGGCAGGTACCGACGGTTTTTGCGGTACAGGTTCAACACCCATTCCGGAGGGTAATACAGGCTGGCACCGTCGGTGGCCAGGGCCGTTTGGGTGCTGTTCAGCGGAGCAGGAGGGAGCGCGCCCAGGGCAGCATTCAGATAGCGCTGGTCCAGATACAGTTCACTGCGGATCTGTTCCATGACACGGCGCGCCATCGTCTGTTCCCATTCCGTTTGGGTTTCGGTATGCGGCATAGACCCCTCCGTCAAAGATCATCAAAATCGTACTGCTTGGCGGCACGCTTGGGCCGGGCCAGCAGGATGGTAGCACCGGCGCTCCAGCCGGTCCGGGCACATTGGGCGGCGGCCTCCTGCACAGGCAGTCCCAGCCCGACCAGCAGCCGAAGGGCAGCTTCGTCCCGTTCTGTGATGGCCTGCCCAAAGGCAGCACCGGGATGGGCGGTCAGGTAAAATTCATAGTCGGTGCGGGCGCTGTCATGAAGGGCAAAGGGAGCCAGCAGCCGTCCCAGCGCCATGCGGCAGAGCTTTTCCTCACTTTCCCCCACACAGGCCTGGGCAAAGGTGGCGTCGTAGGCGGTATAATCCACAGCGCCGCCCGCAAAGCACTGGCGCATGCGGTATCCCTCGCCTTCGATGCTGTGGTTGAAGATGTGGGCGGGGGTGTTTTCGTCCAGCCACTCGAAGTATTCGGGGTAGAACAACCGGGCCCCCGGCGCGCCGAGAAATTCCACGCTTACATCGGCACTCACGGCACCCAGCAGTTTTTTCAGTCCGGTTTCGGCATCGGGGGCAGTCCGCAACGCAAAGGTGCGCAATGCCTTGCAGTTAGTAAACAGGTCGCTGCCGAGACTTTCCAGATGCGGCCCGGCCTCCACCCGGCGCAGGCGGTGGCAGTTATAGAATACGGCACTGTGCAGCACACGGACGGAATCCGGCAGTACGGCTTCCTCCAGAAAATCCCCGGTCACTTCGTGGGTGTCGGCACTTTCGACCGGCCAGAGAGAACCGCCGGTCACAGCCCGTGCGGCAAAGCAATAGGGGCCCAGTTCGGTGACCGGCCGACCGGCTACCGTGCCGGGCAGGACGGGGCAGGGAGAATCCCCCAAAACGCGCAGAATCCGCGCTCCATCCCCGCAGGGCTGCCACAAAACCGCCATGTCTTTTTCCCCCTCTTTACATTGTCGCCATTATAGCATAAAATAGGTGCGCAAGGAATACAAAAGAGGAGAAAAACAGGTTTTATTATGCGGACAGTCAAACAAACAGATATTCTGACCGGCAGCATTCCTCGACAGCTGCTGGTTTTCTTTCTGCCCATCTGGTTCGGCACGTTGTTCCAGCAATTGTACAACACCGCCGACACTCTCATTGTCGGCAACTTTGTAGGAACCAATGCGCTGGCGGCCGTGGGGGCCACCGGCGCTTTCGTCAATCTGCTGGTAGGCCTGTTCGTGGGTCTTTGCAGCGGTGCCGGCGTGGTGGTGGCGCAGAGTTACGGCGCCCGGGACATCGACGCCGTGGACCGGCAAGTGCACACAGCGCTGGTGTTCAGTGTGGTGATCGGCGCGCTGCTGACCGTGCTGGGACTTCTCACGGCGGAGCCGGTGCTGCGGCTGATGGGCACGCCGGCGGAAATCCTGGAGGACGCAGCACTCTACCTGCGCATCTACTTCCTGGGTATGATCCCGCAGATTCTGTACAACATGGGCACCAACATCCTGCGGGCGGCGGGGGACTCCAAACGCCCTCTCTATTTCCTGATCGTGGCGTCCCTGGTCAACATTGTGCTGGACGTTGTTTTCATCGCGGCGTTCCACTGGGGCGTGGCAGGGGCTGCGCTGGCCACGGTGATCAGCCAGGTTGCCAGTGCGGTGCTGACGCTGCGCTGTCTGGCCGGCTCCCAGGGGATGCCGTGGCATCTGGCGGCGTCCAAGCTGCGGATGGAGCGGGCAATCCTGGTGGCGATCTGCACCATCGGCATTCCGGCGGCGGCTCAGAGCGCCCTCTACAATGTGAGCAATATGATGATCCAGAGCTGCATGAACGGCTTCGGTACCAACACCATTGCGGCCTGGGGTGTCTACGGGAAGATCGACTTCATCTTCTGGATGACCATCAACTCGCTGGGCATCGCCATTACCACCTTCGCGGGACAGAACTTTGGCGCCAAACAGTACGACCGCGTACACCGCGGCACCCGAGTCTGCCTGACGATGGCGGCCGGCATCACCATTTTTATCAGCGTTGTGTTCTACTTCGCCGCAAGGCCGCTGTTCAGTCTGTTCAGTCAGGACCCGGAGGTCATTGCGGTGGGTGTGCAGATGATGCAGGTGCTGGTGCCTGCCTATGTGACCTACGTCTGCATCGAAATCCTGTCCGGCGCCCTGCGCGGCTGCGGGGACGTGCGCGTGCCCACCCTCATCACGGTGTTCTGTGTCTGCGGGCTGCGCATCCTGTGGCTGCTGACGGCGGTTCCGGTGTGGCATTCAGTGGCCACGGTGGAACTGAGCTATCCCATTACCTGGATCCTGGCCTCGCTGCTGTTCATCGTTTACTACAAAAAAGGCGGATGGCTGCGCCGCTGCATTGCAGCGCGCCACGGTGCCTGACCGGTAAGCAATAACGCAAAAAAGACCGACGCGGCTGCGTCGGTCTTTTTTATATCTTACAGCTTGAAACTGTCTTTGAGGGTCACGATGCGGTTGTACACGCCGGGGTTCTTGCTGTCCGGTGTGAAGTAACCGGTGCGCACGAACTGGAAGCGCTCGCCGGGCTTGGCGTCCTGCAGGCTTTCCTCCAGCTTGGCATGGGAGATCACGGTCACGCTCTCGGGGTTCAGGTAATCCTTGAAGTCGGCACCGTCGGGGATGCTGTTCATGTTGGCTTCGGTGAACAGCTTGTCATACAGGCGGACTTCCGCCTCCACGCAGTGAGCGCAGCTGACCCAGTGGATGGTGCCGCGCACCTTGCGGCCATCGGCGGGATTGCCGTTCTTCGTCTCGAGGTCCGCCTCGGCATGGACGGCCGTGATATTGCCGGCCTCATCCTTGTCCACACCGGTGCAGCGCACAAGATAAGCGCCCATCAGGCGGACTTCGCTGCCCAGGGTCAGACGCTTGAACTTCGGCGGAGGAACCTCAAAGAAGTCGCTGCGGTCGATCCAGACTTCCTTGGTGAAGGCCACCTTGCGGGTGGACGTATCGTTGGCGTCGCGGTTCGGGTTGTTGGGCAGGTCAAAATACTCGCAGGCATCGGTAGGATAGTTGTCGATGATGAGCTTGACGGGATCCAGCACAGCTACGCGGCGCTGGGCGTTGAGTTCCAGCTCGGCACGCAGCACAGCCTCCAGCTGACGCATGTCCACCAGGCTGTCGGCCTTGGAGATGCCGGCCTCCTTGACGAAGGTGAAGATGCTGGTGGGGGTATAGCCGCGGCGCCGCAGACCGCTCAGTGTCGGCATGCGGGGGTCGTCCCAGCCATCCACAATGTTCTTCTCCACCAGTTCCCGCAGATAGCGCTTGCTCATGACGGTGTTGGTCACATTCAGGCGGGCAAACTCGCGCTGTTTCGGGAATTCGGTGCCGAAGATGTTGGTGATGACCCACTCATACAGCGGGCGGTGGTTCTCGAATTCCAGGCTGCAGAGGCTGAAGGTGATGCCTTCGATGGCGTCCTGAATGGGATGGGCAAAGTCGTACAGGGGATAGATGCACCACTTGTCGCCCTGGCGGTGATGGGTCACGTGCTTGATGCGGTAGATCGCGGGGTCGCGCATATTCATGTTGGGGCTGGCCAGGTCGATCTTGGCGCGCAGCGTTTTTTCGCCGTCGGCAAATTCACCGGCGCGCATGCGGCGGAACAGGTCCAGGTTTTCCTCCGGCGTGCGGTCACGGTAGGGACTGGGGCGGCTGGGCTTGCCGGCATCGTTGCCGCGGTATTCCTGCATCTCCTCACGGGTCAGGTCGTCCACATAGGCCTTGCCTTCCCGGATCAGCTTCTCGGCGTATTCGTAGCAGCGCTCAAAGTAGTCGCTGCCGTAGAAGATGCCGCCGTTGGGATCGGCCCCCAGCCAGTGCAGATCCTGCAGGATGCTCTGCACATATTCGTCGCCTTCGCGGGCGGGGTTGGTATCGTCAAAGCGGAGGTTGAATTTGCCGCCGTAGTGCTTGGCGATGGTATAGTTGATGAAAATCGCCTTGGCCGAACCGATATGCAGATATCCGTTGGGCTCCGGCGGAAAACGGGTATGCACGGTATCGACCTTGCCCTCGGCAAGGTCGGCATCAATGATATCCGTCAAAAAGTTGGAAAATTTCTCTTCTGCCATAAATCGCACCCCAAATTTTTAGTGTCCCTTTATTGTACACTACTTCCTATAAAATGGCAAGGGGCGCAGATTTCAAAATGACGGGGGAGCCACCGACAAAAAACTCCCGCGCGGCGGGGATCGCCGTGCGGGAGGAAAGGATGATTATGGCAGCTGGAAAGCTCAGGAATCGGAATCCAGTTTCAGGACGGCGGTGAAGGCTTCGCTGGGCAAGGTCACGCTGCCCAGCTGGCGCATCTTCTTTTTGCCTTCCTTCTGCTTTTCCAGCAGTTTTTTCTTGCGGGTAATGTCGCCGCCGTAGCACTTGGCCAGAACGTCCTTGCGCATGGCCTTGACGGTTTCGCGGGCGATGATCTTGCCGCCCACAGCTGCCTGGATGGGGATCTCGAACAGTGCGCGGGGGATGTTCTCCTTGAGCTTCTCGCAGATGCGGCGGCCCTTGGCGTAGGCATTGTCCGAGAAGACGATCATGGACAGGGCATCCACGGGATCGCCGTTGAGCAGGAAGTCCAACCGGACCAGCTTGCTCTCGTGCCAGCCCTCCCACTCGTAGTCGTAGCTGGCGTAGCCGCGGCTGCGGGATTTGATGGCGTCAAAGAAATCGTAGACGATCTCGCCCAGCGGCAGCTGGTAGTGCAGGTCGACGCGGGTCTCGTCCATATATTTCATGTCGATCATGACGCCGCGCTTGGTTTGGCAGAGATCCATCAGCGGGCCCACATAGTCGTTGGGGGTATAGATGTGGGCGTTGACAAAAGGTTCTTCCTGCTTGACGATGCGGGTCGGATCGGGGTAGGCGGCGGGGTTGTCGATGATCTCCACAGTGCCGTCGGTCAGCGTCAGCCGGTACTGAACGCCGGGCGTGGTGGTGATGAGATCGAGGTCAAACTCCCGCTCTAGGCGCTCGGTGATGATCTCCATATGCAGAAGTCCCAGGAACCCGCAGCGGAAGCCAAAGCCCAGGGCGGCGCTGGTCTCCGGCTCAAAACTCAGGGAGGCATCGTTGAGCTGCAGCTTCTCCAGGGCGTCCTTCAGATCGGGATAGTCGGCGCCGTCGGCCGGGTAGATGCCGCAGAAGACCATCGGCGTTACGGTGCGGAAACCGGGCAGCGCCTCGGCTGTGGGGTTGGAGGCCAGGGTCACGGTATCGCCCACACGGGTGTCCCGCACAGTCTTGATGCTGGCGGTCAGATAGCCGACCTCGCCGGCTTCCAGTTTGTCACAGGGAGTCAGGCTGGTGGCGCCCATATGGCCTACTTCCACCAGCTGGAACTCGGCGCCGGTGCTCATCAGCCGGATGGTATCCCCGGGTTTGACGGTCCCCTCGAAAACGCGCACGTAGACGATGACGCCCTTGTAACTGTCGTAGATAGAGTCAAAGATCAGCGCTTTCAGCGGCTTGTCCGCGTCGCCGGTGGGGGCGGGAATCTGGTTTACCACGCATTCCAGCACGTCCTTGACGCCGATGCCCAGCTTGGCCGACACCCGCGGCGCCTCCATGCAGGGCAGGCCGATGACGTCCTCCACTTCCTTGGCCACGGTGTCGGGATCGGCGCTGGGCAGATCGATCTTGTTCAGGATCGGCACGACCTCCAGATTGTGGTCCAGCGCCAGATAGCAGTTGGCCAGCGTCTGGGCCTCCACGCCCTGGCTGGCATCCACCACCAGCACGGCACCCTCGCAGGCAGCCAGGCTGCGGCTGACCTCGTACTGGAAGTCCACATGGCCCGGGGTGTCGATGAGGTTGAGTTCATAGGTCTTGCCGTCGTCGGCTTTGTAGCGCATGGTGACGGCACGGGCCTTGATGGTGATGCCGCGCTCCTTTTCGATGTCCATATCGTCCAGGACCTGGTCGGTCATGGTGCGCTTGTCAACACTGTCGGTCAGCTCCAGCATGCGGTCCGACAAGGTGGACTTGCCGTGGTCGATGTGAGCGATGATACAAAAGTTGCGGATCGTATCGCGAGCCATCAATTTTCCTCCAAATCGTTCCAGATCTTGCAGATTTTTCCGTTCTCCATATATACGCGGGGCACGCGGCGGGCAATCCCGCAGACAATCTCGTAGGAGATGGTGTCGGTCTTGCGGGCAATGGTGTCGGCGGTGTCGGGGGCGCCGGGGCCGAAGACGGTCACCTCATCTCCCATGCGCACACCGGGAATGTTCGTCACGTCCAGAAGCGTCTGGTCCATGCAGACGCGGCCCAGCACCGGTGCAGGCCGGCCGTTGACCATCATCAGCCCCTGGCCCTGGCTGCCGGACAGCATCCGCGGATAGCCGTCGGCATAGCCCACGCAGGCGGTGGCGACCCGCATGGGGGCTTTGGCCGTAAAGGTACGGCCGTAGCTGACGCTCTGGCCGGGCAGCAGATCCTTCACAAAGGTCACGATGCATTTCAAAGTCATGACCGGTTTCAGTACGGGGAAGTGCAGCTCGTCGCTGGGATCCAGCCCGTACAGGATGATGCCGGCGCGGGTCATATCGTTGCGCCATTCGGGATGACGCAGCTGGGCCGCAGAGTTGGCGCAGTGCACCGTGCCGGTGTCGTAGCCATCGGCCTGCAGCTGGTCCACCACCTTGCGGAACAGTGTATACTGGTTGTCGGTGTAAGTCTGGGCGTCCGGTTCCAGACTGTCGGCCACCGCAAAATGCTGGAAGATGCCGCAGATGGAAAGCCCGGGCAGGGAACAGAGCGCTTCCAACTCCCGCACCACGGCCTGCCAGTCGCTCTGCGCCGCAAAACCGATGCGGCCCATGCCGGTGTCGATCTTCAGATGGACCTTGACCTGTACCCCGGCGGCTACCGCCGCGGCGGAGAGGGCTTTGGCATATTCGGTGGAGAAACAGGCGGTGGCGATATCCTCCTGGGCCAGTGCAGAGGCCTCCGAAGGGTCGGCGTAACCCAGAATCAGCACCGGCACCGTGATGCCATGGCGGCGCAGCCGCTTGGCCTCGGCCAGGCAGCTGACGGCAAAGGCCGCCGCGCCTTCCTCCTGCAGAACGCGGGCCACCACGATGTCGCCGTGGCCGTAGGCGTCTGCCTTCACCACCGCGCATACCGGTCCGCCGATGGTGCGTTTGATAAAAGCAAAATTGTGCCGCAGGGCATCGAGGTCGATCTCGGCCCAGCAGTGTTTTTCCAAGATGGGATCGTTCATTTGGCCCACTCCTTCTTCCGGCCGGTGTGCAGTGGTTTCCAGCCGTCAATGCCGCTCTCCTGCAAGGCATGCAGCGTTTTCTGGCGGAAGGCAGGATCCTTGCGGCTGAATTCACGGACAAACTGCTTGGTTTCCTCACGGGTGGTCACGCCGTCGGCGGGGCAGCGGCTCTTAATGACCGGCAGTCCGGCGCGCTTCACCGCAGAGGTGACTTCGCTCTCGGTGGCCAGCAGCAGCGGCCGGATCATCGTCAGGTCACGGCGGGACAGGTAGGTCACCGGCGAAAAGCATCCGATGCGCCCCTCCCGCCAGAGGTTCATATAAAAGGTTTCCACCGCGTCGTCCAGGTGATGCCCCAGCGCCACCTTGTTGCAGCCCAGCTGCTGGGCTGCGGTGTGCAGTGTGCCGCGGCGCAGCTTGGCGCACAGGGCACAGGGGTTGGATTCCTTGCGGTAGTCGAAGACCACCGGACCGATGTCGGTGCGGCGCACCTCATAGGGAATGTTTTCTGCCGCAAAAAGTTCGGACAGGGGACTGTAATCGGTCTCCACCCCGCCGAAACAGGGGTCCAGTGTCACGGCCTGCACTTCAAAGGGAACGCCCAGATAGGCGCGCAGCCGTCCCAGGGCGATGGTCAGCACGACGCTGTCCTTGCCGCCCGAAACACCGACCATGACGCGGTCCCCGGGGGCGATCATCTCATAATCCTGTACGGCCTTGCGCACCAGACCGGTGATATGCTGCATGGCGTCCATGACCGCCCTCCTTTCTCATTCTTAACGCTTCATTATAGCACGTTCGCCGTCCGGGTACAACTCAATTTTCCTCTTCTGGATCGGTCTCGGCCCAGTGGCCTTCCTGGAACCGCACACTGCCGATGCGCAGTTTGGAGTGCAGGAAATGCTGTTCATGGTAGAGACTGAAATAGCTGGACAGCATGTAGGAAACGGCGCACACCAGCGCGAAGAGCGGCAGGCACTGTCCGCCGAAGACTTCCAGGCCCAGGCAGATGGAGGCCAGGGGGCTGTTGGTACATCCGCAGAAGAGCGCCACCATGCCCAGTGCGGCGCCCAGCGGCGCGGGCAGCCCCAGCAGCGGAGCCACGGCGCAGCCGAAGGTGGCACCGGTGAAGAAGATGGGGACGATCTCGCCGCCCTTGTAGCCGGCGCCCAGAGTCAGAGCGGTAAACAGCATCTTGAGTGCAAAGGCCCAGGGAAGTGCCTGGCCGACCATGGCAGCGGCGATGACCGCACTGCCGGCGCCGTTGTAATCGGTGGTGCCCAGCAGCTTGGTCAGGGCGATGATCAGAAGGCCGCCCACGGCCACCCGCAGATAGGGGTTGGGCAAAAATTTCGTGTACAGCTTGGGGGTGATGTGCAGCAACTCGCAGAATACTATGCTCAGGCCGGCCAGCAGTATACCCAGCACCAGAACCTGTGCAAGGGTGATGGGATTGAGTTCAGCGGTGGCTCCCAGGGTGAAGGCGGTGGGGGCGACACCCAGCTGACCGCTGATCCAGACGCCCAGCAGTGCCGAGACCAGGCAGGGCAGCAGCGCCGCATACTGCATGGAACCTACGTTGACGACCTCGATGGTGAAGACGGTGGCGGCCAGCGGGGTGCCGAAGATGGCGGAGAAGGCACCGGCCATACCGCACATGGTCATCAGGCGGCAATCGTGGCGGTTCAGGCGCAGCAGGCGTCCGAACTGGCCGGAGACGGAGCCGCCCAGCAGCAGCGCTGCGCCTTCCCGGCCGCTGGAACCGCCCAGCAGATGGGTGGTCACGGTGGAGAAAAAGATCAGCGGTGCAGTGCGCAGGGTCAGGACTTTGCGTTCCCGCACGGCGGCAAAGACCTGGTTGGTGGAGCCGCCTCCCTGCGGGTCAAAATGCCGGTAGAGAAAAACGATGACCAGACCGCCCACGGGCAGCAGATAAAGCAGCCAGCCCTGTACATCGCGGGTAGCGTTGGCCCAGCTCAGGGCTAGCCCGAAAGCCGCCCCCAGGGGGCCGGTCAGGCATCCAACCAGAGCGGCCAGCACCAGCCATTTGGCGCAGACCCGCAGATACCGCAGTGTGCTGCGCAGTGCATTGTGCAATGTTTGCATACAGAATCCTCCAATTCATAATCCTTACAATTATACAGTGGCGAAAGACAAAACACAAGATAAACAGTTCTTCCCATTTCAGACGGTCTGTGCTATAATACACGGTAAAAAGGCAGCTTTCGGCTGACGGTGTTTGAGGAAAAAGCAAATGAAAAAACTGGCGATTATCGGCGCGTCCTATCTGCAGGCTCCGCTGATTGAAAAAGCAAAGGAACTGGGCTGCGAGACGCATGTCTTCGCCTGGGCGGCAGACGACGTGGGGGAGAAGATGGCCGACCATTTTTACCCCATCAGCATTGTGGAGAAGGATGCCATCCTGGACAAATGCCGGGAGATCGGCATCGACGGCATCTGTACCATCGCCAGCGACCTGGCGGCCATCACCGTCAACTACGTGGCGGAAGCGATGGGCCTGCCCGGCAACAGCATGCGCTGCTGCGAAAAATCCACCAACAAGCACAAGATGCGGGAAGCCTTTGCGGCGGCGGGGGATCCGTCGCCGCGGTCGGTGCTCATCGGCCCCAAAACCGAACTTTCGGTACTGGAGGGGATGCAGTATCCGCTGATCGTCAAACCCACCGACCGCTCGGGCAGCCGCGGCATCACCGAGGTGAACCGTCCGGCGGGGCTGCAGGCGGCAATCGTCCGTGCACGGGAGCAGAGCTTCGAGAAGATGGCCCTGGTGGAAGAATTCGCCACCGGGCAGGAATACAGTGTGGAATGCATCTCCTGGCAGGGGGAGCACCATCTTCTGCAGATCACCCTGAAATATACCACGGGGGCGCCGATGTACATCGAGACCGGCCATATGGAACCGGCTCCGTTGAGCGATGCCATGCGGGAAAAGGTGCGCAAAACGGTGTTCCATGCGCTGGACACGCTGGAGATCCAAAACGGAGCCTCCCACAGTGAGCTGAAAATCGACGAAAGCGGCAATATCCGTCTCATCGAGATCGGCGGCCGGATGGGCGGCGACTGTATCGGCAGCCATCTGGTGCCGCTGACTACCGGATGGGACTTTGTGCGGATGGTTGTGCAGATCGCCCTGGGGCAGGCTCCGGATCTGACCCGGGGAGCGCATCATGCGGCCTGCGGTGTGCGGTTTGTATTCGGGCCACAGGATCTGGAACTGCGGGAAGCGCTGCGTGCGGCGCCGGGCATTACCATGCTGGAGGAGAGTCCCATTGACCCCATGGACCACATTGTGACGGACTCCTCCACCCGGTTTGGGCATTACATCTTCGCCTCGGAGGATCCGGCACGCATCTGCACCTGGATGGAAAAATAAGAGGAAGGAATCACAGCGTTTCATGCAACTGCTCAGTTTTGTCATTCCCTGTTATCACAGTGCGGCCACGCTGGCGGCGGTCACCCGGCAGATCCGGGAAACCGTCCGGGCGGATGGCCGCTATCAATACGAGATCATACTGGTCAACGACAATCCCGCCGATGATACCTGGCGGGAGATCTGCCGCCTAAAGCAGGAGGACCCTCAGATTTTCGGCATCTGTATGTCCCGCAACTTCGGGCAGGCCTCGGCGCTGATGGCGGGCTACCGCCATGTACACGGGGACATTGTGGTGAGCTTGGATGACGACGGTCAGACGCCTCCCGCCGAGATGTTCCGCCTGATCGACGCCATGGATGAGGACACCGACGTGGTCTATGCCAGCTATCCCTCCAAACACCACAGCGCCTTCCGCAACTTCGGCAGCAAGGTCAACGACTGGATGGCCACCTGGCTCATGGGCAAGCCCAAGGACCTGTATATGGCCAGTTACTATGCGGCGCGACGTTTCATCATCGATGAGATGGTCAAATGCGACAATCCTTTCCCCTATGTGGATGGTCTGGCAGTGCGCTCCACCTGTCGGTTCAAGAACATCCCCATCGACCACCAGGACCGCACGGAGGGGGAGAGCGGCTACACCTTTGCCAAGCTGCTGCGCCTCTGGCTCAACGGCTTCACGGCCTTCTCGGTCAAGCCGCTGCGGGTGGCCACGGTGATGGGCATGGTGTTCTCGCTGGTGGGCTTTCTGTTTGCGGTGATCGTGGTGGTGCGCAAGATCATACTGTTGGATGCCATCGATGCCGGCTGGTCCAGCATTGTGGCCATCGTACTGCTGCTGGACGGCATCCTGATGATGATGCTGGGCCTGGTGGGTGAGTATGTGGGCCGCATGTATATGACGATGAACAAAAGCCCCCAGTACGTCATCCGCACAACAACGGCTGCTGCAGGAACCCCGGAAACGGAACAATGAAAAATCCCGGTCCCTATGGGACCGGGATTTTTGTATGCAAGGGTCAGGAAGCGGTGGGCGTAGCGCCGGGCAGCAGAGTGACCACATCCCGCAGCAGCACCAGCGGGTTCTCGCCCTTCTGGACGCGCAGGCTGAAATAGGGACGCCCCAGCGCGTTGTAGAGTACCCGGTGGGGATACTGCTCCATCACGGCGGCCAGCTGCTGCGGGCCGACCACGTCGGAATACAGGATGAGCAGATCGTTTCGCTGCACGATCTCCACAATCCCCACACGGGCGGCCGTCACACGTACCAGGGATACATCCACGAGTCCCTGCACGCTCTTGGGCGGCGAGCCGTACCGGTCGATGAGTTCGTCCAGCACGTCCTCGGCGTCGGCGGTGGTTTCGATGGCCGCAATGCGTTTGTAGGCTTCGATCCGCCCGGCGGGATCGGGGATATAGTCTTCGGGCAGGTAAGCATCGATGGAGATATCCACCAGACAATCGCTCTTGTCGGGCGGCGGTGTCTCGCCGCGGGCGGTGGCGATGGCCTGCCCCAGCATCTTCACATACAGGTCGTAGCCTACCGCCTCCATATGGCCGTGCTGGCTATGCCCCAGCAGGCTGCCGGCGCCGCGGATCTGCAGATCACGCATGGCGATGCGGAAGCCGGAACCGAAAGCGGTGAATTCCCGGATGGCCGAAAGCCGTTTGGCGGCCACCTCGGTGAGTACCTTGTCCCGGGTGAAGGTGAAATAGGCGTAGGCCTTGCGGGAGGAACGTCCCACGCGGCCTCGCAGCTGATACAGCTGGGAAAGGCCCATGCGGTCCGCATTTTCGATGATCAGGGTATTGCAGTTGCGTACATCGACGCCGGTCTCGATGAGGGTGGTGCAGACCAGCACATCGATCTCGTTGTCCAGCAGCTGCTGCCATACCGAGGAGATCTGTTCCTCGGTCATCTTGCCGTGGGCGATGCCCACACGGGCCCCCGGGACCATCTTGCCGATGCGGGCGGCACACTCGTTGATGGTGTCCACCCGGTTGTGCAGATAATAGACCTGTCCGCCGCGGGCCAGTTCCTTGCGGATGGCCTCCGACACGATGCCCTCGTCGTATTCCAACACATAGGTCTCCACGGGCTGACGCTCAAAGGGCGGCTGTTCAATGGTGCTCATATCCCGGATCCCGGACAACGCCATATTCAGCGTGCGGGGGATGGGGGTAGCCGACAGGGTCAGCATATCCACCCCGATGAAAGCCTCCTTGAGCTTTTCCTTGTGCTTGACGCCGAAACGCTGCTCCTCGTCGATGATGACAAGGCCCAGGTCCCGGAATTTCACGTCATCCGAGAGCAACCGGTGGGTGCCGACGACGATGTCCACGGTGCCGTCCTTGAGACCGCGCAGGGTTTCTTTCTGCTCCTTGCTGCTGCGGTAGCGGGAGAGCAGGCCGATGCGGATGGGGTAGGCCTCCATCCGGGCAATGGCCGTGTTGAAGTGCTGCCAGGCCAGGATGGTGGTGGGAGCCAGAATGGCACATTGCTTGCCGCCCATCACGCATTTGAAGGCAGCGCGCAGGGCTACTTCGGTTTTGCCCACCCCCACGTCGCCGCAGAGCAGCCGGTCCATAGGCCAGGGCTGTTCCATATCGTGCTTGATATCGGCGGCGCAGGTGAGCTGGTCGGGGGTCTCCTCGTAGGCAAAACGCTGCTCAAAATCCCCCTGCCAGGTATCGTCGGCAGGGAAGGCGTATCCTTTGGCCTGTTTGCGGCGGGCATAGAGCTCGATCAGCTCCTTGGCCATGGCCTCGGTGGCGGCACGGACCTTTTTGCGGGTCTTGGCCCAGTCGCTGCCGCCCAAACGGCTCAGCTTTACATTGTCTTTGTCACCCGGTGCCGTGTAGCGGGACAGCAGGTCCAGCTGGGTGACCGGCACATACAGAACGTCCTTCTTGTCGTATTCGATGCGCAGGTAATCCTTGGTGACCCCCTGTACCGCCATCCGCTGGATGCCGGCATAGCGGCCGATACCGTGGTTCTGGTGGACGACCAGGTCACCGGGCGAGATCTCACTTAAGCTGTTCAGCGCATCTTTGTTGCGCTTTTTCTTTTTCTGGGCGGTGCTCACACCGAAAGCACGCGCCGTGAATACTGCGTATTTAGCAAAGGGGAGGCTGCATCCGGCAGAGAGCTGCCCCGGCAGCACCTGCACCAGTCCGGCGGAGGGCGCAGCGGTTTCGTCGGTGGTGACGTTGAGTCCCTTGACCCGCAGGTCGGCAGCCAGGCCTGCGGCGGCACGGGGCGTGCCGGCCAGTACGGTCACGGATGCCCCGCCGTCGCACAGCGGCTGCAGATCTTCCAGCAGATGGGCAACTTCACCGGCCCAGGCGGGCAGCGAATGCGCCGGGGCGTTGACGATCTCTTTCAGGGCGATGTCCGGCATGCTGCGGGCAAAGTTTTCGGCACAGATGGTGCGGCAGCGGGCCGGCTGTGTCCAGAGCCAGGCGGCGTCGGCATAGAGCTTTTCAAGTCCGGCAGCCAGCACTCCGTCGTTGAGCAGAGTGGTAATTTCCTCGCCGCGGCGGTAGGCAGTGGCCCGCTGGGCTTCCCGCAGGGAAGCAGGCTCCTCCAGAATCAACAGCGGATCGTCAAAATAGTCCAGCAGCGTGGCGGGCTCGGGATAGCGGACGGCCAGGTATTTGTCCAGATTCACCGGCACCGCGCCACCATCCAGCTGGGCCAGTTCGGGCGCCATGCAGACTTCCAGCGCTGTGCGTTTTTGGCCCCGCTGTTTTTTCAGGAAAGCACGCAGCAGTGCGGCAGCGTCGGCCGGGGCACCGAAAAGCACCTCCCGGGCCGGGCTGACATAGATCTTTTCCACCGGATCTTCGCGCCGCTGGGTGGTCAGATCAAAGGTGTGCATGGTGTCGATCTCGTCGCCCCAGAATTCCATGCGGACCGGCAGTTTCATATCGGGCGCATAGAGGTCCACGATGTCACCCCGGATGGAAAACTGACCGGGACCATCCACCTGGGTACGGCGGGTATAGCCGGCCCCATGCAGAAGAGAGGTCAGCTCGGTGCGGGGCAGGGAATCACCGGGGCGCAGGGTGCGTGTGTTGGCACAAAAATCGGCTTTGGGGGTGGTGTACTGGGTCAGGGCCTCCTCCGAGACGCAGACCGCCTGCAACCGTCCGCCCACCAGATCGCCCAGAACGCCCAGGCGGCGATATTCGTATTCCCGGGCGGTGCCCTCGATGGGGCGCAGCACGTAATCCCGGGCAGGGAAGACCGCTGCCGGAATTCCCAGCGTGTTGAGGTCCCCGGCAAAGCGGGTGGCCTCGGCTTCCCCGGGCGTCACGATGCAGAGGGGACGTTCCAGCGTGCGGCACAGTGCGGCATAGACCAGCGCCCGGCCGGAACCGGGCAGCCCAAATAAGGCGCATGCCCCTGGTTCGGAGAGCGCATGCGCCAGTTTTTCGTATTCCTTGGTTTTGGTAAAGCAGGAAGTAAACAGTATCATGGCAAGTCATCCCATGTCGGTGCGCACAAGACCCCATTGACCCCATTGCCATAGGGTCTCGTCGCCGTCCGGCGTCAGAATAAACAGTTCATCGGAAGAGTAAACCGACCATCGGGCTACCTCCGGCCGCAGTTGGCTGGACATCCACTGCGGCACGAAGGTGCCCGATGGAGAGTCGTAATCGTAGATAAAAATGTGCTGACTCCAGCGGGTATCGTTGCGTTTGACCCAGAAGGGGCGGCTGGATCCGTAATTGCCACGCCGCCATACCAGAAGCAACAGCTCGGTGCTGCCATCCCGGTCAATATCCATGGCAAGGTAATCCTGTACATGCAGACCGGGGGCACTCTGCCACAGTGTTTTTTCTCCGGCCGCTGCGGTAAAGCGGCTGCCGGTCAACGTCAGTGTGAGGAATGTTCCCTCCGCAAAGGACACTTCTTCTTCATGGGGAGCGCCGCGGGGGAGGAACATGCCACGCGCCCAGAGCAAAGGCAGACAGACCCCTGCCAGCAGCAGCGCATAGAGAAACCAGCCGATTCTTTTCTTCATCAGGCGCCCCGATAGGTATCGGACACCGAAAAGCTGTCAGTCCAGGCGGCGGGGGCGGGACGGTCCTCCCAGTGGAAGTTTCCCTCCTCGTCGGGGGCTCTGCCGGTGGCTACCCACCAGTCCTGATCGGTCATGCGCTGGTCCAGCGGCTGGGTGAACTGGTAGAAGGTGTAAACGGTTCCTACGGCGATGCGCGGCGAGCCGTCCACACTGACGATCACATAGATCGTGCCCACGTCGGTGGCGGTCTGCAGCACAGATCCATTGGGGTCGGTGGCAATGTCGGCCACCAGTGCGGCAGGATGCTCCTGCGGGGTTACAAAGCTCTGGTCGACGGTGGCCACCGTCTCCAGCCAGAAATGTTCCAGCTGTCCGCCAAAACTGCGGATCAGTTCAAACTCTTCGTCACTGGGCAGTTCGTTGCGCAGCTCTTTTTCGGCAATGACCATCAGCTGGTAATTCAGTTCATAGAGTTTATTCAGGTTGTCCCGGGAGGCATCGTCCAGCAGCCCCAGCGATTCCAACCCGTCCGCGGTTGCCTGGGAAAGCGCCGCCAGCCGGCCAAATACTACCGGCTCAGTCTCCACCCAGCCGCGGTCATCGGCTTCCTCGATGCCACCGCCACCGCCCATTTCGGCATAGACCTGCTTGCTGTAGAGAGCGGTATCGTGTTTGAGTTCGGTCCAGCTGCCCAGAAAACTGGTCAGTGATTTGGCGCGCCAGACGTTGGTCTGCATATACTGCGGCCAGCCTTCGCCCCGGGCTTCGGTAAGAGGACGCAAAGTGTTCAGCCAGGCGGCATAGAGGCTGGCATTCCAGACAGAATCCTCTGCCGCAGCCATCCGGGTGCGGATGTCCTCCATCTGGCTGTCGTAATTGGGATAATCGGTATCGCCCTGCTCATGCAGAAGATCCAGCGCGGTATCGGAACCCAGCGCGGCGGGCACGTCCAAAGCGTCGGGAAGCAGACGCTGACGGCCATCGGAACTTTCCTCCACATCGCGGTAGACCAGATTCTGCAGAATGTCGGCGTCCAGTGTATAACGCTGTCCCATGAAGCGATACCCGGCGGTGCTTTCGTCCCGGTCATCCCATTCATAGATCGGCATGGAGTTGATGGAGGCGGGCTGCTGTGTCCGGAGCGATTCGGTGAAGGTTTCAAAGGCGGCTCCGTCACTCGCCAAGGCAGAAAGGTCCGCGTCGGCGCCGAAAGCAGCGTCGATCAACGGCAGATAATCCTGCGCATTGGCGTCGTCGCTGGCACCGGCGAAGAAACAGGTCACGTCATAGATGCGCTGCCAGTTGTCCATGGCACCGCTTTCCCGCAGAGCCAGATTCACAAGCACGGCGCTGCGGGTCTTGTCGGCGTCGGATTGCAGGAAGGCCATCCGCCCGTACCACATCATGGTCTTGAAATAGCGGGTCAGTTCCTCGCTCTCGGTATAGTAGCTGCGGGGAATGTACTGACTGTAATCCTCCTGCGGGCTGCCGTTTTCCTCGCCCCGGTTCATCACCGGGGAGGGCGCGATCCCTGCGGCGTCATTGATGAGCGCCAGTTCCTGGATGGCCTCCTGCGGGAAGGCAGACTGGTCCGCTTCCGGGTCCAGCAGCGCGGTCGCCACGCTGAAGTAGGCTACGTTGCGCTGCGCCGCATTCTCCCAGTCGGTGCCGGCCAGAGTTTCCGCCTGGGCCCGGCTCTGCGCCAGCATGGCGGAAGTCAGCTCCTGCAAAAGGGGCAGCAAATGCTGCTCTTCCACCTGACGCTGCAGATAGAGGAAGTACAGATGATAGGTGTGCAGTGAGGCGTCCACCGTCACAAAATTGGGAGTATAGAGATAACGGTTGGACTCGTAGCGGGGGTAGAACTCATCGATGGGACTGCTGACGACCAGAAAACCGTTCTCCAGCAGCTTGGCCCTGGCTTCGTCATTCCAGTATTCCAGCAGATCGGCGTTGATGACGTTGGAAAAATCCTCGGCCACGGTAAACTCAGGCACGGCGGGGACCAGCGAGGTATCATACAGCACAGGCAGATCGCCCAGCAGACTGGTAGGCCGGGCAGCCGGGGCAGGGGAGGCGGTCGGCGTGGTATCCGGTTGGGATACCGGCGAAGAATCCGTCGGGATGGAGGCGGACGTGGATTGACAGCCGGCACAGACAGCCAGCATGGCAGCGGATAACAGCAGGGATGCAATTCGCTTTTTCATCGGAGCCTTCCTCCTATTCAGTTGTAAAAGTCGGGGAAAAATCAGGCGGCGTTCAGATATTCCTTGGCAAGCCAGCCGTACTGACCTTCATACTGGACCACGACCCAGGTCTCATCGGCGTTGGTGCCCAGGGCGGTGACAGCGGTACCGGCCGGGATCTGAGCCACCTTGTCGAAGTCCGTGCCGGGGCCGGCACGCAGATTCATGTTGGAATCCGGGGTCACGGTAAAGGCCGGCTGTTCGCCCTCGGCGTATACGGTGGTCGGCTGCTCGGACAAGCCGTCAAAGTTTACCGGCGTCGGCTCCGGAGTGGGCTCCGGCGTAGGCTCGACCGCCTCGCTGGAGGAATCCTCGCCCTCGGCGGGAACACTGTCGGTGGCGGCGGAATCCCCGGCAGGGGACTCACCTTCGGCAACGGAGGAGCTCTCCGGCGTGGAAGCGGGCTCTGCACCGCCGTCAAAAGTGCCGGTCAGCAGCAGAAAACAGAACACGATGGTGGCGATGAATACAACAGCGCACAGCAGCAAACGAACCAGTGCTTTTTTGCGAAGAGAGCTCATGGGTCTATCTCCTTTATCGATTGAATTTGTTTTGGGCGTACTGCAAGTTGTCGTCCATCAGCAGCCTGCAGGCTTGTTCAATGTCAGGGTAGCGATCAGTCATCGCCTTGCGGTCTTCCGGCGGGAGCTTGCCCAGCACCCAGACCGCCAGATCGTACTGCGGATTGGGCTTGGCACCGATGCCGATGCGGATGCGGCTGAATTCCTCGGTGCCCAGGCTGGCAATAATACTTTTCAGCCCGTTATGCCCGCCGGCCGACCCGTGGGGGCGGATGCGGAGGTGTCCCGGCTGCTGGGTGATGTCATCGCAGAGTACAATGATGTGGTTGGCCGGGATTTTATAGAAGTTGGCGGTGGGGGCGATGCTCTGCCCGCTGAGGTTCATGTAGGTAAGCGGCTTGAGGAGTACCACTTTATGTTCGCCCACCTGTGTGGTACCGTACAGCCCCTGCCATTTGCTTTTGTTCAGGGGGCACTGCCACTGCTCGGCCAGATAGTCCAGCGCCTCAAATCCGGCGTTGTGACGGGTGCCGTCGTATTTCGGTTCGGGGTTTCCCAGACCGGCAATCAGCCAGTCGGCGCCCGAGAGAGAACTGAAAAAAGACATAAACGAATAAAACGCTCCTTGTTGATCTACTTGTGACGGCCCTCAACCGACGATCCGACTGCCAAAGGGCAGAAGTGCCAGTCGAGCAATTTTGAAATACTGCAGGCCGAACGGGATCCCGATGATGGTAAGACACAAAAGGCAGCCCCACAGGGCGTGACCGACAGCCATGGGCAGACCGGTCACCAGCAGCCAGACGATATTCAGCAGCAGCGACGGAGCACCGCCGCCGTACAGAACTTCTTTTCCAAAGGGAAACAAACTCAGAGAGGCAAATTTAAAGCATTGCAGTCCTACGGGAATCCCAATGACTGTGATGCACCACAGCAGTCCTGCGGCTGCCCAGCACAGGGCACTGAGCCATCCGCCCAGCAGAAACCACACAAGATTTCCGAGAAACCTCATGGAAAATCCTTTCTGCCTTACAGGCTGTGCAGCCGTCCCTGCAGCGCCAGTTGGGCCTTGTCCCAATCGGCCTTTTTTACAAAGATCTGATATTCAATACTGCGGTCGGTCCGTTCTCCCACCGCGTACATCGTGCCGGTACGGCGGGAGGCACTGCTGAAATTCACGGTACGGGTACGGCAGGCAATGCCCTCCTTTTGCAGCAGGTGCAGCGCCGTGCCGTATTGCGGGGCATCAAAGGTGCACAATGCTTCCTTCCAGCCCAGAAGGGTCAGCCAGATGGATGTCATGGAACATCAGCCCTTTCGCTTGTCAGCCTCCAGCTTCTGCTTTTTGGCAATATATTTTTCCAGCTTGTGTTCGCCCCAGCCGTCAACGTTAGCCTGTTTGGCCCGCTCGATGCCCAGCGCCCCGGCGGGCACATCCTTACCAATGGTGGAACCGGCGGCGGTGAAAGCGTGATCGCCCACCGTGACCGGTGCGACCAGATTGGTGTTGCAGCCAATGAAGACGTAATCCCCGATGGTGGTGTGGAATTTCCCCTCTCCGTCGTAGTTGCAGGTGACCGTGCCGCAGCCGAAGTTGCAGTACTTACCCACGGTGGCATCCCCGATGTAGGTCAGGTGGCTGACGGTGTTGCCCTCGGCAAAGTCAGCGTTCTTGGTCTCCACATAGGCGCCCAGGTGGCAGCCCTCGGCAGTTTTGGTGCCGGTGCGCAGATGGGTGAAGGGACCGATTTTGTTGTTGGGGCCGATGTGGCTCTGATAGCACTGGCTGGCGTTGATAGAAGAACCTTCCTCTACCACCGTATCTTCCAGCAGGGTGTTGGGGCCGATGACACAGCCCGCACCGATGACGGTCTTGCCTCGCAGAATGCAGCCGGGCAGAATGGTGGCCCCCGGCGCGATCTCCACTTCCGGATCAATGTAGACGTCGCGGCTGATGAATTCCACGCCGTTATTCAGATGGCGCTCGAAGGCAGCGGCATAGCGCTGCTGCGCCAGTTCAAAATTTTCTTTGGCGGTAGACATAGAAATCCCCCTTATTAATATGAAATACCTTATTACTGGTATTGTACCCCAGACAGCCTGATTTCGCAACCCGAAAAAAGGCCCGGAAGACAGGAAAAATCCAAAGGAAACAAAAGTAACAAAAAAAGCGGAGTAAGGAACAAATTCCGAACTTTCCGCCCAGTATATTTTACACGTTTTTTGTGCAAATTGCAATACCCTGGGGAGAAAAGTTTGGTGGTTTTTCAGCCAAAGTATTGAGCAGTTTTTTAACAATCCACTGGAAATTCGTTTTAGGGTCTGTTATAATGGACTGTGCAAACACGAAACGTTGTATGCAAACACGTTACCGTTTTTGGGAGGTTAGTATGAGCAAGAAATTCTTGTACCTGTTCAAAGAGGGCCATGACGCCTTCGGCGGCGACCAGACCACCATGAAGAACATTCTGGGTGGCAAGGGCGCCGGCCTGGCCGAGATGACCCACGCCGGCATGCCGGTTCCGCAGGGCTTCACCATCACCACCGAAGCCTGCACCCAGTACTATGCCGACAACCGCGAGATCAACGAAGAGATCAAAGCGGACATCTTCAAATACATGGGCATTTTGGAGGAGCAGACCGGCAAGACCTTCGGCTCCGTGGACAACCCGCTGCTGGTTTCCGTCCGTTCCGGTGCCCGTCAGTCCATGCCCGGCATGATGGATACCATCCTGAACCTGGGCCTGAACGACCAGGCTGTTGAGGGCCTGGCCAAGAAGACCGACAACCCCCGTTTTGCTTATGACTGCTACCGCCGCTTCATCCAGATGTACTCTGACGTCGTCATGGAGTTGGGCAAGAGCTTCTTCGAGGAGCGCATCGACGCCATGAAGGAGCGCAAGGGAGTGAAGCAGGACGTCGAGCTGACTGCCGATGACCTGAAGGAACTCGTCAAGGAGTTCAAGCAGATCTACCGCGAGAAGCAGGGCAGCGAGTTCCCGCAGGATCCGAAGGAACAGCTGATCGGCGCCGTGAAGGCCGTCTTCCGTTCCTGGGACAACCCCCGCGCCAACGTTTATCGTAAGATGAACGAGATCCCCTACGAGTGGGGCACTGCCGTCAACGTCCAGCAGATGGCGTTCGGCAACTCCGGCATGCGTTCCGGTACTGGCGTTGCTTTCACCCGTAACCCCGCTACTGGCGAGAAGAAGCTGATGGGCGAGTACCTGATCAACGCTCAGGGCGAAGACGTCGTGGCCGGTATCCGTACTCCTTCTCCCATCAGCAAGCTGCATGAGGAGATGCCCGAGGTTTACGATCAGTTCGTTGAGATCGCTACCCGCCTCGAGAACTACTACAAGGATATGCAGGACATGGAGTTCACCATCGAGGATGGCAAGCTCTTCATGCTGCAGACCCGTAACGGCAAGCGTACCGCCCAGGCTGCTCTGCAGATTGCCTGCGACCTGGTGGACGAGGGTGTCATCAGCGAGCAGACTGCTGTTCTGCGCGTGGAGCCCAAGCAGCTGGATACCCTGCTGCATCCCCAGTTTGACGCTGCTGCTCTGAAGGCTGCCGAGGCAATCGGCAAGGGCCTGGCTGCTTCTCCGGGATCTGCCTGCGGCCGTGTCGTCTTCTCTGCGGAAGACGCCGAAGAGAAGGTCAAGGACGAAGCCTGGAAGAAGGTCGTCCTGGTCCGTCTCGAGACCAGCCCCGAGGATATCGTCGGTATGCAGGTCTCTCAGGGCATCCTGACCGTCCGTGGCGGTATGACCAGCCACGCCGCCGTTGTCGCTCGTGGCATGGGCACCTGCTGTGTTTCCGGCTGCGGCAACGACAACGATGTCGTCATTGACTATGACGCCAAGACCATCACCATCAACGGCCACCTCTTCCATGAGGGCGACTGGATGAGCATTGATGGCTCCACTGGTAACATCTACGAGGGCCAGATCGCCACTGTGGCTTCCACCGAGAACGCCAACTTCAAGCGCTTCATGGGCTGGGCTGACGCTGCCCGTCAGATGAAGGTCCTGACCAACGCCGATAACCCGCGCGACGCTCAGAACGCCGTTGATATGGGTGCTGAAGGCATCGGTCTGTGCCGTACCGAGCATATGTTCTTCGCTGAGGACCGCATCAAGGCTGTCCGTGAGATGATCTGCGCCCGTACGGTTGAGGAGCGCAAGACTGCTCTGGCCAAGGTCGAGCCCTACCAGGAGGCCGACTTTACTGCCATGTACCGCATCATGGGCGACCGTCCGATGACCATCCGTTATCTGGATCCGCCGCTGCATGAGTTCCTGCCCACCAAGCCCGAGGAGATCGAGGCTCTGGCCAAGGACATGGGTATGACCACCGAAGAGCTGAACAACGTGGTTGTCAGCCTGCACGAGTTCAACCCCATGATGGGCCATCGTGGCTGCCGTCTGTGCGTTACCTATCCGGAAATCGCCGAGATGCAGACCAACGCCGTCATCAAGGCTGCCCTGAAGGTCAGCGCTGAGACCGGTAAGATGATCACCCCGCACATCATGATTCCTCTGGTTGGCGAGGTCAAAGAGCTCAAGTACGTCAAGGATGTCGTTGTCAAGACTGCCGACAAGCTCATCGCTGAGG
Source organism: Subdoligranulum variabile (assembly GCF_025152575.1). Classification (NCBI taxonomy): domain Bacteria; kingdom Bacillati; phylum Bacillota; class Clostridia; order Eubacteriales; family Oscillospiraceae; genus Subdoligranulum; species Subdoligranulum variabile. The sequence continues at coordinate 401,122 of NZ_CP102293.1, read as the reverse complement.
CCGGTGTTGACATGAAGTACCAGATTGGTACCATGATCGAGATCCCGCGTGCCGCTCTGACCGCCGGCCAGATCGCCAAGGAAGCCGACTTCTTCAGCTTCGGCACCAATGACCTGACCCAGATGACCTTCGGCTTCAGCCGTGACGACGCTGCCAAGTTCCTGACTGCCTACTACGACACCAAGATCTACGAGAGCGATCCGTTCCAGCATCTCGATCAGGTTGGCGTTGGCAAGCTGATCAAGATGGCTGCCCACGACGGCCGCGAGACGAACCCCAACCTGGGTCTCGGCATCTGCGGCGAGCATGGCGGCGACCCCTCCAGCGTCGAGTTCTGCCACAATGTTGGTCTGGACTACGTCAGCTGCTCTCCGTACCGTGTGCCTATCGCTCGTCTGGCTGCTGCTCAGGCCGCTATTAAAGCACCCCGTGCGATGAAGGACTAATCGCATTATAGCGACGAGAACTTTTAACTAATTGAACAGGCGCACCGCTTTTGGCGGTGCGCCTGTTTTTGTTTGCAATGCACATGGGGGGTTACAAATACACTTCCACGTTCAGATCAGTCCAGTCACGCTGACGGAATTGGGCGGGCAACCCATTCGACATACGATACTGGCGGGCAGTCTCAAAGTCAATCGTAAATGAGAGTACAGGGGAATTTTCCGGCTCCATAAGGTTATATCGTTCTTGTCCTGACTTCATTTCTCCGAAGGTCATTTTCCAGCGATAATGATGATTCTCGACTGGGGTAACAGCCTCCACAAATTCATCTATCAGTTCTTCAGAAATACGAGGTGCCGTAATGTCCACCATTTGAGAAAGCCCTTTTTTGATTTTGTTCAGGTCGAAGCTGACTTTTTCCTCAGCTGAGTCTGGAACGCTATTCTGTTGCGTTTTCAAGGCGTCCAATTCTGTAGTGGTCTGTGCATATAACTTCTGAAATTGCTCCCTTGTCAGTTCACCATCCGCTCGCATCTGACCGAGATTCAGAAGACGTTGCTCCAATTTTTCGATTTTCTTTTGTTTTTCCGCTTTTTCTGAATCAGTTTGTAACGTCGTAGAAAGGATGCAAGATTCAACCATCTGACAGGCCTTCAAAACAGCTTCTCTTTGGTCTCCCCACAGTTGGTCAAAAATCATCTTTGCCATCAAATCAAGCTTCCACTCACAGATGGCGATCGCATCACAATATTTTTGGCTATCGAGATGATTCTTTTCTACAAAAGTCTTTGCGGGGTTTTGTGTACGGTAATTGCATTGGTATCCGTAAACAGGGGTTCCATCCCGTAGCACCCTCCATTTGAAGCGATTGTATCCAGCGCCGCAGCGGCAACGTAGTTTCTTGACCCACAGGTTTTGAGCGATTCTTGTGCCTCGTCTGCGCTCCTCCCCAGAAGGCATTTGATATTTGTGAATCCGGCCGTTTCGGATATTTTCGCACTGATGCCATAGAGCTTCCGATATAATAGGCTCAAAGTCGCCTTTCTTAAGGATAAAAGAATCCTCATCTAAATTCTTAATTCGCTTTTTTTCCAAAAAGTTGTTGACTTTTGACTTGTTATAGCAGATATAACCCATATAAGTGGCGTTGCGAAGAATCCGGCTGATTTTGATGCAGGACCATTTCACGTTTCCATTACCGTCCTTACATCCACGCCGCGTCAGTTCGTTGACGATTTTCATTTGCCCCAGACCTTGTGAGTATAGTTCGAAAATTGTACGGATTGTAGCTGCTTGCTCCGGGTTAATGACATAAGTGCTTCCTACCCGATCATAACCGATGATATTTCCGTTCCCAAATAGAACACCGTTTTCTCTGCTTACGGCTTGTCCTGCTCGAACCCGCTCTGAAATCTTTCGACTTTCCTCTTGAGCCAACGTAGCCATGATCGTAAGCCGTAATTCGCCGTCTCCATCCATTGTCCAGATGTTATCAGATACGAAATAGACCTCAACACCATAGTTTTTGAGTTCACGAGTAAGTACCAAAGTGTCTACGGTATTTCTTGCAAAACGGCATACCTCACGAGTGACGATAAGATCAAACTTTCGCTGCTTGGCGTCCTCAATCATCTTCATAAAGGAAGGACGCTTTTTAGCGAGCGTTCCAGTGATCCCTTCGTCGATGTACTTACCTACCACAGTCCAATTTGGATGATACTTTGTTTGGTCCTCGTACCACTGCATCTGCTTTTCCAACGCTTCAAGCTGAGCCTCATGTTCTGTTGAAACACGGCCATAATAGACGATCCGGCGCTGTCGGTTAGGGTCTAAAGCTAGATTTCCGAAGTACAGTTGTTGCATATTGTTCATCTGATCACCTCCGCTTCAAGTATAAAAGGGGAGGCTACATTTGTTTAGGATGCGACGATATCCGGTACTATCCTTGACTTTTCATGCATACCGTCTTAGGACCTGTCGGTATACCGATGTGTCAATCATACCCTTACGAAACATCATATGAATAAGCTTTAATGCAATTTTATCAACACTTTGTTGCATCATGATATTTCTTTCCCCTTATATAGACAGTGGGCGCATTGGAAATCACCAATGCGCCCACATCTTTTCTATTGGCAAGATAATTGCATCACATTTGCCACGCATCCCTGATGCTAGGGACAGAGCAGGTCTCCGCTGGCGCGGCTGTCATAACTCTGCAGCGTCGTTTGAAGCGCGCGCCGCAGGGTTCCTCCCAAGTCCTTAGGAGGCCGTGAGGAAGTATCATTATTCACCCGCACAATCATCGCGCACAGTGTGCCAAAGCTGTGTATGAGAAAGGCGGTGGGCGCTCCGCTAATACAGCTATTTCACCTCCTAGCTGGCCAGCATCATGGCGTCGCTTCTCACTCGCTCCTGCGCGGGGTATGTACCTGTTCTGCCGTGTATTCAAATTTCAAAGTACATAGAAGGAAAAAATCGCTTCTATTATACAGGCATCGAGCGGAGGCGATTGTCACCCTTTTTTCAGAATTTTTTTAATTTTTTTAAGCCGCTTATGCACGGCATTGCGTGAGCAGTTCATTCTACGAGCAATATCTGCCTGTTGGAAACCATCAACACAAAGGAGCGTCAGCAATTCCAGGTCTTTATCAGAGAGAGCGCGCAATTTATTGTAAAGCTTCTCATCTTCTAAAGCAGACAACCAACCGAAGCGAGAGTGATCTACGTCACCGGCATCCCATTGGGAAGTTATTGATTCCAAACGTGCTTGTTTGAAAAATACATCGCCATGACTCTCAGCATCACCAACTGGCAAAGTTTGTACATGGTTGCGATAGGTTCGTTCACTGCAAAACCATTGCCAATCATAATTCTTCATGTCTTGGATTGCTTTTTCGGACATCCCTGCCGCGCGATATTCCACTTCCAGCCGTGCCCATTTTTCATCAAAAGCGCGCTTTTCGCGCCCATAATTAAAACCCATTGTTACCTCCATTCTGACGATAACGATATTCGTACAATCAGAATGGAGGTGGGGATCGGCAATGTGGAGCAAGTGAGCGGGTGTTGAACCTACTTCGCCAGTTGATATCCAGCGGTTCGGCATTTGTTTTGCATCACCACGTTCTACACCTTCCGTATACAATTACGCCCAAAAAACATTCAAGGGCCCTGACCTTCTTAAACCGTAAAATAAAAAGATGGTCTAAAGCGTATACGAATCAGGCAGAAAAGGGGTTACAGATATTCTTCTTCTCAAATATAAACCATATTCTCAATTATCTAAACCGAATAAATTGATAAAAATCCACAAAAATAAACTTATATAGTTTACTTATAAACTTATTAGACCCTCAAATTTGAGTTTGAAAATTGATACGCTTATTTTGAGGTGATGGAAAAGTGGACATTTCGAAGGAAGAACTTTACAAAGCGATTGGAACAAAAATTCGCGCAATGCGTACAGCAAAGGGATGGACACAAGAAGAACTGGGCAACAAGTTTGATGTATCTCCCCAGTACATTAGTCGTATAGAAAGAGGTTCTGGACATCTTTCTCTGCAAAAGCTCTACGTTCTTGCGGGCGTACTGGAATGTTCAATTTACGCAATATTGCCATCCTCGCCTTCAAAAATAAGTAATTTCTTTTCTGACGAACTGCAATATCAACTTGATCATTGCTCCGCGGAACAGAAAGCGCACCTGATTGGTTATATCACCTGGTATTTGCAATCATGTGATCCAAATCCCAACAGGACGCTTTAACACACGCGGAGGGAAAAATGCTGACTTTTTATATCTCCATGCTGGAAACCGAGGAACAGCAGGATAAATTTTCGTACATTTATCAGAACTACGTTGGCTTCATGTATCATGTTGCAAAGGAAGTAGTAAAAGAGCATTATCTGGCTGAGGACGTTGTACATGAAACTTTTTTGCAGTTGATACGGATTATAGATAAAGTACATATTGACGATGAACTTACACTTCGTGCTTTTCTGCGGAGGGTCACCCATAATAAGGCCGTTGATTGTGTGCGCAAATGGGACAAGGTTCGCCCGACCGAAGACAATGAATTAGAACGCTATGACACCAAACATAAACAGGACCCCGAAACTATTGCAATTGATGCACTTGCCTTTAATGAGTTGATTGCAATGATTTCGAAGATGGATGATCGGTATCGTACGCCGTTGGAACTAAAATTGCAGGGTTATCAAGTGAAAGAAATCGCAACAATTTTGAACATCACTCCGGAAAACACAAAAGTGCGAATTTTTCGAGCGCGGAGAATGATATTAGATAAATTGGAGAGCTATCATGAAAAAGAAAGAGAATGACGAAATCCGCATTACGCCAGATGCACTGATTTCATTGGTTGTGACGGAGGCAGAAGAGCGCGAACTGGCTTCCATGCCGAGTCTGAAAGAAATGAATGCTCAGTTTCATCCTTCCGAACAGTTTCAGCAGAAAATGGACCGGCTCTTAAAAAAGGCGCGCCGAAAAGAGGGATGGGTCCAAATTTGGAAACCTACCAAGAAGGTGTTGATAGCTTTTACCAGCGTTATGACTGCACTGACATTTGCCCTCCTTCCCGTTCAAGCAGTTCAAGATGCCGTAGTGGATACCTTGATCCAATGGCGAGATGGTTTTATGAACATCGTCTATTCCCAAGAAACAGATCGACAACATTTTGATATTGCTTCGAAAATTAACTTGAGTTGCATCCTTACAGGTTTTACACTTACAGATGAAGAGACATCAAATCAAGATCGGTACATTGCTGAATTCACATCAGACAGCGGTGGTTGGTATACTGTCAGAGTTGTTGATATTGGCTCGGAGCAAGAAGTCGGGATTGACAACGAACTAACCAGATACTATGAACTCGAATTTGATGGAAACCATGCAATCTGGGGAATACGCGAAGATAATAGCAACGTATTGGTTTGGGAAGCTGATGGGCTATCCTTCACTATTTATGGCAATCCTAACATTTCAGAACTTATAAAAGTGGCCGAGGGAATCACTGTGGATTCCACTCTCAAATAGGTTATGAAAACTTTATACACTAATTTTGTAACCATTTCACCGTATCATACGGATTGTTAAGGAAGAGGCCATTTATCAAAAGGAGTTCTGAAAATGAAAAAAATTATTGGAATCGCCATTTCCGTATTAATGGCTACACTTTTTTGCGTAACCGCGTTTGCGGCAGAGCCCCGTTGGAAAAACGTAATTGCCATCTCTCCGACTATTTCCGCGGAGTCCCAGTCCTATTCGAGCTATATTGTTGCAGATCCGAAGGCAACAAAGATGGAATGCACACTCGTGTTGTATGAGAAGGGCTTTTGGGGAAATTACACCGAAGTGGATCGTACATCTTCTACCTACTATGGATTCCGGCATGAATTTAATGGAAGCTATGCCATCAAAGCAGGAACGACCTACAAGCTAACCACTACAGTCACCGTCACCGCAAACGGCACGAGTGAAACCGTCAGCTACGATTTCGATAAACGATGCTAACACCTGCCCCCAGCCAAAGTACAAAATAAAGGCCTCTCAAAAAGCGCAAGGTTTGCCCGTTCGGGAAACTTTGCGCTTTTTTTGCTTTTTTTCAGAAACCATGAAACCTGAATGACCCTTTTTACGGATAATACTATGAAATTCATTATCTTTATCTTGGACAATCTAGTTCAATAGGGAGCCGCTTTCTATGCTTTTTATCTATCTCGCCATGATTGACGATGATACGCAGAGATCAAAATTTGAGTACATCTACCACACATACTATGGAATGATGTATAGAGTTGCTTATGAACTCACAAAAGATCAGCGTCTGGCTGAAGATGCAGTACACGAAACAATGGTGAATATTATTGAAGATATTGATACCATACGTATGGACAACCCTAAAGAGCTAAAATCATACCTTTATGTTGTGACTAAAAGCAAAACCATCGACTTCATTCGAAGATGGGAAAAACGCAAGACATCCTTGTATCCTGCCGACGAGGTTCCAGAAATAAATAATTTTGATAGTCCAGATGAGATTGCTCTCACCAAAATTACCCTGCAGAAAGCGCTGCAAGCACTCAATGAATTGCCTGAAAAGTATCGAATAACATTGGTTATGAAAATCAAAGGGTACAAACTTAAAGATATTGCTTGCCTTACCAATACCTCGGAGGCGAATGTTAAAAATAGAATTCACCGTGCACGAAAGTATATTTTTAGTAAACTAAAATAAGAAAACTAAAAAACACATCTGACTTCTTACGAGGAAGGCAGATGTGTTTTTTCTGTGCAATATTATCTTTATAGAATTGCTGTGAGCAATGCATCGACATCTTTCTTGCGGCTTTGCGAAATGGTGATTCTATCACCGCTTTGCAGAAGAATATTGCCACACTCAATCTTGTCAATATAGGAACAATTCACAAGGAAACTTTTGTGTGGCCGTACAAAACGATTTTGGTTTAGTTGTAGTTGCATAGCATCTATCGTTGTGTGCGCTGTCAAAATTCGAACAGACATCCCTAAAGAAAGATGAAAATTCACTTTATGACCTTGGCTTTCCATATAGACGATTTCATCCTGGTACACGCAATACTTTCCTTCAACGAATTTCATTTCAAGCACATCTCTGTGCTTGGAATATCTTGCAAGCACTGCATCCATGCAGTGGGGAAGTTCATGTTCCAGTTGCTCCTTCATTATGTAGCGGAGTATTCCTAGCTTATACCCCTGTATAGCATACTCATTATTGTTTGTTAAGATCACCATCATCATTGATGGGTGTTGCTTACGGATTTTTAGCAACGTGGACATCTCTGTCTTATCGCTAAATATTATATCTGTAAATAATAGATCGATTGGGTGAAACCGTGTTGTGAGATTATGCAATGACGGGCAACATGATATTTTGTATTGTATGTGGTTTCGCTTAAAATACTGTTCGATAAACTTCGCAACATAGGAACGCAAAGAATCGTCCTCATGACAAATAGTTGTATTAAGCAAGTTTTACCTCTAAACAATTCTTACGTGTGTTATTAGATTTTTGCGGTTATTGCGTGCAAATATAAAACATAGCCCCTCCACCGGGTGTATTGCGGGCTCCAATATGCAACGATTGTTGCTCTGCCAGACTTTTTGCAACAGAAAGCCCAAGCCCATAGTGGCCATTGGTCGTACGGCTGGGATCTGCGCGATAAAACCGTTCAAAAATCCGTGGTAAATCCTTTTCGGCAATACCCTGACCGTAATCATGTACCCCGATTTCCACTACATTATTTTTCAGGAGGTTACAACATATTTCGATGGTGGTATCTTCCTTCGTGTGGGCAATCGCATTGGTAATAAAGATACTGCCTATCTGGGTAAGTGCTTCTTCATTAGCCATGATTTCAGGGTATGATGCTTCTTCAATCTTGAGACGTAAAGGATGACGTTGCTGTTTGGCATAGATCTGGTATTTTTCATAAAGCTGCAAGCAAAAGGTATCAGGTTCAATTGCTGTCAAAACCAGCTTGCGTTCTTGTCTATCTGAATTTGCCAGAAGCAATAAATCTTGTACCAAGTGACTCATCCGCAGCGCCTCGCTTTGCGTTGCATAAAACACGCCTGAAATTTCCGGAGAAGAAGGAATGTGCTTTTGCAGCACCTCCAGCCCAGCACGGATCGATGCTAGCGGCGTCTTTAGCTCGTGCCCTGCTGCTGCAACAAATTCTTTCTGCTGACGAACGGAATTTTCTACCGGTCTTAAAAGGCTCCGAATCAACCAGCTATTGATGACAGCCAAAATAATACATCCTAAGAGCAATAACACTCCGTAGAAAACTGCCTGATGCTGAATAAACGGCAGACGAACGCTCTGGCTTTGCAGAGCCAATATTTCAATTTGCGTTTTATCCTCGTGCCGAAAGTAGAATACATGGAAACGCCCTAAAGCAGTATTCCTTTCATCCTTTTTTGATGTCCATCCGTTTGAAGCCTGGGAGAGTTCATCCGCAGAAAGGCTATGCTCCGAGCGGAATATATTTTCCAATACGTCCGGTGTAAGTCCTCCAGTCGGTTCGAAACGGAATAATGGCGTTCCATTTTCAAAAACGTATATGTTGCCATCCAAATTTTCTTCCAGTTCCTGCAAAGTACTCTGATCAACCTGCCGGGAGGAAAGTAGTTTGATTTGGTATGATTCTAGCTGGTCACAAATCTGAGCGTCCAATGAGGCTTCATATCTGTTGCAGGAAAAAAAGAATGTGATCCCTAAACACAATGCCAAGATCAGCCCCGTGATGCCAGTATAAAGGAGAACCAGCTTTAACCAAAGTTTTTTAATCATGGATGTTCTCCAATCGGTATCCAACACCTCGAATGGTCGTGATCGTCAGGCAGATACCAGCTTTTTTTAACTTTTTGCGTACAAAGTGGATATAGGTATTCAGATTACTTTCTTCAATCTCAGTGTCATCGCCCCAAACCCGGGAAAGCAGTCGCTCTCTTGTAAACAACTGATGCGGGTATCGGAAAAACACTTCCAAGAGGTCCGCTTCCTTTTTTGATAGTTGACAGTGTCCTTTTGGCCCACATAGTTCCAGCTGATTACAGTCTAATGTTGCATCCTCGTAATGAATTTGGTTGCTTTCCTCCACAGCCATCGCTTGTGAGGGCCTGCGAAGTAATGCGTGGAGGCGAGCCACAAGTTCTCGCATGGCAAATGGCTTGGCCAAGTAATCGTCCGCTCCAGCTTCCAGCCCATCCACTTTGTCGTCTAAGCCGCCCATAGCAGTCAGCATCAGCACCGGAGCTGATACTTTGGCTGCCCTGGCCTTTTTCAAAATTGTTAGGCCATCCATCGAAGGAAGCATCCGGTCCAGGCAACAAGCATCATAACAGTTATGAAGAAGGAGTTCCAAGCCTGTCTCGCCATCATGGCAAAAGTCTGAATCAATTCCAGCATCTTGCAAGCCCGCACGCATGATTTGGCAAAGATTTTTATCATCTTCTATTATCAAAATTCTCACGATGTTCATCTCCCTAGTTTATTATAACAAACCATTCTTTAATCAATATTTAAATAAGGGTGCTCATCTTAAATTTTGTTTTAACATTGATCTGTTATGATACATACAACCAAAAGCGAAAGGAGTCAACTGTATGAATCGCTTAATCAAGAGCACGGCACTGGGACTTTCGGTGTTAATGGGATGTTCTCTGTGCGCGTGTGGTGCAACGGATTCTTCACTGGGGCAGAAAACAGAAATCAGTCCAGGGTTGTGGATTGAAAAAGAGGTGGCTTTGGAGCCTGATCCGAGTGATATCCTTGCCCTCACAACCACCACTGATGGCCAACTCCTCTGTGCGACCGTCCAGTCAAACGGAGAGGCATCCCAGAAGGTTGATGTGCTTTCTTCTTCGGATGGCTACACATGGGACGCTACGCCGGTTTATTCGGTGGAAGTGCCGGGGACTTGCATCGAAGCAAGCCTGACGGAAAGTGGCGTTCTTGTTCTGACCAGGACTGAAGATGAAGAACAGATTTGGTACGGAGCGAAAGAGACAGAATGTTCTCAAGTCCAACCTGCCGATTCTGAAGTAACTGACATCAACAACATTCAATTTGTCAACTCGGATTCTTTTTTGATGGCCGGACGGGATACCAATAACCAGTCCGTTGCAGCTATCTTTTCGCTTCGCGATGGCCGTATGGTTACGAAAGTTGGGGCTGGAACGGAATGGGGTGGATTTGCCCAACACGGGGATGAACTTGCCTTCATCTCCGAAACGGGCAAACTATCGACTCTGAAGGCAAATGGTGAGATACAAGAAGGAAATGTCGAGGGACTCGAAAACATCATTGCTGCCTATTGTGATTCACAGGGAAATTACTATTATGCAGACAGCGAGGGAATTTACCGGGTTGCTGCTGGTGGAACCTTAAAAGAAGAAATCACTCCATCCAGCGGGTTTGCGTTTTCGGTACAGGGAAAAGTAATCACAAATCTCGCTTACTTTCAAGACAGCTTTTTCTGTGTTGTCAAAGATACGTCTGACGATTCCGCACAACTTTATTCGTATACATTTGATCCTGACGCGACACCGTCAGAGCAGATTGAGCTCACTGTCTGGTCACTGTCCGATTCTCCCACTGTACGAAGAGTCCTTTCAGAATATCAGCAGCAACACAACGATATCGCCATACAATATACAGTCGCTGGCAGCGATGATCTGGCAACCGAAGATGTGCTGAAAGCACTAAATACAGAACTGCTTGCAGGGAGCGGTCCTGACCTAATCGTCTTTGATGGCATAGATGTTACACCTTATATCGAAAATGGCGTTCTGGCTGATTTAAACGAGTCGCTGCAGGAATTTTCAATCTTGGATTCGATTAAAAATGCTTTCTCCGTGGATGGAAAGACTTATATTGCTGCTGCACGGTATGCCATTCCGTCTATTTGGGGAACTGCCGAAGACATGGATCAAATTACAGATCTATCTTCCTTTATAGAGTTCGTAAAATCCTGCCCCCCGCGTGATGACTACAATTTGTCCGACAATGCTTATTATACAGCCCTTCCAGAGGAAGACAAATATGCGGTTTCGTTTATGACACCTCAGGAAATCCTCCAGTTCTTGATGAGCACCTCTGCTTCCGAATTGATTACGGATAACACACTGAATCAAGAGCAACTGCAACAACTGTTCCAAGCCATCGAATCTATCGGCACTTACTACAACATGGCTTCTTATCGCACGGAGCAGGAGGACGATTCGATTGTCTATTCCGACGGCGGAGACTCCATCACCATTTCCGGTGCTTCACGCGAAGTCATTAACAAACGAGCAAGGATTGGACGGAATCTGATCGATTCTCCTGCGTTCCTGGGCTGGATCACTAAAAATTGGGAAGGTCAGGCACCTGAATTAAAATCCGCACCGGGCCTTTGTGAAAGGGCTTATTCTCCGAAGGTCTTACTTGGAATAAATGCTAGTAGCCCAAATCAGGAAGCTGCAAAGGATTTGTTGAAAGCGTTCTTTGCTTCGGATATCCAAAATACGGTTGTTGGAGATGGCCTGCCCGTTATTGAAAGCAGTTTGGATGCAAGAATTGACGCAGCTGTTGAAACATACGGCACAGATCGCGAAATGCTGGCTGATTTCCTCAAAGGCGTAAAAACGCCTGTGATTGTTGATGAAGTAATCGCAGACAAATTGTTGCCGTACGCCGAGGCATTGGCAAAAGGACAGCAAGATGCTGCATCCGCTACGCAGGCAGCAGAAAAAGATTTGCGCCTTTATTTGGCAGAACGTGGATAAAACCACAGTAAACCTTCTTTGTCTGTATGCACGATTCCGACATATTCAAATCTTAAACAGAATTTTTTCATACACATTTTAACTTATATATTAAGTATAAAGAATAGGAGAAACTCGAATGAAACGAAATCTGTTTTTATCGGCCATTTTACCGTTTTCTCTCGCTGTTGCCCTGTGCGCTTGCGGCTCTACTCCTGGGGAAAGTACACCATCAGAAAAAACGCAGAGCTCCGTTTCACAGGTACAAACGGATTCCGCCGCAACAGGCAACAAAATTTCGATTGGCAACAATTTCTCGATCGAAGCCGGTACGGTTCTTTCGGATGGCTCTATTTATTTTGTGGGGCGCGAAGGAGCCGATGGCTTCTGCGCCTATGTCTCTACAGATGATGGCGACAGCTGGACAAAGGAAGAACTGCCCTGGGCTGACCAGACTGTTGTGGGAATCAAACTGCGTCCGGATGGCTTCATGCTGGGCATGCAGGGACAGCAGGTTGTTTATGCTGCCCGCGGCGAGGACCTTAAAACTGCGGATATTTCCGCGCTGGGAGCAATTGATGGAATTTCTGCCGTTTATCCTATTGATGGTGACACCTTTACCGTAACCGGTGGAAGGACGGAAACTTTCGTGAATGAGGATGGCCAAGAGCAGGAAACTGTTCACCCCCTTCCCTTCGAGGATATGGTGTTGAAGTATGATGGCTCGTTGGTAACACAATGGGGAGATGGAATCGCTGCGGACCAAGCTGGATATTACGCATCGGATGGAAAAAAACTGTACTACGTCGACTTTGAAACCAACGAGTGCCGGTCTTTGGATGAGGCAGGACAAATCGATAGCTATGGAGTTTTAGCAACTATTAAGGGCTCATCTTTCTGCCGAAACGGCATTTTCTATTATGTGGACGATCAAGGTATCGTTGCCTACGATACCACCAACAATTCCGAATCGCGGATTGTGACAGACACTCTTGCCCCTTTCCTTCAGGATGATGTCAGCTGTGTCACATTGATCGTTGCAGATCACCAAGCTATCGCTGTTGCAGCAGATCTGAACTCCGAGACGCAGACGGTATATCGCTATGAAATCTAAGCGCAAGCGGTTTGCCCGTCCCATCGAAAAACCGCATTTCAAAAAGAATACATTTCGCCGAAAGGGAAAAAAAGCGTTCCAAGCATGGATGTTTTTGCTTCCCTCACTGATAGGAATTGCCGTTTTCCTCTTTGTGCCGTTTGGAGAAACGATTCGGCGCAGCTTCACAAACCCTTTGGGCACAAAATTCCTTGGTATGAAAAATTACCAATCAATTTTTTCAAATGATGCCTTTCGTTTGGCGGTAGCAAACACAGTGAGATTCATCCTGGTCTGCATTCCGCTACTTTTGGTAACCAGCTTGATTTTCGCTCTTTTGATAAGGAAAATCCTGCCAAAAGGGGAAAAGCTGCAAACCGCTTGCCTGTTGCCAATGGCAATTCCGGTCGCCAGCATCTCTTTACTATGGAAAGCTCTTTTCACACAGAACGGTATTTTGAACAATCTGTTGGCTTTTTGGGGAGTGCCGGAAATCTCTTTCCTTGATAGCAATGCGGCTTTCGGGGTACTTGTGGGAACCTACCTTTGGCGGAACATCGGATACGATATGATTCTTTGGCTGGCCGGTTTGGATGCGATTCCTGCCAGCATGTATGAAGCAGCCGAAGTTGACGGTGCAAACAGCTGGCAAATTTTTTGGAAAATCACCTTGCCAAATTTACCGTCTACCATGGGGCTTATCACAATCCTCAGTATTTTGAACACGTTCAAGGTATATCGGGAAGCCTACCTGGTGGCGGGAAATTACCCGGATGACAGTATTTATCTCTTGCAGCATTTGTTTAACAACTGGTTTTCTTCTTTGGATCTTGGTCGATTGTCGGCAGCGGCTGTTGTTGTTGCCCTTGTGCTGCTTATGGTAATTCTGCCATTTTTAAGAATGTTGCGGGAGGGTTCCGAGTGAAAAAACGTAAAAAGGCAGTTCGTCTTCCTTATCTGGTATTGGTGCCCTTTGCCGCATCTGTGTGCCTGGTGATTTGGATGATCTTTTCTGGTGCGCTTATGAGTACCGATGAAGCAACGCAGAGCCTTGGCGGAATTTTTGACGGAACTTCTGCGGTGCATTGGCCGCTGATCCCCAATTCGCCCACTTTACAGCCATTGATCGAAGTCCTGTTGGATACACCAGAATTTTTTGTGATGTTCTGGAATACCTGTATCCTCACATTTCCGCAATTGATTGGGCAATTTCTGCTTGCCAGTCCTGCTGCATGGGCGTTTTCTCGTTTTACTTTTCGAGGTCGGAATCTTCTTTTTACTATTTATACGATTCTGATGCTGCTTCCGTTTCAAGTTCTCATGGTGCCGGATTATTTGGTTTTGGATCGGTTGGGACTCATGGACACGATTTGGAGCATCATCTTGCCCGGTGCCGTTTCCACCTTTCCCGTCTTTATTATGAAAAAGGGGTTCGACGGTATTCCCGTTTCCGTTCTGGAGGCAGCCGAACTGGATGGTGCCGGTGCCATTACAACCTATATAAGAATCGGTCTTCCGCTTGGAATCCCTGGCATCCTGTCCGCATTGCTTTTATCTTTTATTGAAGCCTGGAATGCAATTGAACAACCGCTGGTGTTTTTGAAGAGCCAAAACCTTTGGCCCATGTCCCTGTTCCTCGCCAATATTACACAGGATGACATTGGAATTGCTATGGTGGCCAGTGTGTTTATGTTATTGCCCGTAATTCTGATCTTTCTGTTTGGGCAGAGATATTTGATTTTGGGAATCCAATCAAGTGGAGTAGCGTGAGCATCTAACAGATCATCTATCGAATAAGGGTCAAGATCTTCAAGCCGATCATAGATTTCATAGGCGTTCTTGACTTCTGCAATGTCTTTTGGGGGAGCTAAAACATGTTTGCCGTTAAGAACCGCTGTTACTTGTTCCAAGGAAAGTGTGTTCTGTTCAATGGCAAGCGAACCATAAATGGTACGAATGCGGTTGTTGCGACGCAATGCTGGGTTAGCAATAAGTTGTGGGTTACCATTCAATCTACCTACCAATTCAGCAATCTCAGCCACGCGGTCTATAATTTCATTTGTGATTTCAAAGGATGGCTTTTTGTTGTTCATTTCAAATACCTCATGGTAGCGAATCGTTTTATCTATTATATCATGCATCGTTCATCCCATCTATCAAAAGAGCGCATAAAATGAGCGATGAAAAACATCCAATATGCAAATGGAACAGAAAATCTGTCCATCATATAAGCTGAAAAGCAGTCCACTACCCTTTTCTTTTCCATCTGCGCTTCTTGGAGGCTTCCTCTTGTCCGCGTCGCTCTGCGGCAGCTTCTTCCTGCCGGACTCTATTAAAGATCTCACACAGCTGAGCATCAAAAGCCTCTTCATCAAAGGTTTCTGGATGATCGGTTGCTTCCTGCACAAGGGGTTTGACCTCTTTGCGCCAGCTCTTCAGTATGCTGGCTCGACGCTCTGTGGTCATACCCAAAGAACGAGCAAGTCTGCCGTTCATCCGTTTGTTGACCTTATTGAGAACATCAACTGGGGGCGGAACTTCACGTTCACTGGCTCTTTCCTCTTTGCGAACCTCACGGCAGGTGCGCAACCCTCCATTAGGGCTCTTTCGGTTGCAGCATTTTGCACCCGTATTCTTGGACAAAAATAGCATCCCGCAATGTTGGCATTTTCGGGCGGTTTCATGCTGGCTGCACAGCTGCACAAATTCCGCCATGGCAACAGCCGGAAGATTGTCCGCAACAAAATAGCTGCGGCTGGCGATATCCGGATGTCTTCTGGAGGAGGCTTTTTCCTGCGGCAGAGACAATCGCCCCAGCATACGTAGCCGCAACTGTTCGTATAATTTCTGCCCGGCTGCAACACCGGAGTGTCTCACTAGCAAAGCATCCCCGTAGCGCTGGTCGGCGCTTTTGTCCGGGTGCAGATCCGCTTCCACCAACGTGTACTGAACCAGACTGGCCAGTTCCGGCTGGAAATCCGCCAAAAGACGGAATTGTTCAGCAATCATTTTCAGAACGGTCACCGATGCTGCGCATAGTTCCCGATCATCCATCCCGGCGTAGGATTTCATGAGAAAATCGGGTGTAGGAAAACTTTTCATATAGCGCTCCACACATTCACTGCACTGCACCAGCGCATTGCACCAATAGATCTCATGATGCAATACCTTTAAAAAGCCGTTTTGTTCCATGATACTGCGGTCAAGATCGGTCAGCCTTGTCATGTCCAGCGTTTTAATGGCTTGCAAATAGTAATCCGATGCAGCGTTGGTGCAATAGTGAGCCAACAAAGCGGCCATAGCCGGATAATCCGCTAAAGAATGCTTCACATCGTCATATAGCTGCGCCACCTGACAATAGGCTGTTTGTTCCGGAGCGGCCAATCCCTGGGCAATCGTGCGGGGAGTGCGGTTTGATGTCCCTTCTGTTGCTGCAGGAGTCTCCTGCGCAGAGGATTTCTTGACCGGACGGGTAAACAGATTTAGCGGAAACCATTTCTTGAACGACGGCTCGTGGGATTCCTTCTCCGGCTGCGGCGGTTGATAGTGGCGCCAATCCACCTGTGTGAGAAGATCCGTGCGGATAGCCATTTCGTAGTCCTTGTATTGTTCCAGAAGGCTCTGGGCTTTCTCGTAGAAAGCCTTCCAGGGAATGTCCAGCACAGCAAAGACCAGATCTCCCAAGTCATAGGATTCTTCCAGCCATACTCGGGGCTGGTTTTCTTCCACATACTCCGGAATTTGCAGCTGGTCTTTGATTTTCTCCATACGCGCAATTACGGAAGATCGTCTGGCATCCTCCGGTGTGGTTTGCCGGTTTACGGCTGCCTGCCGCTGCCTTTTGTTGGGCATTTGGAACGGAATGAAAAGATTCGCTTTTTCAAAGCGAAAGACAAAATTTGTCGGCATGAAAAGGTCCTCGATAATTGTCGAAATTTGGCGATAAAATATCGCAAAAACGCAAAAAAAGCGTATATCTTTACGCCTTTTTCTCATCGTAACACGCGGCAGGAACCACGTCAAGATTCGAGGATTCTGACGATTGTCCCCATGCCTATCTTTCAGAAAAAATTTACAAAAGCATTCCCCGGAGAGTAAAATACACTCTCCGGGGAATGCTTTCAATTAACCATAAATCAATAAAACCGCAACTGTTCCTCCTTGCATGACTTTACCACCCGTTCCTTTAGCACATCCTCCGGCAGGATCTGCCCGCAGAGCAATGGCGAGTTCGGATCATGCGCTTGCGTATTGCGTGCAACGGTTTTCAAACTGTGCGTAGCATAACAATACCGGCACCCGTGGCGGCAAGTATCGTACATACCAATGTCGATGCTTGCCATGCAGCCGCATTCCGGGCGCTGGTTCTTGTCTTTCTCCAACGCAAGGCGGCACCCGGCAATCTGTTCCAGCAAGGTGCGGTCAATGCAGTGGCCGTGAGCAATGCCGTATGGTGATAAGTCTATTTGTTCTGCGCAGGTTTCCAGCACAAGGTGGTGTTTGCCTGCAATATCGGCCAACCGCTGGGCCAGCTCCACAATTTCCTCCTCTGTAAAGGCCGCAAAGCCTAGGCCGTTCATGTTGGCCTGAGTGTTGCGGTACAGGTCCACAAAGCTAACGATGCATTTGCGGGTATAGCCTTCCAGCCGTCGGGCCAACTGGCTGAAAAAGGTAATGTGGTAGTCCATCGTGTACCGGTCGGTGAGCAAAATGGGATCATACCGCCAGATGACCCGTTCGGGGCCGATCCTGCGGGAAAGTTCCTGAAAGGCAGGCAGGATCACGTCGTTTTTGCTTGGAACGCCTGATTCCACATCTTTCCCATAGGGGGTCAGGGTGAACTGAAAATAGAACGGATACGCCCGCAGTTCCTCCAACCGAGTCATCAGCGGCAGCGGATTCTTGGTCCAGAAAACAATGCCATCCACCACATCCGGCGACAAGGAAATGCGGCTGACCTGATGGAAGTTCATGGGATTGCGGACACAGACGAAGCCCTCCCGGATACGGTTGTAAAACCAATCGGAGTAATAGGCGGGAATATCGGTCCGCCTGCTGGCGCTGATGATCAAGGGGGTCACCTCCGGGTTGCATTGGACTGATTACGGGGCAGCATTTCCGTCTGTGATGCGGTTCACTTCCCGCAGCAGATCATCCATATACAGTTTCTGCTGTCGTTTCAGATAGCCAGAGACAAAGGGGCGCATCCACCAGCGCTTGCCGTTGACGGTTTCCACGCAAGTCAACCGGGAACCACTTTCTACAGCCTCGAACCGTCCCTCCCAGAAGCCGGACATATTCCCATTTTCCATGGTAAAGGCCCAAAACTGTTTTGGTTCACAGGTTGTAACCGTAAAATGGGTGGCATAGCCGCTCTTGGTATGCTCCACAAAGCGGGTTTCGTCCAGAACCTCCACCCGCGCCAGGTCGCTGCGCCAGTCGGTATGCGTCAGGTCGGTCACGATTTGCCACAGCTGTTCTACCGTACAGGGAAACGAGCGTGTTACTTTAGAAACCGCCACACAATCACCCCTTCTTCTTTTTCAGCTTCAGACAGACACCATGGCCATCAGATGCCCCTTGCAGCAGCTTCACAGCAGCAGCGGCCCGCTCTTTGACAGAACATTCCGATTCCTCCTCCAGCTTGGCCACAACGTTTTGCAGATCTTCCAACGGCAACAGGTACACCGCCGCGCAGTAGAAGGTTTTGCGGCGGCCATCGTTATAGCTGGCCAGCAGCTTATCCAGAATTGCCCGCTTGGCCCGCAGTTCGTCTATGTAGGCATCCAGCCCCAATTCCTGGGCGCGGTTCAGGTCGGCGGCACGGCGGCTGTGAGGCACAAAGGAATCTGCTGCATCAAACTCGTCATACCGGGCGCAGGGGTAAGAGGAGCAATCACTGCAAAAGGTATGTCCACCTTGGTCCAATGAGCACCGTGCGATAGTACAACTTTGGTTGCCCGGCCCACCGCCGCAGCCGGGGCAGTAGCCGCCTACCTGCATGGGGCAGAGCAGGCAGTTCAGACCGCACAGGCTGAACTCGGTATGTTCCCGTGTGAAGCCTTTCATACATGCTCCACCTTTCGCACCGGATGGCGCACCACAGTTTTCAGGCTTTCCGGTTTGCACCGGCGCACATCGCTCAGATAAATCTCATGGTGGAATCGGTTCTCACCAAAGTCCGCCGTGTAACCGTGCGCTTTGGCGTATTCCGCCATAGCGGCTACCGTGGCTGGTTCGTCGTCGTAGGGGCCGATGTGCATGCATTGGACGCACAGACCTTCCTCCCAGGTGAAGAACTCCACCGGAGAGCAGTCCAGTTTCTTTTTACGGGAGGCTTCCTGCACGGCCCAGTCAAACTCTGCCTTGGTCACGAAGTCCGGCAGACGAATCATCGAGATCCAGCAGAAGTCTTTTTTGCGGGTGTAGTCCACGCCACGGACACCTTCCTGCCACCACAGGCCCTCCAGTGGCGGCACCACATAGTCGAAATAGCCATCCATCTTGTGGCTGCCCATCTTGCTCATTTTGATGGTGTAGGCCACCGCATACAAAAGGCCAATAGCCTGTTTGTAGGCCCCGTTTTCCTCGTTGGGATCTCCGTGCCCGCGCACCGCCAGAAAATTCATGGCAGGCACCGTGACGATACCCGGCGTTTTGGGCGGCAGATAGAATTCCTTGTATTCTTTCTTATAGTCGAATGCCATCTTCATTTCCTCCGCTTTTGAGATGCCGCTTTGCGCAGCGCTTCACAGGTGATGCGGGTCAATTCCACCGCCATGGTTGGGTCATCCACGTCCTCAATCACAAAGGAATCGCTTGCTCCTTCATGGGACGGAGCCTTTGGCAGGTCGGGAAAGGCTGCTTCTCCTTGTGGAGTGATTTTGATAAACAACTGGTCATCGCAGATGACGGCGAAGAAAGTCCCGTCACAGAACAGGCCGTATTCCCCGAACATTTTGCGGGCACGGACGCTTCCGGCACCGCGCAGCTGTTCCACCACATACTCCACATAATCAGAATGAGATGCCATAGCTACCTCCGTTTCTCATAGCGCTGGGCCAGCCGCCTGACAAGAGCCCCCAGCTGTTCCCGCAACTCGGCAGGTTCCAGCAGCTCAGCGCCATCCCCAAAGGTGAGAATCCAGCTGATTACACTGTCCGCGTCCGGGAAACCGCGACGGAAAAGCAAGGAGCCGTCCGGCTGTACGGTAAAGCTGTCTGCACCGTATTCTTCCACCAGCCGCCAACGGCAGGCCGGGGTAAAACGAACACACACCTGATATTGAGTTGGATAAATCCGCTCCGGGTCCAGATCCGGCAAAGGGGCTGGGCGTGGTGTAAAGGGATCTCCGGTAGAAAGGTTTGTCATGCGGTTGAGCTTGAACAAGCGGAAGTCCTGCCGGGTTTGACACCAGCCCCACAGATACCATGTGGACCAATGAAAGACCAGATAATAGGACTCTACGCTGCGCACCGATGTGCCCTTGGGCGCGTCGTAAGTGAAATGAACAAGGTGGTGCTGCTCCATGGCATTCTGTATGGCCTCGATTTTAGGGGCAAGGCTGCTTTTGTACCACGAGGACAAATCAATGAGCATGTGGGTGCCGCCGGATATCAGGGTACTGTTTCCGGCGGACAGCTTTTCCATGAGCTGAGCATAGCGCCGGGTGCCGCTGACGCTGTCCAGACTGCGCAGCCCCGCCAGAATGGCTTGCATTTCCGGGGCAGTGAGCACCGTGCGGTCCACCCGGTATCCCTCTATGATGGAGATTCCTCCGCCAGCGCCCTGTGCGGTGGTGATGGGGATGCCTGCCCGGCCCAGGGCTTCGATGTCCCGCTGGATGGTACGGCGGGACACTTCGAACTGCTCCGCCAGTTCCGGCGCGGTGACCTGTTCCCGCTGAAGAAGGATGGACAAAATACCGATCAGCCGATCCATTTTCATGGCAATCACCGCCCTTTGTTCTTTTGCCTGTATTATACCATAGCAACCGGACAACTGTCTGTCATGTTTAGCTTTGCGGGAATGTTTTTTCTACGGGAAAAGCCCACCTAGCGTCTTGTTTTGTTGCCCCAAACAGGTTATGATGGTGCTATCATCAGAGAAAAGCACTATAGAGAAAAGAAGCGTAAGCAGAGCTTTAGATGGGGCCATCTTTCGCTTATGGGTAAAGGAAAAGCAGAAAACCATTTCTGATTTTCTGCTTGGTAAATGCTGCCGGGGGACAGCAGGTATTTATGGAATTTCGGCTCCGGTTGGTCAATGCAGAGCAATACGAGTTAAGACTTCTTTCGCGTCAGAACGATACCGATGATGGCTCCCACAAAGGCAAGGGGAGCCACTCTGACGAACAGCCATTCCAACGAGTGAAATGCTACGCCGAGGACAGCAGTTTCAGGATCGGCATAATTCCATGCCTGGTAAGGACTTTTCCAAAAATACAAAACCACAAAAATCGCCATGATGATCGCACACAGTCCGATGAGCGACCAGTGAATGATTTTTCTTCTCGTGTTCTTTTTCTGCGCCATCTGTAAATTAATCACCTCCAATTTTTCAGAAATTGCTTTCAGGGTATCTGCCTCCGGCAAAACGACATTTTCCCCAAGCAAGATACTCACAGGCGTTTCCAGAACTTCTGATATGGAAATCAGCATCTCGGAATCAGGAACTGATAACCCTTGTTCCCATTTGGAAATCGTCTGTCGTACCACATTCAGTTTGACGGCAAGCTCCTGTTGTGAAAGTCCTTTCGATTTTCTGATTGTTTTCAGATTTTGGCTGAGCATTGAGAATAGCGGCACTTCACACCCCTGCAGGGGAATCGCAAATACTATGGCTAATACAAAATCTGCCAGCAAAAGGCAAAGTGCCCCAAGCAACCAACAAACATACCTTCCCGTCAGCCAGAACCGACGATTCATCCCAGCCGCAGAGAAGTAACGTGTCAGCCCGTTCTGTAAATCATTGCAGACAGCAAACCCTGCATAAATACCACAGGCGCAGAACAATGTAGAAATATCCCCATGCAAGAAATCAAAGGCATCCTTTGCGCCATCTAGAGTTGCAGCTGTAGTCGGTACCTGCATAAACAGAATGTTGCATGCTGTAAGAACAACTAGGATTACCACAAAAGCTGGTGATTGGCACATCGTATACAGATTCAGTCGGAGGCTTTGTCGCATACTTCATCGCCCCGCTTTCCTTTAATATACAGCAACATAATCTCGTCCAGTGTAGCAGGGTCTATAACCAGGTCAGGATGCCGTGCCACTGCAGCTTGACGGTCTGCCACGAGGACTTCCCAGGCGGTATTTTGTCGGCGGCAACGCAAAATTTCTTCCTGCGGTAATGCTTGGAATTGGGGGGGTAGTAGACAGGCTCATCTCCCTGTTCTTGTTGATGCATGATAACCCATCTGATCCCTTCCATCCTCCAGATGGTGGACGAATACCAGATCGCTTTCAATCCGGCGGTGGAGATATCCTACCTGACCGAGGAACACCAGCGGATGCTCAAAGAGGAGATGGACGCCTGTCAGGCCACACCGTCCCTCACACAATCCCGCACCCTCAAACAGATGAGCCAGACGGGAACGCTGACCCGTGAATACCTGCATCACCTGCTCACCGAGGAAAAGCCCAACCGAACGGCAGAAGTTCTTCCTCAATCAGGAGGATGTGCAGCGGTATTTCCCCAAGCACTACACCCCGCAGCAGATGCAGCAGGTCATCCTCCATCTGCTCCACACCTGGCAGCACAAACGCGGCTACAACAAGGACACACCGGAACGCTGAAGGAGGCACACCATGAAACTGACCTACACCGAGATCAACGGCTATCTGATTCCCGATCTGGTTCTCCCCGAAACCGATACCCGACCCATCGGCAAATACGGTGAACTGCGGCGGCAGTTCCTCCGGGAGCATCGTCCCGACCTGTTCGACCTCATGCTTCTGGAAGGTACGCTGCACAGCCACCTGGCTGATATGGACGCTTCCGCCCGGCAGATGGTGGAGGAGACCATCGCACAGATGGCCCGCCAGCAGGGCGTGGATGAAGCCCTCAAACGGGCCAATCCGCTTGCCTGGGCAGGGCGCATGAATGCAATCAAGAATGCAGCCGAGGAAGCGGTCCTGCCGGACCTTCTGTACGGGGACGCGCTGGAGTGATTCCTTTTCAGTCCGTACAAAAAGACCTGTCCGCAGGGGTAACGAGCACTGGCTTTGTATAGCTTTTGCAAGCCATACGCCGCCCCAGCGCAGGACGCTGGCAAGGGGCGAAGCCCCTATAACCCCCGAAAATCCAACAACGCAACAATGCAAAGACCGAGCAGCGATGCCCGGTCTTTTGTTATATGGAGGTGAAATTATGTTGACTCGAAACGTGCAACTGAACATCCGGGTGACACCGGAAGAAAAGAAGCTGTTTGAACAGGCAGCTGCCCGATGCGGGCTGACACTCTCCCAATACATCCGCATGCGGCTGCACAACCAGATGCCCCGGCACCTGCCCAACGCCGACTATCGACAGGTACTGGACGCCCTCACTGCTCTCTACCAAAAGGACAACACGCCGGAGGTGCAGCAGGAGATTCTGAACACGCTGCTGGCCGTCCAGAGGGCAGTTACTGTGCCGCAGAAGGAGGAATGAGAAGATGGCTGTCACCAAGATCTGGCCCGTGAAAGGGCGTCTGGATGCGGTCATACGCTATGCCGGAAATGAAGAAAAGACCCGCCTGCCGGACCTGACCGGCCTGTCTGCGGGCAAGGACGATCTGAGCGATGTGCTGCAGTATGCCGCCAATGATGCCAAGACCACCCGGGAAAGCCAGCTGTTTGTCAGCGGCATCAACTGTGTGCCGGAGATTGCCCGCCAACAGATGGAGCTGACCAAGCAGCAGTTCGGCAAGACCGGCGGCACGGTGGCCTTTCACGCCTACCAAAGTTTCCGCCCCGGTGAAGTCACGCCGGAGCAGTGTCACTCCATCGGGGTGGAACTGGCCAAGCGGGTATGGGGAGACCGCTTCCAGGTGCTGGTAGCCACCCACCTGAACACCGACTGCTGCCACAATCACTTCGTCATCAACTCGGTATCCTTCGTGGACGGCAAACGGTACAACGACTGTAAAAAGACCTACCGCGCCCTGCAGGACGCCTCGGATGAACTTTGCCGGGAGCAGGGGCTTTCGGTTGTAGACAAAAAGGATGCTCACCGCGTACCCCGTAACCTTTACCTGGCCGAGAAGGCCGGAGAACCTACCCGGTATAGCATATTTTGATAGAAATGCAATTCAAACCAGACGAATTGAACAATTATGCTTTCGAATACCCTTGAAATTTATATAAAGCAGACAAAATTAATATAATAAATACTAAAGACTAACGATGAAATAAATAAGCTGTAATAGTAAAAGGTATGCTTGATTAGATCTTCAATCATCGTTAGTATGTAAAAGAAGCAAATCCAAATAGAATATATATTTCCGTGGTTTTTATAAAAGGAATCATAAATATGCCTTGGAAAGGTGAATGCGCTTCCTAACGTGCACATTAAAATTTGCTATCATAAAGAAAATTGCGGAAACTCTTCCTTATATGACTTTACCGCCCGTTCCTTTACCACATCCTCCGGCAGAATCTGCCCGCAGAGCAGCGGTGAGTTCGGAGCGTGGGCTTGTGTATTGCGTGCAACGGTTTTCAGACTGTGCGTAGCATAACAATACTTGCAACCGTGGCGACAGGTGTCGTACATTCCAATGTCGATGCTGGCCATGCAGCCGCATTCCGGGCGTTGGTTCTTGTCTTTCTCCAATGCAAGACGGTACCCCGCAATCTGCTCCAGCAAGGTGCGGTCAATGCAGTGGCCGTGAGCAACGCCGTATGGTGATAAGTCTATTTGTTCCGCGCAGGTTTCCAGCACAAGATGATGTTTACCCGCAATATCGGCCAACCGTTGAGCTAGCCCCATGATTTCCTTCTCTGTAAGGGGAGCAAAGCCCAGGCCGTTCATGTTGGCCTGGGTGTTGCGGTACAGGTCCACGAAGCTGATGATACACTTGTGGGTATAGCCCTCCAGCCGTCGGGCCAACTGTCTGAAAAAGGTAATGTGGTAGTCCATCGTGTACCGGTCAGTGAACAGGATAGGATCATACCTCCAGATCACACGTTCGGGGCCGATCCTACGGGAAAGTTCCTGAAAGGCAGGAAGAATCACATCATTTTTGCTGGGCACGCCCGGCTCTACGTCTTTTCCGTATGGGGTCAGGGTGAACTGAAAATAGAACGGGTACGCCCACAGTTCCTCCAACCGAGACATTAGCGGCAGCGGATTCTTGGTCCAGAATACGATGCCATCCACCACGTCCGGCGACAGGTCAATGCGGCTCACTTGATGGAAGTTCATGGGATTGCGGACGCAGACATAGCCTTCCCGGATACGGTTGTAAAACCAATCGGCATAATAGGCGGGAATATCGGTCCGCCTGCTGGCGCTGATGATCAAAGGGTTCACCTCCGGGGTGCATTGGACTGATTATCTGGAAGAATTTGAACTATACGAAGAAATAACAGTCAATGGCCAAGAGTACATTTTAGTTCATGCAGGACTTCATAACTTTGCGGAAACTAAAAAACTGAGTGATTATCAACTGTATGAAGTAATCTGGGAACCAACTGACTATGACAAAGTGTATTTCAAAGATAAAATTTTGATTACGGGACACACTCCGGTACAACTTATATCCAAAGGGAAAAGCGAAAAAATTCTGAAAATGAATAATCATACGAACTGCTGCTCCAGAGCTACGAGGACGGCATGGCCTACTACGCCAAGCTGAAAAACGAGGGCAAGCTGGAAGATATGACGATGGCAGAGTTCGCGGACTTCTACCGTGCCGGTCATACCTATACCCAGCCGGAGTGTGCCCTCTGGCGGGATATCCTCTACGGTTCAGATAAACAGTATTTCTGGTACGCCGATCCCTATATGCGCTGCTGCCTGGATATGAATCAGGGCGGTGCCATGATCGACCTGCGTCCCTACGCGGCCAAACTGTACTGGCCGGTGGGCATCGGCACCCCCCATGTACAGGATGCCAGCTATCCTTTCCTGATTCAGGCCAACTACCGGGCAGGCTACTTCACCCACTATGCCGGGGAGGGCACCATCAAGAGCTGCAAGCTGACCCACAAGGGGGAAGAGGTGGATCTCTGCCTGTGCCGCAGCTGGGCACACTTTGAAAAGCAGGGAAGCGCCCGTGTGCTGACGCTGGACCCGGTGGAAATCAGGTTCGCCGACCTGACGGTGAAAGTGGTGACCACTTTCACTTTCGAGGAAGGCAGCTCCGCAGTAAAAACCACCCGCCGCATTGTGGAGAGCAGCGATCCTGCTGCCAAGGTGGAGCTGAACGAGTACATCACGGCATGCTACGGTACCACAGAATACCCCGAGGATATGACCGGAATTACGCTGGCACTGCAAGGAGAGAACGAATCCCGCTGCATCGCCTATGAATACCGCTGCCGGGAAGATCAGATGACCGGCAAGGCTGCCGTGGCGGTGGTACCGCCAGTGGAAACCAAGGTGACCATGCAGGCGGCAGAGGAAATGCAGGTCTACTACAAGGAAGGCTATGCCTTCAGCCCGATGTTTACCCTGGGCCTGAAGAAAGAGATCGGCCAGGATGAGGAGGTAACCACATGGCTCAAGCTGGAAAAGGCAAACTGAATTTCCGGTGCCCGTCCTGTTTTATGCGGGACCTGGACATTGACATGTTCTATGACGCCGACAAGAAGGAATACTACTGCCTTCGCTGCTGCTACACCGGCAGCGAGGAGGACGTGCAGACCAAGAACCAGATGGCACGCTTCCGGTATCGGGCCATGCTCAAGAGGTTTGACAGTTTTGGCCGGAATGGGTAACCGATGAAATCCTGGTTCCCATTACGACGAAATTTTGGTGTGCGCTTTTTTATCCATAAAAGTGAAGTTTAGGCTTCTTTTGCAAATACAGCCGATTCGGCCACTGCCGAATCGGCTGTATTCCTTTGAAAAAGAAAATATCTCCCTTGCAAAATGCAAAAAAGAACGCAGGAATGCCCCTCCGCACAGCCCGAAAATGACCAAAGAAGAACGGTGTGGATATGAGTTGACCCGACCGATATGTGAACGGGATTGTCGCAACTGTCGCGAGGCAAAAACGCGGTAAGTCAAACCGCGTGAAAGGGGCTGTCCGGGCACCGACAAGAGAGCCCGACCTTGTATTTTGAAAAGCGGTCCATTATACTATACTTAAAGGGGAAAGGGAGCGCCGTGCGCTTCCATCATAGGAGATACAGGATGCAATATCGTTGTGATAAGAGCAGTACCCAACTGTCGGTCTTGGGATATGGCTGCATGCGGTTCCCCAGGAACGGCGGTCGAATCGACCAGGAGGCTGTTACCGAGCAAATCGGAGAAGCCGTCCGTTTGGGTGTCAACTATTTTGATACCGCCTATGTTTATGGGGGCAGTGAGGCCGCACTGGGGGAAGCACTGAACCGTCTTGACTGCCGGGACAAAGTGTATATTGCAGACAAGCTGCCGCAATATCTGATCAAATCCCGGGCGGGGACTGAACGCTGCTTTCAGGAGCAGTTGTCCCGCCTGAAAACAGACCACATTGACTTTTATCTGATGCACATGCTCACGGATCTGGCTGCCTGGAACAAGCTGTGCGACCTGGGAATCCGGGAATGGATTGCAGAAAAGAAGGCGTCCGGTGCCATCGGCAGAATCGGCTTTTCCTTTCATGGGGATACGGCGGCCTTCCTGGAATTGCTGAATGCTTACGATTGGGACTTCTGTCAGATCCAGTACAACTATCTGGACGAGAACACCCAGGCAGGCCGCAGGGGACTGGAAGCGGCGGCAGCAAAAGGGATTCCGGTCATTATCATGGAACCCCTGCGTGGCGGGCGTTTGATCACGGGCCTTTCTGCCGAGGCCCGGAAGCTGGTGGCCGAGAGCGGCCGTTCTGCGGCGGGCTGGGGGTTGCGCTGGCTGTGGGATCAACCGGGGGTAACGGTGGTGTTGTCCGGCATGAACAGCCTGGAGATGATTCGGGATAACGCTGCCGAGGCTGATGCTGCGCACCCCGGCTGCATGACACCGCAGGAACATGCCTTTGTGGAAAAAATGCGGGCGGACCTGCAGGCATCCATGCGGGTGGGATGTACCGGCTGTGCCTATTGCCAGCCCTGCCCGGCGGGGGTGGATATCCCGGGGGTGTTTGCCAGCTATAACCGCATGGCCACGGAGGGCAGACACGCCAAAATGCAGTATCTGCTCACCACCGGCTTGCGTCGCAAGGGGACTGGTGCCAGCCAGTGTGTGGGATGCGGCAAATGCGAACAGCACTGTCCGCAGCACCTGCCCATACGCAGTCTGCTCAAGGATGCAGCCAGAGAACTGGAAGGGCCGCTGTACAAGGCGGCGCGGCTGGGCGTGAGAGCCTTCAAATTGTGGTAAACGGTCGGTCCGCTTTTCCGCAAGGCCGGAACCGCCAGGGCCACCAGTTCCGAACCCAAAAGAAGCAGCTCCCCGCTGGGGTGAGAAAGCGTCCGGAACATACAGTGTGAAAGCAAGACCTGCGATGGTGGAGAAAGGTGCCCCTCGAAAAAGGCTCCTGGGGTCTGAAACAGAAAAAATCGGGAGGAAACGATATGACTTTTGATGTGAAGAATCTGCAATGGACAAGACAGCCGGAAAGTTATACGATCACGCCGGAGCGGATCGAGATCGTGACCCGGCCGCGCACGGATCTGTGGCAACGGACTTATTACCATTTCCGCAACGACAACGCGCCGGTGCTTCAGATGCGCACCGGGGAAAAGTTCTTCTCCTTTGTGGTCCGGACGGAATTCTCCGAAAGCCACCATCGTTTCGACCAGTGTGGGGTGGTGCTGTATCTGGACAGCGAAAACTGGATCAAAGGCTCTATCGAATATGAGAATGAACGTTTTCAGCATTTGGGCAGCGTGGTGACCAACCGTGGTTATTCCGACTGGGCAACTACCGAGATCCCCGCCGATGTCAAATCCATGTGGTATCGTCTGAGTCGCAGGGAGGACGACTTCTGCATCGAATGTTCGCAGGACGGTGAGGTCTTCCACCAGATGCGGATCTGCCATCTCCATGAAGCAACCGGGGAGATCCGGTTCGGTATCTATGCCTGCAGTCCCGAGGATTCCTCTTTCCGTGCTGTTTTTACCGGCATGGAACTGACCGAATGCAAGTGGCTGGCCCACGATGGGCAGGCACCGGACGAAGAAGCCTGACATCCTGCGCATTTAGAACCGATGATGCACTGCAAAGTCAGGCCTTCAGCAGCCAGGCGATGCCGGCGGCGGTACGCTCCGCTGCATGGTTGTAGTGGTTCCCCGAGTTCAGCTGAAACACCGAACAAATTCCCAAACTTTGGTAGTAAGCCAGGAGTTCTTCGGTGCGCTCCCGGACGGTTTGCAGCACCGGATTGCGGGTTTTGCTTTCCTTGTCGCCCAGGGAGAAGAACAGCCGCTCCGGCAAATGCCGGATGGGATGAGAAACGGCATATTCCCGGAATCCGGGAAACCAGAGGGAGCCGGACATGCTGGCGATGCGGGAAAAGTGATCGGTCTTGTACATGGCATACACGGCAAACAGTCCGGCCAGGGAATAGCCTGCCAGGCCGCGCCAGCAGGGGGGACCAGGCAGCGCCTTTTCTGCTACGGGCAGAATGGCATCGGTGAGCAGGTGCAGATAGGTATCGGCGCCGCCGATACAGGGCTCCCCACGTTTGAAGGCGGGCGGTGCATCCCAGGGGACCATATCACGGTTCCAGTCCAGATCGCTGACGGCAACCAGGGAAAACGCGGGCAAAGACATTTTTTGCAGCTGGGCATAGACCTGCTGCCCTTCCTCTGCAAAGGTGTTCAGATAGATTGCGGGAGCCCCCGGGGTCTTGCCGGGAAAAACCGACACGGACTTGCCGCCGATGGTGTATTGATGCATGACGGAACTCCTTCCCCGGTGTTTTACTCTCCCAGAATTTTATCCATCGGCTTGCCTTTGGCCAGCTCATCCACCAGTTTGTCCAGATAGCGGATCTCCTGCAGCAGCGGTTCCTGAATGGATTCCACCTTCACGCCGCAGATGCTGCCCCGGATCAGACGACGTTTTTCGTTCAGCGCGGGGGCATTTCTGAAAAAATCACCATAGGCAAGATCACTGGTCAGCAAACGGTCAAGATCGGCTGCGCCGTACCCGGTCAACCAGGTGGCGACTTGGTACACCTCCTCCCGGGAACGGCCTTTGCGCTCCGCTTTGGCAATCAGCAGCGGAAAGACCCTGGAAAATTTCATCGCAAACAAAGCTTCGTTGTTCATAGGAAACCTCCGGTCTATTTGATTGGAATCATTATAGCACAGAATGAGCGGCCGGAACGACGCTCCGTAAAATTTCAGAGCACACAGGAGGAATATGCCATGGCCAAGCGGAAATGGACGCGGCAGGAGACCGATGCCTGGCTGGACAGCCACGACAGCTGGTTTTATGCCAACCGGGAGGATGCAAATCTTTTTGTGCGCAAGCGATGCCTGGGAATCAATTGGACTTTCAACTGGGGAAATCCCTGGTCATGGGTCATGACGGCGGGTCTGACCGCCTTGCTGGTGTCTGTGGCCATTCTGGGCGGATAAGCAACCACCGAACAAAAAAGAACCTCCCGCAAGGAGGCTCTTTTTTAGTTTACGTAGAATGCGATCCGCAATCGGGCGCAGATGTCCTTGTACGCCCTTTGCCAGCAAAAAGCCTGTCAGGTCGGCCTTTTTCATTTTGCCTCGTGGGGAATCGAAATTTTCTCCACGGTGATTTTGCCGTCCGCCACATGGGCCATCATCATGGTGATCTCCTGGTGGAAACGGCGCGGCCCGCAGGAACCCGGATTGAGCCAGAGCAGACCGTCCTTCTCCTCCTGCAGATATTTATGGGAGTGTCCGAACACCACCACGTCCACATCCGCGAGGTCGGATGGCAGTTCCTTTTTATTGTGGACCATGAAAAAGCGCACACCACCCAACGTGACCCGGAGATCATGGGGTATTGCCTCCGCCCATTCTTTGTCGTTGTTGCCACGGACGACATAAAGCGGCGCATAGTGCCGCAGTTCGTCCACGACAGACTGCCGGTTGATATCCCCGCCGTGCAGGATAACGTCGGCGGTCTTCAGATAATTCACTACCTGGGGGCGCAGCAGACCATGGGTGTCGGAGAGAATGGCGAGGTTCATGCCTGTGCACCTCCGGAAAAGCGTTTCACAAGATCCCGGTAAAACCGACGGGCGTCCTCCAAGTCCTGTGCGTCGGGATGCCCTTTGGAGAGGCCGCCCACCAGCTTGAACGGGCCGAAAGTGTCGTATCCTTTGCAGCTGAATTCGCCCAGTACCAGGCAGCCTTTTTCCCGGGCAAGAGCTTCCATGGTCTTGGCACCGTTGCCTCGGGCACCGCCGTAGGTGTAGACGAAGAAGACCGGCTTGCCCTCGGGCAGATATTGCCGGGCAAAGGATACCACCCCTTTGTGAAACTCGAAGCCGTAGATGCCGGAGGCAAAACCGATGCAGTCATAGGCCTCCAGACGGACGACCTGACGGGTGGTCACATCAATAAGATCGATATCGCCCTCACCGGCCATGGCTTCCAGGACCTTGCGGGTATTGCCGTGGTGGCGGGAGTAGTAGCAGATGGCGGTTTTCATCAGGCGTTGCCTCCTTGCAGGGTCCAGCCGAAGTCGTTGTGATAGATCATCTGTCGGGTCATGCCGCCGTCGATGCAGATGTTTTCCCCGGTGATGAAACCAGCCTTGTCGGAACAGAGATAGAGCACCATGTTGGCGATATCCAGCGGATTGCCCACACGTCCCGCCGGCTGCTGTGTGGCATCGGGCCCCTCGTAGACCGTGTAGTCGGTGTCGATCCATCCAGGGGAGATGGAATTCACCCGGGCCTTGCCCGCCAGGCTTACGGCAAGGGCGTGGGTCAGGGCCGAAATACCGCCTTTAGCCGCCGAATAACTCTCGGTTTGAGGCTGGCTCATGCGGTCACGGGAAGAAGAAATGTTGACAATGGCAGCGCCGGGGGCCAGGTGGGGCGCAAACAGCTTGGTGAGATAGAAGGGGGCGGTGACGCCTACCCGCAATGCATAGTTGAACTCATCATAGCTGCATTGATCAAGCCCCTTCATCAGCGGCAGTGCATTGTTGATCAGAAAATCCACATGCCCGTAGTCGGCAAGGACTTTCCGGGCAAAATCTTCCAGCACCGTCTGCTCCGCCAGATCCCCCACATAGTAATCGTTGGGCAGCAGGTCAATGATACACACATGGGCGCTGGCTTTGCGGAACTCATCGGCAATGGCCTTGCCAATGCCCCTGGCACCGCCGGTGATGACGGCTACCTTCTCTGTAAACATACCCTTTCCTCCTCAGATGATAATGCCTTCACAGTGGTCGATCTCGTGCTGGATGATCTCGGCGGTCCAGCCGGTAAAGTTCTTGATCCGCTGCTGGAATTTCTCGTTCTGCCATTGGACCTTGATGGTCTTCCAGCGTTTGACCGGGCGTACGCCGGTCAGCGAAAGGCAGCCCTCTTCCGCCTCGTAAGGGCCGGACCTGCGCAGGATCTCAGGGTTGAACATGACCTGATACTTGCCTTCGTTGTCAAAGGCGATGATCCGTTTGTTGACGCCGATCATGTTGGCGGCCATGCCGACGCAGCCGTCCTTATGGTATTCCAGCGTTTCCAGCAGGTCCGCGGCTACAGGTAGGTCCTCCGGGGTGGCAGGCTCAGCCTTTTGTGCCAGAAAGATCACATCTTTGCAGATTTCGCGAATCATGGTTGTCTCTCCTTGTTGTGCAGAATGACGGTTGCTTTATAAAAGGTAGGCTATTCCTGCCAGATGATCGGTGCTTCGCCATGTTCCTGCAAAAAGGCATCGACCTTCCCGAACGGCGCAGAACCGAAGAAGCCCCGATAGGCTGACAGCGGGCTGGGATGGGCCGATTCCAGAATCAGCACGGGGCGCCGGGCGGAGGCGTCTTTGAAAAGGGGAGCATATTTCTGCGCCGGTTTGCCCCACAGAATGGCCGCCAGCGGCGCGGAATCCAGTTCCGCCACATAGGCAAGGGCTGCACGGGTAAAGGTCTCCCAGCCGTGGCCCGCATGGGAAAAGGCCGCGCCCTGCTCCACGGTCAGAACGGTGTTCAGCAGCAAAACCCCTTGTCTGGCCCAGGGCGTCAGGTCATTATGGCGGACGGCGACCGGGCCGAACTCGGACTCCAGCTCTTTGAAGATGTTTTTGAGACTGGGGGGCGTTTTACAGGCGTCGGGCACCGAAAAGGAAAGCCCCATGGCCTGGCCGGGCTCGTGGTAGGGATCCTGCCCCAGGATGACGACCCGTACCTTGTGGGCCGGGCAGGCACGAAACGCTGCAAAGATATTTTCGGGAGCCGGATAGACAGTGCGCGCGGCAGCAGCTTCGGTCACAAAGCTGTCCAGTTCCGAAAAATAGGGCTTGGAACACTCGGCGGTCAGAAACGGTGCCCAGTCGCCGTCCAGAAGCGGGGTGAGTTGCTGGTGCAGCAGCATAAAACGTTCCTCCTCCACAGAATTTTCACCAGTATACCACAGGGCGGCGGGGCTTGCAATGTGCAGCCAAACGCGGTATAATAGCATTTATGTTGCGGCACTATGCCGCAGGAGAGTTTATTAAAGGGGAGAATTCTCTATGCGTTCGATCAAGACCAAACTGCTGAGCCTGGGCATGGCTGGTTCCATGCTGCTGACTCTGGCGGGCTGCAATCTGTCCACGCCGTCCAGTGTGGGCACCATCGGAGATGTGGAAATCCCGGCGGGCGTGTATCTGCTGGCCCAGTATAATGCGTACAATACCGCGTCCGGTCTGGCCGATCTTGCCACCGGCGAAACCGCCAATGACGTCAAGGCTGTGCTGAAGGCCGAGTGCACCGGTACCATCGGTGACGAGGAAGTCACGGCCACCGGTTCCGAGTACATCGAGAAGCTGACCATGCGTGCCATTGAATATTATGCTGCTGTGGAGACCAAGTTTGCGGAACTGGGGGCCACGCTGGAGGATGCCGCCACGTCGGAAGTGGCCGACAATGTGGACAGTATGTGGGAGTCCAACGGTGATCTCTACGAGGCCAACGGCATCGGCAAGAGCAGCCTGCAGGCTTATCTGCTGAATGCACAGAAGGCCAGCACGATCATGGACCTGATCTATGGGGCGCAGGGCACCGATCCGGTGAGCGACGAAGAGTACACCGATTTCGTCAACAATTCCTGCTACTACATCGAGAGCGTGCAGATCCCGTTGGTGGATTACAGCACCTACACGATGGCGGACGACACCCAGAAGGCGCAGCTGGAGGATCTGGCGGAACAGTGCCGCCAGCAGCTGAGCGAGGAGGCCAACAGCCAGACGACTTCCACCAGCGCCCTGTATGAGGCGGTTGCCACCTACGTCCCCCAGGCGATGGAGCTGATCGGCGCCACGATGGAAGATGCCTCCCAGGCGGTTTATTACGCCGGGTCCCAGTTGTACACGCCGGATGATGTGGCCAACTACGGCGATGACGAGTATAACAACCTGACCGATCCGCTGGACGAAGCGGGCATGAACCAGTGGACCATCATCGACCTTGGCACGATGCTGCTGGTGGCACGCCGTATCGATCCTTTCAAGACCTACACCATCGCCCAGCTGACGAGCATGTACGATCTGCTCACTGCGCTGAAGAGTGATGACCTGCAGAATGAATTCTATGCGGACGGCGCAGCGCTGCCCCATGCATTGGATGAAGGCGCTATGAAGACCTACAGCGCCTCCAAAATCAAAAAGAACGTCTAAGACTGACTTGGCCGGGAGCATCATGGAGTGCCCCGGCCTTTTTATTGCCAGAGGAGGAAAGCCATGACCCAAAACAAGACCGTCAATCTGCTGCTCGAAGTGCTGGGCTGTTTTATTTCAGCGGCGGGCATCTACAGTTTCGCGGTGGCCGCGGAAGTCCCCGTCACCGGCGTG
Organism: Subdoligranulum variabile; assembly: GCF_025152575.1. Classification (NCBI taxonomy): domain Bacteria; kingdom Bacillati; phylum Bacillota; class Clostridia; order Eubacteriales; family Oscillospiraceae; genus Subdoligranulum; species Subdoligranulum variabile. The sequence goes on along the minus strand of NZ_CP102293.1, from coordinate 366,158 downwards.
GCCGGCATCTGTGCCATCCTGTACCGATTGTTCGGCCTGCCCATGGGCCTGAGCAACGTGCTCATCAACGTGCCCATCGTCATTCTGAGCTATAAGCTGCTGGGCCGTTCCTTTTTGCTGCGCAGCCTGCGCTGCATGATCCTCTTTGCGGTCTTTACCGACTATCTGCTGCCCATTATGCCGGTTTACACCGGCAACCGGTTACTGGCAACCATCTGCGGCGGCGTAGTGGGGGGCATCGGCGACGCACTGATCTACATGCAGAACTCCAGCACCGGCGGTATCGACTTCATCACGATGGCCATCAAGGCCAAGCGGCCTCATCTGCCCTTCGGCAACCTGACCTTCGGCGCAGCGCTGGCGGTTATCCTCCTCAACGGCGCGGTGTTTCATGACGTGGATTCCATCATCTACGGTCTGATGTTCAATTTTATTGTGGCGGCCGTCATCAACAAGATGATGTTCGGTTTCTCCTCGTCCATGCTGGCGCTCATTGTTACCGACGACGGCAAAGCGGCCTGCGACGAGATCGATCGTGTGGCCGACCGCGGTTCCACGATCCTGCAGGGGCGCGGCGGGTACGCCGGACAGCCCAAGGATGTGGTGCTCTGCGCCTGCTCCAACAAGCAGCTTTATGAGATCGAGCACGCCATGCAGGTGCTGGATCCCGGCTGTTTCATCATCATGCTGCAGTCCAATGAGGTCCAGGGCGAGGGCTTCCGTCGCCTGGAACTGGGTAAGAACGACGAGCGATCCTCCTGAAAAAAGGCAGACAACCAAAGGGTTGTCTGCCTTTTTGCTGCTTATTTCAAAATACCCCGTGCCATATCCTGGAAAATGCCCGGCGTGTTTTCCAGTTCCCGGAAGGTCCCGCGCTGTACGATGCGGCCGCCGTCCATGACCAGGATCTCATCACAGTTCTGCAGGGTGGAAAGCCGGTGGGCAATGGAGATAACGGTGGTACCGCATTCTTCCTTCATCCGCTCGATTTCCCGCTGGATGAGTTTCTCCGACGTGTTGTCCAGCGCCGAAGTAGCCTCGTCCAGAATGAGAATCTTTGGTTTGCGCAGGAAGATACGGGCCAGGGCAATGCGCTGGCGCTGCCCGCCGGAAAGGTTGGTGCCGCCCTCCGACAGCACAAAGTCGTAGCGCCCCGGCAGTTTTTCGATGTCAGCGGCAATGTTGGCCTTGCGGGCGGCTTCCTGCACATCCGCCAGCGGGATGTCTCCGGACAGACCGTAACAGATGTTATGGTAGACGGTATCCGCGATCAGGAAAGGCGTTTGCGGTACCAGCGCCACATTCTCTGCCAGTACCCGGCGGGAAAGGGCCGCAAGAGAAGCTCCGCCCAGCGTTACCGCTCCGTCTGCCCGTTCCAGCTTGTCGATGACCTTGATGAGCGTGGACTTCCCGCAGCCGCTGGGACCGGCCACGCCGATAAACTTTCCGGCGTCGATGCACAGGTCGATGTCTTTCAGGATCGGCTGGTCCGGCTTTTCCGGATAGCTGAACCGCACCCCGCACAGACGGATATCGTTGCCAGCCAGGCGGGTGTTGCCGCCTTCCGGCGTTTCCTCGTAGGAAAAATCCAGGGGCAATTCCAACAGCTGGAAGTAATCGTCGGCCAGAACCACGCACTCGGAAAACTCATCCAGAATCCGGTGCAGTTCCCGCAGCGGGCCGGTCAGCTGGGTAAAACAGAGATAAGCGGTCAGCACGGTGCCGATGGTGATGACCTGTTGGGAAGCCAGCAGCACCGAAAGCCCGATGACCAGTACGCTGAAAAAAGCCTCATTCACGAATTTCAGACAGTCGTAGAACGCCATGGCCTTGTGATGGCGCATCTCTTTTCGGCGCAGCTGTTCGGACTGGGCTTCGATACGGGCGCTCTCGGTATGGGCGCTGTCCAGAGCGCGGATGGTCTCGATGCCGCCCAGGAGCTCCACCATGGTCCCGTCCATGTCGGCTTTGGTGTCCATGAGCTCCACGCGGATGCCTTTCTGGGTGCTGATCTGCCGGAAAACGATGAAGGTGCCCACGGGAATAACGAGGATCACCAGACAGGCCACCGTGAACGGCAGCTGCCAGAAGATCGTGACGATGGCCGCCACCCCGGTGAAGACAGCGGGAGCAAAGTCCATAAAGAGCAGCTTGATGAGTTTGACGGTGCCTTCCAGACTGCGGTTGAGTCGCCCGTGGATGTTGCCGGTCATATGGTTCCGGAAATAGGAAAGAGGAGCCATCAGCAGGGAGAGGGCGGCCCGCTGGCGGGCGTTTTTTTCGGCCTGGGTGGCGGCGTCTTCCACGATCAGGCGGCGGATGACCTTGATGACCTCATTGACCACGTTCACCAGCAAAATGACCAGCAGGATCGGCAGGACCGACTGAAAGGTGGCGCTCTGGGCGGCCAGTACGTGGTCGGTCAGATAGCCGATGGTCAGCGGCGTCAACTGGCTCAATACGGCCGACACGGCCAGAATTGCCAGCACCAGAAAAAATTCCCCCTTTTGTTTTCGGGGCAGCAGGGCAAAAATCTTTTTCCAGACTTTTGGGGATTCTTTCTTTGTGGTCATGCCGTTGAGCACCCTTTCCGCGAATTGCATCGCCGCGAGATTGCCTTCATTCTATCACACTTTGCGAGGACTGAAAACGGGTGCAGCGGGATTTTGGGCATAAAAAATGCACAGGGAGGAAACCCTGTGCAGCAGTCTGGTGTACTTATTGGGCGCGGGACGGTTTGTCCGGCGGATATTCGCCCTGCAGTTTTGCCTCCATCCGGCTCAGACGGGCCTCCAGCTCCGAAATTCGGTTGCTGACGATATCGGGCAGCGCCTGCTGGTCCAGGTCATCGGCCGGGCAGCATTTGATGTTGCCCACCCGCACCACTTCGGCGGGCACACCCACGGCAGTAGCGTTGGCGGGCAGATTTTTCAGTACCACGCTGCCGGCGCCCACCCGGACGTTGTCGCCGATGTACACAGGGCCCAGCACCTTGGCACCGGCCCCTACCAGCACGTTGTTGCCCAGCGTGGGGTGCCGCTTGCCGGTATCCTTGCCGGTGCCGCCCAGAGTCACGCCGTGGTAGATGGTGCAGTTGTCGCCGATCTCGGTGGTTTCGCCGAAGACGATGCCCATGCCGTGGTCGATGAACAGCTTGTGGCCGATTTTGGCACCGGGATGGATCTCAATACCGGTAAAATGGCGCGAGAGCTGACTGATCAGCCGCGCAATAAAGAACAGTTTTTTCTGGTAGAAAAAATGTGCGATGCGATGCGTTACCAGCACATGAAAACCGGGATACAGGATGATGACCTCCAGCACATTGCGGGCAGCGGGATCCTTGTCCCGGATATTTTTCGCGTCTTCCCAAAGACCCATGATGTTTTCCTTTCCCTGACAACCAAACGATATGTATATAAATAGTAGCACACTTTACAGCAAAAGGCAATCTTGGGGAGGAGGGACGGCATTTTTGTCAAAATGTCCAAAAGTTGACGCAAAAATCCATAAAATCCCTCGATCGTGAAAAGACCGGGTTGCATTGACACTTTCGCCATGGCATGGTACAATAAGTAAAATCTGTGTAAGGGAGAGGTGCGCCACATGATGAGCTGTTCCACCAGCTTTAAAATGTACGGTGGGGTGTTCTTTCCTGGCACCGCACAGGGTATTGCTTTTTGACTTTTCCCTTTTTTGGGGAAAAGTTTTTTTTTGCCCGCACGCCGAAAGGGCGCCCCGGGTATTTCAAAAACAACAGGAGGTCTTGCCATGCTGATCCGCAATGCGAAAGACTATAACGGAAAGCCTGTGGAACTCTGGCTGCACGACGGCAAAATCGCCGCTGTAGGTCTGGGACTGCTGGTGCCGGAAGGGGAGGACGTGCTGGATGCCAAGGGCCGCACGGTGTTGCCCTCCTTCATCGACACCCACTGCCACTGGCGCACGCCGGGCTTTGAGTACAAGGAGGACATCGCCACCGGCTCTGCGGCAGCCGCCGCGGGCGGGTACACCTTTGTGAACCTGATGCCCAACACCAAGCCGGTCTGCTCCACGGCGGAGATTGCCCACGCTGTGGAGGAGGAAGCCCGCCGTATCGGTCTGTGCGATGCCAACCAGACGGTCTCCATCACGAAGGATTTCGACGGCAAGACCATCGACCACCTGGCTACGCTGCCCGATGACATCAAGTTCATCACCGAGGACGGCCACGGCGTCATGAACAATGCTGTCATGGCGCGGGTCTTTGCCCTGGCTACCGAGCGCGGCCTGACGGTCATGTCCCACGCCGAGGACAGCGATATCAGTCCCTGGGACTACCGCCTGGCGGAGAATATCGAGACGGTGCGCAACTGCCACCTGGCCGAGTACTACGGCACCCGGCTGCATATGTGCCATGTTTCCACCAAAGAGGCGGTGGACGCCATCCGGATGAGCCGGATGCGCGGGGCGCGGGTGAGCTGTGAGGTCACGCCCCATCACCTGTGGTTTGACGACAGCCGCCTGCAGTACAAGGTCAACCCACCCATCCGCAAGGCGGAAGATGTGACGGCTCTGATCCAGGCCATCAAGGACGGCACCGTGACCTGCATCGGCACCGATCATGCGCCCCATACTGCGGAAGAGAAGGAAAAGGGCGCCGCCGGCATGGTGGGGCTGGAGACCGCCTTTGGCGTCTGCTACACCAAGCTCTGCCGGGAACAGTGCCTGCCGCTGGAGCTGCTCAGCTTCCTGATGAGCGCCGGCCCGGCTGCCGTCATGGGACTGGCCGACCGCAAAGGCCTGCTGCAGCCCGGTTACGACGCCGACGTGGTGCTGGTGGATCTGGACCACATGTACCAGGTGGATGCTTCGGAACTGCACAGCAAGAGCAAAAACTGCCCCTATGACGGTGCCTATCTTTTTGGTAAGGTCGTCACCACCATCAAGGGCGGCAAAGTCACCTTTCAGATCGAGGAATAACAACGAGAAAAGAACGGGGGAACCATCATGACCAACATGGATAAACTGTACGAAAGCGTTGCGGCCAACGGCCCGGTCTGCGTGGGCCTGGACACCGAGATCAGCTATCTGCCCACTACCGACACCGCCAAGACCGCAGGGGAGAACGTGGTGGAGTTCAACCGTGCGCTGATCGCGGCCACCAAAGGCGTGGCAGGCTGCTACAAGGTGCAGATCGCCTACTATGAGTCTTTGGGCCTGGACGGCATGCGCGCCTACGCCGAAACGCTCAAGATGGCCCGCGCCACCGGCCTGCCGGTCATTGCCGACATCAAGCGCGGCGACATCGCCAAGACTGCCGAAATGTACGCCAAAGCGCACTTTACCGGTGATTTTGAGGCCGACATCGTCACGCTGGCGCCCTATATGGGTCTTGACTCCATCAGCCCCTATCTGCCCTACTGCAAGGACCAGGGCAAAGGCGTCTTTGTGCTCTGCCGCACCTCCAACCCTGGCGCCAAGGACTTTGAATACCAGAAACTGGCCGATGGCCGCCACATCTACGATCTGGTGGGCGACAGCCTGACCGAGATGGGCAAGGATTACATGGGCGAGTGCGGCTACTCCAGCATCGGCCTGGTCATCGGCGGCACCTACACCGAGGAAGCCACCGCCATCCGGGCTGCGTACAAGAACACCTTCTTCCTGATCCCGGGTTACGGTGCCCAGGGCGGCAAGGCAGCTGATATCGCCCAGTACCTGACCAAGGGCAACGGCGGTGTGGTCAACTCCAGCCGCGGCATCCTGCTGGCTTACAAGAAACAGCCCGGCGTGGCCTTCGACGAGGCCGCCTACAATGAATGTGTGCGCATGCGGGAGGATATTCAGGGTGAATGCAATAAGCTGTAAACTTCAGGTCCTGGCCCAGGAGACTCTGGCGCCGGACATCCGCCGTCTGGTGGTCCAGTGGCAGGATCCCCGCCACGAACCGCACGCCGGTCAGTTCTATATGCTGCGGGCCTGGGCTCCGGAGGCAACTCCCATCCTGTCCCGCCCCATCAGCGTCCATGACTTTGACAACCAGAGCGGTGCGCTGACCTTCCTGTATCAGGTAAAGGGGGAGGGGACCCAGAAGCTGGCAGCTCTCCAGCCCGGCCAGACACTGACCGTCACCGGCCCCTGCGGCAACGGATTTGACGCTGTGGCGCTGGCGGGTCAGTACAAGAAAATTGCCGTGGTGGGCGGCGGCATTGGCACCGCTCCGCTGCTGCTGCTCTGCAAGCAGCTCTGCCGCGCCGGGGTACGCCCCGACCTGTATGTGGGATTCCGGGACGAGCCCTACGGCATGGAAGCCTTTGTGCCCTGGTGCCACACCATCCATCTGGCCACCGATTCCGGTGCCCACGGCCATCATGGCCTGGTCACCGACCTGCTGGATGCGGCCAACTACGATGTGGTACTGACCTGCGGTCCCATGGTCATGATGCGCGGCGTGGCCAAGCTCTGCGCAGCGGCTGGCACGCCCTGCCTGGCCAGTCTGGAAAAGAAGATGGCCTGCGGGCTGGGCGCCTGCCTGGGCTGCACCTGCCATACCAAGGTGGGCCCCCGCACCGTCTGCAAGGACGGCCCTGTATTCCAAGCCGAGGAGGTGTTTGACTGATGGCAGACCTGCATGTGGATTTTCTCGGCAAGCGGCTGGCCGGCCCGGTCATCGCAGCTTCCGGTACCTTTGGCTTCGGCCCGGAATATGCCGATATTGAGGACCTGCGGGTCCTGGGCGGTATCTCCGGCAAGGGGCTGACCCTCCACGGTCAGCCCGGCAACGAGGGAGAGCGCCTGTACGAGACGCCCTCCGGTCTGATGAACTCCATCGGACTGCAGAACCCCGGCGTGCAGCATTTCATCGACCATGAACTGCCGGCCATGCGCCGGTGCGGCACCACCGTCTGGGCCAACCTGGGCGGCCACACCATCGAAGAAAATGTGGAAGGCGTGGAAAAACTCTGTGCCGCGGGTATCGATGTGCTGGAGCTCAACATCAGCTGCCCCAACGTGAAACAGGGGGGGCTTGCGTTCGGCATCCGGGCACAGGACGCCAGTGAGGTGGTCGGTGCAGTGCGGAAGGTCTGCACGGTGCCGCTGGTGGTCAAGCTCAGCCCCCAGGCGGAGAGCATTCCCGAGATGTGCAAGGCGGTGGAGGCGGCTGGTGCCGACGGCATCAGCCTGTGCAACACCTTCCAGGCCTGCGCCATCGATCTGGAAAAACGTCGTCCGGTGTTCAACAACACCTTCGCAGGACTGTCCGGCCCGGCAGTGCGCCCCATTGCCCTGCGGATGGTCTGGCAGGCGGTGGGCGCCGTCAGCATCCCGGTGGTGGGACTGGGCGGCATTCTCACGGGCCGCGACGCACTGGAATTCATTATGGCCGGTGCAGCCGCTGTACAGGTGGGCACCGCCAACTTCCTGGATCCCCAGGCCTGTGTGCGGATCACCCGGGAAATCGGCCAGTGGATGGATGCTCACGGCGTGAAAACACTGGACGAGATCCGCGGATGTGCACGCAACTGATCTGAATTTTTATGCATCTATCTTGCAATAATATGCAGATTATGCTAGGATTAAATGAGAGAAACTACAGGAGGAAAGTATCATGGCGAGAGAAGCAATCGAAGTTTTGAAGGAATGTGAAGCCTTCCTGGAAGGTCATTTTCTGCTGTCGTCCGGCCGTCATTCCGGCGCCTACTGCCAGATGGCATTCCTGCAGCAGCACCCCGACCGCTGCGCCGAGGTCATGGCGCCGGTAGCCGAGAAACTGAAGGAACTCAATGTGGACGTAGTCGTCGGTCCCGCCATGGGCGGCATCGTTTATGCGTACGAGCTGGGCCGTCAGCTGGGCAAGCGGGCCATCTTCACCGAGCGCGTGGATAACGTGATGACGCTGAAGCGCTTCCGCATCCATCCGGGCGAGCGCTGCATCATTGCCGAGGACGTGGTCACCACCGGTGTGTCCAGCCTGGAGACCAAGCGCGTCATTGAGGAAGCCGGCGGCGTCTGCCTGGGCATTGCCTGTGTGGTGGACCGCACCCGCGCCGAAGCACCGTCTCCCATCCCCATCGTGGCCAGCGCACTGAAGCTGGATCTGCCCAACTACGCCCCGGAAGAATGCCCCATCTGCAAGGAGGGCAAGCTGCCGCTGGTCCACCTGGGCAGCCGCAAGATGAAGGAAGCGGCCAAGCAGACTCTTTAATTCAGAACAGGGAGCTTAGAATATGCAGGCATATCTGATCCTGGCAAACGGCCGGGTGTTCCGCGGGCAGAGCATTGGCTGCCCCGGCACGACCATCGGCGAAGTGGTGTTTGCCACCGGCATGGTCGGCTTTGAGGAAACGCTGACCGACCCCAGCTACTACGGGCAGATCATCACCCAGACCTACCCGCTCATCGGCAACTATGGCATGAACCATGAGGATGTGGAGAGCACCAAGATCTGGGCCCGCGGCTACATCGTCCGCGAGGCGTGCAAGACGCCCTCCAACTTCCGCAGTGAGGAGACGCTGGATTCTTTCCTGAAACAATACGGCATCATCGGCATCGAGGGCATCGATACCCGCAGCCTGACCCGCACTCTGCGGGAGAGCGGCGTCATGAACGGTGCCATCACCACCGAGTTTGATCCCGAAGCGCAGCCGGAGAAGGTGGCGGAACTGATGCCGCAGATCCAGGCCTACGCCGTGACCGATGCGGTCAAGACGGTTACCTGCCGGCAGGCCACCACCTATGAGCCTACTGTGCAGGGGGCCTGGGGCGAGACGCCGCTGCATGTGGCGCTGCTGGACCTGGGCTGCAAGAACAACATCGTGCGCTGCCTGCAGAAGCGCGGCTGCCGTGTGACGGTGCTGCCCGGCACCACCACCGCTGCGGAACTGAAGGCACTGAACCCGGACGGACTGATGCTCTCCAACGGGCCCGGCGACCCGGCGGAAAATGTGGAGATCATCAAGAACATCGGGGAAATGCTGGATTCCGGCATCCCGGCCTTCGGCATCTGCCTGGGCCATCAGCTGACCGCCCTGGCGGCCGGCGCCAAGACCTGCAAGCTGAAGTACGGTCACCGCGGGGCCAACCAGCCCGTCAGCCACTACAGCGGCAAGCGCACCTATATCACCAGCCAGAACCACGGCTACGCGGTGGAAGGGGAGACCCTGCCTGCCGAGGTGGGCCGTGTGAGCTATCGCAACGCCAACGACGGCACCTGTGAGGGCGTGGACTACTTCCGCTGGAACTGCTTTACCGTGCAGTTCCACCCGGAAGCCAACGGCGGCCCCAAGGATACCGAATTCCTGTTTGACGAGTTTGTCAGCCGTATGCTGGCAGCGAAAGGAGTAATCAACAATGCCTAAAGATCCCAGTATCAAAAAGGTGCTGGTCATCGGTTCCGGCCCCATCATCATCGGTCAGGCGGCAGAGTTTGACTATTCCGGTACCCAGGCCTGCCGCGCCCTCAAATCCGAAGGTGTGGAGACGGTCCTTGTCAACTCCAACCCTGCCACCATCATGACTGACCCGGACATCGCCGATCACGTCTATATTGAACCGCTGACGGCGGAAGTGGTGGAGCGCATCATCGAGAAGGAGAAACCCGATGCCATCCTGCCCAACCTGGGCGGCCAGATGGGTCTGAACCTTTCGATGGAACTGGCCCGCAACGGTTTCCTGGATCGCAGTGGCGTGCGTCTGCTGGCCTGCAAGCCCGAGACCATCGACCGCGCTGAGGACCGTCAGCTCTTCAAGGATACCATGGAGAAGCTGCATCAGCCTATCATCCCCTCCAAGGTTGTGGAAGATCTGGATGATGCGCTGGATTTTGCGGAAGTCATCGGCTATCCGGTCATCGTCCGCCCGGCCTTCACCATGGGCGGCACCGGCGGCGGCATCTGCGAGGACCGGGAGAAGCTTCATGAGATTGCTACCAACGGTCTGCGCCTGTCTCCCATCCACCAGATCCTGGTGGAGAAGTGCATCTCCGGCTGGAAAGAGATCGAGTACGAGGTCATGCGCGACTCCAAGGGCAACGTGATCACCGTCTGCAACATGGAGAACCTGGACCCCGTAGGCATCCACACCGGTGACTCCATCGTGGTGGCCCCCAGCCAGACCCTGTCCGACAAGGAATACCAGATGCTGCGTACCGCGGCGCTGGACATCATCACCGAGCTGGGCATCGAGGGCGGCTGCAACTGCCAGTTTGCCCTCAAGCCGGACAGCTTCGAGTACGCGGTCATCGAGGTCAATCCCCGCGTGTCCCGTTCTTCGGCGCTGGCTTCCAAGGCTACGGGCTATCCCATCGCCAAGGTGGCCACCAAGATCGCTCTGGGTTACACCCTGGACGAGATCACCAACGACGTGACCGGCGAGACCTGCGCCTGCTTCGAACCGGCTCTGGACTATGTCGTCGTCAAATATCCGAAGTGGCCTTTCGACAAGTTCGTCTACGCCGACAAGTCCCTCGGTACCCAGATGATGGCCACCGGTGAGGTCATGGCCATCGGCAATAACTTCGAGCACGCCATGATGAAGGCGGTTTCCTCCATCGAGCTGGGTATGGACACCCTGACCCTGCCTGATTTTGAGAAGCTCTCCACCGAGGAAGTCATCGAGCATCTCCATGTGCAGGACTCCGAGCGTGCCTTCTGCGTGTACGAGGCCCTCAAGCGCGGCGTGCCCCATGAGACGATTTACAACATCACCAAGATCGACTGGTGGTTCCTGGATAAGATGCAGCACCTGGCCAACATTGAGCTGGGCCTGCAACAGGGCGAGCTGACCCGGGAAAAGTACCTGGAGGCCAAGAAGTACGGCTTCCTGGACAAGACCATTAAGCGTCTGGCCAAGGTGGATACGCTGCCCGAAGCGCCGAAAGCGGCCTTCAAGATGGTGGATACCTGTGCGGCAGAGTTTGCCGCCAAGACGCCCTACTTCTACTCCACCTACGATGAAGACAACGAGGCGGCGCAGTTCATCGCCGAGCACAGCGATTCCAAGAAGAAAAAGGTATTGGTTTTCGGTTCCGGCCCCATCCGCATCGGTCAGGGCATCGAGTTCGACTATTGCTCGGTGCACGCCGTCTGGACGCTGAAAAACCATGGCTGTGAGGCCATCCTGGTCAACAACAACCCCGAGACGGTTTCTACCGACTTCGATACTGGCGACCGCCTCTACTTTGACCCGCTGAACCCCGAGAGTGTGGACAATATCATCGCCACCGAGAAGCCGGACGGCTGCCTGGTACAGTTCGGCGGTCAGACTGCCATCAAGCTGGCCAAGCACATGGATGACATCGGGCTGCCCATCCTGGGCACTCCGGCCGACGCCATCGATGAGGCCGAGGACCGCGAACGCTTCGATGAGCTGTTGGAGCGCTGCGGCATTCCCCGTCCCGAGGGTCGTACCGTCTACACCCTGGACGAAGCCCTCAAGGCGGCCCAGGAGGTGGGCTACCCGGTCCTGATGCGTCCTTCCTACGTGCTGGGCGGTCAGAATATGATCGTGGCCTACAACTCTGCCGACGTCATCGAGTATATGGGCGTCATCACGGCCCATGTGGATATGAGCCACCCGGTGCTGATGGATAAATATATCTATGGCACCGAGTGTGAGGTGGATGCCATCTGTGACGGTACCGATTACCTGGTACCCGGCATCATGGAGCAGATCGAACGTACCGGCGTGCATTCCGGCGACTCCATCTGTGTCTATCCGCCCTACAACTTCAGCCAGAAGGTCATCGACACTCTGGTAGATTACACCGGCCGCTTTGCCCGCGAACTGAAGGTCGTGGGTCTGGTGAACGTCCAGTATGCGGTCCAGGACGGCAAGGTGTATGTCATCGAGGTCAACCCCCGTTCCAGCCGTACCGTGCCGTATATCAGCAAGGTCACCGGCGTACCGATGGTGGACCTGGCCGTGCGCTGCACCCTGGGCGAAAAGCTCAAGGATATGGGCTATGGCACCGGCCTGTGGCGCGGCGGCAAGAGCCCCTACTATGCCGTCAAAGTGCCGGTATACAGCTTCCTGAAGCTGCACGGCGTGGACACCATGCTCGGCCCCGAAATGAAGTCCACCGGCGAGGTGCTGGGCATTGCCCCCACCTTCCACGAGGCGATGATGAAGGGCCTTGTGGCGGCTGGTTACCAGTTCAAGGTGCCGGGGCCCGGTTCCTGCGTCATTGTCACGGTCAAGGACAGCGACAAGAAGGAAGCCGCCGAGCTGGCCTGGAAGCTGCATGACTACGGCTACAAGATTTACGGTACGTCTGAGACGGCCCGGTATCTCAACAGCCAGATGGTGCCCTGCAGCGTGGTGCGTCAGATGAGCGGTGCCCGTCCCAATGTCATCGACCTGCTGGAAAGCGGCCTGGTGGATTACATCATTTCCACAAGCCCGCACGGCCGTGACCCGCACCGCGACTCGGTCAAGTTCCGCCGCAAGGCCACGGAGCTGTCCATCCCGTGCATTACGGCGCTGGACACCGCCCGTGTGCTGGTGGATGCGCTGCGCGGCGATCACGATATCAGCCAGATGGAACTGGTGGATATCGCCCGGCTGCATCGCGACGCCAAACAGGATTGATTCTGTAAAAAAATGTGCCTGTACCCTGCGGTACAGGCACATTTTTTGTGGATTCTGCGAAGAATTTTGCAGAGGGGCAGCTGAAAAGCGGCGTCTATTCGCCGAATGACGGAATTTGCGCGACTGTTTTTGGTGAATTTTAGACCATTTGCCGATTTCCGTCGCAATTGGTCAAAAACGCTTGATTCTGCGCGGTATTTTTTCTATAATATGGGGCGTAACAATAACAGGCACTGTGCCTAAGCAATAGGGAGTATAAAGGAATTATGACGAGATCTCAGTTGATTACCAAAGTTGCAAACGACACCGGCATGACCAGCGGCGAAGTGGAAAAGGTCATGGATTGCATTTTCGGTACCATCGGTGACGTGCTCAAGGGCGGCGACAAGGTTACGATTGCGGGGTTTGGCCGTTTTGAAATGCGGGAACGCCAGACCAAGAACTTTACCAATCCCAAGACCAAGGTGACCAGCAAGCTGGAGCCCACCGCCATCCCCGGCTTCAAAGCCAGCGGCCGCCTCAAGGAGAAGGTCGCCCAGTAAATCCTCTTACCCCACATTCCGGCCGCCGTACAGGCGGCCTTTTCTTTTGCGGTAACCCAAGAAAAAATCCCGACCGGAATACAGGATTCCGGTCGGGATTTCTTTCATTTCAGATTGGGACGGTCCTGGTCACCATCGGCCTTGAACAGCACAAAATTTTCGGGTTTGTTGGTGAAGTAGTAGTACTCGGTATTTTCCCGCAGTGGAGGCGTCAGGTAATTGGGGATGATGCAGCCATCGCCTTCCACGCGCTCGGTGAAGCCGGCGGCTTGCCAGACGGAGGCGGGAATCCCCACGTTGTAGCAGTCCATGTATTCGGCACCGGTGCGGTGCAGGATGGCGTCCAGGGCACCGCCCAACCGCGGCAGTACCTGATCCTCGCCGATGAAATCCACCAGGCGGACTACCGGTGCGCAGCCGGTTTCCCGGGCGGTGACGGTACGGGTGACCACGTAGGCCAGCAGCTTGCCGTGCTCCCGGGCAGCCCACACATCGTAGTGGAAATGGGGATAATGGAAATACCGGCGCCGCAGGTACCAGATATCCTTGTGCGGGGTATGCGGAGTAGGGGGCATGCCCAGCGGAATCAGATCAGCGGCGGATTCGATCTTCTCCAGCCCCAGATCCCGCTGCACCGGCGGCAGCACATAGCGCAGCGGCTTGGCCAGCTGGTAGTCGGTGCGGCGGCCCAGACGGTAGTAATGGGGGATGCGCCCGGCCTGCCAGCCCAGGAACTGGTAAAAGGTGCAGGTATTGGGGCGGATATTGTTGCAGGCCAGCACATCGGCGTGTAAAAGTCCCGGCAGGGCGTTCATCAGTTCCAGCCCTACGCCGTTGTGCCCCTTGGCTGCCACCCAGACGCTGACCCAGACGTCGGGCCTGCGCGCGGTGTTGGCCAGTATGTAACCGGCAGCACTAACGTAGTGGCCGTCCTGTTCCGCCACTGCAAACTGCGGCACACCGCCGCGGCCGGCGTAATAGTGGTGGTAAAGCTCCGGACGGTTCAGCAGCGGCAGCCGCATATCAAAATGCTCGTTGATGAAGTCGAGGATGGCCCGGTCTTCTCCCAGTCGGGCCAGACGAAATGTCACGTCAGACAATGGCCGAACCTCCCGTGACCGGCAGCGTTACGCCGGTAATGAACCCTGCCTCGTCCGACAACAGAAACGCCATGGCGGGCACCACGTCCTCCGGCGTGGCGTTGCGGCCCATGGGGTTATCGGCGGCAGCCGCCTGGACAATCAGGTCCGGGGTATCTTTCAGGAAGTGTGTTTCCATCATGCTGGGGGCCACGCAGTTGACTGTGACGCCGAACTTGGCGTATTCCACAGCCAGACTCTTCACCAGCCCGCCGATGGCGCTCTTGGCCATCACATAGGCAGCGGTGTTCTTGGGCGGGCAGCCGATGGTATAGCTGGTCTGGATAAAGAGCACCCGGCCGAACTTGGCACGGGCCATGGCAGGCAGGATGCCGCGGCAGATGCGGATGGCACTGTGGACCTCAATCTCCAGGTCCTTGTCAAAGCGGGTCTGGTCGAAGGCTTTGAATTTGGTGTTGACCACAGGCAGCGCCGGCAGGTGGATGAAATGGGTGGGAGCGGGAGCCGCCGCCTCCAGCAGCTGCATGAAGGTGTCTACCTTGGCCCGGTCGGACAGATCCACATCAAAGGGACGGATCTGCCCCGGAAAACGCTGGCACAGGGATGCCAGTTTGTCCAGATCGCCGCAGCCCTGGGCCAGAACCAGCGCATCGGGAGCGCCGTCCAGCAGGCGGGCAATCAGCGCACGGCCCACATCGCTGGTGGCGCCGGTGATCAGATAAGTATACGACATGATGGAATCCTCCCTCATTTGGCAAGGCCTGCCTTGATGATGCCGCGGGTCACGCGCTGCCCGTTCTGGTTGGTGATCACGGCTTTGATTTCCGCTTCGCTGCCGATCTCACTGACGCGCAGCACAGTGCCTTTCACCGTCAGCGTATCACCGATAAAGACCGGCTTGGCAAATTTGCATTCCACGCCGTGGAGCAGACAGTGCTCTCCGGGCAGATAGACACCGGCCAGCGTAGAGAAAAAGCTGGCTCCCAGCATACCGTAGACCACCCGGCCGGGGTAGCCGCGTCCTTTGGCATATTCGGCGTCTATATGGATGGGGGAGACGTCCCCGGTAATGGCCTGGAACGCCTCCATCATTTCGGCGGTGACCGTGACGGTGAATTCCTCCGTCAGGCCGGGGACCATCTCGGCCAGCGTGTAGTGGTTCATCGCAGACTCCTTTTTATTCCTTCGAAAAAAGGCGGCACAGGGCCGCCCATACAGTATGTGTTGTGAAAATCCCGGGAAATCAGACCATGCGGGCCACAAGATCCAGCAGGTCGCCCACATCCTTCAGGCCGCGAACGTCCGAGAGCTTGAATTTGATGTTGAATTTCTTCTCAATGGCGGTCAGTAGGTTGATCTGTTCCAGGCTGTCCCAGTCCTCGATGTCGTCGGCACAGGTCTCACGGGTGATGACCAGCGTGTCGTCGTCGAAGTTGTCACGGAAAATATCCTGCACCGCAGTCAAAATATCCTGTTCGGTCATATTCAGTACTCCTTTAAAGCTTGGTAGTTACCCATACTATAGCATAAATCGCCGCGCGGCGCAAGAAAAGTTGTAAAAGTGCGGCGCAGAAGCGTGTGTTAAAAGCCGTAATCTTCCAGCCGTTTTTCCAACTCCACCTCGCTGTAGACCGGCACCCCCTGCTGCAGCGCCAGCACGTCGGCTTCGGGCAGCAGGCGGGTGTAGATTTCGTCGTATTGCGCCAGCGGACCGGTGCCATCTCCCGTATACAAAGCCACATGCCCCGCGTTGTCTTTTAAAAGGTAGAGAGGTTCCTCCCTGCGGGCGCCGCCCCTCCAGAGAAACCATACGCTCACGATCAGGCAGACCAGGGCAGCCGCCCCCAGCAGCCAAAGATACACGGCAGAACCGCGCTTTTTCTTGTTTTCCATCCTAAGCCCTCCTTTGGAGTTAGTATGGTACGGTGCAGCGGCAAAAAAACAAAAAGTTGTGAATTTTGCGGAACGGACTGTACTTTTGCGGTGGTTTTGTGGTATAATCCATTCTATAGCATTCTGCAATTCTGTGTTACGGCTTTGCCGGCAACGCTTTTTGGATAGGATCAAAGGAGGCGGTTCCCATAGAACCCAAAAAGGAACGCCATATCTCGATGGATGGCGTAAAATCTGGTAACGGTGCGACGGGGCAGTTCAACCCGGTCAATCCCCAGGACCCTAAAAAGAAAAAGAAGAAAAAGCGTCGGAGCATTCCCGGCATGATTCTTCGGTTCATCGGCTGTGTGTTCTGCGTGGGTATCATGCTGTGCAGCGTGGGCGGCGTGCTGCTGTCCATGTATATCGTGCAGGTCACGGCGGATGATGGAGAAGTCCTGGACCTGGATAACCAGAAAAATAAGCAGACTACCATCATCTACGACAAGAACGGCAACGAATACGCCACCCTGACCCAGGGCGAAAACCGTATCTGGCGGGAACTTTCGGCCATGCCGGAGGATCTGCAGCATGCGGTCATCGCCATTGAGGACAAGGACTTCTACAACGAGCCCGGCATCAACATCAAGCGTACCATCGGTGCAGCTCTCAATGAGTTCACCGACCACGCCATCTACGGCTCTCAGCAGGGTGCTTCCACGCTGGAACAGCAGCTGGTCAAGAACCTGACCGGCGATGACGAGGTGGACAAGATGCGTAAGGTGCGCGAGATCTTCCGCGCTCTGGGTCTTGCCAACCGTTACAGCAAGGAGACTATCCTGGAGGCCTACCTCAATACCATCCCGCTGACGGGTATTGTCTGCGGCATGGAGGCTGGTGCACAGGAGTATTTCGGCAAGCATGTGGAGGATCTGACCCTTTCGGAGTGCGCAGTGCTGGCATCCATCACCAAGAACCCCACGGCGTACAATCCCTTCACCAACCCGGAAAACCTCATCACCCGCCGCAACCACGTGCTGTATGAGATGTATACCCAGGGGTATATCACCGAGGAAGAATACAATTCCGCCTGTGCCGAAACGATCACGCTGACGGAAACCAGCAGCTCCACCGAGAATGCCACCCGTTCTTCCCAGAACTCTTACTTCACCGATGCGCTCTACTACGAACTGCTCAACGACCTGCAGGAAAAGCTGAACATGACCGCGGACGAAGCCAAGTCCATGATCTTCAACGGCGGCCTGCGCGTCTATTCCACGGTGGACCCGGAAGTCCAGACGGCCATCGAAAATGCCATGTATGACGCCGAGGGCAACATCCCGGCCCTGTGGCATGAGGAAGCGGTCTGTCTGCGGGATTATCCGGCGGATACCAGCAGCTGGGATGACGTCACGTTTGATGAGAACACCGGTCTGCCGCTGACTAAGGACGGTCTGGCGGTGTACGGTGTGGATGACATCCCGGTCTATACCGACGACGAGCATACGACCCTCAAGATGGGCACCTCCACCGACGACAACTATCCCAACGATGATACCGAGTATCTCTGCGTGTACGAGACGGTCCGCACCCAGGCGGCCATCGCCACGCTGGATTACGACGGCAACATTCTGGGCATCGGCGGCGGTGTCGGCGAGAAGAAGTACGACCTGGGCACCAACCGTGCCACCATTCCGCACCAGACCGGTTCTACCATGAAACCCATCGGTGCCTACTGCCTGGCGCTGGACTACAAGCTCATCAACTATTCTTCCCAGGTGCTGGATGCCCCCTTCTACTCGGCGGAGGACAAGCGGGTGCTGAAAGATCAGTATTCCTATATGGATCCCTACTCCGAAGCGGCCCAGTCCCGCTCCGATGTCTGGCGTGCCTGGCCCACCAACTACGGTGGTGCAGGCGGCAACGGCGATCCCATGCTGGTGTATGATGCTCTGCGTCAGTCCT
This sequence comes from Subdoligranulum variabile, assembly GCF_025152575.1. Classification (NCBI taxonomy): domain Bacteria; kingdom Bacillati; phylum Bacillota; class Clostridia; order Eubacteriales; family Oscillospiraceae; genus Subdoligranulum; species Subdoligranulum variabile. Next base: position 348,112 of record NZ_CP102293.1, on the reverse strand, counting down.
ACAACACCGTGGCGGTCTGGGTCGGCAACATGGTCGGCGTGGACTTCCTGTACAATTTTGTCCACGATACCCTGGAATGCACCTATATCGACGCCGAGACCGATATGGACCTCGGACCTCTGGTGCTTGGCTCTCAGAGTCACGGTATGACGGTGGTGCAGCTGGCCGGCGCTTACAGTATTTTCTACGACGGCACCTTCACCACGCCGCACTACTACACCGAGATCACCGACTATCAGGGCAACGAGGTGCTGGACAACACCAAGTATATCAACACGATCCAGGCCATTGACCCGACCACGGCCTATATCATGAACCGCATGATGGCGAACGTCCTGAAGAGCGGCGGTACAGCCAGCGGCATGGCGCCGGCTGGCGACATCGAGGCGGTGGCCAAGACCGGTACGACCAGCGACTACAAGGATTATACCTTTGCGGGTCTGACCCCGTACTACGTCACCACGCTGTGGTGGGGCTGTGACAAGCCCACGAGCCTGTATGAACTGGGCTCGGCAGGCCGCAACGGCAAACCCATCCAGCTGGTTTGGAAAGCGCTCATGGAAGAGCTGCAGGCCGACAAGGAAGCGGCCAGCTTCCCGATGCCCGATGGTGTTGTGACCAAGCAGTTTGATACCTCCACCGGCGCGATCGTTTCCGGCGGCGGCGCCACGGGCTATTACACCGAGGACAACCTCCCCGACGCGAGCTATACCACAACGGAAACAGATCCCTACGCAGCCCTTGCACAGCAGGCGGCGGAAGGTGCACAAACCACCGATACCACGCAGTCTACGGATGCTACCCAGCCGGCTGCCTGATTCTGAAACCACTTGCGACCATCTCGATGTACACCATCGGGATGGCCGTTTGTTTTTTGTGCGCGCACAGATAGCCGTGGTAGAAAAACAAACGGCAAAGTGGTGGAACGCTGTGCAAAATGCCAAAAACGGGCTGAAAGTCCGGAAAAATACTTGCAAAGTGGTTGTTTCGGTGGTATGATGTTGCTTGTCGAAACTACAACTGTACGCAAGGAGGGGACAACATGCCGGATCGCCGATTCCTGCTGGTAGATGCGGATGTCCTGCCGGAAGTGTTTCTGAAAGTACTGCAGGCCAAAGAACTGCTGGCTTCCGGCGCGGTGACCAACATTTCCACTGCAGCCCGTCAGGCAGGCATTTCCCGCAGCGCATTCTATAAATATAAGGACACGGTGTTTGATGCCGAAGCCGGCAGGGAATCCATCACGGTGGTGGCGACCCTGCTGGATAAGACCGGTGCCTTGCAGGCTTTGCTTTCGGGTATTTCCGCAGCTGGTGCCTCCATTGTGACAATCACTCAGTCCCGGCCGGAAAACGGCGCGGCCCAGGTGGAGGTCACGGTACGTACCGGCACGATGCAGATGCCGGTGGAGGAGATGCTCACACGCCTGTCGCATCAGCCCTGCGTGGTGGAAATCCACCGCGGTGCCTGAACCGGGGGCCAAACCGGTTGTTTGTAAGTAAGGGGGAACTACAGATGGCTAAAATCGCAATCATGGGCTTCGGCACCGTCGGCAGCGGTGTGCTGGAGGTCTGCCGCCGCAACGCGGCGTCCATTGCCCGCCGCGCCGGGGAACCGGTGGAGGTCAAATACATTCTGGATGTGCGGGATTTTTCCGACTCGCCGGACGCCGCACTCTTTACCAAATCGTTGGACACGATTCTGGCTGATCCGGAAGTCAAAGTCGTGGTGGAGACCATCGGCGGGACCAAATTCGCCTACCCGTATGTACGGCAATGCCTGGAGAGCGGTCGCAGCGTCTGTACCTCCAATAAAGAGATGGTGGCGACCTATGGTGCCGAACTGCTGGCGCTGGCGCGGGAACACGGCGTGGCCTTCCTGTTTGAAGCCAGCGTGGGCGGTGGTACCCCCATCATCACTCCGATGCACCAATGCCTGGCGGCCAACCATATCAGCCGCATCCAGGGCATTGTCAACGGCACCACCAATTTCATGCTCACCAAGATGAAGCGGGAGAACATGAGCTTTGAGGAAGCCCTGAAGATCGCCCAGCAGCTGGGGTATGCCGAAACCAAGGATCCTGGCGACGATGTAGACGGCCGGGATGCCTGCCGCAAGATCGCCATTCTGGCCAGCCTGGCCTGTGGCCACCATGTTTATCCTGACAATATTTCCACCCGCGGGATCCGCGACATTACGGTCACCGATGTCAAAGCCGCAGAAAAGCTGGACAGTGCCATCAAACTCATCGCCTGGTACGACGAGGGAACCGACAGCCAGATGGCAGTGGGTGTGGAGCCCATGCTCGTACCCAATTCCAACCAGTTGGCGGGGGTTGACGATGTCTTCAATGCCGTGCTCATGCAGGGCGACATGCTGGGCGATGTGGTCTTTTACGGCAAGGGCGCCGGTAAACTGCCCACAGCCAGTGCGGTGGTGGCCGATGTGATCGACGCCCTCAAAGATGGCGTCAAGGTCCACGACAGCCTGTTCTGGAAACCGGCTCCCAAACGGGAAGGACTGGTCAAGGATCCCGGCACTTACGCCTGGTATATCCGGGTGCGCGGGGTAGCCGCCGCGCTGTTGCCCAATGTGGCGGGGCCCGGCCATGTGGTACTGGAAGAAAACGGAGAGGCTGCCTACCGCATCGACGCCGCTACCGTGGACCAGATCGAGGAAATCCGCGGCAAGATCCGCGTCCTCGGCGGAGAAGTGGCGCTGGTGCTCAAGCAGCTGGCGGACTGAACAACGATTCACGAAAGAGAGGAACCTCTCATATGATACAGGTAACGGTTCCTGCGACGAGTGCCAATGTAGGTGCGGGATTTGACTCGCTGGGCCTGGCGGTCTCGATGCATAACGTTTTCACCTTTGAGGAATGCAATGGCATCCAGATTTCCTCTGTGGACGGGACCCATGTGCCCGCCGGTTCCAATAACCTTGTCTACCGTTCGGCGCGGGTCGTGTATGACCAACTGGGCATTCCGCTGCGGGGACTTCGCATCACCCAGCGCAATGACATCCCCATGGCCCGGGGCCTGGGTTCCAGTTCCGCCTGCATTGTGGCGGGCATTCTGGGTGCCAATGCGCTGCTGGGCGACAAACTGACCAAGCGTCAGATGCTGACGCTGGCCACCGCCATTGAAGGCCACCCCGACAATGTGGCCCCGGCGATGCTGGGCGGCTTTGTCACCAGCGTCATCGACGAAGGTCAGGTCTACAGCGTGAAAAAAGACATCGACCCGGAACTGGCCTTTGCGGCCTTTGTGCCGGATTTCCGGCTGCTGACTTCCAAGGCGCGCGCGGCGCTGCCCCAGATGGTCAGCCACAAGGATGCGGTGTATAACCTTTCCCGTGCGGCACTGGCCACCGCGGCTTTCTGTGATGGCGACTATGGTCTTTTGGGTGTGGCGACCAAGGACACCCTGCATCAGCAGTACCGTCTGCCGCTGATCCAGGGCGGCGATGAAGTCTTTGAACTGGCGCTGGACCTGGGGGCTCTGGCGGCATATATCTCGGGCGCCGGTCCCACGATCATGGCGGTGATCCATAAGGATGACACTGCGTTCTTTGACCGGGCTGCAGCGGCACTGCAGCAGAGTGAACTGCTCCGGCACTTTACCGTACATCGTCTGCTGGCGGACAACACCGGCGCGGTGGTTGAGTGAGAGGCCTGTGCATAGATAGAGGAGGAAGACGATAACTATGGCTTTGATCGTGCAAAAATTCGGCGGTACGTCGGTGAAGGACCGCAACCGCATCTTCAACGTGGCGCGCATCGTCATGAATACGCGCAATGCGGGCAACGATGTGGTCGTGGTGGTGTCTGCTCAGGGCGATACCACCGACGACCTCATTGCCAAAGCGGCCGAGATTACCTCGGACCCGTCCCATCGGGAGATGGATATGCTGCTAGCTACCGGTGAGCAAATTTCCATTGCGCTGCTGACCATGGCGCTGCAGGAACTGGGCGTGTCCGCCATCAGCCTGACAGGCTGGCAGGCCGGTTTCAATACCGACCGCGCCTATTCCAAGGCCCGCATCAAGCGGCTGGATACCGAGCGTGTGGAGAGTGAACTGGCCCGCAACCGTGTGGTGGTGGTGGCCGGATTCCAGGGCCTCAACCGTTCTGACGACATCACGACGCTGGGGCGCGGCGGCAGCGACACCTCCGCCGTTGCGCTGGCGGCGGCGCTGCATGCCGACCGCTGCCAGATCTTCACCGATGTGGAGGGCGTCTATACCGCTGACCCCCGCAAGATCCCCAAGGCAACCAAGCTGAAGGAAATCACGTTTGACGAGATGCTGGAACTTGCCTCGCTGGGTGCTCAGGTGCTCAACAACCGCAGCGTGGAACTGGCCAAAAAATACAATGTGGAGCTGGAAGTCATCTCCAGCATCAACCCGGTGCCCGGCACCATTGTGAAGGAGGAAACCAACGTGGAAGGTATGCTGATCAAAGGCGTGGCGAAAGACAACGACGTCGCCGTTATCTCTATCAAGAATGTTCCGGATGTGCCGGGCATGTCCTTTAAGGTGTTCAGCCTGCTGGCGCAGAAGAACATCAACGTCGACATCATCCTGCAGAGCTCCGGCAGCGAGGGCAAGAAGGATCTGAGCTTCACGGTGCCCCTGGGAGATGCCGAGGCTGCGGTATCTGCCCTGAACAGTGCGGCGTCCCGGTTTGGCGGTGGAGAGATCAGCGTTGACAAGAATTCTGCCAAGGTTTCCATCGTGGGCGCCGGCATGCAGAGCCATTCCGGTGTGGCCTCCACCATGTTCGAGGCGCTGTTCAGCCAGAACATCAACATCAAGATGATCTCCACCAGCGAGATCAAGATCAGCGTCATCATCGACAAGCAGGATGCCGACAAGGCAGTGGCGGCCATCCATGACGCTTTCATCAACTAAGGGTTTCCGGACCACATAGAGGGAAAAGGGTAAGCCCCCGCACATCACAGGTGTGCGGGGGCTTGTGTGTTATAGAAACGGTCAGACTTGTACGACAGTACCGCCGAAACAGCCACGCTTTTTGAGATAGAAGAAAGCGACCACGCAGATCAGCACGGACAAAAGGGAACCGCATACGGTGGCGATGCCCATGGGGAACAACGTATCGGGGAAAAGAACCGACATAAGGTAAACGCCGGGGACCCGCATCAGCAGGATGGCACAGATGTTGTGCAGGAAAGAAATCTCCGAACGGCCGTAAGCACAGAAATACCCGCTGAAGCTGAAGTGGATACCCGCAAACAGACAGTCCCAGATGTAGCCGCGGATATACTGTCCACCGGCCACAATGACCACGGGATCGGTGGTGAAGAGGCTCACCACCGGCTCGGCAATCCACTGCATCAGGATGCTGATGCAGAACCCGAAGCCGGCTGCAATCAGAATGGCGTACTGCAGGGTGCGGGCGGCACGGTCGTGCTTGCCGGCACCGATGTTCTGGGCCCCCAGCGCCGATACGGTGGACAGCATGGAGGAGGGAACCAGGAACAGGAAACTGATGACCTTTTCCACGATGCCCACGGCAGCGGCATCGTTCAGGCCGCGGCGGTTGGCGATGATGGTGATGACGATGAAGGCGATCTGAATGAATCCATCCTGGAGCGCTACCGGAAGGCCGATTTTCAGCACCTGCTGCAGTACGCCGCGCTTGGGCCGAAGATCTTCCCGGCGCAGGCGGATGCCGGTCTCCCGTTTGAGGATCACCGCCAGGGAAACCACCACGCTGATCGCCTGAGAGAGGGTGGTGCCCAGGGCGGCACCGGCGGGGCCCAGACCCAATACGCCGATAAACAGATAGTCCAGCGCGATGTTGGCTGCGCAGGCCACGGCGATGAAATACATTGGACTTTTGGAATCCCCAAGCCCCCGGAAGACGGAACTGATGATATTATATGCCGTGATGCAGGGGATGCCGATGAAGCAGATCGTCAGATAGGCGACAGTGCCGGAGACGGCCTCCTCCGGGGTGGACATGATGGCTACGATGGGACGCACCAGCGCCAGCAGAATGGCCATCAACGCCAGAGAAATGGCCATGAACAGGGAAACGGTGTTGCCGATGACAGCGGTGACCCGCTTGTGGTCTCCGGCACCGATGAATCGGCCGATGCTGACCGTGGAACCCATGGCCAGACCCACAATCATCACGGTGATCATATGCATGACCTGACTTCCCACCGAGACTGCGGTGGTACTGGCCGCCCCTTCAAACTGACCGATGATAAACAGATCGGCCATGCCGTACAGCGTCTGCAGAAAATAGGACAAAAGATAGGGCAGCGAGAAATACAGCACATTGCGCAGCACGCTGCCGGTTGTCAGATTTTTTTCCATGTTTGGTTGCCTCGGCCCCGCCCGCAACGCGGACACGAACGGTTTGGTGCCCGGCGGGACCTGTGGTGATCTCTTCCCTCCATACCTTCTATAATACCGCAGAGTCCCGGGGGTGCGTCAATGCTTTTATGCAAAAAAATACGCACTTTTTGCATGAATGTGCGAAAGGCCAGTAAGATTTTCGGCGGGTCGGTTTACTTTTGGGGGCGCAAGCGGTATAATACCGATATCTATTTGTTGGAAAGGAATAGGAATTTGGAACGAAAGCAACTCGCGCCCGGTGTGTTCATCACGACACTGGACGCTTCAAAATTCAATCGCTGCCGCATCACCATCCATCTGCGCTTTCCGGCGCGGCGGGAGTCGGCCACCGACGCTGCAGTGCTGGCGCTGGTGCTGGAGCGGGGCTATGCGGCCTGCCCGGATATGACAGCGCTCTCCCGCCGGTTGGCGGAACTGTACGGCGCGGATCTCGGCGTGGATCTCTCCAACGCGGGAACGGACCGGATTCTTTCGGCGGACATCTGCGGTATCCAGGATCGCTATGCCCTCCGCGGCGAAAATCTGACAGACGCCTATGCCGATATTGTTTTCGGCACAATCTTTGACCCTTATCTTGTGGATGGCGTCTTTGACGCCGAGGCGGTGCGCATCGAGACCGAGACCCAGGCCCGCCGCCTGGAAGCGGAGTACAACTCCAAACGGCTGTACTGTGTGCGCCAGGCCCGACGCAAATTCTTCGGGGATTCTCCAGCGGGCATCGAGCTGGGCGGCTACCCCGGTGAGCTGGTGAACGTGACGCCGGCCAGCCTGAAGGCGGAATATGACCGCATTCTTGCCAGTGCCACCATCGACGTCATGGTCCAGGGCGCGGACGAAGCCCGTGTGGCGGATTTGCTATTGCAGAAGCTGCAGCATCTTTCCCGCACGCCCCAGCCCTTTGCGGCACCTATGGGAATGCCTGCGGCGCCGGTCCGGCATTTCCGGGAGGAAATCCCCGGCCTGACCCAGGCCAAGCTCTGTATGCTGTTTACGGCGGGGGACAATCCCAACCCGCCCAGCGTCAGCATTCTGCGGGCGGCTATGAGCGTGCTGGGTGGTTCGGCCACCAGCCGGCTGTTCCGCAATGTGCGGGAAAAACAGTCCCTGTGCTATTATTGCGGCTCGGCGGCTCAGCGAGCCACCGGTGTGATGATGATTGATTCCGGCGTGGAACCCGGCAAAGAGGAGCAGGCCGAGGCCGCTATTCTCGCCGAGTGGGAAGCTCTCAAGAACGGCCCGCTCACCCAGGAGGAACTGGATGACTGCCGCCGCGGGCTGATCTCCGGTATGGATGCGCTGGGGGACAGTCTGGCCGCGCTGGAAAGCTGGTACTATGGCCAGATCACCCGGGGCGAACCGCTCTATCCGCCGGAATACGGCAAGGTACTCACCAACGCCGTCTCGCTGGATGAGGTGCGTCAGGCCTTGCAGGGGTACAGCTATTCGGTTTGCTATACCGTCACGGCCAAACCCGGCACCCAGGGGAAAGGAGGCGCCGAAGATGTCCGATAACGAACGGTTTGCCGCCGCTCAGGCGCGCGCAGCCGCGGCAGTCAGCTGCGAAAAGGTGGTGCTGCCCAGCGGTCTGACGGTACTTTGCCGCACGATGCCGGGATACAGCAGCGTCCATGCCATCTATGCCACGGCGTTCGGTTCCATTCACCGCCAGTTCACGCTGGATGGCAAGCCGGTCACGCTGCCGGCGGGCACGGCCCATTTCCTGGAACACAAGATGTGTGAAACGCCCCAGGGAGATTCCTTTACCTTTTATGCCAAGACCGGTGCGTCGGCCAACGCTTTTACCAGCTACGACCGCACCTGCTATATCTTCTCGGCTACCCAGAAGATCGATGAAAACCTCGACATTTTGCTGGGTCTGGTGGGAAAACCCTGGTTCACCAAGGCCACCATTGCCAAGGAGCAGGGGATCATCGGCCAGGAGATCAAGATGTACGACGACAGTCCCGACTGGCGGCTGCTCAACGCGCTGTTCCGCTGCCTGTACACCGACCATCCGCTGCGCGATGACATCGCCGGCACGGTGGACAGCATCGCCACCCTGACGCCGCAGCTTTTGTACAGCTGCACCCGGGCGTTTTATGCGCCGTCCAATATGGTGCTGTCGGTGGCGGGCAAAATCACGCTGGAACAGGCGGTGGAAGCCTGCAAGCGCAACGGTCTTTACCGCGCCCGCCCTGCCCACGAGGTGGTATGGGACGTCCCGGCAGAAGCAGGCCCTATTGCCCGCAAGGAGGCCCGCTTTACGATGCCGGTCAATAAGCCCTGTTTCGGCGTGGCCTACCGCGAGCCTCCGCTGGCCCAGGGAGATCTGAAGCGGGAACTGCTGCTGGATATGCTGGGCGACCTGGTTGTGGGCGGCCTGACCAAACTGTACCGCAAACTCTACGATGAGGCCCTGGTCAACCCGGAATTTTCCGGTGACTTCATTGCAGTGCGCGGCGCCTGCGCGGTAGCCTTCACCGGTGAGAGCGAAGCACCGCAGCGTGTGACCGAGATGCTCCAGGGAGAGATCGAGCGGATGCGTACCGAGGGCGTCGACCCGGAGCTTTTCCTGCTGGTGAAAAACCAGATGTACGGGGAACTCCTGGGGGACGTGGAGACGGTGGATGATGCCGCTGAAGAAGCGGCCGCTGCCTGCCTGAAAGGCCGCACACTGGCCGATGAGATCGCCGCGCTGGCGGAACTGACGGTGGAGGATGCCAACGCCCTGATGAAAACCGCCCTGCGGGAGGAAAACCGCGCCTACGTGCAGATCGATCCGCAGTAAATCGCTGAAAAAGGGAACATCACAGAAGAAAACGAGGAAGTATTATGGTCTACCATGTTCAATTCCCGGGTCTGGGACTGGAGTTTACCATCAACCGGGTGGCGCTGTCCATCGGGGGCTTCAACATCTACTGGTATGGCGTCATCATCGCGGTGGGCATGCTGCTGGCGCTGCTGTACGCCTTCCGCAACGCACCGGACTTCGGCATCGACTCCGATCGTCTGGTGGATGTTGTGGCCATCGGTACGGTGATGGCCATTGTCTGCGCGCGCATTTACTATGTGGCCATGGCACCGTTCCAGTACCAGAGCCTCTGGGAAATGGTGGATATCCGTCTGGGCGGCATTGCCATTTACGGTGCGGTGATCGGTGCCTTTGTCTTCGGCGGCCTGGCTGCCAAATGGCGTAAGGTGCCGTTGCTGCCCCTCTTTGATCTGGTGGCTCTGGGCTTCCTGATCGGACAGGGCATCGGCCGCTGGGGCAACTTTGTGAACCAGGAGGCCTTCGGCACCAACACCACACTGCCCTGGGGCATGTACAGCGAAGGAACCAAAGCCTATCTCCAGTCGGTGCAGGTCACTCTGCCGGCAGGCATGACCGTGGATCACAGCATGCCTGTTCATCCCACTTTTTTGTATGAGAGTATCTGGTGCCTTGTAGGATTCCTGGCGCTGGCCTTGTATGTGAAGCACCGCAAGTTCCACGGCCAGATTTTCTTGCTGTACGCCATCTGGTACGGCCTGGGTCGCGGCTGGATCGAAGGACTGCGCACCGATTCGTTGCTCATCGGCAATACCGGGCTGCGTGCCAGCCAGCTGGTGGCGTACATCTCGGCACTGGCGGCATTCTGCCTGCTGCTCGTCGGACTGCGCCGTGCCAGAGGCAAGACGCTTCTGGTCACACTGGCAGTGCGGGACATCCAGAAGGAAGCCAAGGCAGGCAACCGATTTACGCCCGATACGCTGCCGGCCTGTGCATCCCATGCGGAATTCGTGGCAGCTACCGAGGCCATGAATGATCGGCTGGCGGGGCTGGATCTGGATGCGCTGGACATTGAGGAACTGGAAGATCCGGAGCCGGAGGCGACGGAGACCGCGTCGGCGGCAGAAGAAACCGGCGACGGGACCGAAGCCGGGGAAAATCCCGAATCACCTGATGCAGACGACGATTCCAAGGAATAACAGAAAGTGGGGGAAGAACGGTATGGAGGCAAAGCTGATTGAGGGAAAGGCTCTGGCCGCGGAAGTGAAGCGGGAGGCGGCCCAGCAGACGGAGGCTTTGAAAGCCAAAGGAATAACGCCCTGTCTGGCGGTTATACTGGTGGGGGAGGATCCCGCCAGTCAGGTTTATGTGCGCGGCAAGATCAATGACTGTGCCCAATGCGGCATTGAAAGCCGGAACATCCGCCTGCCGGAGGAAACCACCCAGGAGGAACTGCTGGCCCGTGTGGACGAACTGGCAGGAGATCCGGCAGTGCACGGCATTCTGGTGCAGTTGCCGCTGCCGGCGCACATTGATGAAAAGGCGATCATCGATGCCATTCCTCCGGAAAAGGATGTGGACGGTTTTTCGCCTGTCAATGTGGGCCGCATGCAGATCGGGGAACCCTGCTATCTGCCCTGCACCCCGGCGGGCTGCATCCGCATGATCGAATCTACCGGGGTTCCGATTCCCGGCAAGCATGCAGTGGTGATTGGCCGCTCCAACATTGTGGGGAAGCCGGCAGCGATGTTGCTGCTGGCGAAAAATGCGACGGTGACCATCTGCCATTCCAAAACGCAGAATCTTCAGGCGATTTGTGCCTCTGCCGATATTCTGGTGGCGGCAGTGGGGCGTGCGGGTTTTGTCACCGGCGACATGATCAAACCCGGTGCGGTGGTCATCGATGTGGGTATCAACCGCGGTGCGGACGGAAAGCTGCACGGCGATGTGGACTTTGAGACTGCAGCACAAAAGGCAGCCTGGATCACGCCTGTACCGGGCGGGGTGGGGCCGATGACCCGTGCCATGCTCATGCTCAACACGGTGGAGGCTGCCCGCCGCGCCATGGAGAAATAAAAAGACGCTGCATCGGGCTTGTTTTGGCAAAAACACCTTGACAAGCCGCAGAATCTATGGTATAGTTTTAAAGCCGCTTGGTATGGGCCCGAAAAGTGTGCGGTTTTGCCGCAACGCCCTACTGTCCAGCGAGACTTATTGAAAGAGGTTATCCGAATGTACGCAGTTATCAAGACCGGTGGCAAGCAGTACAGCGTCAAGGTTGGCGACGTGGTTTACGTCGAGAAGCTCAACGCTGAGGCTGACAGCGAAGTCACCTTCGATCAGGTCCTGGCCGTTGGCGAGGAGGGCGCTGTCAAGGTTGGCGCTCCCGTTGTTGAGGGCGCTTCCGTCACCGCCAAGGTCGTCAAGAACGGCAAGGGCAAGAAGCTCAACATTCTCACCTATCGTCCCAAGAAGGGCAGCATGGTCCGCAAAGGCCATCGTCAGCCCTACACCAAGGTGGAAATCACCGCGATTAACGGCTAAGGAGGTACAGCACAATGGCACATAAAAAAGGCGTAGGTTCTACCAAGAACGGCCGTGATTCCGAGTCCAAGCGCCTCGGCGTCAAGCGCGGCGACGGTCAGTTCGTTCTGGCCGGCAACATTCTGGTCCGCCAGCGCGGCACCCACATCCATCCGGGTGAGGGCGTCGGCATCGGCAGCGACGACACGCTGTTTGCCCTCGTCGATGGCCGCGTTCACTTCGAGCGCATGGGCCGCGATCGCAAGCGCTGCACGGTCAAGCAGTAAAAAAACCAGACGGGCGGGCCGGCAGGGCCTGCCCGATTTTTATTACAGACGGTGCCCGACACCGTGCGAGGTACACTATGGCAACCAGTAATTTTATTGATACCGCGACCATCTGGCTGCATGCCGGCAAAGGCGGCGACGGCGCCGTGACCTTCCACCGCGAAAAGTTCGTGGCGGCGGGCGGTCCTGACGGCGGCGACGGCGGCCGCGGCGGCGACATCATCTTTGTGGCCGATGACAACCTTTCCACGCTGATGGATTTCCGCTACAAGCGCAAATACACCGCGCAGGACGGCGAGAATGGCCGCGCCAAGCGGCAAAGCGGCGCCGACGCCGACGATCTTGTGATCCGTGTGCCCCGCGGCACCGTGCTGAAGGAAGCGGAGACCGGTCTGGTCATTGCGGACCTGTCCGGCTCAGAGCCGGTGGTGGTCGCCCGTGGCGGCCGTGGCGGCTGGGGCAACTCCCATTTTGCCACGCCTACCCGCCAGATTCCCAAGTTCGCAAAACCCGGTCTGCCCGGCGAGGATCTGCATGTTCAATTGGAACTGAAGGTCATTGCCGATGTGGGTCTGATCGGTTTCCCCAACGTGGGCAAATCCACCCTCATCAGCATCATCTCGGCAGCCAAGCCTAAGATCGCCAACTATCATTTTACCACCCTGACCCCGGTGCTGGGCGTGGTGCGGGTCGGTCCGGAGCAGAGTTTTGTCTGCGCCGATATCCCTGGCCTGATCGAAGGCGCCGCCGAGGGCGTAGGTCTCGGCCACGACTTCCTGCGCCATGTGGAGCGCTGCCGTCTGCTGCTGCATGTGGTGGACGTCTCCGGCTGTGAGGGCCGTGACCCCAAGGCCGATTTTGAGCAGATCAACCACGAACTGGCAGGCTTCAGCGCCGAACTGGCGCAGCGCCCCCAGATCGTGCTGGGCAACAAGTGTGATATTGCCACACCGGAACAGGTCGAGGAATTCAAGCAATATATTGAGGCCCAGGGGCTGACCTTCCTGCCCATCTCGGCGGCGACACGCCAGGGCGTGGACGGCCTGCCGGCATTGGTCTACAACCGTCTGAAAGACCTGCCGCCCATCAAGGTGTATGAGGCGGAGTACAAGCGTCCCGACAAGAGCCTGGAACCCACCCGTCCGTTCACCGTCACCCGGACCGGCGAACATGAGTTCACCATTGACGCGCCCTGGCTGGAGCGCATTCTTGCCGGCACCAACGTGGAGGACTACGAAAGCCTGCAGTATTTCCAGACCCAGCTGGGCGATTCCGGCATTCTGGACAAGCTGGTGGAGGAAGGCGTCGAGGAAGATGATACCATCAAGATCGGCGAATACGAGTTTGATTATCTGTATTGAGTATGTTGTTTGAAACGAAATCCGAAGTGGATATCCACGAAATGTCCCCGCTGGCTCTGGCCTTTGTGGGGGATGCGGTGCTGGAACTGCTGGTACGCGCCAAATTGGTGGGCACCACCCGGCTGCAGCCCAACCGGCTGCACACGGTAGCCACCCATTATGTAAGCGCCCATGCCCAGAGCCGGGAACTGGAGATTCTGGAACCCCTTTTGACCGAAGCGGAAGCCGGTGTGCTGCGGCGCGGCAAGAATACCAGCAAGGCCAGTGTGGCCAAACATGCCACGGTGCAGGAATACCGGGCTTCCACCGGTTTCGAGTGCCTGCTGGGGTGGCTCTACCTGCAGGGCCGTAACGATCGCATCCAGGAATTGTTTGATGCCCTTTGGACAGGGTATCAGCCGCAATAAAAAAGCCCCGGCCCCTTCACGGGGCCGGAGCCTTTTCTATACCGCAGCAGGGCCGCGGACCGGGATCACTTGCAGTTCTTGCTCTCGGTAGCGCTGGTGGTGCGGTTGGTGCTGCGCTGCTGGGTGCCGTTGGTGGTCTTTTTCTGGGTGCTGTTGGTAGTGTTGGTGCTGCGGTTGGTCGTGTTGTTCGTCTGATTCTTTGCCATGAGAGGTTACTCCTTTCGCAAGTAAAAAACGATCTTGCGGTTTTGTTGCCGCACTGGTAGTTTGCCCGGTCATGGCCTGTTTATGCAAGGGAGGATACAAGATGGAATTCCCCGCTGATTTTGCCGCGCGGGAGCGCGCCCTGCTGGGGGACCGCTTTGAGGAACTCTACCGTTACGCCACACCGGAACCGGCCCGGGGCATTACAGTGAATGCACTGCGCTGCGCCCCGGACTGGCTGGCTGCCCGGGCAGATTTTTCCGTTGCGGCGTCGCCGTTCTGCCCATCTGCTTTCACGACGGCCCCGGACTGGCGGCCCGGCCGCCATCCATGGCACCATGCCGGCGTGTTTTATGCCCAGGAACCCAGCGCCAGCGCACCGGCAGCACTGCTGGATGTGCAGCCTGGTATGCTGGTGGCGGATCTGTGTGCAGCGCCGGGGGGCAAGACCAGTCAGCTGGCGGCGGCTTTGCAGGGACAGGGAATACTGGTGGCCAATGAGTTCGTAGCCGCGCGGGCTGAGATCTTGCGCCAGAATCTGGAGCGCATGGGTGTGACCAATGCACTTGTCACCAACGAAGATACCGCACGCCTGGCTGCGGCCTGGCCCGGTCGGTTTGACCGGGTGCTGGTAGATGCTCCCTGCTCCGGGGAAGGCATGTTCCGCAAGGAGGCTGCAGCGTCAGCCCAGCACAATGACGCGCTGGTAACTCATTGTGCTGCATTGGGAGCCGAAATTCTGGAAAATGCAGCCGCGTTGCTGGCACCAGGTGGGGTGTTGGTCTATTCCACCTGCACCTTTGCACCTCAGGAGGATGAGGCACAGATTGCATCCTTTCTGCAGCGGCACCCGGAGTTTTCTCTTGTGGATCTGTCTGATTGCGGATTCGGACGTCCCGGCGAAGCCAACCGTGCACCGGAAGGCTTTGCGGCGGAACGCTGCCGTCGCATCTGGCCGGCCGATGGGGGAGAGGGACACTTTATGGCCAAACTGCAGAAATCCCCGGAGGTGGCATTCACCGCACCGGGCCGAAACAAGCCGCGGCGTCCCGCCAAAGTTCCGTCAGAATGGACGGAATTTTCCAAAACCTATTTTCCGCAGTTGGCGGAGCTGCCTGTGGCAACGGCGGGGGAGTGGATTCTTTTGCCGCCTGTGGGCAGTGACACCCTTCCGCTCGGCAAGCTGCGACTGGTTCGCGGCGGTGTGCTGGCGGGCAGCATAGTCAAAAAGCGATTTCAGCCCGCTCATGCGCTGTTTATGGCCTACGGTGCTCAATGCGCCAACCGGGAGGAACTGACCCGGGATGATCCCCGCACGGCGGCCTGGCTGCGCGGCGAGGAGATCGATGCCGTCACCGCACAGAGCGGCTGGTGTGCCGTCTGCGTCGACGGCTTCCCTCTGGGAGCGGGTAAAGTCAGCGGTGGCCGCATCAAAAACCACTATCCCAAAGGGCTTCGGAATCTTCGATAATACGAAAAAAACAGCAAAAGCGCGCCCGGCGGCCGGATAGGCTGCTGCGGCGCGTTTCCGCCTTTTTGTATGAAAATCCCGCCGGAAAGTTCCCACAATTTTCACGGTTTTATACGGGGCCAAACCCTTGACCGAACCTGCCTGGCATGGTATCCTTATAAATGTATGACTGTAACCATTACCCGGACGTAGCAAGTCAACAGGAGTTCACCAATGATCGATTTTGAGCACGTTTCCAAGACCTACGAGACCCACAACGATGAGAATGTGGCGCTCGAGGATATCAATATTCATATCGATGAAGGCGAATTTGTCTTCATCCTGGGCCACTCCGGCGCGGGCAAATCCACCTTCCTGAAACTGATCCAGATGGAGGAAAAGCCCACCGAGGGAAAGGTCTTCATCAACGGACAGGACCTGACCAAGCTCAAACGACGCAAGGTGCCCTATCTGCGCCGTCAGATGGGTGTGGTCTTTCAGGACTTCCGCCTGATCCCGACCATGACGGTCTACGAGAATGTAGCGTTTGCCATGCGGGTGACCAATATCTCCACCAAGAAGATCAAGGCCCGTGTGCCCTTTGCGCTGTCGCTGGTAGGTCTGGAGGATAAGATGGACCGCCTGCCGGATGAACTTTCCGGCGGCGAGCAGCAGCGTGTGGCGGTAGCCCGCGCTCTTGCCCATGGCCCCAAGATCATCATTGCAGACGAGCCCACAGGCAACATCGACCCTGAGATGTCCATGGACATCATGCAGCTGTTTGAGGCCATCAATAAGGTCAATATCACGGTGGTCGTCGTTACCCACGAGCATGAGCTTGTGCACAAGCTGGCTGCCAAGTACAACAATCGAGTGATCACGCTGGCCGATGGTATGGTGGCGTCGGACACCGCCCATCCGGAGGTGGCGCGTCGCTACGCTGCCAAGGTGGCGGCCCGCAGCCGTGAGGAGTACGACGACGAATAACCGATAAGAGAACCAAGAGGGGAACATCATGCGTTTTTCCAGCTTTACTTACCTGGTCGGTCAGGGCCTGCACAATCTGCGGGCCAACCGGCTGATGACCTTTGCCTCTATGGGCGTGCTGACCGTCTGTATGCTGCTGATCGGTGCCGCGTATCTGCTGGGCGTCAACATCGACGCCATGGTGGAGTATATCGGTGACCAGAACGAGACGGTCGTTTACATGAATCTGGACGCCACCGAGGACCAGATTGCCGCTGCGGATTCCGCCATCCGCAGCACGGAGCATGTGGTGGGCGTGACCTATGTTTCGCCCCAGGAAGTGCTTTCCATCTACAGCGATATGCTGTCGGACTATATCGATCTGGAATCGGCTTTTTCCAACGATAATCCGTTCTATCCCAACTACCGTGTGGTGGTGGACAGCCCTGACAATATTCCTGCCGTGAAGGACCAGCTGGAACAGATCGACGGGGTATACCGCGTCAATGCTCCGCTGGACCTGTCCAACATTTTTGTCTCGTTGCAGAAAACTATCAGCTATGCCTGCTACGCGGTGGTGGGGGTGCTGGCCATCGTCAGCATTGTGGTCATCAACAATACCATCAAGATCACCGTTTTCAATCGCCGCAAGGAAATCGGCATCATGAAGCTGGTGGGCGCCACCAACGGATTCATCCGCTTTCCGTTTTTTGTGGAGGGCGTTACCTCCGGTCTGATTGCAGCGGCCATTGCCTCCGGCGTGGTATGCGGCGCTTACTATGCACTCTGCCGCTGGTATGCCGAAAATCCGACCACCCTTTCCCAGATGTTCGGCGGTCAGCTGGTGCCCCTTATCGACGTATGGTATTACATCGTGGGCGGTTTTGCCTTGCTGGGCTTCGTTCTGTGCGGCATCGGTACAGCCACCAGTATCCGTAAACATCTGAATGTCTGAGCAAACAGGACAGGAAACAAGACTATGAAAATTTCTCCGCTGATCAAACGAGCGGTGTCCATGGCATTGGCGGTGGCGATGGTCGTGACCCTGACGGTCTCTACCAACACCATGACACTCGCGGACGATAAAAAATCCGAATTGCAGGCGCAGAAGGACGCTGCGCAGCAGGAACTGGAAGCCATCCAGCAGAAGATCAAGGACAATCAGGCCAACAAGGCCAACGCCGAAGATCTGAAGGAACAGTACGAGCAGCAGACCGAGGTCATCACGACCCAGATCGGACTGCTGCAGCAGTCCATCGCCCAGGTTGAGGAAGACATCAACAACAAGCAGCTGGAAATCGATGAAAAGCAGGCTGAAGTGGATGTGAAGCAGACCGAATACGATGAGCGCTGGGCCGGCTTCAAGGACCGGCTGGGTGCCATGCAGATGCTCAACGACGGCGGTTCCATCGCACTGCTTTCCAGTGCCAACAGTCTGTATCAGCTGCTGACTTTCGCCGAATCTCTGGAGCAGATCTCCAGCAAGGACAAGGAAATCTGTCAGCAGATCGAGACCCAGCGCCAGGAGCTGGAAGCCCAGCGCACCGAACTGGAAAACGCCAAGGCCGAACTGGAATCCCAGCAGGCGGAGCTGCAAAACCAGAACAATCAGCTGGACAGCAAAAAGTCCGAGTTGCAGGTCAGTATCCAGCAGCAGGACCAGACCATTTCTGATGCCGATGCGGCAGCCGAAGTGCTGGCAGCCGAGGAGGAGCAGGCCCGCAAGAACCTGGACCAGGCGGCCGCTCAGCTGGATGCCTACTTGAATTCCCAGGTGGATAAGTACAGCAGCGCGGCGATGACCTGCTCGCTGAACTTTGGCCCGGCACTGCCTTCTTATAAGTATATCTCCTGCGTGTTCGGAACCGGCGGGCACCGCGGCACCGACTTCGCCGCTCCCGGCGGCACCGAAATCTATGCCATTGCAGATGGCATCGTCACCGATGCCACCTACCATTACAGCTGGGGCAACTACGTGCAGATCTATCACGGCAAGGACGATGAAGGCAATACCTATTCGACGCTCTATGCCCATATGATCAGCACCCCCATCGTCAGCGCCGGGCAGAGCGTAACAAAAGGCCAGGTCATCGGTTATGTAGGTTCCACCGGATATTCCACCGGCAACCACCTTCATCTGGAAATGAAGATCAACGGCGTGCTGACCAACGTCACCAACTGGATTCCGCATTGATCGCGGAGGAGGAAACAATCTATGAAACCGCAGAAGCATAAAACGGCTGTGCGCATTTTTTGCCTTGTGTTTGCAGCCATGATGGTCCTGAGCCTGTTCAGCACCATCCTCTTCTCGTTGTCTTACGCCGCCTGAAGCGGTCACCAAACAGTAAGGAGCCGTCTGATCCATGAGTAAAAAAATCAGTCTGGGCGTTGCCGCTACCATCGCATTGATCGCGATGGCGGTCACCTTTTCGCTTACGATGGTCATCTCGATGAATATGTTCAACTCAACCGTGTCCAGCGTCAAAAACAAGGAACGGCAGTACAACAAACTCTCGGAGATTGACCGCTTTGTGCGCGCCAATGAGTATTTTACCATCAATGAGGACACCCTCAATGATACGATCGCAGCCGGATACGTGTTGGGCATCAACGATAAATATGCCCGCTATTACACGGCCAAAGCCTACAGCGAAATGCAGTCGGTGGCCTCCGGCAAACTGACCGGTATCGGCGTGGCGGTCGTCAACGACGCCTCTTCCGGCTATGCGCGGATCATCCGGGTCTACGACGGCTCGCCGGCCAGTGAAAACGGCCTGGAAGTCCGTGGCTTTATTACGGCCA
Organism: Subdoligranulum variabile; assembly: GCF_025152575.1. Classification (NCBI taxonomy): domain Bacteria; kingdom Bacillati; phylum Bacillota; class Clostridia; order Eubacteriales; family Oscillospiraceae; genus Subdoligranulum; species Subdoligranulum variabile. The sequence continues at coordinate 328,955 of NZ_CP102293.1, read as the reverse complement.
TCAACGGTACCTCCACCAAGACGATGGCGGATACCGCTACCATCACCTCGGCTCTGCTGGGGGAGGAAGGCACCACCACCACGATCACCTATCTGACGCCGGACCGTCAGGAGCAGACACTGGATCTTGTGCACACCAACTATAATACGCCCACGGTATCCTACCAGCTGACGGCGGGCACCTGCGGCTATATCCGCATTGACTCCTTCGGCACCAGCACTGCCACGGAATTCAAGACGGCAGTGGACAGCCTGAAGGACCAGGGTGCCACCTGCTATGTCTTTGACCTGCGGGACAACACCGGCGAAAACCTCAACGCCGCGCTGGTGTCGGCGGATTACTGCGTCCCTTCCGGACTGATCGCCCAGCAGGAGGATAAGGACGGGACCACCACCGATCTGCGGATGTCCGATGAGAATGAGATCACCCTGCCTATGGTATGCCTTGTCAATGGCAATACGGCCGGCGGGGCGGAGCTGTTTGCCAACGCCCTACGCAAAATGGGCGGCGCCACGCTGGTCGGTACGACCACCATGGGCAAAGGTGTGGTGATGAGCGACGCGCAGAGCTTCTCCGACGGTTCGGCAGCGTACATCACCATCGGCCTGCTGCTGGACAATGAGGGACAATCCTGGAACGATACCGGCCTGACACCCGATGTGGATGCGGCGCTGAGTGCTGATGAACAGAGCGCCTACTACGACTTTACCATCGAAACCGACCCGCAGATCAGCAAGGCAGTCAACGCCGCCATGTCGCTGGCCGGGCAGAACTGATCAGGGAAAGGAAGAATACTGTGCCCAATCTGACCGACCTTTCCACCATCCGTGACCTGTGTGCGCGGTACGATTTCGCGCTCTCCAAAGGGTTCGGACAAAATTTCATCATCAATCCCGGTATCTGTCCCCGCATCGCGGAGGCAGCGGGCATTGGTCCCGGCTGGGGCGTGCTGGAAATTGGCCCTGGCATTGGAGTGCTGACCGAACAGCTTTGCAAACGTGCCGACAAAGTGGTTTCCGTGGAGGTGGACAAGCGTCTTCCGCCGCTGTTGGCCGAAACCATGGCCGGATATGACAATTTCAAACTGGTGCTGCAGGATGTTCTCAAGGTGGACTTGAAAGCGCTGCTGGAAGAGGAATTCGGAACAAAACCGGTGGCGGTCTGTGCCAATTTGCCCTATTACATTACCAGCCCCATTCTGATGCGTCTCCTGGAAGAAAAATTGCCTATCCAGAATATCACCGTTATGGTGCAGAGGGAGGCGGCACAGCGCCTCTGTGCCGCGCCTGGCACCCGGGAGGCTGGTGCCATCAGCTACGCGGTGGCCTACTATGCCCAGCCGAAACTGCTGTTCACAGTGCAGCCGGGCAGCTTTTACCCGGCGCCAAGCGTTACCAGTGCGGTCATCCGACTGGATGTACGTCAGCAACCGCCGGTAGATTTGCCTGACGGACGGGAAAAAGCGTATTTTGCCCTGATCCGAGCGGCCTTCTCTCAGCGGCGCAAGACCGCAGCCAATGCCATTGCCAACGGCCTGAAACTGCCCAAGGCCCAGGTGCTGGAGGCTTTGCGGACCGCTGGTCTGGAGGAACGTGCGCGCCCCGAGCAGCTGACATTGCGGGCCTATGCCGCTTTGCTCACAGCCCTGCATGAGGATTGACAAGGCGGGCTCCCATGTGCTATACTAAATAAGTTCCGCTAGCATAGCACAATTGGCAGTGCAGCTGATTTGTAATCAGCAGGTTGCAGGTTCGATTCCTGTTGCTAGCTCCAAACAGAAAGTCCCGCAGCCCTTTTACAAGGGCTGCGGGACTTTTTATTCTATGTCCGGAAATCCAGAAGGTTTTACAGAAGTTCTACACCGGCTTCGCGGCAGGCGGTTACGGTATTTTCATCCCACAGGCTGACCTGGACTTCACCCACATGGACCTTGCCAAGCAGCAGCATGCACAGGCGGCTCTGTCCGATGCCCCCGCCCATGGTCAGGGGCAGGGTACCATCCAGCAGCATCTTGTGGAAGGGAAGCTCCGCCCGTTCCGGGCAGCCGGCTTCCGCCAGCTGACGGCGCATGGCATCGGCATCAACACGGATGCCCATGCTGGAAAGCTCCAGCGCACAGCCCAGGGGTTTGTGCCAGAACAGAATATCGCAGTTCAGCGTCCAGTCATCATAGTCGGGAGCGCGGCCGTCGTGAGGCTTGCCGCTTTTCAGTTTGCCGCCGATCTGCAGGATACAGATGGTGCCGTGCTCTTTGGCAAAGGCGTTCTCCCGCTGTTTGGGGGTGAGGTCGGGATACAGATCCTCCAGCTCCTGGGTAGTGATGAAGGTGACCTCCCGGGTCAGGTGAATTTTTTTCAGAGCCGGGAACTTCCAGCGCAGCTCATCGGAGGTGGCGCAGACCGCATCCACAATGTCACGTACCGTATCCTGGAGGAAAGCGGTGGTGCGCTGACGGGCCGTGATGACCCGCTCCCAGTCCCACTGGTCCACATAGATGCTGTGCAGGTTGTCCAGCTCTTCGTCGCGGCGTACAGCGTTCATATCGGTCACCAGCCCCTGGCCGGGACGGAACCCGTACTTATACAGTGCATAGCGCTTCCATTTGGCAAGGCTGTGGACGATCTCTGCCTTTTCATCCAGGCAGGGAACATCAAAGGCCACGGGACGTTCCACACCGTTCAGGTCATCGTTGAGACCACTGCCATGCAGGACAAACAGGGGAGCGGTAACGCGCTTCAGGTGGAGTGCCAGGCAAAGCTTTTCCTGGAAGATGGTTTTGATCAGGCCAATGGCCTTCTGGGTGTCGTACAGCCCCAGAAGGCTTTTGTAGTTGGCGGGAATGTTGACAGAACTCATTTTACTACACGCTCCTTGGTATCAAAGTGGGATAGCGGAAGATCAGGCTTTGGCAAACTGACTCTCATACAACCGGGCGTAGAAGCCTCCCTTGGCAAGCAACTCGTCGTGGGTGCCGCGCTCAATAATGTTGCCGGCGTTCATCACCAGGATCTGGTCGGCATTCTTGATGGTGGAAAGGCGGTGGGCCACAATGAAGCTCGTACGGCCTTTCATCAGTTCCTCAAAGGCATCCTGAACGAGGACTTCCGTACGGGTATCAATGCTGGAGGTGGCCTCATCCAGAATCAGGATGGGAGGACGACGCAGCATGACCCGGGCAATACAGAGCAGCTGCCGCTGGCCCTGGCTGATGTTACCGCCGTCCTCGGCGACTACCGTGTCATATCCATGAGGCAGACGGCAGATAAAGCTGTGCGCACGGGCTTTTTTGGCGGCCTCGATGATCTCCTCCCGGGTGGCATCGGGCTTGCCGTAGGCGATGTTCTCAGCGATGGTACCGGATTTCAGCCAGGTTTCCTGCAGGACCATGCCCAGGTTGGCGCGCAGGCTGTCCCGGGTCACCGTATCGATGGGGTGACCATCCACTTTCAGGCAGCCGCCGTTGATCTCATAAAACCGCATGAGCAGATTGACCAGGGTGGTCTTGCCGCAGCCGGTGGGCCCGACCAGGGCGATGCGCTGCCCGGGCCATACCCGCAGATTCATGTCCTCAATCAACGGAACATCGGAGGCATAACGGAACTTGACGTGCTCAAATTCCACGCTGCCTGCGCCTGCAGGCAACACAACGGCATCGGGGGCATCCGGGACAATGGGCGTTTCGTCGATGAGATCAAACACCCGCTGGGCGCAGGCCAGCGCATTCTGCAGTTCGGTCATCACGTCGGAGATATCATTGAAAGGTTTGGTATACTGGTTGGCGTAGTTCAGGAATACCGAAAGTTCGCCAACGGTCAGGCTGCCCGCGATGGCGGCAAACGCGCCCAGCACACCTACAGCCGCGTAGACCAGAGAATTGACGAAACGGGTACAGGGATTTGTCAGGGAAGAGAAGAAGACGGCACGCACGCCACACTTCTGCAGGTCCAGATTGATCCGTTCAAAGCGGGATTCGGCGCGGCTCTCGTAGCCGAAGGCGCGGACCAGGTGTTCGTTGCCGACCAGTTCTTCCACCAGACTGGTCATTTCGGCCCGTGTCTCGCTCTGGACTTTGAACATGGAGTAGGTGTGGGTGGCGATGAAACGTGCCACAAAGATGGACAGCGGCGTCAGCGCTACCACCACCAGGGCGATGCGCCAGTCGATGGAGATCATGACGCCCAGCGTGCCCAGAATCGTCAGAACACCGGTGAACAGCTGGGTGAAGCCCATCAGCAGGCCGTCGCTGAACTGTTCCACGTCGGTGGTGATGCGGCTGATCGCATCGCCGGGACGATGGGCGTCCATATATTTCAGCGGCAGAATTTCCATCTGCTCAAAAGCCTTCACCCGCATATCCCGCACCACCTGGAAGGTAATGCGGTTGTTGACCACGTTCATCAGCCACTGCGACACAGCAGTGCAGAGAATGGTGGCAGCCATGGCTACGGCCAATTTGCCCAGGCCTGCAAAATCCACCTGGCCGGGACCAAGGATCAGGTCGACGGCCTTGCCGGAGATGACCGGTGCCAGCAGGGTGGTGAAAACGGTAATGGCAGCCAGTGTCAGGGTCAGCGCTACCAGCCCCGCGTAAGGGCGGATCAGTCGCAAAACCCGGCGGATGGTGGAACGGTTGAGTTTGGTGTGTTTGCTCATAACGTTTTTTCCACCTCCTCCTTGCTCAGCTGACTCAGACAAATCTCCCGGTAGACCGGGCAGGTTTTCAGCAGATCAGCGTGCGGTGCATCGCCAGTCAGAACGCCGTCGTCCAGCACCAGGATATGATCGGCACGCTGCACGCTGGCGGCTCGCTGGGAGACGATAAAGACGGTCATGCCCTGCGTCTTTTCTTTCAGGGCTTTGCGCAGCGCAGCGTCGGTGGCAAAGTCCAGGGCCGAAGCGCTGTCATCGAGAATCAGGATTTTGGGACGGGGGACCAGCGCGCGGGCGATGGTCAGGCGCTGCCGCTGCCCGCCGGAAAAGTTGCGGCCGGCGGTCTCCACGGGCTCATCCAGCATGCCGGGTTTCCCGCGGACAAAGTCGGCGGCCTGGGCAATCTCCAGCGCGGCCCAGATCTCCTCGTCGGTGGCATTGGGCGCCGCCCACCGCATATTGTCGCGAATGGTACCGGTGAATAACATTGCCTGCTGGGGTACAACGCCGATCAGCTGCCGCAGCTGCGCAAAAGCGTACTCTTTTACATCATGGCCAAAGAGACGCACGGCTCCTTCGCTGACGTCGTAGAAGCGGGCCACCAGATCGATGAGGGTCGTCTTGCCGCTGCCGGTGCCGCCGATGACGCCGATGGTCTGGCCGGACTGAGCGGCAAAACTCACATCGGTCAGACTGGGGGCGCCGGCGCCGCGATAGGTAAAGGTGACGTGATCAAAGTCCACGGCAGGCGCGTTTGCATCAGGCGTCAGTTCCGGGGAAGAGGGATCCGACATGGTGGTTTGGGTGTTGAGGATCTCGTTGACGCGCATACCGCTTGCCAGGGCACGGGTCACCGAGATGACCAGATCCGCTACCCGCAGCAGGTTGATCAGGATCTGGCTCATATAATTGATGAGCGCGATCACTTCGCCCTGGGTGAGGTTGCCCACATTGACTTCCCGACCGCCCAGCAGCAACAGAGCAATGACCGTGAGGTTGACCACCAGATAGGTCAGCGGGTTCATCAGAGCGGAGATACGGCCGGCTTTAAGCTGAATGGTTTTCAGATGGTCATTGGTTTCCACAAAGGCGGCCAGCTCATCGGCCTGACGGGCAAAGGCTCTCACTACACGGGCCCCTACATAATTCTCACGGGTCAGCAGTGTGACGCGGTCCAGACCGTTCTGCGCTTCATGGTAAATGGGGACCGTTGCACGCATGATCAGCCAGATGATCAGCGAGATGACAAGGGTGGTTGCCACAAAGAGCAGCGTCAGACGGGGACTGATGGAGGCTGCCATGATCAGCGCGCCAATTACAATGAAAGGGCAGCGTAGCAGCAGCCGCAGTGTGAGGTTGACACCGCTTTGTACCTGGTTGATGTCGCTGGTCATCCGGGTGACCAGCGTCGGGGTACCGATGCCGTCCAGCTCGCTGTAGCTCAGGGTATCAATGTGCCGGAACAGATCCTTGCGCAGAGCTGTACCAAAGCCCAGGGCAGCCTTGGCGGAAAAATACTGGGCGGTCAAGCTGCAGGTCAGGCCGATGACGGCGAGCAGGACCAGCAGGCCACAACGCTGCCAGATAAAGACGGCGTCGGCGTTTTTGATGCCGGTATCGATGATGCTGGCCACGACCAGGGGAACAAACAGTTCAAAACAGGCCTCCAGCATTTTGAAGAGCGGCGCCAGCAGGGCCTGCTTTTCATAGCCCTTGATGTAGCGCAACAACTTGTGCATGGACAAAACCACCTCGTTTATTCGATGTTTCGGGGCACGGTATTAAGTATAGCACAGCATTCCGCATTTGTCATTGCAGGATTTGCCCGGATTCGAGGATTATTTGCGCCGCTAACGCCTATACTTGCAATGAGACCAAATCGGGAGGCACAAGGATGCTGTTTCATTGTTATAAAGGATTTTCCCGCGCGGCAGCCCATACGCTGCACACCGCGGTCATACTGGCGGGGCGGCAGGGGTGTTCAGCTGCCGATACAGGTCACCTGCTGCTGGCCATGCTGCAGACGGCCCAGGGGCCGGCAGCGGATTTTCTGCGCCGCAAACGGGTGACGGAGTCCGCGCTGCGAAGCTGCGTACAGGCAAGAAGCTGCAGCGGTACGCCGCGCAGCCTTGGCAAACAGGATCTGGCTCCCGAAACCCGCAAGGCCATGGAATTTGCGGTGCTGGGGGCTCACGCGGCCAGTGCAGCCCGAGCAGAGAATGAACATCTCCTCTGTGCCATGCTGGAGGACTCATCCTGTACGGCCAGTGTATGGCTGGCCTCACTGGGGATCGAGGTGCCCCAGGCGGCGCGGGAATGCCGCCAGCTTTCGGGGCAGCTGGTGCTGCCGGCCCAGCCGCGGATGGCGACCACCCGCGGCGGCAAAGCCAGCGAAAAGTATGGCCGGGATCTGACAAGACTGGCCCAGGAAGGGCGGCTGGATCCGGTACTCTGCCGGGATGCCGAACTGGACCGGATGATCGAGATCCTCTGCCGTCGTCAGAAAAACAATCCCTGCCTGCTGGGAGAACCGGGCGTAGGCAAAAGTGCGCTGGCGGAAGCATTGGCCCAGCGGATCGCCTCGGGACAGATCACGCCGTCCCTGCGCAACAAACGGGTGCTGGCACTGGATATGGCTTCGATGGTAGCAGGTACCAAATATCGCGGCGATTTTGAGGAACGGTTCAAGAATCTGTTGGAGGAGCTCTACCGCGACAATTCTACGATCCTTTTTATTGACGAGATCCATGTGATTGCGGGGGCTGGTGCCGCCGAGGGCGCCATTGATGCGGCAAGTATCCTCAAACCCATGCTGGCCCGGGGAGAGATCCAACTCATCGGAGCTACCACGGTGGAGGAATACCGCAAGACCATCCAGAAAGATTCCGCGCTGGAGCGCCGCTTCGGCAAAGTGATGGTGGAAGAGCCCAGCCCTGCCGATGCGGAGACCATCCTGCGGGGGCTCATGCCACGATACGAGCGGTATCATGGCATCGCCATCCCACAGGAAGCCATCCACGCCGCGGTGGAGCTCAGTGTGCGCTATCTGCCGGGGCGGTATCTGCCTGACAAGGCCATCGATCTGCTGGATGAGGCGGCAGCCTCGGTACGCATTGCCGGCGCGGAAGGCGGTGGCAAGCAACGCGCTTTACAGCCGTCGGATGTGGCCAAGGTAGTCAGCGAAGCCAGCGGCGTGCCGGCCGAACGGGTCGGGGAGGCGGAGCGGGAACGTCTGGCCAATCTGGAGAGCCGCCTGGCCGCAGAAGTCATCGGGCAGCCCAAGGCAGTGGCGGCGGTGGCGGCCGCCATCCGGCGCAGCCGTACAGGGCTGCGGGAGGCAGGCCGTCCCATCGGCGCGATGCTCTTCCTGGGACCTACGGGCGTGGGCAAGACCCAGCTGGCACGGACGCTGGCCAAGTGCTGGTTCGGCAGTGAAAAAGCGCTTCTTCGCTTTGATATGTCGGAGTATATGGAACGTCACACGGTGGCGCGGCTGATCGGAGCGCCGCCGGGCTATGTGGGACATGACGAGGGCGGTCAACTGACCGAGGCGGTCCGCCGCCGTCCTTACAGTGTGGTGCTTTTTGATGAGATTGAAAAGGCCCATGGGGATATCCAGAATCTGCTGCTGCAAATTCTCGAAGATGGTAGCCTGACCGATTCCCAGGGGCGCAAAGCAGATTTCTCCAACACCATCATACTGCTGACCTCCAACCTGGGAGCACGCTGCCTCAGCGGCCAGACTGCGCCGATGGGCTTTGGCGCAGCGGGCAGCGAAACCGCGCGGCGCGGCAAGCAGGCTATTCAGGAAGCCAAGGAGTTCTTCCGTCCCGAGCTGATGGGGCGTCTGGACGAGACGGTCCTGTTTGAACCACTGGGTCCCCAGCAGCTGGCTGCCATCGCCGACCGGCTGCTCTGCGAACTGGAAGAACGGGCGGCCCGGCAGGGTTATACGCTGCATCATACCGCCGCGGCTGCCCGCTGCCTGGCGGGAGATAAGGTCCCGCCCTATGGGGCACGGGAACTGCGGCGAACGGTCAGCAGGGCGGTGGAACAGGCGCTGGCAGACCGGATTGCAGCGGGAACAGCCCGGGCTGGAGCCGTATATACCGCCGACGCGGCGCCGGATGGCAGCATCGTGCTGCAGGAAACGGACCTGGCCGCCTGCGTGTAAACAAAGCAAGAGCCGTCCGGCATCTCCGCCGGACGGCTCTTTTTCGGGAGGAAGAAAAGATCACAGGGGGCTCTGGGGCATCTGCCAGCCGTGGTGGTCGGTGTGCAGCCATTCCTCGGCCCGCTCGCTGCCGGGGGCGTCCAGGGCTTCCCGGTAGAGGGTCTGAATTTCCGGGTTTTCGTGGCTGAACCGCAGGGTGCTGCACTGATCCAGTGCATACAGACGTTTCCCGCGCTCAGCGGCGCGTTCCTCGTCGTCCAGGTTCTGAGGCTGTCCGCCGCCGCCTGCACAGCCACCGGGGCAGGCCATCACTTCCACAAAGTCATAGTGGACCTTACCGGCGGCAATGGCCTCCAGCAGATGGTGCGTGTTGCCCAGGCCATTGACTACAGCGGTGCGCACGATGGCGCCGTCGCCCAGATCAAACTCGGCCTCGGTCCATCCTTGCGCGAAGGCGTGTCCTCGCACGGCGGTAAAGGCTTCGGCCTTGGGATTCTTTCCGTTGACGAGATAATAGGCGCTGCGCAGGGCCGCTTCCATGACGCCGCCGGTCACGCCGAAGATGACACCCGCACCGGTGTAGGTCCCCAGCGGAGAATCAAAGGCCTCCTCGGGCAGAGCCTCGGGATGTAGCCGCTCGGCACGGATCATCCGCACCAATTCTCGGGTCGTCAGGACCAGATCCACGTCTTTCCCGGCCTCGGTGTGCATGGTCGGCAAATCGCATTCCTGCTTTTTGGCAATGCAGGGCATGATGGACACACAATAAATTTTATCGGGGGAAACACCCAGCTTCTGTGCAAAATAATTCTTGGTCACTGCGCCGAACATCTGCTGGGGGCTCTTTGCCGTCGAGAGGCGGTCTGTCCATTGGGGGTAATGACTCTTGAGATACCGCACCCAGCCGGGACAGCAGCTGGTGAACATGGGCAAGTCTCGGGTCTCTCCGGCCTGGTATCGGTGCAGAAATTCGGTGCCCTCCTCCATGATTGTCAGGTCGGCACTGAAGGAGGTGTCAAACACGTAATCGAAGCCAAGCCGCCGCAGACAGGCAGCCATCCGGTGCACAGTGGCTTGTTCCGGCGTCAGGCCGAGCGTCTCTCCCCAGGCGGTGCGCACGGCGGGGGCAATCTGTACCACGGTAATCTTTTCGGGATCGGCAATGGCGTCAAAGGCACGCTGGGTGTCGTTGCGTTCCCGCAGGGCACCGGTGGGACAGTGGGTGATGCACTGACCGCAGAGGACACAGTCGCTCTCCTTGATGCGGCGGTTTCCGCTCACATCCACCCGGGTACGGCTGCCGGTGCCGGACAGATCCCACACGTGAACGCCCTGGATCTTGTCACAGACCTGGATGCACCGCATGCATTTGATGCACTTGTTGGTGTCGCGGTAGAGAGGAAAATCCCGCGGCCACTGGGCCCGGGCCCCAGTGACCAGATCGGAGGGGTAAGGGTTCTCCAGAATGCCCAGGTCGTTGGCCACGTTCTGCAGATGACAGTTACCACTGCGCGGGCAGGTGGCGCAGTGGCAGTCATGCTGACTCAAAATCAGTTCCACATTGATCCGGCGGGTGCGGCGGACCCGGTCGGTGTTGGTGCGGATGGCCATCCCCTCAAAAACCGGGTTGTTGCAGCTGGGTACCAGATTGCGTTCGCCCTCAATCTCCACGCAGCAGACGCGGCAGGCGCCGATCTCATTGAGGTCTTTCAGATAACACAGGTGAGGAATGTCCACACCGGCGGCCTTGGCAGCATTGAGGATGGTGGTGCCTTCCGGTACCTGGACGGCCGTACCGTTTACAGTAATATTTACCATTGGGTCGTCCTCCCTCCTTTAAAGATTCCATAGCCGAAGTGATCACACCGCAGACAACGGCTGGCTTCCTGCATGGCTTCCTCTTCGGTCATGCCGCAGCTGGCCAGTTCAAAATCACAGCGTGCCTCCAGCGCGTTGCGGCTCTTGAGTTGGATCCGCCCGCAGGGCGGGGTGTTGGACAGCTTGGCGGGTGGGATCTTGACCGCAGTGCCGATGGTGTGGGAATATCCCAGGAAGCTGTCGATGTTGGCAGCGCTGACTTTGCCGGCGGCTACCGCCCGGATGACGGTGGCAGGACCGGTCACGGCGTCACCGCCTGCAAAAACGTTGGGCGTCCCCGGCACATAGCCGGACAGATCGGCTTTCAGGGCACCGCGGCTGGTGCCGATGCCGCCCTTCTCGAACTCATCGGATTCGATGCGCTGGCCAATGGCGATGATCAGGTAATCACAGGGGATGCGGAACTCTTTCTGCCTGGCATCCCGCGGCGCCGGGCGGCCATCCCGGCCGTACCCGCCGATGATCTGCGGCCGGGTCCACAGGGCGCTGACTTCGCCATTCTCGTTGGCTTCGATGCGGGAAGGAGCCTGCAGCGGCAGGATCTGACATCCTTCGGCCATGGCGTCCTCGATCTCCTCAGGCAGGGCCGTCATGTCATCCACCCGGCGGCGATAGACACAGGTCACGCTCTTGGCCCCCAGCCGGATGGCGGTACGGGTAGCGTCCATGCTTACGTTGCCGCCGCCGATCACCACAATGCGCTTGCCGGTGAAGTCCGGAGCGTTGCCCTCGCCGCAGCTGCGCAGGAATTCTACAGCCGACAATACATTTTGGCTGTTTTCACCTTCCAGGCCCAGCTTCTTGTCGGCATGGGCACCGATGGCAATGTACAAGGCATCGTATTCTTTCTGCAGATCAGGCAACTGCAGATCTTTGCCCACGCAGACACCGGTCTGGACTTCGATGCCGGTGGCAAGGATGTAATCAATATCCCGCTGCAGCACTTCAGGCGGCAGGCGATAATCGGGGATACCGTAGCGCAGCATACCGCCGAGTTTGTCCCGCTGTTCAAAGACCGTGATGCTGTGGCCCATCAGGCGCAGATAGTACGCCGCGGTCAGGCCGCTGGGACCGCCGCCGATGATGGCCACCCGTTTTCCGGTGGTTTCAGCGGGAGCGGGCGGCGTCTGGCTGCCGGCGTGGTCGGCGGCAAAACGCTTGAGGCCGCAGATGTTGACGGCATCGTCCACCAGACGACGGCGGCACTGTCGTTCACAGGGGTGCTCGCAGACGTAGGCGCAGGAATGAGGGAATGGGTTATCCTTGCGGATCAGGTCCATGGCATCGTCATACTGGCCTTCCCGGATCAGCGCAATATAGCCGGGAATATCCACATGGGCGGGGCAGACGGTGACGCAGGGGACCGGCTGCTTCAGCGAGCAGATGCAGCGGCCGTAGTGAGCGTGCTCTTCGTAGTCCTCACGGAACCCGCGCACCCCCTGTAAAACCATGGCGGCGGCCTCATAGCCGATGGCACAGTCGGCGGAATCCACAATGGCGGCTGCTGTCTGCTCGATCAGGTCGATGGTGCCTTCAGGGGCCGTCTGATCCAGCACACTTTCCAGCAAGGTCTCCAGCTGGGAGAGGCCGATGCGGCAGGGAACACATTTGCCGCAGGTCTGGGCATGACACAGGCGCAAAAAATTCAGCGCCATATCCACCGGACAGAGCCCCGGCGGGTTGGCGGCAATGCGGTGGCCCATGTCGCGGCAGAGGTCCTGTACGACCTGCTGTGCGCGATCGGGCGTCTCGATAGAAAGTCGTATCATAGATAATATGTCCTCCGTTTGAGTCGGTTTGTGTATCTTCTATTATACGAGGCAGAGAATGATAAATCAATAACAAATTCAAACTTTGTTGGAAATTACTATGCAAAATGACGAATTCTCAGAAAACAAAAAAGGAGCATCGGAAAATTTCCGATGCTCCCGGATATGCAATAGAAATTACGGCTTTACGCGGAATTCCTGTTCGCAATAAACGCAGCGGTAGCGGCCGCTGGGGGTCAGCGTAAAGATATGGTCACAGCCCTCCTCGATGGAGGTCACACAGCGGGGGTTGGTGCATTTGATCACGTTGACCAGACGCTGGGGCTGTTTGGGGCGGATCTTGTTGACGATGTGCCCGTTCTCAATCACCGTGATGGTGATTTTCGGATCCAGATAGCCCAGAATGTCGAAGTTCAGCTTGCTGACATCGCCTTCGATCTTGATGATGTCTTTCTTGCCGCTCTTCTGGCTGCGGACATTCTGCAGCAGCGCCACGCTGGCATCATGCAGCTTTTCCAGTTCCATCATATGGTACAGGCCCAGGCCGGTACCAGCGGTAATGTGGTCAATGACCACGCCGTTCAGAATCTCATCAACCGTTAACATCAAAAGCTACCTCCCCGGTTTTGGGGTCTGCAAGACCCAGCAGCGTCATAATCAAGGCCATGCGCATATACACGCCATTCTGTGCCTGTTCAAAATAAGCGGCACGCGGATCGTCATCCACATCCAGCGTGATCTCATTGACGCGGGGCAGCGGATGCAGCACCGCCATGTCGGCGGGCGCCAGCGAGAGCTTCTCTTTCGTCAGAATGTAGCTGTTCTTCAGGCGGATGTAATCCTCCTCGTTGAAAAAGCGCTCCTGCTGCACACGGGTCATGTATAGGATATCCAGCTCCGGCAGGGATTCCTCCAGATTGCGGGTTTCCACATAGTCGATACCGTTGGGGGCCAGCACTTCACTGATGATGTAATCCGGCACCCGCAGCTCCTCGGGCGAGATGAGCACGAACCGCATGCCCGGCAGGCGGGACAGACTCTTGATCAGGCTGTGGACGGTACGGCCGAATTTCAGGTCGCCGCAGAAGCCGATGGTGAGGTTGTCCAGGCGCCCCTTGCGGCGGCGGATGGTCATCATATCCAGCAGCGTCTGGGTGGGATGGCTGTGACCGCCGTCACCGGCGTTGATCACCGGAATGCGGCTGTAGCGGGCAGCACGCAGCGGCGCACCTTCCTTGGGATGGCGCATGGCGGCGATGTCGGCGTAGCAGCTGATGATACGGATGGTATCGGCGACGGTCTCGCCCTTGGAAGCGCTGGAAACGCCCGCGTCGGGGAAACCCAGTACCTGGCCGCCCAGATTGAGCATGGCCGCCTCAAAGGAAAGGCGGGTGCGGGTGCTCGGCTCATAGAACAGCGTTGCCAGGCGCTTGCGGTAGGCTACGTCCTTGTAAGCGGCCGGGTCGTCGTGGATACGGTCGGCCAGATCCATCAGGCGAAGGGTTTCATCCAGCGTAAAGTCCGCCGGGTCGATCAGATGTCTCATACACATTCCCCTTTAAAATCTCTATTTATCTCATGGAGCACCGGTCCGCCAGGCGGCCGCAGCACCCAATGACAACAGAAAAGCAATCGTCACACCAGTTTACGCACAATGGCGAAGTCAAAAAAATCGGTGTAACAGGTCTGGCAGCAGAGCACCGGACGGCACAGACGGGAATAACAGGTCTCGTCCAGCTGCATCAGTGCCTGGTCGGGCCGCAGACCCAGCTGATGGCGAATGCCCGGGGTGCCGGTCACGGCGCGCACATGGGCCAGGGTCTTGGTCACTTCCACATGACAGTATTCGGCGACAATCTCAAAGATCGGCCGGGTGAAATCCATCGTATCCAATCGCTGTCCGCCGAAAAGTGCCAGCGGCAGAATATCGGTGGAGTAGAGCACCGGGGTGTTGTCGGCCAGCACCCGGCGACGCACGAACACGAGGGTGGGGTGGTCTTCCGGTGACAGTCCCAGACGCCGGGCCAGTGTGTCGGGAGCAGTCTCCCGCGTAACCAGCACGTTGTCACTGTGGGGCTCGTATCCGGCGGCACGGATCATCCGGTAAAATTCTAGCTTCTGGTCCAGTCGGTTTTCTACACCCAACACATCGCGGTTCACCAGTGTGCCGATTCCGCGGACACGCTCCAGATACCCCTCCCGCTCCAGCAGACTGAGGGCGTCCCGGACCACCGTGCGGCTGATGCCCAGTGCACCGGCCAGCTCTACCTCGCTGGGCAGCTGCACAGTACCGGCATACAGACCGCTGCGCAGCTCAGCAACCAGCCGATCGGCGGTCTGCTGGCTGCGCAGTTCGCCGCCAAGCGGGGTATCAGTTGCCTTTTTCATGCAGATAATCCTTTCCCGCCCGGCAGACATCGGCCAGGCAGCACTTTGAGCAGAAGGGGGTGGTCCGTGCCGTGCAGACAGCCCGGCCATGGTAAACCAGCCGGTGACAGAAATCGCTGCCTTCCTCCGGCGGGATGATTTTCCACAGCTCGCGCTCCACCTTGGCCGGTTCCTTGATGTTGTCTACCAGGCCGATGCGGTTGCACAACCGGATGCAATGGGTATCGGTGACAATGGCCGGTTTGCCGAACACATCCCCCATGATCAGGTTGGCACTTTTGCGGCCAACGCCGGGCAGGGACAGCAGGGCGTCAAAGTCGTCGGGCACTTTGCCGTTATACTGGTCCCGGAGCATCCGCATGCAGGCAGAAATATCCCGCGCCTTGCTGCGGCCCAAGCCGCAGGGCTTGACGATGGCTTCAATTTCTTCCGGTGTGGCGGCAGCCAGTGCCTCCACGCTGGGATATCGGGCAAACAGGTCCTGTACCACTACATTGACCCGGGCGTCAGTGCACTGGGCAGCCAGGCGAACTTCCACCAGAAGCTGCCAGGCATGATCGTAATCCAGTGTGCATTCGGCCAGTGGATATTCGGCTTTGAGGCGGTCAATGCAGATCTGCGCCAGTTCCTTTTTTGTCACAGCATTCGCTCCGTTTCACGTTCTTTCTCTTGATTCTACCACGGTGATACCTTATAATCAAGAGGAAGAGGGCCTCAGTTTGCTCGATGGCTACTTAAACAAATAAAAAAAACAGGGACTTTGCACCCACGCTACGGGGCACCCTATTATAATAAGGAGGGAAAAGCATGGAACCCTTGGCACAGCGGCTGCGGCCGCGTACGCTGGATGAAGTCTGCGGACAGCAGCATCTTCTGGGCAAGAATCAGGTGTTCCGCCGCACGGTGGAAAGCGGCCGCATTCCCAATATGATCTTTTACGGTCCGTCGGGGGTGGGCAAGACCACGGTGGCCAGTATCATCGCGGCGGGCAGTGGTATGCAGCTGCACAAACTCAACGGGACCACGGCTTCCACCAGTGATATCAAGTCGGTTCTTGCCGATATCGGCACGCTGGGGGCATCCGGCGGTATTCTGTTGTATCTGGACGAGATCCAGTACTTCAACAAACGGCAGCAGCAGAGTCTTTTGGAATGTGTGGAGCAGGGAACAGTGACACTGATCGCCTCCACCACCGAAAACCCCTACTTTTACGTCTATAATGCGCTGCTCTCCCGCTGTACGGTCTTCGAGTTCAAATCCCTGACAGCAGAGGACATCCGCAAAGGAATACAGAATGCAGCGGCCCGTCTGGGAGCCGAGGACAAGGTTCCAATCCTGATTCCCGACGATGCCCTGGATTATCTGGCCCAGAGCGCAGGCGGTGACATGCGCAAGGCGCTGGGTAACCTGGAATTTGCAGTGACGGCGGCGCCCGCGGAGAACGGTCAGCGCACCGTTACGCTGGATATGGTCCAGCAGGTGGCAGCCCGTACAGCCATGCGCTACGATAAACTGGGGGACGATCACTACGATATCGTGTCCGCCTACCAGAAATCCATGCGTGGTTCCGACCCGGACGCAGCGCTGCACTATCTGGCACGATTGCTGGAAGCGGGGGATCTGCCCAGTGCCTGCCGTCGGCTCATGGTCTGTGCCTGCGAAGATGTGGGGCTGGCCTGGCCTCAGATCATTCCCATCGTCAAAGCGGCGGTGGATATCGCCAACGCGGTGGGACTGCCGGAAGCCCGGCTGCCTCTGGCCGATGCGGTGGTGCTGGTGGCGACGGCCCCCAAGTCCAACTCGGCTCACGACGGAATCAATGCGGCGATGGCCGATGTGCAGGCAGGGCGCACCGGTCCCATTCCCCGTCAGCTGCAGAACAAGCACTACGACGGTGCCGATGCGAAGGTCAAAGGGCAGCATTACCTCTATCCCCATGATTTCCCGCATCACTGGACTCAGCAGCAATACCTGCCCGACGCCATCAAGGACCGGCGGTATTATGAACCCGGCGACAACAAGAACGAACAGGCCTTTGCGCAATACTGGAAAAAGATCAAAGGAGAATGAAAGGAGGCCGCGATGTCACAACTCTGCTGTGAAACGATTCGCTTTCCTTCCTCAGATACCGCCCATACGATCTCGGCTTATGTGTATACCGTCCCGGATGTACCCGTGCACGCCATACTGCAGCTCAGCCACGGCATGTGCGAATATGTGCGGCGTTACGAACCCATGGCACGGTTCTTTGCGTCCCAGGGCATTGCCCTTGCCGGCAACGATCATCTGGGGCACGGCGGCAGTGCTTCTCCGGAGGAATATGGCCATTACGGTGAACCCGGCGGACGATATTATCTTTTGCAGGACCTGCACAGGATGAACGAACTTCTGCACGAAGAGTTCCCTGGACTGCCGGTATTTCTTTATGGACACAGCATGGGCAGCTTTTATGCCCGCTGGTACGCCGAGCGCTGGCCGGAAACCATCGCCGGTCTGATCGTCTCCGGCACAGCGGGGCCGCGACTCCTCAACCAGGTGGGACAGGCTGTGGCCGCTGTGCTGGCAGCCATCCGGGGGCCGCGCACGGTGTCGCCGTTCATGGTTCGAGCCAATACGGGAGCTTATTGCAAGCGCATCCCGGATGCCCAATCTGCCAATGCCTGGCTGACGCGGGACGAGGCCGTGGTCCGGGCTTATGACGCCGATCCACTGTGTACCTTTCCCTTTACGGTGGGCAGCTACCGGGAGATGCTGGGAGCCATCAACCACGTGAACCGGCCCCGCTGGGCCCGGGCCGTGAACAAAACATTGCCGATTCTGTTGATCTCCGGTGCCGAAGACCCGGTGGGAGATTACGGAGAAGGTGTGCGCAAAGTCTGGGCCATGCTGGGAGATGCCGGCATCCAGGACCTGACCTGCGAGATCTATGAGGGTGCCCGACACGAGCTGCACAATGAACTGAACCGGACGGAAGTGTTCGAATATGTTCTGCATTGGATCGAGGATCGGCTTCCCGCCTGAAAACAGCTATCATCCGCACGAGATTTCTCGTGCGGATTTTCTTTTTGCCCTCTTGACAATTCCAAAAATGCATTGTATTATTGTATTAAGCTCTTAATACAATAATACAGAAAGGGATTGGCCTATGGATTGGAATATTACGGGAGGCCGCCCGGTGTATCTTCAGCTGGTGGAGCAGATGGAACTGGCGCTGGTCAATGGAATTTTCCCACCCGGCAGCAAGATCCCGCCGGTGCGGGAACTGGCAGCCGAAGCCGGAGTAAACCCCAACACCATGCAGCGGGCACTGCAGGAACTGGAAGGCCGGGGCCTTTTGCAGGCACAGCGCACAGCAGGCCGTACCGTCACGGCCGATGCAGAAATCCTGCAGAGTTTGCGCCGTAAACGGGCAGCGTCACTGGCGGCGGAATTTCTGCACCAGATGCAGGCCCTGGGGCTGGATCGGGCGCAAACCGAGGAACTGCTGCGGCAAACCGCAGAGGGAGGAACAAGCGATGAATGAAACTGGAATCTACGAGGCGCGCGGCCTGTGCAAGCGGTACGGCCGCAAGATGGCACTGAACGGGGTCACCTTTTCTGTGCAGCCCGGCAAGCTGGTGGGACTGCTGGGGCCCAATGGCAGCGGTAAGACGACGTTGCTCAAGATCTCGGCGGGGTTGCTTACGGCCAACGGCGGCATGGTGCTCATTGATGGCAACGAGCCCGGCATCTGCACCAAGCGTGTGACCAGCTACCTGCCGGACCGAATGGCCCTGGCCACCGAGATGCGGGCGGCGGATGCCGTAAGCCTGTACGCCGATTTCTATGCTGATTTTGATGCTGTGAAAGCCCATGCCATGCTGGCGGATCTGCACATCGAGGCACAGGACCGGATCGGCGCCATGAGCAAAGGTACACAGGAGAAAATGCAGCTTTGCCTGACCATGAGCCGAGCGGCCAAACTGTATCTTCTGGACGAACCTCTGGGCGGGGTAGACCCGGCGGCACGGGAGTATATCCTGCATACGATTCTGCGCAATTACAGTGAGGATGCCGCACTGGTCCTTTCCACCCACCTGATCGGAGACATCGAAAAAGCCCTGGACGAAGTAATTTTCCTGAAGGAGGGCACTGTGCTGCAGCAGGTGGGCGTGGATGCTCTGCGGGAGGAAACAGGCCGCAGTGTGGATGAATATTTCCGGGAGGTATACAAATGCTGACCAAGTTGCTGAAATACGAGTGGAAAACCACCGCACGGGTACTTCTGCCGGTAGGGGGCGGCGTGCTGGCCTTTACGGTGATTACGGGAGTCGTCAACGCGATTCTGAACCGCCAGAATGGTCTGCCCGCTCTGGTAGACTTCTTTCAGGCGGCGCTGAATATGATTGCTTTGCTGGTTCTGATCTTTATGTTGGGCGTCTGCGTCTTTGTCAATGTGCAGCGGTTTTACAAACTGCTGGGGGAACAGGGGTATCTGATGCTGTCGCTTCCGGTAGCTGCCTGGAAACATATTGCGGCCAAACTGATCTGTGCGTGCGCCTGGTCGGTGATCAGTGTGGTGTACCTGATGGGGTGCGGCTGCATTCTGGGCGGCAGTCTGGGAAACTTTTCCCTGAATCTGGGGGACGGGGTGACACTTCTCAGTCCGGCGGGCGCGGCAGCCTTCTGTATGGTGACACTGCTGCTGCTCGCCCTGCTGGCCGGCGTTTACCTGGAATTTTATCTGGCCTGCGGCATCGGTGGGCAGTTTGGTCAGCAGCGTTTGCTGGCCAGCATCATTGCCTATTTCGTGCTGGGCTTTGCGGAACAGATCCTGGGTTCGATTTTACTGATCTTTGTGGCGATAGGTGCCATTCAGATGAATGTTGCCGGCTGGGCATCGTTCTTTTACACGGTGGATTCCTTCTGGGCAACGGTCTACCTGTTTGGCATCATCCTGATTTTGGTTGTAGCGGTGGATGCCATCAAGTGGGCAATCACCCAATGGCTGATGACCCGCCGCCTGAATCTTGCCTGATCTGATTATAAAAGGAGTGTGCTTTATGGAAAAACGTCAATATGTCTGTCCCAAGTGCGGCTGCACCGAATACGAGGCCGATCGCCTGCAGGCTACCGGCGGCAACTTTGCCAAGCTGTTCGATGTGCAGAACAAAAAGTTCGTCACCATCAGCTGCTGCCAGTGCGGTTATACCGAGCTGTACAAGCAGCAGGGCGGCGACGGATGGGGATGTGCTGGATTTCCTGATCGGCGGCTGATGCCAAAGGAGGCAATGGCATGAAAAAACGGAGAGGGTTCCTTTTGCTGGTGGCAGTGCTTACAGCACTTCTGCTGTGCGGCTGCAGCCAGTACGATGATAAATACGATGAGGGGGATTTCCTGACCGACGGAATGAATCATTACACGACGGTTATGTGGTGGGGAAATACGCAGGAAGATGGGACTTACGCCCTGGATGTGGGCAGCTTTTCCGGCGTCAGAATCCTGGGTTCCTTTACGGTGGAGAAGGACCAGACCTTGTGCGAAGTGACCTCCACCCTGATCGGCACCAAGGGGGAAGCCAAGCTGCTGGTGGTCAATGCCGAGGATAAGACCCTGAACGCCCAGTGGCCGTTGGACAGCCAGAACCCGATGACCGTCACTTTGCCGGCAGGCAGGTATGATCTGCGCATTGCCGGCAAAAGTGCCGGGTTCGAGGGACAGGTCAGCCTGTCCCTGAACGGGCAGACGGTATCCTGGGACAATATGCTGGAAAAGCTGGAAGAGATGGCCGCCGATGGACGGAAAGAAAGGACCGATCCGCCGCGGGAAACCTTCGACGATGAGCGGAAAGCTGCATAGTGTACAGTTTTACCGAAATATGAAGGATTCTTTACCCCGATGTAAAATATGGCTGTTGACAAACCCTGCAGCTGCCGTATAATGTATTCTGTGTGCATCTGGGGGTAAATCTGATCGTACCCTGCCACATTGGCGTTGTACGTGCTGCTTGTAGCGACTTTTCCGGGTGGAAAAGACCGTGTAACAAACCTTTGCGGGGCGGCATAAAGCACGCTGACCCGCAGGGGAACGCAGGCGGCCCGAGCCGCAAGAGACTGCAGACCTGCTGCGGGAAATTCCGCAAAGGGGGATGCAGTAATATGGACGAAAATATCATCGTATCACTGAAAGACATTGTTGTCGATTTCGACGGGCAGAAGGTCCTGGACGGACTTTCCCTCGACATTCACGACAAGGAGTTCGTGACTTTCCTGGGGCCTTCGGGCTGCGGTAAGACTACAACTCTGCGTGTGATTGCCGGGTTCATCACCCCGAAATCGGGCAATGTCTTTTTTGATGGCAAGGACATCGCGGATCTGCCGCCCTATAAGCGCCAGGTCAATACGGTGTTCCAGAAGTATGCGCTTTTTCCGCACCTGAACGTGTTTGAAAATGTGGCTTTCGGGCTGCGGCTGAAAAAGCTGCCGGAGGAGGAGATCCGCCCCAAGGTACTGGAAATGCTGGAGATCGTCGGCCTGAAGGGCTTTGAACGCCGCAGCATCCATCAGCTGTCCGGCGGTCAGCAGCAGCGTGTGGCCATTGCCCGCAGCCTGGTCAACCAGCCGCGGGTGCTTCTGCTGGACGAGCCGCTGGGCGCTCTGGACCTCAAGCTCCGCAAGGAGATGCAGTTGGAACTCAAACGCCTGCAGCGCGAAATGAATATCACCTTCGTCTACGTCACCCATGACCAGGAGGAAGCGCTGACCATGTCAGATACAGTTGTGGTCATGTCGGGCGGCAACATCCAGCAGATCGGTTCTCCCCAGGACATCTACAACGAACCCCGCAATGCCTTTGTGGCACGGTTCATCGGCGACTCCAACATTGTGGACGGCGTCATGATCAAGGACTTTCTCGTAAACTTCGGCGGTCATGACTTCACCTGCGTGGACCGCGGCTTCAAACCCAACGAGCCGGTCCAGGTGGTCATCCGCCCCGAGGACGTGCAGATCGTGCCGCCTTCCATCGGCATGCTCACCGGTCTTGTCCGGGAAGTGATCTTCAAAGGGGTGCATTTTGAGATGCACGTGGATGTGGAAGGCTACGAATGGCTGATCCACTCCACCCAGGCCAGCCAGCCCGGCGAACTGATCGGCATGAATATCGGCCCCGACGAGATCCATATCATGGCCCGTACGGAGGTGTAAGCGATGCTCAAATCCAAAACCTCCCGCTGGCTGGCGGGCCCTTACCTGGTGTGGATGGCAGCCTTTATCGTGGTGCCTCTCTTCATTGTCATCTGGTATGCCCTGACCAATGCCGACGGGCAGTTTACGCTGGACAATCTGACCCAGATCGGCCGATACTCCAGTGTTTTTGCCCGCAGCCTTATTCTGGCGGCGGTGTCCACTGTCATCTGCCTGATTCTCGCGTTCCCGGTAGGATATTTCCTCTCCCGTCTGCGCGCCAACAAGCAGCATATCATGCTCATGCTGGTCATGCTGCCCATGTGGATGAACTTTTTGCTGCGCACCTACGCCTGGATGACGCTGCTGGAAAAGAACGGCCTGATCAACAAA
Source organism: Subdoligranulum variabile (assembly GCF_025152575.1). NCBI lineage: Bacteria > Bacillati > Bacillota > Clostridia > Eubacteriales > Oscillospiraceae > Subdoligranulum > Subdoligranulum variabile. The sequence continues at coordinate 306,539 of NZ_CP102293.1, read as the reverse complement.
TTTTTTGGCCTCTTCGGCATCGGCCCTTTCAATATGATCAATACTTCCGGCGCTGTTGTGCTGGGTATGGTCTATAACTATCTGCCTTTTATGATTCTGCCGATCTACACGGCCATGACCAAGATCGACGACTCCATCATCGAAGCAGCCCAGGATCTGGGCTGCAATGTCTGGCAGATCCTCTGGCGGGTCCTGGTGCCCCTCACAGGCCCCGGTATCGCCACCGGCATCACCCAGGTCTTTGTGCCGTCAGTCTCTACCTTCATCATCAGCCGCATGCTGGGCGGCGGTTCCAATCTGCTCATCGGTGACCTGATCGAACTGCAGTTCCTCGGCAACTCCTACAACCTGAACCTGGGTTCTGCCATGAGCCTGGTGCTGATGGTCATCGTGCTGCTCTGCATGAGCTTCACCTCCAGCTTCGACGAGTCGGAAATGGAAGGGGTGATGTGAGATGAACAAAAAGCAATCGGTCATTTTGCAGCGCACCTATATCATCCTGATCTTCTGCTTCATGTACCTGCCTATTGCGGTCATGATCGCCTTCAGCTTCAACGAAAGCAAATCCCGCGCCAACTTTACCGGCTTTACACTGGATTGGTATAAGAGCCTCTTCCACAACGAAATGATCCTCTCGGCACTGGGACTCAGCCTGGTGCTGGCGCTGGTTTCCAGTGTGCTGGCCACCGTGCTGGGTACACTTGCCACCATCGGCATCAATTCCATGAGCCGACGCACCCAGCTGATTGTGAACAACATCAGCTATGTACCCGTTGTCAACCCCGAGATCATCACCGGCGTATCGCTGATGCTGCTCTTTGTCATGGCACAGAACTTCGGCGTCGGCGGGGACGGGGGCCTCTTCGGCTGGCCCACGCTTATCATTGCCCACATTACCTTTAATGTTCCATATGTGATTTTCAATGTTGGCCCCAAGCTGCGGCAGCTGGATCCCAGCCTGTATAATGCAGCGCTGGACCTGGGCTGCACACCGCGGCAGGCTTTCTTCAAGGTCATTTTGCCGCAGCTTTCCCCGGCGATTCTGTCGGCATTCCTCATCTGCCTGACCTACTCCATCGACGACTTCATGATCTCGTATTTCAACTCCGGCACGATGCAGACACTGCCCATCGCCATCTATTCCATGACCCGTAAAAAGGTCAGCCCCGAGATCAACGCCTTGTCGGCAGTTATGTTCTGTGTGATCCTTGCCATTATCCTGATCTCCAACGCGGCGGATTCCCGCGCCTACCGCAAAAATCAAACGGCAATCCGCAAAGCCATGCAGGAAGAGGGGGCGCGCTGAGATGAAAGCTGAAAAACTGTTTGCCGCGGTCCTGGCCGCCGGCATGCTGGCAGCGGCCGCGGCACCGGCTGCCATGGCGGAAGAAGAGACCATCGCCGTCAATGACGATATCTCGGTCTCCGCGGATTATGACTGGACCCGCTTTGCCGATGACAACATCACCCTGAACGTCTACAACTGGGGCCTGTATATTTCCGATGGTTCCGATGACAGTGTGGATGTGGTTTCGGCCTTCGAGGACTTGACCGGCATCAAGGTCAATTACACCACATTCGATTCCAACGAGAGTCTCTATGCCAAGATGAAATCCGGTGGCGCCACCTACGATGTGATTTTCCCGTCGGACTATATGGTGGGAAAAATGGCCGAGGAAGGCATGCTGGCTCCGCTGGATTTTGATAACATTCCGGATTTCGCCGGTATCGGTGAGGAATATCTTGGTTGGGACTTTGATCCCGAGAATACCTACAGCGTTCCCTATACCTGGGGCACCACCGGACTGATTTACAACACGACCCTGGTGGATGAAGCACCTACCAGCTGGGCGGCACTGTGGGATGTGCAGTACGCCAACAATGTGCTGATGTTCAACAACTCCCGGGACGCCTATGCCATTGCCGCGAAAAAGCTGGGCTATTCGTTGAACCCCGGTTCTGTGGAAGAAGTTGAAACCGTCATGCAGGAGCTCAAGAACCAGAAGAGCGTGGTTCAGGCCTATGTCATGGACGAGATTTTCGACAAGATGGAGGGCGGCGAAGCCGCTATGGCGCCCTACTATGCAGGTGATGCCCTGACGATGATCGACGAAAACCCGGATCTGGCCTTTGTGCATCCCAGTGAAGGCGTAAACTTCTTTGTGGACAGCATGTGCATTCCATCCAACTCCAACAACAAGGAAGCGGCGGAACTGTTCATCAACTATATGTGTGAACCGTCGGTGGGTCTGGCCAACTGTGATTATATCGGCTACTCCACGCCCATCACGGCGGTATGGGAACAGCTGGATGACGACCTGAAATACAGCGAGATTGCTTATCCCGGTGAGGATGTGATGAGCAAGGCCGAAGTCTTTACCACACTGCCCGACGAGATCAACGCGGCATTGGACTCCCAGTGGAGTGAGATGAAGAGCTACGAAGAGGGCGGCAGCGGCTGGATGGTCGTCGTGCTGCTGGCCTTGGCGCTGGTGATTTCCTTCTTCAACATCTGGCGCAAACTGCGCAAAAAAGTACGCGACGACTATTGATTCTGAATGGAAACCGCAGGGAAAAAACCTGCGGCTTCTTTTTTTGCATTTCCCGGGACAACGTGCTATAATACTAAGAATTGACAAAAAACAGATTGTTTACGAGAGGGAGGGGCCGCCATGCCGGAACCGATTACTACCTATACCCAACAATATACCGTTTACCGCCACGACGGCGATCATCATGGCAATGTAAAACCCGGTGCGCTGCTGCGCTACGGCCAGCAGATTGCCACCATTCACGCCGAGGCAGTGGGCCTCAATGACGCTTTGTATGCGGCCACCCATACGGCGTATGTATTGGCCAAACAGGCCCTGCATATTGACCGTACGCCCCATGTGGATGAGGTCCTCACTGTCACCACGGAGCCGGAGCGGTGCAAGCGGGCCGTCAATAAGCGCATCACGACCTTCTATGATGCCCAGGGTAAGCAGGTGGCAGTGCTGGACAGTCGCTGGGTACTGATTGATACCGAAAAACGGCTGATCCTGCGCAAGCATCCTGAACAGTTCAACGACCAGTGGGCACCGGATGTACCGTTTGAACTTCCTATGAAGATGGTAAAAGCAGATCCTGCCGATTGTGAGCGGATAGGGGACTGCGTGGCGACCTATTCCCGTTGCGATATGAACGGTCATATGAACAATACCCGCTATGCGGATATCCTCTGCGATGCGCTGCCGTGGGACGTATGGGACCGGGGTGAGGTCAGGGACCTGAAGATCTACTATCACCGTGAGATCCCCCGCGGTGAATCCTTTACGCTGCTGCGTGCGCAGACGGCGGAAAATCAGTTTTATTTCTGCGGAGAGAGGGAAGAAAAATCTGCCTTTGAGGCAAGCATCACATTTGCTTGACGCCGTAAACCCAACAAGCCGCCCCCGGTGAAGATAAAACCGGAGGCGGCTTGTTTTTTGTTTTCGAGATGGTTGGCACAAACGATCAATTTTTTAAGAGGCAAATTTTCTGGAGAAACGAAAAAGAGGCAAGAAAAAGGCTGAACTGTGACCCTGTATTTCCGTATGCCATGCTGTTTTACAGGCAGGATTGGACCATGGCTTTTGTCGCAAAAGATAAGGGGCCCGGGACCGAGCCGATGGCAACGGACAACGGCATCTTCTTCGCCGGAATATCGAATCAGGGAAATCCCGGCGGCCTTCGCTCTTTCAGGAACGGCCTGAACCGGTTTTGGTCGGCTCTCATTGGCTGCCATCCCTCCAGCGGGTGCAAACCAACCCGTGAGAAAACGGGATACCTCTCCAAAGCCAGAAACGCCGGTTTCTTTTCTCTGGGTCGGAAGGCTCACTTTTTCTATGCTGCTGGCAGTTGTTGTGTTTTTTCCGCTCTCGTTACTTCTCTTCAAGGATAATTATAGTGCCTGAATTTTCTCCTTGCGTTTTGTCATAATTATGTCTTCTGTTCCAACATACTGTGCTTTTCTTTACAACCATGGAAAAAGCAGTATCAGTCAAAAGAGGAAAGCCAGTCCCTTGTGAAACCATTGTTTTGCCCGGCCTGTTGTTGTGCTTTTTGATTTTCAATCACACCGAACGGCATCAAAAGGGAATGTTCAATCTCGGATTGGAAGAGAAGTTTCGGGTTCCGGATCCTATCATCGCGATTTACTTTTTTCCAGTAAGTATCATAATCATAGATGGTGGATAGTGTCTCGAAGAGAAGCGTCAAAGACCCGTATTTCATAATACACTTATTCAAGCTATTCAAGAATTGCATGTTGGCTTTTCCTTCCATCATGCCTTCATCTTTGCTTTTGACGTTTCTGCGACAAAAATAAGCAGAAAGATTCAGGATATCTTCATAGGCTTCTTTCTGACCGGGCGTCAACTTCGCATCGAGCTCCTTCTCATCAATAAACCGCTGAAGTGCCTGGATCATGCTTTTCTTCGTATCGGCATCTTGGGGAACGAGAACATCATTGGAATCATCCTCAGCCTCTGCCTCCACAAAATGCGCCTCATAGATGTCTTCTTGGCTTGTGCTGGATTCAGCCTGGGTTATACAGGAAGTGTACAAACGATAGTTATCCATATCCTCCAGGATGGACTTCCACAGATACAAAACAGGGGAGGCTTTTGTCTTAGCTACCGGAATGACAACTTTTGCATAGCGTCCGGCAACACCAAGGAACCAACGGCGAAGGCCTTTGCACTCATAGATGATTTCATTCATCAGTTCAAAGAACTGCTGGTCTCCACCATCGATCAGCGTATTTTTTCCTCTGGCTTTGCCGGCCATACTTGTCATTGTATTGATAATGACATCTACCGCTTCCAGTTCCGAAACGGTCAATTCATTCTTCAAAGAAGCAAGTTCCGCACGGATCTGAATTTCCTTTTTCAGCTCTGCCGGCCTCTTTCCAAACGAATACGGAATGGTTGTTTCCGGGGAAGACACATAGCCGAAAGACATAACAGAAGAATCGTCCTCATCCACTGTTTCGGCGATCGGATGATTTTTTCTCTTCCTCCTTTTGGAAATCGTAGAAGCAATGTCGGTGAGATTTTGTGCAGCTTCAGTCTGCTCGACCTGCTCGATCTGAACAGAAATTTCTACAACTTTCGATTTTGCCTTTTTATAAACAGCATAATCAAAAAGAATATCTGTATGACCGTTTATTTCGCTTTTAGCCTTATCCAAAACCGTTCGCCGGATATGGGCCCAGTTTGTGGCGGAACAGTCAACCTGTTTGCGCAGGTTGTCAATATCCCACACCAAAGGCTTTCCCTTGGCCTTGTTTTGAAGATACAAATTCTGATAGCTCTTGCAAAGCTCATAAATTCTGACACTGTACTGACTTTTCATCAGCATGATGTAGGTTACATCCATTGTTGTATAGAACTCTTTGAGCTGAATCAGATGCGGTTTCAGGAAGGGGCTTAAAGTCAGTGTGATTTTCCCGGTTCGTTTATCAATGGTACTTCCATCGATCCAACGGAACATAGTGATTTTTTGCGTTCCTTCAATCCGGATCCATTGAACCGGAGTGCTTGCAATATCAGAAATGTTTTTTTTGACCTGATTATACATAGACCCATTATGAGGGTCCACGCCACAGAGCTTCAGAAATTCGTAAATCGACATTTCGTACCGAGGAAGTTCCGTATCAGACGGTTTTATCATTGCAAAAATGTGGAGCATCAATTTCTGCTGGCTCAGCGTTAAATTGTACATCGCATTTTGAATGAGTTCGTTAGATTTACGGACAACGGTCTGATTCCCCCGTTCTCCGTAAGTAGCGACTGTTTGTTCCTGCTCTTCAAAATCTTCTGCAAGGAGAGAAGAAAATTCTGTAGAGGTTTTTCGACTTGCCACGAGCAATGCTCCTCACGTATTATCTTTTTTTCTGTTAACCCGCAAGATGATACCATATTGTGCCAAGTCCGTCAATTATTGTAATCCTCGACACAGTTTCTGAATTTTCGCATAGATTCCCTGTTTGTGTTCTTTTATGTCCCTTTATATATTTAGTTTTTTAGCTTTATAAGGTAGGATGTGCCAGGAATAACAACCAAAATGTGCAGAAAATAACCACTTTTCTGGTGCGGCTATAACAACAAATATTGTTCTCAATTTTACAATAGGCAAAGAATTACAATAAAGAAAAAATCCGCAAATGTGCGGCGAATAACAATGATTTTTATGAAAATAGGCTGCAGATAACAATGCGGGGAGACAAAGCACAGTGGTGAAGTCCCGAAGTGCGAAAAACCAAAAAGATGTGCTGATCATAACAACTCTGCAAAAGAAATTCTGAAAAGATAAAGGTGTGCTGAAAATAACAACGGCGAGGACTGGCAAATGTGCTGAAAACAACAACTTTTCCAAGTAACTGTGTGCGGGATAACAACGAGGGGGAGAGGAGAAAAAGAAATTCGGTTTATCAGGTAAATGTGCAAAGGATAACAACGCCATGGAAAATGTCAGAAAGAGAGAAAACGGAAGGAAAAGGGAAAAAAGGAGAAAAGAAAAAATACGATACAAAGAAGAAAAAGTGAAAACAAAGCTGCAAAAAACAAGATGTGTCGTTAATAACAACAGGGGAGGGGGCTTTGTTGGATGTGCTGAGAATAACAATAGCAGAGGGGGAAGAAGGAAGGAAAGAAATGTGCTTTTCATAACAACATCTGATGGGAAAAGCTGCGAAAACCCAATTTTATGTCAGGTTCTGCTTGTCTGCAAGGGGAGTAAAAGGCGACGGTTAGAAAAAGTTGTTATCTTCAGCACAATAGAATTCTTTTTCATAGGCGCGGAGCACGCAATCATGGCCGCAAAGAAAAAAGCTACGGATATATTGTTATAAAAAGCACATCTGCCGAAAAATAAATTTTGCGTTCCTGTTTTGTAAAAGAAAGCGACTGCAAGAAGTACGTAGATCCATTTCAGGAAGACAGCGGACTTGGACGATGTTGAAGGCCGGAACCCTTGCGGGTAGAGAAGGAGACACAGAGAAACACTTTGTCGCGGGAGGAAAATAGTGACTTCATTTCTGGGCAAAGGTACGGAAATATTAGGAAAGAGTTTTTGGTCTGTGCGTCAAAGCGTCTTTCCGATGCGAGAAAACAGAACGAATAAAGAGAAGGGGATATAGAAAGGGACTTTGATCGCGGCTGATACAAAGCAAAATCAGAAAATCCGCAAGGTAGACGATTCTAAATCACTCTTTATGGACCTTTGTCTCCAGTCCGGGAACCTCTTTTTGCAAAATCAAGGGAACTATCGAGGTCAAATTGGACAAAATAAATTGTCATTTTTTGTGTTTTTGGACAAAATAAAGTGTCACTTTTCAAAAATTACAAATTGTTAACAAAACACTATTGACATCTGGTGACAAAAAGGTTACAATTTAGTTGCAAGCTAAGCAACACCCCAAGGTTGCAAAGCTCCCCCAAATTGTTATTATCTCATTTTTTCATGTGTTCTTCTCCTCCTTTCTTTGAAACCCCCGCCCATCCCTCAGGGCGGGGGCTTCTTTTTGTTTTTTCGTAAAAAAGGGAAGCAACCTATTGAAAACTATAATATTATATGGTATATAATATATAGAACCATATAGGAAGGGGGCGGTGTCATGAAACGATACGCTTATCTCAGCCGGCTGGAGGAATTACTGGCGGATTTTCCACAACAGGAGCGGCGGAGGATTTTGCAGCATTATGAAGAGTACTTTAAAATGGAAGGGCCTGATCAGGAAGAAGACATCGCTGCTAAGCTGGGGGAACCGGAAACGGTTGCCCAGCGAATCCGACACGAGCGGAAGGACCTTGAACAGTCAGCAGGAATTCGCGGGAAACTTCTCTTGGCGGTGTCGGCCCTGCTTCTGGTCATTGTGTTGGCTGTCGGTATCGGTTATCTGTCGAAGGGGTGGCCGCCGGCCACCTTGCAGATACCGCAAACCACCGCATCGGTGCGGGGGGAACGCTCCTGAAGGCGCAGTGTCTGAATACTTTGATAAAATTGCATACGCAACAGGAAAGGAGGCCGACGCATGGCCATCAATACCGGCGCTGCGCTGCTGGATGCCATTGTGCTGGCGGTCGTTGCGCGGGAAGAACATGGAACTTACGGATACAAAATCACCCAGGAAGTACGGCAGGTGCTGGATCTGTCGGAATCCACGCTGTATCCGGTGCTGCGCCGCCTGCAGAAAGATGGTTGCCTGACAGTGCGGGATGAGGCGTATAACGGCCGCAACCGGCGCTACTACGAAGTGACACAGGCCGGTCGTGACCGGCTGGAAGCGTTCCGCGCAGAATGGGATGCTTACACAAGCCAGATCAACAAATTGTTTAAGGGGGAGCCGTTATGAGGAAGTATGCCTATCTGGCCAGGCTGGAAGAACTGCTGACTGCACTGCCTGCCGAGGAACGGCAGGAGGCTTTAAACTATTATGAAGAATACTTTGACGCTGCAGGCAACGAAAACGAGGAAAAGACGGCGGAGGAGCTGGGGGACCCGTCGGAAGTGGCCCGCAAAATTCTGGAAGGGGAAGGCATAGACCTCCAGGATGTGCCGGAGGAAACGGGAACACCGAAGGAGGAACTGTCTGATCCGACAGCTCCACAGTTGGGTGAGAAGGTGTCGGCTGCGCCGCCTGCAGGGCCGGAACCGCCGAAACTGGAGGAGCCTGCGCAGTATACCACCAGAGGAACATCCGAGAATCCACCGGCACAAAAGCGTGGAAAACGCCGGTTGTGGATTATCTACTGGCTGCTCATTGTGCTGGCGTTGGCCATTCAGATCAGTGCTCTTTTATTTGGATTGCGAGGCTTTTCCAACCGGGGTGGGGATACGGCGTCTGTGGCGGTCAGTGCGGTTCCTTCGGTGGAGGAACCAGAAGTGACTCCAATTCCCACGGCCGGCACGGGGCTGGCGGCGGAAGGCTCCGTTACTTACAGTGGTGTTCTGGATGCACCCGGCAAGGGAACGCTGTTTGTTAATCTGACGCGGGGCAATGTGGTCTTCAGGACCGGCGATCAGGCCTCCGTGGAAGTCCGCAACGTGGATGTGGGCCACAATGTCAATTACGGCAAGACGGTGGACTACGGATATGCGTTTGTCTGTGACAGTACCGATCCCAACACCCACGTAACGATCACATTGCCGTCGGATGCCTTTGAGCGGCTGGAAGTACACATCAGCAACAGCGGCGCTATTGAATTAGGAGAACTGCATATACGGCAGATCGATGCTTTTACGGCCAGCGGCCCCATCCAGTCTGGCTGTTTGCAGACGGAGGATTTGAACGTTGTGACGGATATCGGTAACGTCTGGCTTGAGAAGATTTCCAACGGCGCAGACTATCAGATGCAGAATGTATGCATACAGGCTCCTCATGGGTATGTGGCGGCCAATTTCAGCGCCCCTCGCAATGAATGGAAAACCAATATTACAGCCCCCGACGGAATGGTGGAAAGCACGGTATCCGCATCAAGCGAGACGGTGGCAGCACGTTCTCTGGAAGTGGTGGCGGCCAGTACGGTGAACCTGAAATACGGTGTATGAGAATCACATAGACGAGGAAAACAAACAATTCAAACAAAAGAGTGTTGATCAAATTGTGCAAAACGACGATTGACAAGACTGCTTCAATCTGGTAAAGTAATCGTATTGAGAATGCAGTGATGGGGAGAAAGCAATTCCCAGCCAGCTTCAGAGAGCCGCCGGAAGGTGCAAGGCGGTGCGGCAGGTTTTGCGTCACTGGCCCCGGAGCAGCCGCGTTGATGGCCGGATGGCTGTAGGTGCGGACGGAACCTGACCGTTATCATGCAGGCGCGATTCGCCCGATAGAGGCCGATCGTACAGAGAGGCCGCCCGTTTGTACAGTGGCGGCAATGAGAGTGGTACCGCGGGGTACAGCAATTTGTATTTGCTCCCGTCTCTCAAAGGCAAAACGCCTTTGGGGGACGGTTTTTTCATGCCTCCTTCAAGGGCACACGAAACCTTGAAGGAGGCATTTTCTATGATGGACGCAACCAAGTATGCAGTAGGATATTATCCGCCGCCGGTAGAGCCGGGCCATGTGTTCCAGTGGACGCAGAAGGACCATATTGAAAAGGCACCCGCCTGGTGCAGTGTGGATCTGCGCGACGGAAACCAGAGCCTGATCGTTCCCATGAGTCTGGAGGAAAAGCTGGAATTTTACGATATGCTGGTGAAGATCGGCTTCAAGGAAATCGAAGTCGGGTTCCCGGCCGCCAGCGAGACCGAATATGAATTCCTTCGCAAACTGATCGAGGAGAACCGCGTTCCTTCCGATGTGACGCTGCAGGTGCTGACCCAGTGCCGCGATCATATCATCCGCAAGACCTTTGAGGCGGTCAAGGGCGCGCCCCGGGCCATCATCCATTTCTATAATTCCACCAGCGTGGCCCAGCGGGAACAGGTGTTCAAAAAGTCCAAGGAGGAAATCAAACAGATTGCGGTAGACGGTGCCAAGCTGGTCAAACAGCTCAGCGAAGAGTACGAAGGCAATTTCCTGTTCGAGTACAGCCCCGAGAGTTTCACCGGCACAGAACCGGAGTACGCTGTGGAAGTCTGCAACGCCGTGTTGGATGTCATGCAGCCCACACCCGACCGTCCTATGATCATCAATTTGCCGGTCACGGTAGAGATGAGCATGCCGCACGTGTACGCCAACCAGATCGAATGGTGCTCCAACCATCTCAAATACCGAGACAGTGTCATTCTTTCCACCCATCCCCACAACGACCGCGGCTGCGGCGTGGCGGACGCGGAGCTGGCCGTATTGGCCGGTGCCCAGCGCGTGGAGTGCTGCCTTTTTGGCAACGGCGAGCGTACCGGCAATGTGGATGCCATCACGCTGGCCATGAATATGTACAGCCACGGCGTGGACCCGCACCTGGATTTCAGTGACATGCCGGCCATCTGCGAAGTTTACGAGCGTGTCACCCGCATGCACGTCTACGAGCGCTCTCCTTATGCCGGCAGCCTGGTCTTTGCGGCATTCAGCGGCAGCCATCAGGATGCCATCGCCAAGGGCATGACGTGGCGCAAGGAAAAAGGCGAGCACCGTTGGACCTGCCCCTATATTCCGGTGGATCCCCACGACATCGGCCGGACCTACGACGCCGACGTCATCCGCATCAATTCTCAGAGTGGCAAGGGTGGCATCGGGTTCCTGCTGCAGCAGAACTACGGCTACAATCCGCCGCCCAAGATGCGTGAGGACCTGGGGTACCGCGTCAAGGAAGTCAGCGACCACGAGCATCGCGAGTTGGGTGTCAAGGAAGTGCTGTACGTCTTTGAAAAGACCTACCTCAACCATACCAATCCCTTCAATGTGACGGAAGCGCACTTTGTGCAGAACCCCGATCATACCATCACGGCCAACATTACCGTTTCGGCCAATGGAAAGACCGCCGCGTGCACCGCCACCGGCAATGGTCGTCTGGATGCTGTGGCCACGGCCATTGAGCAGCAGACCGGCATGCACTTTACGCTGGTCCATTACAGCGAACATGCGCTGGATTCCGATACCGATTCCCGTGCCTGCTCCTACGTTGGCCTGAAATGGGCTTCCGGTGAGGAGACCTGGGGCTGCGGTACGCATACCGACATCATTGTAGCTGGTATCCGTGCCCTTGTCAGTGCCATCAACAACAAGTAAGGTACGCCATTACGAAAGGAGCAGTTCATCATGGGAATGACCATGACCCAGAAGATCCTGGCCGCTCACTGCGGCGAGAGCACCGTCAAGGCAGGCCAGCTCATCAACGCCAACCTGGACATCGTGCTCGGCAATGATATCACCACGCCTGTGGCCATCAATGAGTTTGAAAAGGCCGGCTTTGATTCTGTTTTTGACAAAACCCGCGTGAACATCGTGCTGGACCACTTTGTCCCCAACAAGGATATCAAGAGCGCCACCCAGTCCAAGCAGTGCCGTGAGTTTGCCAACAAATACGACATTCTCAACTTCTACGACGTGGGCCAGATGGGCATTGAGCATGCTCTTTTGCCTGAAAAGGGCATCGTCACGGCAGGCGACTGCATCATCGGTGCTGACAGCCATACCTGCACCTACGGCGCAGTAGGTGCCTTTTCTACCGGCGTGGGCTCCACCGACATGGCCGCCGGAATGGCCAAGGGCGTGGCCTGGTTCAAAGTCCCTGCCGCCATCAAAGTGGTGCTCAACGGCAGCCTGCATCGCCCGGTCACCGGCAAGGATGTGATCCTGCATCTGATCGGCGAAATCGGCGTATCCGGTGCGCTGTACAAGAGCCTGGAATTCACCGGGGATGGTGTGAAGAGCCTGACCATGGAGGATCGCCTCTGCATCTGCAACATGGCCATCGAAGCGGGTGCCAAGAACGGAATCTTCCCGGTGGACGAGATTTGCGAAGCCTACCTCAAGGGCCGCAGCCAGCGCCCCTGGGTCAAATATGAGGCGGACCCGGATGCCGAGTACGAGCGCACCGTCATCATCGATCTGGATACGCTGGAGCCCACCGTCAGCTATCCTCATCTGCCGGAAAATACCCATCTGGCCAAAGAGGGCAAGGACATCAAGATTGATCAGATCGTCATCGGTTCCTGCACCAACGGCCGTATTGAGGATATGCAGGCCGCCTACGAGATCCTCAAGGGCAAGCATATTGCCAAAGGCGTGCGCGGCATCATCATTCCGGCCACCATGGCGGTCTACAAGGAATGCATCCTCCGTGGATATACCGAAGCCTTCATTGATGCCGGCTGCATCGTTTCCACGCCCACCTGCGGCCCCTGCCTGGGCGGTTATATGGGCATCTTGGCGGCCGGGGAACGCTGCGTTTCCACCACCAACCGCAACTTTGTGGGCCGCATGGGCCATGTGGATTCTGAGGTCTACCTGGCCAGCCCCGCTACGGCGGCAGCCAGCGCATTGACCGGCTACATCACTGATCCCAGGGAGGTTTGAACATGAACGCCAAAGGACCTGTTTTCAAATACGGCGATAATATTGATACCGACGTCATCATTCCCGCACGCTATCTGAACACCCAGAGCGCTGCAGAGCTGGCCAGCCACTGTATGGAAGATATTGACAAGACCTTTGTCACCCGGGTAAAACCTGGTGATATCATGGTGGGCGGCGAAAACTTCGGCTGCGGTTCCTCCCGGGAACACGCACCGCTGGCCATCAAGGCCGCGGGAATCAGCTGCGTCATCGCCAAGAGCTTTGCCCGGATCTTCTATCGCAACGCCATCAATATCGGTTTGCCGATCCTCGAATGTCCGGCAGCCAGTGAAGCCATCTCGGAGGGGGATACCGTCAGTATCGATTTCGATACCGGCGTCATCACCGACGAAACCACCGGGCAGACCTTCCAGGCGGCACCCTTCCCGCCCTTCATCCAGAATATCATCGCCAAAGGTGGCCTGATGAACAGCCTGAAATAAGAGGGGCAGGAGGGAAGAACTATGAACAAGAATATTGCATTGATTTACGGCGATTGCTCCAGCCCCGAGATCGTCACCCAGGCGGTGCGTGTGCTGGACAAGATCGCTGCCAAACACGGCCATACCTTTACCTATACCCGCGCCTACATGGGCGGGGAGGCCATTGACAAATTCGGGGATCCGCTGCCAGCTTCGGAGCTGGAAAAGTGCAAGGCGTCGGACAGCGTCCTGCTGGGAGCCATCGGCGGCCCCAAGTGGGAGGGCATGCCCGGAGACAAGCGTCCCGAGAAAGGTCTGCTGCGCCTGCGTGCCGGTATGGGACTGTATGCCAACAACCGACCGGCCAAAATCTGGCCGCAGCTGGCGGCGGCCAGCCCTCTGAAAGCGGAGATCGTGGCCAAAGGCATTGATTTTATCGTGGTGCGGGAGCTCATTGGAGGTGTTTACTTCGGCGAACACAAAACCTATGAGGAAAACGGCGAGAAAGTAGCCGTGGACACCATGCCCTATGCGGAACATGAAATTGAGCGCATCGGCCGCATCGGCTTTGAAACGGCGATGAAGCGCCGTAAGAAACTGACCTGTGTGGATAAGGCCAACGTGCTGGATACCAGCCGTCTGTGGCGCGCAGTCATGCATCGGCTGGCCGCCGAATATCCCGAGGTGGAATACAGTGAGATGTTTGTGGACAACTGTGCCATGCAGATCTGCAAAAATCCTGCGCAGTTCGATGTGATCGTGACCGAGAACATGTTCGGCGACATCCTTTCTGATGAAGCCAGTGAGATCACCGGAAGCATCGGCATGGTGCCGTCCTCCTCCCTGGGGGAGAGCAGCTGCGGATTGTATGAGCCCATTCACGGTTCGGCACCCGACATTGCCGGGCAGGATGTGGTCAATCCCATTGCCTGCATTTTGTCGGCGGCCATGATGCTGCGCTACAGTTTTGATATGCCCGCAGAGGCCGATGAGATCGAGGCGGCCGTCAATGCGGTGCTGGACAAAGGGCTGCGTACCGCCGACATGATGGCGGAGGGCTGCACCCAGGTGGGATGCACCGCCATGGGCGACGCGATTCTGGCAGAACTGTAAGAGCCATTTCCCGTTCATCCCGTAAGGGATGACGATTCCAAAATATTTGGCGGGTGTTCCGCCGGATAAAAGGTAGTGGAGGAGAAGGGAATACAGCATCCCGGCGGCATTATGCCGCGAACTGCTGGTGCGGCGATGCATCGTATGTGCGTGCGGTGCATCCGGAACAGAGAAACACCCCCGGAAGCAGGCCATGTGCGGGCCGGTTTCGGGGGTGTTTTGTCTTGTCAAGAGGTCTGTGCTTCCTGCCAGGGGTGGTGTTTTGCCCAGCGATTGTAATAGAAAGTCTGCCAGAGCTGACAACCGACAGCCCATACCAGCTCATAGAGAAAGGCACCCAGATAGCTGATGGTTCCGGGAATTCTTTGCAGCAGATAGACCGGCAGTACAAAGCAGGACAAGATGATAACAACAATCAAAAGCAGATACCACGCCGCCTGCGCAATACTTCCATAGCGGATTTTGATTTTCAGGCTCATGCGATGAAACCAGGCGTAGACCAGCAGCCAAACCATAAACTGGAAGGGAGCGGAGAGGATCCGGAACAGATTGAGGTCCTGACTGCCGGGCATCAGGCCTGTCAGCAGATAAAGAACGGCAATGAAGAGCAGCCATTTGGGATACCAGATGCAGATGTAGTCCAAAGGCGTGCCACGGGGCAGATCGGGAACCAGTTCAAGCAGAAAACGCTCTATGTCGCCGCCCACTTCTTCCTGCAGGGTACGGCCTTCCAGTTCACACCGGGCTGCCATATCGATCAGATCCTTGCGGACGCGCTCGATTTCGTAGCAGTTCCAGGTCATGCAAAGCATATACTTTTGGATGTCCCTCAGCGTACGGCGGTTGTCGGCATTCAACGTTTCGGTGCTCATGTCATTGGATTTCTGCAATATTGTATACTGATTTTCAAAAAACATACCGGGTCACATCCTTTCGTTTGTGGAAGAGAAGGGGAACACTCAATCTTGCAGGATGGCATCGATGCTGGCGGATGTCTCCCGCCAGGCTGCCATGAATTCTGCCAGATATTGTCGGCCGTCGTCGGTCAGGGTGTAGTATTTGCGGCTGGGACCGCCATGCCCGGCCCGGTATTCGGCCTGGATCAGTCCTTTGCGGTCCAGACGTAACAGCAAGGGGTAGAGGGTGCCTTCCGTCAGATCGGTGAAACCGCTTTCCCGCAGGGTGGTGGCAATGGCATAGCCGTACGTGGCTTCCCGGGATATGATTTTTAAAATACATCCTTCCAGCGTGCCTTTGCGAAGTTGCGACTGGTCAAACATCCACTCACCTCCACTACCTTGCATTACCATGTTCTTCTGACTATATTGTATCGCAAGGTACTACCGCTGTCAAGCATAAAATGTAAAAGCGGCAGCCGTTTTGGCTGCCGCTTTGGCGGAATTAGATGCGTTTGGAACGAGGCCGGTACCACAGGTTGGTCAGGGCATTGAAAAAGCGGTTGACCGGGGCGCTGTAAAGAATGCACAAGGTGCCCAGTGCCTCCAGCACGACCCAGGCGATAATGATGGCAACAGGTTTTTGCCGGGCGGGTTCATAGAACCCCAGATCCACCAGAAACGTCAGGATGGGCAGGTGCAAAAGATAAATCGACAGCGTGCGCCGTCCCAGCGGTGCCAGAATGCGGGCGCCGCCCATCACGGATACCAGTGCCACGCTGGTCACAATACCCACCAGCAGGAACAGGGCGCGGTCGGATAAGGCGTATCCTTCCCCATAGGGAACATCATTGAAAATATTTGCACTGTCGCTGGGTGGATTCTCGGCCTGCAGCATCTGCAGGAAGTGGAACCCGTAACAACCCAGCAGCAGAAGGGCGGGCACTACCCGAAGGGCCCAGAACCGACTGGCCGCACGATCCAGCGCGTCGATCTGCGGACGGAACAGGACACCGAACGCATAGAACGGGAAGAATGCAAACACCCGCACCAAGGTGAACGGCCAGTCAATGGTCCCCGCCCACAGGCTGATGCCGACGGCCACAGCGAGACCCAGAACGGCACCCGGCAGTCGCAGTCTGTCCCGCAGAAAGGTCAGGGCGGGCAAGGTCAGATGCCAGAACAGAAGAGCGTACAGATACCACATGTGCCGCCATGGAAGCAGAAACGCCATCAGCAAACCGCCGGACGCAGAGAAATGTTCCTGCAGCACAAAAGTGCGGAAAACCAGCATAATGGCCTGCCCCAGCAAATAGAGCCAAAGCTGCTGGGCGATGAGCTTGCGCAGGCTGAAATGCGCCACCAGGCCGCTGCACATGCAGAACAGTGCCATATGGAACCAATAGATGGTCACAAAGGTAGCACCGATCAAATGAGAACCCAATCGATACTGCTCCATGAAATGACCGAACACGACCAGCAGAATTCCCAATCCCTTCAGGACATCGATATAATCCCGCCGCGGAGAAGCGCTTTGTTGCTGTGCCAAGACAGTCCCTCCTTATCAAAAAGTGCGGGCTGAAACCAGCCCGCGCTGCGGTTATGCGTTGTTATGCCTGTTCCCAGGGAGAACGGATGATTTCTCCGGAATCCACTTTGGTGTAGGCAGCCACTTCGGCGCCGGCCTTGACGATACCGCCCGGTGCCACGTGAACACCCCGGCCAAGAAGGGCATCGTGGTCTACGATAGCGCCGCCGTTGACGATGCAGCCGGTGCCAAGATGGGTGCCGGCTCCAACATAAGCCTGAGGCAGGATCACGCAGCCGGGTTCCAGCACAGCGCTGGGACTGACCGATGCGGCATCGCTGATATACACAGGAATGTCGTAGCCAGCGGCTGCCAGTTTTTGCAGCAGCGTTACCCGCAGTTCGTTGTTGCCCAGGGCCACAAACGCCGGACGACCGGGCCGGAGCAGGGCAGGGTCCGCGTAATCCCGCAAGGTGCCGGCACAGCCGGGAGCGTTGTCATCCAGGAACTGGGGCTCCCCCCAGCCGTCCTCCAACAGCCAATCGGCCAGCTGACGGCCGAAGCCTCCTTTGCCCAGAATGAGCGGGCTGCGGTGGAAAGAATGCAACGGAAAGACAGTCATCTTTATCCCTCCTGTACGGTGTCGGAAACGGTACCGTTGTCGGCCGTTTCTTCGGTGGATGCACCGGCGGTTTCCGCAGCGGTGGAATCGCCTTCCGTGGCGGTATCCAGGCTGGTGCGAGGATGAACCGCCAGAGGATCCGGCAAAGAATCGTTGGCCAGATCCTGCAGCACCTGAGGAACACCGGGGAAGAACCGTTCGATGCCGGTGCCGGAGCAGTGCAGGCCATCGAAGAAATCCGTCTCCTGCAGACCCTCGATGCATTCGGGATCGTAGCTGCCATACAGCGGAATATTGTTGTCGGCTGCGTACTGCCGCACCCAGTTTTCTACCTGGAAGAACCCTTTGTGATTATCCGGTTCGGTTAGCAGATATCCGTACAGATAGGGATGCCACGGAGACAGAACCAGGATTACGGTGGTGCCCTGCGATTGGGCGTACTGGATGAAGGATTCAAATGCCTGAATCTGCGTTTCGCTCAATTCGTCGAACCCTTCCATATGTACGCTGTTGAAGCTCATGCAGGCTTCGGCGGCCAGGGTCCGGATCTGATCGGCATTCTGACTGCGGAAAGCTACATCGTACAGAACGCTGCCGTCTGAGCGCTTGATCGTGGAGGTCTGGTTGTAGGGATCGCCCTCTACCGGGTTGAATTCGATGACATTGCCGTCATCATCGGTGACGGTGGCCTGGCCGTGGTTCTTGACGTAATAATCCACATTTCCCTGGAAATAGGCCGGATCCGCCAGGGCACGCCATAACTCCACCTTGTCCGGTTCCTCGTAATCTGTGGGGACATTCAGGACTTTGGTCAGGAATTCATTGTAGAGGTCAGCGTCGGCGCGGGAATCGAACGCGGCTTCGCTGCCGTAGAAAACCCAGGGATCCAGACTCCAGATCAGAACATCCGGCGTCTTTCCATAGCTGACCATCTTGTAATAACTGGTCATGTTGTCGCGGACATCGGCGCCGGTCACGCCCATATTGAAGAAGCTGTCGATGCCGGTGTTCTCACGATTGAACTGGAGCACCCGGCTGGAGCCGATGCCGATGGCCTCCGGCGCTTCGGGAACATCCTGTGCGTACAATTGTACGACCTGACGTTCGTCCATCTGCTCGAAGTTGGTCACATCGTATCCTTCCAGCATCAGATCGACAATACGGCGGGGCGCCAGAGCGCCCTGGAAGAGGCCGCTGCGGTCTACATTGTAGCTGAAAGCGACCATAAACACGAGAATGGGCACCAGCAAAAAACACTTGAAGGCGGTTTTTGCGCCAAAGAAGAGGCGGCGCGCCAGACCGCGCAGAAACCAGAGAAAGGGATTGATACGTTTCTTCTTCCGACGGGGGCGGGTGGGCGTCGCCGTGGGGGCACCGCGATGAATTTTAACAGGCGGTGTGGGAATGGGAGTAGGGGAATTTGCGGGCATAAGTACACCGCCTTTCGTTAGTATTGCTGATAGATGAAAGCGGACTGACCGAACGCCGCAAAGAAGAGGATGGCGGCGGCCGCCGTATAGTACAGCGTCCAGCGCAGAGGCCAGACCTGCTTACGGATCCAGGCAGAAATGTTCTGGCCGGTATGTTCCACGGCGAAGACCACAAAGCAGCCGAACCAAAGCACCACCGGCAGACGCCCGTCGATGCCGGAATCATAGAGCAGGGCAGTGATCTGATGCCAGCTTCCCGCCAAGCCCTGCCACCCTTGCAGCATGGCGCTGTAGATGGCAAAGGGATCCGCATTATAAAGGGCACTGGCAAAGAAAACCAGCGTAACGCAGAACAGCACGTTGGTGCACAGGATCTGCCATAACGTCTTGAACCAGCCTGCGCGATACAACGGGTTGATACGGCCAAGGGCGCGCCGGGGACGGGCTGTCAGGACACTGAAGGCGGAGATCAGGCCGCAGGCTAGGCCCCACACCAGATAACGCCAGTCGGCACCGTGCCAAAGGCCGGAGCAGAGGAAAACGATAATGATATTCAAATAGTGACGCCAGGGAGCGCAGCGGCTGCCGCCCAAAGAGAAGTAGACGTAGTCCCGGAACCAGCCGGTCATGGAGATATGCCAGCGGCGCCAGAACTCGCCGAAGCTGCGGGATTCAAAGGGAGACTGGAAGTTTTCAATCAGGTCGTATCCCAGAATACGCGCGGCACCGAGGGCGATGTCACAGCACCCGGAAAAATCCATGTACAGCTGGATGGCAAACAGGACGGTGGCTGCCACCAGATTGGGACCGCTCATCTGGGTGGGGTCACCGTATACGACCGAGACATACTGGCTCAGGTTATCGGCGATCACCATTTTTTTGGTGTAGCCCCACAGCATCCGGAAGGCGCCGCCGGCGCAGCGGTTGTAGCTGAAGCGGCGGCTTTTCTGAATCTGGGGCCGCAGCTGGGGATAGCGCTCGATGGGGCCATTGATGAGAGTGGGAAAGAAACTCACAAAGAGTGCATAATGGAAAGGATTGGTTTCCACCCGGCAGCGGTGCTTATAGACATCGATGGTGTAGCTCAGAGCGGCAAAGGTGAAATAGCTGAGACCCAACGGGGCCAGCAGATTGTCACGCCGGGCCAGCCAGCTGCCGCCCAGACTGTCCGCCAGAAGGTTCCAGTACTTATAGTAGACCAGCACACCGATGCCGAAAGCTATGGCGGCCACCAGCGCAATCACGCGCACCGCGCGATTTTTGACCCGGCCGATGACAAGGCCGCACAGCCAGGTGATCAGTGTGGCGCTCAGCAGGACCCAGACCAGCGGTCGGTTGGCCGGATCATAGCAAAAAAATGCGTAACTGGCTGCCAGCAGAAAATAGGGGCGCGCAATGCGTGGCAGCGCATAGTGGATCAGGGCCGTTGCTGCAAAAAAGACGATAAACAGCAGCGAGGTGATCGTCATTGACTGGTCCCCGCTCAGAAAGGCGAGAACCTGTTCCCAGGTGATTGTCATACTCTCTCTCCGTTCACACAACCGATAACCCGCCGCAGGGTCACTGTTTTTCTTCCAGGTCGCGCACGCGCTTTTCCAGGATCGCGTTGGCCTGGGTCAGACGTTTGCACTTGTCCGCCAGCTGACTGATGGCAATGCTCAGGGACAGCAGCACCACCAGAACAAAGCAGAACATCAACAGGAATACCAGATTGACCGGCATCTCGATGTCCAGAAGATCCCGCAGCACATAGATTACATAAGGAAAAACGGCGGAGACCACCAGACCGACAGCGAGAGCCAGCCATAAAAGACTGTATTTGACGCTCATCAATCCGCGCTTGAGGAAGACAAAGATGATAAGCAGCAGCGCCACGGCGCCCAGGATCATAAAGAATTGCAGCTGTGGTGTCATGCCTTGCCTCCCCGCGTTTTATGGATGGAAAAGCGGTCGATGATCAGGGCCAGTGAGACCTTGACCATATAGTAAACACTTTTGAAACTGGAAATGCTGGACACGCCGCCTTGCCGTTCCCGCATGACGACGGGAGCCTCGCCGACCGAAAAACCAGCCAGGCTTGCGGCCAGAACTGCCTCCGGCTCAGGATAGTCGGAAGCATAATGCCTGGCAAAGTAGGAGGTCATGCGGGCATTGGTGGCACGGAATCCGCTGGTCACATCCAGCACCCGCTTGCCGCAGAGCAGGCAGATCAGTCCGCTGAGAAAGCGGATGCCCACACGGCGCATGAAACTGGTCTGAAAGCCTTCCTTTTTGATAAAGCGGCTGCCGATGCACATATCGTACCGGCCATCCAGAACGGGGCGCACAATTTCCTCCAGGTAAGCGGGGTCATGCTGCCCGTCGCCATCCATCTGGACTGTTACGTCATACCCGTTGCGTACGGCATACAGATAACCGCACTGCACGCCGCCCCCGATACCCAGGTTGACAGGCAGATCCAGAAAAGGATATCCCTGGCTTTTCAGCAGCGCAGCGCTGCCGTCGGTGGAACAGTCGTTGATGACCAGAAAATCCACAGTAGGGCAGGCCGATTTCAGTCGCTCCACGGTGTTGACGATGTTTTCCTCTTCGTTGTAGCAGGGAATCAGCACCAAAATTTTTTCGTCCAAAAGGTGTACCTCATATCCGGGCGGTCATTCGCCCTGCAGAATAAACGTTTCCAGCCGGCGCAACAATTCTGCCCGACGGTAGTGTGCCAGATAATATTCCTTGGCCTTGGCACCCAGCGCAGCCCGGTCGGCTGCGTCCATCTGTACCAGACGCACCATGTTCCGGGCCAGTGCATGCTGGTCACAGGCGGGACTGACCAGTCCTCCGCCGCTCTGCTGCACGGCGGTAAAACCAGCTCCGTTCATGCTGGCAAGGATCGGTTTGCCGGCGGCCATGTAACTGGCCAGTTTGCCGGGCACCGTCAACCCCAGATCGGGTGAATCCGACAGGGAAATCAGCAGGGCATCCGCCAGCGCCGTGAACTTTGGGACCTCCTTGGCAGGGACGCTGCCATAGAAAGTAACGGCATCTTCGGCGTGCAGTTCCCGGGCCAGCGCCTGCAGGCTTTCCCGGCTCATGCCGTCGCCTACCAGCAAAAGGTGCAGGGACTCTGCACCGTCAGCGCGGGCCTCCAGCACTGCTTGAAGTACCATGTCCAGACTCTGCGCCGGGGTAAAAGTTCCGGTAAAGACCAGGTTGAATCGACCAGTGAACCGTGCCTCCAGAGCGGCATCGTGCTGGGGATTGGCATAAAAATCTTCGCAGTACTGCGGAATGGCCGCCACAGAGCTTTCCGGCTTGCCGGTACGTTCGCACAGGCGTTTTTGCAGCGGTTCACTCATGGCAATCAGGCGGTCAGCCTGCTTGTACAAATGATCGCTCACACCCTGGGCAATACGCCGCAGCAGCGTGTTCTGAACCGGCAAAACACTGTAAAGGTTCTCCGGCCAGAGGTCGAGCACATAGTTGGTAAAGGGGATGCGGTGCTTTTGGGCATACCGGATAGCCGGCCAGCACATAAGTACCGGACTGGTGTTGAAGCAGAACACGGCGTCATAGCCGCCCGGCAGGCGCTTCAGCGCCGACGCTGCATACAGGGGCCAGCTCACATAGTTCAAAAAAATGTTGAGGCTGGTGTTGCCTTTGCGGGGCCATTCCTTGGCTCGGAAAACCTGGGCGGTACCATAGTGCTCCTCCCAGGGGCCGTGGGGGCCGTAGCCGTCGAACCACTCGCCTTTGGGATAGTTGGGCAGGCCGCACAGCACATCGACCTCCAGCCCGTCCTGCAGAAAGCCTTCCACAATGTCATTGATGCGGAAGTTCTCCGGCCAGAAATGCTGGGTCACCACAAGGATGCGTCTAGCCATCTCAGTATTTTCTCCAGACCATTTTGTTTACGACACCGGTGTAGCTCTGGATGATCTTGACCACTTTCGTGGAGACATCCTCGGTGTAGTATGGCACCGGAATACCGTCGTCTCCGTTTTCATTCATGGCCACCGCGGTCTGCACGGCCTGCTCAACGCCGCCGGCACGGATGCCGGCCAGCACAAAGCAGCCCTTGTCCAACGCTTCAGGGCGCTCGGTGGAGGTGCGGATGCAGACGGCAGGGAAGGGGTGGCCCACACTGGTGAAGAAGCTGGACTCCTCGGGCAGCGTGCCGGAATCCGAAATGACAGCGAAGGCGTTCATCTGCAGATGGTTGTAGTCGTGGAAACCAAGCGGCTCATGCAGTTTGACCCGCTTGTCCAGCTGAAATCCCATGGCATCCAGACGCTTTTTGCTGCGGGGATGGCAGGAATACAGGATCGGCATATCATAGGTCTCGGCCAGATGGTTGATGGAGGTGAACAGGTCGATGAAATTCTGTTCAGTATCGATGTTTTCCTCCCGATGCGCCGACAGCAGCATATATTTGCGCGGTTCGAGTCCCAGCCGTTCCAGCACATCGGAGGCCTCAATCTTTTCCAGATTGGCATGGAGGACCTCCGCCATGGGGCTGCCGGTGACAAAGGTGCGCTCCTTGGCGGTGCCCTCTGCGTTGAGGTAGCGCCGGGCGTGCTCGGAGTAGCACATGTTCACATCGGCGATGTGATCCACGATACGGCGGTTGGTCTCCTCAGGAAGGCACTCGTCGAAGCAGCGATTGCCTGCCTCCATGTGGAAGATGGGAATGTGCAGCCGCTTGGCGGAGATGGCGCTCAGGCAGGAGTTGGTGTCACCCAGAATCAGCAGGGCATCGGGTTTCTGCTCTACCATCAGAGCATAGGATTTGGCGATGATGTTGCCGATGGTTTCCCCCAGGTCCTTGCCTACAGCATCCAGATAGAAGTCAGGGGCCCGCAGGCCCAGATCCTCAAAGAAGACCTGATTGAGGTTGTAGTCATAGTTTTGCCCGGTATGCACCAGGATCTGATCAAAATATTTGTCGCACTTCTTGATGACTGCACTCAGACGGATGATCTCCGGCCGGGTGCCGATGATCGTCATCAGTTTCAGTTTGTTCATGACAAAACATCCTTACTTATAGAATTAAACCGGCAGATAGAAGGTGTCGGGATGATCGGGGTCAAAGCACTCGTTGGCCCACATCAGGGTGACCATATCCTCACTGCCCACGTTTTCGATGTTGTGTGTATACCCGCAGGGAATATCCACTACCTGCAGCTTTTTGCCGCTGACATGGTATTCAATCACTTCGTCGCAGTCGATCCGGCGGAAGCGGATCACACCCTCGCCCTGCACCACGAGAAATTTCTCGTTCTTGGTATGGTGCCAGTGGTTCCCCTTGACGATACCGGGCCTGGAAATGTTCACGCTGACCTGCCCACGCTCAGGGGTGCGCAGCACCTCGGTAAAACTGCCGCGGTCGTCGCAGTGCATGTTCAGGTCGTAGGCAAACTGATCGGTGGGCAGATAGCTCAGATAGGTGGAATACAGCTTCTTCTCAAAGCTGCCGTCGGCCAGATAGGGGACCGCCAGGCTGCCCCGGCGGGCTTCGGCAAAGCCGTTGATCAGTTCGGCCAGATGTCCCAGGGTGACACGGTGCACAGGATGGATGCGGCAGTACCCCTCGGCGTCACATTCCACTTCGCCGGAGAGCATGGCGTCCAGGATGCAGCGAATCACATCATCGATATACACCAGCGGCAGCTCATAGGCGGGGTCCCGGACCTCGATGGGCAGGCCGCGGGCAATGTTATGGCAGAAGGTCGCCACCACACTGTTGTAATTGGGGCGGCACCATTTGCCGAAAACACCTTCCATACGGAATACATATACCGGCGCGCCGGTAGTTTTCCCGTGAGCAAAAATGGCATCTTCGGCCTGTTTTTTGCTTTTGCCGTAGTCGTTGTCCAGGGCGGCCTGAATGCTGCTGGTCACAAGGACCGGTGCCTTGTTGCCGCTTTCTGCCAGCAGATGCAGCATGGTGTCGGTCAGACCGGCGTTGCCGCTGTAAAATTCACTGGGGTCTTTCGGACGGTTGATGCCGGCCAGATGTACCACAAAAGCGGCCCGGCGGCAGTAATCCGCCAGGGTCTCCGCCGTATCATCTTTCTCGAAGAGCAACAGATCCCGGCAGCCCATGGCATGCAGGGTGGCAACCAGGTTGCGGCCTACAAAGCCGCCCGCGCCGGTGATCAGGATCGGGGTCGGCAGGGAAGAGGTTTCATTGGGCATTTTTGGCCAGCTCCTCTTTGATATAATCGGTGGTCATGATCTTTTCGATGGTCTGTTCCACGTTCAAACGGCGGGTATTGTGGCTGGTGTAGTCCTCGTCCGCCTGGGTGTGCACCTGGCCCTTGACGAAGAACTTGTCGTAGTTCAGGTCACGGGTGTCGGCCGCCACACGGAAGTAACCGCCCATGTCTTCGGCGCGGGTGCGCTCCTCCTTGGTCATCAGTGTTTCATAAAGCTTCTCACCGTGGCGGGTGCCGATGATACGGGTGCCGGTATCGCCGAACAGTGTCTGCACGGCTTTGGCCAGGTCTCCGATGGTGGAGGCGTCGGACTTCTGGATGAAGAGATCACCGGGATTGGCGTGCTCAAAGGCGAACATGACCAGATCCACTGCCTCATCGAGGTTCATCAGGAAGCGGGTCATGTTGGGATCGGTGATGGTGATGGGGTGGCCGGCGCGGATCTGCTCGACGAACAGCGGGATCACACTGCCGCGGCTGCACATGACGTTGCCGTAGCGGGTGCAGCAGATGACCGGGCCGCCGCGCTGAGCAGACACACGGGCATTGGCGGTGATGACATGTTCCATCATTGCCTTGGAGATACCCATCGCATTGATCGGGTAGGCGGCTTTGTCGGTGGAGAGACAGACGACCCGCTCCACGTTGGCTTCAATAGCGGCATGAAGCATATTGTCGGTGCCCTCGATGTTGGTGCGCACCGCTTCCATGGGGAAAAACTCGCAGGAGGGGACCTGTTTGAGGGCGGCGGCATGGAAGATGAAATTGACGCCGGGCATTACATCGCGCAGACTCTGGATGTTGCGCACATCGCCGATATAGAATTTGACCTTTTCATAATGTTCGGGATACTGGGCCTGCAGTTCGTGGCGCATGTCATCCTGCTTTTTCTCATCGCGGGAAAAAATGCGGATCTCCCCGATATCGGTGGTCAGAAAATGCTTCAGCACGGTGTGGCCGAAGCTGCCGGTGCCGCCGGTGATCAACAGAGTCTTGTCTTTGAAGATGGTGCTTGCCATAATGGCCTCCTTATTTTTGATGCGTCAGGACGCAAATCTCCTTTATAATCTTCCCTATTTTAACACATTCCTCTGCGTTTGAAAAGTGGACGGCCTTGGAAATTGCTGCTTTTTGTGGTATACTACCGTAAAAACGCGAAACGGGTAGCGTGTGACCTGTTTGCACAAGGAGGAACCAGATTTCATGCGTGCGTATGAACGACTGTTGCATTATGTAAAGGTATATACCACTTCCGACCCGAATTCGGGGACACATCCCAGCACAGCGCGCCAGTTTGACCTGGCCCGTCAACTGGTGGAGGAACTGAAAGGCCTCGGCCTGGAGGATGCCCATGTGGATGAGCACTGCTATGTGTATGCTACGCTTCCTGCCACAGCCGGGCAGGAAAATGCCAAGGCGCTGGGCTTTATTGCTCATATGGACACTGCCGACGATGCCAGCGGCGAAAATGTAAATCCGCAGATTCACCCCAACTATGACGGCGGTCCGGTTACGCTGCCTGCCACCGGCGCTGTGCTGGATCCTGAGACCTTCCCGTTCCTGAAAGAGATGAAAGGTCAGACGCTGATTACAGCGGATGGTTCCACGCTGCTGGGGGCAGACGACAAAGCCGGTGTGGCCGAGATCATGACGATGCTGGAGCGTGTGCAGACGGAAAAACGTCCCCATGGGAAACTCTGCATTGGCTTCACACCGGATGAAGAAATCGGCGAAGGCGCCAGCCTGTTCGATGTGGCGCATTTCGGGGCAGCCTATGCCTATACGGTGGACGGCGACGATGTGGGGGAGATCAGCTACGAAAACTTCAATGCGGCGGCTGCAGTGGTGACGGTGCACGGCTTCAGCGTACACCCGGGCAGTGCGAAGAACGCCATGCGCAACGCCCAGAACATTGCCATTGAGTTCCATCAGGTGCTGCCTGTCTTCTCCCGCCCGGAGCATACCGAGGGCCGGGAGGGCTTCTTCCATCTGACCAGTATGCAGGGCGACGTGACGCTGGCGCATCTGGGATACATTGTGCGTGATCACGATGCGGTGAAATTCGAGGCCCGCAAGGCGCAGATGCAGCATATTGCAGACTGCCTGAACGAACGTTACGGCGCCGGCACGGTGGAACTGGAAATCAAGGACAGCTACTACAACATGCTGGAGAAGATCCAACCGCATTTCCATCTGGTGGAAAATGCCCGCAAGGCCATCAAGGCGGCGGGGTTGGAGCCCATTGAGGCGCCGGTCCGCGGTGGTACCGACGGTGCCACGCTGAGCTATATGGGGCTGCCGTGCCCCAATCTGGGCACCGGCGGTTTCAATTTCCATGGACCCTGCGAGTGCATCACCGCAGAGAAGATGGATCAGAGTGTGGAAATTTTGCTGAATCTGGTAGATCTGTACAAGTAAACAAAAATATCTCGGGTGCCCGGCCTGGTTTGGCCGGGCACCGTTTTTGTTTTACCTTATATAGTAGGTATGCTCACAGAAAACCTGTAAAAAACGGCGAACAAATTTCCTCTTGACAAGTGCACACCTGCGCGGGTATAATAATCAATACCGTGCAGGTGTCGTACAACGGCTAGTACATCAGCCTTCCAAGCTGAGGACGAGGGTTCGACTCCCTTCACCTGCTCCAAAAAGCCCCGCAACGGATTCCGTTGCGGGGCTTTTTTGTTATGGTCCACAGAAAAAGAAAAGTGATACTCTGAAAAAGTACGGACAGCATTTCTTTATCGGCAAATGCGTGCCGCGCGAACCAGAGCCCCGGGGAGGATCCGGGGCTATTTTTGTTTTTTGATGGTTGAACAAAACCAAAAGATGTGATCAAAATAGCGTATTTTTGTACACTTAAGAGAAAAAATGAAAAGTCAAGAAAAATAGCTAAAAATATTAAGGTAAAATTATTGACAAAACTGGAAAAGGCGGTATAATGATATTGTTCTTTTAGCTAAATAAATTTAGGTAAAATTACAGACAAAATAATCTTGAATCAAACACAAAGGAGCGTATTTCCATGACTTTTGAAGAACTGAAGAATGTGATCGTTGAGACCCTGAATGCCGATGCCGATGCTGTTACGATGGAAGCCAGCCTGGCAGATGACCTGAATGCCGACAGCCTGGATGCAGTGGAACTGAATATGGCGCTGGAGGAAAAATTCGGCACCGCCATTCCGGATGAGGAGCTGGGCAACATGAAGACTGTGGGCGACATCTTCAACTACCTGACCAAGAACGCCTGATTTTCTTCTAACTTTTTAGAACAGGAGGACTCCACGCATGAATGTCGGCAAGATCTTTGCCCTCAGCCCCCGGGAGCGGGCTTTTCAGCTCAAGGCCCGGCGGGACGCCGGTACGGATAATCCGCGCTGGCGCGCACCGGAATTTTTCACCTGCAAAAAATGCGAGCGCCGCGCCACCCGGCAAATCTGGGCCAGTACACTGTATGTCTGCCCCAACTGCGGGTATCACCATCCGGTAGGCGGATATTATCGTCTGAGTATGGTGCTGGATCACGGCACCTTCCGGGAACTGGACGGCGAACTGGAAGGCAGAAATGTGCTGGCGTTCCCCGGCTACGAGGAAAAGCTGGAAAAGCAGCGTGCCAAGACCGGCCTGAATGATGCTGTCGTGACTGCGTATGGCAAGATCGGCGGTGTGCCGGCCGTGGTGGCCGTGCTGGACAGCCGGTTTTTCATGGGCAGTATGGGGACGGCTGTGGGGGAAAAGATCACCCGCGCCGTGGAATATGCCACGAATAAACATCTGCCGCTCATCATCTTCTCGGCCAGCGGCGGAGCCCGCATGCAGGAGGGAATCTTCAGCCTGATGCAGATGGCCAAGACCAGTGCGGCTATCCAGCGGTTCCAGTCCAAAGGCGGGCTGTACATCAGCTACCTGACGCATCCCACCACCGGCGGTGTAACAGCTAGCTTCGCCAGTCTGGGTGACATCACCCTGGCGGAGCCCGATGCACTCATCGGTTTTGCCGGTCCCCGCGTCATCGAGCAGACCATCGGGGAAAAGCTGCCCAAGGGTTTCCAGCGTGCCGAATACCTGCTGGACCATGGTTTCGTGGATAAGGTAGTCCCTCGCGGCGAGATGAAACAGACGCTGACCCAGTTGCTTCAGCTGCACACACAAGGGAGGAAGCGCGGCGCATGATCAAAGATATTTTGAAAGAAGTGGAAGCCCTTGACCGGCGTCTTGCGGCAATGCAGCATCCCACCGCGGAGGACGAGGCTGCCAGCCAGCTTCTGGGAGAAGAGAACGCAACGGAGGCAGGCGCAACAGCGGAAGAATTGCAGGCCCGGCGGGATGCCCTGCTGGAACAGTGCCGGGATCTGACGCCGGCAGACCGCGTGTTCCTGGCCCGGCATCAGGGGCGTCCCCGTATTGACGAGTACATCCAGGCGCTGTTTACCGACTTCTTCGAACAGCGCGGCGACCGGGAATGCAGCGATGACCCCAGCATTCTGGGGGGCATTGCCCGCTACAAAGGCATTCCGGTGACTGTGATCGGCCACCGCAAAGGCTCCACCCTGGAGGAAAACATGCATTTCCGCTTCGGCATGCCGGAACCTGACGGCTACCGCAAAGCACTGCGGCTGATGGAACAGGCGGAGAAATTCGGCCGTCCCATCATCACCTTCATCGACACACCGGGCGCCTATCCCGGCAAGGAAGCCGAGGAGCGGGGCCAGGGTGAGGCCATTGCCCGCAATCTGGCGGAGATGAGCGGCCTGACGGTGCCCATTATCTCGGTAGTCACCGGGGAGGGCAGCAGCGGCGGCGCTCTGGGACTTGGGGTTGCCAACCGGATCCTTATGCTGGAAAATGCCGTTTACTCGGTGCTCAGCCCGGAGGGGTTTGCCAGCATTCTGTGGAAAGACTCTTCCCGCAGCGGCGAAGCCTGCGAGATCATGAAGCTGACCGCACAGGATCTTCTGGCGGACGGCATCGTGGAGGAGGTCATCCCCGAGCCGCTGGGCGGCGCGCAGCGCGATCATCAGGCACTGTTCGCCGCCGTGGATGGGGCACTGGAGCGTCATCTGACCCAGCTGTGCAAGATGAGCGGCAAGGCACTGGCCGATCAGCGGTATAAAAAGTACCGCCAGATCGGGTTGTGATACAAGACGGATCGAGGGAACTTATGGAAGGTTTGCAGCTGATTGCCACCGGCGGGGCGCTGCCCAGCCGTGTGGTGACCAACGAAGATTTGAGCAAGCTGGTGGATACCAGCGATGAATGGATCACAACTCGCACCGGCATCCGGCGGCGTCATTTCTGCTCGGAGGGGGAAACCACCGTCACCCTGGCTGTGGCGGCAGC
Source organism: Subdoligranulum variabile (assembly GCF_025152575.1). Lineage (NCBI taxonomy): Bacteria > Bacillati > Bacillota > Clostridia > Eubacteriales > Oscillospiraceae > Subdoligranulum > Subdoligranulum variabile. The sequence goes on along the minus strand of NZ_CP102293.1, from coordinate 275,947 downwards.
GAAGCAGGCACTGGAACGCAGTGGCCTGCAGCCGGAACAGATCGGCTGCTGCGTCTGCGCCACGCTGTCCGGGTCCTATGCCACGCCCAGCACGGCCTGCCTGGTCCAGCGGGAACTGGGATTAGCCCAGGACATCCCGGTACTGGATGTGAACGCCGCCTGCTCCGGCTTTATCTACGGGGCGGCGGTGGCCCGGGGGTTGCTGGCCGCCCGTCCGTCAGACAGCCGACGCTACGCGCTGGTGATCGGGTGCGAGCAGCTCTCCAGGCTGATGGATATGACCGACCGCAATACCTGCGTGTTGTTCGGCGATGGTGCCGGGGCGGCTGTCTTTGTATTGTCCGACGGTGTGGATTTTGCGGTAGACCTGGGAGCCCGGGGGGATCTGGCCATCGAAACACCGCCCTGTGGCCCCATCCATATGGATGGGCGTGCGGTGTTCCGCTTTGCGGTGGAAGCACTGCCGCGTACTTTGCATGCGGTGTTGGAGGCCACCCACCACACCCTGGATGAGGTGGACTGGGTGGTCTGCCATCAGGCCAACAGCCGGATCATTGACCACTGCGTCAGGAAACTGGAAGCTGACCCCGCCAAATTCTACAAAAACATGGACCGCCACGGCAATACCAGCGCTGCCAGCATCCCGGTGGCGTTGAACGAACTGTACGAGAGCGGCCGCTTGCTGCCAGGCATGCGCCTTGTGTGCATCGGTTTTGGCGGCGGTCTGACATGGGGCGGTATGCTGCTCACTGTGAAAGGAAGCGTCGTATGAAATTGCTGAATGAGATTCTCGGCACCCGGTATCCGCTGATTCAGGGCGGTATGGCCAACATTGCCACCGGTGAGTTTGCCGCTGCCTGCGCCAATGCCGGCGCACTGGGACTGATCGGATCGGGCGGCATGAACGCCGATTCGCTGCGACAGAATATCCGCCGCGCCAAACAGCTCACCGACAAGCCCTTCGGCGTGAACATCATGCTGATGCACCCCCAGGCGGATGAGTTTGCCAAAATCGTGGTGGAGGAAGGCGTCCGTTTTGTCACCACCGGTGCCGGCAACCCCGGTAAGTATATGGAAAACTGGAAAAAGGCGGGCATCACCGTGATGCCGGTGGTGGCGGCGGCCGTGTTGGCCAAGCACCTGGTAAAATGTGGTGCAGATGCCGTCATTGCGGAAGGTACCGAGAGTGGTGGTCATGTGGGTGAGATGGCCACCATGGCGCTGGTGCCTCAGGTGGTGGACGCTGTGGATGTCCCGGTCATTGCGGCGGGCGGCATTGCTGACGGCCGTCAGTTGGCGGCTGCCTTCGCCCTGGGCGCCTGCGGCGCACAGATCGGTACCTGCCTGCTGGTTTCGGAGGAGTGTCCCGTTCATCCCAACTATAAGGCAGCACTTCTCAAGGCAAAGGACAGCGATACCATCGTGACCGGCCGGATTGGCGGCACGCCGGTTCGTGTTCTGAAAAACCGTATGAGCCGCGAATATGTCCGCCAGGAAAAAGCGGGTGCCGACAAGATGGAACTGGAAAAGTATACCCTGGGCAGCCTGCGCCGTGCCGTGTTCGAGGGAGATACCGAGACCGGCAGCCTGATGGCCGGCCAGGTGGCCGGTATGCTCCAGGGCGTGCGCCCGGTGGCTGAGATCCTCGACGAGATGATGACCGGCTGCCGGACCCGTCTGCACGAGATGGGCCAGATGAACGTATAAAAGGAGTACATCACGATGAAACTCGCGTTTTTGTATGCCGGCCAGGGCAGTCAGCACGCCGGAATGGGCGCCGATCTCTATGAGGTGTCATCCGTTTTCCGCAAGGTGTTCGACGAGGCGGCCTCGGTGCTGGATTTTGATCTCAAGACCACCTGCTTTGAGGATCCTCAAGGCGTCATCAACCAGACCCGCTACACCCAGCCCTGCATGGTGGCCTTTGCTGCCGGTGTTACGGCAATGCTGGCGGATGCAGGAATCCGTCCCGATTATGCAGCGGGCCTGTCGCTGGGAGAGTATTCGGCGCTGGAATGTGCCGATGTGCTGGATGCGAAGAGCGCAGTGGAACTGGTTGCTTTCCGTGGCCAGGCTATGGCCAAGGCATCCGAGGGACTGGACTGTGGCATGACCGCGGTGCTGATGCTCGACCGCGACAAGCTGCAGGCATGCTGCAACGAGGCTTCCGGGCTGGGTGTCGTGCAGATCTGTAATTACAACTGTCCCGGACAGCTGGTGATCGGCGGGGAAAAAGCAGCTGTGGACCGTGCTGCCGAGCTGGCAAAGGAGGCGGGCGCCAAACGCTGCCTGCCGCTTAAAGTCAGCGGCCCGTTCCACACGATTCTGATGCATCCGGCGGCGGTGGCGCTGGCCGAACGCTTTCAGGATGTGACGTTTTCCCCCATGCGGATGCCGGTGTTGTTCAACTGCCTGGGACATGAGAAAGCCCCGGGGGATTCCATTGCGGACCTGCTGGTACGTCAGGTGCAGAGCAGTGTCTATCTGGAAGATACCATCCGCCGCCTGGCAGACCTGGGCGTGGATACCGTGGTGGAGATCGGCCCCGGCCACACCATCAGTGGATTTGTGAAGAAGACGGTGGGCAGTGCCATTACCTGCCTGAACGTCGAAACAATGGCGGATTTTGAGAAGGCCGTTGCCGCACTGCGGGGGGAAGAGGTATGAGCGAACAGAACAATACCCGTCCGGCGGCACTGGTCACCGGCGGCGGCCGCGGCATCGGCCGTGCCATCTGTCTGGCTTTGGCCAAGGCAGGCTTTGATGTGTGCGTCAACTACGCATCCAGCGCGGCGGCTGCCGAACAGACCGCGTTGGATTGCCAGGCTTTCGGTGTGCAGGCTGTAACACTGCAGGCCGATGTCACCGATCCGGTCCAGTGTCAGAATCTGGTAGAGGCCGCAGCCAAAACCTTTGGACGCCTGGACGTGCTGGTCAACAACGCCGGCGTCACCGCCGACAAACTGATCCTGCGTATGCAGGAGGCGGACTTTGACAAGGTCCTCAACGCCAACCTCAAAGGGGCCTTCTTCTGCTGCAAAACCGCCTGCAAACTGATGATGCGCCAGCGCTATGGCCGCATCATCAATCTCAGCAGTGTGGTGGGTCTGCATGGCAATGCGGGACAGAGCAACTACGCCGCCAGCAAGGCGGGACTCATCGGCCTGACCAAGAGCCTGGCCAAGGAATTTGCGGCCCGCGGTGTCACCGTCAATGCGGTGGCCCCCGGATTTATCGAGACAGATATGACAGCAGCCATGTCCGAAACCGCCCGGGAAGCGGCGCTCAGTGCTGTTCCGGCGGGCCGTATCGGGCGCGCCGAGGAAGTGGCCCAGGCGGTGGCTTTTCTGGCCAGTGCTGAGGCTGCCTATATCACCGGACAGGTGCTGTGCGTCGATGGAGGCATGGGCATGTGAACGGGGGGGCGCTCCGTTCCGGTTTGGTTTGAACTACAACGATACAAAGGATAAGATAGCGAGGTTTCCTATGGAAAAACGCAGAGTCGTTATTACCGGTCTTGGCACGGTCAACCCTACGGGCAACACGGTGGCGGAAAGCTGGGCCGCTGTGCGCCGCGGGGAATGCGGCATTGGGCCCATTACCCATTACGATACCACCAACAGCAAAGTCAAGCTGGCGGCAGAAGTCAAGGGGTTTGGTCCTGCTGCCCGCATAGACAAGCGGGAGGCCCGCAAGATGGCGCGGTTTACGCAGTTTGCGGTGGCCGCTGCCGCAGAAGCCGTGGAGGATGCCGGTCTAGATCTGGAGCAAACCGATACCAGTCGTTTTGCCACCATCATTTCCAGCGGTATCGGCGGTCTGCCCACGATCGAGGAGGAGCATGCCAAGGGGGAAGCCAAGGGCTTTGACCGCGTGAGCCCCTTCTTTGTACCTATGTCCATCGCCAATATGGCGGCGGGCCAGGTGGCCATCCGTTTTGGGCTCAAGGGCATGTGCACGAGCCCGGTCACGGCCTGCGCCGGCGGGACCAACGCTATCGGCGATGCGTTCCACCGTATCCGCGATGGTTATGAAGATCTGGCTCTCTGCGGCGGTGCGGAAAGCTGCATCAGCCCGCTGGGAGTAGGGGGCTTCACCAGCATGAAGGCACTGAACACCACCGAGGATCCTGCCCGCGCCTCCATTCCGTTTGACGCGGAGCGTGGCGGATTCGTTATCGGCGAAGGGGCCGGAATCCTCGTGCTGGAGGAACTGGACCATGCTCTGGCCCGCGGCGCAAAAATTTATGCAGAGGTCGTGGGCTATGGCGCCAACTGTGACGCTTACCACTTTACGGCACCGGCCCCCGGTGGTGCCGGCGGTGCCGAATGCATGCGGCTGGCACTGCGGGACGCCGATCTGGCGCCGGAACAGATCGGCTATATCAATGCCCACGGGACCAGTACCCATCTGAATGATTCCTGCGAGACCGCAGCCATCAAGGCTGTGTTCGGCGACTATGCCTACCAACTGCGGATTTCCAGCACCAAGTCCATGACCGGACATCTGCTGGGGGCTGCCGGCGGCGTGGAGGGCGTCTTCACGGCGCTGGCACTGCGGGACGGGTATCTGCCCGCTACCATCGGCCTCCGGGTGCCCGATCCTGAGTGCGACCTGAACTACCTGCCCAACGAGGGCGTTGCGGAACAGGTGGACTATGCCCTGAGTGACAGTCTGGGTTTCGGCGGGCACAATGCCTGTGTAATTTTCAAACGTTGGGAGGGCTGAACCATGGCCATCGTTGCCAATGATCCGCCGCGTGTGCTGAACGCGACGCAGATTGCTGAGATTTTGCCCCATCGGTATCCGTTCGCCCTGGTGGACCGGATCACCGACTATACGCCCGGACAGTGGGCGCGGGGAATCAAGTGCGTCAGCATGAATGAACCGTTCTTTCAGGGACATTTTCCTGGGCAGCCGGTCATGCCGGGGGTGCTGATTCTCGAGGCGCTGGCCCAGTGTGGCGCTGTGGCGGCGCTCAGCGAGGAGAGTGCAAGTGGAAAGCTGGCTCTGTTCGGCGGGGTCAAGAATGCCCGGTTCCGCCGCCAGGTGATCCCGGGAGATGTGCTCACCCTGGAATGTGAGCTGGTGGAACGGCATGGTCCGGTAGGCATCGGCAAGGCCACGGCCTGGGTGGACGGCGTGCGCGCAGTCAACGCAGAGCTGACCTTTGCCATCGTGGATCGGGAGTCTTCGCGGTGACAGGCGCTCCTAAACAGGACTGGTCAAATGGCACAAAATGTGGTATACTGATCCGTAACAATGCAAAAGGTCTGCGAGTGCGGCTGCGCCGCCCGGCGATGCCGGCCCAAACGGCCCAGACACCGGACCTTCAGGAGGTTTTTGCCATGTTGGATCAGGCGTTTCAGCAAGTGTATACCAAGTTCAAACTGCATTTTTATCAGCAGGTGTTCAGCAAGTTTGAAAACCGGGAGGCCACGCTGACCACGGTGGAATCCTTCTGCATGGAAGTGATTATGGCATTGGGACATCCCACCATCGCGGAATTTTCCAACATGATGAATCTGTCCACCCCCAATGCGGCGTACAAGATCAACAATCTTGTGAAGAAGGGCTATGTGGAGAAGGTGCGTTCCACCACCGACAAGCGGGAATATTACCTGTATCCCACCCGTAAGTATGTCGATTACTACAACATCAGTTATGCCTATCTGCAGCGGGTGGTGGACCGCGCCAAACAGCGCTTTGCACCGGACGAACTGCAGAAACTGGAGGAAATGCTGCGTGTGGTGTCGGAGGAACTGATGCCGGAGATCAAGCTGCCGGCAGTGGGTCCGACTGCGGCGGAACCCATGCCGTGACGGAAAAATCTACCATAGAATCATGTCTTTTTCTGCAAGCGGATCGACGGCAGTGGCTGTCGGTCCGCTTTTTGCCATAGTTTTTTTACAGGTTCCACCCCTTGACAACCGGACAGCCAGGCTCCATAATAAAAATGATACGATGGAGAGGAGAAATACGGATCATGCGCGTCATTGCCGGAACCGCACGCGGTAAAAATTTGCAGGCTCTTCCGGGGGAGGACGTTACCCGTCCCACCATCAACCGGGTCAAAGAGGCTATGTTTTCCAGCGTACAATTCCTGGTGCCGGGGGCACGGGTGCTGGATCTCTTTGCAGGCAGCGGCCAGTTGGGAATCGAAGCACTTTCCCGAGGCGCCAAAAGCTGCGTATTTGTAGACCGTTCGCCCGAAGCGCTGGGAATTGTCACGGCCAATTGCAAAGCGGCCGGGGTAGAGCGGCAGAGCGATATCCGTCACGGAGAGGCACTGGCTTTTCTGGCCAACATCCGGGGACCGTTTGATCTGGTGCTGCTGGATCCGCCCTTTCACCAGGGGCTGATCGGCCAGGTGCTTCCGGCGCTGCAGGAAAAGCTGGCACCCGGTGGAGTTATCCTGGCCGAAAGCGAGCGGGAAGCGGAACTGCCGGAGTGGGTGGGGACGCTGGTGCGCACCAAACAATATTTTTACGGCAAGATTATGGTCAGCCGATACGAGAGAGAGGAACAGGCATGAACGTAGAGGAATTGCTGGATTTGATGGAAGAAACGCTGGAAGCGGGTACTGCGGTTCCGTTTGCGGCGGGCAAGCGTGTGGTGGACGTGGACCGCATGCGGGATATCATTGATGAAGTGCGCAACAACCTGCCTGATGAGGTGCGGGAAAGCAAGAAGATCGTCAACGACCGGGAGCAGATCCTGAAAAACGCCCATGTGGAGGCGGAAGGGGTCATCCAGCAGGCGGAAGAACGGGCCCGCGCCATGGTCAGTGAGCAGGAGATCGTCAAGCGCAGTCAGCAGCGTGTTGTGGAGATCCTGACGGCTGCCCAGACACAGAATAAGGAAATCAAACGCCAGACTTCCCTGTACTGTGAGGAGGTTCTGAAACAGTCGGAAGAGGCCCTGGTGAAGAGTCTTTCCAATGTGAAGAATGCCCGGATGAATCTGCGCAACATGCCTTCCCGTCCGGCACGCGGAACGAAAAAGTAAGGATAATGGTAAATAGGAAGAGACGTCCGCAGTCTCCCCGAAGAAGGGGGACGGTGGACGTCTTTTGGTTTCTACAGGCAAGCAAAACACCGATTTTCCCCACCGGTTACACATCTGTGAAAATTCCGCTCGCAGCGAACTTTTTTGGCGCTGCGGGCTTGCTTTTTGTCTCCTGAGATGGTAGACTGAATGTATCGTAGTGGGGAAAAGTGGATGATTTGACCCTGTTAGTGGTTGAAAGTGGGTAGTTTTCCACTCTTTCCACAGAGTTTTCCACAGACCCAACGCGACAACGTAAAAAAATCTGCGGAAAGATTGTGCAAACCGTCGAAAACCCGGAGGGGAGGGAAACAGCATGCTCGTGGGCCAGTATGATTACGCCATCGACACCAAGGGCCGGCTGAATTTTCCTGCCCGTTTCCGGGATGCCATGGGGGAAACCTTTATTGTCACCCGCTGGCTCGACCATTGCCTGGCTGCTTTCCCCACCGAAGAATTTGAAAAGGTTGCCGCCAAGATTGAGGAAAAGGGACTGGTCAAGGGCCGCAAGGTCAGCCGGATGCTTTACGCCTCGGCTGTGGAAGTGACACCGGACAAGCAGGGGCGCATCCAGCTGCCTGCCAAACTGCGGGAATATGCGGGGCTCGATCACGATGTGACGATCATCGGCAACCGCAGCTTTGCGGAGATCTGGAACACCGCCGCCTGGAACGGCGATCAGGCCACCAGCGATGAGGACTTCACCGCTGCGATGGAGGAACTGGACTTTTAAACGATAGGTAGTTGACACAATGGAATTTTCTCACATACCCGTGCTGCTGCAGCCCTGTCTGGATGGGCTGGCCATTGATCCGACCGGTATTTACCTGGATGGAACCGCCGGCGGGGCAGGGCACAGTATGCAGATCGCTAAACGTCTGACCACCGGGCGTCTGATTTCGCTCGACCAGGACCCGGATGCGGTGGCAGTCGCCACCGAAAGGCTCAAGGGCCTGCCCGCCCAGGTGGTACAGGCGAATTTCCGCGACGCGGCGCGTGTGCTCGCGGAACTTTCCATCCCGGCGGTCAACGGGGCCTTGCTGGACCTTGGTGTATCAAGCCACCAACTGGACGATGCGGCGCGCGGTTTCTCCTACCACGCCGATGCGCCGCTGGACATGCGCATGAGCCAGCAGGGCCCCACCGCTGCGGACCTTGTCAACACCCTGGACCGTGAAGAACTGACGCGCATCCTGCGCGACTACGGTGAAGAGCCTTATGCCTGGCAGATCGCCGGCAAGATTGTGGCCACGCGGGCCGAACAACCCATCACCACCACCTTGCAGTTGGCGGATCTGGTGGCTTCGGCGGTACCGCCGGCGGAACGCCGCAAGGCCAAAAACCCGGCACGGCGCACCTTCCAGGCCATCCGCATCGCGGTGAATTCCGAACTGGATGTCCTCAATGAGGGGCTGGACGCCATTTTCAACTGTCTGGCGCCCGGGGGACGGCTGTGTGTGATCACCTTCCACAGCCTGGAGGATCGGCTTGTCAAGAACAAGTTCCGCCGTTGGGCACAGCGTTGCACCTGCCCGCCGGAGCAACCGATCTGCACCTGTGGTGGGGTGCCCAAAGCCAAACTGATTACCCGAAAACCTATAGAAGCGGACGCAGAAGAGTTGGAACACAATCGCAGAGCCCGCTCAGCCAAACTGAGAGTGTTGGAGAAAGTATAACGAGGCATTTTCATGACAACTGTTTTATTGCATACCGGTCAGACCGCACCCAAGGTGGAGCGTCCGCAGCCCCGCGTGCAGGTAGTACGCGGCGGGCGGCATGGCCTGAACCGGGCGCGCCATCTGGCAGCCTCCACGCTGAATGTGCTGGCTGTGGCTCTGCTGCTGGGATTGATTGTCAGCGTTGTTTACAGCCAGGCGAAGATCACGGAACTGAACGGCCAGATCAACGATACCAAGACCCAGCTCACGGCTGCGCAGAGCGAGTATGACTACCTGGCCACGCAGATGAGCAATATCACCAGCCGTGCCAGCCTGCAGCAGGTGGCGGAGGGGCAGCTGGGACTGGTCCAGGTGGACCCCAGCCAGATCACCTACGTGCAGCTGGAGGATCAGAGCGTCATCGAAAAAACCACCAGCAGTGCACAGTTGCTGGTGTCTGATGTACGCACTGCGGCGCTCAACCTGCTGGGCAGCCTGAACCCGTAAACAAAAGAATCAATGTGGCAACGAGCCTTTTTACCAACGGCGGGAACGCCGCGCGTAAAAAGGCTCGCCGCCGCAATCAGGGAAATATTTCTCCCAAGGGAGTCGCCGATGTCCAATCCAGTCAACAATCCCAACCCGCATTTCCGCGCCCAGGTACTGCGGCGCACGCTGATCGCCATTGCCATCTTCCTGATTTTTTTCTTTGGCATCCTGATTTATCAGCTGTATGCACTGCAGCTGCGGGACGCAGAGCTGTACCGCACCGAAGCGGTGACCCAGCAGATGCAGGATACCGAACTGCCTGCTACCCGCGGTTCCATCTACAGCGCCAACGGAAAACTGCTGGCCAAGAGCAACACGGTGTGGAACATCATCGCCAACCCGCTGCAATCCCAGAAAAACGGAGCTACCACCGCCCAGCTGCAGCGAGCCGCGGAGGAAATTGCCACGCTGTTGGACGACGGCACCACGGCGGACAGTATTTTCAATATTCTGACAGCAACCAATGCCAACGGCGAACTTTATGAGTATCGCGTGGTGGCCAAGGGCGTGGAAAAGCCGGTGGCAGATGCCATCATCGAATATTCCATGAACTACCGCACAGAACCGCCGGCCGGGGAGGAGCAGGGATACCGGATCGTTGTACTCTCCACGGAGCAGGCATCCACCCGCAGCTATCCCTATGGAGCGTTTCTTTCCTCGGTGCTGGGGTTCTGCAACGGCGACGGTTCCGGTGCGTACGGTCTGGAAAAATCCTATGACGATGTGCTTTCCGGTACGCCGGGGCGCAGCATTGCCGAGACCAATGTCAGCGGTGAAGTACTGGCCAACGCCGAAGCGGATGTCTACCCGGCCATTGACGGCAACAATCTGAACCTGACCATCGACGAGAATGTGCAGGCCATCGTGGAAGAGTATTTGGCCGAGGCCATGAATACCTTCAGCGTGCATGGTCGCGGCAGCGCCATCGTCATGAACGTCAAGACCGGCGCCATCCTGGCGATGGCGTCGCTGGAACAGTTTGACCCCAACAGTCCCTATACCATCTACGATGAAAAGATGCAGGCGATCCTTGATAAGGAAGAGCTGGATGACGAGGATATCGACTGGCTCAAGAGCCGCCTGGGCGAGGATGAGGTGGCCGACATCATTGCGGACGGCAAGATCAGCCGGGAAACCACCACCGATGAGGAGGGCAATACGGTCAGCAGCGAATATACCCAACTGCAGGGTATGATGCGCGAGGCCCAGTGGAAGAATAAGAATATCACCGAGTTGTATATGCCCGGTTCGGTTTTCAAACTGATCACAGCATCGGCGGGCCTTGACTCCGGTATTATGACGGCCGAGCAGACCTTCTATTGCAACGGCGAGTTTACAGTTGATTCCGGCACCGTGTGGGAACACACATATCACTGCGCCAACGATGCAGCCCACGGTCTGCTGGATATGGCGGGCGCTCTGAACCACAGCTGCAACCTGTGGTTCATCCAGGCGGCACAGACCTTGCAGCCCACGGTGTTCTACGACTATATCCAGGCTTTCGGGTTCACCCAGACCACCGGCATCGACCTGCCCAACGAGACCCGCTGGACCAGTGTGTACAACGCCGAGCAGATGGCCCAGGTGGACACCAACCTGTATACGGCCGCTTTTGGTCAGAACGAGGCCATTACGCCGATGCAGATGGCGACAGCGGTGGCAGCGGTCGCCAACGGCGGCTATCTGGTCACCCCCTATGTGGTGGATTCCATCACTGACAATGACGGAAACGTGGTGCAGAAAACCGAGACCAACATCCGCCGCCAGGTGATTTCCGAGGAGGTCAGCGAGCAGATTCTCGCCATGATGGAAACCAGCGTAGACCCCAACAGTGAAAGCCCCAATAACTACCACTCCAACAAAAATGCTTATGTAGCGGGCTACCGCATTGGCGGTAAATCGGGCACGGCAGAACGCACCGACCGGGAACTGCGCTATGACGGCGACTATTACAAGACCATGAGTTTTGCTGCCGTATTGCCCATCGATGATCCTGAGATAGAGGTCTTCGTGGTATTGGACGACCCCCGCTGGTTGTATGACTACGCCAGCGAGGTGGTGGCCCCTGTGGTGGGCAACATCATCAGCGAGGTGGCGCCCTATCTCGGAATCGAGCAGGATTCCAACTACAATCCCAGCGGCACCGTCACGGTCCAGACCTGCCTGAACTACACCTGGACCAATGCGCAGGTGACCCTCAATCAGCTGGGGCTGAAACATAAGCTGATCGGGGACAACGGTACCATTGTGTACCAGTATCCCTACGGCGGAAGTAAGGTCCCGGCGGGATCCACCATCTACCTGTATACCCAGAGCGACCGGGACGCCATGACCACGGTACCGGACGTCGTCGGCAAGAGCAGCAGCTTTGCCGAGCAGATGCTGCGCGCGGCCAACCTCAATGTGCAATACGAGGGGGACAGCGGCGGCAAAGTGGTGGCGCAGAGTGTGGAAGCCAACACCAGTACCGCCTACGGCACCATCATTACCCTGACGATGGAGTCCTCCAATACTACACAGACCACAGAACCTGTTTCCGAAGAACCCGCTTCTGCGGCAGAGTCCACTTCCGCGGATACAGCCCAGAGCGACAGTCAGGCGCAGGAGTGACGCCCTTATTTGTACGCAACCAGAAGGAGGTATCTTTATGCAACCGATCCCAGCCAATGAATTGCTGGCCGGCCTGACGCTGGCCGAACCGGTATCCATCCATGCGGTCGTCACCGACAGCCGAAAGGTGGAACCGGGGTGTGTCTTCGTCTGCTTCCCCGGAGAACGGGTGGACGGACACACCTTTGCCGCTGGTGCCTACCAGAACGGCGCTGCCTATATCATTGCCAATCATCCGGTGGACGGCGTCCCGGCGGACCGCACCGTTGTGGTGCCGGACAGTGCCCTGGCCATGGTCCGCATGGCCTCCAACTACCGGATGCTGTTCAGCCCCCGCATTATTGGCGTGACCGGCAGTGTGGGCAAGACCACCACCAAGGAATTCTGCTATGCGGTGTTGTCGGCGTTTGGCAATACCCTGAAAACCGAGGGAAACCAGAACAACGAGATTGGCGTACCCAATACGCTGTTCCGCCTGGAAAGCGCCACCGAGTACGCGGTGGTGGAGATGGGCATGGACCACGCGGGGGAGATTGAGCGTCTGACCCGCTGCGTGCGGCCCTCGGCGGGCATTATCACGATGATCGGTGTGTCCCATCTGGAAAATCTCGGCACCCGGGAGAATATACTGAAAGCAAAGATGGAAATCTGTGCGGGCCTGCCGGATGGCGCGCCGCTGGTGCTCAATGCGGACAATGACCTTCTGCCTACGGCGCAGGTCCCGGGCCGTCTGCGGGCGGTGTGGTTCGGTATCGAGCAGGAGGCCGATGTCCGGGCGGAGAACATTCAGACTGGTGCACAGGGAACCACCTTTACACTGGTCGACCGGGAATACGGCCGTTTCCCGGTTTCCATCCCCACAGCCGGACTGCATACTGTCTATGACGCTTTGTCGGCCTATGCGGCAGCCACCCGTCTGGGACTGGATCCGGCGAACTGTGCCAAGGCGCTTTCCCGGTATCAGACCACCGGCATGCGCCAGCATATCGTGGAAAGAGGTGGCGTGACGGTCATCGAGGACTGCTACAATGCCAGCCCTGACAGCATGAAAGCGGCTATCTCGGTACTCAAGGCACTGCCTAATAAACGTAAGATTGCGCTGCTGGGAGATATGCTGGAACTGGGCGATGCCAGCGAGGAGGGACACCGCCATACCGGCGAGTGGGTCGCCGAAGCGGGTGTCGATACCCTGATTGCCTATGGCCCGCGCAGTGCGGTGATGGCCGAGGCGGCGCAGGCGCGGGGCGTAACAACTGTGCATTGCCAAAAGGCCCAAGAGGTGCTACAATGTCTACAGCAATTTGTACAGCCCGGTGATGCGCTGCTGGCCAAAGCCAGTCATGCGATGAAGCTGGAAGATCTGTTGCAGGATTACTACGCTGGATTGCCACAGGCGTGACGGCTTCGTATGCAGTCACGCCCAGAAAAGAAGAGTTTTTTGGAGGAATGACTGCATGGAGCAAACTGTCTCCTATATGCTGGCAGCTGCGGCGGTGGGCGGCTTTGCCGTTACTGCCGTGACCTGCTGGCTTTTGATCCCGGCCTTGCATCGTCTGCATTTCGGGCAGACCATCCGGGAGGAAGGACCGACCTGGCACAACAAGAAAAACGGTACCCCCACCATGGGCGGCCTTGGGTTCATCTTCGGCATCCTGGTGACGCTGGGCGTTGTCTGGGGGATCTTCCAGAGCAAGGCATCGGAGGTGCTCGGCCCGCAGCAGCTGGCAGCCGGTATGATGGTATTGTTCCTGGCCTTTGGCTCCGGACTGATCGGCTTTCTGGATGACTTCATCAAAGTCATCAAACACCGCAATCTGGGCTTGACGGCGATGCAGAAGATTGTCTTCCAGGTAGCGGTGACGGTTGGTTTTATGATCGGATTGCATTCCCTGGGGCTGCTCTCCACCGAGGTCATGCTGCCGGTGGCTGGCGCCGTTGATTTTGGCATCTTCTTTTATCCCATTGCGTTCTTCGGCATCATCTTCCTGGTGAACGCCGTCAACCTGACCGATGGTCTGGATGGCCTGTGCACCGGTGTGACCTTTGTGTCCATGCTGGGCTATCTGCTGGCCGGCAGTCTGTTGGGTTTTGTGCATGTATCGCTCATTGCGTCGGCTACGGCGGGCGCCTGTGCCGGGTTCCTGATCTGGAATTTCTATCCGGCCAAAGTCTTTATGGGTGATACCGGCAGCATGTTCTTTGGCGGCCTTGTCACGGCACTGGCGTTCATTATGGACCGCCCCGAACTTGTGCTGTTCTTTGGCCTTGTGTATATCTGGGATGCCATGACCGTTGTGATCCAGCGCGTCTATTTCAAGGCCACCCACGGCAAACGAATCTTCAAGATGACCCCCATCCATCATGCCTTTGAGATGCGTGGCTGGCGGGAAGTGAAGATTGACGGTTTCTTTGCGCTCATCGCTGCCGTCGGTGTGGCGCTGGGCATCCTGTATATCTGCCTCGTCTGACCGCGCCCCTGGGTGCGGTGTCTTCCCGGCACGCCCCGAAAGGAGGGCATACCCCTTGCAAAATACATCTCTCAGCCTTCTGGCCCTGATTCTGGATCATTCGGTGGGGAACATTATCCGCATGCTGCGGGTCATTCGCCTGCCAAAGGCAGAACGCGGCCCGGTTTCCTGGGGCTTTGTAGGTACATTGGCCGTGACGCTGGCTTACGGATTGATCATGCTGTTTTCGGCCAGCTATTCCAGCGGTTACACCAAGTACGGCGATATTTATCATTTCATCAAGCCGCAGGCCATCGTGGCAGTGGTAGGTTTTGCTGCGATGCTTTTTATGTCGCGCATCAACTATCGCGCACTGCGGTATCTGAACGAGACTTTTTATTTCGTGACCCTGGTGCTGCTGATTGTGGCGCTGTTCATGCCCAGTGACAGCAACGGCTGTTATCGTTGGGTGTATTTCCCGGGGGGAATGTCTCTGCAGCCCTCGGAAATGGCCAAGTTCGCCATCATTCTGGGGACAGCAGACGCCCTGGACAAACATAAAAATCAAATCAAAAATCCTATCTATGGGATTATTCTGCCGGCATTGCCGTTGATTCCGGTGCTGATTCTCCTGCGTCTGGAACCCCACAACTCCGCCATGCTGCTGATGTGCGCCATCTTTGCCACCATGCTGCTCTGCGCGGGCGGCGGCGGTGTCTGGCTGTTTGCGGCCGGCGGTGTGGCAGCGGCCGGAGGTCTTGCGTTTTACAACTATCTGCAGTCCAGCGGCGGCTATGCCGCCGAGCGTCTGGGCGGCGTGTGGGGCCTTACGCCGACAGATACCACGAACATGTTGTGGCAGACCCGTCAGAGTGTCTACGCCATCTGCACTGGTGGCTTGTTTGGCGTGGGTATCGGCAACAGTGTTCAGAAGCACCAGTGGCTGCCCTATGCGGAAAATGACTTCATTTTTTCTGTGGTCTGCGAAGAACTGGGCTTTGTGGGAGCCTTGGCACTCATCCTGCTCTTTGCGGCAATCATTGTGCAGGGGATCCTGATCGCCCTCAACGCGCCGGACTTTTTTGGAGCGCTGCTGGGCATTGGTATTACATCCCAGGTTGCCTGGCAGGTGTTCTGCCATATCGGTGTGGCGACGGCGCTGCTGCCCAATACCGGTATCAGCCTGCCGTTCTTTTCCTCGGGCGGTACCAGCCTGTTGTTGCTCTTGGGAGAGATGGGTGTACTGCTCAGCATTTCCCGGGCGGGGAATGCGAGGATGGAAGCCCGTCAGAAGCAGCACCAGGCCGAAATTGACCGTAAACTGGGCCGTGCACCGCGACGTCCCGTCTACCGACGCCAGAGTACCTGAGTTGTACATAAAGGTAAGAAAAGGGGAGAGAGTATGCGTGTTTTGATTGCTGCCGGCGGAACAGCCGGTCATATCAATCCGGCACTGGCTATTGCCGGGGCGCTGAAAGCCGCAGATCCTACGGCGGAAATTCATTTTGCGGGGCGGCGTGAAGGGATGGAGTATGGCCTTGTGACCAAGGCCGGCTATCCCTTTCATCACATTGAAATCAACGGCTTTCAGCGCCGTCTGAATGCCGAAAATATTGTGCGTAATGTGGTGGCTGTCTGGCATCTGGCGCTTTCCGGCCCCCGGACATGGAAAATCCTGGACGAAGTGCGGCCGGATCTGGTCATTGGCTGCGGCGGATATGTCAGCGGACCCATCGTGCGGGCGGCTGCCAAGCGCGGCATCAAAACGGCCATTCATGAGCAGAATGCCTTCCCGGGTGTCACCAACAAACTGCTTGCCAAGGATGTGGATCTGGTGCTGGCCGCCAGCGCCGATGCGGTGGAGAAACTCGGAGCCCCTGACAAGACCTTTGTGGTGGGAAACCCGGTTCGCCCGGAAGTATTGACGGCGGACCGTGCCACCGCCCGCCAGAAGCTGGAAGCGGGGGAGCGTACGGTGATCCTGAGTTTCGGCGGCAGCTTGGGAGCCGATCGCATCAACGAAGTGGTGGCGGATTTGTGCGCCTGGGAGAAACAGCAGGGGGCAAATGTTTTGCATCTGCATGCCACCGGAAAACGCGGCGTCATCCTGTTCAACCGGCTGGAGCGGGAAAAAGGCTTTGCGCCTGGCCCCAATCTGGTGGTCACTCCCTATATCAACAATATGCCTCAACTTTTGGCGGCGGCAGATCTTGTAATCGCCCGTTCCGGTGCGCTGACACTGGCGGAATTGGAAGCAGTAGGCCGCGCTTCGGTTTTGATCCCCAGCCCCAACGTGGCGGAAAATCACCAGTATTACAATGCGTTGGAGCTGGAAAAGGCCGGCGCAGCTGTGGTGATTGAAGAAAAGAATCTCACCGGTGAAAAACTCATTGATACGGTGCAGAAGCTGCTGGGAACCCCGGGAAAACTGGTCGAGATGGGACAGAATGCAAAAAAACTGGGCAATCCCCACAGCCTTGAGTTGATCACCGAGAAACTGATGAACCTTGTAAAGTGAAAACGCTTTACCCTTAGCAATTTCCAGGAAAGGAGCCACCCGTATGGACCGCGACCAGCGCAGCCGTCAGCAAAAGTCCAGGGGCGGCTCCTTTGCTCGTTCCGGGCAGAAGCGAAGTTTAGGGAGTCGCCTCGGTCTGCAAAAGCAACAGCCTGTGCGTCCCCAGGGAAATGCAGCAAGGCGAACTGTTCCCAATCCGGTGCAGGCACCGCAGCGCCGAAGCAGCGGTACCTCGCGGCCACACACACAACCCCAGCTGAATCCTCAGAAAGCCGGGTATACACCTGGTATGCCGCGGCGCCAACGCCGGGTGACGCAGGCAGAACTGATTCGGCAGCGCAATCGCCGCAGGGCACTGGGGGTTCTGGGTGTGTTGCTGGTGCTGGCGCTGGGAACCATCATTTCCATCAATTTGCTTTTCAAGGTGACATCCTTCCGGGTGGAAACATTTGACAGGACTACGCCGGCAGATACCGGCATTTATACAGAGGATGAGATCATAGCGGCTCTGGGCATTGAGCAGGGAACCAGTTTATTCGGATTCTCCACCACCGAGAAAACGATACAGCTGCAGTCGCAGTTCCCGTATCTGGACAATGTGCAGGTGGATATCCAATTGCCTGGTACCGTCGTCATTAAAGTGCGTCCAGCCACCGAACGTTTCACTTCGATGTATTCGGGAGGCTGGGTCATCCTCAGCGATTCGCTTAAAATTCTGCGCACGGATATTTCCCAACCCGCGGGGTTGACGGTACTTTCTTGCACGATGCAGCCGGATTTTTCTCCCGAGCCGGGACAGATTGTGGTGCCGGTCAGCTACAATTCCCTGCTGGAGGGCGAGTCTGCCACCATGGAGGCGGCACAACCCAGTGCTACGCAAGTCCTTACGGAAATGTTGGGGGCGATGGATGAGGAGGGGCTCACCGATGGTGTCACCGCGCTGGATATCACCGATCTGAGCAACCTCAGTTTCCGATACCAGGACCGGATCCAGGTGCTTCTCGGGAACAGCAACCGTCTGGATTACAAGATCCGCCTTGCCTCAGTAGCTATTCTTGACCCGGACAAGGGCCTTTCTGCCAGCGACAAAGGCACTCTGGATGTCAGCTATCAGCAGACCGACGGTGAGATAAAGGGCTATTTTGCGCCGGAGGAACCGGACCCTACACCAACACCCGAACCGACCGATGAAGGTGATGCGGCGGAATCTTCCGATGGAGATACCGCCTCTTCCTCCGAGGGAGAATAAAAAATCCCGTGGAACTTCTGTTCCACGGGATTTTTTGTTTACAGGACGATCAGACGTTCAGCTCCACTTTCTGACCAATATCCTCGGCGTTGGCAGCCAGTACAGGGGCAATGACATCCCGGAGATATTCCTCCACCTGTTCAGGCGCACGACCGGTAAAGGCTTCGGGGCTCAGTTCCGCCTCGATCTCTTCGCGGCTCAGGCCGAACGCGGGATCGGCCTCCACACGGGCAATCATATCGTTGGGCATGCCTTCCTGCTTGACCACAGCCGCCGCAGCCACCGCATGTTCGCGCAGGCGTTCATGCAGCTCCTGGCGGTCACCGCCCTTCTTGACGGCTTTCATCATGATGTTCTCGCTGGCCATAAAGGGAAGTTCTGCCATCACGCGGGCACGGATGACTTTCGGGTAAACCACCAGGCCATCAGAAACATTGAGCAGGATGTTCAGGATGGCATCGGCAGCCAGGAACCCTTCCGCCATGGCAATGCGCTTGTTGGCGGAATCATCCAGGGTACGCTCAAACCACTGGGTGCCGGCGGTCATGGCGGGATTGAGCACATCCACCATAAGGTAACGGCTCAGCGCGCAGATGCGCTCGCAGCGCATGGGATTGCGCTTGTAGGGCATGGCGGAAGAACCGATCTGGTTCTTTTCAAAGGGCTCTTCCATCTCCTTGAAGTTGGCCAGGAGACGGATGTCGGTGGCCATCTTCATGGCACTCTGGCCCAGGCCTGCCACAGCGGACAGCACGTTGTAATCCACCTTGCGGCTGTAAGTCTGGCCGCAGACCGGCACGACCTTGGCAAAGCCCATCTGGGCGCATACATCCGCTTCCACGGCCTTGACTTTGGCAGAATCGCCGTTGAACAGTTCCATGAAGCTGGCCTGGGTACCGGTGGTTCCCTTTACGCCGCGCAGCGCCAGCTGGCTGATCTGGTGGTCAATCTCTTCCAGATCCATATAGAGCTCGTTCATCCACAGGGTAGCGCGCTTGCCGACGGTGGTCAGCTGAGCGGGCTGGCAGTGGGTGTAGGCCAGGCAGGGCATATCCTTGTACTGCTCGGCGAACTTGGCGAGATTGGCCAGTACACCGATGATCTTCTTGCGGACCAGCTGCAGGGCTTCCCGCATGATGATCACATCGGTATTGTCGCCTACATAGCAGCTGGTGGCACCCAGATGGATGATGCCCTTTGCCTTGGGGCACTGCAGGCCGTAGGCGTAGACATGGCTCATCACGTCGTGGCGCACAAGCTTTTCCCGGGCGATGGCATCCTCATAGTTGATGTCGTCTTTGTGAGCTTCCAGCTCGGCAATCTGCTCGTCAGTGATAGCCAGACCCTGTTTCTGTTCGGCCTTGGCCAATGCGATCCACAGTTTGCGCCAGGTACGGAACTTGTTGTCGTCGGAGAAAATATACTGCATCTCATCCGAAGCATAGCGGGTGCTGAACGGAGAGATATAGCGGTCATGTTGTGCCATTGCGAAATCCCTTTCTTACAGCTTGAAGTAGTTGACGCCGCCCTCGAAGATCGGCTGGTACTTGTCGCCGGTCACGTTCTTGTACAGCTGGTTGCCGGTACGTTCGCTGTGACCCATCTTGCCCAGCACGCGGCCGTCGGGGCTGGTGATGCCTTCGATGGCCAGCACAGAACCGTTGGGGTTGTAGCGCAGATCCATGGTCGGCTGGCAGGTGAGATCCACATACTGGGTGGCGACCTGGCCGTTGGCGATGAGCTGCTGAAGCAGTTCGTCGTTGCAGACAAAGCGGCCCTCGCCGTGGCTGATGGCAATCAGATGCTCGTCGTTGACATCGCACTCGCTCAACCAGGGGCTCTTGTTGCTGGCAATGCGGGTACGGACCAGCATGCTCTGGTGACGATGGATGGTGTTGAAAGTCAGCGTCGGATCATTTTCCGTGATGGGGCGGATCTCACCATAGGGGACAAGGCCCAGCTTGATGAGAGCCTGGAAGCCGTTGCAGATACCCAGCGCCAGACCGTCACGCTGATTGAGCAGACGGTTGACGGCATCGGCCACGGCGGGCGCACGGAAGAATGCCGTGATGAACTTAGCGGAGCCGTCCGGCTCGTCGCCGCCGGAGAAGCCGCCCGGCAGCATGAGGATTTGGGCCTCGTCCAGCTCCTTGACCAGCGCTTCGCAGCTTTCGGCTACGTCGGCGGGGGTCAGGTTCTTCAGCACCAGAATGTGAGGATCACCACCGGCGCGACGGAACGCACGAGCCGTATCGTACTCACAGTTGGTGCCCGGGAAGACCGGGATAATCACGCGAGGGGTAGCCAGACGAACAGCGGGCGCTACGCGATCAGTCATGGAGCACTCATAGCTCAGAGCCTGAACCTTGTCACCTTTCTTACGGTAGGGGAAGACCGGCTCGAGCTTGGCTTCCCACAATTCCTGCAGGCGGGCCAGATCGATCTTGTTGCCTTCGGCTTCCAGCGTGTAGTCCACGGTGGTGAAGCCCAGGAATTCACCGGCGGCAGGATCCAGCAGCTCCAGGATGACGGCGCCGTAAGCAGGCTGGAAGAGGTCGTCCAGGTTGAGGTCGTTGCTCAGCTGCAGACCCACGTGGTTGCCCACGCACATCTTGAACAGCGCCTCAGCCACACCGCCGTAACCGGGCGTGGCGGCAGCCAGGACCTTGCCTTCGTCGATCATCTGCTCCACCGTCTTGTAGATGGCGATCAGGCTGCCGATCTCCGGCAGGCCGTCCTTGTACTGGGGACGCAGCATGACGACCGAGCTGTTGGCTTTCTTGAATTCAGCGCTCTGCACATCCTTCACGTTGCCGATGGCGGTGGCAAAGCTGACCAGCGTCGGGGGAACATCCAATCCTTCGAAGCTGCCGGACATGGAGTCCTTGCCGCCGATGGAGGCGATGCCCAGGCCCATCTGCGCATCCAGCGCGCCCAGCAGGGCGGCCAAGGGCTTGCCCCAGCGGGTCGGGTCATCGTTCATATGCTCAAAGTATTCCTGGAAGGTCAGATACATGTCTTTGTGGTGGAAGCCGGCGCAGACCAGTTTGGTCACGCTTTCCACCACAGCCAGGTAGGCGCCGCGGTAAGGATCCGCCTCGGTCAGGTAGGGGTTGAAGCCCCAGGCCATACCGGAACAGGTGGTGGTTTCACCATCCACCGGCAGCTTGGCGACCATGGCCATGGTCGGGGTCAGCTGGTACTTGCCGCCATAGGGCATCAGTACGGTGGCTGCACCGATGGTGGAGTCAAACCGTTCGCCCAGGCCCTTCTGGCTGCAGACGTTGAGGTCAGAAACCAGATTCTCCATCTTCTCTTCGAAGTTGGCGCCGGACCACTGGGGCTGCCAGACATGGCCCGGCAGGATATGGACGTTGGCGTGGCGCTCGGCACCGTTGGAGTTCAGGAACTCGCGGGACAGATCGACGATGGCTTTGCCGTTCCAGATCTCACGCATACGCTTTTCTTCGGTGACCGTAGCCACAATGGTGGCTTCCAGGTTTTCCTCGTGAGCGTAGCCGATGAAAGTCTCGGCATCGTCGGCAGCCACGGCCACAGCCATGCGCTCCTGGCTCTCACTGATGGCCAGTTCGGTGCCGTCCAGGCCCTCATACTTCTTGGTGACCTTGTTCAGATCGATGCGCAGGCCGTCGGCCAATTCGCCGATGGCAACGGAAACACCGCCGGCGCCAAAGTCGTTGCAGCGCTTGATCAGGCGGCAGGCATCCTCACGGCGGAACAGACGCTGCAGTTTGCGCTCGATGGGGGCGTTGCCTTTCTGGACCTCAGCACCGCAGGTTTCCAGACTGGTAAGCTTATGGGCCTTGGAGGATCCGGTGGCGCCGCCGATGCCGTCGCGGCCGGTACGGCCGCCCAGCAGGATGACCACGTCGCCGGGCGCGGGCTCCTCACGGCGGACATGGCTGGCAGGAGTGGCGCCAACCACGGCACCGATCTCCATGCGCTTGGCCACGTAGCCGGGATGATAGAGCTCCGCAACCTGACCGGTAGCCAGACCAATCTGGTTGCCGTAGCTGGAATAGCCGGCGGCAGCGGTGGTGACCAGTTTGCGCTGGGGCAGTTTGCCGGGCATCGTCTCGGAGACGGGTTTCAGCGGATCGCCGGCACCGGTGACGCGCATGGCCTGGTAGACATAGCTGCGGCCGGACAGGGGATCGCGGATGGCGCCGCCGATGCAGGTGGCCGCGCCGCCGAAAGGCTCGATTTCGGTGGGATGGTTGTGGGTTTCGTTCTTGAAAAGGAACAGCCAGTCCTGCAGTTCGCCGTCCACGTCGCACTGGATCTTGACGGTGCAGGCGTTGATCTCCTCGCTCTCGTCCAGATTCTTCAGGATGCCGCGCTGCTTCAGTGCCTTGGCGCCGATGGTGGCGCAGTCCATGAGGGTCCGGTTCTTCTTGTCGCGGCCGGTCTCCTCACGCAAAGCCATGTAGCGGTCAAAAGCAGCCTGGACCAGCTCGTCGTCGATCTGTACATCGTCGAGGATGGTGCCGAAGGTGGTGTGACGGCAATGATCGGACCAGTAGGTGTCGATCAGACGGATCTCGGTGATGGTGGGGTCACGATGCTCGCTCTTGAAGTAATCCTGGCAGAAAACAATATCGGCGTGGTCCATGGCCAGGCCCTTCTCGGTGCGGAAAGCCTCCAGCGCGCCGTCATCCAGCGCGGTAAAGCCGTTGAGTGTCTCCACCTCGGTGGGGATGGCAAACTCCATCTTCAGGGTCTCGCGCGGCGCCAGGCTGGCTTCCCGGGCTTCCACCGGGTTGATGACATATTTCTTGATGGCAGCCAGATCCTCTTCGGTCAGATCACCGTCCAGCAGATACACGCGGGCACTGCGCACGTCGGGGCGCTCACCCTGGCTCAGCAGCTGGATGCACTGGCTGGCGGAATCGGCGCGCTGATCGAACTGGCCGGGCAGATACTCCACGGCAAAGACCGTGGAGGCCGCAGGCAGCTCGGTGTAGGTCACGTCCACAGGGGGTTCGCTGAACACAGTGGGGATAGCCTGCTGGAAAAGGGCCTCATCGATGCCCTCTACGTCGTAGCGATTGATCAGCCGCAGACCTTTCAGCCGGGTAATGCCCAGCAGGTCTACCAGCTCATGGAACAGCCCCTGGGCTTCGCCGTCGAAGCCGGGCTTCTTCTCAACATAAATGCGATATACCATTGTATTGCCTCCCGGTTACTGCATGGCAGCCAGTGCGCGGGCACCGATGTCGCTGCGCTTGTGCAGTTTGTCAAAATGGATGTTTTCGCTGGCGGCGTAGGCCTTTTTCAGGGCCTCGGGCAGTGCGTCTGCCGTGGCAGTCACACCCAGAACGCGGCCGCCGTTGGTGACCAGCTTGCCGTCCTTGAGGGCCGTACCGGCATGGTAGACCGTTACATCGGCACAGCCGGGCAGCTGACCCTCAGAGAGACCGGTGATCTCCTTGCCTTTTTCATAGGCGAGGGGATACCCGCCGCTGGCCAGAATGACGCAGGCGGCGGCGCCGTTGCGGAACTTGACTTCGGTTTCCGCCAGAGTGCCGTTGGTGGTGGCTTGCATGATGGTCAGCAGATCACTTTCCAGCAAGGGCAGAACTACCTGGGTTTCGGGATCGCCGAAGCGGCAGTTGTACTCGATGACTTTGGGGCCATTGGGCGTCAGCATCAGGCCGAAGTAGAGGCAGCCTTTGAAGGGGCACCCTTCGGCCTGCATGGCGGCCACTGTGGGCAGGAAGATCTCCTTCATGCAGCGGTCAGCCACTTCCTGGGTGTAGTAGGGGTTGGGGGCCACGGTACCCATGCCGCCGGTGTTCAGGCCCTGGTCGCCGTCCAGCGCACGCTTATGATCCATGCTGGAGACCATCGGCTTGACGGTTTTGCCGTCACAGAAGGACAGCACGCTGACTTCGGGGCCGGTAAGGAACTCTTCCACCACCACATGGTTGCCGGAAGCGCCGAACTTCTTGTCCAGCATGATCTCCTTCACGGCCTCCGTCACATCCTCGTGGTTCTGGCAGATCAGAACGCCTTTGCCCAGCGCCAGACCGTCGGCCTTGATGACCACGGGGTATTTGTTCTTCTCCTCCACGTAGGCAATGACTTTGGCGGGATCATCAAACACTGCGTAATCGGCGGTGGGAATGCCGTATTTCTGCATCAGGTTCTTGCTGAACACCTTGCTGGCTTCGATACGGGCAGCCGCCTTGTCGGGACCGAAAGCCGGGATGCCAACCTCGGCCAGAGCGTCCACCATGCCCAGCGCCAGGGGATCATCCTGGGCGACGACCACATAATCAAAGGCTTCTTCTTTGGCGAAAGCGACCATGGCATCCACATCCGTGGCAGGAATGGCCTTGCAGTGGGCATCGTAGCTGATGCCGCCGTTGCCGGGAGCGCACCAGATCTCGGTGCATTGGGGACTTTGTTTCAGCGCGCGGATGATGGCGTGTTCACGCCCGCCGCCGCCAACAACGAGAATCTTCATACTGAACTCCTTTGACAGCACAACTGCCCGCGACGAAAAAACGCCGCAGGCAAGTGCGATTTTTAATGATGGAACAGCCGGATGCCGCAGAAAGCCATGGCAATACCGAAACGGTTGCAGGTATCAATGACCTGCTGGTCGCGGATGGACCCACCGGGCTGTACAATGGCGGTCACGCCGCTGCGGCGGGCGCGCTCGATGTTGTCGCCAAAGGGGAAGAAGGCATCACTGCCCAGGGAAACGCCGGTGACCTTATCCAGCCAGGCGCGCTTTTCCTCTGCGGTGAGGGGAGCGGGCTGCTCGGTGAAGGTCTCAGCCCAGACATCGTCGCCGATCACATCCTCCGGCGTATCACCGATGTAAACGTCGATGGCATTGTCGCGGTTGGGCTTGGAGATGTCCTCCCGGAAAGGCAGGTTCAGCACCTTGGGCATATGGCGCAGCTGCCAGTTGTCGGCTTTCTGGCCCGCCAGACGGGTGCAGTGGATGCGGCTCTGCTGGCCGGCGCCCACGCCGATGGTCTGGCCGTCCTGCACGTAGCAGACGCTGTTGGACTGGGTGTATTTCAGCACAATCAGGCTGATGATGAGATCCCGGCGCTGTTCAGCGCTGATCTCCTTGTTTTCGGTGACGATGTTCTGCAGCATGGTGGCGTCGGAGATGTCCAGATCCTGACGGCCCTGCTCAAAGGTTACACCGAATACGGTGCGGGTCTCCAGCTTGGCGGGCTCGTAGTCGGGATCAATGGCCACGATGTTGTAGTTGCCCTTCTTCTTGGATTTGAGAACTTCCAGGGCATCGGCGTCGTAGCCGGGAGCGATGATGCCGTCGCTGACCTCATGCTGGATGAGCTTGGCGGTAGCCAGATCACAGACATCGGAAAGTGCGATCCAGTCGCCGAAGCTGGACATGCGGTCGGCACCGCGGGCACGGGCGTAGGCGCAGGCCAGAGGGCTCAGTTCCGCATCAGGAGCAACATGGTACATGGCGCGCAGGGTGTCATCCAGCGGCAGGCCGATGGCAGCACCGGCAGGGGAGACATGCTTGAAGCTGGCCGCCGCAGGCATACCCAGCGCCTTTTTCAGATCGCGCACCAGTTGCCAGGAGTTGAAGGCGTCCAGAAAATTAATGTAGCCCGGACGGCCGTTCAGAATCTCGACCGGAAGTTCACTGCCGTCCGCCATGTAAATGCGAGCGGGCTTCTGGTTGGGGTTGGTGCCGTATTTCAGCTGAAATTCTTTCATTTATTCACCCTCCACCGCATTGTATTTGTTCAGAATGGTATCTTCGTAATCGCCGGTCTCCAGCGTGATGGTACGCACAAAGAGGCTGACCTTGTTGTCCTCGTTGAGGGACTCCCACAGCTTGCCGGCAAATTCAGCACCGTCGTTTTCGTCGATGGTGATCCGCATGGGTTCGCCTGCATAGCTGGGAATGGGGGAGCCGTTTTTCAGATAGGTGCTGATGAAATGGCCCTCGCCCGCCACCGGCTGGGGATAATCGAAGGTCTGGCGCTGCACACTGGCGGCGTTGCCCTCGCAGCTCTTGACAATGGACAGCTTGTAAGCGCCGCTGCGCATATCCACCACACCGGAGATGCGCGGCGTGAAGTTGGGGGCGTCGTCCTCATAGGTGCGGGTAGCCAGGGCAGCCTCAAAGCTGTAGCCGGGGAAGAGATTCTCGTTCATGAAATGGACGATGGTATCGGTCTGATCACCATTGGTGACGACGGTGGTTTCCCGGGGGGTAAGCACCGCGTTGTAGATGATCAGATGGGGATCTTCCAGTTTGGCAGGATCTGCCGCCACGGTGCGGATGCCGCCCGGGATCGCCTCGAATACACGGTTGCGGCTGTTGGCACTGCGCCCCATGATCCAGTAGGCAATTACAGCCTTTTCACCATCGGGGGTACGGCCCAGCACAATGCCGCGGCCGGGGTACTCGTTGCCGGCAAGATATTTGTACAGATTCTTCTTCATTGCTTTACACCTCGTCGTTGCAAACCATAGCCAAAGCCTGCGGCAGCAGTTTCCATTCGGCTTCCACCATCACGCGCTTCTGCAGCACTTCGGGGGTGTCGCCGGGCTGCACCGCTACCGCTTTCTGCAGCAGGATGGGGCCGCCATCGCATTCCTCGTTGACCAGATGCACGGTGGCACCGGTTACCTTCACGCCCCGGGCCAGCGCCGCTTCGTGCACACGCAGACCGTAAAAACCGGGACCGCAGAAGCTGGGGATCAGGCTGGGATGAACGTTCAGAATCCGGTTGCGGTAGGCCTCAATGACGCGCGGACCCAGCACCGAAAGAAATCCGGCCAGCACCACAACGTCGATCTGATGGCTCTGCAGGGTGTCCAGCAGGGCCGTGTCGAAGGCCTCACTGTCGGCGTATTCCTTGCGAGCCACCACTGTGCTTTCCACGCCGAAATTGGCGGCCCGTTCCAGCGCGTAAACGCCGGGTTTGCTGGCAACCACCAACACGATCTTGCCATTGGGATTTTCGCCGCGGGCTTCGCTTTCCAGCAGGGCCTGCAGGTTGGTGCCGCCGCCGGAAACCAGTACAGCTACACGCTTCATACCAGTTCCACCCCGTCGCCTTCCACGATAGTGCCCAGACGGTAAGCACCTTCCTCACCGTGGGTGTGCAGGATGTCGAGGGCCTTGTCGGCGTCCTCGGCGGCGACCACAATGGTCATGCCGACGCCCATGTTGAAGGTGTTGAACATGTCGCGCTCGGGCACGTTGCCTTCCTTGGCAAGCACGCTGAAGAGGGCAGGAGTGCGCACATCGGCCTTGGCGATGCGGGCAGCGCAACCCTTCTTCAGGCTGCGGGGGATGTTCTCATAGAAACCGCCGCCGGTGATGTGGGATACGCCTTTTACAGTGACCTGCTCCATCAGGGCAAGTACCGGCTTGACGTAGATCTTGGTAGGAGCCAGCAGAGCTTCACCAAGGGTCTTGTCCATATCGTCGAAGGTCTTGTCCAGCACTTCGGGATGATTGTCGATGTCAAAGATCTTGCGCACCAGCGAGAAACCGTTGGAGTGCACACCGGTGGAGGGCAGCGCCAGAATGACGTCGCCGGGCTGCATGGTGGAGTTGTCGAGGATCTTGCTCTTGTCCACCACGCCGACGGTAAAGCCGGCCAGATCGTATTCTTCCTCAGGCATCATGCCGGGATGTTCAGCGGTCTCACCGCCCACCAGGGAGCAGCCGGCCTGGACGCAGCCCTCGGCCACGCCCTTGACGATCTCTGCAATCTTTTCCGGGATATTCTTGCCGCAGGCGATGTAGTCCAGGAACACCAGCGGTTTGGCACCAGCGCAGATGACGTCATTGACGCACATGGCCACGCAGTCGATGCCGATGGTATCGTGCTTGTTCATGTACTGGGCCACGCGCAGTTTGGTGCCGACACCGTCGGTGCCGGAAATCAGGACCGGATGCTCCATGCCGGAGCAGTCCAGCTCAAACAGGCCGCCGAAGCCGCCCAGACCGCCGATGCAGTTCTCGGTCATCGTGCGGGCCACATACTGCTTCATCAGTTCGACGGAGCGGTAGCCGGCCGTAATGTCCACGCCGGCAGCGGCGTAGCTGGCAGAATAGCTTTTTTCCATGTCGGTTACTCCTATCGGGTGTAGTTGCAAAAGACGCGGAGGCGGCGCAGGGGCCGCGGACCGGTCACAGTTTTTTGTTCGGATTGGACGTGCTCAAGGGCTTGTCGTAGACGATATCCATCGTCTCTTCCGGGGGATCCACCGGATACTGACCGGTGAAGCAGCCGGTGCAGAAGCCGCAGTGGCTGTGGATGGCCAGCTGCTGCACATGCTCGATGCTCAGATAGCCCAGCGTATCGGAACCCACCAGTTTGTTGATCTCCTCCACGGTGTGACCGGTGGCGATCAGCTGCTTCTCGTCGGGAATGTCGGTGCCGAAGTAGCAGGGGTGGGCAAAGGGCGGCGCACTGATGCGGTAATGTACCTCTTTGGCGCCGGCCTCCCGCAGCAGGCGGATGGTCCGGGCACTGGTGGTGCCGCGCACAATGGAATCGTCCACCAGAACCACGCGCTTGCCGCGGACGGTGGATTCAATGGCGTTGAGCTTGATGCGCACACTGTTTTCACGCTGAGCCTGGCTGCCCTGAATGAAGGTACGGCCCACATATTTGTTCTTGATGAAGCCGATGCCATAGGGAATGCCGCTCTCCTGGGCATATCCCAGGGCGGCGTCCAGGCCGGAGTCCGGTGCACCGATGACCACGTCCGCTTCCACCGGATGCTCCTGCGCCAGGAAACGACCGGCCTGCAGCCGGGCCTCGTGGACACAGGTGCCTTCCAGCACCGAGTCAGGGCGGGCAAAGTAGATGTACTCAAACACACACATGGTGTGGGGCGCGGTGCCGCAGTGAGTGTCGATGCAGCGCAGACCATCGTGGTCGGCGATGACGATCTCACCGGGACGAACATCCCGTACAAACTTGGCACCGACCGCGTCCAGCGCACAGGACTCGCTGGCAAAGGCATAACCGCTGCCGTTGGGCAACTCACCGATGCACAGCGGGCGGAACCCGTGGGGATCCCGGGCCGCGATGAGCTTGGTGTGGGTCATGATGACCAGGCTGTAAGCGCCTTCGATCTCATCCATCGTACGGCTGACGGCCATCTCGATGTTGGGGGTCAGCAGACGGTTCTGGGTCAGCAGGTAGGCGATGACCTCGGTGTCCGAAGTACCGTGGAAGATGGAACCGCTCATCTCCAGCTTGCGGCGCAGCTTGGGGGCGTTGACCAGATTGCCGTTATGGCAGACGGCCATGGCGCCTTTGCAGTGATGGAGGATCATCGGCTGGGCGTTGGAACGGCTGCGCTGGCCGGCGGTGGCGTAACGCACGTGGCCGGTGGCCATTTTGGCGCCGTGGGGCAGTTCTTCCAGTACGCGTTTGGTAAAGACTTCGCTCACAAGTCCCAGGTCGCGATGCCCGGAAAGCACACCGTCCACATTCAGCGCAATGCCGCAGCTTTCCTGCCCGCGATGCTGCAGAGCGTACAGCGCACTGTATACGGCGCTGACCATGTCGGTTTCGCCGGTCTTGTCATAGATGCCGAAGACACCGCACTCCTCGTGCAGTGATTCGGTATATTGGGAAATTTCACTCATTCCGCTTTCTGCTCCGTTTTCTCAGATCAGCCCAGCAGGCGCTTCATGACTTCCTGGTAGGCATCGGCCTCACCGCCCATGTCGCGGCGGAACAGGTCCTTGTCCAGATGGGCACCGGTGGTGGCGTCCCAGAAACGGCAGGTGTCAGGGCTGATCTCATCGGCCAGGATGATGGTGCCATCGGGCAGGCGGCCGAACTCCAGCTTGAAGTCGATCAGACGGATGTTGGCATCCAGCAGGATCTTCTTGAGGATCTCATTGATCTTGAAAGAGTACTTGGTGATGGTGTCGATCTCTTTCTGGGTGGCCAGATCCAGCGCCAGGGCGTAGTAGTGGTTGATGAACGGATCATGCAGATCGTCATTCTTGTAGCTGAACTCCAGGATGGGGGTCTTGAAAGGAGTACCCTCGGGCACACCCATGCGCAGGCTGAAGTGGCCGGCGGCAACATTGCGGATGATGACCTCCAGAGGTACGATCTCGACCTTCTTTACGAAGGTGTCACGGTCGTTGATCTCCTCCACATAGTGGGTGGGGATGCCTTCCTTTTCCAGCTTCTGCATCAGGGCGTTGGACAGTTTGTTGTTGACGATGCCCTTGTCGCGGATGGTACCCTTCTTCTCACCGTCGCCAGCAGTGGCGTCGTCCTTATAGTGGACCATCACGATGCTGGGATCGCTGGTCGCGAAAACCTGCTTGGCCTTGCCTTCGTACATCTGCTTTTTGACTTCGTATTTCATGATAAACGCTCCCTTTTATGTAATGTATAAAAACGAGTGCACAATCGCAATTCCATTGTACCCCGTTTTGTGTCGGTGTGCAAGAATTTGTTTACATCGCGGCGGCTTCGGCGGCGATGGCGGCATCCTTCTTGGCGATGGCTGCAGCGGTGTCGGCACGGAACTGGTCCAGCTTGGCGGCCAGATCCTCATCGGCCACGGCCAGGATGGCCACGGCCAGGTACGCTGCGTTCTTGGCACCGTTCAGCGCCACAGTGGCAACAGGGAAGCCGCTGGGCATCTGTACGGTGGCCAGCAGGGCATCCAGGCCGTCGAGAGCGCCGCCCTTCATGGGGATGCCCACCACCGGCAGGGTGGTGTTGGCGGCGAAAGCGCCGGCCAGATGAGCGGCCATGCCGGCGGCGCACAGGATGACACCGTATCCATTGGCACGGGCAGCCTTGGCAAATGCCGAAGCGGCCTCGGGCGTACGATGGGCTGAGAGGATGTGCGCCTCATACGGGACGCCGAAATCCTTCAAAACGGTGCAGGCTCCTTTGACGACGGACCAGTCGCTGTCGGAACCCATGATGATGGCTACTTTTTTCATTGGTAAGTTCCTTTCCTGATTACACGCCAGACGAAAAGAGCGCAGTGGCCGGCAAAACGGTACACTGCGCTGTTTGGATATACGAATACGGCATGCGGGGTACAAAGAACCCGTGAAAAACTCCAAGACACAGCATTGAGTCTTGCACGGAAGATCCCCCTTTATAAGAAGTAAAGTACCCTTGTAAAATCAGTGTAAGGCGTAAACGGTAAAAAAGCAAGATGGCGACCGCTTTTTCAGCCAAAAAACGGCGGAAAAGAGTTTTCCCCGGGCGCTTTTTGTCGTTTTTGATGGAGGTAAAATGGCAAAGGTATGACTTTATGAAATCGAGGAACAAAGCGGTCAAAAGAAGGGGATGGCATCACGGGAACAGATATGGTATAATATGACAAATCATCCCCTAAAGAGAGGAACAGTATCCATGGAACAGCAGAAAAATCGATTGAGCAATACCGCCCTGCACGGCAAGGAGGAGCGCGTCAAGCGAATCTTCCGGGACCAGATTGCGGAAGCGGCCGGCATTCTGGAAGTAGTGCTTTCCGGCATCGTGCTGGTGGGCTTGCTGTTCAGCATTGTGCCGTTGGTGCAGTGGATGCCCGGTCTGATTGTGGACGGCAACGAGGTGGAGGTGTATGAGTTCCTGACCCGTGCACTGGATATTGTCATCGGCATCGAGTTCATCAAGATGCTGGCCAAGCACAGCCCCGGCAGCGTGCTGGAAGTGCTTCTCTACGCCATTGCCCGCAATATGATCGTTGGTCATGAGGACGCGGTGCAGAACCTGGTGAGCGTGGCAGCCATCGCGCTGATCTTTATCATCCGGCGGTTCTTCTTTGTGCCGTCCTTTGGTCAGAAGCTGCCCGGCGGTCAGCTGGCCCCCGATGTGGCGCATCTGTATACGCCCGCCCCCGAGGAGGGCCATGAGCTGGGGGATGAGGAAACATCCCGGTAAAAAGCCTGCAAAAACAAAAAAAGGAGTTCGCCCACAGGCGGACTCCTTTTTGTATCTTGGAAACAATCAGAACAGACCGGTGATCTTGCCGTGCACATCCACGTCGATGTCCATGGCCGCCGGATGTTTGGGCAGGCCAGGCATCGTCATGATACTGCCGCAGACGACCACCACGAAACCGGCGCCGGCGGACAGACGAACTTCCCGCACGTTGAGGGTGAAGCCTTCCGGGGCGGCGATGAGCTTGGCGTTGTCGCTGAAGGAATACTGGGTTTTGGCGATGCAGACCGGCAGATCGCTGTAGCCCATGGCGGCCAGTTCGTCCAGCGTCTTCTGGGCGGCGGCGCTGTAGGATACTCCACCGGCACGGTAGATTTTTTTGGCAACCGCCTCGATCTTTTCCGGCAGGGAGGCGCTCAGGTCGTAGGTGTAGTTGACCTTGGCGTTGTCATCCAGGATGGAGAGAACCGTCTCAGCCAGAGCCTTGCCGCCCTCGCCGCCCTTGGCGAAAACTTCGGAGAGAGCGCAGGGTACCCCGGCCTTTTCGCAGACTTCGTAGATGGCATCCATCTCTTCCTTGGTGTCGGTGGGGAAGGCGTTGATGGCCACACAGACCGGCAGGCCAAAGTTGCGCATATTCTCGATATGGCGGGCCAGGTTCACCGAACCGGCTTTGACGGCCTCGACGTTGGGCTTGCTCAGATCGGCCTTGGCAACACCGCCGTGAGATTTCAGTGCACGCACGGTGGCGACCAGAACCACAGCGGAAGGATGCAGGCCCGCATAGCGGCACTTGATGTCCAGGAACTTTTCAGCACCCAGATCGGCACCGAAACCGGCTTCGGTCACCACATAGTCGGCCAGTTTCAGGCTCAGCTTGGTGGCGATGACGCTGTTGCAGCCGTGGGCGATATTGGCAAAGGGACCGCCGTGGATGATGGCGGGGTTGTGCTCGAGGGTCTGGACCAGGTTGGGATCCAGGGCGTCTTTGAGCAGGGCAGTCATGGCACCGGCAGCGCCGATCTGACCGGCGGTGACGGGTTTGCCGTCATAGGTATAGGCGCAGACGATGCGGGAAAGACGCGCTTTCAGGTCTTCCAGGTCGGTGGCCAGGCAGAAGATGGCCATGACTTCACTGGCAACGGTGATGTCGAAGCCGTCCTCACGGGGCGTGCCGTTGACCTTGCCGCCCAGACCGTCCACGATGAAGCGAAGCTGACGGTCGTTCATGTCCATGCAGCGCTTCCAGGTAATGCGGCGGGGGTCGATGTTCAGCGGATTGCCCTGCTGGATGGAGTTGTCGATCATGGCTGCCAGCAGATTGTTGGCGGTGCCGATAGCATGGATGTCGCCGGTAAAATGGAGGTTGATGTCTTCCATGGGAACGACCTGGGCATAGCCGCCGCCGGCTGCGCCGCCCTTGATGCCGAAGACGGGACCCAGGGAAGGTTCACGCAGGCAGAGCATGGTCTTTTTGCCCAGGGCGTTCATGGCATCCGCCAGGCCGACGCTGGTGGTGGTCTTGCCTTCACCGGCGGGGGTGGGGCTGATGGCGGTGACCAGAATCAGTTTTCCCTCGGGACCGTCGCCCTTGGCCAGTTTGTGGTCGATCTTGGCTTTGTAGTGACCGTAGGGGATGACGCTCTGCCCCTGCAGCCCCAGCTTGGCCGCGATCTCGGTGATGGGCTTCATTTCGGCAGCCTGTGCAATTTCGATATCGCTCAACATACGCAATTCCTCCTGTGTGGTAAAAACAAAGGGCTGCATACACCTGCTTCAGTGCATGCAGCCCAGACGGTCGGCTTTTTCTTCGGCTGCCTTCCCTGTGGTAATCCCCACAAATCCGTCGGTCAGCAGCCTGCTATCGTTACTGTAGCATATTCGGGCGAAGTTTGTCAAGACTCAAACGCTGCCTTTTCCGCAGCCCCATTTCCGGAAATAACGGCCCATACTGATGAGCTGCATCTTGAACTTGCCGGCGTCCCGCATGGGGGCTCGGTGCCAGGCATGTACGGCGGAAAACTGCGGCGCCAGCCAGACAGTGCCTTCCTGCAGAACCTTCTGGGTGAGGTCGGCGTCCTCCACATACATGAAATAGGCCGGATCAAACCCGCCAATCTTCTTCAGGACGTCGGTGCGCACCGCCATAAAGCTGCCGGTGCAGAACTCGATGCGCCGGGGGACGGTCAGGTCTTCGTCCTGCATGGTATAGTGGTCGTCGGCTTTGCGGAAAGGTCCGCTGCATTTGGGCGCCAGCTGGCGGGCCAGCAGCAGCCAGGGCGTCGGCTTTCGGCGGGGCAGATGCTGCAACCGTCCGTCGGGGTAGTGCAGCTGCGGGGTGGCCATGGCAGCTCCCGGAACGGACAGCAGCCAGTCGGCCATGGGTTCCAGAATGTCCTCCGTCAGCAGAATGTCGGGATTCAGAATGAAATGGACATCACTTTGCAGACGGTCCAGCACGGCATTGTGCCCCTTCCCGAAGCCGATGTTTTCCGGAAGCGGCAGCACCGTCACACGGGCGTCGCCGAAGTCGGTGGCAGCCAGCTCCTTTCCGCAGCCGTCGGGGCTGCCGTTGTCCACCACGTACAGGGCAAAGTCGGGGGCAGGGGTGTAGTGCAGGATGCTGCGCACTGCGGCGCAGACTTCGTCATAATCACAGTACGCCACAATGCAGGCGCTGATTTTGGCCATGCCGGAACTCCTTACTTCTTCAGGGCTTCAAGCTGGCTCAGATCATAGGGGGTGTCCTGATAAACGTAATAGTTGAGCCAGTTGGTGTACAAGAGATACCCGTGGGCACGCCAGCGGAACAAAGGATCCCGGCTGGGGTCGTCGTCGGGGTAGTAGTTGCAGGGAATGTTGATGGGCTTGCCGGCTGCCACGTCGCGCTTGTACTCGGCATCCAGCGTGTATTTGTCATACTCGGGATGCCCGATGACAAAGATCTGACGGCCCGATTCGGTGGACAGCAGCATGGGCCCGGCCACGTCGCTCTCCGCCAGGATGCGCAGATCGGGACAGGCATCGATGGCGGCCCGGTCCAGGCCGGCCCACCGGCTGTGAGGCGCGTAAAATACCTCGTCGAAACCGCGCACCAGCGGATTGGAAGGACGGGTCACCCGGTGCTCAAAGACACCGAACATCTTCTGCGGCAGATGCACCGTGGGAATTCCAAAGTGATAATACAGTCCTGCCAGGGCACCCCAGCACAGGTGGATCGTGGAATAGACGTTTTTCTTGGTGTAGTCCATGATCGTGCACAGCTCGTCCCAGTAGTCCACGTCCTGGTAGTCCAGATCTTCCAACGGCGCACCGGTGATGATCATGCCGTCAAACCGCTCATTCTTGATCTCGTCAAAGGTCTTGTAAAACGCCTGCATATGCTCAGGGGAGGTATGCGACGCATCGTGGGTGGCAGTTTTCAGCAGGGTGATCTGCACCTGCAGCGGGCTGTTGGCCAGAAGACGGGCCAGCTGGGTCTCGGTGACGATCTTGGTGGGCATCAGGTTGAGAATCAGGATGCGCAGAGGACGGATGTTCTGACTCTGCGCACGCTCGCGGTGCATGACAAA
Source organism: Subdoligranulum variabile (assembly GCF_025152575.1). Taxonomy (NCBI): domain Bacteria; kingdom Bacillati; phylum Bacillota; class Clostridia; order Eubacteriales; family Oscillospiraceae; genus Subdoligranulum; species Subdoligranulum variabile. The sequence goes on along the minus strand of NZ_CP102293.1, from coordinate 240,372 downwards.
GACATTTTCCCGGGAAAGCTCGTCATAGGCGGGCAGTTCTTTGGGGATAATCAGCGGCATAGAATCGCTCCCTTTTCAAGACTTCCTTGGAAACGCTCAGATCTGCGCCAGTGCCTGCTCGATGTCGGCAATGAGGTCGCGCTTGTCCTCCAGACCGCAGCTCATGCGGACCAGATCGGGCTGTACGCCGGCGGCGATGAGCTGCTCATCGTTCATCTGGCGGTGGGTGCTGCTCGCGGGATGCAGGCAGCAGGTGCGGGCATCGGCCACATGGGTCTCGATGGCGGCCACTTTCAGATGGGCCATGAAGTTGGCAGCCGCCTCACGGCCGCCCTTGACGCCAAAGCTGACGACGCCGCAGGAGCCGTTGGGCAGATACTTCTGGGCCAGGGCGTGGTACTTGTCGCCGGGCAGACCGCAGTAGTTCACATAGGCGATTTTGGGATGAGAAGCCAGGAACTCAGCCACAGCCTGACCGTTCTCGCAGTGGCGGGCCATCCGCACATGCAGGCTTTCCAGGCCCAGGTTCAGCATGTAGGCGCTCATAGGGCTCTGCACACAGCCTAGGTCGCGCATCAGTTGGGCGGTCGCCTTGGTGATGAAGGCGCCTTCCTTGCCGAAGCGCTCGGCATAGGTGATGCCGTGATAGCTCTCGTCGGGGGTGGTCAGGCCGGGGAACTTGTCGGCATGGGCCATCCAGTCAAACTTGCCGCCGTCCACGATGGCACCGCCCACGCAGCCGCCATGGCCGTCCATGTATTTGGTGGTGGAGTGGGTCACGATGTCGGCACCCCAGGAGAGAGGACGGCAGTTGACCGGCGTGGCAAAGGTGTTGTCCACTACCAGGGGCACGCCGTGGCGATGGGCCGCGGCAGCAAACTTTTCAATGTCCAGCACGGTCAGGGCGGGGTTGGCGATGGTTTCGCCGAAGACTACCTTGGTGTTGGGGGTGAAGGCGGCGTCCAGCTCTTCCTCAGTGCAGTCAGGGGAGACAAAGGTGGCGGTGATGCCCATCTTGGCCATGGTGACGGCGATCAGATTGAATGTGCCGCCGTAAATGGAGCTGGAGGAAACGATGTGGTCTCCTGCGTTGCAGAGGTTGAACAGTGCAAAGAAGTTGGCTGCCTGACCGGAGCTGGTCAGCATACCCGCGGTGCCGCCTTCCAGTTCGGTAATCTTGGCGGCGACGGTGTCGCAGGTGGGGTTCTGCAGGCGGGAATAGAAATAGCCGCTGGCCTCGAGGTCAAACAGCTTGCCCATCTCGTCGGAACTGTCGTACTTGAAGGTCGTGCTCTGCACAATGGGAATCTGGCGCGGTTCGCCGTTGCCGGGATGATAACCGCCCTGTACGCACAGGGTATTGATGGAATAATTCTGACTCATACTTTTCCGCTCCTTTTTATGAGCGGGTCACTGGCCCGCATCCGTTTTTTATGAATTAGTTTCTATTGTAAGGGGTTGCCGCGGTAAAATCAAGAGGAAAACCCCGGCCACCAGTCGAGAAAATCCGAATCCGGAGCAAAACGGGTATGGAAATCCCCTGGGGAGTGTGTTATAATAAACAACGGCAGCGGATCCCGGGGAGTCCGGAAAAGGCTGAAATGCCGAAGGAAACTGCAAAAGAGGTAAAAAGTATGCTTACTGCAATCACCGGTATCAACTGGGGCGACGAGGGCAAGGGCCGCATGGTGGACCTGCTCAGCCAGGACTATGACATTGTTGCGCGCTATCAGGGCGGCGACAACGCCGGCCACACCGTCAAGAACGAACGCGGCAAGTTCATTCTGAACCTGATCCCGTCGGGCATTCTGCGTCCCGAGGTCGTCTGCGTCATGGGTGGCGGCATGGTCATTGACCCCGAACATCTCGAGAAGGAGATCGCCTCCCTCACCGAGAAGGGCATCGAGATCAGCCCGGCCAACCTGAAAATCTCTGACCGCGCCACCATCACCATGCCGTTCCATGTCGCCCAGGACGGTCTGGAGGAAGAACGTCTGTCCAAGACCGGTGCCCAGTTCGGTTCCACCAAGCGCGGCATCGCCTACACCTACGGCGACAAATACATGAAGAAGACGCTGCGCATGGGGGATCTGTGCCATATGGATGAGGGCGTCAAAAAGCGCCTGGCCACCATTGTGGAGTCCAAGAACCTGACCATGGTGAACATCTATGGCCAGAAGCCCGTCAGTGTTGAAGAAATGTGGGCCTGGTGCGAGCACTACGCCAAGGTCTTTGCTCCGTACATCTGCGATGTGGGCCAGTATCTGGCTGAGGCGGATGAGGCCGGCAAGAAGATCATGTTCGAGGCCCAGCTGGGGGCTCTGCGCGACATCGATTTCGGCATTTATCCCTATACTTCTTCTTCCAACACCATCGGTGCCTACGCGCCCATCGGTGCAGGGATCCCTGGCCACAAGCTGAACCTCTCCATCGGTATCATGAAGGCCTATTCTTCCTGTGTCGGCGAAGGCCCCTTCACCACCGAGCTGGCCATGACCGAGGAGGAAAAGAACGTCCTGCGTGAGCACGGCCATGAGTATGGCGCAGCCACCGGCCGTCCGCGCCGCGTCGGTCCTTTCGACGCAGTGGCCAGCCGCTACGGCGTCCAGTGCCAGGGCTGTGATGAACTGGCGGTAACCCTGCTGGATGTGCTGGACTACATGGAGGAAGTGCCCATTGTTACCCAGTACCGTCTGTCCGACGGCAGCCTGACCACCCGTTTCCCCATGGGCAAGACGCTGGATGATGCCCAGCCTGTAGTGGAGAAGATGCCCGGCTGGCACTGCGACATCACCGGCGTGCGCAAGTTCGAGGATCTGCCCGTCGAGGCGCAGAACTACGTCAAGCGCCTGGAAGAGCTGGTGGGCTGCAAGATCAAGTACATTTCCGTTGGTCCCGAGCGCGATGCCTGCATCGTCCGTGACTGATTTTTACATCTGAAGAATCCAAACGACGGCGGACTTTTGGGGTCCGCCGTTTTCTGAAAGGGGGAGAACGGGTTGGTAGATCTGCTGATCCGTACTTTCATCAAAAATCATGAGAACACTGCCAACCGTGCCGTGCGCACGGCCTACGGCAATCTGGCATGTATTGTCAGCGTCGTCTGTAACTTGCTGCTTTTCGCCGGAAAAACGGCTGTCGGCACGCTGGCAGGCAGTGTTTCCATTACCGCAGACGGCATGAACAACTTGTCAGATGCCAGTTCCAACCTTGTGAGTCTCGTGGGCTTCAAACTGGGCTCGCGCCCCGCGGATTCCGAGCATCCCTACGGTCATGCCCGGTATGAATACCTGGCGGGGCTGGCGGTTTCGGTGATGATACTTGTCATCGGCGTGGAACTGTTCAAGGAGAGTTTTGCCAAGGTACTGCATCCCACCGATGTGCAGTTCGGCTGGCTGACGGTGGCCGTGCTTGTCGCCTCCATCCTTGTCAAACTGTGGATGAGCGTGCTGAACCGCAAAATCGGCCGTACCATCCAGTCCGAAACCTTGATGGCTACCGCTGCGGACGCCCGCAACGATGTGATCACCACGGCTACGGTTCTGGTGGCCTCGGTGCTGACGTTTGTGACCGGCTTTAACCGCATTGATGGCATCATGGGCCTGGGCGTGGCGGCGTTCATCCTGTACAGCGGCATCCAGCTGGTGCGGGATACCATTGACCCGATCCTTGGCGCTGCTCCGGACCCGGAACTGGTGGAGCACATCGAAAAAAAGGCGCTGGGCTATCCCGGTGTACTCGGTATCCATGACCTGATGATCCATGACTATGGTCCCGGCAACCGCCTGGTCAGCTTCCATATCGAGATGGATGCAAAAGGGGATGTGATGCAGAGCCACGACGTCATTGATACCATTGAGAAGGATCTTCTGGTGCAGGACGGGATGATTGCCACGATCCACTATGATCCCATCGTGACCGGCAACGCCCATGTGGATGAGATCCGTCGTTTCCTGGCGGAAAAGGTGGCGGAACTGGAGCCGGAAGCCAACATCCACGACCTGCGCATTGTGCCGGGACCCTCCCATACCAACGTGATTTTTGACTGCGCAGTTCCGGCAGAATATATTGCCGACAAACAGCGCCGCGGCGCCAAACTGGTGGCGGGCCTGCGCACCGCCGTACAGCAGAAATGGCCGGATCATTTCTGCGTCATCAAACTGGAACCTGAGTACGCACCTTCCGTACATAAGGAAAACTAAGGGAAAGAGGAAAACATATGGACTACAATCAAGCCGCTCTCGAACTGCACGCCAAAGGCCCCGGCAAACTGACGGTGCAGAGTCTGGTCCCCTGCAAGGATAAGGACGCGCTCTCTACGGCTTACACGCCGGGCGTAGCCGAACCCTGCCGCAAGATCGTGGCCAACCCCGACGACGTCTACACCTACACGCTCAAGGGCCGGACGGTGGCTGTGGTGACCAACGGTACTGCGGTACTGGGCCTGGGCAACATCGGCCCCGAAGCCGGCCTGCCGGTTATGGAGGGCAAATGTGTGCTGTTCAAAGAATTCGGCGGTGTGGATGCTTTCCCCATCTGCCTGAATGCCAAAACCAAGGAGGAAGTGGTTGCGGCCGTCAAGGCCATCGCACCTACTTTCGGCGGGATCAATCTGGAAGATATCCGCAGCCCGGAGTGCTTCGAAATCGAGGCAGAACTGGAACGGGATCTGGATATCCCGGTCTTCCATGACGATCAGCACGGTACGGCCATCATTGTGCTGGCCGGCGTTCTCAATGCCCTGAAAGTGGTGGGCAAGCGCATCGAAGATGTGCGCATTGTGCAAAATGGCCCCGGTGCCGCCGGAACTGCCATCATTCATATGCTGCAGGTGGCGGGGGCCAGGCATATTATTGCCGTGGATGAACATGGCATTCTGGTGCCGGGTCGCCCCGAAGGACTGGACGGTCATAAGGCAAAGCTGGCGGAGGAAACCAACCCTGAAAAACTCAGCGGCGGTCTGGCGGAAGCCATCCGCGGTGCGGACGTCTTTATCGGAACTTCCATTGCGGGGGCGTTGACGCCGGAACTTGCCGCGACGATGGCCCCTGACGCCATTGTTTTTGCCATGGCCAACCCCACGCCGGAGATCATGCCCGACCAGGCGAAGGCAGCGGGTATCCGGGTCATCGGCACCGGCCGCTCGGATTTCCCCAATCAGGTCAACAACGTCCTGGCATTCCCGGGCATTTTCAAGGGCGCGCTGTCGGTGCGGGCACGGGACATCAACCCGGCCATGAAGATGGCAGCCGCCAAGGCCATTGCCGGTCTGATTCCCGATGAAGAGCTGAACGAGGAAAACATTCTGCCCAAGGCGTTTGATCCCCGTGTGCCCGAAGCGGTGGCAGCGGCGGTAGCCCAGGCGGCCCGGGAAAGCGGTGTGGCACGGGTATGAGCAACATTCGGGAACTGAGCGCTGACATCATCCGGGACGCCGTGGAGGCGCTGTGTATTGAAGCCAACACCAGTCTGCCCACCGATGTCAAAGCAGCACTGGACCGGGCGGAATCTGCGGAGCCCTGGCCGTTGGCCAAGGAAACGCTGGGCCTTCTGCAGAAAAACCTCTGCGTGGCGGCGGAACAGGAATTGCCCATCTGTCAGGATACCGGTATGGCCTGCGTCTTTTTGGAACTGGGCCAGGATGTACACATCGACGGTGACTTGAACGCTGCGGTAGATGAAGGTGTGCGCCGTGGGTATGAGAAGGCGTACCTGCGCAAGTCCATCACGGCGGACCCGCTGCAGCGTGTCAACACGGGGGACAATACGCCGGCTTTTCTGACAGTACACCTGGTGCCGGGCAGCGGCTGCAAAATCACCGTGGCACCCAAAGGCGCTGGCAGCGAGAACATGAGCCGTCTGGCCATGCTCAAGCCCGCCGATGGAGTACAAGGTGTCAAGGATTTTGTATTAGAGACGGTGAAGCAGGCAGGGGCCAATCCCTGCCCGCCCATCGTGCTGGGCATCGGAATTGGCGGCAGCTTCGATCATTGTGCTGCGCTGGCCAAAAAGGCGTTGCTGCGCCCGTTGGACCAGCCCAACGCCGACCCGTACTATGCCGCGCTGGAGCAGGAACTGCTGGATGCCATCAACGCCACAGGATTTGGTCCGCAGGGGTTCGGTGGGGCGACCACCTGCCTGGGAGTCTCCATTGAGCAGCGGCCTACCCATGTGGCCTGTCTGCCGGTGGCCGTCAACATGAGCTGTCATGTAACGCGGCGGGCCAGCCGGGAGGTGTAAGGATGGGCAAGAGTAAAATTGATATTTCCCTGGACGGCGTGGGGGAAAAGCGTCGTCCGGTCCGCAGCAGCATTGATATTCCGCTGGACGGGGACCAAGGGGCTGCCAGTATTACCGACAAGGAATTTGAATTTGTGAACCGTCATCACGAGGAATACAAGGAAATGCGCCGTCGGGCGCGGGAACAGGGAGGATGCTGATGCAGTACGTTTTGCAGACCCCGCTTCAAAAATCTGACCTGGCACCGCTGCACGCGGGGGATACGGTGCTGCTTTCCGGCGTAGTATATACGGCGCGAGATGCCGCCCATGCACGGATGATGGAATTGCTGGATGCAGGCAGGGAACTGCCGTTCCCCATCGAGGGGGCTGCGATCTATTATGTGGGCCCCACGCCGGAGCGTCCCGGTTGTGCCATCGGCGCGGCGGGGCCTACGACCTCCGGCCGCATGGATGCCTATACGCCGCGGCTGCTGGATCTGGGGCTTGCCTGCATGATTGGCAAAGGAAAGCGCAGCCAGGCAGTGAAGGATTCTGTGGTGAAAAATGGTGCAGTTTATCTGGCGGCAATCGGCGGTGCCGGCGCGCTCATGGCACGCAGCGTGGAAAGCTGTGAAATTATTGCCTGGCCGGATCTCGGCTGTGAGGCGGTGCGCCGTCTGGTGGTGAAGGACTTCCCGCTGACGGTACTGCTGGATCCTCATGGTGGAGACCTTTATGAAAGCGGTCCGGCCGCTTACCTGGCCTCTTTACAGTGAGTTGTCTATATGAAACAGATCCTATCCCATCCGAAATTGTGCCGCTGCCTGCTGGGCTGTGCGGCGGCACTGGTAGTCAGCATAGTTGTTGCGGTTGAGTTGGCATGGCACGCCAATGATACCGTCCGGCAGAAGCGGGAAGAGGAAGCCCGGCAGGCGGCAGAAGCGGCCGCTGCGGAACAGGCTGCCCGCGAGGAAGCCGCTGCAGAGACGGCACGACAGGAAGAAGAGCGGCGTCTGGCGGAGGAGGCTGCGAATCTCCGGAGGCAACAGGTCGCCGATGCTGCGGCAGCCCACGAAAATGTGGAATATGGCGACAAGCTGGGAACTGTCCGGGTAGAAGGAACCCAAATCGACTGCGATCTGTACTGGGGAGACAGCAACGCCCAGTTTGACGCAGGCGCCGGGTGCCATGCGGCGGATGGCTGTGTGCTTCCCGGCGAAAACGGGACGGTCTTCATCGGCGGACATACCGGTACCTACTTTGCGGATCTTGGCTCGGCGCAGGTGGGGGATCGCATCTATCTGGATACAGACTGGGGCAATTTCGTCTATGAAATCACCGAGATGCAGGTCATTTACGAAACCGACATTGATAAGGTTCGCTGGGGAGCCGAAGAGCCCAGCTGTATCCTCTATACCTGTTATCCTTTCGGCATTCTGACCCACACAGACCGCCGCTACGCCGTATACGCCGATCCGGTAGAAGCGGATGCCGACGGTGTGATTCCGCAGTGACCTGCCATTGACAAAGCCCGCCAAAGTTGTTACACTAATTTGTGTTATGCGGCTATGGCGGAATTGGCAGACGCGCTGGTTTTAGGGTCCAGTGTCCACGACGTGCAGGTTCAAGTCCTGTTAGCCGCACCATGTTTATATCGCGCTGCGATACCGGAATGATATCGCGGCGCGATTTTTATATCATCTGAAAGGAGGAACTTTCCGTGAACGAAGCAATCTTGCTGGCTGGCGCCGTGATTCTGATCTGCATCCTGATGAACCGCCTTATTGAGAAAATCCCGGTGCCCTCTCTGCTGATTTTTATTGCATTGGGTATCTGCTTTGGAGAAAACGGAGTGTTTCGCATTGTCTTTAACGACTACGCGGCGGTCAATCTGATCTGTTCGGTCAGTTTGATTTTTATCATGTTCTACGGTGGATTTGGAACGAACCTGCAGGCTGCACGTCCCGTTCTGGCGCAATCTGTTTTGCTCTCCACGGCAGGTGTGGCGGCGACCGCCGGTGCAGTGGGGATTTTTGCACATTTTGCTCTGGGACTGCCCTGGCTGGAAAGCTTGCTGATCGGCTCGGTGATTTCTTCCACCGATGCGGCCTCCGTGTTTAATATACTTCGCACCAACAAGCTGGCGCTCAAATACCATACGGACTCTCTGCTGGAAGTGGAATCCGGCTCCAATGACCCGATGTCCTATATGCTGACAACCGTGACCCTCTCACTTATGGCGGGGCAGCAGGTCTCCATTCCGCTGGTGCTGCTGCAGCAGATCAGTTTAGGCCTGCTGTGCGGATTTTTGGTGGGAAAGGGGACTGTATGGCTGTTGCGGCAGAGCTTTCTGGAATCCCAGCAGAACCGGACGGTTTTGCTTTTTGCCGTAATGCTCCTGGCCTACGCTCTGCCTGCCGTGCTGGGCGGAAATGGATACCTCAGCGTCTATCTCTGCGGCATTTTGCTCGGAAACACAAAACTTTCCCAAAAACGATATCTGGTTCATTTTTTTGATGTTCTCACGGATGTTTCGCAGGTGATCATATTTTTCCTGCTGGGACTTCTTGTCACGCCGACGGAGCTGCCGGCATTGTTGCTGCCGGCGCTGGGAATTATGCTATTCCTTACATTTGTGGCGCGGCCGGCAGTGGTTACGGCACTGCTGCTGCCGTTCCGGGCGCGCCGGGAACAGATTGGCATCGTTTCCTGGGCAGGGCTGCGAGGGGCTGCCTCCATTGTGTTTGCCATTTCGGCGGTTCTCAGCGGTGTGCAGACCCGCGACAATCTCTTCAATCTGGTGTTTTGTATTGTGCTGTTTTCCATCGCATTGCAGGGAACGTTGCTGCCGAAAGCAGCACGTTACCTTGGTATGATCGACGATAATGAAGATGTGGCTAAGACTTTCAACGACTATCAGGCGGAAAGCGATGTGGATTTTATCAAAATCCATTTGGGCGCCGGACACCCCTGGTGTGGCCATACCTTACGGGAGGCTGCACTGCCGCCGGAACTGTTGGTGACAATGATTGTACGAGGGGAAAAGACCATCGTCCCGGATGGTGCCACAACCCTGTGCGCAGGGGATCTTCTGGTGCTGGCCGCCCGTGCTTTCGAAGATCGGGAGCATATCTCTCTTCATGAGGTAAATGTGGAACGCAGTGATCGATGGGCAAATAAGGCGTTGGCGGAACTGCCGGTGCCGGAAGGACGGCTGGTCATTCTGATCAAACGTGGTGTGGAAACGATGATTCCTACCGGACGCACAGTGATTAAACCGGGGGATACCCTGGTTCTGGCGGAATCGGTGCCAATAGGCGACACAATGTGAAAGCAGGGAGTGAATAGGGCCGCACAGCGTGTGCGGCCCTATACCTTGTCTGATGAATTTCGCAGAGGGAAAGTGGCATAGTCTCTGACAGATCGGTATCGCCTACACCGCCGGTAACTGAGCGGGAAGCGTCTGGAACGGTTTTATGAGAAGATGTCCGCCTGCACGAAATCGTACGAAGAAAAACGATTTCGTGGATTGGAAAGTCCCCGCGTCAGGAACAACAAAAGGTGTCCACATGATGGATAAGAAATCCAGCTGTTTGTCTTCCTCTGGAACCGCCGGCAGGTAGCTTGCATTTCGCAAAGAAATTGGCTATAATAGCAACGTTAGACATAATGGGAAAAAAGTTTGCCCCGTTTACAGAAAAGATTTTGAAATGTCCTGAGAATAAGTTGCCTTGAACCCAACATCCGGATGTTTCACAAAATGAGTCTCTGTAGCTCAGTTGGATAGAGCGACCGCCTCCTAAGCGGCAGTTCGTTCGAATCCTGTTGAGCCCGAAAATTGAATATTTGTTGTATAAGCCCCCGTACCTCACCGGGATAGAGGGTCCGCCTCCTAAGCGGAATGTAGTGAGTTCGAGTCTCGCCGGGGGTGCCAAAACAACCGCTGTAAGCCGTTTTTCGCTGGTTTGCAGCGGTTTTTGTTTTAAGCAAAAAGCGTATAGCAAAGGGAGAATTCCCATTCAATTTTGTTGTATGCTTGCTAATTGGATTTGAACGGTTTACACGCGCTTGCTAAGAAAAATCGAGTCCCTGCTAATTCGATTTTTCGGACTCATTTGCTGCCGGGTGTTGCCGAGAGCAGCGCCGCCAGAGTATTTGCCAGTTCCGGCGACTTGCGAAGCTGTTCCACCAGGGCCTCCAAATCCAATGCGGCGGGTGCCGGTTCCTTTTCTTCCTCTGGGGGACGAAGCGAACGCAAGTCGGGATTTGCGTAGAAGGCACTCTCAAACTTCTGGGCGTTGATCTTGCGGTCCTCGTCCAGAATATGAGCATACACGCTGGTAATCATGTCGATCTCTGCGTGTCCCGTATCGCCCTGAGTGGCCTTCAGGTCGCCATGGTTGAGTTTCAGCTTGTAGGTCGTGCTGGAATGTCGGAGGGAATGAAAAACGACTCTGGGCAGTCCGGCCTTCTCGCGCAGCTTTTCAAATTCCTTCAGGATGATACGATCCTCGCAAGGCCGACCATTGGGCAGTGCCACCACTAAATCGTAGTCCTGATACTCGTCACCGAGAAATCCCCGAAGTTCATCCTGGGAGGCTTTCCATTCTCGCAAAATGTAAGCTAGGGTCTTGGGAAGCCACACCTTGCGGATACTGGAATCGGTCTTTGGCTTTTTCAAGATGACTCTTGTGCTGGTGTTGGGAAATAAAGGCGTGAACACATGGTAGATGTCCTTTTGCCCCAACATCTCGATGGCCCGCTTGGAGGCCCGTGTCAGTTCCTTGTCGATGTAAACATAGGCGTTGTCAGCAGCAATTTCTTCATCGGAGATGTGGACGTTGCTCCAGGTCAGTCCCAGAATCTCGCCCATACGCAACGAGCAGGCAAAAGAGAGGTTCATAGCCACATAGAGTTTGCTGTCCGTACACTGATCTAAGGCGGTACGAATCATTCCCGCATCCCAAATGTCCCGCTTTTTATATTCGCTCTTCGGCAGGATAACATTGTCAAAAGGATTTTTGGCAATCAGCTCCCAGCGGACAGCTTGCTTAAAAGCACAACGCAGAAGTTTGATGATTTTCTCAATCGTTTGGTTCGTTACATATTGCGTTTTTGCTTTGTGCATCTTCGTGGAAACAGCGGGGGTTTTCTGCAAAGTCTGGATGTACTTGTCCACTACTCGCGGCGTGACCTCCTGGACCTTCAAATCTCCAATAATGGGGTTGATGTAGTTGGAGATCAGCGAGTTTTGGCTGTCGTACATGGATACGCCCCACCGCTTTTCACCATAGAGCGAAACAAAGTCCAAAAGGAACTCCGCAATGGTCTGATCGGTGGGCGGGAGAAAAGTTCTCGTGAACTGCTGGTTCTCTACCTCCGCCTTACGCTTCAATGCGTCTTGGTAAAAAAAGTAAAAAATACTTAAAGTGAACTCTTTTTAAAACGATTTTTGTTTTGCGAGCGAAACCGCTGTGGCAATCCTATCATCTTATTTATTCCTCCATCTTAAGCCAGTCCTCAAACGACTTTCTGGAAATGCGGATCGCATAACCGATGCGAATTGTTTTGAACTCTCCGGAGTTTACCAGTCGGTATGCGGTGGATTTTGCAATGCCAAGGATTGCGGCAATATCATCCACGGTGTAGGTTCTGTTGCTAGGCAGCTTCTTTTCCTGCGATGTACTCATAATTTTGCCTCCCATTTTTCGTAGGCATTTTGACTATGCCTATCTGATTTTCCTTGTGGCGAAGGGGCTTTCTGCCATCATCCGTGCTAAGAATTTGCTAATTTGACATTCTGAACAGGCCATAACGAGGCGGCATTTTACGGATTTTTGTGCAGATTGACCAGTGACCACACAATGTCATAACGAATCAAAAATAATGGGAAGTTATGATGGGTATATCGTACCAAAAGAAACGCCAAACTCCTAAGTCCAAGCTGTATTTCGCGTCTTTTCTATATGAGGCACATCGTGTCATTTCATTATGGGCGATGTTATCTGATTCAGCAAAATCGAGGTAATTATGCACAAAAGGTCGAAAAGGTCATGCAAAGAGGCTGTACTACATGAAATGAGATCAATCTCCTGATTCTTATAGACATAGAATATTTGTAAATTTTCGTGCGTTGTATTGTTTTCTTCGTGCAAATTGCGTATAATAAAAGTGCCAGTAGGAAGGAGATGATTCTATGGCCGGTTCTACTACCAATATTAGTATTCGTATGGATTCTGAACTGAAAGCACAGGCTGACGCACTGTTTGCCGAACTCGGCATGAACCTGTCCACCGCATTCAACATCTTTGTCCGGCAGTCTCTTCGGGAGGGCGGGATCCCTTTTGAGATCAATTTGAATCAACCCAACAAGGAAACGATTGCTGCCATGCTGGAGGCGGAAAGGATTGCAAAGGATCCGTCTGTAAAGGGGTACACCGATGTGGATGAGATGTTTGCGGATTTGAAGAAATGAGCCAGACAAAATATGTGGTCAAGTTCACCACGCAATTCCGAAAGGACTACAAGCTGGCGATGAAACGCGGCCTGAAAATTGAATTGCTGGAGCGGATCATTATGCTCTTGGCTGCGGGAGAGACATTGCCGAAGAAAAGCAAGGATCACGCACTTACCGGCAACTGGGTCGGACATCGAGAATGTCACATCCTACCCGATTGGCTCTTGGTCTATCGGGTTGAGGATGATGTTTTGGTACTAACCCTGACCCGTACAGGGACCCATAGTGATTTGTTTGGAAAGTAACTGATACGAAAGAGCCGTCGTAGTTTTGAGTCTACGGCGGCCCTTTGAATATTCAACGATTTGCTTTACAACTCCAACTTCTCCAGCCATTCGTCAAACGACTTTTTAGAGATCCGGATTGCCGTACCAATGCGCACGGTCTTGAAGTGACCTTCCTTTACCAGCGTATAGGCCGATGTGCGCCCAATGTTGAGCATGGCAGCCACATCTTCTACGGTGTAAGTGCGCGCTTCCGGCAGCGGACGCTTTTCATGATTTTCCATTGTTTAACCTCCATGATTTGCTCGGTCAACAAAGCTTGAAGTGAGAAGAGCCGCACCGCATCCAAGCTGATTCTTGCTAAGAATTTGCTAATAGGACGCCTTAAAAAGCGCGTCATGATGCGGCCTTTTGTGCAAGTTTCATCACAAAAACCTTGTACCCAGAGATATGTTTTGAAAGAGAAATAATGGGAAGTTACATCTGGTCCGTACATCACTGGTCACGCCAAACTCCTAAGCGGTAGGCCGGAGGTTCAAAATCCTCTCAGGGACGCCAAAAGGCACTGGTATAAGCCGTCTTGTGGTTTGTACCGGTGCCTTTGTTTTGGCACAGTGAAAAATTGGAATTAGTGGTGAAAATTGGTGTGAGTCCTAAACCAAGAATGTGGTGCGTCTACTTTAGTTTAAATAATACACTGTCGGCGTAAACAGCGGCAGAAAGCTAAAAATAGGATTCCGCTGAAAAGGTCTGGGTGCGGTTCACAGACCCCCTGGGGACTATAGGTTGGTAGGCACTGCATGGGAATGAAAACATTCTTTTGCAAGCCGCTACTTCATATTGACTTAAAAGGCGATTTAAGTCGGGCTGGTAGCAGTTAAATGGCAGTTTGCATCGAAAAATGGTTTAGAGAAAGGCGAGCAGAAGCGTCTTAGAGGCAAGCGATGATACGTGGACCTGCAACGGGAGCCTCTTGCGTAGTTTCCACCCAAAAGCAAGAAAGAACGAGCAGGAATATTGTTCATAGAGAAGGAGGAATGTCGGGAACGTGGATTGGACCAGGTGGACACAAATCTTTTGGTGGCGGATGAATGGCGGACAGAAAAGACAATTTGCCTGGCAGTGAGTTCTTCTTTGAAAAGCTATGGCATACCAGGCCGCCCGCGGCTGTTTGAAGTTGTGCAGCAAGTCAGGGAGCCAACAGAAAGCGTCTATGCCGAGTACCAGGGCAATGCCTGGAGGGAAAGTCCTGTTTTCTTACCGAGCTTAAAGCGTTTCCCGAACTGGCCATCGACTTTATCGTTGCGCCGCCGCGAATGGCGTTCTATATGCAGTACAGTGCGCGAATCTATAATATTTACCGCAAGTATATTGCGCCAGAGGATATTATTGTGTATTCTATCGACGAAGTGCTTATGGATGTAACGGAGTATCTCCATACATATCATATGTCAGCGCAAGAACTGGCAAGGGAGATAATCGTGGATGTTCTGAATACCACTGGTATCACGGCGGCGGCCGGCATCGGTACGAATCTTTTTTGTGTAAAGTGGCGATGGATATCGTGGCCAAGCATATCCCGGCGGACAAAAACGGGGGCGGATCGCCGAACTGGACGAGATGCGTTTCCGCGAAGAACTTTGGTCACATCGGCCAGTGACGGATTTTTGGCGTGTGGGTAGAGGGTATGCGAAAAAGCTGGAAGCCTATGGTATGTTTACGTCGGGCGACGTGGACCGGTGCACGGTCAACAATGAAGATTTGTTGTACAAACTATTCGGGAAAAACGCTGTCCTAAGAGGGATGGATATGGAAGAGGGCACGACGGCTAAGGCGCGCAACACGCAGATGGGAGGGCACCGAGCATGACGGGAGCATATGAAGATATCATCTATCTGCAGCATCATGTTTCATCCAAGCGGCCGCAGATGCCAATGTGGGAACGTGCGGCCCAGTTTTCGCCTTTTGCGGCACTTACCGGCTATGATGACGCCATTCGGGAGACCGGGCGTTTAACGGAACGAAAATTGAATTGGACGAAGAAGAACAGAAAAGGCGGGACGGGATGATTCACCTTTTGCAGGAGCGTTTGAACGCGCAGCCAAAGATTTGTTTTATCTATTTTAAGCCCGACGAACAGAAAACAGGTGGGGCATATCGAACGGTGTCAGGTGTTGTCAGGAAGATCAGAATGGATGAACGGGAAATCGTCATGCAGGATGCTACCATCATTCCGGTGGATGATATTTTAGAGATGAAGGGGACGCTGTTTTTATCGCTGGAATAGCAGGTTTTCCGGGAAGAGAAAAGGGAAGAGAGCAGCGTTTTGCGCCAAGTAGAATATTGCAATGACGCCCTGAATAGTGCGCTGGCCGATGCCCCTTGTGATGAAAAATATGCCAACGGAGGAAAGAAAAGCCTCTGTTTATTTTACAGGAAACGAGAAGGTCATAACCAGACAGCCGACGTTGCAGAAAAGATATGCGTAAGGAATTCGCCAAAAGAAGAATGGATAATAACATAGATACGTTGATTTTTCGGAGATCTATAAATATTTTGAAAAAACCTGAAAAAAATTCAAAAAAAGGCTTGCATTTTCCCTTTTGGTTTGCTATAATAATCGAGCACTCGGAACTGCGGTGCACGAAACAAAATAAGGGAGCTTTCCCGAGTGGCCAATGGGGACAGACTGTAAATCTGCTGCTTAATGCTTCGGTGGTTCGAATCCACCAGCTCCCACCAAAAAAGACCTCGTAGAATCGATATTCTACGGGGCTTTTTTTGTTTAGGGACCCCGTTTAGGACCCCACTTTCGGTGGTTGTCAATTATCAAGATACCTCCCTAGAATTTGGTCCACCTCTCCGGCAATGCGGGTATCGTCATCGCACAGTTTATGCGCATACACGCCCCTTGTATCCATACTGGCAGACTGACCACATAATCTTCGTAGATCTCCCTCCGGCAGATTCTGCGCCAAAGAGATAAAGGTGTGGCGCATTTCATAGCAGCTGATGGCTGTGATGCCATTAGAGCGTGCATAGGACTTCCATTGATGATACCGGCTCTATTGATTCATAGCAGGAAACAAAGGGCTGTCCGGGGCTGTAGGCATCCCGCTGGCGTGAAGTAGCTCCAGTTGTTGCTCAACAATCCGGCGGGTAAACGAATTCAACCCAAAGGTTCGCCTGGCGTTCTGATTTTTCCCGCTGGTTGTTTCTCCATACCTGTTGATTGCCTGCTGAACATGAAGTTTGTCTCCTTGGATATCCCCAATGCGCAACCCCATCAATTCGCCTGGACGCAGCCCTGTGACTACCGCAAAACGATAGGAGTAAATCTGCTCGTCGAACACACGTTTACCGCGCACCAACCGGGTAT
This sequence comes from Subdoligranulum variabile, assembly GCF_025152575.1. Taxonomy (NCBI): domain Bacteria; kingdom Bacillati; phylum Bacillota; class Clostridia; order Eubacteriales; family Oscillospiraceae; genus Subdoligranulum; species Subdoligranulum variabile. The sequence continues at coordinate 224,031 of NZ_CP102293.1, read as the reverse complement.
CCACATGAAACAGCGTCCGCAGCTCATTGGGTTGTAAGATTTCTTTTTCAACCTTCTGTGCGCTGGTGCGCACCTCCAAGCCTTCCAGTACCAGATCGGTATAACCATTGATACGGCACCATTTTACAAATTGCTGTTCTATGTTGCGCAATCCGCGCAGGGTTTTCAGGCTGAGCGGCCCTTTCGAAGGACGATGCGTATCTTGTCGCAGGCAACCTTTCTGCGCGGAAAGATTGAGCACTCTTTGCAGGTGACCCTCATTCAAGCGAGAGATTCGTAAGTTTCCGCAGACAGGTAGTATGTAATTGCGGCCAAACTTCCGCGCCTGATCAACAGTGCTGGTTCCCACCTGCTTTTCTTCCACCAGATAGCGGAGAAAGCACTCCCACAGTTCTGCGACAGATGGATCGCTATTTTCGTGAAGAACTCCCTTTTTCCAACTATCAGCCTTACGTTCAGCATCCTTTTTGTAGACCTGGCGTGAAACTATAAAAGGTCCTTCTCTCCCCGTCGCGCTGCCCATTAACGCGCCACCGTTTTCTGTTTTTCTCCCAATGTGCTTCTGCTTTTTTAAGGCCCATTCTATTTTCCTTCCTTTATGCGCTATGCCCGCGTTGCGCGGAGGGATAATTTTCAGAAGCAAAGAAAAAGCGATAATATTCGCTTTCCGGAATATCCAGCAGCTTAGCAATCCGGGTAATTTCGTCTACCCGAAAATAGCTGCGTCCTGCCATTCGGTCAGTCATGGTTGCGTCAGCAATTCCGGCCACCTCTGCCAATTCACTTTGATTGATATTTTTGCGGATCATGCAACAGCGCAATTCTGCAAAAGTCATTTTTGCTTTCATAAAGTACCTCCCTTTCTTGGATTATCCAAAATGTTAATCTTGTATTTTGATTATAAGTCACTTATTCGATAATGTAAAAACACGCAATTATCAAAAATGTAAATCTTCTATTGCCAACTATGAATAAATCTATTACGATACAAGAAAAGCACACAGAAGGAGAGAATTCCTGTGACAACCGGTGAAAAAATCCGCTTTATCCGCACGTTTCGTGGTATGACCCAAAAAGCGTTGGGCGAAGCCCTGGAGCTGAAGGGCGATTGTCAGGCACGGATTGCTCAGTATGAAATGGGCTTTCGAACGCCAAAAAGAGATGTGCTTGAAAAAATGGCACAGGTGTTGGATGTGTGTATCTACGCGCTAGATACCGAACCAGAAGGCTTCTTTACGCAGCTTATAGAATTACTTTTTTGGGCTGATACAGAGGACCCTCATCTTATGTCACTCTCTACAGCACATCCCGATGGCGAGCCATATAACTCCATTCAGGCGTTCAAAATTGAATACAGTGATAACGATAACTGGCTGTTGCATGATCCCACTATGTTATGGTTTCAAAACACATTCATGGATGATTACCTGAAGGAATGGGAAGTACGCAAAAGAGAATTGCGAGAGAAAACGATCACCCTGGAAGAATATACCGAGTGGAAACTCCAGTGGCCATATTCCTGTAATGGTTGCGGGAAATATAAAACTCAGAAGCAATGGCGAGTTTTGCGGAAAGACACTTCGAATAAAGAGAATAGATAAACACAGCAGTTTTCAATCTGCTTTTACGTTAAAGCAGCGAGACAGACGCCTCCCTTAAAGAAGGTCTATCTCGCTGTTTTGATTTAATAATTCAATTGCAGCAAGAGCTCAATGAAAGCCTAACGAATAATAAAAACGATGTATTATCACGTCAAGCCATGCTGAAAAGTGCCCCCAACAGCGGAGCGACGGCCAGCATTACAAAAGAAAATACAAGGGACGAAACAGAAACCAGCGTTGCCCTTCTAGAGGAAGGGATCATTTCGTTCAGTATAACATCGCTGCACACGTCCATCAGATCATCCAGTGTCCCTGCCAGAAATCCACCAGCCAGCACCGCAGGGAGCCAAGATGTGGCGGCCAGAAGCGTTCCTGTGAGAACGCCGGTACCACACAGCACTACAACCAAACGGTACCGCAGCCGACCTGTAAGGCGGGCAATTTGCAGCCCCAGAGTGCCGCTCAGTCCCAGCAGAAACAGCACTGGGCCCAACAAGCCATCAGGAATTCCCATAACCGGCAGCCGCGCTTGCAACAGATAGAGCAGCATAGTTGCCACAGATCCTACCAAAGCGTTGCCTAACATCAGCTGCAGGACCTTTGGGCTATGGACAACAAACCCAACGCTTTCCTTTACAGCAGCACAGATGCGCTGCATTATATCGCTGTCAGAGACCTCGCCGTTTTGAGATTCCTGTAGCTGTATGGCTGGCCACAACCCCAACAATGCCAGGGTCTAATCCACGCCGTAGGCGGCACGCGGGCCGATCCACAGTGCGGCTCCAGTGCACAGCGTGGACAATGCCGTCCCGATTCTCCATATAGTTGTGTCATTGACGGCAAACCGTTCATAGGCGCTCTGTTGACCGCATTGTTTCAGGCTCTCATAGGCAAGTGCTTCTCGTGCTCCGGAAGCAAAATTATACCCCAACGCACTGAGTGCCATCGCTATACAGACACCCCCTATAGAGCCGGAAAGCATCATGGCAACGGAGGCCATTGCGGACATACATTGGCTGGCGATCATACAGCGTTTGCGTCCGAATACGTCGGCAATCACGCCGGATGGAACTTCAAATAAAAGACTTGTGAGGTGAAAGACCGCCTCTGCCAATCCGATCTGGGTCAAGGAAAACCCCCTCGCTGCCAGTAGCGCTGCCCAGCAGGAGCCTGCAAACTGGAGGCTTCCCAGTGCTGTTATGGAGTAGATGAGGCAAATCTGCCGTTTAATAGTAAACATAAAAAATCTCCTTTTCTCACAGGTGTCTGCAAGTAAAAGGAGATAGTGCACAACTTTTTACGTCCAACAGCGCATCAACGTGCCATTTTGACCTTCCAAAAGGGCGCACTATCCCCATGAAAGGCCAAAACATTGCCTTTTTTCAGTTGGATCTTAGAAAATCTCCAAGCCATTTGTGCGCCCTCCTTTCTTTTCGGACTGTGTCAGTATATCATTTTCCCGACTTTTGTGTCAACAACAGACTCCGGAACCCAGCCCCTTTTCTATAAGTGCACATTACATATTTTTTCCGCCGCTTAATGGAATAACCGAAGGGTTTCAGGGGAAGATTTCCCTGACAAGTGGCATTTTGCCGGCGTGTGCCAGCATGATGCCGTGCTTGCCAATTTTTTACCTCACTCTATTACCAGCTGAAAAAGAGAGCGCCCTCTGCAGAGAAAACACTGGCAAACCAGAAGTTCAAAATGGCCATTCACATCTTCCTTTTCAGCAAGTAGATATTTTGCTAATCTCTATACTTACTAACCTCCCATATTTAGTTGCGTTGGATTCTCCAGAATTGGAAAATCCAATCATGGGGTTTCCAATTCTTGGGAAATCTCTTTCTGTGGCACCTCAAAGATTTGGTAATCACAGTCGACGATTCGTCCTTTGGCATCTCGAACCTTTACACGGACCAGATACCCGTGCCGCATCAATTCATTCAGGCCGCTACGCATACTGTCGACACCGTCAGTGCTGAAACGGGCCAGACCGCGCAAGCTATAATCCCAGTTGTCCGGATTGGAAAGCATATAGGACAGCAGTCCTTTTGCTTTCAGAGACAAACTGGCCTCCCGCGGATGGACGTTGCTCATAACAGTAAAGTTGCTGCGCTTAGGCACACGAAAAACAGACATAAAACGCTCTCCTGTCGGGTTACTTATGGCGGGTATTGGGGTCCCGTTTTCGGGACCCTGTTCGCCTAAAACGTGTCAAAACTCAGCGGAACAAGCCGAATCATTCCGGCAAATTGCAGGAATGGTACGGCCAAAACAATGCGGCCATTTTGTGAAACATGATTTTCGGCCGTTCGGATCCACCAGCTCCCACCAAAAAAGACCTTGTAGAATCGATATTCTACGGTTTAACTATTAAATAAGAGGACGGTGCTGCTTCAGCAGCACCGTCCTCTTTGTAAGTCTGTATTTTCCGGGGCAGAAGGATTCAGCAGCAGAATACACCGCCGCGTCCGCCGCAACAACACCAGCTGCACAGATTGCAGACCAGCAGATACATCCAGAACGAAAGGCAAAAACGTCCGGGATTTCCGCTGGGCTGTGCATAGGGCTGCTGGTAGCTGGCATAGGATTGCCCGGGGCTTTGCAGCTGGTCCAGCAGATTCTGGTAGGCGTAGTTGTTGGGTTCCATGGATACAGCCGTGCGGGCTTCCTCCCGCGCACGGATATTGTTGCCCAGCCCCTGGTTGGCCAGTGCACAGTAGTAATGCCATTGTGCATTGCGCTCGTTGGTTGCAATGCCGTTCAGGGTGTTCATCGCTTCAGTGTAAAAACCGTTGCGGATATAATTGGCTGCGGCGCGAAGTTCGGGGCTTTCCTGGCCGGTGGTATAGGTCTGCCGGCTGCCGGATGTGCCATAAAATCCGAACCCGAAAGGCCCGAAGCCGAATCCGCCGAAAGGATCGTCCTGATAAGAATTGCCATAGCCGCCCTGACTGTAGCCGTAAGGATTGCCGGAACTCTGACGCTGCTGCTGGTAACCCTGATAGCCCGCCTGACCACCGTTTTGTTTGCGGCGCATGATTTCGCTGTATGCGGCCTGCACTTCCTTGAACTTTTCCTCGGCGGAGGGATCGTTGGGGTGTAAGTCCGGGTGATACTGCTTGCATTTCTGGCGGTAGGCTTTCTTGATGGTCTCGTCGTCGGCACCGGGGGCGATGCCCAATACGCTGTATGGATCAGTCATGCGGATGCTGCCCCTCTCTGTGCTTTCTGACCAGCGCGTATTTGCTCCACACGCCGGAATATAAAGTGTTGTACAATAGTTTCCCCTCCGGAGTATCCTGCAAAATGGGAAGCAGAGAGAACTGCTGCGCACACAGTCCCATCTGCTGCGTCAGCAGTTCATGGCACTGCTCTTCGTATTCGGCGGGGGATAGCTGATCCGCCAGATGCGAAAGTGCGTTGAAACGCCCCTTCCGGCGATCTTTTTCCAGATCGTCATAGGCGTCCATCAGGTAGATAAAACCGCCCAATCCGCGGCCCATGGCCTCCAAGGTGGGAGCCCAGACGTCGTCACGGCAGGCAAAAACGGCACCCAGCAAGGTGCCGAATGCATTGCACAAGGCGTCAAGGTCGTGGGAACCGGCTTCCTCCAGAAGATTCAGCGCCGCCAGCTGTTCGGTGATCACGCCATATTGACGGGGCCACTGTCCCTGAATGGCGGGCAGATAGCCTTCCAGCTTCTGGGCCTGCCGCAGACTGGCATGCCGATGATCGTCCTGCCAGTCATCCAGAAAATTATAATAGGCGAGCGCGACGGTCATATCGGCGGCATAGTCCTGAAAAGCATTGTCGGCTCTCGGACGTGGTTTGATAGGATGCGGCGCGCAGCGCCCGGTCCCAAAACGGGTGGCGGGTTCATACAATGCGCTCAGCAGGATCGCCACAAAGGCCATATCGTAGCTCAGGGTGAGCCGTCCGGGCAAGCCATACTTGCGGCCCAGTGCCTGACAGAGCCCACAGTAGTAAGCCTGGTAGCGGTCAAGGTCCTCTTTTGCCAATCCCTTTCGATAGATGGTAACATATCCAAACATCGGCCGTCAACTCTTTTTGATGAACTGGGTAGAGCATTTGGGACAGGTGATCGAGATTTTTCCGCGCCCGCGAGGCACACGCAGCTGCTGACCGCAGTGCGGACACCGGTAATAATGGTATTGTTTGCGTTGCTGAAAGCGAGTCTTTCGGGTGGAGAACCAACCGGTCACCTTGCTTTCCAGGGAAAGATACTGGAGGTTCTCCTGATAGCGCTTTTGGATGTTGCGGCTCAGAATACGGAAGTAGCAGTAAATAAGAAGCAGAAGTCCCAGCCAGTACAGAACGGAGCTGAAGAGGGCTCCGAGCACAATCAGTATCAGCGAACAGCTGGACAGAAACCCGCTGAAACGGTCAAAACCGTAGCGGCCGGACATAAAGCGCTGCAACCAGGCTTTCATGGAAAAAACCACCTTTTCGGGCACAGCCCGTATATTCGCCTTTCATTATGGCATGAAATTGTTGGCAAATCGTGAACAGGAGCCAAAAAGAATTTGAACAAATCTGAAGGGCAGAAAGAATCCGGAACTTTCGCAAAGCTGCAAAAAAGCGCCCGAACATTATGCTTGTACCAGTTTCACAACACATTCTACATGGCGGGTGCGGGGAAAGAGGTCCACAGGCTGCACTTCCATCGCCCGATAGCCGTGCTCTGTCAGCCAGCGAGTGTCCCGGGCGGCGGTGGCAGCATTGCAGCTTACCATGACTAGCGTGCGGGGCGCCATCTGCACAATCGCCTGCAAGGTGGCCGGGTCACAGCCTTTGCGGGGCGGATCCACGACGATGACATCGGGATGGGCGCCCTCAGCGGCAAGCTGGGCCGCCGCCGCGCCGGCATCCTGACAGCGGAAATCTGCCCTTTGTGGCGACAGACCAAGGCGGGCCGCGGTGGCTTTGGCGCCTTCCACCGCCTGGGGGACAATCTCCACACCCAGCAAGCGGCGGCAGTCCGGCAGCATGGAAAGCCCGATGGTACCCATGCCGCAGTACAGGTCCAGCAGGAAATCCTCCGGCTGCAGAGCTGCATAGGTACGGGCTTGAGCATACAGAACTTCGGCTGCAGGGGTGTTCACCTGATAAAATTCGTGCACCCCCATACGCAGGGAAACTCCGGCCAAGGTATCCTCGATAACGCCTGGCCCCAAAACCGTGTGAGTGTGGGGGCCAAGGATCACGTTGGTGCGGGCAGTGTTTTCATTGACGAGGACTGTTGTCAGGTCAAATTCACGTTGCAGTTCTTCGCATATACGCTGCTCGTCGGGAAGGGCGCGGCCGTTGAGAATAAAACACAAAAGGCGCTGGCCGCTGTGCCACCCCTGGCGCAAGAACAAATGGCGTACCAGGCCGGTATGACTTTCCTCGTCATAAGAGGTCGCGCCTGCTTTCTCCAGCAGTTCACAGGCGCGTGCCGCCAGGCGGTTCATCCACTCCGGCTGCAGTTTACAGTCGGGGCAGGCAATGATCCGGTGGCTTCGCCCGGCAAAAAAGCCGGTGGTCAGGTGTCCGTTCTCATCGGTGCCTACCGGCAGCTGTACCTTGTTGCGGTACCGATTGATGTCGGGGGCACCCAACACCGGGTGTACCGGTAAATCCAATTTGCCCAGCCGGGCAAAGGCGTCCTGCACAAAACAGGTTTTGGCCCGGCATTCGGCTTGGTAAGAAATATGCCGCAGACCGCACCCTCCGCAAGGGCCCGCTACGGGGCAATCAGGGATAATACGGTCGGGACCGGACGCTCTCAGCGATTCCAGCCGTCCGAATGCGTAGGTCTTCATCGGCTTCACGATGCGAACCTTGACGGTGTCACCGGGGGCGGTGCCCGGTACAAATATGGCCTGTCCGTCGCTGTGGGCCACGCCGTTTCCATCGCTGGAAAGCGACTCAATCTCCAGTGTCAGGATCTGATTTTTGGTAAATGCCATGTATACTCCTTATTTGTCCGGCAGTTTGCTCTGCTCCTTTTCCAGTGTGGCAAGGTATTTGCTCGGCGGTACGCCTTTGACCTTTTTGAAGACGCGGGAAAAATAAAACTGGTCAAAGAATCCCACCGAAACGGCGATTTCGGCAATGGAAAGGTTTGAATTTTTCAAAAGGCTGCAGGCTTCGCTGATGCGGTAGTTGGTCAGATAGTCGATGGGGCTTTGCCCTACGTTGGCCATGAAGACGCGGTAGAGGTGGCTCCGGCTGACGCCGACTGCCTTGGCAATATCGTCCACCGAGATATCGTGGGAATAGTTGAACTGAATATATTTGATGGCGGAAAGTACGTACTGACTGCTGGAGGATCCTACATTGGGCATGGCGTCCCGGGCTTCCTTCATCAGGTGCGCCATGAAGATATAGAGGTAACCGGTCATCAGCGCTTCACACTGGGGTTCCGGCCCGCGGGAGAGATAAATGTTATACAGGGCTTCCCGCACGGCCTGGGGGTCCTTGCAGTGATGGACGGGGTGCAGATCGCTGAAAGGTGTCTGCTGCACCAGCTTGTTGGCACAGGCTCCGTTGAAGCCCACCCAGTAATACTCCCATGGATCGGTTTCGTCTGCCGCGTAGGTGATCAGCTGGTTGGGTTTGGCCAGGAACAGATCCCCCTCCTGCAGTGTGTGGGAGACACCGCCCACCTGATAGACGCCTTTTCCCGCTACCACCAGATGAATCAGATAGTGGTCACGCACGCCGGGGCCCCAGGTGTGGCCGGGAACACAGTATTCATGCCCGCAGTTGAAGATGGACAATTCGACATTGTCGGTATAACTCTGCTTGTAGGACTGCTTGCTCAGATTGGTCATGATTCACACCTCGTTCGTCGCCGCTGCCAAAGCGGCGGCTCGATCATCGATATTATTATAGCAAACCATTCATCAAAAGTCCATAAAACAGCAGTAAAAAAATGTTTACTTCCCTGCAGAATTTGTTATACTGAGTACAAGAGTGATGCAAACAGCCGGGTCTTTGGCTGTTTGCCTAAAATGGTGCGGCTCTTTTTGTGCATGACGACTACCTGTCTGCCGGAAGGGTCCACGCAACAGGAAAGGCGAGTGGAACTATGGCAAATACCATTGAATTGAAGCAGCAGATTGCCCAGGGCCTGTATGATGGTGCCTTCACCAAATTGTATGGCGCGGACGAGAAGATTGTTGCAGCCCAGCGGGCGCGTTACACCCAGCTGATCGACCGCTTTGCCGCAGAGTTCGGTGCTGATCGCACGGTGCGTCTGTACTCTGCCCCCGGCCGTACCGAGATCGGCGGCAACCACACCGACCACAACAACGGTGTGGTGCTGGCCGGTTCTGTGAACCTGGACATTGTGGCGGTGGTTTCGCCCAATAATGATAACGTTGTTCGGGTGAAATCCCACGGCTTCGAGAAAATCGATGATGTGGACCTGAGTATCCGTACTCCGCAGCCGCGGGAGGCGGAGCACTCTGCATCGCTGATCCGCGGCGTGGCGGTGGGCATCCTCAACGACGGCGGCAAGGTCGGAGGTTTCGATGCGTATACCACCAGCGATGTGTTGCGCGGATCCGGTCTGTCCAGCTCCGCCGCTTTCGAGGTGTGCATCGGTGCAATCTTCCGCGGCGAGTACAATGACAACGATATGGAAAAATTCAGCCAGGTCCGCATTGCGCAGATCGGCCAGTATGCGGAGAATGTATTCTTCGGCAAACCCTGCGGTCTGATGGACCAGACTGCCTGCGCGGTGGGCGGCGTTATCACCATTGACTTCAAGGATCCGGAGCATCCGGTGGTAGGGCAGACCGAGATCGATCTGGCCAAACATGGTTTCGTGATGTGCATCAGCGACACCAAGGGCAGCCATGCGGACCTGACCGATGACTACGCCGCCATCCGTCGGGAGATGGAAAGCGTCGCGGCACAGTTCGGCAAGAAAGTTCTGCGCGAAGTGCCTGAGGAAGAATTCTACGCGGCCATCCCCAAGCTGCGCAAGGCGGTGGGTGACCGTGCGGTGGTACGTTCCATCCATTTTTACAATGACTGCCGTCGCGCCTCCGAACTGTGCGAAGCGGTGCAGAAGGATGAGTTTGACAAGTTCCTGCGCCTGATCATCGAGGGCGGTCACTCCAGCTTTGAGTTCAACCAGAATGCGTACAGCATCAAGAATCCCAAGGAGCAGGGTGTACCTCTGGCGCTGGCGCTGAGCCAGAAGGTCCTCAACGGCCGTGGGGCCTGGCGTCTGCAGGGCGGCGGTTTTGCCGGAACCATTCAGGCGTTTGTGCCCGATGATCTGGTGGATGCCTATCGTGCCACGATTGACGCCTGTTTTGGCGAGGGCAGCTGCCATGTGCTGAATATCCGCAACTATGGTGCGGTGCCGGTCACGCCGGAACTGTAACAGCTAATCCCGTATACTCCCGCCGGAGTCCTGTCCCGGACTCCGGCGGGAGTTTTTTTGCCGCTTGTCCCATCCTGGTGAGACATTTGCGTAAGAGGGAACGTCTTTCCAGATGAAAGGCCTTCCAGAAAAGAAACAAGGAGGTGAGGCGGATGCAGAGCGTGGAGGAACAGCAGATTTTGCAGATACTCTGCCGGGATCCGCAAAAAGGACTGACAGAGATTCTGGACCGGTATGGCGGGACACTGCAGGCTGTGATACGCCGTATCCTGCATGATCCCAGGGATGTAGAGGAGTGTATAGCCGATGTGCTGGTACAGTGCTGGCGGAAGGCGCAATCTCTGCAAACACAGCGGACCAGTCTCAAAGGTTGGTTGATTGTGACGGCACGCAACAAGGCTATCGATCGATACCGACAGCTTAAAAGAGAACCGACCGATCCGCTGCCGGAAGACTTCGAACGGATCGTCAAAGAATGGGAAAATCCGGACCGTTCCGAGGCGGAAGAGCTGATGGCAGAACTGGTGGAAGAAATGGAGCCGCCGGATCGGGAAATTTTTATCCGCCGTTATTATGGACTGGAGTCCGGCCGGGAAATCGGACTGGCCCTGCACATGGAGGAACATGCCGTGAATGTGCGGCTTTCCCGGGGACGGGCACGCCTGAAACAGAAGTTCCTGCAACGATTCGGAAAGGAGAAAAGGCCATGAAAACCGTGTATGATACCCTTGCATCGATGGAACTGCCTTCCTGTGCACTGAACGAATCGCAAAGGCGGCGTATATTGGATAGTGCAATGGCACAGATTGATACAGAAAACGGCGACACCGGGCGGCCGGTAAGGCACCGGTCCATGATATGGCGTGTGGCCGCCGTTGCGGCGGTGCTGTGCTGTCTGGGAACCATCGGTGTTGCAGCGGCGTCCCGTTTTTTGAAACCATCGGAGGTCGCAGGCCAGATGCAGCAGGATGAACTGGCGGCGCTGTTTGCAGGGACGGAATCTACAGAGATTCAGCAGACTCAGCAGGCCGGCGGTTATGCCGTCACGCTGCTCGGCCTGACCACGGGAGAGAACGCGACCGGATTCTGGTCGTCAGCCTGGACGGATGGGACGCCGGAGCATGACCGGCATTATGCAGTGCTGGCGGTTACCCACACGGACGGAACGCCGATGGCGGAACTTTCGGAAGAAGAAAGCGATCTGACGCTGACAAACAGTCTGGTTTCACCTGTGTTTGCATCCCCTGAATGTCCGCTTATGGATTATAATGTCTTTACGATGCAGGGCGCCAGACATGATCTGGTACAGGATGGCGTACGGTACATCCTGGTGGAAACCGATACGCTGGAACCCTTTGCGGATCAGGATCCGCAACTGGCTGTGATTCTGGACAGCACAGGAGGTATCAGCGCTTTGCTGAACGGATTTGTGCAGGATCCGGAAAGCGGTGCCATCACCCTTTCCAACAAGGGAGAGGGAACAAGGATTCTCTTTGATCTGCCTATCGATGAGAGCAAAGCGGATCCGGCCCGCGCGGAAGAATTGCGTCGCCAATGGTTCACCGCAGATTCACAGACAGCGGGGAATGCAACAGAGGATGTGCTGCAGTATCTGGCAGCCCTGACCCCGGAACAGGTCCGGGAACAGGGAGTCCTGCTGAGTCGTGAAACGGTGTCCCCGACAGACGGGCCCTATGGCAGGGGCTGGTACGATGGAAACGGTGGATTTGTGGCCCAACAGTACGATGACGGTGATTCCGTGAAAGAATACGTGGCGTCCTGTACCGGCGACGGGCAGGTCGTGCTGCTGACGCATCAGGCGGACGACACCATGACTGTGGAAATGTGGCAGATGCCCGTTTCCTGACAAAGCGACAGGAGGCAGCCGTTGTACGGCTGCCTCCTGTTTTTCAGGTGAGATGGTCTTGGTTGCGCTCCCAAAGCAACGCCAGGCCTTTGAAGAGAAGGTCGGAATCGTAAATGATTTTGCGTCGGCAGCAAGGCATGATGTAAGGAGCCAGTCCGCCGGTGGCAATCACTGTCAACGGCGCCCCCAACTGAGCCTCCACCCGTTCGGCCAGACCGTCCAGCATGGCTGCGGTGCCGAACATGGCACCATTGTTCAGTGCCTCCACGGTGTTGCGGCCGATGAGATTGCTCGGCGGTTCGGGGGCAATGGGGGGCAGCTGGGCCGTGCCGGCACTGATGGCCCGCAGACTGGTCTGAACGCCCGGCACGATGAACCCGCCCAGGAATTCCCGCTGGGCGGAAAGCACATTGTAGGTTGTGGCGGTGCCCAGATCCACCGTCATGCAGGGCAGCGGATACAGGGCGGCGGCCGCGGCCGCATCGGCGATGCGGTCACGCCCCACACGCCAGGGCTCGTCCACCCGGAAGGTCAGACCGGTATCCAGTGCGCAGCTGACAATCAGCGCCTCTTTGCCGGTCAGACGGCGGCAGGCGTCGGCCAGCGGAGCGGTCAGACTGGGCACCACACTGCATACAATAACACCTTCACACGCGGAACAATCCACCCGAAGCCGCCCCAACAGAAATTTCAGTTCGGCGGCATATTCGTCGCCCGTGCAGCGGGGACGGGTGACCATACGGGTGGTGAACAGCACCTCCCGATGGCTTTCCCCCACAAGGCCTCCGATGCAGATGTTGGAATTTCCGATGTCCACCGCCAGTACCATACCCAAAAGGCTCCATTCCTGTAAAACTGGTATCATTATAGCAGTTTACAGGAATTTTGCAAATCCAAATGGGATGGGCCGCAATTTACAAATGGGTCCGGAATTGCTATAATAAACCTATCCAAACAGGGAAAGGACCGTGAACCCTATGCAGCTCAAAGGAAAGACGATTGTTCTCGGCATCACCGGGGGAATCGCTGCGTATAAAATGCCCAATGTGGCCCACGCGCTGGTCAAGATGGGAGCCAATGTGCATGTGCTGATGACCAAGCACGCCACCGAATTTATTGCGCCGCTGGTGTTTGAAACGCTGACAAACCGCCGCTGTATTGTGGATACATTTGACCGCAATTTCCAGTACGATGTGGCCCATGTATCCCTGGCCAACGCGGCAGATCTTATGCTCATTGCGCCGGCCACGGCCAACGTCATCGCCAAGATGGCCCACGGTCTGGCCGATGACATGCTCACCACCGTGACGCTGGCCGCAACCTGTCCCAAGTTGGTGGCGCCGGCCATGAATACCCATATGCTGGAAAACCCCATCACCCAGGATAATCTGAAAACGCTGGAGCATTATGGTTTTACGGTGATTCCGTCGGGATCCGGCCTGCTGGCCTGCGGAGACGTGGGATCGGGACGGCTGCCTGAAGAGGGGGTCCTGGTGGACTATGTGCTGCGGGAACTGGCCTGTGAGAAGGATCTGCGCGGCAAGAAAATCGTGGTATCGGCCGGTGCCACCCAGGAACCGATGGATCCGGTGCGGTACCTGACCAACCATTCCACCGGCAAGATGGGCTATGCCGTGGCACGGGCCTGCATGCTGCGCGGCGCCGACGTGACGCTGCTGTCTTCCACAGGCTGTACGCTGCCGCCGGTGCCTTTTGTCAAGATGGTGCCCTATACAACCGCAGAGGATCTGTTTGATGCGGTGCGGCAGCATGCGATGGATGCCGATGCGCTGGTGATGGCGGCCGCCGTGGCAGATTATCGCCCTGCGACGGTGGCGGAAGATAAGGTCAAAAAGCAGGACGGGGAGATGACCCTGGCGTTGGAGCGCACCCAGGACATTCTGGCCTGGGTGGGTGACCATAAACCCGAAAAGCTGTTTGTCTGCGGTTTCTCCATGGAAACGCGGGATCTGATCGAAAACTCCACGGCAAAGCTGCACAAAAAGCATATGGATATGATCGTGGCGAATAATCTGAAAGTGCCCGGTGCCGGATTCGGCGTGGACACCAATGTGGTGACGCTCATTACGGAGCAGGGAAGCGAGTCGCTGCCGCTGCAAAGCAAAGATGCCGTGGCGCATCGGATTGCCGATGCGATTGCAGCCGTGCGCTGAGTTTTCGTTCTAAAAATATCCTCTTTCTGCATATTCCTGTTAGGAACAATGGCAGAAAGGGGACTTTTTTATGTGCGGAATAGCGGGGCAGATCGGGCGCAACCCGCGCGCCATTCAGGGCAACTATGCCGCCTATTGCGCCATGCAGCGCACGATGGCACGCCGGGGACCGGACCAGCGGGGCATGTACATCAGCGGACGGGCGGCATTGATCCATGCACGGCTGGCAGTGGTGGACTTGGAAAATGGCTGTCAGCCCATGCAGCTGGACTGGCAGGGAGAAAGCTATACCCTTGTGTATAACGGCGAGCTTTACAATACGCCGGAACTGCGGGCGGCCCTGGAAAACCGGGGACACCGTTTTATCGGTCATTCCGACACCGAGGTGCTGCTGCATGCTTATGCCGAATGGGGAGCGTCCTGTGTGGATCGCTTTAACGGCATTTTTGCCTTTGCGGTGTGGGAGGCCCATGGGGGCAAGCTGTTTCTGGCGAGGGACCGGTGTGGGGTCAAGCCTCTGTTTTATGCCAAGACCCGGGACAGCCTGATCTTCGGCAGCGAGATCAAGACGGTACTGGCGCACCCGGCGGTCCCGCCGCGCGTGGATGCCAATGGGCTGGCGGAAGTGCTGCTGCTGGGGCCGGGTCGTATACCGGGCAGCGGGGTGTTCCAGAATGTGCATGAACTGTTGCCGGGACAGTACGGAATCTATGAGGCAGACAGCGGCCACCTTTTGCTGCATCGTTACTGGCAGTTGGTGGACCATGAGCATCCGGATGATTTTACCGCAACGGCACACAAAGTGCGGGATCTCCTCATGGATGCCATCCAGCGGCAGCTGGTATCGGATGTGCCGGTGGCAACCTTCCTTTCGGGCGGGTTGGATTCAAGCCTGATTTCTGCTGTGGCGGATGCACAGTTTACGGCACAGGGCAAGACGCTGCACACCTTCTCGGTGGGCTATAAAGATAACAAACGCTATTTCCACGAGACCAAGTTTCAGCCCGGGCCGGATGCGCCTTTTATCCGGATGATGAACGACTTCCTCCATGCTGAACATCACTGGATCACGCTGGATACGCCGGAACTGGTCCCGGCATTGTATGCGGCGGTGGAGGCGCGGGATCTGCCGGGGATGGCGGATGTGGATGCCTCTCTGCTGGCGTTCTGCCGGTACATCAAGCCTCACGCCACAGTGGCCCTTTCCGGTGAATGTGCTGACGAAATTTTTGGCGGGTATCCGTGGTACAGGGATCCCACCATACGGGAAAAATATGGCTTCCCCTGGGCGCAGTCCACCGCCTACCGCGCCAGTTTCCTCAAACCTGGCGTGCTGGACGGGATCGATCCCGAAGGATTTGTGGATGCCCAATACCAGAAAACGCTGGCCGAGACATCGGTGCGCCCCGGGCTCTCGCCGCTGGAACAGCGGATGCGGCAGATGATGAGCCTGAACTTCCACTGGTTCATGCAGACGCTTCTGGACCGCAAGGACCGCATGAGTATGTACAGCGGCCTGGAGGTGCGCGTGCCGTTCTGTGATTACCGCATTGCGGAATACCTCTACTCGGTACCGTGGGAATTCAAGGATTATCAGGGAAAGGAAAAAGGATTGCTGCGGGAAGCGATGACCGGTGTTTTGCCGCCGGAGGTGCTCTGGCGCAAAAAGAGTCCCTATCCCAAGACCTGGAATCCCGGGTATCTGGCGGCGGTGTCCGCCGAGCTTACAAAAGTATTGGAAGATCCGGCGGCGCCGCTGCTACGGATCATACGGGCCGAAGCGCTGGAAAAACTGCTGGCCTCCGGTGCCGACAATCCGGTGCCGTGGTACGGACAGCTCATGACGACTCCGCAGACCATCGCATGGTTTCTGCAGCTCAACTACTGGTTACAGACCTACCAGGTGGAACTGGTATAAACAAAGCCCGGAGCAACTTGCTCCGGGCTTTGCTGCACTGCAAAATCAGCCATTCTTGCGCACCACACGGCAGGGATTGCCGAACGCGATACTGTCGGAGGGAATGTCATGGGTGACGACACTGCCGGCACCGATGACTACGTTGTCGCCGATATGTACCCCCGGCAGCAGAATGGCGCCGCCACCGATCCAGACGCTGTTGCCGATGATGACCGGCGCGGTCCGGGTCTTGCAAAAGGAAAAAGAGCCGTCCTCCCTCAACGGGCCGAACCGGTCGACCGCGTTGGTGGGATGGAATGCCGTATAAATCTGCACATTGGGGGCAATCAAGGCATTGTCGCCGATCACGATGCGGTTATCATCCAGAAAGGTGCAGTTCATATTGACTTCGCAGTTGTTCCCAAAATAAATATTGTTTCCGTAGTCCACATAAAAAGGGGCTGTGACCCACAGATTGGCGCCCCGTCCACCCAGCAACTCGGTCAGGATGCGGTCCTTTTCTGCGGCATCGGCGGAGTCCAGCTGGTTGTAGTCCCGGATGAGGTCCTTGGCCCGGTGCCATTGTGCCAGCAATTCCGGATCTCCGCAGTCATACAGCTGTCCGGCAAGCATCTTTTCACGTTCTGTCATGATACGACCTCCCGCTGCGGCAAAATGTACCGCTATTTTCAGTGATTTTACTATATCATATCTGCCGGGGACACACAATCGGTTCCGCTCTGTAAACGGACTGACTTACAATTTTCACAATTTGGCGTTATAATCAACCCTGCATGTACGGCTGCGGTGTCGGTGTACATGGATTCCTACAAAAGGGGGAGAACACACTTTGATCGAAGTGACTCATCTGACAAAGCGTTACGGAAAACATACCGCCGTGGATGACATCAGCTTTACTGTGGAGGATGGCTGCATCTACGGTTTGCTGGGCCCGAATGGTGCGGGTAAATCCACCACGATGAATATTCTTACAGGGTATCTGTCTGCCACGGACGGTACGGTGAAGATCGACGGGCACGATATTGTGGAGGAACCGGCTGCCGCCAAGGCCTGTATCGGGTATCTCCCGGAACAGCCGCCGCTGTACCAGGATATGACGGTGACGGAGTATCTTTTGTTTGTGGCGGAACTCAAGGGGGTGCGCAAGAAAGCTGAGCGCCGGACCGCGGTGGAAAAGGTATGTGCCCGCGCCGGCCTGCAGGGAATGGAGCCCCGTCTGATCCGCAATCTTTCCAAAGGGTATCGCCAGCGTGTGGGAATCGCCGCGGCGCTGCTGGGCTCCCCCAAGGTCATCATCCTGGATGAGCCAACAGTGGGGCTGGATCCTGCCCAGATGATCGAGATCCGTTCGTTGATCCATGATCTCGGCAAGACCCACACCGTGATCCTGTCCAGCCACATTCTCAGCGAAGTGCAGACAGTCTGCGACCGGGTACTGATCATCGCCAAGGGCAAACTGATTGCCCAGGGGACCCCGGAGGAACTGGCCGGCAAACTGGCGGCCAAGGGGACCATTTCGGCTACGGCCCAGGGCGGCCGGGAGGCGGTGCTGGCAGCGGCGGCCAAGGTGCCCGGACTCAGCGATCTGCGGGTCACGGCGGAAAAAGGCGGCGAGGTCAGCTTTACCGCTGTCAGCGAGGCGGGAACCGATCTGCGGGGGGCGCTGTCGCTGGCACTGGCCAAGGCAAACTGTCCGGTGCTGACCCTGAGCGCCGAAAGCATGAGCCTGGAAGATGTGTTCCTGCAGCTGACGGAGCATCCCGAAGAAAAGGAGGAGGCATAATATGGCGGCAATTTTCAAGCGAGAGACCCGTGCCTATTTTACCGGCATGATCGGCTATGTAACGGCTGCAGTCAGTCTGTTTTTCCTGGGCCTCTATTTTACCAACCGCAATCTGATGTATGCGTCCTCGGATTTTGCGTCGGTGCTGTATACCACTACGATGATCCTGCTTTTCCTGCTACCGGCCATCAGTATGCGCAGCTTTGCCGAGGAACGGCGCAACAAGACGGATCAGCTGCTGCTGACAAGCCCTGTCAGTATCCCGGCCATCGTACTGGGCAAATTCCTGGCGGAGTTTGCGGTGTTTGCTGCGCCCATGGTGGTGGCAGTCTTCATGCCGCTGATCCTTTTGGCCTTCGGCAATGTGTCGCTGGCTTCCGCCTACAGCGCCTTGCTGGCATATCTGCTGCTGGGGGCGGCCTGCCTGTCTATCGGCACCTGGATCTCGGCCTTGACCGAAAATCAGATCATCGCCTACCTGGCCACCTTCGGCGTGCTGATTGTAGCCTATCTGATGAACGGCATCCAGACTATGTTCACCAGCGGCAACCTGCTGGCACTCATCGTTTTCCTGGTGGTGCTGCTGATTGCCTCGGTGCTGGTAGGTGTCGTCTGCAAGAGCCTCACCACCAGCTGTGCGGTGTTCTGTGTCGGCGGTGTGGCTCTGGCGGTACTGTTTGTGGCACGCCCCACCTGGCTGCTGGCTGCCTTTGACAGTGTCCTTTCGGCAATGGCCTTATTTGAACCTTTCAACGGTGTGGTGGGAGGTATGTTCAGCGTCTCGGCCATTATCTACTATCTCTCGGTCATCGCGCTGTTCCTGTTCCTCACGGGGCAGGCCCTTGAGCGCCGCCGCTGGAATTGAGGAGGTGCCGCAGATGAATCTGAAAATTAACTGGAAAAACCTGCATGGCAGCAAAAAAACATTCCGCAACGGTGTGTATGCCTCGGTGCTGGCGGCGGTGCTGCTGGTGGCTCTGATCCTGCTCAACCTGGTGGTGCGGGCACTGCCCAGCAAATATACCGAGTATGATATTTCCACCAGCGCACTGTTCACCCTCAGTGAGACAAGTACCAACCTGCTCCATGAACTCCAAACCGATGTGAAAGCCTACTATCTGGCCGTATCGGGGCAGGAGGACAGCAACATTACCCGGCTGCTGGATCGATATGCCGACGAAAGCAGCCATTTCAGCTGGGAACAGCGGGATCCGGTGCTGTACCCGACTTTTGCGAAAAAGTATGACGGGGCTTCCACCGGCTGCGTGGTTCTGACCACAGCGGACAACTATGATGTGGTCAGCTATAATGACATGTATCCCATGGACCTGGATGCTTACTACAATTCAGGCACCTATCAGTACAGTTTCGATGCAGAGAACTGCCTGACAGCCGGCATTGCCAGGGTCATCCGCACCACAAGTTACCGGATGTATGAACTGACCGGTCACGGAGAAACGTCTTTGGAGAGTGATTTTACCGAAACGCTGGACAATGCCGGTGTGGCGGTGGAAGAACTCAATCTGACTACGGCGGGTTCCATCCCGGCAGATGCTGACGAACTGATCATCAATGCCCCGCTGGCGGATGTGACGGAAGACGAGGCCGTCATGCTGTCAGCCTACGTGGAGGGCGGCGGTAAACTGCTGGTGGTCACCGATTTTACCATCAGTACGTCCCACCTGGACACTGTGCTGGCGGCCTGCGGAATGACCCGTCAGGAAGGACTTCTGGTGGAGACCGATGCGGACAACTATCCCTACGGATACCCTCAGACTTACCTGATGCCCAGCATCAGCAGCTGTGAGATGCTGGCCGGCATGACCAGCGGTATGCGGGTGTATATGCCCATCGCACAGGGAATTGTGCAGAGCGACGACAGTGAGTATGTGCTGACCACGCTGCTTTCCACCAGCGATCAGGCCTATTCTCTGCTGGACTATACCAATGCCGAAACGGTAGAAAAATCCGAGGAAGACCCGGAGGGCAGCTTTGCGGTGGCGGTCGCTGCCGAGAACACCTCCACGGGGGCGCGGGTGGTCTGGATCAACTGTCCCAATGCGTTGCTGTCCGCCACCAACCAGAGTGTTTCCGGCGGCAATGCACAGATGCTGGGGAGTCTTGCGAACTGGTTCAACGTCGAACAGACGACGGCAGTGATCAGCAGCAAGAGCTTGAGCGCGGAGAGCCTCACGGTGCCCAACGGGGCTATGATCGGCCTGGGACTGTTGTTCATCTTTGTGCTGCCGATCGTCTGTCTGATTGCAGGCGTTGTGATCTGTTTGATCCGTCGCCGCCGATAAAAAGGAGAGCCATCTGTGAATCGCAAAAAAATCATGCCGCTGCTGTTGTTGGCGGCGGGGGTACTGGTGCTGGCTGTGTTGCTGGCGGTGCTGGAATTTTCGCAGTCCGGGGACCAGCAGGAGGGGATTGCACTGTGCAATTTCTCCGCCGATGTTATAGACCAGGTATCTTACAGCGGTGAAAATGTGGAGGCAACGTTGCTCAAGGGCAGCAGCGGAGACTGGATGCTGGATTCCGACCCCACGCTGCCGCTGGATCAGGAAGTCACGGGTTCCCTCATTGAAAAGTTTGCCGGGCTGACGGCAACACGGCAGCTTCAGCCGGAGGAACTGGCGGAGATACCGGAGCGCAGCGATACGCCGCTGATGGTGTTTGGCATCAGCAGCGGGGAATCAACCCGCACGCTGACGGTAGACCGGGCCAATGATGTGGCGGACATCTACTATGTGTATGACGAGAACGGGACAGCCTATACGGTGCCGCAGAGTGACCTGGCGGGACTTTGCAAAGATCCGCGGGATCTGTATAAGTCGCAGACGCTTACCGATAAGACCATCGATGACGTGACCTCCATGCAGGTGGCCGACCTCCGATTCATCCAGACAGAGGGAACCTGGACGCTGGCCGATGATCCGGACTATGCTCTGGACCAGGATGCCGTCAAAAAGATGGCCAACACGGTGTGCGGTGTTAAAACGGACTGGACGATCACCTCACCTCAGGAGGATAGTGTCTATGGTCTGGATGCACCGGACGTGACGGCAACGGTGACCTTTACGGATGGCACCAGCCTGACAGTTCGCCTGGGCAGCCTGAAAGAAGGAGATGACACGGTATGTTATCTGGCATCCAGCGATGCGCCGACGGTGGTCTATGAGGTCAGCGCCGACTACAAGGCCGCGTTCGCCGTGACCAAGGAGAGTCTCTACGATGCGCAGGCAACCGCCGAATCGGCGGAAGAGGAAGATACCATTGTGGCAGAACACCCGGTGGGCGGCAAAGACGACTACGCCGACGTGGCAGAAGAATAGAACCAACGCCTTCGCGCCTGAAATGGCGCGAAGGCGTTGTCTGTTTGGGGATGCTTGCCCTGCCGTACCGCCCATGCTATAATACAAACCAAAGGGGGCGTTGTGATGCGCAAAGAAGGGTTGCGGTGCGGCGCCGCACTGCTTGCGCTTTTGGGACTGCTGTGTGCCTGTGCGGCGGAACCAGCGCAGTCTTCCGCGGCATCTACGTCCCAACAGACGGTCGCTGAAGTGCCGACGGTACCTTCCACGGTGGAAGAGCTGCTTCAGCAGATGACGCTGCGACAGAAAGTGGGGCAATTGTTCATGGTGTGTCCCGACGCCCTGGATCTCAGCCTGACGCAGGAAGAAATCGATGATGACAAAGCGGATGGCGTACAGTCCATGACCGAAGAAATGTGCCATGCGCTGGAAGCATATCCGGTGGGGGGAATCTGTCAGTTCGGCAAAAATATCGAGGCTCCACAGCAGATCCTTGCGTTCAATGAGGCTTTGCAGGCGGCCAGTGCCATCCCGTTGCTGATTTCCGTGGATGAGGAAGGCGGCAGTGTGGCACGCCTTGCCAACAATCCGGCCTTTGCGCTGCCGCAGTATGAAAGTGCTTTCGCCGTAGGTGCTTCCGGAAATGCCGCTGCGGCGCTGCAGATGGGGCAAACCATCGGAGGGTATCTCAAAAGGTACGGCTTCAACATGGATTTTGCGCCGGTGGCGGATGTCTGGACCAATCCGGAGAATGCCGTCATCGGAAAGCGTGCTTTTTCCCGGGATGCCGGAACGGCTGCACAGATGGCCCGGGCCATGGCACAGGGGCTGCAGTCGGAAGGCATCCTGCCTACCTTCAAACATTTCCCGGGACATGGTGATACGGCCGAGGACAGCCACAGCGGGCTGGCGCATACGGAGAAGGCCAAAGTGGAGATGTTGTCATGCGAATTTCTTCCCTTTGTGCAGGGGAAAGACGAGAGCCAAACAGGCCCTCGTGCGGTGATGGTGGGGCATATTGCTGCCCCGGCGCTGGGAACGGGGGAGGCTCCGGCATCGCTTTCTCATTCGGTGGTGACGGAACTTCTCCGGGAAGAATTGCTGGCAGGGGAAGATGTGCTGGTGATCACTGACTCGCTGGCGATGGGAGCGGTTACAGAGCAGTACAGCCCCGGAGAAGCGGCAATCGAGGCTTTTCTTGCGGGCAATGATCTGTTGCTTATGCCGGCGGGGCTGGAAGAAGCCTTTGACGCCGTTCTCGGTGCTGTACAGGAGGGGCGCATCCCGGAAGAGTGCCTGGACGAGAGCGTGGCCAGAATTCTGCGCTTCAAAGAACAATACGCGGGGCTGATGGTGGCCGCCGACGACAGGTAGGAGAAGATATGGAACAAGCAGTATGGGCCGTGGATGGCTCTTTCTTCGGTCAGCGTATTTCGGGCATTCAGCGCTATTCTATCGAGCTGCTTTCGGCGCTGGACGCCGTGGCGCCGGCCGGTATGGTCGAGGTCGTTACGCCGCCCGGAGTGCGGGCGCCCGTCTATGAAAACATCAAAACGGTTACTTTCGGCACCCGCCAAGGAATGGCATGGCAGCAGAGGGATTATCCGGCGTATCTCAAACAGCGCGGGGCAAAAGGGCTGGCTACCTGCAATGTGATTCCGGTGTTCGGATTCCGGGGAATCGCTGTGGTGCACGATGTCTGCTACCGGGCACGACCGGATTTTTACACAGATCTGCGCGGGCGGCTGAGTGCTGCCTGGCATCGCTTTCAGTATCGCCGCATCGCCCGGGTAGCCCAGCATATCATTACGGTTTCGGAATTTTCCAAAAGTGAAATCACCCGCTACTATGGGGTGAACCCGGAGCGGATTTCCGTTGTTTACAATGCCTGGCAGCAGATGCAGCGCATTGCCCCGGAGGATGGTATCTTTGCCAAACATCCGAAGCTGCGCCGCGGCGAATACTATTTCAGCATGGCCAATCTGCTCAAGAACAAGAATTTTCCCTGGGTGCTGCGGGCGGCCCGCAATAAACCGGATGCTGTTTTTGCCATCGCAGGGGGCGGCAGCCTGGAAACGGAAGCAAAGCGGCTGGGGTTGGCTGATCTGCCGAATGTGGTCTACCTGGGCTATGTGTCGGATGGGGAAGCCAAGGCGCTGATGCACCACTGCAAGGCGTTTCTTTTTCCGACGTTGTACGAGGGATTCGGCATTCCGCCTTTGGAAGCGGTGGCCTGCGGTGCGCCGCGCATTTACGTCAGCGACACGCCCTGCATGCGGGAAATATACGGAGATTGTGCCGGTTACATCGACCTGAAAACCAACCGCGGTTATGTGGATGACGTCACGCCGCCCAAGCAGGATGCAGCCGTGCTGCTGGCCCGCTACAGCTGGCGCAAGAGTGCCCAAGACCTGCTGGAAATTCTCCGAAAAGAATCCTGAAAACACCCCCGCAAGCCTATCGACTTGCGGGGGTGTTCGCTATCGGATATTGAATTTGCGGTCGAGGCTGCGATACTGCAATGCCTCCGAAAGATGTGCGGTATCCAACATCTCGCTGCCGTCCAGATCAGCGGCTGTGCGGGCTACCCGCAAGATCCGGTCATAGGCACGGGCACTGTATCCCAGCCGTTCAAATGCGCCGCGCAGAATCTTTTCGGCGGCGGAGGTCATACGGCAGTACCGGCGCAGTGCACTGCCGGGCAGCTGAGCATTGCAGCGCACACCGGGCAAATGCCGGTAGCGTTCCTGTTGTAAGGCGCGGGCGGCAATCACCCGGCCACGCACAGCGGCGCTGGACTCACCGCCCTGCTCGGCGGCCAGTTCCTCATATTCTACCGGGAGTGCTTCCACATGGAGGTCGATGCGGTCAAGCAGCGGTCCGGAAATGCGGCGGCGATACTGCTCGATGGCACTGGGGGTACAGGTGCACTCCCGGGTCGGGTGGCCCAGATAACCGCATTTGCAGGGATTCATGGCAGCTACCAGCATGAATTTGCAGGGATAGGAGGCGGTGCCGTGAACACGGCTGACAGTAACCTGGCCGTCCTCCAAAGGTTGACGCAGGACCTCCAGTGTGTCGCGGGAAAATTCCGGCAGTTCATCCAGGAACAGCACCCCGTTGTGGGCAAGGCTTACTTCGCCGGGGCGGGGAACGGTGCCGCCTCCCACAATGGCGGTGGCGCTGACACTGTGATGCGGACTGCGGAATGGCCGCTCTTTGATCAGACCGTCTCTGCCTCGCAGCAGACCTGCCACCGAGTAGATGGCGCTGGTTTCCAGGGCTTCCTCGTAGGTGAGCGGCGGGAGGATGCCGGGCAGACGTTTGGCCAGCATGCTTTTGCCGGTGCCGGGCGGCCCCACCAACAGCAGATTGTGGCCGCCGGCGGCAGCAATCTCTAATGCGCGGCGCGCTTCACTCTGGCCACGCACATCGGCCATGTCCGGCCCCAGCCAGACGCCGTTTTCATCGTATCCGTCGGGTTTGGCAGCGGCAAGAAGCTCGGTGCCGCACAGATGCAATACGACTTCCTGTGCATTGCGGGCAGGGTAGACGGTGAGCCCCTCCGCGACGGC
Organism: Subdoligranulum variabile; assembly: GCF_025152575.1. Lineage (NCBI taxonomy): Bacteria > Bacillati > Bacillota > Clostridia > Eubacteriales > Oscillospiraceae > Subdoligranulum > Subdoligranulum variabile. Next base: position 199,392 of record NZ_CP102293.1, on the reverse strand, counting down.
GGCCTCAGCGGCATTCTCGGCGGGCAGGTACAGCTCTTTGATCCCCTGCTGAACAGCTGCCAGAGCCATGGGAAGTACGCCGGTGACGGGACGCAGCGTTCCATCCAGGCCTAACTCTCCCAGAAAGGCGCGCTCGGGGCCGGGGGCAGGCAGCTTGCCTTGCGCGGCCAGAATGCCAATAAAAACCGGAAGATCGTACACGGGGCCTGTTTTCCGTACATCTGCAGGAGCCAGATTGATGGTGATGCGGCTGGGCGGCCATGGATAGTGCAGATTCTTGACGGCACTGCGCACACGCTCGCTGCTTTCCTTGACAGCGGAATCCGGCAGATCCACAAGATTGAACTGCGGCAGGCCACCGGACAGATCCGCCTCTACCTGAACCAGGTATCCGGCCAACCCTGTGACGCCAAGACTTGTCACCTTTGCATACATACACGGCCCTCCCACTTCGACATTCTACGACCAGTATAACCCTATTTGGGCGGTTTCACAAGCAGGCGGGCGGGGAGACAGGCTATTTTGACTAAAAATTCATTGACAGCACTGGCAGGAGTTGGTATATTTAGTATATGCTTACTGCATTTATATGGAAAGTGTAGGTGTATACTTATGTATCAGGATATGTATGAGCGTTGGTTGGCTGCCGATCTCGACGACCCCGACCTGAAACCCGAACTGGAAAGCGTGAAGGGGGACGACGCAGCGATTCAGGATCGGTTCGCTATAGCCCTCAAGTTCGGTACGGCCGGTCTGCGAGGTGTGATCGGCGCCGGCACCAACCGTATGAATATTTATGTTGTTCGTCAGGCAACCCAGGGTCTGGCCAACTGGGTCAAGACCCAGGGCGGTACCCAGACGGTCGCTATCAGCTATGACAGCCGCATCAAGAGTGATCTGTTTGCCCGTACCGCAGCCCAGGTGCTGGCTGCCAATGGCATCAAGGTCCGTATTTATAAGGCGCTGATGCCGGTGCCTGCCCTTTCCTTCGCCACCCGGTATTACAAGTGCAACGCCGGTATCATGGTGACTGCCAGCCATAACCCTGCCAAGTACAATGGTTATAAGGCCTATGGTCCGGATGGCTGCCAGATGACCGATGAGGCGGCAGACATTGTCTATGCCGAAATCCAGAAGACTGACATCCTGACCGGTGCCAAGCTGATCTCCTTTGAAGACGGCATGGCACAGGGGCTGATCGAATATGTGGGCGACGACTGCATCAATGCGCTGTATGAGGCTATTGAAGCTCGCTCCATCCGCCCCGGCATCTGCAAGACGGCCGGTCTGAAACTGGTCTACAGCCCGCTGAACGGCTCCGGTCTGGTGCCTGTCACCCATGTGCTGAAGGACATCGGCATTACCGATATCACCATTGTGCCGGAGCAGAAGGATCCGGACGGCAACTTCCCGACCTGCCCGTATCCCAACCCCGAAATTTTCGAGGCGCTGCGTCTGGGATTGGAACTTGCGGAAAAGTCCGGCGCCGACTTGATGCTGGCTACCGACCCCGATGCTGACCGTGTTGGCATCGCGGTAAAGTGCAAGGATGGCAGCTATGAGCTTCTCTCGGGCAATGAGGTAGGCGTACTGCTGCTGGATTACATCTGCGCCGGCCGTATTGAGCAGGGGACTATGCCCAAGAATGCAGTTATGTGCAAGTCCATCGTTTCCACCCCGCTGGCCGACAAAGTGGCAGAGCATTACGGTGTGGAATGCCGTAACGTGCTCACCGGCTTCAAGTGGATCGGTGACCAGATCGCCAAGCTGGAAGCGGCGGGCGAAGTGGATCGCTTTATCTTTGGCTTTGAGGAAAGCTACGGCTACCTGGCCGGACCCTACGTACGCGACAAGGATGCCATCATCGGATCTATGCTGATCTGCGAGATGGCTGCCTACTATCGGGCCAAGGGCAGCTCCATCAAGGAAGAGCTGGAGCGTATCTACAGCGAGTATGGCCGTTACCTGAACAAGGTGGACAGCTTCGAGTTCCCGGGTCTGTCTGGCATGGACAAGATGGCTGAAATCATGGCCAATCTGCGCGCCAACCCGCCGAAGGACTTTGACGGTGACAAGGTGGTCAAGGTCGTGGACTATAAGAATTCTGAGGAGACGGGGCTGCCCGCCGCCAACGTCCTGATCTATACCCTGGAAAGCGGCGCCACCGTGGTGGTTCGTCCTTCCGGCACGGAGCCCAAGATCAAGACCTACTTCACCACCAAGGGCAAGGATCTGGCCGAGGCCCAGGCCCAGAAAGACAAACTGGCGGCTGCCTGCAAACCGCTGCTGGCCTGATTGTTTTTGCCCAATGCAACAACGCAAATAAAGAAGCCCTCGCGGGTGTCAGGTGAAAACCTGAGCCTGCGAGGGCTTTTTGTATGACGATAAAAGATTACAGCGTCAGCTGCTCGACACTGTCGTCGGCACGCAGAATGGCACCGGCAGCGGGCAGGGTGCGCACACGGTAGCGATGGGCCTCGGCCAGCTCCAGCCCTTCGGAAAGGGTGACCCGGGCAATGCGGGCGTTTTTCTTGAGGGACACAACGTTGACACCGGCGGTGTCACGGGTGGACTTCTCGGGAATCAGTGCGCTGCCCGCCAGCAGCAAACGGTTGTTGCTGGTGAAGATAGCTAGCTCAGTCTCTTCCGGAAGATACCGCATGCAGGCCAGTTCAGCCTTGTCGCTGTAGGCTTTCAGAAGCTTGCGGCGGTTCTGCTTGGTCTCGTAGCTGCTCAGCGGTACCTTGGCGCATTTGCCGTTCTGGAAGAAGAAGAGCATCCAACCTTTGTAGTCCGGTGTGACCACCATGTACAAGGGAACCTCGCCCTCTTCCATTCCCAGAGAGGAGGCCACATAGTCGCCCAGCACACTGGCTTTGCTGTCGGCAAAGTCATAGGCGTGGGATTTGTACACCTGATGATGGTTGGTGAAAAAGAGCAGTTCCACACTGTTGGTGCTCTCGCAGGTAAACAGCACTTCGTCGCCGTCCTTCAGCTTCTGCTCGCCGCTCATGCGCAGACTCTGGGGCGTGATCTTCTTGAAGTAGCCGTCCCGTGTAAAGAACAGATGCACCGGATAGTCGGGAATCTGCTGCTCCGGCTCTTCTGCCTCACTGGCGGGAACCTCATAAAGGATTTCGCAGCGGCGTGGTTTTCCGTACTTTTTGGCCACGTCGGACAGCTCGTTCATGATGATCTTGTTGATGCGGGCCGGACGTTTCAGCACATCCTGCAGGTCCTCGATGGCGGACTCCAGCTCTTCGATTTCGGCCGTGCGCTTGAGGATGTATTCCCGGTTCAGATGGCGCAGCTTGATCTCGGCCACATATTCGGCCTGGACCTCATCAATGCCGAACCCAATCATCAGGTTGGGAACGACCTCCGCTTCTTCGGCGGTGTTGCGCACAATCTCAATGGCCTTGTCGATATCCAGCAAGATCGCTTTCAGACCCTGCAGCAGATGCAGGCGCTTCTGTTTGCCCTGCAGATCGTAATAGGTGCGACGGCGCACACATTCGGCACGGAAGGCGATCCATTCCAGCAGAATGTCCCGCACGCCTAGCACCTTGGGCTGGCCGGCAATCAGAACGTTGAAGTTGCAGGCAAAACTGTCCTCCAGCGGAGTGGCCTTGAACAGACGGGCCATCAGCTTGTCGGGGTCCTGCCCGCGTTTGAGATCGATGGTCAGTTTCAGACCGTTCAAGTCGGTCTCGTCGCGCATGTCGCTGATTTCGCGGATCTTGCCAAGCTTGACCAGCTCGGTGATCTTGTCCATGATCGCTTCCACCGTGGTGGTGGGCGGAATGTGGGTCACATCGATGCAGTTGTTGGTCTTGTCGTAGCTCCACTGAGCGCGGACCCGCACGCTGCCTCGCCCGTTTTCCAGCACGTTTTTCATCTCGGCGGCATCATACAGAATCGTGCCGCCGCCCACAAAATCAGGGGCGGGGATGATTTCCTTCAGATCCGCTTTTGCATCCTTCATCAGGGCAATGGTGGCATTGCACAGTTCTTCCAGATTGAAGGAGCAGATGTTGGAGGCCATGCCGACGGCAATGCCCAGCGTGTTGTTTGCCAGAATGGTAGGGAAAGTGACCGGCAGCAGAGTAGGCTCGGTAGTAGTGCCGTCGTAGTTGGGAACGAAATCCACGGTATCCTTGTCAATGTCTCGGAACAACTCTTCGCAGACCGGTTCCAGTTTCGCCTCGGTGTAACGGGCGGCAGCATAGGCCATGTCGCGGCTGTAGGCCTTGCCGAAGTTACCCTTGGAATCTACAAAGGGTACCAGCAGGCTTTCGTTGGATCGGCCCATGCGCACCATCGTGTCGTAGATAGCGGCATCGCCGTGCGGGTTCAGGTGCATGGTGCTGCCCACGATGTTGGCACTCTTGGTGCGGGCGCCTTTCAGCAGCCCCATCTCATACATGGTATAAAGCAGTTTGCGATGTGCAGGTTTGAAACCGTCAATCTCGGGCAGGGCGCGGGAGACAATAACGCTCATCGCATAGGGCATATAGTTGGTTTCCAGGGTTTCGGTGATGGGGGTTTCGATAATTTCACCGGCCGAGAGAATCTCGACGTTGTCACCAAGCTGCGGGCGCGCCGGTGCAGTTTTCTTTTCGCGTTTTTTTGCCATAGTTTTCCTCGTCTCAGCTTACATCCAGGTCGTCCAGATATTCGGCGCCGTGTTCGGCAATGTGCTCCTTGCGGCCCTGGAGGTTGTCACCCAGCAGCAGATCGAACACCTGAGCGGTGCGTTCCGCGTCGGTAGGCAGTACCTTGATCAGGCGGCGGCTTTCAGGACTCATGGTGGTCAGCCACATCATTTCGGGATCGTTCTCGCCCAGACCTTTGGAGCGCTGGATTGTGTATTTCTCGCCTTCGATGCGACGAAGAATATCGGCCTTTTCCGGCTCGGTGTAGGCAAAATAGGTCTTGTTTTTGGTATTGATTTCATATAGCGGGGACTCCGCAATATAGACGTATCCCTTGTTGATGAGGGTGGGCGTCAGTCGATACAACATGGTCAGGACCAGGGTGCGGATCTGGTAACCGTCCACGTCAGCATCGGTACAGATGACAACTTTGTTGAATCGCAAGTTGTCCAGATTGAAGCTGGCCAGATCTTTGTTGTGACTGCCGCCCAGTTCCACGCCGCAGCCCATGACCCGGATCAGGTCGGTGATGATGTCGGATTTGAAGATACGGGCGTAATCCGCTTTCAGGCAGTTGAGGATTTTTCCGCGGATGGGCATGATGGCCTGGAACTCGGAATCCCGGCTCTGTTTGACGGCGCCCATGGCCGAGTCACCCTCCACGATGTAGAGCTCCCGACGGGAGGCGTCCTTGGTACGGCAGTCCACAAACTTCTGCACCCGGTTGGCCAGATCCATCTGCTGGGTCATCGTCTTTTTGATGGTGATGCGGGCCTTTTCCGCGTGTTCCCGGCTCTGCTTGTTGATCAGTACCTGCTTGCAGGCTTTTTCCGCCTCATCGGGATGCTCGATGAAATAGACTTCCAGCTGATGTTTGAGGAATTCGGTCATGGCCTGGGCCACAAACTTGTTGGTGATGGCCTTTTTGGTCTGGTTCTCATAGCTGGTACGGGTGGAAAAGCTGGAAGAAACCAGCACCAGGCAGTCCTGCACATCGGAGAAGGTGATGGCGCTTTCGTTCTTTTTGTAGAGCCCTTTGCTCTTGAGCCAGGCGTTGATCTGGCTGACGAAAGCACTGCGCACCGCGCGGTCAGGGCTGCCACCGTGTTCCAGCCAGCTGGAGTTGTGGTAGTATTCCAGAGTCTGCACCGTGTTGGAGAAGGCAAACGCCACATTCATCCTGACCTGATAATCGGGCTGGTCGGCGCGATCGCGGCCTACGGCGGCACCGGAACAGAAATGTACCGGGGTCAGCGCCTCGTCGCCCACGATTTCATTGGCGTAGTCGGCGATACCGTGCTCATACAGGTATTCGTATTTCTGGGTGTCCTTGCCGGATTTGTCGGTGAAAACCAGCGTAACGCCGTCGTTGACCACTGCCTGACGACGCAGCATATCCTGGAACGTCTCGGGGGGGACGGCAATATCGGTAAATACCTCTGTGTCCGGCTTCCAGCGGATGACGGAACCGGTACGGCGACCCTTGTATTCTTCTTTCTGCAGACCGCCTACATTTTCGCCTTTTTGGAAATCCAGGTGATAATGGAAACCGTCACGGTAGATGTCTGCCGTCATCCATTCGCTGGCATACTGGGTGGCGCAAAGGCCTAGACCGTTGAGGCCCAGGCTGAAATCATAGTTGCCGCCGCCTTCGGCGTATTTGCCGCCGGCATACAGCTCACAAAAGACCAGATCCCAGTTCCAGCGCTGCTCGGCCTTGTTGTAATCCACCGGAATGCCGCGGCCGAAATCTTCGACTTCGACCACGTGATCAGGAAACAGCGTCACATTGATGCGGTTGCCGTAGCCGTCGCGAGCTTCGTCGATGGAGTTGGAAATGATTTCAAAGATGGAATGGGCACAGCCTTCCACACCGTCAGAACCAAAGATGACGGCCGGGCGCTTGCGCACACGGTCGGCACCTTTCAACTGTCGGATGCTGTCATTGCCGTATTCCTGTTGTTTTTTTGCCATGCGTTGGATCCCCCTGCGGTAACATAACACGTAACTGTATTTTGCGCATATAAAATTATTAAACCATAAATTGGAAAGCTTTGTCAAATAAACAAAACCATTATAACACAACCTACAGTTGTTGCGCAAGGGCTCCTCAACCGATCTGTCAGCCGGTTTTTTCCAGTCGGTTACGATCTCCCAGTACCGCAGTCCAATAGGACCCGCCATTGTAGTCAAAGATGACCCAGTCGTATCCGTTGTATTTTTGGGTGCTGCGTTGGGTAACGGTATAACGGCCCAACGGCAGATAGCCCACCACATCATTGAAGTTGGGCGTGTAGAAATACTCGGTACGGGCGTTGAAAACGACCAGCGTGTAGCCGCTGACATTCTGCATCAGGGGGCCGGTGGGACCGTAGTTGTTGAAGCCGCCGGCCTGGATGGCAGGCAGAAAATCCTTGTAACTGCGGTTAAGATCGCAGGCGCCGGAAATTCCGTTCACGGTACCGCTGCCGGAATACTGCCACATAGTATATGGTCCGGTATATCCCAGGGTGGAGCGGTAATCCGCGACCCAAAGCGGGTAAGCGCTGAGTTCGGCCGCGTTGAGGTAGTTGTTGATGTAATTGGTGTAGCTGTACCAGCCGGCGTACCATTTGCGTTGATAGAGGATATCCATCGCATATCGTACCAAGTTGGTCAGTTGGGTGCGGCCCAGACTGGTCAGACTGGAATCCTCCACATCCACAAAGACTGGATATTCCAACTGCAGCCCCTGCATGGCGTTCATAAAGAGCGAGAGCTCATCGGCCACGGCGCTTTGGGTGCGGGCATAGGTATAGTAGTAGGCTCCCACGCGCAGCCCGGCGGCATGGGCACCATTGACATTCTGCAGAAAATAGGGATCTACATACAGACCGCCGCTGTTGCTGGAACCTAGACGTACGATGACAAAATCCTTGCCGGCGGCGGCCACTTTGGACCAGTTGATGCTGCCCTGATACCGGGAAACGTCAATGCCGTTCTGAAACACAGCCATAAAAAAGCCCCCTCCCTTTGCTGCATAGTATGCAGTGGGGCGGGGGAATGGTGCTAGGAAGAGATTTTATAAACGCGGCAGCTGTCATTGTCATACCAGAGTGGGTAACAGGCGGCATACCAGTTTTCGTCGGCGGAAAATTCCGAGGTGACGGAAGGATCAAATACGACATAGTCGATACCCCAGGCAGATAAAGTGGCCTCATCGGGGGCTTCGTACAAGGTATGCATTGCATGGTATTCGCTGGCGTAATCCATGCCGTGATAATAGACATAACTGCCGGAACCGCACAGAATCCGTCGGCCGGCCAAAGCGAAGACCGGAGCGGTGTGCCGGTCGCTGGTCAGAAACAGGGCATCGCTTTCGGCGTTTTGGGATACGAACGCTGCCAGTGCAATTTCGTCGGCGCTCCAATGCTGATAATCGCTGACAACCTCCCGCCCGATGGTAAGCACGCTGCCGAACATGCCCAGAAAGCAAACAACACATGCCGCAGCAAGGCGAGCCCACACTCGGCGAAGGCTGGCAAGAAAATCCACGATCAACTGCGCCACCAAAAGGCAACCCAGCATATGCCAGACGTAGAGAAGCTTGTTGTTGTCGTAGGTGTTGGGCTGAAAGACTACAATCTCCGCCAGCGCCCAGATGAGCAGGCCGCCGCCGTAAAACCAGCGCTGCTTGCGGGAGGCGTGGAACCAGGCGGGAATGAGCAGCAGATAGACGATGCCGATATTTTTGATGTAGAACCAAAAGTAGTTGTCTTTTAAGGTCCCATCTCCGGTATTGTTGACCCAGTTGAAGTGCAAACGCAGCATGTTTTGGCCGTCTACGCTTTGTGCAAGTACGGTGGGCAACATCTGGGCAAGCCAGGCGACACCGCATAGCAGGGCGAGCCCGCCCCAGGGAAGCAATACGACGCGGGTATGTGGGGCATGGAGCAGCGTGTATGCTCCGCCGACAAGGCATACCAGTACCAGCGCCAGGGCGCTGTGGGTGTGCGTGAGCGGGAGAGGCAGAACCAGAAATGCCAGCGGCAGCCAAAGGCGGCGTTCTTCTTCATAGCAAAAGCGCCACAGCAGATGGAGCGCCGGCAACAGCAAAGACCAGCCAAAGAGGGTGGCACGCTGGGGAATCATCAGGTCCACAATGGGATTGACCCAGACGATGTTTTTGACGGTGTAATTGGTGGGAGTGGTATAGAATCCCGTGAAAATACTTTGGAAATCTTCCGGGCTTCCGAGAAAATAGGCAAACCCAAAACCGCTGCCCAGAAAAAACAGATAAAAGGCAAGACTTGCCTTGGCAACACTGCCCAGAACCCGGCGGGCCAGCTGCCAGAACATGCCGAACACGGCAAATACGGCAGGAAGCATGGGCAACAGATAGGCGGTACGCTGGTCGGCACCCAATACCCGGAACACGCTGGAAACGGTCTCACACAAAAAGGGATAGCCAAACCGATGGTCGCCGCCCAACAGAGGATAGGCGGGAGGGAATTGTCCGCTTTGCGCAATGTATTCGATAAACCCCAGGTGCATGGGCAGGTCGCCGTAACAGCTTTGACCGGTGTGGAGTGTGCCGTCGACTGCGTGTAAAATATGTGTGTGGAGCAGGTACACCGTAACGAGCAGGAGGGGGGCGAGGCAAATCCACATGGCACCGTGGTCAGTGCTGTGATGAATTCTGTGAAGAGGGGCGCTGCCGTACAAAGCATACAAAAGGATGACCAGGACCGGGATGGCTGCGCAGACTGCAGCAAGCTCTCCGAACCCGAACAGAAGTGCGAAAAGGGCCGGAAAAACGGCCAGCATGGAAAGTCCGTAGCTGCAGCCCAGCGGCAGCAGAAGCGCTCCGTCTGCATCGGGGAGAATGCGCCAGGCCACCAGAAAACCAGCGGCCAGGAACAACAGAAGATAGGCAATACTTACAGCCATCAGACGCCCTCCAGATCAAACGGCGGGGTGTATTCTTCCCGGGCGCTGCTCTTTTCCTGCATATAACCGTCGGTCAAACCCAGACGAATGGCTTCGTCGACGACCTGGCGGTACTCATAGGTGGTGATACGGCGTCCGAGCCCCTGCGCTTCTGCTTTATAAAAAGGAGTAAACTGGCTCATAAGGCTGGGAACAAACGGAATTCCCGTTTCCTTTTGCAGGCGGGCCAGAATCTTCAGGACGTTGCGACTGTCCCGCACGCAGCCCGGCAATGCCAGGTGTCGCACGATGACACCGCGTTGCAGAAAGCCCTCATGGTCATACACCGGTGCGCCGGTCTGCTCCAGCATCTGGCGCAGGGCGCTCTCCGCCACGGCAGGGTATTCCCGGGCGGAGGAAAGGCGTTGCGCCAGATCGGGATCTGCGTATTTGAAGTCGGTCAGCCAGATATCCACATACCCGGCCAGGGCTTTTACGGCGGCAACGGTTTCATAGCCGCCGGTATTATAGGCGACAGGCAGCGTCAGACCGTCCGCACGGGCCAGATCCAGGGCATGTCGTACCTGGGGCAGATACTGCGTAGCAGTTACAAGATTGATGTTGCGGGCCCCTTCGCTTTGCAGCCGCAGAAAGATCTCTGCCAGGTGCTCCACGGTGATGGCTTTGCCGACACCTTCCTGGCTGATGGGATAATTCTGGCAATAACAGCAGCGAAGCGTGCAGCCGCTGAAAAACACAGTGCCGCTGCCGCGGACATCTTCTGGGGCACCGCTCAGGCAGGGCTCTTCCCAGTGATGCAGGGCGGCACGAGCCACCAGCAGGCGGTCATCGGCGCCGCAATAACCGGCTTGACCGGCTGCGCGGTCGGCACCGCAGGCGCGGGGGCAGAGATGACAGCGATGCGGTAAGGACATGGTTTCTCTCACTTTCACAAATTTTTCTGTTTCATTTTACCACAAACGCACCAAATGTGGTATACTATAAGGACCAATCTCAAAAATAAAGGAGAGTGCGATCATGTCTACACCACATAACCGCGCCGAAAAAGGCGATTTCGCCAAAACTGTTCTGATGCCCGGCGATCCGCTGCGGGCTAAATTCATTGCGGAGACCTTCCTGGAAAATCCCCGCCTTGTCACGGATGTCCGCGGGATGCTCGGCTACACCGGTACCTACCAGGGGCGTCCCATCAGTGTGATGGGCAGCGGCATGGGTATGCCGTCCATCGGCATTTATTCCTATGAGCTGTACAGCCAGTACGGCGTGGAAAACATTATCCGTATCGGTTCGGCTGGTTCCTACACCGAAAAAGCCAAACTGTTCGATGTGGTTCTGGCCGCCGGAGCTTATTCGGAAAGCAATTATGCCGTGACCCAGAGCGGGGATGCCGACGATATCCAGAAACCCAATGCAGAATTGAATGCTGCCCTGAAAGCCAGTGCGGCGGCGCAGGGCATTCCTCTGATCGAGGGCAATATCCATTCTGCGGACGTTTTTTATCGGGAACCCAGTGACGAGAAGCCCGCTTACTGGGAGCGTCTGCGGGACGAAAAAGGCTGCCTCGCTGTGGAGATGGAGAGCTTTGCGCTGTTCCATAATGCCAAGGTGCTTGGCAAACGGGCGGCCTGCCTGCTGACCATCTCGGATAGCTTTGTCTCCCCCGAGATCACGACCCCGGAACAGCGTCAGACCAGCTTCACCGCCATGATGAAAGTGGCGCTGGGGGCAGACGCTTATCTGGAGAAGTAAGCGATGGAAAAAGAACAGATCCGATCGCTGATCCGTCAGGCATTCGCGGCGCGAAAATTTGCCTACACGCCGTATTCCCATTTTCAGGTGGGGGCGGCGCTTCTGACACAGGACGGAAAGGTGTATACCGGCTGCAATATTGAAAATGCCGGGTACACGCCTACCAACTGTGCGGAACGTACGGCACTGTTCAAAGCGGTGAGCGAGGGTGAACGGAAGTTTTCCGCCATCGCCATTGTGGGCAGCATGCAGGGGACAGTCAACACACTGGTTACCGGCCCCTGCGGGGTCTGTCGCCAGGCACTGTTCGAGTTTGGCGGTCCTTCTCTGACGGTAATTATGGCCCGTACGGAGGAGGACTATATTGTGACGACCCTGGGAGAGCTGTTGCCCTATGGGTTCGGTCCGGCCAACCTGGAGACCGAGCCTTCCCAATCCTCGATGTAAGGAGTTCCCATTGTTCATGAAAAAAGTTGTTGCGCTGTTTGTTTCTGTCATCATGCTGCTGTCACTGGCAGCTTGTGCATCGGAGGAAAATCCGCAGCAGACGGCCCAGTTTACAGTGCCGCTGGATGATGCGTCGTATGTATACCAGGCGGCTGCGGATGCTGCGCCGCTTCCCGGTGGTTCGGCTATTGCGCTGGCTGCGGACAGCAACGGCCTGGAATCCGGAGCTGAATCGCTGCTCTGGAAAGGAATCCAGACTTTTGCTTCCAATTTTGGCTATACGGCGCAGTCCTTTACCTACGGAGATGGTGAGGCAGATTCGGCGGAGGAAGCTTTGCGCAATGCGGCGCAGAGCGGGGCCACGCTGGTGGTCTGCCGCGGCGAAAAAATGGCCGAGGCGCTGTTCCAGGTGCAGGCCAATTTCCCCGGTGTGCATTATCTGTTGTTTGACGGTGAACCGCATAATGAGGATTATACGGTGTACACCACTGAGTCCAACGTACATTGCGTTCAGTTCCAGGAAGAGCAGGCTGGATACCTGGCCGGGTATGCCGCAGTGACGGAAGGGTTCACCGCGCTGGGGTTCGCCGGAAATGAGGAACTGCCGGATGTGGTGCGCTACTGCACCGGTTTCCTGCAGGGAGCCGAGGATGCGGCGGAGCAGCAGGGCGAGGAAGTGTCCATGCGCGTGTGGTACACCGGCAACATCGACGATCCGGCGCTGGTGACATCCCGTCTGGTGGATTGGTACAATAATGGTACAGGACTGATCCTGGCCAACGGGGGCGATCTTGTACAGCGCGCGATGGATGCGGCCAACCAGACCGGCGGCAAGATTTTCGCGACGGACTGGGACCAGAATGCACTGGGAGAACGCGTCCTCGGCAGTGCCGTGAAGTGCTACAATACGGCTGTGCAGAGACAGCTGTATGATTTCTTCTCCTCCAACAGTACCTGGAGCCAGGAGGCGGCCGGTCAGACTGAGAAGCTCGGCTATACCGACGGCAGCGTGGCGCTGGCGGGATCGACCTGGCGGTTCAACACCTTTACCCAACGGGAGTATGAACGCCTGTATGAGGAACTGCGCAACAGCGACCGGAAGGTGGAAACCTATTCCGATATGGATACATTGCCGGACACACCTTCTGTCACGCTGGAGATCGAGAACTGACTTTTGACATTTTGTTAAATATTTGTAATGCATTTCCGCCGGTTTTTCCATTGCAAAACCGGCGGAAATCCGTTATACTGAAGGCAAAGCGGCGGGGAAACGCTCCGCCCGAAGTTTATCAGGAATAAGGAGATCAAAACCATGAAAAAGTTCCTTGCATTGGTTCTGGCCGGCTGCATGGCGCTCTCTCTGGCTGCCTGCGGCGGAGCTGCTTCCTCCTCTGCGGCGACTTCTGAGGCTGCCAGCACCGAGGCTACGGCAGAAAGCAGCAGCGGCAGCAAAACCGACGTTGCTTTTGTAACCGACGTCGGCAACATTGACGACCAGTCTTTCAACCAGTACACCTGGCAGGGCGTGCAGGATTTCTGCGCTGCCAATGGTCTGAACGCCAACTATTACCGTCCCACGGAGGACTCTGATGCCGCCCGTCTGGAGCAGATGGATAACGCTGTGAACGACGGCGCCAAGGCGATTGTTGTTGCCGGCTACCTGTTCGGCACCTCCATTGCGGAGGCCCAGGCCAAGTATCCCGATGTGCAGTTCCTCGCGCTGGACGTTGCCACCACCGACCTGAGCGCTGACGGCAGCGCTCAGCCTGCTGCCAACACCGCTTTGATCACCTACAAGGAAGAGCAGGCCGGTTACCTGGCTGGCTACGCCGCTGTGTACGACGGCTACAAGGAACTGGGCTTCCTGGGCGGCATGGCTGTTCCCGCGGTTATCCGCTATGGCTACGGCTTCGTGCAGGGCGCTGACGCCGCTGCCAAGGAGCTGGGCGAAACCGACGTCAACATCAAGTACTGGTACTCCGGCGGCTTTGCTGCTACCGATGAGGTCAAGAACAAGATGGATGGCTGGTACTCCGAGGGCACCGAAGTGGTCTTTGCTTGCGGCGGCCCTGTCTGCCAGAGCTGCGATGCTGCAGCGCAGGCCAACGGCGGCAAAATGATTGGCGTTGACGTTGACCAGTCCGGTCAGTTTGACACCGTCATCACCTCCGCCATGAAGGCACTTGCCAACTCCGTCAATGTGGCTCTGACCGATGCCATGGACAATGGCTGGAAGTTCAGCGACGCTTACGCCGGCAAGCAGACCGTTCTGGGCGCTGCCGAGAACTGCGTCGGCCTGCCGATGGAAACCAGCAAGTTCACCAAATTCACGCAGGAGCAGTACGACACTATGTATCAGGAGATCGTCGACGGCACGCTGGTCGTGGATGATAGCTTTGATACCGCTGTTACGCCCGCTGTCACCAATGTGAACGTGGACTACCAGGGCTAATCTTTTCTGACTTTTCAAATCCCCCGTGCCTTTAAGCGCGGGGGATTTTTGTCATACTATGAGGTGAGAGAAGAACGACGGCGCGAATTTTTGCACTTTTTGTTCAAATTCTCTTGTGCAATTGTGATTTTTTCTATATAATACAAAGTAAGAAACTGTGTTTTTGGAAAGGGGCGTGCAACGGTTTGACAGATCAATATGTGATCGAAATGCTGCACATCACCAAGGAGTTTCCTGGTATCAAAGCGAATGATGATGTTACTTTGCAACTTCGCAAAGGGGAGATCCATGCGCTTCTGGGTGAAAATGGTGCCGGTAAGTCCACGTTGATGAGCGTGTTGTTTGGCTTGTACCAGCCGGAAAGGGGGATCATCAAAAAGAACGGCCAGGAAGTCAAGATCAACAATCCCAACGATGCCAATGCACTGGGCATCGGCATGGTTCACCAGCATTTCAAACTGGTGGAATGCTTCACGGTGCTTGATAATATTATTCTGGGTGTGGAAGACACCCGGCATGGATTTTTGCGTAAAGATGCGGCGCGCAAAAAAGTCATGGAGCTGAGCGAAAAGTATGGCCTGCGTGTGGATCCCGATGCGTTGGTCAGTGATATTTCGGTTGGCATGCAGCAGCGTGTTGAGATCCTGAAAATGCTGTATCGTGACAATGATATTCTGATCTTCGACGAGCCCACGGCTGTTCTGACGCCGCAGGAAATTGATGAGCTCATGGAGATCATGCGCGGCTTCAAAGAGGAAGGCAAGAGCATCCTGTTTATCACCCACAAGCTCAATGAGATCATGGCGGTGGCTGACCGGTGCACGGTTTTGCAGAAAGGCAAGGGCATTGGTACGGTGGAGATCGCCAAAACCACCAAGGAAGAGCTTTCCCGTATGATGGTGGGCCGCGACGTGGAATTCGCTGTGGAGAAAAAGCCCTGCGAGCCTGGTCGGACCATTCTGGAAGTGGACAACCTGGTGGTGGCCAGCAAAGTGCATAAGAACAACGCTGTCAAGGGTGTGTCTTTCCAGGTGCGTGCCGGAGAGATCGTCTGTGTCGCCGGTATCGAGGGCAACGGCCAGAGCGAGCTTGTCTACGGTCTGACCGGTCTGGAGAAAGTAGTCTCCGGTACGATCAAGCTCAACGGCCAGGACATCACCTCTGCAAGCATCCGAACCCGTTCCAAGGACGGCATGAGCCATATTCCGGAGGACCGCCATAAACATGGATTGGTACTGGATTATACGCTGGCAGACAATCTGGTGTTGCAGCGTTATTGGCAGCCGCAGTTCCAGAATCACGGATTTATCAAAAAAGGTGCCGTTCTTTCCTATGCGGAACGTCTGATCGAACAGTATGATGTCCGCAGCGGCCAGGGAGCGCAGACCATTGCCCGCAGCATGTCGGGCGGTAACCAGCAAAAGGCAATCATCGCCCGTGAGGTGGATAAAGACCCGGATCTGCTGGTGGCCGTCCAGCCTACCCGTGGCCTGGACGTCGGTGCCATCGAGTATATCCATAAACAGATTGTGGCAGAACGTGACAAAGGGAAGGCGGTCCTGCTCATTAGTCTGGAACTGGATGAAGTTATGAACCTCTCTGATCGGATTCTGGTCATGTACGAAGGCCAGATCGTCGGTGAGTTTGACCCGCATAAGACAACGGTGGAAGAACTCGGCCTGTATATGGCGGGGGCGAAAAAGCAGGGGGAGGCGAAGGCATGAAAAAGAATCAAAAAAGTACGCTTTTGCAGAACCCTGCGGTAGTTGGCGTTCTGGCCAGCCTGCTGTCTATTGTCATTGGCCTGATCCTTGGCTTCCTGCTGCTGATCGCCCTGAACCCGGGCGCGTCGCTGGAAGGCATGAAAGCGATGATGACTACCGGCTTCGGCAGCATGGACAAGTTCGGTAAGGTACTGTATCAGGCGGCTCCGCTCATGATGTGCGGTTTGTCGGTAGGTTTTGCATTCAAGACGGGCCTGTTCAATATTGGGGCTTCCGGTCAGTATACCATGGGCGCCTTCTTTGCGCTTCTGTTTGCCATTCAGTTCCAGATGCCGTGGTTTATCTGCTTGCTGGCGGCAGCAGTCGGCGGTGCCATCTGGGGTGTCTTCCCGGGCTTGTTCAAGGCGTACTTCAACGTCAATGAAGTCATTACCGCTATCATGTTCAACTGGATCGGGATGTACCTCGTCAACCTGATTCTCGCAAACTCTCCGAACATGCTGGCCTCCGGCTGGGGGGCCTCCAACTCCGACCGTACCGCAGCACTTTCGGCTGCCAACCCCGGAGCAATTCTGCCCAAAGGTCCCCTTGCAGCATTGTTCGGCGACTCCAGTTGGATCAACATCGGCATCGGAATCAGCATCGTGTTTGCCATTGTTGTGTGGGTCGTGCTGCAGAAAACAACATTCGGTTACGAACTCAAGGCCTGTGGCCTCAGCCGCGATGCGGCACAGTATGCCGGCATCAACGCAAAGCGCAACATCGTGCTTTCTATGGTAATTTCCGGTGCACTTTCCGGCATCGGCGGCGGCATTTACTATCTGGCCGGTACCGGTCAGTATGTACTGGAGAAGGCCATTCTGGGCATGGGCTTCAATGGCATCCCGGTGGCGCTGCTGGCAAGTTCCAATCCTGTGGGAACCATCTTCTCGGCGTTGTTCATCAGTTATATTCAGGTGGGCGGCGCGGCAATGCAGCCGGCATATTCCTCCGAAACCATCGACATCGTCATTGCAGTCATCATTTACCTGGCAGCTTTTGCGCTGCTCATGCGCGGTGTGATTGCAAAAGCGGTATCCGGCCGTAAAGAGAAAGGAGGCGCTGCCAAATGATGATCGCTGCCAATATTATCAGCCTCACCGTTTTGTTTGCGGTTCCGCTGCTTCTTGTTGCCCTGGGGGGCATGTTCAGTGAGCATTCCGGCGTCATCAACATTGCGCTGGAAGGCATGATGATCATCGGTGCGCTGTTTGCCTGCTTTACGCTCCAGGCTTTGGATCAGAGCGGATTCGGCCCGGCCAATCCGCAGCTTTCCATGCTGATTGCCATCCTGGTTGCAGGGGCTACCGGTATGATTTTCTCCTTCTTCCTGGGGTTTGTCGCCATCAACCTGAAAGCAGATCAGACGATCGGCGGTACTGCATTGAACCAGTTTGCACCCGCCTTTGCAGTGGTTATGACCTGGGCTATCCAGGGCCAGGGCCTTACGACGATCCAGATCCCCAGCTGGGTGCGCATCACGCGAGAGACCTTCGGTTTGGCGCCCGTGGATGGCCCCAGCTTCTGGAATAATCTGATTTTCAAGTATTTCTACCTTACGACTCCCGTTGCCGTGGTCCTGTTTATCGTGGCGTATGTGTTGATGTACAAGACCCGGTTTGGCCTGCGGCTGCGCGCTTGTGGCGAACATCCCCAGGCGGCAGACTCGGTAGGCATCAATGTCTACAAGATGCGGTACGCCGGTGTGCTGATTTCCGGTTTCCTCGGCGGTATCGGCGGCCTGGCTTACACGGTGGCGGCCGGTTCGGGTTTCAATTCGGATGTGGGCGGCTACGGCTTCCTGGCGCTGGCGGTTATGATTTTCGGTAACTGGAAACCGTTCCCGATTCTGGCTTCTTCTTTCTTCTTCGCCTTGTTCAAGGTCATTGCAGCATACAGCTCTTCGCTGTCTTTCCTGCCCAAATTTGAAGGCGTCAAGGAAGTTTCCAACTTTTATCAGATGCTCCCGTATATCGTTACGATGATCGTTCTGATCTTTACGTCCAAGAATTCGCAGGCGCCCAAGGCGGAGGGCATCCCTTACGATAAGGGAAGCCGCTGAGCGTTTTGCGGTTTACCACACAATCGGAAATGCCGTCCCCGGGCGGCATTTCTCTGTTTCTGCCGAAAAAGGCGGAGCTTTGCCTGAAAGGAGGCTGTACTCTATGCGAATGTACGATATCATTGCCAAAAAGCGTGACGGTGGCACTTTGACCCGTGAAGAACTTGCTTTTGCAGTCAACGGTTATGTGGCGGGTGAGGTGCCGGACTACCAGATGTCGGCGCTGCTTATGGCAATTTACCTGCGCGGCATGACCGATGAGGAAACAGCTGTCCTCACCGATGTTATGGCGCATTCCGGCGATATGGTGGATCTTTCTGCCATCGAGGGCATCAAGGCAGACAAACATTCTACCGGTGGAGTGGGGGATAAGACCACATTGGTGATCGCCCCCATTGTGGCTGCTTGCGGTGTGAAGATCGCCAAGATGAGTGGACGGGGCCTTGGACATACCGGTGGTACCATCGATAAGATGGAGGCTGTGCCCGGCACGCGAACCAGCCTTACACAGGAGGAGTTCTTCAAACAGGTCAATGAAATTGGTATTTCGGTGATTGGTCAGAGCGGACAGATTGCCGTAGCCGATAAGAAAATGTATGCGCTGCGTGACGTGACTGCTACGGTAGGATGTATTCCGCTGATCGCTTCGTCGATCATGAGCAAGAAGCTGGCTGCCGGATCGGATGCGATTCTGCTGGATGTGACAATGGGTGACGGTGCATTCATGAAAGATCTGGACAGTGCCATTGAACTGGCTCGTCAGATGGTAGCTATTGGTACGACGCATGGCCGGAAGGTGGCAGCCCTCATCACCGATATGGATAAGCCACTGGGCCGGAATATCGGCAATTCTTTGGAAGTGGCCGAAAGCATGGCGGTTTTGCAGGGGAAGGGCCCGGCCGATCTTACCGAAGTATGCCTGCAGCTGGCCACCAATATGTTGATTCTGGCAGGCAAGGGGGATGCGGCCACCTGCCGCAAGATGGCGCAGCAGGTCATTGCAGACGGCTCCGCATTTAAAAAGTGCTGTCAGATGTTTGCGGCGCAGGGGGGAGAGGTCTCGGTACTTGAGGATCCCGAGCGCTTCCGCAAAGCCAAGTACAGCTATGAGCTGACCGCCCAGAGCGACGGATACATCTATAAGAACGATGTAGAAAAGATCGGCAATGCCAGCGTGCTGCTGGGAGCAGGCCGCATCAAAAAAGAGGATACCATTGATTTTGCGGCCGGTATCACGATGCACAGGAAGCTGGGCGATTTCGTGAAAACGGGAGAGAGCATCTGCACGTTCTATGCGGATGATGAAGCGCTGTTTGCAGCTGCGGAGGAAATGTACCGCGGCGGCCTTGTGATCAAGAGCGAACCTCCGAAACTACCGCCGCTGATCTATGCCCGCGTAACGGCTGATGGCGTGGAGCGGTTCTGAACCCCCTGTTTTCGCATGAAAAACAAAAAGTCCTTCTGCTCAGGCGGAAGGACTTTTTTGCTTATTTGCAATGTCGTAGAAAGAACACTTTCAATTTCCCGTACCCGTTGGCTTTGTCAACGGAGAATTCCTGTGTTTTTACATAGCGCTTTCGCAGACCGTCAAACTGTAAAGCATTTCCACTTTCCTGCACATCGGTCAGAATGCGGGGGAGCGCGGAGCGCTGGCTTTCGAATTCCGGCTCTTTGTCCCAAAGAATGTTACCCTCTGCATCCAAACCATGTGCCCAGGCACTGAATACCAGGCAAGCGGCTTCTCCATAGCAGTACCGCTCAAAACGGATACGGCCGTCAATATAAAAGAGAAGACAATCCCGAAAATGGGTTTCCAGTTCTTTTTCGTAGCGGCAGCCGCAGTGGGGGCCGGCGAAATCAGCGGCGTTGGCAGTCAATGGGGATCCCTCCTGATGGATGTTACTGGTATTATACCGCCTTCGTGGCGGTTTGGCAACGGGAAGCTCTTTAACTTTTTACGTCGTGTCGCGTCAAGAGCCAGCTGGCAATCAAAAAAATCAGAAGGAGCCAAAACAGGCAGGCTGCAAAGAATGGCAGATAATTGCCAGCGAGAAGATCTTCGCTTCGATTGGAGTTCATACCATACTGCATCAGCGCGTACGGCCAATACAGGCCTTTGCTTTTGGCGGCGGCCAGCATGCCGATGATGCCGCCGAACAGCGAAAGAAAAACCGGCACGGCAAAACTGCGGATCACCATGGATAACAGCAGCTGCAGTGCAATGACACTGAGACCGCCTGCAGCCCCGCGCAGCAGAAATATCAGGGTTGCCAGCGGCGGCCAGCCGGGCAGAGAGGCAAAGGCCTTGCCGCAAAAACAATAGAGAAAGAAGATAAAGAGCTGGGTCAGCACGACCAGCTTGATCACCACGATGAATTTGGCAAAAAACAGGGCGAATGGGTGTACCGGTGCGGCCATGATCAGGTTCCAGTTGTGCCCCAGATGTTCCAGACGCCAAAGGTAGGAGGCATAGATGGCTACTATGGCGGGAAAGAAG
The DNA here is from genome assembly GCF_025152575.1 of Subdoligranulum variabile. NCBI lineage: Bacteria > Bacillati > Bacillota > Clostridia > Eubacteriales > Oscillospiraceae > Subdoligranulum > Subdoligranulum variabile. The sequence goes on along the minus strand of NZ_CP102293.1, from coordinate 178,838 downwards.
AAAAGAGAATAAAAGAGCGTGTGCTGAGTCCAAAGGGCATACCAGCTTACCCCGAGAATATCCAGATTGCCCAAGTAGTTCACCGTGCCGTAAGCGGCAGAAAGGATTGGCAACAGGAAAAACAGAAACCAGATTGCAGAGGCATGGAGTTTCCGGTTTTCGGCCCGGATGCAGTGCAGAAACATGGAATTATACCTCCTTTGTACGGATTGAGTGCCAGGTGACTTCGAAAAAAAGGCTGCCTAACAGGATGGACCACACAAGCAGCGGTAAATTGAAATCACGGATGGCATATGCAACGATTTTGGTCTCGGGATCCCAGGAGGCCATTATATAGCTCCCCAACGGAATGCAGTAGCTCCAGGGAATAAAATAACAAAAGACAGACGGCATGAACGCGGCAAACAGGCCGATCAAGGCTCCGGCAATCCCTGTACACAGAGCGGGCAGTGGGTTGGCAAGCAAAACTGTCAGCATAAGTTCGGAAAAAAACAGCATCAATCCCACAGCACTGGTGCAGAGAAAAAGATAGAAGAACTGTTCTGTCGGCGGGAAATCCTGATAGCCGTTGCGCAGACCAAGGCAAAACACACCTGCCAGTTCCAGGGCGACGATCAGAAGCACTTCTGCGGTGCCGAAGAGGGATTTGGCAAGGAAAAGGCTTTGCCGACTTTGCAAGGTATAAAGCAGCTTCGGAAAATTTCCTTTGACTTCCACATCCCAAAGACGGCTGGCCAGCATGGCCATGCCCACCGGCAACAACACGGTGTTCATAATGGGCAAGGTGTACAGCAGGGCATGGTAGCCGTCCTCTGCGGACTTTGTACCGCCGGGAGCGGAATACCAGGACCAGAGGAGCACCGCAAGAGGCAGGAGCAGGCAGGCCGCCAGATCATGACGCCGTTTTGCTTTCTGGCATTCAGCACGAAGGCTTCGCAACATTTCAGCTCACCTCCTTGCCCGAATCGGTCAGACTCAGGAAGATATCTTCCAGAGATTTGGTATGCCGGGTCAGCTCTACAATGCCGGCGCCGCTGGCGGCCAGGGCCTCGACAAGATCTGCCAGCAGTTCATCCCGAAGCGGAGGAAGTGTCAGGATGTCTTCCTTTTGCTTTGGCATGATCCCCCGGGCCCGCAGTACCGGCAATGCTTTCTGGATATGCAGCAGCCGCATGGTCAATGCACCGCGGCTGTGCTTCTGCAAATCTCGAAGGGAACCTTCAAAGAGCATTTTGCCGTGATTGATGATGCCGACCTGACCGACCAGCTGCTCCATTTCCCCCAGAAGGTGACTGGAAACAAGGATGGTGGCGCCGGTAGCCTGTGGCATCTCTGCGAGCAAGGTACGCATTTCCTGAATGCCGGCGGGATCCAGCCCGTTAGTGGGTTCGTCCAGAATCAGAAGGGGCGGATTGCCCAGCAGGGCCATAGCAATACCCAGTCTCTGCTTCATGCCGAGAGAATAATGTCCCACTTTCCGGTTGCGGTCCTTGGTCAAGTGAACAACGTCAAGCACACGACCGACCTCTTTGTAAGAAACTCCTTTCAGGTCTGCCACGATTTTCAGGTTTTCTTCCGCCGTCAGGTGGAGATATCCGGATGGCGATTCAATCAGGCTGCCGGTCTGGCGAAGCAGCTGCAGACGATTGGATTCAGTGAGTTCTTTGCCGAGCAAAAAGACTTGCCCGGCGCTGGGGTGAATCAATCCCAGCAGCATTTTCATGGTGGTGCTTTTTCCGGCACCATTGGGGCCGATAAAGCCGTACACGGAACCTTGGGGAATATGCAGATTCAGATGATCTACGGCTCTTTGCCCATCATAGGATTTACAGAGCTCTCGGGTTTCGATGACGATTGACATGGTGTTTGCTCCTTTGCACAGATGTTTGTTTCCCACCTGTATCCTACAACGGCCAGCTTAATTGGAGTGAAATCCCCGCTTAAGTTTACCTTAAGTTTTCAAAAGAACGTGGCCTCCGGTGTTGTGGTGCGGTATAATACAAAGGAGGTGAAATCATGCAGACGATTTATGATGCCAAACTGTTGTTGGTAGATGATACGCCAGAGCTGTTGAATCTGTTATGCGAGCACCTGCGTGCCGCGGGGTATCATGCCATCGCAATGGCCGGAAACTGTGCTGCCGCCCGGGAAGCTTTTGCACAGCGACGGCCTGAGCTGATGATCCTGGACATCAACCTTCCGGATGGAGACGGCTTTGCGCTGTTTCGTCAGCTGCGTGCGCAGGCGGATGTGCCAGCCTTGTTTCTCTCCGCCCGGGATGCTGACGCCGACCGGCTGTTTGGATTGGGGCTGGGAGCGGATGATTATCTGACCAAGCCGTTTTTGATGCAGGAACTGCTGCTCCGAGTGCAGCATATTTTGCAGCGCGCCTACCGATCGGAACTGCAGTGCGGCAGATCCAATGTTCTGCAGCTGGGAGAGCGAACGGTAGAACTGGCGGATGCACAGGTACGCCTGCCTGATAAAAGCACCTTGCCGTTGACGGCCACCGAACGGGCAATTCTGCAAAAGCTGGGGGAAAACCGTGGCCATATTATCACATATGATGCACTGTGTGAGGCTGTCTGGGGCCAGGACTATTACGGATATGAGAACAGCCTCAATGTGCATATACGCCATCTGCGTGAAAAACTGGAGGAAACACCTGGCAAGCCCCGTTGGCTCCTCACCGTGCGCGGCATCGGATACAAGCTGGCGGGGGAGGCACGGCCATGAAAACCTTTGTGCGGTTGATCCGGCGCTATGTATTGCTGGCAGTAGGATTGTCCCTGCTCCTGATTGTGCTGGCCCTGGCGCTTGTGGTTTGGATTGGTGTTCAGTTCGGTCTGGTGTGGCAGCGGGAGGTTACTTACTCCTACGAAGAAATTGCAGACCATCTGCAGCAGAATGATGCGGGACAGTTCTTGTTCGATGAACAGGACGAGGCTTACTGGTTGGATGGCTATGAGTGGGCTATGGTGCTGGATGATGGGGGGACGGTAATCTGGCAGTATCAGCTTCCACGGGAACTGGACCGCAGATATACGGCATCCGAAATTGCGGTTTTCTCCCGCTGGTATCTGGAGGATTACCCGGTTTTCTGTCAGGTACGGGAGTATGGCCTGCTTGTGTTGGGAATGCCCAAAGACAGTCTCTGGAAATACAGTTTCTGGACGTATCCCGATCTGATCGAGTGGATCTTTTACCGTGGCACAAGCCTGCTGGCTGGCGTTCTTGTGCTGATTCTGGTGCTTTGCCTGGTGTTCAGCTGGCGGGGCGCCAAATCCTTGGGGACGGTGGCTGACGGCCTGGATACATTGGCCGAGGGACGTACAGTGCAGCTGCCGACACGGGGATTTGCGGGGGAACTGGCGGAAAAACTCAACCGTACCAGTGCTCAAATTCAGTACCGCAATGAAATCATTCAGCGGCGGGACACGGCACGCACCAACTGGATTGCTGGTGTCAGTCATGATATCCGCACCCCACTGTCCCTGATTCTGGGGTGGTCGGAGCAGTTGCAGCAAGACGCGACGCTGCCGGACGGTGCACGGCATAAAGCGGAAGGGATTCGTCTGCAAAGCGAAAAAATCCGGTCGCTGGTAGAAGATCTCAACTTGACCAGTAAGCTGCAATACGGGGCGCAGCCCCTGCGTCGAGAGGCTGTACAGGCCGGTCCGATTCTGCGCAAGTTAGTGGCGGATTTTTGCAACAGCCCATTGGCAGATGGCTGCGAAATCGAATTGAATATGACCCGTGAGGCGGAACAAGCCGTGATACAAGCGGATCAGGCGCTGTTGGCCCGTGCTGTGGAGAATATCCTGGGCAACAGCGTGCGGCATAACCGAGGGGCAGTTCGTTGTTGGGTGACAGCAACGATGGAAGAAGCGTGTCTTTGCCTGACTGTCACAGACGATGGTGTCGGGTATCCGGCACGGGTCTTGGAGGCGCTGCAAAGCGGCCGGGTGGAAGAAAACACGCCGCACATCCTGGGGCTGCACGTGGTGGAGCAGATTTTGCAGGCACACGGTGGAAAGGTGCTTTTTAGTCAGAACGAGCCAAAAGGAAGCAGAGTGGAAATGCACCTTCCTGTTGCATAAAAAGCTCCCGCCTGATATTCAGGCGGGAGCTTTTTGCATATTTGTGCCGCGGAACCGGGGACTCATCGGACGACCGGATTTCCGGATTCATCCTGAAGGTTCACAAAAGGGGCGGATTGCTGGCTTTTTTCAGGGGGGCTTATCCCGCGTTGGAAGGCGATAGAAGACGCCGCAACAGTGGCATAAGTGTTTCCATGTTATGCTGGAATTGCGGGTAAAAATCGTCTCCCAGGTCATAGTCCAGATACAAAGCGCGCTCGATCCGGCGCGTAGCCGCGGTAAAATGTGGATGTTCCAATCCGCCGGCTTCCAGCAGTGCATCGGAAATCTGCGTGCAAACCACGGCCCAGCGGGCATCAATACCGGTGCGTTCCGGGATGGCGGCATCTTCCAGATAATCCTGCAAGGTGCGTCCTTCCGCGCAGACACCGCACAGCGGCAGCTGGGGAAAGTATTCTGTGCGCGCAGTGATCGGATCAATGCTTTGCCCCAGGGGATACAGCGCACAGGCCAATGGCCGGGCATCATGAATCACACAGGCATTGCCCTCAAAAAAACGACAATTCCCGCTTTTGGGATCCGGGGTGAGAAGAAGCGCGGGCAGGCAACTTTGAGGAGCGATATAACTTTTACAGAAGGCGTTTGCTACGATGCGGGGAGAAAGGCGCAGGCGCCGGGCAATGCGATACAGATCGTACCCGGATAGTACGAGATCCCGGCGTTTACGGCAACAATCGCCGCATCCGGCACAGACGAAGCTGAATGTGTCCTGAGGAGAAAGGCAGGGGCCGACCTCCCATGCTTCGCTGCGGCGGCCCGGCTCTACCATCACAGATGTACCTCGCAGGGATTGCTGCGCCCGGCGGCGAAATCTGCTACAGCTTCAAACGCACTCTGCACCATACTGGCCACATTCACATCGGTATAGAAAGCGGTGTGGGGGCTGAGGATCACATTGGGATAACTGCGCAGCAGATTCAGTTCGCGGTTTGGCAGCGCCTCGCCACAACGGTTATAGTAGCAGATGCCATTCTCGTCCTCCACGACATCCAGGCCGGCACCGCCGATCTTGCCGCTCTCCAAGCCCTGCAGCAGCGATTCCGAGTCGATCAGGGTTCCGCGGGCGGTATTGACCAGCAAAACGCCGTCTTTCATTCTGGTGATGGCCTCGGCGTTGATGAGATGGTGGTTTTCCGGCGTGGCGTTCAGGTGCAAAGTGATCACGTCGCTGCGGGCATACAACTCATTCAGAGAAACATACTCGGCATAGGGGCGCACCGCATCGGACGGATAAAGGTCGTAGGCCAAGATCTTGCAGCCGAATCCGGACAGGTGACGGATTACCGTACTGCCGATCTTGCCGGTGCCGATCACGCCCACTGTGCAGCTGGAAAGATCGTGGCCCATCTTTCCGGGCAAAGAATAGTCCTGGGCAGCCGCCCGTACCATGATTTGGTTCATCTTGCGGGTGGCCATCAGCATCAGCATAATGGTGTAGTTGGCCACCCCCTCCGGAGGGTAATGGCTGTGGCTGACACGTAATCCCAGGCGTTTGGCGGCATCCAGCGGGATATGGTCGTATCCGATGCTGCGGCAGGGCAGATATTTGACGCCCATTTTTGCAAAAGCCTCCAGATATTCGGGGCGCACTTCGCAGGGATTGGTACTGACGGCATCACAGCCTTCAGCCAGCTGCAGATTTTCCGGTGTGGGAACTTCCTCGGTCCACTTGTAGTCGATACCGTATTTTTCGCGGTTGGGTTCACAGTACTGCAGCTCATCAAAGGGACGCAGTGCATAAAAAAGAATCTTCATGCAAAATCATCTCCTGTTTTATCGCAAGGAATATTGAAAAATTCCTGCCAGCCATTCGGTGCAAAGCTCAATCCAGGCGGCAGCGTGAGGATTGGAACAATTGACTTCTGCCGTGCAGGTGCTGGAGCCATGGATGCCATGGGCAAACAGATGCAGCTCATAAGGAACGTGATGTGCTGTTAGTGCCTGGGCCAGCAGCAGCGAATTCTGAACGGGAACGGTGCCGTCATCTACGGTGTGCCAGAGAAAAAACGGCGGAAGCCCTTCTTTTACCTGGTTTTCGAGGCTGAAAACAGCTCGAAGATCCTTGTCGTTGCCGGCGAGGTTGTCGAAGCTTCCGCGATGGGCGAATTCGCCGGCTGTGACCACGGGATAGGCGAGAATGACCGCGTCAGGGCGGGCCTCTGTCCCGGTGGTGCCCAAGGCCTGTTGAACAGGAGGGGCATCCCAGAGAATGGCTGTGGCGCCTGCCAGATGACCGCCGGCAGAAAATCCGCAAACGGCGATTCTGGCAGGATCGATCCGCAACGCAGCAGCATTGCGCCGCAGATGCAGGATGGCGCCCGCGGCATCAATCATCGGCTGCCAACGCAACGGCGCAGCGGCTACTGTGTAGCATAGGACAAAAACCTGATACCCTGCCTGCAGGAACTGCATCGCTACGGGGTCTGCCTCACGTGTGCTGCAGTGTTCATATCCTCCGCCCGGCAGGATCAGCACAGCGGGGCGGATATTGAAATTGGGCATCTCGGCGGTTTCTTCGCGCAGATAACCGGTCAGGACTGCACCGCCGGGCAAGGATTTTTGATAAATCTGCATCAAAGTGCTTCCTTTCTGAGTTATTTCTGCTCCAAAGGGTGTTGCTCTATGTATTCTGCCATGATATCTGCGGCCAGCCGTACAAGTTCGGGACAGGGGCGCTTTTTGTAGTATTCCGGGGTTCTCGCGCTGGCAACGGGGGTGCCCTCTGCCTGTTTCAGGCCCAGGAGCTCCCGGCAGATGATGCTTCCACCGCCGTTGCGCTCCTTGTACTGTTCAGCCAGCGCCTGAATTTCCGTGTACGTCTGAGTCTTTTTGGCAGGGTCGGTGTTGCCGTAGAGTGCCCCCAAGACCAGCGTAATACCGGAAAAGGCACCGCACACTTCCCGCATGCGGCCGAACCCGCCGCCGAATCCGGAAGCCAGTTTCAGTGCTTGCTCTTCGGTCAGGCCCATTTCGGAAGCGAAAGCCAGCGCAACGCACTGGCTGCAGTTGTAGCCTTTAAAAAAAGCCTCGTAGGCTTTGTCTCCATATACCGACATGGTTGCATCACAATCCTTTTTGTTTGATAGAAAATCCAAGTACAGAATACCCCAATTCCAGGCATTTGAAAAGAGGAAAACACGTTTTTTTCGCAGTGGGATTTTAAAATTTTTGTTAAATGCCCAAGAAAGACTTGCACATTGCGGAAAAGAGTGCTAAACTACCATTAGCAGTTAAAAACAAAGAGTGCTAATTCAACCAAAAGCGAGGTCATATTTTATGGCAATGCGTCAGTTCAAGGCCGAAAGCAAAAAACTGCTCGACCTGATGATCAACTCTATCTATACCAACCGTGAAATTTTTCTGCGTGAATTGATTTCCAATGCATCGGATGCCTGCGACAAGCGCTACTTCAAGAGTCTGACCGATACTTCCATCGGGATTACCAAGGAGGACCTGAAGATTCACATCCAGCCGGATAAGGACAGCCGTACCCTCACCATCAGTGATAACGGCATCGGCATGACCAAGGATGAGCTGGAAAAGAATCTGGGTACCATTGCAAAATCCGGTTCTTTGGACTTCAAGACCGAGAACCAGAGCGACAATATCGACATTATTGGTCAGTTTGGCGTCGGCTTCTATTCTGCGTTCATGGTAGCCAGCAAGGTGACGGTCATTTCTCGCGCTCAGGGCGAGGATACCGCCTGGCAGTGGGAGTCCAAAGGCGTGGAAGGCTATACGCTGACTGAAGCCGAAAAGGATGATGTGGGTACGGACATCATTCTGGTACTCAAGGAAGATACCGATACTGAAAAATACAGTGAGTATCTGGATGAGTACACACTGGCGGGTCTTGTCAAGAAATACAGCGATTACATCCATTTCCCCATCACGGTGTACCGCGAGAAATCCCGGCAGAAACCGAAGCCGGAGGACGCCGGGGATGATTACAAGCCGGAGTACGAGACCTACACCGAGCTGGAGACCCTGAACAGCATGGTGCCCATCTGGAAACGTCCCAAGAGTGAGGTCAAGGACGAGGACTATAACGAGTTCTACAAGAGCAAGTTTATGGATTACTCGGATCCGCTGCGGGTCATTACCAGCCGGACTGAAGGCACCGCAACCTATACGGCATTGCTGTTTATCCCTGGCCGCACCCCGTATGACTACTACACCAAGGAGTACGAAAAAGGGCTGGCGCTGTATGCTTCCGGTGTTATGATCATGGAGAAGTGTGCCGATCTGCTGCCGGATTACTTCAGCTTTGTCAAGGGTGTGGTGGACAGTGAGGACCTGAGCCTGAATATCAGCCGTGAAACGCTGCAGAAAGATAGCCAGCTCAAGCTGATGCGCAACAGTTTGGAGAAGAAAATCAAGAACGAACTGCATGCGATGCTGGTGAATGACCGCGATAAATATGAAACCTTCTGGAAAGCCTTTGGCCGCCAGATCAAGTTCGGTATCTACGGCGATTATGGTATGCACAAGGATCTGCTGGCGGATCTGTTGCTTTTCTACTCTGCCAAGGAGCAGAAGCTGGTGACGCTGGATGAGTATATTGAGAAGATGCCGGAAGACCAGAAGTGCATCTATTACGCGGCCGGCGATGATACCGACCGTCTGGGCAAACTGCCCAATGCACAGCTTGTTCTGAGCAAGGGATATGATCTGCTGCTTTGCACCGAGGATGTGGATGAGTTCTGCCTGCAGATGATGCGGGACTACAAGGAGAAGGAGTTCAAGAACATCAACTCCGGTGATCTGGGTCTGGAGACTGAAGAGGAAAAGAAGGCGGCGGAAGAGACTGCCACCGAGAACAAGGATCTCTTTGAAGAAATCAAAAAGGCTCTGAACGGCAAGGTCAAGGAAGTCAAGGTCAATCCTACGCTGAAGGAGCATCCGGTGACGCTGTCCAGCGAAGGCGGCATCTCCATGGAGATGGAAAAGGTGTTGCGCAAGATGCCCAATGGTGAGGGCGTGGAGAGCACCAAGGTGCTGGAACTCAATCCTTCCCATGCGGTATTCGCCGCGCTCAAGGCTGCCCATGAGGCCGGTGACACCGAGAAAGTTGGCAAGTACGCCGAGCTGCTCTATGATCAGGCACTGCTGATTGCCGGGTTGCCCATCGAGGATCCTGTGGCGTATGCGCAGCTGGTCTGCGGGCTGATGAAGTAATTCCTCTTTTGTATCAGGAGTCGGGAGATTTTCCCGGCTCCTTTTCTTTTGGAAAAAGATTCCCCATTTGAAAACGTGCAAAAAAAGTGCTATCCTAATAAAAATGGCAAAAAAGGTCGGATCGCGGTGCAGGCGATTCAGCGAAAGAGGTTTGCAATGGTTTCGGAATATACCTACTGTCCGCAAACGGATTTCTTCATTGAGCGGCTTGATCGGGACAAAGGTCCCGATATGCCGAGCTTCCATATTCATCACAAGTTTGAAATCTATTACGAAATTGCCGGCACTTGCCGCTATTTTGTGGAAGGTGCTGCTTACATTGTCAACGCAGGCAGCGTGGTTATGATCGGTGAGAACCAGATCCACAAGACGGCTTCCCTGGGAGACTCGCCCTCCAGCCGAATTGTTGTGAATTTCAGCCGGGAATACCTGGAAAAGGTGGCCGCGGCGTTTCCAGAAGTGGATTTCTTTTCCTTTCTGACCGACGAAAGAAATCATCTTTTGTCGGCGATCACCGTCAAGCAGCAGAATCACATTCAAAGTATTTTGCAGCAGATGCTGGATCTGGAAGGGGAGACTTCCCCGGAGGATCAGGCTCTGCGCGCCATGTTGCTGGCGACGTTGCTGTTGGAACTGAAAGCGCTGTGCGTGCAGCAACAGTGCCAGGGGGGCGAAAAAGGGCGGGTGAGCAATCACATTGTGGAACAGATTCAGGCTTACATCGCCCAGCATTATGCCGAAAAGCTCACCCTGACCGGAATTGCCAGCCAGTTTTATATCAGTCCCTATTATCTCAGCCGCCTGTTCAAAAAATCCACCAACCTGAGTCTGATCGAATATATCAACGGGGTGCGCATCAAGGCGGCCCAAAATCTGATCGAAAAATCCGGTGAAAGCATTTCTTCTGTGGCAGGACAAACGGGATTTATGACGACGGCCCACTTTCGCCGGGTTTTCAAGGACGCCACGGGCTTGTCTCCGCAGCAATATCGTCAGCAGTACAAAAGAATCAATAAATAAAAACCACCTTCCCCGGGGTTCTGTACCTCCGGGGAAGGTGGTTTTTTACGATTCCTGCTTTCCGTGCCGTTTCAAAAAGGCTCGGTACTCACGGTACCAGCACTGTGGACAAAGGCTTTGATACTCCACATTGTCGACGGTGTCGATGGCAACCTGTGCGCCTTCAAATACGAATTCTCCGTTGACCTTGCGCCCGTTGCAGATCGCTTTTCGTCCGCAGGCACAGATGGTTTTGAGCTCTTCGATGGTGTGTGCGAGTTCCAACAGGCGGGTGGAACCCGGAAATCCGCGCATCATAAAATCGGCCCGCAGCCCATAGCAGATCACCGGGATACCAAGATCTACCGTGACCAGAAACAGCTGCTCTGCCTGTTCAGGCGTGAAGAACTGACTTTCATCGCAGAGCACACAGGCGGGGGCGCCGCGGGCGGCGGAGTCCTCTTTGACAAGATCTACAATGTTCATGTCTGGCGTGACAAGCTTGTCTACTTTACAACTGATGCCCAGGCGGGAAACAATGGAATCCTGCCCTTTGGTATCGATGGCAGGCTTGAGGATCAGGACACGCATGCCGCGCTCTTTATAATTGTAGGCTACTTGCATCAGAGCCGTGGTTTTGCCGCTGTTCATGGCACCATAGCGGAAGTATAATTTGGCCATAAGGGGACGATCCTCCGTTACTCTTTGTTGCGCAGCCGATAGCCAAGGCTCATCAGGCTGTCGCCCAGATGGACATTCTCCACTGTCAGTTCGGGGTATTCCACCGACAGATCATAGTGGCTGAAGTTCCATACGCCATGAATGCCGTAGGAGACAAGATCCCCGGCCAGATCAATGGCACTCTGACGCGGTACACACAAAACGGCCACCTCGGGATGGTGCTGGGCACAAAAATCCGACAAGGTGTGCAGCGGCAAAATGGGCACCCCGGACATTTCCTTGCCGAATAGATCGGGGTTGATGTCAAAGACACCGATCAGACGATAGCCATTGGTGTCCCGGCTGATAAAGCTGGACACGGCTGAACCCAGATGGCCGGCACCGATTAGGATGGTGGGCAGACGTTCACCATCGCCAAACAACAGTTTGCCGATTTCCGCGCGCAACACATCCACTTTGTAGCCGATACCCTGTTGGCCAAAACCGCCGAAGCAGTTGAAGTCCTGCCGGACCTGACTGGCGGTGGTGCCCATCATATGCGCCAATTCGCTGGACGAAATTTTTTCCTTACCGTCGGCAGACAGATTGGTCAGATAGCGGTAGTACTTGGGCAGTCGCTTGATGACCGGCAGGGAAACTTTATTTTGAACCCCCATGATGAAAATACCTCACAATGTGCCGGCAGCTGTGCTGCCAGGCAAAATTTGCAATACGCATTTTTATAATTTATTATAAATACTATCCGCGAACTTGTCAATTTTTTATCTAAGTTTTTTAAAAAACTGTTCAACAACGATGCTTTACAGCGAAAACAGGACAATTTTCTTGCGCTTTTTTCATTGGGAACAAAAATCGAGAAGAAAAAGAAACATATTTGCCTAGAAAAGCCGTGCATAGGGCGGCGCAGCCAGGGGTACACTGTTAAAAAGATGGTATCGTGAAAGGGGCTGTATCGGTATATGGAACCAACTTCCAAAAAATCCAAGGAAAAAACCAGGCTTAATCCTACAGAAACTGCCGCACTCAAGCGGCTGGAGCACGATTTGATCACCGAAGATGGGATTGTCCCGGCGACCAAGGGACGGCATGCCATTCATTGCCTGACGGTTATCGGAACCATTGAAGGACATACGCTGGCACCGGACAGCCAGAAAACAACCAAATATGAGCATGTGATTCCACAACTTGTGGACATTGAGGAAGACCCGGAGATCGAGGGGCTTCTCGTGATTCTCAATACGGTGGGCGGTGATGTGGAAGCAGGTCTTGCGCTGGCGGAGCTGATCGCGGGGGTCAGCAAACCCAGTGCCACACTGGTGCTGGGGGGCGGCCATTCCATCGGCATTCCGCTGGCAGTATCCGCCCGTCGCAGCTTTATTGTTCCGACGGCCACCATGACAGTGCACCCGGTACGACATTCCGGCATGGTGCTGGGGGTACCGCAGACGTTACGCTATTTTGAACAGATGCAGGAACGTATTGTGGGCTTTGTCGCGGGGCACTCCGGCATTACAGCGAGGCGTTTTACAACACTGATGCACAATACCGGAGAGTTGGTCATGGATATGGGTACGGTGCTGGATGGGCGCCAGGCGGTGGAAGAAGGCCTGATCGACGAACTGGGGGGGCTTTCAGATGCGCTGGGCTATCTGTATCGGGAGATCGAAAGAAAAAAATAAGCAAAATAGCCAATGCGGAACGAAAAGCAGTTCCGCATTTTTCATTTACAACCCCCCGCATTCGTGATAAAATAAAACCTGAATGTCCGTTTGGCTGATGAGCCTACTTATTTTATAAAGCATCTACTCAGAGGGGTATTATTCAATATGGCACAATCTCGTTCCGGAAAGAACAGCAGCAAGCGAAAATCTTCGGCCAGCCGCAGTTCTTCCTCTCGTTCCCGCAGCTCGAGCAGTCGCTCCTCCTCTGCCCGCGGGAAAAAAGCACCGTCCCGGCGCGCCCAGCGCCGTGCTGAAACGCCCAATCTGCTTCGCAGCGTCCTGCTGGCTGGGTTGGGACTTCTCTGCGTGGCGATGGTACTGGTTCCGGGGCAGAATATCTGGAAAGCAATGCGTGGAGGCCTGTTTGGCATCTTTGGCATCATGACTTACCTTGTGGGCCCGTTTCTTTTGTATCTGGCCTATCTGCTGGCGTCGGGGTACCGAGTCGGGCTCTTCGCCGGGAAAGTGGTTCTGATGGGGACTCTGTGTGCCAGCGTTCCTGTCATTTTCTCCAAGGTATCGGTTACCGAAGCCAACGCATGGGAAGTCGTCAAAATGCTGTTTATGCGCGGGCAGAGCGGATTCTGGGAAGGCGGAGTGCTGGGGGCGCCCATTGGCGCAACGCTGCTGGCGTTGTTTGGCCGGCCGGCTTCCAACTTTGTCATGCTTCTGGTGTTTGTGCTGGGGTTGATGGTGTTCTTCGCCATCACGCCGGTGGACGTGGTGGATTTTCTCAATGGCCAGTATCACAAGGTACAGCAGGTTCGTGCGGAGCGGGAAGCCGCCGAATCAGCTTATGACACCCAGCTTTTCGGCGGAGAGCCGGAAGAGGAACCCATTGAAAATCTGACCGGTACGCTGCCGGACGCCCAGCGCCGCCACCATCCCGCGTATGACGTGATAGCTGATACCGGGCGCATCCCGCAGCCGACGGCCCCGACAGCAGAAAATCCCGCGGCGGCAACTGCCGCAACCCTTTCGGGACTGTCTTCTGCTCTGGGGGGCAATTCCCGCGCGTCCTTCGATGTGGATCTGGGACCGTCACCGGAGAGTCAGGCCCTGAAGCAGGCGGTGGAACATGACCCGCTGGAACCTGTCACCATCGGGCCAGGCGGAACATTCGGCATGGATCCGCTGTCGCACCTGTCGGATTCTCAGCGCTTCCATGCGCCCAAGGCGGCGCCGGCTCCGGCCGCTGCCCCGCCGCAGGAAGATTTTGAACTGAAACTGGATGCCGAACCGGCGCAGCAGTCCGGTGAAGGGGATGAACTGGATTCCCTCATCAATCGCGCGGTCAGCGGTCATGCACCGTACTATGCCCAGCGGGATTACAATCCTCCGGAAGAAGAGGAAAGCTTTTCGGTGCCGCTTCAGCCGGAACCGCAGGCGGAGGGCTTTGATACGCCATTGGTACCGGTACAGCCCGAACCGGCAGCCCGCGTACCAGGGGATACGATGGCTTTTTCACCGGATGAGCTGCAGACCCCTGCAGCCGGTGGTGCCATTCCTACTCTCAATGGCAGCTTTGATGTGGGCCAGGCGGCCAGTGCCGCATGGCAGTCCGGCCGTCCGCTGTCGGAATTGCTGGACAATCAGGTGAGCCGGACGCCGCAGCCTACGGGAACGGAAAGCTCCTATATTGTACCGCAGCGCGGGGAAGCAGCCCAGCTGCAGGTCAGTACGGCGGTGGGCAATTCGGCTTCGGCGCCGATCCATACGCCGCCGTCTGCGGCTAAAATGGATCCCAACGCAATGTCCCTTGCCGGCGCAGCCAAGGAGCCGCCCAAACCTTATTGCTATCCTTCGTTGAATCTTTTCAACGCCACGCGCCCGGAGGACGAGGCCGGTGCGGCCCGGGAAATGAAGAAAAATGCCGACACCCTTGTCAACACACTGGAAAGCTTCGGCGTCAAGACCAAGATTCTGGATATCTGCCGTGGGCCTTCGGTTACCCGGTATGAACTGCAGCCGCAGGCCGGCATCAAGGTCAGCCGTATTACCAGCCTGGCAGATGATATTGCACTGAATCTGGCCACTGCCGGGGTGCGTATCGAAGCGCCGATTCCCGGCAAGCCGGCAGTGGGTATTGAGGTGCCCAACAAGATCCGTTCCACGGTGAACATCCGCACGGTGTTCGAATCGCAGAATTATATCAATATGCGCAGCCCGCTGACGATGGCACTCGGCAAGGATATTGCCGGTACGGCCCAGGTGGCGGATCTGTGCAAGATGCCCCATCTGCTGATCGCCGGTTCCACCGGCAGCGGCAAATCGGTTTGTGTGAACTCCATCATCATCAGCTTTTTGTTCCGCTCCGGTCCGGAGGATGTCAAGCTGATTCTCATTGACCCCAAGGTCGTGGAATTGGCGGAGTACAACGGAATTCCGCATCTTCTGATGCCGGTCGTTACAGAACCACGCAAGGCGGCCGGCGCGCTGGGGGCCAGCGTGGCGGAAATGGAGCGCCGCTACAAGCTTTTTGCCGAGAATAACGTCCGTGAGATCAAGGCGTATAACAAACTGGCCGCTCAGAAAGGCCTGGAACATCTGCCTTACATCGCCATCATCATTGATGAGTTGGCAGATTTGATGATGGTAGCCGGCAAGGAAGTGGAAGATTATATCTGCCGGATTGCGCAGAAAGCCCGTGCGGCCGGTATTCACCTGATCGTGGCTACCCAGCGTCCCAGTGTGGACGTGATTACTGGCCTGATCAAGGCCAACATTCCCAGCCGGATCGCTTTTGCGGTGTCCAGTCAGATCGACTCCCGTACCATTCTGGATTCTTCCGGTGCGGAAAAGCTGCTGGGCAACGGTGATATGCTTTTCCTGCCTGTAGGTGCCGCCAAACCGGTGCGTGTACAGGGCACCTTTGTCACCGACGAGGAGATTGGTGCGGTGCTCAGTTTCATCAAGTCGACATCTTCCTCGCAGTATGATGAGGAGATGATCGCCGAGATGGAGCGCCGTGCAGTGGCCGAGAAGGGGAGCAAGAAAGGCGACGATGACGGAGACAGCGGCGCATTGGATCCGATGTTTGATCAGGCGGTGGAATGCGTCATCGATGCCGGACAGGCGTCTACCAGCCTTTTGCAGCGTCGCTGCAAGCTGGGGTATGCCCGTGCCGCCCGCATCATGGACCAGATGGAGCAGGAAAAAATCATCGGGCCCTATGAAGGGGCCAAGCCGCGTGCGGTGCTTGTGACCCGGGCGCAGTGGCAGGAACGTAAATTGAATGGCCAATATGAAGAAACGTAAGAAAAGACGCCGGAAGGTAAAAACCGGTTGGCGGCGGACCATTAGCATTGTGGCGGTATTGCTGCTGGCAGCAGCCGCCTTTGTCATCGACAGGCACGGTGGCCGGTATGGGATTCCCACCTGGAATGAGGTATATACCGTACTGGGTGTGCCTGCCGACGGCCCGGATTCACAGCTTCTGGCAGACACCCAGACTACGGTGTCGGTCCTGGATGTGGGACAGGGAGATTCGGTGCTGATCGGTCAGGATGGACAGTACTGTCTGATCGATACCGGCACATCGGATTCCCAGGATGGGCTGGTGCGCAGCCTGCGACAGGCTGGCGTGACGGAGCTGCAGTATCTGGTGCTGACCCATCCCCATGCCGACCATACGGGTGGTGCGTTGGCGGTACTGGAAAATCTGCAGGTCGACGAACTGCTGTTGCCGGTCTGGGAGACCGAGGACGGCGATGATCCCTGGCCAAAAGGACTGCAGGAACAGGCAGCTATAGCGGGAACTGCGGTGACCCAGACGGTGGAAGGCAATCAGTATACGCTGGGAGACGGAACGCTGTATGTGCTGCAGGGCGGAAGTGCCTGGATGACAGATGCGGACGATGCCAATAACGGATCCCTTTGTCTTCTGTTTGAGGCGGGCAATTTTCGGTATCTCTCCACCGGTGATGCGGAGGAGGAATCTGAGCAGGCTCTGGTAGAACGGTATGGGAATGCTCTGTACGCCAATTTGTATAAGGCAGGGCACCACGGTTCCTCCACTTCCAGTGGGGAGGCACTCCTGTCGGTTGTGCGGCCGCAGGCGGTTGCCATAAGCTGTGGTGTGGACAATGAATACGGTCATCCCAACGCTGCGGCATTGCGCCGCATGGAGGAGGTCGGGGCGGAAATTTACCGTACCGACCTGATGGGGACCATCACATTCACCTACGAGGAAGGAACCCTGACGGCTGTTACGTCGAGGGAGGTTCTGGATGCAGCTGCCTGAGTTGCCGCTGCAAGAAGATAGAGGGAGTAAAAACGTATGAAGATTGTGGAACAGTTTAAGGCAAAACGGTGCGTGTTTTCCATTGAATGTTTCCCGCCCAAGCAGACGACGCAGATGGAAAAACTGCGCGGAACGCTGTTTGCCATGAAAGATCTGCAGCCTGATTTTATCAGCGTGACCTTTGGGGCCGGCGGTTCGGCGGGCGGTGTTTCCACGGTGGAAGTGGCGGATCTCATCCAGAACGAACTGGGAATTCCCGCACTGGCCCACTTGATCTGTATGGGAAACGATAAAACGAGTGCGGCAAAAATTCTGGACGAACTGGAACAGGTGGGGGTTCATGACGTACTGGCACTGCGCGGAGACCGCACACCCAACCGCCCGGAAAGCCCGGATTTTGCACACGCCTGTGATCTGACGGCGTTTATCAAGTCCTATAAGCCTGGATTCTCGGTGCATGGCGCCTGCTACCCGGAAGGACATCCGGAAGCGGAGAACCTGCGCCAGGATGTGGAAAATCTCTGCACCAAGCAGGCCGCCGGGGCGGAACATCTGGTGACACAGCTCTTCTTTGATAATATGCATTTTTACCGGTTCCTCAATCTGGCTCGCCGTGCCGGTATTACGCTGCCGGTTTCGGCGGGGGTCATGCCCATTGTCAAGCGCAGCCAGATCGAGCGGACGGTGGCGCTTTCCTCAGCCAGTTTGCCCTCCGATTTCACCCGGATGATCTCCCGCTGGCAGGATGATCCGGCAGCGCTGTATGAGGCCGGAATCGATTACGCGGTACGCCAGCTGCGGGACCTGATTGAGGGCGGCGCGGATGGGGTGCACCTGTACGCAATGAATGATGCTGCTGTGGCCAAGAAGGTCTACGACGGCATCCGGGATCTTTTGTAATGCTCCGCTCGAAACCGCAGGCCATCGATCGTATGGCAGCGCTGCGCTATATGGGGGCCGCTGGATGGGAACCCGATGCGGGGACCGATGCGCTGCTGAGTCGTGCAGAACGGCGATTGCTGGATATTGCCGTGCCCCGTGCAGTGTGGCGGGTTCTGCCGTGCACCGCACTTCCACTGGAGGATTGCGGCAGCGATCTGGAGCGCCATCTGCTTGGGTGTGACGAGGTCATGGTGATGGCAGCCACTTTGGGCAGTGAGGTCGATGCATTGCTTCGCCGCATGGAGCTGACGGATATTGCACTGGCGGCCACGACCGATGCCATGGCATCGGTACTGCTGGAGCAGGTGTGCGATGCCCTGGAAGAGGAACTGCGCGCTGCACAGCGGCAAAGAGGGCGTTATCTGACCGGGCGCTTTGCGCCAGGATATGGTGATTGCCCGCTGAAACTCAATGATGGAATCTGTGCGGCGGCAGATACGGCGCGCGGTTGCGGCATTGCCGTAACTGCGCAGCATTTGCTGGCTCCGCGCAAAAGTACCACGGCGCTGCTGGGAGTGGCCGACCATCCGGTCACCGGGACGCTGGCAGGGTGTGTGACCTGCCATCTGCGGGAAACCTGCGTTTTCCGCAAAAAAGGGACGACTTGCTTTTCTCGAAACGGATAGAGAGGGAGGAACCTGCCTGTGCAGCTTGAATCAATCTTTGAACGCCGACGTTTTGTATTTCTGGATGGCGGTATGGGAACCCAACTGCAGAAACACGGATTGAAGCCTGGTCAGAAGCCCGAACTGGCAGCGCTGGAAATGCCGGAAACGGTTACGGCTATCCATGCTGCCTATGCGGCCGCAGGGGCGGACCTGCTGCTGGCCAATACCTTTGGGGCCAACGCCCGCAAGCTGGCGGAAACGGGTTACAGCGTAGCCGAGGTGGTGAAGGCTTCGCTGCATTGTGCCCGCACGGCAGCGGAGCCAACCGGAGCACTGGTCGGCCTGGATATCGGCCCATTGGGTGAATTGCTGGCCCCGGCGGGAACACTGCCCTTTGAAGATGCCTATACGGCCTTTGCGGAGATTGTCCAGGCTGGCGTAGAGGCTGGCGCGGATTTCGTTTTTCTGGAAACGATGACCGATCTGTATGAGCTGAAAGCCGCGATTCTGGCGGCCAAGGAACATAGCCGACTGCCGGTATTTGTTTCCATGAGTTTTGAAAGCCGGGGCCGTACTTTTACCGGATGTACGGTGGAAAGTTATGGTGCGACGGCTGCGGGGCTGGGAGCTGATGCCATCGGCATCAACTGCTCCCTTGGCCCGGCAGAAATTCTGCCGTTTGCGCAGCGGCTCTGCCGGACAGTGCCTGCAGGCACACCGGTCTTCGTCAAACCGAACGCCGGCTTGCCCAATCCGGACGGATCCTATAATCTGGATGCAGAAGAATTTGCCCGGGAAATGGAGGCCTACGCGGCCATTGGTGTTTCCATGGTGGGTGGATGCTGCGGCACTACACCGGAATACATTGCCAGATTGCGCGATGTTTTTTCCTCGCTTACTCCGGCACAAAAAATCCCGTTGCGCCGCAGCTGCCTGTGCACACCGGTGCGGTTTGTGGAAGTGGACGGAATCACTGTGGTGGGGGAACGCATCAACCCCACCGGCAAAAAACGACTGCAGCAGGCGCTGCGGGAAGGGGACAGTGCTTATCCCTGTACGCAGGCTGTTGCGCAGGCGGAAGCCGGTGCGGAAGTGCTGGATGTGAATGCAGGCTTGCCCGGCATTGACGAGGCCGCCACGCTGGAACGCCTGGTCCGCGACCTGCAGGCGGTGACGGATCTGCCTTTGCAGCTGGATTCTTCCAATCCGGAGGCTTTGGCCAGAGCACTGCGGGTTTATAACGGCAAACCCATCGTAAACTCGGTGAACGGAGAGCAAAAGACGCTGGAGGCGATCCTGCCGCTGTGCAAAAAATACGGTGCTGCGGTGGTGGGCCTGACGATGGATGAGCAGGGCATTCCTTCCAGTGCCGAAGGGCGATTTGCCATTGCGCAAAAAATTGTGGAGGCTGCCGCCGCGGTGGGAATCCCGCGGGAAGATATCTATATCGATTGCCTGACGCTTACCGCCAGTGCACAGCAGGAAGGGGCGGCCCAGACGCTTGCGGCCCTGACGCGGTGTAAAGAGGAACTGGGGGTACGTACGATACTGGGCGTATCCAACATCAGCTTCGGATTGCCCTGCCGCGGATATCTGAATACGACTTTTCTGACCATGGCCATGGCTGCCGGTCTGGATCTTGCCATCATGAATCCGAATACGCCGGAAATGATGGCCGCGGTCCGCGCCTATCGCGTGTTGACGGCGCAGGACAAGCAGAGCGCCGCGTATGTTGCCGCCTATGCCGATGTGCAGATCCAAACCCAGCAGGTTAGCAAAAATGTAGAGGCTGCGCCTGCACAGTCATCCGAGGATCCCTTGTTTGATGCGGTGCGCCGCGGGCTTAAGGCAGAAGCGCACGAGGCGGCGGAAGCAGCATTGGCCGTCAAAGCACCCCTTGAAGTGGTGAATGCTTCGCTGATTCCTGCGCTGGATGTTGTGGGAGACGGTTTTGAAAAGGGAACCATCTTTTTGCCGCAGCTGCTGCAGGCGGCTACGGCAGCCCAGGCAGCCTTTGAGGCTGTCAAGGCGAAGATTGCGGCCCAGGGGCAGCCTCAGACAACCGGCAAGGGAAAGATTGTCGTAGCCACCGTCAAGGGAGATGTGCACGATATTGGAAAGAACATTGTGCGGGTCATCTTGGAAAATTATGGCTATGACGTGCTGGACCTTGGCCGGGATGTGCCGCCGGAACGTGTGGTGGAAGCGGTGCGGACCACCGGTGCAAAACTGGTGGGGCTGTCGGCGCTGATGACGACTACCGTGCCCAACATGAAAGCAACGATTGACGCCTTGCATGAAGCAAACCTTGACTGCCAGGTCTGGGTGGGCGGGGCGGTACTGACGCCCGGTTATGCCAAAGAGATTGGCGCCGACTTCTACTGTAAAGATGCCAAGGCCAGTGCGGATCTGGCCAAGCAGATCCTTGGATGAACGACATCAAAACGAAACGGACCGCTGCCTCTTGCGAGGCGGCGGTTTTTATGGTATTCTGATACAACAAAGCATCCCAAGGTGCCCGGGACCGTTTCAGGTTGGCCGGGAGAATAGGGAAGCAGGTGCAAGACCTGCGCGGGACCGCCGCCGTAATGGCCGAGCCTGAACCCAACCCCATGTCACTGCACGATGGTGCGGGAAGACGCGGGTCCGGGCCGTGACGCCAGAGCCGGAAGACCTGCCTTGGAATTCATACTGCGAGGCAAAACAGAGACAAACCGCTGTTTTGTCGGGAACAGGACCCGCGTGGCGGACGGACCAAACGTTGACGCGGAAAACAAAAGTGCATCGTGTTTTGATGGACGCTTTGTTTGGGTGTGGGTCTGTTCGGCTGCCATGGCGGAACAGACCCTTTGTTTTTGCGGTGCAAAAGTCTGGTTTGTATCATACATGGGAGGTTTTCATGCAAAGAACACTTTTACACCGCGTCGCAGCCCTGAGCGTATGTGCGCTATTTCTCGCGTCGTGTACCCGGCAAAGCACTGCTGCACAGTCTGTAACGCAGGAACCGACGGCAGAAACCGCGGAAAGCGCCGGGCAGTATCCGGTCACAATCACCAACTACGATGAAACGGGCCGGGAAGTAAGTTATACGTATACGAAGGCGCCTGAACGGGTCGTGGCTGTCTACCAGGGCTCCATCGAGACGATGATTGCCCTGGGACTGGAAGATCATGTGGTGGCCAGCTACGGTCTGGACAATGAAGTCAAAGAAGAATGGCAGGACGGTTTTGCGGCCATGCACTATCAGGAGGATGTCTTTGCACCCGACAAGGAGACAGTCACCCTGCTGCAGCCGGATATGATCCTCTCCTGGGGATCGCTGTTCAGCGACAAAATGCTGGGAGCGGTATCCGGGTGGAATGAAAAGGGCGTGGCCACCTACATGAATTCCAATACCCGGCCGGGCGGATATCCGCGCACGCTGGAAAATGAGTATACCGATATTCTCAACCTTGGCACCATCTTTGCGGTCGAGGGCAAGGCACAGGCGCTTGTGGCGGAAATGAAGTCGGAAATCGCCGGTACGCTGACGGCTGTGGAAGGAAAAGATCCGGTGCGCGTGGCCGTGGTGGAACCGTTAGGCGGCAGCATCAGCAACTACGGCGCCGATACACTGGCCGGGGACATGGTAACGCAGCTGGGAGGGAAGCTTGCTCATCCGGATGGCAGTGAGATGAGCAAGGAAGATCTTCTGGCCAGCAATCCCGATGTGATTTTTGTGGTGTACATGGCGTATTCCGGCGATGACCCGCAGAGTGTCATCGAAAGCCAGCTGGCGGTCATTGCGGAGGATCCTGCATTGGCAAGCCTTGCCGCTGTACAGAATGGGCGCGTCTGTCCGATCATGCTGGGCGATATCTATGCTGCGGGCCCCCGTTCCATGGATGGGATCCGGACGCTGGCAGCCGGCATGTATCCGGAGCTGGCGGCATGAGGGCATCGGGAACGGTCGGGCTGCTGCACAGCCGTTCGGCAGGCCGCATTCTGATTCTTGCGCTGCTGCTGTTGCTGCCGGTATCACTGATGGCTGCGGTTACGTTTGGGACCATGCGGCTGCCTCTATCGGATGTGTATGGCGTATTGTACTATAAACTGCTGCATACGTTGTTTGATGTCCCGGTTCCAGCTGAGTGGGCGGCGGGATCTGCCTTGCACGATGTGGTCTGGCTGATCCGTCTGCCGCGTCTGGTACTGGGGGCGGCAGTGGGGGCCGCTTTGGCAGTGTGCGGTGTTGTTATGCAGGCAATCGTCAAAAATCCTTTGGCGGATCCGTATGTCCTGGGGGTATCCTCGGGAGCGTCACTGGGGGCGACGGTGGCAACACTGTTTGGCGTCGGTGCAGTGTTGGGAGCGCGTTCTGTGGGGGCAGTGGCGTTTGCCGGTGCGTTGCTGGTTTCCTTTGCCGTGCTCTTTCTCGCTAATCTTGGTGGACGGGCTACGGCGGTAAAACTGCTGTTGTCCGGTTCGGCCCTTTCGGCAGTGTGCGGTGCCTTCTCCAATTTTGCCATCTATCTTCGCAATGACGATCATGCACCGGCACAGATCATCCGCTGGACGATGGGCGGCTTGGGGGCTGCCAACTGGCAGGATAATGCTGTCTTTACAGCTGCAGTGCTGGCGGGAAGTCTTTTCTTTCTGACCCAGAGCCGTGCACTCAACCTTATGCTGCTGGGGGACGAGAGTGCCGTGACACTGGGGATGGATTTACATGGGCGGCGGATCGTGTACCTGTTGGTGACCTCGCTGCTCATCGGACTGGCGGTATACAACGCGGGTATCATCGGTTTCGTAGGACTGGTTGTTCCTCATGTGACAAGGCTGCTGCTGGGGACCGATCATCGTCGTCTGGTGCCGGCCTCAGCTTTGGCGGGAAGCATTTTTCTTGTTTGGGCTGATGTGGCCTGCCGGACTGTGCTGCCCGGAAACGAAGTGCCGATTGGCATTCTTACATCAATGCTGGGGGCGCCGGTATTCTTGTATCTCATGGTGCGCTATCGCTATGGCTTTGGGGGGGGAGGCGGATGATTCGGACACAGGATCTCAGCGTGACCCTGGGCGGACAGGAAATTCTGGATCGGATCGGGATATCTGTAGGAAAAAAACAGGTCGTCGGTTTGATCGGGCCCAATGGTAGCGGCAAAAGCACCCTGCTTAAGTGTATCTATCGAGTCTTGCAGCCTACGGGTGGAGCGGTGCTGCTTGACGGACACGATCTCCATAACTATACAGTGCGCCAGAGCGCGCAGACGCTGGCAGTTGTGGCACAGCAGCATCATTACAGTTTTGATTTCTCGGTGCGGGAAATCGTCATGATGGGGCGCTCTCCCCACAAGCGGGCGCTGGAGCGGGACAATGCGGAAGATGAGCGGATCGTGCGCGAGGCCTTGCAGACCGTCGGCATGGCGGGCAGGGAAGAACGGGTCTTTTCTACACTGTCTGGGGGTGAACAACAGCGGGTCATACTGGCCCGTGCCCTGGCGCAGCAAACGCCCTGCCTGATCCTGGACGAACCGACCAACCATCTGGATATTCAGCATCAACTCCAGATAATGGAACTGATCCGCTCTCTGGACAAGACGGTTCTGCTGGCTTTGCATGATCTGAATTTGGCTGCCGCCTACTGTGATATGCTGTTTGCACTGCAGGATGGAAAGCTGGTGGGAAGCGGCACGCCAGGCGAATTGCTTACGCCTGCCTTTATTGAAAAAGTATACCATGTGCGGGCCCGGGTAGGGACCGATGAAGAAGGAAGGCCCTATATCCTGTATCGCCCTGCACGAAAGGAGTCACAATGATGAAGCAAGCCCTGGTATGTGTCAGTTTCGGCACAACGGTAGCCAACGGAAGGTTGGACCTGTCAGCGGTGGAACATGCCTTACAGACCGTCGCGCCGGAGATCCGATTTGCCAAGGCGCTGACCAGCAGGATTATCCGCAAGCGCCTGGCCGCGCAGGGCGAAAAGGCTGACAGCCTGCCGGAAGCGCTGGAAACATTGCTCTGTGAGGGATACACGCGGGTTGCGGTGCAACCGACGCACTTGCTTTACGGATACGAATACGATAAAATAAAAGCCGAAATTGCCCCGTACGAGGAACGTTTTGCGCATTTCGCCCTGGGGCGTCCGCTTCTGGCAGATACGACGGATCTGCAGACGGTGGCGCGGGTGCTGGGGCAGGTGTATCCGCCGCAGCCCGGAGAGGCGCTGATCCTGATGGGACATGGAACCGAACATTTCGCCGGGGTAGTATATTCGGCCCTGCAAAGTGTTTTTGCTTTACAGGGAAGAGGTGATGTGTTTGTGGCTACGGTGGAAGGATGGCCGGGACTTTCGGAAATTCTTCCCGGGATCCGGCCGGCTGGATACCATAAAGCGCACCTTGTGCCCCTTTTGCAGGTGGCGGGCGATCATGCCTGCCATGATATGGCGGGAAATGACCCGGAAAGCTGGAAAAGTCAGCTGGAAAGCGCCGGATTTACGGTACGGTGCACCCTGGAAGGGTTGGGCCGGCTGGAGGGTATCCAGCAGATGTATTGCAAAAAACTCAAAGAAATTCTGGAGTGAAGCATGTCGTTTGACCATTCCATCCGCAGCGGGCAACGGCTGCTGCGCTGCGGCTATACTACGGGGACCTGTGCGGCTTTGGCTGCTCAGGGGGCCGCAAAGCTGCTGCTGACCGGGCATGCTCCTTGCTCCCTGACGTTGTGTACGCCAAAGGGGTGGGATGTCACCGTCCGGCCGGATCTCTGCTGTATGCAGGGCGAAAGCGCTGTATGCAGTGTCCTAAAAGATGCCGGGGACGATGCCGATGTGACGCACGGATTGCCCATTCTGGCCACTGTGACAAAAACCGATCTGCCGGGCGTGCAGATTGACGGCGGTGCAGGGGTAGGCCGGGTGACCAAACCTGGCCTTGACCAGCCGGTCGGGGCTGCGGCAATCAACCACGTGCCGCGGCAGATGATTGCGCAGCAGGTGCAGGATGTTTGCAGGGAGAACGGTTATACCGGAGGAATTTCGGTGATCATCAGCGTCGAGGGCGGCGAAGCAGCTGCGCGCCGGACCTTCAATCCCCAATTGGGGGTGGAAGGCGGGCTTTCCCTTCTGGGGACCTCGGGCATTGTGGAACCCATGAGCGAACAAGCCATTGTGGATACCATTGCGCTGGAGATCCGTCAGCATGCGGCGGCCTCGAAGAAGCTCATTCTTACGCCCGGCAATTACGGTATGGATTTTTTGCATGCACAAGGCTGGGATGCCAGAGGCATTCCGGTAGTGAAGTGCTCCAATTTTCTGGGCGATGCGCTGGATTGTGCTGCGGTAGAAGGGATCCGGGAACTGCTGTTGGTCGGTCATATCGGAAAACTGGTCAAAGTGGCAGGCGGGATCATGAACACCCATTCCCGCTATGCGGACTGCAGGACAGAGCTGTTTTGTGCCCATGCGGCGCTGTGTGGAGCGGGAACGGAAGTCTGCCGCTCCCTTATGGCGGCGGCCACGGCGGATGCCTGTCTGGAAATTCTGGAAAAGGCAAACTATAGGGAGGCTGTGCTGCAGTCTCTTTTGGAGGCGGTGCAACGCCATCTGGGGCACCGTATGGGAGAAAACTGCCGGGTGGGGGCTGTTCTTTTTTCCAATCAGTTTGGTCTGTTGGGAATGACACAACCCGCCAAGGAGATACTGGAACAATGGCAGAAAAAAAGAAAAACGGAACCTTATATGGAGTAAGTGTCGGACCGGGAGATCCGGAGCTGATGACGCTGCAGGCAGTACGGCGGCTGCAGGCTTGTCCGGTGATTGCAGCACCCCAGACCAAAAGCGGCCAGATGCTGGCACTGGAAATTGCGCAGGGAGCTGTGGATCTGTCGGGAAAGGTGATTGTTCCGCTGCATTTTCCCATGACGCGCGACAAGTCTGTTTTGCAAACGGCCCATGAGGAGGCGGCACGGCAGCTGCAGTGCTACCTTGATGCAGGGCAGGATGTGGCAATGCTCAATTTGGGAGATGTCTCGGTCTATGCCACTTTCGGATACCTGCAGACGATCCTGCAGGCACAGGGGTATTCCACCGTCATGCTGGCGGGGGTTCCCAGCTTTTGTGCCTCGGCGGCGCGGCTCAACCAATCGCTGACGGCGGGCATGGAACAACCGCTGATTATCGTGCCGGGAGGAAATGCAGAAGAGGTCCTTGCTATCCCGGGCAGCAAGGTGCTTATGAAGACAGGACGGCAGCTGCCCAAAACGCTGGATATGCTGGCGTCCCACGGAAAATTGTCCTGCAGTGCTATGGTATGCAATTGCGGATTGCCCCAGGAAGAAGTCTGGCCGGATTTGTCCGTTTATGATGCACAGCGGCCGGCAGGCTATTTCGCTACCATACTGGTGAAGGAGTAATCTATGGTTCATTTCGTGGGGGCCGGGCCTGGAGCGCCGGATTTGATCACGCTGCGTGGCGCAGAACTGCTTCGTCGGGCAGACTGTATCATTTATGCCGGGAGCCTTGTCAATCCGGCCTTGCTGGCCATGGCAAAGGATGGCTGTTCCGTATATAACAGTGCAGAGATGACACTGGAAGAAGTCCTTGCAGTGTTTCAGGAACAGGAGCACCAGCATCGTGAAACAGTACGCCTGCATACAGGAGATGCCAGCATTTATGGCGCCATCCGGGAACAGATGGATGCGCTGGATCGTCTGGACATTGCATATGATGACACACCCGGGGTGTCCAGTTTTTGCGGTGCTGCCGCAGCGCTTCACGCCGAGTATACCTTGCCGGGAATCAGCCAGACCGTGATCATCACAAGGATGGCCGGACGCACGCCGGTGCCTGAGCGGGAAGCGCTGAGCAGCCTGGCTGGTCATGGCGCCAGTATGGTGATCTTCCTTTCCGCGGGGATGCTGCCCGCCGTGCAGGAGGCTCTTCTGCAGGGGGCTTATACCGAAACCACCCCGGCAGCGCTGGTCTATAAGGCTACCTGGCCGGAGGAAAAGGTGGTGCGCTGTACCCTGGGGACGCTGGCAGCCTGTGGTGCTGCCCACAAAATTACCAAAACGGCGCTGATTCTGGTGGGGGATTTCCTGCGTACAACGGCGTATGAGCGCAGCAAGTTGTATGATCCCGGCTTTACGACGGAATTCCGAAAGGGGACGCAAGGATGAGTGTCGCCTGCCTGGCCTTCACAGAAAAGGGGTACACACTGGCTTGCAGACTGGCAATGGCGCTGGATGGAACCGCAGACCGCAGCGGACAGCCGCTGACACTGCAGCAGTGGACCCAGACACATTTTGGACAGGAGAAAGCCCTGGTTTATGTGGGAGCCGTGGGCATTGCCGTGCGGGCCATTGCGCCTCATCTGCGCGGCAAGACGGTAGATCCTGCCGTAGTGGCAGTGGATGAATGCGGCCATTTTGCCGTGCCGCTTGTCTCCGGACATCTGGGCGGCGCCAATGATCTGGCCCGTCGAATCAGTGCAATCTGCGGCGCAGAACCGGTGGTAACAACGGCTACCGATAGCAACGGTGTTTTTGCCGTGGACGAATGGGCTCGCCGCCAGCATTGTGCGGTGCTGCATGCATCCTGTATCCGTCGTGTGTCCGGAGCTTTGCTGGCGGGGAAAACAATCCGCGTCAAGACGGAATTTCCTGTGCGGGGGGCGTCTCCGGAGCATGTGACACTGGTCACAGAGGACGGGTATGATGTCTATGTGGGCTTTGCGACCCAGCCAACTTCGGTATTATGGCTGGTGCCGCAGAATGTTGTCCTGGGAGCAGGTTGCCGTAAGGGGACTGATTGCCTGGCCCTGGAGTCGGCGTTGGAGGCGCTCCCTTTGCCGGAGCAGGCAATCTGTGCGGTGGCCAGTATCGATCTGAAGGCCAAAGAACCGGGACTGCTGGAATTCTGCCGGAACCATGGCTGGCCACTGCAAACCTACAGCGCAGCCGAACTGAAGAGTGTGCAGGGAGACTTTACTGCCTCTGATTTTGTGGAAAAAATCACGGGGGTGGACAATGTCTGCGAGCGCGCGGCGGTGCGGGCAAGTGGTGGAACACTGCTATACCGCAAAATGGCTGGCGGCGGGGTGACTCTGGCTGCGGCGGTAAAACCGATTTCACTGGATTGGAGATTTCATAATGAGTGGTAATTTGTATGTGGTCGGTTTGGGGCCGGGCAACAGCGAAATGCTGACGGAACAGGCCTGCAAGGCGTTGGCAGATGCGGACGTGCTGTGCGGATACACCGTCTATGTGGAACTGGTCAGACCGCTTTTTCCGGAAAAGGAGACCTATACGACTGCCATGCGCGGGGAGATGGACCGCTGCCGCTGGGCGCTGGAAACGGCGGCACAGGGAAAAAATGTTGCGCTTGTCTGCAGCGGCGATGCCGGCGTATATGGCATGGCATCTCCTGTGCTGGAACTGGCCGGTGCCTACCCCCAGGTGTCTGTAGAAGTGGTGCCTGGCGTGACGGCGGCACTTTCCGGTGCGGCGGTACTGGGGGCGCCTTTGGGACACGATTTTTGCGTGATTTCATTGTCTGATCTGCTTACGCCCTGGGCATTGATCGAAAAGCGTCTGCAGTGCGCTGCGCTGGGAGATTTTTCGCTTTGTCTGTATAATCCGGCGTCCCATAAGCGGAAAGACCATCTGCAGCGTGCGGTGGACATCCTGCTGAAGGCAGGAAAAGAGAAGGACACACCTTGCGCTACGGTGCGGAACATTGCCCGTCCCGGGCAGGAGGCACAGTTCTATACACTGGAGGCCCTGCGCAGCGCGCCGGTGGATATGTTTACAACGGTGTTCATCGGCAGCAGCACCACCCGACAGGAGGGCCCGTGGCTGATTACACCGCGCGGTTACCGCAACGCATGAAGATTGTGATTTTTTCCGGTACGACGGAAGGCAGAAAACTTTCCCGGGAACTGGCGGAAATGGGTGCGCCGGTATGGGTCTGTGTGGCGACAGAGTATGGAAAAGTGGATCAGGGGACGTATCCCGGCGTAAAGGTCCTTGCAGGACGCCGGGACCGGGATGGTATCGCGCAGCTGCTGGGAACGGATACCCTGTGCATTGATGCGACCCATCCCTATGCTGAACAGGTCACCCGGAACATCCGCGGCGCGGCACGGCAGACCGGAACGATGTATAAGCGTCTGCTGCGCCCGGCAAGTGCACTGCCGCAGGACTGTCAGATGGCAGAAAACATACCGGAGGCGGTGAATATTTTGCAGGCAACGTCGGGAAATGTCCTGCTGACTACCGGTGCCAAGGAAGTGACTTCGTTTGCGCCGCTGGGGGCGGAACGGCTGTACGCCCGGGTGTTGCCGGTAGAATCCAGTCTGGCCGCCTGCCGGGGTGCAGGCATCCCGGCGTCCCATATCATTGCCATTCAGGGGCCTTTTGGCGTTGAGCTGAATGTAGCTTTGCTGCATCAGTTTTCCATTCGGTGGCTTGTCACCAAAGATGGGGGAAATCCCGGCGGTTTTGCAGAAAAATTGGAGGCTGCCCGGAAGTGTGGTGTTCAGAGCATTGTCATCCGGCGCCCGGCGGATCACGGAGAGTCTTACGAAGCGGTTCTTGAATTTTGCAAGGAGTGGATTACGCAATGCAGGTGAGTTTACTGGCACTGGGAGGCGGTACGGATGCTACGCTGACAGAGCAGTGCAGACTGGCGCTTTTTCGGGCGCAGTGCGTTGTAGGCGCTTCCCGACTTTTGCAGGAGTTGCCGGAAGGCTGTACGCAGAACCGGATAGCGGCCACCAAGCCGCAGAAAATTTTAGAGGCATTGCAGACAGCAGACTGGCAAGCGGCAGCCGTTGTATACAGCGGTGATACGGGGTTTTATTCGGGGTGCCGGAACCTGGTGCCGCTTTTGGAGGAACAGGGCATTCCGTATACCGTTTATCCGGGAATTTCCAGTGTGCAGTTGTTGTCAGCAGCGCTGCATCGTCCCTGGCAGGAGTGGAATCTTGTTTCCGCTCACGGCGTCCAATGCGATGCTGTGGCAGCGGTCATGGAGGGCCGGCCTGCGTTTTTCCTGACGGGAGGCAGTCTGGGCGTCCCGGAACTTTGTGCCCAGCTGACGGCTGCCGGATTGGGAGACTTGCCGGTTATCGTAGGGGAAAATCTGAGTTATCCGGATCAGCAGATTGTGACTGGGACAGCGGCTCAAATGCAGGAGCGCCGTTTTGCACCACTGTGTGTACTGCTGGCAGAAGCAGCCCCTCAGCCGCCCTGCCGCGGAGCGGGGTGGCCGGATGACTGGTTTGTGCGAGGCAAAGTGCCCATGACAAAACGGCTGGTGCGGGTGGCAATTCTGTCCGCTTTGGGGCCCAAGCCCGGGGAAACCATCTGGGATGTGGGCGCCGGGACCGGCAGCGTCAGTGTGGAACTGGCAGCTTCTACAAACGGCGGGGCGGTATACGCCATCGAGTGTGAGGAAGCTGCGCAGGAGCTGATCGAAGAAAACCGCCGCAAGTTCCATGCCTGGAATTTGCATGAGATCAAAGGGCGTGCGCCGCAGGCCCTGGAAAATCTGCCGGTGCCGGATGCGGTCTTTGTGGGAGGCAGCAAAGGAGAACTGGAGCAGATCCTTTCGCTGGCGCTGGAAAAGAATCCCGGCGTCCGTCTCTGTGTAAGCTGCATTGCGCTGGAAACCTTGGAAACGGTACGGCGTTTTTGCCGGGAGCACGGCCTTGTGCCAACGGTCACGCAGTTGGCCGTCAGTGAAGCGCGCCCCATGGGAAAGCTGCATCTTTTGATGGCACAAAACCCGATTTTTCTTGTGACGGTACATTGTGATGATTGAATGTATGATTGCGGCCCCGCAGTCCGGCGGCGGCAAAACGGTCATGACCTGTGCGCTGCTGGCAGCGTTGAAACACCAGGGACACAGGGTCTGCGCGTTCAAGTGCGGGCCCGATTATATTGACCCTATGTTTCATCGCGCGGTATTGGGGGTTGACAGCCATAACCTTGACCTTTTTCTTTCTGAAGAGGCAACGGTCAGGAGCCTCTATGCCCGCTATACCCAGGGACATGATGTTGCGGTCTGCGAAGGCGTTATGGGATTTTATGACGGGGTGGGGGGCACTACCACCCGCGCCAGTGCCTGGCACCTTGCGGAAGTGTTGGATTTGCCTGTATTGCTGGTGCTTCGTCCGAAGGGTGCCAGCCTGACACTGGCAGCCATTATACAGGGGCTGAAGCATTTTCGCCCTAACAGTCATCTGGCGGGTATTTTGCTCAACGACTGCAAACCGATGCTCTACCAGACGCTGGCTCCTATGCTGGAACGGGAGACAGGACTGCCGGTACTTGGATATCTGCCGCCCATGGAAGAGGCTTGTTTGGAAAGCCGGCATCTTGGACTTTATACGGCAGGGGAAGTCCGGAATCTTGCAGCAAGAATCCGCGCGTTGTCGGAACAAGCCGAGAAGACAGTGGATCTTTCTCGGATCCAGGCCCTTTGCATGCGTCCGGAAAGGCGGGCAAAGGGGAACCGGGCCTCTGTGACGGAAGTTCCTCTTGCCGTAGCGCGGGACGAAGCTTTTTGTTTTTGCTATGCCGAAACATTGGATGCGCTGCGAGCGGCCGGTGCAGAACCGGTATTTTTCAGCCCGCTGCGGGACAAAAAGCTGCCTGCCGGTTGCGCGGGACTGTATCTGCCGGGGGGCTACCCCGAACTGCATGCAGAGGAGCTCAGCCGGAACGAAGCTATGCGCAGGGCAGTGAAAGAGGCTTTGGAGCAAGGAATACCGACGGTGGCGGAATGCGGCGGCTTCCTCTATCTCGGCCGGACGCTGGAAGATGATCAGGGGACTGCCTGGCCGATGGCTGGAAGCCTGCCGGGGCAGGGATATCGGACCGGACGGCTTGTGCGATTTGGATATGCAGAACTTACGGCCAAAACGGACAGCATGCTGCTTCGCGCCGGAGAAACTGTGCCGATTCATGAGTTCCATTACTGGGACAGCACACAAAATGGAACGGACTGCGTAGTCCAAAAAACGATGGGCCGTCGTCAGTGGGAGTGCGGGTTTGTATCGCAAAACCTGTTTGCTTCCTTTGCCCATCTGTATATGGCGGGAGCGCCGCAACTGGCCGAGCGTTTTGTGGCGGCGGCAAGGCGATATGAAAGGAAGCGGGGAACATGCCCGAAGCAAAGCAACTGAAGGAACTGCTGAAAACCATTCAGCCGCCGTCTGACGCAGCCAAGGCGGAAGCAGAGCGGCAATGGGCGGCTTGTGCCAAACCGCTGGGCAGTCTGGGGCTTCTGGAAGATACATTGACGGAGATGGCGGCCCTGACCGGTACGGCGCAGTTTCAGCTTACGCCGCGTGCGGTGCTGGTGCTGTGTGCGGATAACGGCGTGGTGGCGCAGGGAGTGTCCCAGTCCGGCAGCGAGGTGACCGGTATCGTGGCCAGAGCGCTGGCGGCAGGGCAAAGCAATGTCTGCCGCATGGCGGCGCTGGCGGAGTGCCATGTATTGCCGGTGGATATGGGAATTCGGGACTTTGCCCCTCAGCCGGGTATTCTGTCCTGCCGTATTGGAAATGGCACGCAGGATATGACAGAGGGCTCTGCAATGACGTATGCTCAGGCCGAACAGGCGATCCTGACGGGAATCGATCTGGTTCGTCAACAGAAAGAGGCGGGTGTGCATCTGTTGGCCACGGGGGAAATGGGCATCGGAAATACCACAACCGCTACGGCGGTGAGTTGCCTGTTATTGGGAAAGTCTCCCCAGGAACTGACCGGTCGTGGCGCAGGCCTGTCGGATGCAGGGCTTGTCCGAAAGAGGCTGGCCATCGAGAAAGCCATTCAAGTAAATCAGCCCGATCCAGGTGATCCCGTCGATATTCTTTCCAAGGTGGGCGGTTTTGATATCGCTGGCCTTTGCGGTGTGTTTTTGGGTGGTGCGCTCTATCGGATTCCGGTTCTGATCGATGGAGCCATCAGTGCGGCCGCCGCGTTGTGTGCGGTACGGCTGTCGCCGTTGGCCTCTGCTGCAGCTTTTGCAACACACCAGAGTGCAGAACCAACCGGGAAGTTGCTGCTCAGGGAACTCGGCAAGCATCCGTTGATTACGGCGGGGATGCGGCTGGGAGAGGGCACCGGTGCGGTTGCGGCAATGCCGCTACTGGATATGGCGATGGCAATCTACCGCGGCAGTACCTTTGCTGATTACGGCATGCAGCCGTACACACCACAAGGGGGCTGCTGATGCTGGTACTGGTGATTGGCGGTTCCGGCAGTGGAAAAAGTGAATATGCCGAGCGATTGACGGTGCAGTTGGCAGACGATATGCCGCGGTATTACCTTGCCACTATGCAGGTCTGGGACGAGGAATGCCGCAAAAGAGTCGAAAAGCATCGTCATCAGCGCGCCGGGCGCGGGTTTGTAACGGTGGAACGTACGCGGGACCTGGCAGGAATTTCGCCGGCCATGCTTGACAACGGTGGTACGATTTTGCTGGAGGATCTCGGCAATCTGGCGGCCAATGAGTTATATGCACCCGGACAGAGTTTTCGCCAGGCCGAAGAAAAGATTCTCAAAGGAATCGAAAATCTTCATGCCGTGTGCCGACACCTTGTGGTGGTCTCCAACGAAGTGGGAACCGGCGGTGCCGATTATGCCGGGGAAACGGAGATTTATCTGCGCCTGTTGGGGCATCTGCATCAAGAGATTGCCAAGCGAGCGGATGCTGTCTGCGAATTGAACGCTGGCCTGCCAATTTTCTATAAAGGAAGGAATCTTCTATGATTGTGGCGGAAACCATAGCGGTCGCCTTTGCCATGTTCAGTGCCATCCCGGTGCCGCAGCCGATCTGGAATGAAAAAAACATGCGCTATGTAATGTGCGCGTTCCCTCTGGTGGGGGTGGCGTGTGCGGCGGTGTATGGGGGCTGGGCGTTGTTGTGCGGGATCTGGCCCGTGCCGTCTTGGCTGCAGGCAGCTGGTTATTGTCTCATTCCGGTATTTGTCACGGGTGGCATCCATCTCGATGGGTACGCTGATACCTGTGATGCGCTTGCCAGTTACGCGGACGCTGCCAAAAAGCAGGAAATTTTAAAAGATCCCCATTGCGGTGCCTTTGCACTGATCCGCGTGTGCAGCTATTTTGTGGCATATTTTGCGCTGTGTGCTTCCCTGGCTATGGACAGGCAGGCACTGGTGTGTCTGGGCCTTGGCTTTATACTGGAAAGAACACTGTCCGGCTGGGCTGTGGCAACGTTCCCCATTGCCCGGAATACGGGTCTTGTGCATACCTTTGCCACTGCCGCAGACCGTGCAGTCGTGCGCCGGGTTCTGGCAGCGATGGCGGTGTGCCTGTGCCTTGCCCTGATGGCAATCGGTGGCGTGTCTGGGGCGGCCATGGCGGGCGCGGCGCTTCTGGTCCTTTGGCGGTATAAATGTGTGGCCGAAAAGCAGTTTGGTGGAATTTCCGGAGACCTCGCCGGATGGTTTCTGCAAAAAGCAGAAATTTGGATGCTGGCAGCGTTGGTGATTTGCCGTATTGTGGAGGCGGGTATATGATTTTCCTGTTTGGACCGCTGTACAGCGGAAAACGCGCTTTTGCCTGCAGAATTCTTCACTGCACCGAGGAAGAACTGGACGGTCATGCGGTAGTAAATGCACAACAGCTTGCCGCACAGGCACAGGATCTTACAGCGTTGGCAGATGAACTGGCCCAAAATGAAATCGTGATCGCTACGGAAGTGGGCGGGGGCATTGTTCCTGTCGATTCTGATGCGCGTGCGGCCCGGGAAGCGGCTGGAAGATTTAACTGTCTGCTGGCAGCTCGGGCGGATATCGTGGTGCGGGTCTTTTATGGGTTGCCGCTTGTTTTGAAAGGAAGTCTGGAATTGTGATCATCTATTTGCTGCGTCACGGTACTACTATTTACAATGTGGAAAAGCGTTATCAAGGGCAAAGAAATATCCCGCTTTCGGAGGAGGGAAAGGCGAATATCCGGCAGGCAGATTTTTCCCCGGAGGTTGTGTACGTCTCTCCGCTGATCCGCACGCAGCAGACGGCAGCAATCCTCTTTCCACAGGCAAAGCAGATCGTGGTAGAAAACCTCAAGGAAATGAATTTCGGTAGCTTTGAAGGCCGCAATTATATCGAAATGGAGCATGATCCGGATTATCTCGCCTGGGTAAAGGCTAACTGTGAAACGGCCTGCCCTGACGGAGAACGGAAAGATCAGTTCTGCGACCGCACCTGCGCGGCTTTTGCCAAGCTGGTGGAGGAAGCCTTTCGGCAGGGAAAAGAGCAGCTGGTCATTGTTGCGCATGGCGGCACCCAGATGGCCGTGATGGAACGATATGCCGTGCCTCATCACGAATACTACCACTGGTGCGCACCCAATGCCGGAGGGTACAAACTGGATGCTTCCCGCTGGCCGCAGGAACGGGTGCTGACACTGCTGGAAACCGTTCAGTATACCAGGGAGAACCGCAGATGAAAATTTGTCTGGCAATCGCCCTGGGATTCCTTCTGGATCTGTGGCTGGCCGACCCCGGTTGGATGCCGCATCCGGTGGTGGCGATGGGAAAGTGCATCGCAAAATTGGAAAGCGTTTTGCGCCGGAGCTTTCCGGCAACGCCCACAGGCGAAAGGACAGCGGGAATTGTGCTGGCAGCAGTATTGCCGTTGGGGACGCTTCTCTTTACGACGCTGGTCTGTTGGGCGGCGGATTTCCTGCATCCGGCATTGGGATTTGCCGTGCAGACGATTTGGTGCTGGCAGGCGCTGGCTGTGAAAGGATTGGCAGCAGAAAGCCGCAATGTGTATGGATGTCTTGCCGCGGAGGACCTGCCGGCGGCCCGCAAAGCTGTGGCACGTATTGTGGGGCGAGATACGCAGAATCTGACGGTGGAAGGTGTGACCAAAGCTGCCGTGGAGACTGTGGCCGAAAATTTTTCCGATGGGGTAGTGGCGCCGCTTCTGTATATGCTCATTGGCGGTGCACCGCTGGCACTGTGTTACAAAGCCATCAATACGATGGACAGCATGGTTGGGTATAAGAATCAGCGATACCTGTATTTTGGCTGGGCGGCTGCGAAGCTGGACGATGCAGCCAATTTCCTCCCGTCCCGTCTGGCGGCGCTGGTCTGGATTGTTGCCGCAGCCCTGACCGGGCAGGACGCCAAAAATTCCTGGAGAATCTGGCGGCGTGACCGTCGGAATCATGCCAGCCCCAACAGTGCACAGACGGAATCAGCCTGTGCCGGGGCGTTGGGGGTGCAGCTGGCCGGACCGGCGTACTATTTTGGCGAATACTATGAAAAGCCAACCATTGGCGATGCACAGCGTCCGGTGGAACCACAGGATATCCTCCGTGCCAATCGGATGCTCGTTGCGGCAGCAATCTTGTCAGTGCTCGCAGGACTTGGAATTCGTTTTGGATTTTTGCTTTTCTTGAGGTGAAATATGCAGCTGGTTCACGGCGGCGATTGGGCCGGTTTTGAAACAGAATATGGTCGATCACCGTTGGACTTTTCAGCCAATGTCAGCCCTTTAGGCGTGCCGCAGGGCGTGCAGGATGCCGTCAAAGCGGCTGTGGCGGCAGCAGATCGTTATCCGGATCCTTTGTGCCGGAAACTTGCCGGGCACATTGCCGAGGCAGGGAATCTGCCGCAGGAGTGGATCCTCTGCGGCAACGGAGCGGCTGATTTGATCTGGCGGCTGGCGGCGGCCCTGCGACCGCAAAAGGCGCTGCTGCCGGCACCGGCCTTTTCCGAGTATGAAGCGGCTTTGCGCAGCGTGAATTGTCGGATTCGGCGCCATTTCCTTTTGCCGGAAAAGGATTTTACTGTGGAGGATTCCTTCGCGGAAGCGATCACGGAACAAACGGGAATGGTGTTTCTCTGCGAACCCAACAATCCCACCGGCCGTACCACGCCGATGCCTGTTTTGGAACATATCATGACGCGGTGCGCTGCAGTGGGGGCCATTTTGGTTGTGGACGAATGTTTTGGCGATTTTTTGGATGAGCCGGATACCCATACGTTGGTTCCATGGCTGAAGAAATATCCCAATCTCGTAATTCTGAAAGCCTTTACCAAACTCTATGCCATGGCAGGAATTCGTCTGGGGTACGCTTTGTGTTCTGATGTGGAGCTGCTGGGCAGACTTCGCATGGCGGGACCTCCCTGGGCGGTGAGTACGCTGGCCCAGGCGGCTGGTTGTGCGGCCCTGCGGGAGCAACCGTATGTGCAGTCGGTACGTGCTTTGATCCGGACGCAACGGCCGTTTCTGCAACGGGAACTGCGGCGGCTGGGATTACGGGTGGTTGCAGGGGAAGCCAATTATCTGCTGTTCCGCTGCAGGACTCCGCTGATACAGCCTTTGCGGGAACGAGGAATCCTGCTGCGAAGCTGTGAGAATTATCCGGGCCTGGATGATACGTGGTATCGTACAGCGGTGCGGACCGAAGAGGAAAACCGTCGTCTGCTGGCGGCGCTTAAGGAGATTCTTTCATGAGCCAGATTCACCATGCCCGCTGTA
The DNA here is from genome assembly GCF_025152575.1 of Subdoligranulum variabile. NCBI lineage: Bacteria > Bacillati > Bacillota > Clostridia > Eubacteriales > Oscillospiraceae > Subdoligranulum > Subdoligranulum variabile. The sequence goes on along the minus strand of NZ_CP102293.1, from coordinate 140,798 downwards.
TTATGGTGCAGGGGACGATGTCGGGGGCAGGCAAGAGCTTGTTGTGCACGGCCCTCTGCCGGATTTTTGCCCAGGATGGACTGCGCGTGGCACCGTTCAAGAGCCAGAATATGGCGCTGAACAGCTACGTGACGCGTCAGGGGCTGGAGATGGGGCGGGCCCAGGTGGTCCAGGCCCAGGCGGCTGGGGTGGAGCCTGATGTACGGATGAATCCGATTTTGCTCAAACCCTGCAGTGATACCGGGAGTCAGGTTATCGTTAACGGAAAGGTGCGCGGGCAGATGCCGGCGGCAGAATATTTCCGTTACAAAAAACAGCTGGTTCCGGAGATTCTGGATGCTTACGAAAGTCTGGCCCGGACATACGATGTCATCGTGGTGGAGGGCGCCGGCAGCCCGGCAGAAATCAACCTGAAAGCGGACGATATCGTCAATATGGGCCTGGCCAAAATGATCCATGCACCGGTGCTTCTGGCGGGGGACATTGACCGGGGCGGTGTGTTTGCGCAGCTGTACGGCACGGTGGCGCTTCTGGAGCCGGAAGAGCGGGCACGGATCGGCGGACTGGTCATCAACAAATTCCGCGGGGATCCATCGATCCTGGCGCCGGGACTTTCCATGCTGGAAGAAAAGACCGGGCTGCCGGTATTGGGCGTGGTGCCCTTTATGAACTTGGATATCGACGATGAGGATTCTCTGGCTCCGCGCCTGGGAGAAACCTCTGTGCATAAGCCCCTTGATGTGGCGGTGATTCGTCTGCCGCGAATTTCCAATTTTACAGATTTCACGCCGTTGGAAACGCACCCGGCTTTGGGTGTTCGGTATGTGGGGGATCCTTCTTCGCTGGGACACCCGGATCTGATCATTCTGCCGGGAACCAAAAACACGATGGAAGATCTCCTTTGGCTGCGGCAGTGTGGACTGGAAGCGGCTATCTGTAAGGCGGCTGCTGGAAATATCCCGGTTTTGGGGGTGTGCGGCGGGTATCAGATGTTGGGAAGGACGCTGCAGGATCCTTTCGGTTTGGAGGGCGGCGAGGCAGGCCGCACACTGCGTGGCCTGGCACTTCTCCCAATCGACACGATCTTTACGCGGCAAAAGACGCGTACCCGTGTGCAGGCAAAGACGCTGCCAAAGCCTTTTGAAGGGGCCCGGCTGGATGGATATGAGATCCACATGGGGGAGACGACGGGAGAGGGCGTGCCCTTCTGCCGGCTGTCGGACGGCAGACCCGAAGGCTGCTGGCAGGGGATGGTATATGGCACCTATCTGCATGGCCTCTTTGATACCGGTGAACTGACGGTCAAGCTGGCGGACTGGCTCTGTAAGAGAAAAGGGCTTTCTGTACAACAAGCGGCTCCTGTCAGTCATGCAGCCTACCAGCAGCGGCAGTTTGATGCTCTGGCCCAAGGCGTGCGAGAAGCGCTGGACATGCGGGCCGTTTACCGTTTGATGGAGGAATACCGATGAGACAACACACGCTCCCCGCTGATATTGAGCGGACCAGTATGCAGATCATCTCGGAAGAACTTTCGCAACAGAAGATAGAACTTGCGCCGGAAAATGCGGCAGTGGTACGGCGGGTTATCCATACAACGGCGGATTTCGAATATGCGCACACGCTCCGTTTTACACAGAATGCTGTACAGTATGGTGTTGACTCGCTGAAGCGAGGAAACACGATTGTGACTGATACAAACATGGCGTTGGCCGGTATCAGCAAGCCGTCTTTGGCCGCGCTGGATGCAACAGCACAATGTTTTATGGCAGATCCTCAGGTGGCTGCAACCGCCAAGCGGCAGGGGACAACCCGTGCGGTAGCTTCCATGCAGTATGCTGCGCAGGTTTGTCCCAACGCAATCTTTGCGGTGGGAAATGCCCCGACAGCGCTGCTGGCACTGTGCGATCTGCTGGAACAGAATGTTTTGCGCCCGGCGTTGGTGATCGCTGTGCCGGTGGGATTTGTCAATGTGGTGGAAAGCAAGGAAAAAGTGTTCTCGGCCTGCCTGGCCCGGAATATCCCCTGCATAGCGGCCATGGGACGCAAAGGCGGCAGTACGGTGGCTGCGGCTATCTGCAATGCACTGCTTTATACCGCCACAGGACGCCTGGATCCGGCGGCACGGGGCTGGCAGGGGTGACAGTATGAAAAAGAAAAGACAACATAAGGCATCTGCTCCTGCTGTGCTGGGAATGCTGGCAGTTGCTGTGGTGGTATCCTCTGTGGCTGCATTGTGCCTTGGCAGTCAGCCTTATTCGCTGGGACAACTTTGGCAGGCGCTTTGTACGCGGGGAGAACAGGATCCCGTCTGGCGTGTTATCGCCTATGTTCGGTTGCCGCGTATGCTGGGCGGCCTATTTTCCGGGGCGGCTCTTGCGGTGGCCGGTGTGCTGCTGCAGGCAGTGCTGAATAATGCGATGGCCAGCCCTAATGTGATTGGCGTGAATGCCGGTGCGGGATTTTTTGCACTGTTTGCCATGGTCGTGGCGCCAGCGGTGCCAGGTGCCATGCAATTTGCTTCCTTCCTGGGGGCACTGGGCTGTTCTATGCTGGTCTATCTGCTGGCCTGGCGGGCCGGCCTCTCCCGCACGACTCTGGTTCTGGCGGGCCTCGCGGTCAGCGGTATGCTGACTGCCGGCATCAATACATTGAAGCTGCTCTGGCCGGAGATCGTGGCCAGCTCTCCGGGATTTCTGACAGGGGGGCTCTCCGGCGTTACCATGAAGATGCTGACGGCGGCTTTTCCTTATTTTGTGGCCGGGATGCTCCTGGCTCTGTTTTTGACGGTGGATCTGAACGTCCTTTGCCTGGGGGAAGAAAGTGCAACAGGCCTTGGACTGCATGTGACCCGGACAAGATTTCTGGGGATTCTGGCATCGGCTCTGTTGGCCGGGGCGGCAGTCAGTTTGGCAGGGCTGCTGAGTTTCGTGGGACTTCTTGCGCCGCATATTGCGCGTCGGCTTATCGGAACCGATTATCGGATTCTGGTGCCCGCGTCGGCACTGCTGGGGGCGGCTTTTGTGGTGGTATGCGATATCGCTGCACGGCTGCTGTTTGCACCGTTTGAACTCCCCGTCGGAATTCTGCTTTCCCTTATCGGTGGCCCTTTCTTCCTGAGCCTGCTGCTTCACCGCAAAAGGAGGCGTATCTATGTTTGAACTGCGGCACGCGTCGGTTGGTTACGAAGGAACTCCTGTTTTGCGGGATATCAGCTTCACGGCGCAGGATGGTCAGATCACGGCATTGGTGGGAACCAACGGGTGTGGTAAAACCACACTGCTTAAAGCGATTGCCCGGCAGTTGCCGCTGTTGAATGGGGAAATTCTGCTGCAGGGGCAACCAATTCAAAGCTTTGACCGCAAGGCGTTTGCCCGTGCCGCTGCTTTTATGCCGCAGGTGCGTAATATCCCGGAAATCTCCGTGCGAGGTCTTGTCAGCCACGGACGGTTCCCGTATCTGGGACTTTCCCGTCAGATGACTACCCGGGACCGTGCGGCAGTAGAACAGGCGATGCGAGCTACAGGTGTGGCACAATGGGCGGAGCGGGATCTGCGGGAACTTTCCGGTGGCGAACGACAGCGAGTCTACCTGGCTATGGCGTTGGCACAGGGAGGCGATGCCATTCTTCTGGACGAACCAACGACCTACTTGGACGTATCAGCTCAGTTTGAATTGTTGGAATTGCTGCGGACCTTGGCGGATCAGGGAAAAACGCTCCTGCTGGTACTGCATGATCTGGCCCAGGCGCTCCAGTACAGTGACCGGGTGGCGGTGGTGGCGGAAGGCAGGCTGCTGGCTTTTGACAGTCCTGCGAACCTATTTGAACAAAAAATTCTGGACCGCGTGTTCGGGGTTACTCTTTGCCGTGCCCCGGAAGGAACCTATTATCTTCGGCGGTGAAATCGACCCAAACCTCCTCTTGCAATTGTCCGGGCAATATTGTATAATAGCTTTTGCGGACAGGGCTGAATTGCGCTGTTTTGCGTACAGATGCGGGCCCCGTGCGTGGGCGGCCTGTGAACCATGTCAGGCGGGGAACCGAGCAGCATTAAGCGGCGCTCGTCCAGTGCTGCGGCAAGCCTGCATCTGTACGCAAAGCAGCGCAGCCGCGTGCTCTGCCCGCTTTTTCTGATTTTCGGGGGAGGTGTGCCTATGTACCGAGCGCTGTATCGAAAATGGCGCCCGCAGCGGTTTGCCGATGTGGTAGGGCAGACGCCCATTGTTACTGCGCTGCAGAACCAGATTGCGGCGGGACGTATCGGGCATGCTTATCTCTTTACGGGAACCCGCGGCACCGGCAAGACGACCTGCGCCAAGATTTTTGCGAAAGCGGTCAACTGCCTGGATCACACAAGCCCGGATCCCTGCTGCGAATGTGAGATCTGCAAAGGCATCGACAGCGGAGCCATCATGGATATCATCGAGATGGACGCCGCCTCCAACAACGGCGTAGATGATATTCGGGATCTGCGGGATGAAGTGGCCTATCTGCCGTCGGTGTGCCGTTACAAGGTATACATCATCGATGAGGTGCACATGCTTTCCACGCAGGCATTCAATGCTCTGCTGAAAACGATGGAGGAACCGCCGGAGCACGTCATTTTTATTCTGGCGACCACCGAAGTACAGAAAGTTCCTGTAACCATCCTCAGTCGTTGCCAGCGATACGATTTTGCACGGATCACAGCGAAGGACATTGCGGGACGCTTGACCTATGTGGCGGAGCAGGAAAAAATCGAATTGGAATCCGGCGCGGCGCAGCTGATCGGCCGTTTGGCCGATGGCGCTATGCGTGATGCGCTGTCCATTCTGGATACCTGCGCAGGCGTTGACAATCATGTGGATGAAGCACTGGTACGCCGGATGGCGGGTGTGACCGACCGTGGATACCTGTTTGAAATCAGCGATGCCATTGCGGCAAAAGACTCAGTTGCAGCCCTTGGGAAAATCGCAGAACTCCGGCAGCAGAGCGTAGATATGCGCCGCCTTTGTATGGAACTGGCAGGGCATTACCGGGATTTGATGCTTTGTGCACTGCAGGGGGGGACCGATCTGCTGACCGGTACTTCGCCGGAGGAAGAGGCAGCCTACGCACAGCGCAGGGATTTTCCGCAGGCAGAGGCAATCCGCGCCATCAATGCATTTGGTCAGTCGTTGGAAAAGATGAGCCGCGGCACCGACCAACGTATCGAACTGGAACTGGCAGTCTTTTCTCTGACGCAGCCGCAGACGGCGGTGACTGCGCAGGCGGCACCTGTGCAGATGGCACAGCCTGTGGCACCGCAGCCTTTTGCGGCAACAGCACCGGCTCCGTTTGCCTCAGTACCACCTGTACAGAGCAGCAAACCTGCTACACCGCCACCGACGGTTCAGTCTAAAGCCCAAGAACCTCCGGAGGAACTGCCTCCGCCAGAGGAAGAGCCGGAGTTTCTGCAGCCGGAGCTGCGCCCGGCTGTTGCGGTCAAAGCGCCGGAACCTGAACTTCAGCCGGCTTCTAAGGCTGCGCCGCGCCGTACGCCCCCTAAACAGGAAGCAGGACCGTTGGAACCGTTTCCCCAATGGGCGTTGGTACTGGCCGATCTGGAGGAAACCGACGGGATGATGATTTCCTTCCTGCGGGGAACCAGAGCGTATTATGATGGCAAGCATGTGCTGTTTGAATGCAGTGATGCCTTCCGTGATTATATTCGCAACAACCGCGAAGTCAGCAAAAAACTGAAAGAAACGATCTACCGGGTTACCAAAATCCGGTGCAGTATTGGTCCTTACGAAGCGCCGAAGACGGAAGAACAAGCAGGGCCGCAGATGTCCCTTGATCAGACGCTGCAGAATATGCAGGCACTCGGTGTGGACGTTCAAATTGAAGATAAATAATTTTTGGAGGATATTCCCATGAAAGCAAGACTGCCTAAAGGCTATGGCCGGCCCGATCCTAACGCGATGATGCGCCAGGTTCAGAAGATGCAGGATGAAATCCGCGCCAAGCAGGAAGAGCTGGAAGCCAAAGAGTACACCGGTACGGCCAGTGGCGAGATGGTTACTGTCACGATGACCGGCAAGCATGAGATTACTGCGGTCAAGATCAAGCCGGAAGCCGTAGATCCTGAGGATATCGAGATGCTGGAAGATCTTATTGCGGCTGCAGTCAACAGTGCTGTGGCAGCAGTCGACAAAGACTCGGAAGAGGAAATGGGCAAGCTGACCGGCGGAATGAACATTCCCGGTTTGGGCTAAGAGGCAGTACCATGCCCCAGAATGTTGAACCGCTGGAAAATCTGGTTGACCAGTTTGCGCGCTTCCCGGGAATTGGCCGCAAAGGGGCTACCCGGATGGCTTATGAAGTGATGTCCATGTCCAATGAGCAGGCGATGGAACTGGCCAGAGCCATTGAACATGCCAAGAAAGACCTCCACCGTTGCCGCATCTGCCAGGATTATACGGCGGGTGAGGTGTGTAAAATCTGTTCTTCCCCCAAACGGGATCGCAGTGTGATCTGCGTGGTAGAAAGTCCGCGGGATATCAAGTCCATCGAACGCACGCATGAATATAATGGTCTGTACCATGTACTTCATGGGTTGATCTCACCGATGGATGGCATCGGGGCGGATCAGCTCTGCGTCAAGGAACTGCTGGCGCGCCTCAATGAGACCGTTAAAGAAGTTATTATGGCGACCAGTCCGACGGTAGAAGGAGAAGCTACGGCCATGTATCTGGCCAAGCTGATCAAACCGCTGGGAATACGGACGACTCGCCTTGCCTATGGCTTGCCGGTAGGATCCAGTCTGGAATATGCGGACGAGACAACTCTCTATCGTGCCATGCAGGGACGCGGAGAGCTGTGACGGCTTTTTCTTGACTTTTGCACATATCTGCGCTATAATCATAAACCACCACACGCAAGGGAGGTGTGCTTTGTGGCAGAGGATAAATCCGGGAAAAAGGTGATTGCCCAAAACCGCGAGGCGCGCCATGAATATTTTGTGATTGAGGCACTTGAAACCGGTATTGAACTGGTGGGTACCGAGGTTAAGAGCCTGCGTGCAGGTGGCGTGAATCTCAAGGACTCCTGGGCGGACATTGATGATGGGGAACTGATTGTCAAAGGAATGCATATCAGTCCTTATGAGCAGGGCAACATCTTTAATAAAGACCCGCGCCGGCCGCGTCGTCTGTTGGCCCACAAAGCGGAGATCCGCCGCCTGGGCCAGCAGATCAAACTGCAGGGGTATACCCTGATTCCGCTTTCGCTTTATTTTAAACACGGGCGCGTAAAGTTGGAGTTGGGGCTTTGCAAGGGCAAAAAACTCTATGACAAGCGTGCTGCCGCTGCGGCACGGGATGCCAAACGTGATATTGACAGAGCATTGAAAATGCAGCGATAAAAGCTGTTTGCTTTTGCCTTCCCGGTGGGCATTGCCCACCGATTATGCGGGGCTGTAATGGTTTCGACGGGGAGAGAAAGGCGTGAGCAGCGGGCCGTGGCGGTGCACCACGATAAAAGTACCAAAACAAATTAACTGACAACACTTATCCTGTTGCCGTCGCTGCCTAATTAGGCGCGACCGTTCTGCCTGCGTTAGTACCGCGCAGGGCCAGAGCGTCGATTAGGTACTGAACGTGAACGGGCTTAAGCTTTGCGGCCCGTCATGAATTTATGAAGCTACCAAGGCGTAGCGCGTGTGTGCTCGCCCGCGCCAAGGGAAATTCAATAAACACACTGCGCCCGGAGATACTCTAACCGATTTCTTTTCGGACACGGGTTCGACTCCCGTCAGCTCCACCAAATGGACATTACACGAACACCTATTTTTTCAAAGGCGGCTTTGCCGTAAGGGTGTGGCTGTAATGTCATGCCGCTAAGTCCTCAAGGACTTAGCGGCATTTTTATATAGTAATCAGGGAGGAAAATCGTTGTGGATACAGAAAAAACTTTTTTCCTTGGGAAAGATTCGATAGAAATAGAGTGTGCTGAGCTAGAAAACAATGACCTGGCCACGATGGAACTTTGTGTAGATTGCATTCGTCATTTGCAAGAAATACACAATTTGTTCTTGGTCTTTAAGTTTCAAACAGAGCAAATATGGAAAAACTACACGCTTATGAGCGATGGAAAAGTTTTCCGCGATCAATTTCCGGCAAAGAGGACTACATCGCGATCAATGCCTATACAACGAATATTATCAGCGCTGGAAAAACGATGATCGAATCCATGAAAAATTTTACTGATTTGAAATGCCTGACAGACGAAAATCGAAGTAGTTACTCGGCAATGGTTAGCAAAATTTATGATACGGTGTTTTCCTATAAACTATTGATTCGTCTGCGAGATTATGCCCAACACGGCCATTTGCCTGTAAACAGTTCAGAAAATATATACTATTTCGATCTTATCAACATTTTGGGAAAACCGCATTTTAACCACAATAAAGCAGTAAAAGAGCAGATGATCCAGGCGATTGCAACGTGCGAAGACCTTTTCAAAGATACGCCAAGATTGTCCCTTACAAAAAGTCTGGCGGAATTTGTAGCGGCCACTATTCGTATCTATCGGAATTTCTGGATGTTTGCTGAATATGCGGTGCTAAACGCTAAGAAGAAAATCAAGGACATTGTGGACACCTATCCGGAAAATATTATACAGGCGCCCGCTGATATGTCGAAGTGGTTTATTTATAAAGTCGCAGATGGGAATGCAGATACTATAGCCCTTGCGGATGATCCGGAAAAAATGTTTGTTCAATTCAAAGAGGAAGCCGAAAAAATTTCTGATCAATATATACAAGCCTGGCATGAATTGATAAAAGATGCACAGCTTATCCGATTTCTCGATAAGGACCATATTAAAATAGTACCATACGACCAACACATTTAGTTAAATCGATGCATGAGAATGCGATATGGAATTTGCTTCGTGTAGAGTGGGTTTTCGACAGATGCGGGGCTCCCAAAAGCAACTATTTATTATGCTAGATCTTTATCTGTAAGGAGCCTCTTACTAAGCTCAGCCACGAGCAGGTCGTTATACCAACAACTACTTTTTTATAGAGGGTTTTGCCGTCAGGGTGCGGCGGTAACGGCGAAGCAAAGTGCTGAATGGAAAGGTACAAGGTTACCTTTCCATTCAGCATTTACTGGAACTATACATTCTTGTTTTATGAATTGCCTTGACTTATAATGTAAGAAAATAATGCAATTAGATAGAATGAGCAAAAAGCGCTGTACAATCACGTGGTTGATTGATGGATTGTTCAAAGGATGAGTTGTGGGAGGCAGTTCATGAAAACGAATGATAGACCGCTTACTGATTTGATGAAAGCTGTGGACACCGGTGCAGCACAGTTACCTGATTTTCAAAGAGGTTGGGTATGGGATGATGACCGTATTAAGGCTTTAATCTTGAGCGTGATTCACAATTTTCCGGTTGGTGCAGCGATGTTTCTGGAATACGGAAATGAAAGCATCCATTTCAAGCATAAACCGATTGAGGGCTCAGATGCTGCTCCCAACGCAGAACCAGATGAGCTTATTCTTGATGGGCAGCAAAGATTGACTTCCCTTTACAATGCCCTGTACAGCAAGAAGCCCGTCCATACAAAAACAGATAAAGGCAAAGAGATAGACAGATATTATTATCTGAACATCGAAAAGGCACTCGATCCAAGTGCCGATGATGAGGAAATTGTAATCTCGGTTCCTGCAACGAGACAGGTTACATCTGATTTTGGTAGGAGGATCGAAATAGATCTTTCAACCAGGCAGGATGAATTCCGTATGAAGATGTTTCCCCTTAACATCATTCTGAACTCCGGCGAGGAACAGGGATGGCAAAATGAATATTATGCCTATTACAATTATGATCCAGTGATTATTCAGAAGTTCACGGAACTTTTCTCAAAAGTAATTATGCCAACACAAAGGTACGCTATGCCGGTCATTCTGCTAGACAAAGAGACTCCGAAAGAGGCAGTGTGTCAGGTTTTTGAAAACGTGAATACTGGCGGCGTTTCTTTAACGGTTTTTGAACTTGTCACCGCAATTTTTGCTATGGACGATTTCCCGCTGCGCGAGGATTGGAAAGATCGAAAGGAGAAGTATTTCTCAGGAGATTTGCTGGATATTGTAACGGCTACAGACTTCCTAACCACTCTTACGCTTTTATCTTCGTTTAAATCTGGGGGAACTGTGAGCTGCAAGAAGAAGGATGTGCTAGCGTTAAAGCTGACATCATATAAAAAGTACGCAGACGACCTTTGTATGGGGTTTTCTATTGCAGATAAGCTGTTGCAGGAAGAACGGATATTCTCAAGTCGTGACCTTCCATATAGTACACAGCTGATTCCTCTTGCAGCCATTTGCACTGTTTTGATGGATGGGAACAAGATTTACACTACCACTGTCAAAAATATGGTAAAACAATGGTATTGGTGCGGCGTTTTCGGTGAGTTGTACGGTTCGGCAAATGAGACAAGGTATGCAAACGATATAACGCAGGTTATCAAGTGGATTACAGATGGCGGTGATCTTCCAAAGACCATCACGGATTTCTTTTTCAATCCGACGCGCCTTCTCAGTTTGCAGTCCAGGCAGTCGGCGGCGTACAAGGGCATTATGGCTTTGATTCTTAAGAACCACGCCCGCGATTTTATCTCTGGTGCGGAGATGGACTTCTCAACATACTCAAACGAGAAAATCGACATTCATCATATCTTTCCGAAGGATTACTGTATAGGGCAAGGCTATGACAAGAACAAATGGAACAGCATTGTGAACAAGACACCAATTTCTGCAAGCAGCAATCGTGAAATAGGCGGCGTTGCACCGTCCGCTTATCTTGGAAAGCTTGAAAAGAAAGGTTCTGTATTACCGTCCGATTTGGATAGCTATGTAGAGACGCACTGGATCGACCACAATCTACTTAGGAATAATAAGTTCCAGGATTTTATGATTGATCGAGCCAAAAAACTGTTATGTGCAATTGAAGCGGCTACTGGTAGAACAATATCAGGAAAAAATTCCGATGAAGTGCAACAAATGTTTGGAGCACAGTTGAATTAAGCCTACTTTTACTTGTGGGAACCAGTGCCAACCAACATGAAATACAGAACCATATTCTGTGGCTATGGGTTCGTTAGGTGCTTTTGTGGGAGATGCAAAAATACAGCCCTGATTCTAGAAACATAGGGTGTAACGAAAAGTGACACCCTTTTGGAGCGCAGGATATGATATTAGCCGCACTTGGGACATACACCGTTTTCATCCAGTGCAATGCCGCAAAGAGGGCAGCGATCCAGGTGCAGACGAGATTCGTATTCCTGGGATGCTGCGTTGACGCCACTTGTGAACGTCAACTTAACGATGTTCAGCTGATCTTTGAGCAGATCATATACGATTTTGATCATGCCTTCCACGGTCAGTGTTTCCTTGGTGACGACCAGGCGGCAGTCCGGGTAGGCGGTAGCGAGATCCGTATGGAAGGCAGGGCCTTTCATAATGTTGTTGGGGTCCCCGTCTTTGATACCCTGCTTTTCATAGACGGCAAGAACAGCCGGCAGCAGAGGGTCGTCTTCCCGCAAAATCAGCGCATGATCAAAGTTCTTCAAGACGTTCCAGGCAGTTTTCTGGATTTCATTACAGGGAAATGCCATGTTGACGCCGGGATTGATGGTGTCCTCCACTTCGATGGTTAACACACCAGTGTGGCCGTGAAGGTACTGCGCTTCTCCGCGAAAACCGTAAAAACGGTGTGCGTACTGAAGATCGAGTTTTGTAATGCTTCTCATGGTGTTTGCTCCTTTATTTTTATATTTACGGAGAGAGACTCCGCAGTGCCAGTAACAAAAAGATCTGAAAAACGGGAAGAGGATCCAGGAATGAAATCACTGTGTACGATGAAAAAACAGTCTTAAAATATATGAGATTTAAAGAAATCTAAAAGTGAGGTGAATCTATATTTAAGATTATATCCTAAAAATGTTTATAGTGCAATATTGGCAAAATGTGCTTGCATAGGGCAAAAATAATAAAGGCGAGTAAATTGTGTAAATAACAAATAAGAATAAATATCTATACTGGCCGATAAAGCACTCTTGTGACGCTGCTTCGCAACCTGGTTCTGAACGCGGCGGCCGACACAGGCGGAAACGGTATCCGCATCTGGAGTCAGGGCGACCGGAGAAAAATACACATCGAGGTTACCGACTGCGGATCCGGTATATCGGAAGAGAAAGTGGAAAAAATCAAGGAGCCGTTTTACCGGATTGACAAAAGCCGCTCACGGGAGGCTGGCGGCAGCGGTCTGGGACTTACCACCTGTGAGCAGATCATAATACGGATTTGCAGATAGAAAGCCGACTTGGACGGGGGACGACCAAATCGATTTCACTGCAGGAGGATTAAGGATGACACGATAACCATGGGCTCATCTGCGGTTCGGTTTGATGGTCGCGTTTTGTGTGTTCTTTCAATCTCTTCCATATCTGTACGGCAAGGCGAGTGATCGGTGGCTGGGGAAATGGGAAGAGTACGGGCCGTACAACAGGGAATACCCAGCGAGAAAGGGCAGGAAAATGCCTTGTATCAAAATCGCTTTCTGACAAATACAACCCATTTCCCAGCTTGCTGCCGGTCTGTGCGCTTGGCTATCCCAAAATCTCGCGTGCCCGCTCCGCCTCAGCTCGGGACAAGACCCCGGCTGTCGTCAGTGTTTCCGTTCGGTCCACCAGTTCCTTGCGGGTCTGGTCCGCGTCCGCGCTCGTCTCAATGGTTCTACAGCGCAATCTATTGGGCGCCGGATCATGAGGGCCGAGCAGGAGAAAGGATCCAGGTTACTTTGCAGGAAAAGACCGGCCTTGTAACGTTTTATTCGGTCAGTGCGGACAAGGGACGGGAAGATTTGGATGAAAGTCTGAATGCTTACAGGGATTAGATACGGAAACCTGTATGGCCAGTTCTGGGGAGGGGAAAATATTTACTTTGTGTATGCCTTGCGGGACGGAACACTGGTTTACATAGAGTCGGACGATCAGGTCGGTGTGGAGGCAGATCAAATTTGTCTTGCGGATGGCGGTAATCGGAGGTTCGGCAGGAGGAAGAACGGTATCAGGCTGCAATGGATGCAATGGTAACGGACCGTCGGGTCTATCTTCTTTCTGTGAATACCGGAGTGGAGCAGAATCTGTTGAACTGGGGATGGCAGTTCCGGAGAGGGTGCCGTTGATTGGCCGGAAGAGATTCTATCTCCCCGGTCCACCGATGATATGATTATTTATATGGAGCAAATGCTGGGGGAAAGGATACTGCTCACGGTATACGGTCTCTGGGGGAGAAATCTGGTCAAGCGCTATTCTCTGGAGCCTGATAGTGGTGTGTTGCAGGAAATTCCTCTACAATACATCAGTAATGCTTCTGAAAAGCCGATGCGTATTCTGGGAAAAATGGAAAATGCATTGTTGGCGATATTTGAAGAACAGGCACACACGATCGAAAATATAGACCCGGATGGACTGCCTGCCCAGAACTTGACTTTTACGCACCGCGCTGGCCTGATCCGCGAGGAAGACTTTTTGGGTGGAATGCCTAACTATCAGGAAATCCAGCCTTTGGAACCCTGAAACCTTCCACTGGACAAGCGTCCCGGCGGCAGGGTATAATGCAGGTATGAAAATACTGATTTTATATTTTGTGCTTATCAATCTGGTCGCATGGGGATTGATGGGTGTGGATAAACACCGTGCCCAAAAACATGAATGGCGTATACCGGAGCGCACCTTGTTCGCTGCGGCATTGCTGGGGGGCAGTCTAGGCGCCATTCTGGGAATGTATCTGTGGCATCATAAGACGAAGCATTGGTATTTTGTCATCGGTATGCCGCTGATTCTGGCAGTGCAGATCGTGGTAGGAATCTGGGTCGGGAGCTGGTTCTGATGTTCTGGAATTATTGGAGGAAAAAGGGAAAGACGCCGCGTCGTATGCCCCCGGCGGGTATGACGGCAGATGATATCAGGACACAAAGCAGTGTCTGTACCGGGGAAACGATGATTGGTTTCTGGGACTCACATACAGGCCGACTGCAGCAGGCTGTTGTTGTGCGAAATGATGCAGATATTGCTGCGTTTTACCGTTCATACGGCTGGGAACCTCCATGTGGAAATTGACAAAAAAATACCAAACCAATTTTGACATTTTATTAACTTTGTGAAGTATCTTGCGGTTTCGCATATTTCTTGCGCAATCTGTAGTGAAATCGTGCATATTCTTTGCAAATTGTAAAAACGATGTTATAATAGTTCTGTAAGTGTCAAGCAGAGGATATTATAGTCAATATTTCTGCGGTAAATGATATGGAGGTAGTTTTTTGTATGTCCATTTTTGAGAATTTTGAAGCCAAGCTGCGCGCAGAGTCCAAGTCCATTGTCTTTACGGAGGGGACGGATGCACGGATTTTGTCGGCTGCCAGCCGTCTGCTGGCAGGAAAGACACTGCGCGTAATCCTGCTGGGCGAGCCCGATGCGGTTCGCAAAGCAGCTGCAGATGCGGGCTTCGACATCACCGGCGCAGAAATCCTGAATCCGGCTGCTTACGAAGGCTTTGATGAAATGGTAGCCAAGATGGTTGAGCTCCGCAAGGGCAAGATGACCGAAGAGCAGTGCCGTGCGGCGCTTTCCAAATCCAATTATTTTGGCACTATGCTGGTCAAGATGGGCAAGGCGGACTGCCTGCTGGGCGGTGCCACCTATTCTACGGCGGATACTGTGCGTCCGGCGCTGCAGCTGATCAAGTGCAAGCCTGGTATCAAGTCTGTTAGCTCTTGCTTTATTCTCATGCGCGGTGAAGAAAGCATCGCCATGGGTGACTGTGCAATCAACATCGATCCCAGTGAGGACGAAATTGTGGAGTCTACGGTGGAGACGGCTCACACAGCGCAGATCTTCGGCATCGATCCGCGTGTGGCACTGCTGTCCTACTCCACCAAAGGCTCTGGTAAGGGCGAAACGGTGGATAAGATGCGCAATGCAACGATCCGCGTCCAGGAGGCCCATCCGGAACTGAAAGTGGACGGCGAACTGCAGTTTGATGCCGCTGTGGCGCCTGAAGTCGGCCAGCTGAAGGCGCCGGGGTCCCAGGTGGCCGGCTATGCCAACACCTTTATCTTCCCCAACATCAATGCCGGCAACATCGGGTATAAGATTGCCCAGCGTTTGGGTGGCTTTGAGGCGTACGGCCCTATCCTGCAGGGGCTGAATGCACCGATCAATGATCTGTCCCGTGGCTGCAATGCAGAGGAAGTCTATAAGATGGCTCTCATTACGGCAGCGCTCATCTGATTTTGTACATAAAAAGAGCGTCCGGTGCGCCGGACGCTCTTTTGCATAAAAATCCCGGAACGGCATAATTGTGAAGTGACCCCAAAAAGTTAGACAATAATTTCAAATAAAAATTGTTCAAGCAACCGAAAGGGCTTGTTGTCTGTGAACCGCAGGTGGCAGGCCCTTTAGCTTTGCCTTAATCCGTCGGTTATTGTAGTAGTCCAGATAGTCAATAAGCTCTTGTTTGAAGTATTGCATGGAGTGGAACTTTTGCAGATAAAGCAATTCACTCTTGAGCAGGCCGAAGAAGTTTTCTGCTACTGCATTGTCCAGGCAGTTTCCTTTGCGGCTCATACTTTGCCGAATGCCTTTTGCGTTGAACATACGCTGGTACTGCTTATGCTGGTATTGCCAGCCCTGGTCGGAGTGAAGAATGAGACCTGTCCCATCTGGTATGGTTGAAAAAGTTTTGGTAAGCATCGTTGTTACCATGCTCAAAACCGGTCGTTCAGAGATGGCATAGCTCACCCAATACCCGTTGTGCAGATCCAGAATGGGAGAAAGATAGAGCTTCTGGCCAAACAGGCTGAACTCAGTCACATCCGTAACCCGCTTCTGGTTCGGTCTTTCCGCATGGAAGTTTCTGTTCAACAGATTGGGTGCGATCCGCCCCACTTCCCCTTTGTAAGAGCGATATTTTTTGACTCTGACACGGCAAACCAACCCCAACTCCTTCATGAGTCGCTGCACCGTCTTGTGGTTCAGATATATCTCCTTGTTGTGTAATGCCGCGGTGATACGTCGGTAACCATACCGGCCTTTGTTTTCGTGGTAAATGGAGGAAATTTCTGCTTTTGCTTCTGCGTATTTATCTGGTTTTCCCATTCGCTTCAGATGGTAATAGAAAGTAGCACGAGGTAAGTGAGCGATTTCAAGCAGAAGCCACAAGGGATATCTCGGCCTCAGCTTTTGGACTACCTGGGCTTTTTCCCCTGGCGTCGCGCTCTCTCCAAAACCAAGGCTTGCAAGTTTTTTAAGTACTCGTTCTCTGCCCGCAGCCGTTGTACCTCAGCAAGCAAATCCTCTTCCACTTGTTTTGGCAGTTGCTTTTTCGGGTTCCCTTTGCGCTTCCTGACGTGTCGTTCCACCGCAAAGCCTTCCGCGCCTTCGGTCAAATAGATGCGTTCCCAATTCTGGATGCTATGATGATCGCTTATATCGAACCGTCGCGCTGTTTCACTGTAACTCAGCTTTTCCTCCAGCATGGTCTCGATCACTAGCTTCTTGAATTCAGGTGTGTATCGTTTGTTTGGTATTCCTTTTGGCATAGCAAAGCACCCCACTTGTTATTCAGTATACCATACTGTCTAACAAATGGGGTGCAGTTCATAATTGCTGTTCCGGGATTTTTTTATAATTCAGAGCGAATCAATACCGCAGATGATCGGCATCCAGGGCATTCAGAATGGGAAGCATAGCCGCAGCTTCTGCACGGGCAGCAATCGGATCCATCAGCAGGTAATTGCCGCATTCCACGGCAGATGCGCCGGGAATTTCGCCCTCGTAGCTGGCCATCCAAAGGAAGGCACTGCGCACCAGATCCAACGCTTCGGCATCGGACAGACCGGTGGTCAGCAGATAAAATCCAGTCAGACAACCCATGGGGCCCACGTAGACAACGCCCTCGCTGTATTTGCTGTTGCGTGCGTAGGTGGCAAACAAGTGCTCCAGAGTATGGGCCGCCGCAGAGGAAAGATATTGACCCTGGTTGGGACGCTTCATGCGGATATCCCAGGTACGGATTTCACCGTTGGGGCCATCCTGGCGGGAAAGGTACATCCCCGGCAGCAGCTTGGTATGGTCTACACAAAAACTGGCAATGCGTTCCATCCTGTTCACCTCACTCCGGCATGACCTGCACGACACCGCGGGAGCAGTCCATCGAAATCATCATGCCGTCCTTCAAAGTACGGGTGGCGTTGGTGGCGCCGACGATCACTGCCTTGTCCAGCGTCAGACCGACAATGGCGGAATGGCTGTTGGTGCCGGCCTCTTCGGTGATGATGCCAGCAGCATCGCGCATAAAGGGCAGAGCCGCGTTGGTGGTGAAGGGGAGAACCAGAATCTGGCCGGGCTTGAATTTCTTGGCGGCCTCGGCAGCACTGCGGCAGACGCAGACCTCGCCCTTGGCGTTGTGCTGACCGATACCGACACCAGCCAGCAGGGTATTGCCGACCAGGTGGATCTTGATCATATTGGTGGTGCCGGAGACGCCCACCGGAACACCAGCCGTTACGACTACCAGGTCACCGGAATGAATCAGGTCTGCCTTTTCAGCCGCAGCTACCGACATGCTGATCAGCTCGTCGGTGGAGTTGGCGTACTCCATCAAAAGCGGTGTGACGCCGCGGTAGATGTTCATCTGACGGCGGGTGCGCTCATCGAGAACACAGGCGATAATCTGCGTATCGGGACGGAAACGGCTCAGCAGACGGGCGGTTTCGCCGCTCTTGGAAGCGGAAATAATGGCAGAAGCACCAATGTCGCTGGCAGTGGTGCAGGCGGCGTGGCCTACAGCGGCGCCGATCGTCAGGTGGGAATCCTGATTGCCCGCATGGTGGACGAGGCTGTCAAAGCTGGAATCGGCCTCGGTGGTCTCGGCAATGGTGGCCATGGCTTTCAGGGCCTCCACCGGGTATTTGCCGGCAGCGGTCTCACCGGAAAGCATAACCGCACCAGTGCCGTCGTAAATGGCATTGGCCACGTCGGTGATCTCGGCACGGGTGGGACGGGGATTGACGATCATGGAATCCAGCATCTGAGTCGCCGTGATGCAGATCTTGCCGGCGCTCATGGCGCGATCAATCAGATGTTTCTGAATGGCGGGGATCTCGGCAAAATCGATCTCGACGCCCATGTCTCCGCGAGCAACCATGATGCCGTCGGCGACCGTCAGAATTTCGTCAATGTTATCGATGCCCTCCTGGTTTTCGATCTTGGCAATGATGCGCATCGTGCAGTCGTGCTCGTCCAGCAGGTGACGGATCTCCATGATGTCCTGTGCGTTGCGGGTAAAGCTGGCAGAAATCAGGTCAAATCCCTGCTCGATGCCGAAGAGGATATCGTTGCGGTCGCGCTGGCTCATATACGGCATGGAAAGATGGACGCCGGGGACGTTGACGCCCTTCTTGGTCTTGATGACGCCGTCATTCTGAACGGTGCAATGAATCTCAGTGTCCTCTACAGAATCAATCGTCAGCTCGATCAGGCCGTCGTCCAGCATGATACGGCCGCCGGGGGTTACATCGTGAGGGAGGTCCTTGTAGGTGACGGAACAAATCTCGTTGGTGCCTTCCAGCTCCCGGGTGGTGAGAGTGAATTTCTGCCCGGCGCTCAGATTCTCGGAACCATTGGCAAAAACGCCAAGACGGATTTCGGGACCTTTGGTGTCCAGCATGGCAGCGACCGGCAGATCCATCTCGGCCGTCAGGGCACGCAGCGCATCCAGGCGTCCTTTGTGCTCCTCATAATCACCGTGGGAAAAATTAAAACGGGCGACATCCATACCGTTTTCAAGCAGCTGGCGCAGAATGCCGGGCTTGTCGGTGGAAGGGCCCATCGTGCAAACGATCTTTGTTTTACGCATATACAAATGCCTCCATGGATTCTTTATTCATAAACACTATACGGCGTTATTATACTACAATTTCCGGCGGATAGACAAGTCCTCCTCGTCTTTTTTACTCGCATTTTACCGCTTCTGCTGATACGGCAAACGCTTTGTTAGAAAAAATCATGAAACATTTTACATTTTTGCCGCTATCGGGTATAATGTAAAACAACAATGGCGTATTGTAGCCTTTCCTATTTTGCAGACAGGAGATTATACTATGGCAAAACGAGTCTTTCTCATTGTGCTGGACAGCTTTGGTGTGGGGGCAGAACCTGATGCCGCACAGTTCGGCGATGCAGGAACCAATACACTGGCGGCGATTGCGGCACATCCCGATTTCAAGGGAGAACACCTGGCAGAACTGGGGCTGTTCAATCTGGATGGCGTAACCTGCGGCACGCCTGTGGAGCATCCCGCAGGCAGTTTTGCCCGCCTTCGAGAGGCCAGTGCTGGCAAAGATACGACGATCGGACATTGGGAAATAGCCGGCTTGCTCAGTGCAGAGCCTTTGCCGACTTTTCCGGACGGTTTTCCCCAGGAACTGCTGGACGCTTTCACCGCCAAAACCGGGTATAAGGTGCTGTGCAACAAGCCCTATTCTGGAACAGAAGTGATCCGGGATTATGGGGAAGAACACGCAAAGACCGGCGCGCTGATCGTTTATACCTCGGCAGACAGTGTGTTCCAGATTGCGGCCAACGAGGCTATTGTGCCGGTGGAAAAGCTGTATCAGATCTGTGAGCAGGCCCGTGAGCTGCTGGTGGGAAAATACGGAGTGGGCCGCGTGATTGCACGGCCCTTTGTCGGTGACTGCGCTGCCAACTTTACGCGGACTGCCCGCCGTCATGACTACAGCCTGGTTCCGCCAAACGATACCATGCTGGATGCCTTGCAGGCGGCTGGCAAAGCAACAATCGGTGTTGGCAAGATCCATGATATTTTTGCAGGCAAAGGTGTAGGGGAAACCATCCGCACCAGCGGGAATACCGAAGGCCTGCAGGTAACGCTGGAGCTGGCTGACAGGGACTTTGAAGGCCTGGCCTTTGTGAATCTTGTGGACTTTGATATGCTGTACGGACATCGCCGGGATGTGGCTGGTTATGCTGCTGCGGCGGCGGAATTTAACGATTGGCTGCCGCGTTTCAGGGCAAAGATGCGCCCGGGGGATATCCTGATGGTGACAGCCGACCATGGCTGCGACCCCAGCTATACCAAAACCACCGATCATACCCGGGAGTATGTGCCGTTCCTGATCTGCGGCGACGAGATTCAGGGAGGAATCAATCTGCATACGCGGTATAGCTTTGCCACCATCGCGGATACGGTCTGCCGGAGTTTGAACGTTCCCTATTGCCCGGCCGGATGCGGCGTGTACGATGAAATTTCTAAATAAGATGCCCTTGACTCTGCTGTATCTGCTGGCGGCGGCGCTGGTAATATATTCCATCGGTCTGGTGTTCACCAGCAATTTCAATATGGGAAACCTGATGGTGTGGCTTCTGGCAGCGGTGGTCACAGTTTATGCAATCTGGCACAAACCGCTGCACGCATGGCTTCATGCGCCTGGACTGGGGCGTGTTGTTTGGTGGGGGTTGGTTGTTGGCGGCATTCTCTATGCATTGCTGATCGGGTTTGTTGCAGTCAGCGGCTATACCAACCCTCCCACGGGACAGGAAAAGGTCGTCATCGTACTGGGGGCCGGGCTGCGGCGCGACAAACCCAGTACATTGCTTCGATACCGCCTGGACAAGGCCTATGCCTATGCGGCGGCACATCCCGATGTGCTGGTCATTACGAGCGGTGGGCAGGGGCGTGATGAGTGGATACCGGAAGGTCAGGCTATGCGGGAGTATCTGATTGCAAAAGGGCTGGACCCGGAACAGATTGTCGCAGAAAATGCGTCTACATCTACAGAAGAAAACTTTGCGTTTTCTCTTGAGATTCTGCGCCAACGTGGTTATGATGAATCTACGCCCATCGTATATGTGTCCAACGCTTTTCACTGCTATCGAGCCGGGCACTATGCGGAGCGGGCTGGATTTACGACAGTGACGGCTCTGCCGGCCGCCACACCCTGGCGCAGTGTGATTCCGTGCTACCTGCGGGAGGCATTGGCGCTGGCGTATTATTGGGTATTCAAAACATCCGCCAGCGGGCCGATGCATGCGCTGGTGGGATTTTTGGATTTGAATAAACGATTTTTTTATCAATAGGAGGGAACTGCCATGCAGATCCGCTATTATAAGGAGTATAGTCGTTATCTGGACCGTTTTATGGAATTCAAGGCCTACGGTCATGCCGGCCGGCCGATCATCATTTTCCCGTGCCAAAGCGGTCGCTTTTATGATTGGGAAGACCGCCATATGTGCGATTTGGCCGCGCCGTGGATCGACAGCGGGAAGCTGCAGATCTTTACCGCAGACAGTATTGACCCGGAAAGCTGGGACAACCATGGTCCGGAGCGCCCGCGCATCGAGATGCAGGAACGCTGGTATAACTATGTGTGCGAGGAACTGACACCGCGAATTCTGCAAATCAATCGGGAACAGGGAGAAGACCACACCGGTCGTGTGCTGGTCGGTGGTGCCAGTATGGGCGCCGGTCATGCGGTAAACTTCTATCTGCGCCGTCCGGATCTGTATAATGGCACGATCGCGCTCAGTGGCCTGTATTCTTCCCGGATGTTCTTCGGTGATTATATGGATGACCTGGTATATCGCAATTCTCCCTGCGACTACATGCGCAATTTCCCTGACGATCATCCTTATAAAAAGCTCTATGCCCAGGCGGATAAGTTCATCATGTGTTGTGGACAGGGCGCCTGGGAAGGGGATCTGCTGGCCTCCACGAAGGAATTGCAGTCCATTCTGGAAAGCAAGGATATTCATCCCATTGTGGATATCTGGGGAACCGATGTGTCCCATGACTGGCCCTGGTGGGAAAAGCAGTGGACCTATTTCCTCCAGATGACACTGGGCAACCCGTGACGGCCTGAAAGATCAAGGAATTTCTTATGGATTTTTGGCATGATGCAGTGGCTCAGAAACGCTGGCTCCGTCGGTTCGTCCTGCTGGTCGTGATTCTGTTGCTGCCTGCGGCGGTTCTGGCATTTTATGCCCGTCCCTCTGCGGATGATTACGTCTATGCGGCACGGACGCATGCTGTGGTACAGCAGTATGGTGCCAGCTGGCCGCGTTTGCTGGCGGCTGCGTGGGAGACAACGGTCTACTTCTTTCAGAACTGGCAGGGCCTGTATGTCTCCGGTTTTGTATTGGCACTGCAGCCCGCTATTTTTGGAAATCGGTGGTATGGACTGACTTTTCTATGCGTTCTTGTACCATTGTTTCTGTGTTTATATGGCTGCGCCAAACTCATTGTCCATCGTCTGGAACCGGCACAGAAACGCCTTCCGCTGGCGTTGGCGGTTTTACTTCTGTTTGCGTTTGTAGAAGGAATGCCGTCGCCGGTAGAAGGTCTTTACTGGTTTAACGGCGCCATGAATTATCTGCCGTATTTTTCGGTTGCAGTTCTCAATACGGGGCTTGCAATCACGCTTTTGGAGCCGGAGCGACTTTCTTTCGATCGTCGTGTCCTGTTTGCGGCTGCGGGAGTTGTTATCGGCTTGGTGATTGGCGGAGGCCATCAGGTTGTCGGGGAACTGAATCTTCTGGTGCTGCTTTTCCTGACAGCGTTGTGCCTGCGCTGCCGGAATCTCTGGCTTTGTCCGGCGTTGGCAGCATCCGTTGCCGGACTGGTTTTCAATGTGACTGCCCCCGGGACGAGGGTCCGCACCGAGGGGTTTGCCCAGGCAGGCTTGCTGGAGGCATTTGTAAAAAGCTTCGTTTTAGCCGCTATGGAGTGGATCCGGTGGCTGGACGTGCCGCTTTTGTGTTTGCTGGTCCTGCTGGCGCTTCCCATGCATCGCCTGGCGAAAAGCACCTGTGTGCCGGACCGGTTGTTCCGACATCCCTGGGCAGGTCCGGCGGGGGCGTTTGTGCTGATGTGGGCTATGATTTTTCTGCCGTCCTATACCATGGGGGGGATCGGTGCCGGACGGTTGCTGAACGTCGTATGGATGACTTTTATACTGGGACTTGCGGTTTCCGAGTTTTTGCTGTTCGGCTGGATCGAACGTGTGCGGATGATTTCCCTGGCGCCGGCAGAGTATTTTCTGCAAAAGTACCACCATGTACTCCCGCGGGTTTCGGTTGTTTTGTTGGCCTGTATGGCCTGCATTGGCAGCCATACCGTCAAGGAGGGACAGGACAATCATTTCGCTACCAGTCTGGAGGCTGCTTATGAATTGGCCAGCGGGGAGGCTGCCGCTTTTGCAGACGCGCTGGATGAGCGAGAGGCTATTTTGAAGGATCCCTCCCTGAAAAATGCTGAAATCACGCCTCTTGGAGAAGGGGAGTGCCCGTGGCTTTTGTATTATACAGATGTCTCGGTGGGGCCTGATCTGTGGGGCCTGACTCCTTACTATGACAAGGAATCCGTTGTGATTGTGCCGGAAAAAGAATAATCATAAAACTACACCCCGCGGAGAACACAGTTCTCCGTGGGGTGTGATTTTGTTTGGCTCAAGGCGTCAGGTTCGTTCCTGTACATAACGGATGAAGGCGTCCCGTTCGCTGCTTGTGCGCAGATTGACGGTATACATCCGATCGCCCATATCCAGGCGAAGAGCGGGGGGCAGTTCGTCGCACATTTTCATGCGGCCGCCATAGCGAGCCATGATCTGTTCATGAGAATGTTTGTAAGTGTGGCAGTCTCGGCGGGAGGCATATACGCAATAGAATTTGGGGCCATTCAGATCCAGATTCCGTACTTCGTCGTAGCAGACCATATCTGCCCAAATCTGATAGCAGTCTACTGAGTTTGCGTAATTGATCATATCCGGGGTGTAACCGCCGGCGGGGCGCATGTTGACCTCCAGCGCCACATAATCCCCTTTGCGGCCCAGCCCTGGTTTGTCGTTTTTCAGCTGGAAAAATTCACAGTGGAAAAAACGGCTTTTGGCTCCAAAGGCTTTGATGGTACGAAAGCCTACGTCCTTCAGTGCAGCAGGTACCGACTTCTGTGTCCAGTAGGCAAGATCGCCTTTCTGGCTGACGATGTCCAGCAAAGGCGTGGGGAACACATTGGAAGTATAAAACAGCGGTACACAATGGGAATCTGCCACACCGTCAAAACTTACGATGGTGCCGTCGATGTACTCTTCCATAATATAAGGGATGGTGGGCAGTTTGGAAAAGAACGCCTGCAGGTCCTCGTCGTTTTTCAGTTTGTAGGTGGCTTCTGCGCCACAGCCGTTGTCCGGTTTCACAATAACGGGATACCCGACTGTGCGGATGAATTCACGAGCGGCTTCGATGGTATGCACCATGTGATAACGCGCAACAGGTACCCCTGCTGCGCGATAGCTGTCTTTCATTTTGCTTTTGAACTTGATGCGTTCGATAAAATCGTTTTGCGCACCGGTGGTGATGTTGAAATCGGTGCGCAGCTGGGCATCCATTTCCAGCCAGTACTCGTTGTTGGATTCCAGCCAGTCGATCTTTCCGTAATGGAATGTAAAGTAACCGACAGCACGTACCATTTCGTCGTAGTTGCCCAGATTGTTCACACGATAGTATTCGGTCAGGCAATCTTTCAATTCGTGGGGGATCTCGTCGAAGGGGGCGTCGCCGATGCCCAGTACATTGACACCGTTGCGGCGCAAGCGCTCGCAAAAATTCCAGTAGGTTTTGGGAAAATGCGGGCTGACGAAAACAAAATTCATGGGTTGTTGTACTTCCTCTCTCACAAAGCGCGATCAAACAAACTGATTACGCGCGGGATCGTATTCGTATCCCACTTCTGCAAGGGCCGCACGCAAAGAAGCTTCATCGGCTTCCTCTTCCTCGCAGAAAATTGCCAGACTGGCATCACGGTCACGCAGTTTGGTGTTGACGTAGCTTAGTAAAATGATAGGGTCACGGGGCGGCATAAGCAAACTCCTTTACAATCTCTGAAAAGAGAAAAAGCCGGTCACGCGAAGTGACCGGCAATTTTTCTTTCCAATCAGACCGCGCGGGTAACTTTACCAGAGCGCAGGCAGCGGGTGCAGGCGTAGATATACTTCGGGGAACCGTCCACGATCGCCTTCACGCGCTTGACATTGGGATTCCAGGTACGGTTGCTCCGACGATGAGAATGGGAAACCTTGATACCGAACGTGACACCCTTGCCACAGCAAGAACATTTGGCCATAATTGCTTGCACCTCCTTTTCAATAGCTTTACAATTATAGCGAATATTTCCCGGAAATGCAAGCCCTTTGCACAAAAAAGTTGAAGTTTTTTTGTAAAATCGTCCTTTTGGGAGAATTCGGGGCAAAACCCTTCTCCCACTGGCGGTACAGGACTTGTTTTGCGCCATTTTGTACGATATAATAAAGTGATTCTTTCCATGGGGTGGTGTTTCCTTTGAACGGCTTGCTTTCGCCGTATGAGATTGCACTCTATCTGCTGCGGGCTCTTGTTGTGCTGATCGCCATCCCGTTTCATGAGGCTGCCCATGCGCTTGTCAGTCACTGGCTGGGAGACGATACAGCCGTTCGCGCAGGGCGGCTGTCGCTCAATCCTATGCGCCATTTTGATCCGCTGGGAGCGCTTTGCATGCTCATTGGCGGTGTGGGGTGGGCAAAACCGGTTGGCATCGATGTGCGAAACTATAAAAATCCGAAAGTCGGAATGGCTGTATCGGCGGCAGCCGGCCCTGTCAGCAATTTTTTGCTGGCCTGGTTTTCCATGATTCTATATAAATGCGTTGTTTACAGCGGCCTGGGAGGAAAAGTGCCTGCTGTGAGCATTTTCTTTTATTATATGGTGGCCATGAATCTGAGTCTGGCGGTGTTCAACCTGATTCCGATCCCGCCGTTCGACGGAAGCCGTATCGCCTTACTGTTTTTGCCGCAGCGTCTGTATTTCAAGGCCATGCGGTATGAACGTCAGATTATGCTTGTGGTTCTGCTGCTTGTGTTTTTAGGCATTCTCAATCTGCCGCTTTCCGTTACGGTGGATTTTCTTTGGGATCGCATGGTGGACGCAACGGGCTTTGTAGATATGCTCTGGGGGTAACTTTGCAGGAAACACTGACATTCAAACTGGAAGATTTTGAAGGACCGCTGGATCTTCTGCTGTATCTGGTGGGGAAGAACAAGATGAATCTCTATGATGTGAACATCATGGAGTTGATCGACCAATATACAACGGCCATCCGTACGCTGCAACAGAACCGCATGGATGTATCCAGCGAGTTCATTGATATGGCAGCTCATCTGGTGCAGATGAAGAGCGCCTTGCTGTTGCCGCGCAGTCCGGAAGCGGAGCGCATGAAAGCGGAATTGACCGGAAGGCTGATCGAATACAGCGCCTGCAAGGAGGTGGCTGCCCAGCTCGGCAGCCGCGCCAGGGACCTGTATACAGCGGTACGGGAACCGATGCCGCTGGTGGGGGCGGCTGAATATACACGCCGTCATGATCCCAACCTTTTGGTGCAGGCGTGGTTTAATTTGATGGGCCGCAGCCTTCGAAAACGCAAGCCCACGCAGGAACGCTTTGAGCCGTTGGTGACGGCACCGTTTGTTTCGGTGGCCAGCCGAGTATCTCATATGCTGCGCGGCTTGCTGCGCGGGAGTCTGCGCAAGATGAATCAGCTGTTCAGCCGGGAGGAAAGCCGCAGTACCAATGTGGCCACTTTTCTGGCGCTGCTGGAATTGATTCGTGCAGGGCGTATCCGCGTAGAGGATAACGGAACATTGGATCTGGACCGTAGCCATCACAGACGAAAGGAGGGCACAGCCCATGAATGAAGCACAGCATATCGGTGCATTGGAGGCGATGCTGTTCGCTCATGCGGAACCGGTGGAAACAGAGCGACTGGCGGATGCGCTGCGCCTGTCTGTCGGGGAAGCGCAGGAACTGTTGGAACGGCTTCAAAAGCGTTACGATGAGCAGGAAAGCGGACTGGCTTTGCTGCGGTTCGAACCGGACCGCTGGCAGATGACAACCCGCCCTTATTACGGGGAAATGGTCAAACGAATACTGGATACCCGGCGTAATGCGCCGCTTTCGCCGGCTGCGCTGGAAGTGTTGTCGGTCATTGCCTACAATCAGCCGGTGTCTCGCAGTTTCATCGAGCAGGTGCGCGGAGTGGATTCCTCCTCCACTGTGACGAAACTGCTGGAAAAAGGTTTGATCGAGGAAGCGGGACGATTGGATTTGCCCGGAAAGCCGGTGGCGTTTCAGGTGACGGATACGTTCTTGCGCGTGTTTGGATTGGGAAGTCTCAACGATCTGCCGCCGCTGCATGATGAGGCCGGAGGAACCGTGCAGGAAGAAAATCGTGACGACGAAGCTGAACAGCTGGAATGGAAGTGAGTGCCAATGCCTGTATTGCTTGCGGTGCTGAAAATTCTGGCGGTTCTGCTGGTGATCCTTGTGGTGTTGGCGGTTGTGGCGTTGCTCCTGCCGTTGGGGTTTGCGTTGGAATATCGGCCGGATCGGTTCCGGGTGTCGGCGGTTTACGGTCCGTTTCGCCGTACGGTCTGGTCTCATCGGATGCACCGGCCGAAGCAAGGAAAAATAGTGGACGTCCCGAAAGAAACGGCCACTGAAGCACCGGCGCCGCCCGCCGCAAAAGAGGAAGTCGTGCCGCCGGAACCGTCGCAGGAAGAAGAGGAAGAAGAACTTCCGTCCGGCGCTATGGGACGGCTGGAGCGAATGATTTTGCTTCTGGAAGATAACCCGAAAGCTTTGGCGGATTGTGTACTGGGGCATATGCGGTGGCTGCATCGGCATTCGATTTTTAAAATGAGCATCCGACATGCGGATGTCTTCTGGACCGTAACCTGCGGGGATGCGGCTAAGACGGCCATTGCCTACGGTGCAGAAATGGCGGCCCTGAACACAGCGATTGCGTTGGTGCAGCAAACGGTTCGTCTGCAAAGTGACCGCCTGTGGCTGGAACCGGATTTTACCGGTAATCGCCGTGCCGAACGAAAAATTGCCTGCACGGTGTCAGCCAGCGCCATTTTGATGCTGCATCTTCTGTATCGTGTCTGGAAAGACCCGCTGCTTCAGCCGCAAACACAACCTGAACCACAAAAGATCTGATTCATTCATAAAACCTATTCTTGGGAGGAGTTTATTATGGCAGAACATCCGATTCAAGGTCTTATGGGCGTTACCATCGACAAGATTCGCGAAATGGTGGACACCAGCACAATTATCGGAGATCCCATCCGTGTGGATGGCGCTACAACCATTATTCCGGTGTCTCGTGTCACCTTTGGGTTTGCGTCAGGCGGCTCTGATGTGGCGCCCAAATCCGACAAGCAGATGTTTGGCGGCGGGACCGGTGCCGGGGTTTCGGTAACACCTGTGGCATTTCTGGTTATTTCGGGCGGGAATGTGCGCACGGTACAGCTGATTGAAAAAGTGACGGCAGTGGATAACGCCATTGCCGCGTTGCCGGATCTTGTGGAGAAGATTACGGCCATGATCAAAAAGGACAAGGACGAAGCGTCTTCGTCCGAAGCATAAGGAGTAAGCATGGCAGAACAACGAATTCAAAAGGTGCTGGCAGATCAGGGAATCTGCTCCCGCCGCGAAGCGGAACGGCTGATTGCGGCGGGCAAAGTCAAGGTCAACGGACGTCCGGTCGGCCTGGGGGATAAAATGGACCCGGATTATGATAAGGTCTCGATTGACGGCAAGAATGTGCGCATTGTGCGCAAACGCCAGTATACCTATATCATGCTGCACAAGCCGCGCGGTTACCTGACGACTCGTTCCGATGACCGGGGACGGAAAACGGTGATGGATCTTGTGGCAGATGTGCCGGCCATGCTGCGTCCGGTGGGACGTCTTGACAAGGACAGCGAAGGCCTTCTGCTGATGACCGATGATGGCGCCTTCATCAACCTGCTGACGCATCCTTCGGGTGGCGTCGGTAAGCTGTACCGTGTGACGGTCAATCCGCGGGCCACCGAGGAGCAGGTTGTGCAGATGGCATCCGGCGTGGTACTTGACGACGGCGTACGGACTCAGCCCTGTGTCATTCATGTGGTAACAGACGAACCGGGACGCACGGTTCTGGAAATCACGCTTCATGAAGGGCGCAATCGCCAGATTCGCCGGATGTGTTCGGCGGTGGGACTTCAGGTGGTACGTCTCAAACGCAGTGCGGAGGGCCCCGTCAAATTGGGAATGCTGCAGCCCGGCGAGTACCGCGAACTGAAAAAGTCGGAGGTCAGTGCTTTGCGCAATGCGGCACAGAAAAACACTCGTTCTGCGCCGGTTCGGGAAGAAAATGCGCCGCGTAGACCCGGCCCGTTGCCTCGCAAAAAGGATTGAACCGCACAAAATGCTGCGGAAAATACGAAAAAAGAATAAAAAATCCAGAAAAACTGAATCGTTTCTACTTGTGGAATTTTACACAAAGTAGTATAATTGTGCCAAATGACATATTTTTATGAACATTTTCACAAAAAACAGTCAGTCTTATCATGGGAGGTCACTGTATGGCAGCAAACAAACCCGGCAAGGCAGAAATCCTTGCAGCATTTTTTGACGACGGTACATATTCGCCGCTGTATACTGAGGGCGCCGTCAGTGCGGCGTATGGCTGTGCCAATGGGCAGAGCGTGTACGTTGTGTACGAGAACGGTGAGGCCGTTGGCGTGCAGGATATCAAAAACAATATCCGCGTGCTCGAAATGGCTGCTGAGACCGGCGCACCCGTTGTTACATTCTACAATTCCACCGGTGCCAAGTTGGATGGTGGTCTGGAACTGCTCAATGCTACCGCTGCTTTGACAGCGGAGATTGCTCGCGTTTCCGGCGTTGTGCCGCAGATTGCGGTGATTACCGGTACTTGTGCCGGAACCAACGCCATCAATGCGGCAGCAGCCGATGTCTGCATTATGGCAGAGGATGCCGAGCTGTTCCTGAATGCTCCTTTTACGGCTGAGGATAATGTCGGCGGAGCGGGTTCTGCTGCGTTTGCTGCCAAGGCTGGTGTTGCAGCTGTGACGGCCGCGGATGCAGTGGCGGCGGCCAAGCAGGCGGCCAGCATTGTGGCCCTGCTGCCGGCAAACAACCTGGCTGGGCCTGCACTTTTTGACTTTGCTGCGCCCAGCAAGAACCTCAACGCGGCCCAGTATTCCGCTGCCAATGCGGTGGCTGCTTTGGCAGACGCTGACAGTGCGGTGGAGCTTTACAGCGGCTATGGCAAAAACATTGTCACCGCCCTGGCTACCATCAACGGCAGCGCGGTGGGCATTGTGGCAACGGAGAAGGATGCCATCTGCCATAAGTGTACAGCGAAGGCTGCCCGTTTTGTCCGCCTGTGTGATGCCTACAGCATTCCCGTAGTGACGGTCGTCAACACCAATGGCTTTGTCAAGAGCGAAGGGGATGACCAGGCCGGCGGCATTCGTCAGGCTGCCCGTATGGCCGGTGTGTATGCAGAAGCCACCACGGCGAAGGTTGCCGTACTCGTTGGAGATGCCATCGGGCCCGTTTACACTGTCTTTGCGGCCTGTGCCGACTGGCGTGTGGCGGTTCAGGGATGCACCGTTGCTCCGCTGGCTCCTGAGACGGCCGTCAGCGTCATGTACAAGGATGAAATTTACGCTTCCGACAATATTGCCAACGCTACCAAGGCCAAGGCTGCTGCCTATGCCAAGGAGGTCTGCGGTGCCCAGGCTGCCGTACAGAACGGTGCTGCGGATACGGTTTGCGAAGCAGCCGGCGCCCGCGGAGCTGTCGCTCAGGCGCTGGATATGCTGGCCAGCAAGCGTGCGGTTCGTCTGGCCAAGAAGCATGGCAACATTACACTGTAAGCACCCGCTCACAGAATAAAATCATAAACCTTGATTTTTAAGGAGGAACTTCCTATGAAAAACCTGATCGTTACCGTCAACGGTGTTGCTTACAATGTCACGGTTGAGGAAGGCACCGGCGCGCCCGTGGCTGCCGCTGCTCCCGCCGCTGCGCCGGCACCGGCTGCCGCTCCTGCTGCGCCGGCTGCTCCCGCTGCACCTGCCGGTGCCGCCGGTTCTGTGGTGGTCAATGCCCCCATGCCCGGTAATATCCTGGATGTGAAAGTCAAGCCCGGTGATTCCGTCAAGGCCGGTGACACGCTGCTCATTCTGGAAGCCATGAAGATGGAAAATGAGATCAGTGCTCCGCAGGATGGCACCATCGCCAGCATCGATGTGCGCAAGGGCGACGTCGTGGATTCCGGCGCGCTGCTGTGCACCATGAACTGATCGAAAGACGAGGTGAATGACATTGGCTAAGAAACCGATTAAGATTACCGAGGTCGTTCTGCGCGATGCGCATCAGTCTTTGCTCGCCACCCGTATGACGATGGACGAAATGCGCCCGATTCTGCCCGAAATGGACAAAATTCCGTACTTCTCCGTGGAATGCTGGGGCGGCGCCACCTTCGACTCCTGCATCCGTTTCCTGGATGAAGACCCGTGGGAGCGTCTGCGTATCCTGCGCAAGGAGTTGCCCCATCAGAAGCTGCAGATGCTTTTCCGTGGCCAGAACATGCTGGGTTACCGTCCGTACGCCGATGACGCTGTTGAGTACTTTGTCCAGAAGTCTGTTGCCAACGGCATCGATGTGATTCGTATTTTTGACGCACTGAATGACCCTCGCAACCTGCAGACTGCCATCGAGGCGGCCAACAAGGAAGGTGCTCATGTACAGGCATGTATCAGCTACACTCTGAGCCCTGTACATAACAATGAGTATTTTGCCAAGTATGCCAAGACTCTTGAGGAGATGGGCGCCAACTCCATCTGCATCAAAGATATGGCTGGCCTTCTGAAGCCGTATACCTGCTACGATCTGGTGAAAGAACTCAAGTCCACCGTCAGCATTCCGGTAGATATCCACAGCCACTATACGGCAGGTCTGGCCTCCATGTCCATCCTCAAGGGCATCGAAGCTGGTGCTGACATCGTTGATACCGCCATGAGCCCGCTGGCACTGGGCACTTCCCATATGCCCACCGAGAGCCTTGTTGCTGCGCTGCAGGGGACTGATTACGACACCGGTCTTGACCTCAACCAGCTCAATGTGGTGCGTGCCTACTTCGCCAAGCTGCGCGAAAAGTACATCGCCAACGGTCAGATCAGCCCGAAGTCTCTGGGCGTCGATGCCAACACGCTGCTGTATCAGGTGCCGGGCGGTATGTTCTCCAACATGCTCAAACAGCTCAAGGACGCTGGCAAGGAAGACAAGCTGGATGAAGTTCTGGCAGAGATTCCTCGCGTGCGTGAGGATGCCGGCTACCCGCCGCTGGTTACGCCCACCAGTCAGATCGTTGGTACTCAGGCTGTCTTCAATGTTATTCTGGGTGAGCGCTACAAGATGGTCACCAAGGAGTTCAAGGGCCTGGTCCATGGCGATTACGGCAAGACGCCCGCTCCCATTAAGAAGGAATTCAGCGATTTTATCCTGAAGGGAGAAAAGCCCATTACCTGCCGCTTTGCAGATACGCTGGAGCCTGAGATGGATAAGCTGAAGGCAGAAGCAGCCAAGTACGCTATTCAGGAGGAGGATGTGCTGACCTACGCCATGTTCCCGCAGGTCGCGCCCAAGTTCTTTGAGAAGCGCAATGCCCGTCTGCAGGGTGTGGATGCCCTGCATGCCGACTATGAGAACAAGTCTCATCCGGTCTAAGTGAAGAAGATGCCGCCCTCGCGTTTGCGAGGGCGGTTTTGTGTTGTCTGTGTAAAAATTCGCGTCAAAGACGGGGAAAGCGGCTGTCCCACCTTGCATCTTGGCGGTAAAAATAGTACAATATACAATATATGTTTTTGTGCGACCGGAACAAAAAGACATAGCCACGAGGTGTAGGATATGGTTTTGAGTATGACAGGGTATGGCCGCGCAGGTGCACTGTTGCATGGCCGTGATATCAAAGTAGAGTTGCGCAGTGTCAATGCGCGCTTTTTTGAGTATTCCTCCCGGCTGCCGCGCTCCTGCGCATTTTTGGAGGATAAGCTCAAAAAGCTGGTTGCCGCCAAAGTCAGCCGCGGAAAAGTGGAACTGAATCTTTCCATTCAGACGGTTACGGCGGCCGATACCGTTGTTTCTGTAAACTGGCAGTTGGCGCAGGGGTATCGTGCGGCACTGAATGCCATGTCAGAGCGGATGGATCTGAAAAATGATGTTACGGTCGGTATGCTGGCTCGTTTCCCGGATGTGCTCACCCAAACGGCGGCACCGACAAACGAGGAAGAGCTTTGGCAGGATGTACAGTCCGTAGCGCAGCAGGCCATTGAAGCATTTGTCGCCATGCGTGCGACGGAGGGGGAAAAGCTCAAGGAGGATGTGGAAGGCCGACTGACAACCATCGAGGAACTGGTTGCACAGATTGAAAAGGACAGTGCCGGACGGGTACAGGCGTATAGTGATAAACTCTATGCCCGTTTGCAGGAACTGCTGGGAGACCGGAACATTGATGAAGCCCGTCTTGTGACAGAGGCGGCTATCTTCGCAGATAAGACAGCCATCGATGAAGAGACGGTTCGTCTGCACAGCCATGTGGCTCAATATCGGGAAATTCTGGAGCTGAACGAACCGATCGGCCGGAAATTGGATTTCCTGACGCAGGAGCTCAACCGCGAATCCAATACTATTGGTTCCAAGTGTCAGGATGTGGCCATTACGCGTCTGGTGGTGGAGCTGAAGTCCGAAATCGAAAAGATCCGTGAACAGATTCAGAACATTGAGTAAGAGGGAACCATGAAACTCATCAATATCGGCTTCGGCAACATGGTCAATGCGGATCGGGTCATCACCATCGTGAGCCCGGATTCGGCGCCGATCAAGCGTCTGATCCAGGATGCACGGGAAAAGGGCGCGCTGATCGATGCGTCCTACGGGCGGCGTACCCAAGCTGTGCTGATTATGGATTCCGACCATGTGATATTGTCCGGCATTGCGCTGGACAGTATCACAGGACGTTTTGCACAGGAAGAAAAGGAAGAATAAAAGGGGTTAGGCAGGATGAAAGGTGAAAAATATCTGTTCGTGGTTTCGGGACCGTCGGGAACCGGCAAGGATACCGTTGTGGCCAGCTTGCTGAAGAATCATCCGGAGATTCAGCATACGGTTTCGGCCACCACCCGTGCGCCTCGCGAAGGGGAAAAGGACGGAATCAACTACCACTTCATGTCGGTGGCTGATTTTGAGGATCACCTGGCACACGATCGGATCGTAGAGCACACGCAGTATTGCGGAAACTATTATGGTACGCTGCGCAGCGAGATCGAGACACGGATGGAGCGGGGCATTCCGGTCATTCTTGTCATTGAAGTGGAAGGCGCTGGTAATATCAAGAAGATGTATCCCGGGGCCACGACGATTTTTGTGCTGCCGCCGGATATGCAGGAACTGGAGCGCCGCCTGCGCAATCGCGGCACCGAGGATGAGGCGACCATCCAGCGCCGTCTGGAGCGTGCAAAAACGGAAATTGCCAACTCGGTGGATTATGACGAACATGTGGTCAACGTGCAGGTAGAAACCTGCGCCGAAAGTTTGTATTCCATCATTCAGTTCCGGCTGCAGCACGGGAAGGACGAATGACCCTGACAACAGTTCAGGTCGCGGTGGATAACGCGACAATTCATTTTGATAAACTGTATTCCTACCGGATTCCAGACGCACTGCTAGGGCGTGTCTGGCCCGGCAGCATGGTGTTGGTCCCTTTCGGGCGGGGAGACAAACCCCGTATGGCGGTGGTGCTCCGGGTGGAAGAGCTGGATGCCGGGGCGGCGCCCAAACGATTGAAGATGCTTCATGATGCCGCTCCGGAACAGACCAGACTGACACCGGATCTGCTGGAACTGGTTCACTTTCTCAAAGATCGGACTTTTTGTACCTGGTTTGAGGCAGTGAAAGCCGTGATTCCATATGGTGCACAGTATCGTGCGGCAGTGGTTGACGGCAAGCCGGTCATGCAGAGCAGACTCAGCCGTTCTACAGAACGGGTGTACACGCTGACAGGGGAACTGCCTCAGAAGCCAAAGCCCGGCCCGCGCCAGAAGGCGGCGGTGGAGGCTCTGCGCAAGGGGCCTCTCACCGCTCACCAGTTGGATGAGGTGGGGATCTCCAAAACTACGCTGGATACCCTTTGCGAAAAAGGTGTCCTGTCTGTGGCCGAACAGGACAAAGCGCTGGATCTTTTTGCGGATATTCCGTATGAGCCGCAGCCCATCACATTGGCGCCGGAGCAGCAGCGGGCCTTTGCGGCCCTTGCGCCGGATCTGGAAGATGGAAAACCCCATGCGGCACTGCTGCATGGAGTTACGGGCAGCGGAAAGACCATTGTCTTTCTGAAACTGATCGAGCGGACGCTGGAACTGGGGCGCAAGGCAATTGTCCTGGTGCCGGAAATCAGCCTGACGCCGCAGATGATCCGCCGGCTGAAATCTACTTTCGGCAGTCGCCTGGCGGTACAGCATTCGGCACTGAACAACACCGAGCGGTTGCTTCAGTGGAGGCTGATCCAGCAAGGGCACGCGGATATTGTGGTGGGGACGCGCAGCGCTATTTTTGCACCGCTGCAAAATATTGGCCTCATCATTATGGATGAAGAGCAGGAACATACCTACCAGAGTGAATCCGCGCCGCGGTATGATGCCCATGATGTGGCAAAAAAGCGCGCGGCGATGGAAAATTCCCTGTTGGTGTTTGCTTCTGCGACGCCGATGACCGAGACCTATCATGCGGCGGAAAGCGGCAAATACAAGCTGCTTACGCTTACGCAGCGCTATGGTGGACGTCCGCTGCCGCAGGTGGATTTCATTGATATGCGTGCGGAGCTGGCTGCCGGAAATCCCAGGGAAGTCAGCACGCGAATGATCCGTGAACTGCAGGAAAACCTTGAAAATGGCGAACAAAGTATTCTGCTTTTGAACCGGCGAGGTTATCATACGGTGGCCATGTGTGCGTCCTGCGGCCATGTACTGAAATGTCCCAACTGCAGCGTTCCGCTGGTATACCACAAGCCCCAGCAGGCGCTGATGTGTCATCATTGCGGGCATATCGTGCGTCCGCTGCCGCAGCTATGCCCGGAATGCGGCGGCAAGCTGAATTACAGCGGGTTCGGTACCCAGCGCGTGGAGGAAGAACTGGCAGAACTGCTGCCTGGGGCGCGGATTCTGCGCATGGATCAGGATTCCACAAACCAGAAAAATGCCCATGAAACCATGTTGGCGCAGTTTGGGCGGCAGGAATATGACATTCTGTTGGGAACGCAGATGGTGGCCAAGGGTCTTGACTTTGAAAAGGTTACGCTGGTAGGCGTTCTCGGTATTGACTCGCTTTTGTTCGGACAAGGGTTCCGCGCGTATGAAAGCGTTTTCAGCCTGGTTACTCAGGTAATCGGCCGGGGCGGCCGCGCTGCCTTGCCTGGACGGGCACTGATTCAGACAACTGTGCCCAATCATCCGGTGCTGCAGCTGGCTGCCGCGCAGGATTATGAAGCGTTTTACCGGGAGGAAATTGCGTTTCGTAAGTTTGGCCTGTATCCGCCTTTCTGCGCGTTTTGTGTGGTGGGCTTTGTGGGCGCCGCCGAGGGAACTGTGGCCATGGCAGCGCATCGTTTCGGCACGCTGCTGGCGGAACGGGCTGCACAGCATCCGCAGATTCCGCTGCGCCTTTTGGGGCCGGCCCCCATGGGGATTACGATGCTCAACGGAAAATACCGTTACAAACTGACTTTGAAATGCCGCAACAATGCGGCGTTTCGGTCACTTTTGCAGGAGACCCTGGATGCCTATGCACAGGAAAAACTGCCGCAGAAGGCATCGGTGATTTTGGACTTCAACTCCGATGGAGATTTGTAAAGATAACGGGAGGTAATTTGTATGGCACTTCGTACCATTGTACAGGACGGCGATCCGATTCTGAAAAAGGTCTGCCGCCCCGTCACGAAATTTGATGATCGTCTGAGAATTCTTCTGGATGATATGAAGGAAACGCTGCTGGCCGCCAACGGTCTGGGACTGGCCGGACCGCAGGTCGGTATGATGCGGCGGCTTTTCATCTGCCTGGATGAGCGGGACATGCCCGAGGAGGTTCCGGAAAACTACGAATACAAGTTCATTGAATTCATCAACCCGGAGATCCTCGAACTGAGTGATGAAAAGGTGGAACTCTATGAGGGCTGCCTGTCCTTCCCGGGACATAACGGCGCGATTTCTCGCTCCAAGCATGTGAAGGTGAAAGCACAGGACCGTCATGGTGAATGGTTCGAGATGGAAGCTGACGATATGTTGGCGCGCTGCATCCAGCATGAAAACAATCATCTGGATGGCATTACAATCATGGATCTGGCTACCCATTTCTATGAGGACGATTATCCCGAAGAAAACGAGGACTAATACATGAAAATCCTGTTCATGGGCACCCCCGATATTGCTGCCGAAAGTCTGGCGGCGCTGATTGACGCCGGACATGAGATTTGTGCGGTGTTTACCCGGCGTGACAAACCGGTAGGCCGCAAACAAATCCTGACAGCGCCGCCGGTCAAACAGCTGGCGGAGAAATATGGCATTCCGGTATATCAGCCGCGTACGCTGCGGGACGGCTCTTCCGATGATCTGATCCGTAGTCTGGCTCCGGATATTGTTGTCGTGGTGGCATACGGATGCATCATCCCGCCGCAACTTTTGCATGTGGCCCGGTACGGCTGCATCAATCTGCACGTTTCACTGCTGCCCAAATACCGTGGTTCGGCTCCCATCCAGTGGGCGGTGCTGAACGGCGATACCCGTACGGGGGTATCCATTATGCAGCTGGACGAAGGGCTGGATACCGGGGACGTGTTGATGGTGGAGCCTGTGGACATTGAGCCGGAAGAGACAAGCGGTCAGCTTTTTGATCGTGTCAGCGCCACCGGGGCAAAGACATTGGTGGCGGCATTGGAAAAGCTGCAGGCCGGGGAGCTGGAGCCGGTGCCACAGCAGCAGGAACTGGCTACGCTGGCGCCGCCGCTTACCAAGGATATGGCAAAGTTTGATTTTTCACAGACTGCAGCCCATATTCATAATTGGGTGCGCGGTATGAATCCCTGGCCGGTTGCGTGGTTTGTGCAAGACGGCAAGCGCATCAAAGTGCTGGAATGCCGGGTGGCCAAAGAAACTGCCTGTGCAGCGCCGGGAACGGTGCTTGCCCTGAAACCGCTGACGATTGCAGCGGCAGAGGGAGCGGTGGAGCTTCTGACGGTAACGCCGGAGGGCGGCAAGCCCATGCCCGGAACGGCCTGGGCGGCAGGCCGACGTCTTAAAGTGGGGGATAGCCTGTGACGCCGCGCCGTCTTGCTGTCAAGGCACTGCTGCACCAGGAACAGGCGGGATATGCCAACCTGGTGCTGGATGCCGAGCTGAAAAAGTGTACGCCCCCTCTGGAAGGCCGGGATGCAGCTTTCGCAGCGCGGATCTTTTACACCGTGCTGGAATATCAGCCATTGCTGGATTTTTTGCTTGATCGCTTCAGCAAGAAACCGGTTGCAAGGTTAGATGCACCGGTGCGGGCTATCCTGCGTGCAGGTCTGGCCCAGGCCCGGTTTATGGAAGTGCCGTTGCCGGCCGCTGTAAACGAATCAGTCAAACTTACCAAGGCAATGGGAAAAACAAGTGCGGCCGGAATGGTCAATGCTGTGCTGCGGCGTGCTGCTGTTTATCCGGTCAAAGAAAAGGATTTTGCTGATCCTTTGGAACGCCTGCAAATCTATGATTGTCTGTCCCGGCCGGTGGCGGCACTGCTGTACCAGGAATACGGGGAAGAGACCTTTGATTTGGCAGCGGCTTTTCGCAATCGACCGGTGTCCGCTGTGCGCGTGAATACGCTGCGTACGACGGATGAAGCGTTGATTCAGGCTTTGCAGGCAGAAGGCCATACGGTACGTCCAGGTCCGTGGCCTCATGCATTGCTGGTGGAGTTTCAGGGATCGCCGGCAGCAGGCAACTCCTTTGCGGAGGGGCACTACCACGTCCAGGGATTGGCCAGCCAGTTCGCGGCTCTTTCGCTGGCAGTGCGCCCGGGGCAGAAGGTATTGGATCTCTGTGCAGCACCTGGCGGCAAAAGCCTGACCCTGGCGGAAGAAATGCAGAATACCGGGGAACTCATCAGTGGGGAAGTGCTCCCCGGACGTGTTTCCCTGATCCAGAAGGCTTTTGAACGATGCGGTATACGTTGTGCCCGTGCGGTTCAAAATGATGCCACGGTTCCGCGCAAAGAGTGGGGAACCTTTGATCGCGTGTTGTGCGATGTGCCCTGTTCCGGGTTGGGCGTCATAGCCAAAAAGCCCGATATCCGCTATAAAGATTTGGATGGCATGGAGAATTTGTGCGCCATTCAGCAAAAAATCTTGCAAAATGGCGCGGATTCTCTTGCCGAAAACGGCCGTTTGGTGTATTCTACCTGTACAATCAATGTGCAGGAGAATCAAAAACAAGTCGAGAATTTTCTTTGTGACCACCCGGAGTTCCGTGTGGTTGCGCCAGAGTTGACGCTTCCGGGCATGGAGCAGGGACCCTTCGGAACCTTGTTCCTGCCCCATAAAACCGGAACTGACGGCTTTTTTGTAGCCATTTTGGAAAAACTTTCGACATAATTTTGGTTTATACTATATCATGGGAAAGGGGGAACTCCTGTGAGCGAGATGCGGAAAATCTGTTTGTCGGATTATACGCTGGCGGAACTGACTGCCTATATCGTGGGTCTGGGCCAGCCCAAATTCCGTGCCAAGCAGATCTTTAAATGGCTGCATCAGAAGCTGGTGACGGAGTTCACCCAGATGACGGACCAGCCCAAGACGCTTTTGGCGGTGCTGGAGGAGCAGTGTACCATTGCGGTACCGACGATCCGCCGCAAACAGCAATCCAAGGATGGAACCGTCAAATATCTGCTGCAGCTGGCAGACGGGAACTGTATTGAAACGGTTCTGATGCGGTATAAATATGGCAACACGGTATGTGTTTCCACGCAGGTGGGGTGTGCCATGGGATGCCGTTTCTGCGCCTCTACCCAGGCTGGCCGCGTGCGGGACCTGACGGCGGGGGAAATCGCAGCAGAAATCTACACGGCGCAGAAGGATTCCGGTGAGCGTGTTTCCCACATCGTTCTGATGGGAATCGGAGAACCGCTGCACAATTTTGACAACGTGATGGATTTTCTGGAGATTATATCCTGCCCGGAAGGCGTCAATATTGGCATGCGCAATATCAGCCTTTCCACCTGCGGTCTGGTCCCGAAAATCGATGAACTGGCCAAACGGCACCTGCAGCTCACCTTGTCAGTTTCGCTGCATGCGCCGGACAATGTGACCCGTTCCGGCATGATGCCGGTCAATGATGCTTATCCGTTGGAGGAGCTGATTCCTGCCTGCCGCCGGTATCAGAAGGAAACAGGGCGTCGTATCAGCTTTGAGTATTCCATGGTGCGCGGCGTCAATGATAGTTCGGAGATGGCACAGAAATTGGCCCGGCTGATCCATGGTATGGGTGCGCATGTGAATCTGATTCCCATCAATCCGGTGGATGGCAGTCCCTACTCCGCAACGGATGAGGCCAATGTGCGCCGCTTTCAGCAGGAATTGGAGCATCTGGGGGTCAACGCAACGGTGCGTCGGCGCTTGGGAACGGATATCAGCGCCGCCTGCGGACAGTTGCGCCGTGAAGATGCGCAGGCTTCCACCTGAAACAATCAGTATCCGGGAAAGTCCGGAATTTGTAATGAATTACACCAAGGAAAGGAACATCCTGAATGAAGATCGCCGCGATCACCGATATCGGCAGTTGTCGCCAGGAAAATCAGGATAATTACTGTGCGCAGCAGCTGGCGGGCGGTACGGCCTGGGGGATTGTATGTGACGGCATGGGCGGTGTGAATGGCGGACGGATTGCCGCCCGTATTGCCACCGATACCATGCAGCAGTACTTTGCCCGGCAGATGCGCGCTTTGCAGCCGGGCGGAGAAAAAAGCTTTATTATGCGGGGGTTTGATGTTACAAACCGCGCGGTCTATGATAAGGCAACGTCGGATCCTGAAATGCTGGGTATGGGGACGACCGGTGTCTGTGCCTATGCCGGAAACGGATACGCACATATCGTGCATGCGGGCGATTCCCGAGCGTACCTGTACCACGAGGGGGAACTTCGCCAGATCACGCGGGACCATTCGATGGTCCAGCAGCTGGTGGACAGCGGACAGATCACCCGGGAGCAGGCTTCTCTGCATCCGCAGAAAAATCTGATTACCCGGGCACTGGGCGTGGCGGCCAACATCGTACCGGAATACAACCGCTGTGAGATAGAAGCCGGGGACATTCTGCTCCTGTGTACGGATGGCCTGACGAATATGATCCCGGACGGTGAGATTGCACGGGTTCTGAAGGAAGTGCCGTTCTTCGATGCGACGAATATTCTGGTAGACCGGGCTTTACAGGCCGGTGGTCAGGACAACATTACGGTTTTGCTTATGGGCGTGGAAACAACGGAGGTCAACAATGGATAATCTGATTGGGAAACGACTGGATGGCCGGTATCTGATTCAAAGCCTGGTCGGCGTCGGCGGTATGGCCAACGTGTACCGTGGTGTGGACGAGAAGACCGGCAATGCCATTGCAGTTAAGGTATTGAAAGAAGAATTCCTGGACAATGAGGAACTGGTTCGCCGCTTCAAGAATGAATCCAAGGCGATTTCTATTCTGGATCACCCCAACATCGTCAAGGTGTATGATGTTTCTGTCACCGATAAGCTGCAATATATCGTGATGGAATATGTGGATGGCATCACGCTGAAGGAGTATCTCAAACAGCGCGGCGGCGCGTTGACCTGGAAGGAAACGGTGCATTTTGCCACCCAGATCCTGGGGGCGCTGCAGCACGCACACTCCAAGGGAATCATTCACCGCGACGTCAAGCCGCAAAACATTATGCTGCTGGCGGATGGTTCCATCAAGATGATGGACTTCGGCATCGCCCGCTTCTCCCGGGCACAGAGTCAGACCGTCAGCGATAAGGCCATCGGTTCTGTACACTATATCAGCCCCGAGCAGGCCAAGGGCGACAAGACCGATGCACGCACCGATATCTACTCGGTGGGCGTTATGCTGTATGAGATGCTTTCGGGGCGGCTGCCTTTCGATGGCGACGGTGCGGTATCCATTGCGATCATGCAGATTTCCGATAAAGCCAAGCCGCTGGCACAGGTAGCACCGAATGTGCCCGAGGGACTTCGGCAGATCACCGAAAAGGCGATGGAGAAAGATCCGGCCAAGCGCTACCAGAGTGCACAGGAAATGCTGGAAGCCATCGAGGCATTCAAGCGCAATCCTTCGGCACGTTTTGAGTACGAATATCGCAACACCCAGGATAATCCGGAAAAGAGTATCAACCGAGTGGTAAACAACGTGAAGTCCAACAACAAAACCAGTAATATTCGGACCGGGGAAGCCCGCCGCGTGGGAACGTCCAACCCGGGACGCAGCAAATCTTCCAGGAAGTCTCGCAAGGAGAAAAAGCCTTTCTCTGTGCTGCCGATTTTCTTTGGCATGGCGGTTGCCTTTGTCATCGGCGCTGCGATTCTTGTGTATCTGATCTTCACCAATTCCAGTAACCTTCTGTTCTCCAACCGGGCAGATGTGACCATCATTAACTTCGTGGGTATGACGCTGGATGAATACCGTGCTTCGGACTATAATACACTGCTCAAGCTCCAGGAGGCGGAAGAATACAATTCCACCTATCCGGCTGGCACCATCATCCGGCAGAATCCCAAAGCGGGACGTACGGTGAAAGAGGGCCAGAAAATCACGCTGACTGTGAGTCTGGGTACCCAGTATGTGACGATTCCCGAAACCAAGAATATGGTGGCGGAAGATGCAGAGAAGACCCTGAAAGATATGGGGCTCAACGTGCTTCAGA
This sequence comes from Subdoligranulum variabile, assembly GCF_025152575.1. Classification (NCBI taxonomy): domain Bacteria; kingdom Bacillati; phylum Bacillota; class Clostridia; order Eubacteriales; family Oscillospiraceae; genus Subdoligranulum; species Subdoligranulum variabile. Next base: position 97,816 of record NZ_CP102293.1, on the reverse strand, counting down.
AGCCGATGCAGGATAATACGGTGGCAAATGGTGCGGTCATTTATACCAGCCCGGCTGCAGGCGAAACGGTGGAAGGCGATTCTACCGTGATTCTGTATGTCAGCCGCGCTGTCATCAGTAACACCAACTATGTGCCCAGCGTTACCGGCAAGACGCTGGATGACGCCAAGAATGACCTGAAGGTCCTAAACTTCTCGGTTCGTACCATCGAGCAGGCCAGCGAGGAGCCGGCCGGCACCGTTCTGAATCAGTCTCCCGAGGCCGGTACAGAGGCGCGCGTCAGCTCCATCATTACGCTGGTGGTCTCCACCGGTGTGCCGGAGCCCCCTGCCGAAACGCCTGCTCCCAGCACCGACGGAACCATACAGGAAAGCTGGTGGTGGAGCAGCGACGGCAGTCATCAGATCCATCAGTATCCTGACGGCTCCATGGTGAATGAAAATGGCGTCCCGTGTGACGCACAGGGCAACCCCATCTGACGTATGGCGAGGGCAATGAAGTATATTACCAAAGGCATCGGTGGATTTTACTATGTCCGGACACCGGACGGAATCGTGGAATGCAAGGCAAGAGGCATTTTCCGGAAACGCGGTATTACGCCCGTGGCGGGAGACAATGTAGAACTTTCGGCCGATGGTTCCATGATCGACGAGATTCTGCCGCGCAAAAATGTGTTTGTCCGCCCTCCGGTGGCCAATCTGGATGTGCTGTTCATCGTGGCCAGTACCACCCAGCCGGTTCCGAGTACATTGGTGCTGGATGAACTGGCGGCGGCGGCCATATATAAAGACGTGCAGCCGGTTTTTGTGGTGACCAAGGCGGATCTGGCAACGGCGGACAAACTGGCCCAGGATTATGCAACCAGTGGGATTCCGCTGATTCAGCTCCACTATGAAACGGGCGAAGGGCTGGATACCATCCGTGAATATATCCGGGGACATCTTTGCGCCTTCTGCGGCAACTCCGGCGTGGGCAAGTCAACCCTGCTGAACGCTCTGGCTCCGGAACTGAAACGGGAAACCGGCCAGATCAGTCAAAAGCTTGGACGTGGCCGGCATACCACCCGGGAAGTGGAGATTTTTGAGGTCTGTGGTGGACGTCTGGCGGATACGCCGGGCTTTGCGAGCCTGGAAGCACAAAAGCTTTGCCGTATTCCCAAAGAAGATCTGCAGCATACCTTTCCGGATTTTGAACCCTATTTCGGACAATGCCGGTTTACTGGATGCTCGCATCGCAGTGAAACAGGCTGTGCGGTGCGTGAGGCCGTGGACCAGGGAAAAATCAGCAAGACCCGGTATGCCAGTTACCTGACCATGTATGAAGAAGCCAACGCCCGGAAAGAGTGGGAAAAATGAGCAAACGTGCCGTTGTGTTTTCGGCAGTCCCCATTGGAACCGAGATGGCTGCCTATCTGCGGCCGCAGGATTTCATTGTGGCCTGCGATGCAGGCTATCGCAATGCAGCCAGACTTGGGGTTCATCCGGATCTGATCGTCGGGGATTTTGATTCGGCGCCACAGCCTGTAACCGACAGAGAGACCATCGTGCTGCCGCATGTCAAAGATGACACGGATACCCAGTTTGCCGCGCGCTGGCTTGTGGAACACGGATTCGACGAGGTGGTCCTGCTTGGCGCGTTGGGCGGCGCCAGGGTGGAACATATGTTTGCGAATATTTCCACAGGGCTGTACCTGGCGTTGCAAGGCGTCGAGGTTATTCTGGCTGATGCCAGAAGTGAAATGCACTACCTTTTGCCGGAACATCCGCTGGATCTGGAACACAGAGACTGGATGTACCTGTCTGTCTTTGCGCTGGGGCAGCCTATGACAGGTGTCACGCTGCGGGGGGTGTACTATCCCTTGCAGGATGCGACTCTGTCGGAGTTGGATTATCCGTTGGGCACAAGCAATGAGTTCGTTGCCCCTACCGCCCACCTGGAGTGTGTGACCGGACATGGTCTTGTAGTGCTGACCCGGTCGGACGGGTAACACAACACACCTGTTCCCGCATAGTATGGCATACATCACGCGACGAAAGTGAGGTGTATGCCATGCATGTGGTCGTGGTCCGCTGCCCGCGCGCACTGCGCTGGCTGCTTCGTGCAGCGTTCAAAGTCTGAAGTCTTCTTTACGCAATCCCTGCCGCAAGGCAGGGGTTATTTTTTTGCCCTGCCGCATATACATGCACCAGACAGCCAACCAAGCGATCAATGGAAAGGGGCAATCAAACATGGAACTTAAGGTGTTTAAAGACACCATAGCTGCCTATGGAGGCCGATGGGAAACACGGCTGGAACTTCCGGTGGAAACGGAAATTCTGATTCCGGATTATCTGCCGGCGGTGTTCAAGATTGTTAAATGCCTGATGGAACCGGTCGTACTGCAAAATCGCGTGACAGCAAGCCGCTGGCAGGTGGAAGGGTATCTGCGTTGTACGGTCTATTATCAAAGCGAGGAGCCGGGGTGCCGGTTGTACCGTACTGAGCAGAAATTTGCCTTTGAAAAGTCGGTCGAGCTGCCGGAAGGATTGTACGCTGAGGGACCGGCGCAGCTTTGGGGAGAACCGGAGTACTGCAATTGCAGAGCGGTCAGCGAACACCGCATTGATCTGCGCGGAGCGTACATCCTGTGTGGCGCGGTGCTGCTCAGTAAGGAGTGTGAATTGCTGACTTCCCTGGCGGACTGCGGCATCGAACAGAGAACCCGGGAACTGGATGGGCTGCAGCGCATTGCAGCGGAGGAAAAGACACTTACCGCCGAAACAACTCTGCAGATTCCGGATGTGGGAGAAGCGGTGCTGGACATTGGGGGCAATTTTTCTTTGGGAAGCGCTACTCTGCAAACCGGTCAGGCCAGTGTACAGGGGACGCTGCAGATGCAGGTGTGCTATCAGGCGGCCGATTCTGAGGAGCTGGAAGTCCGGCAAAAGGAAATTCCCGTACAGCAGACAGTGGAACTGCCGGGGGCGGCAGAAGAGGACACTTGTATTGCCTGGGGAAAGGTAATGGCCTGTACACTCACTGCCGCCGATGTCAGCGGAGAAGCGGTGCTGAATATTACCTGGAAATTGCATTTGGAGGTCTGGCATCGAGCTGCCCGAACCGTGGTGGCGGATGCCTATTCGACTGTCTGCCAGACGCAGACGATCCAGACGGTTTGTAAACTGCTGAATCAGACGGCAGATTTGGGGGGGCGCACCAGCGTTGTGCTGGAAGATGAACTGCCGGACCCCGAAGTGACCGTCAAGGGCTGCTTCGTCAGCCTGGGGAACGCCATACCCGTGGCGGAGGAAAATGATAAGGAGGGAAAATTTTCCTTACAGGGAAAAGGAACCGCTCATGTTTTCTGTGCGGATGCCCGCGGAGAACTGACGTGCTATGATAAGTCCTTTACATGGCAGCCGGAAGGCAGCTGGAACGGAACAACAGCCGATGCATGTGTGTGTATGGGGGCCTCGGCGGCACGGGTTTCCAGCTCCAAAAATGGTGGAAGGCTTCGTGTGGAACTGGAGGTTGAAACCCAGGGCATGCTGCTGCAGGCAATGGCTTGTGAGGCGCTCTGTGAAGTGGAGCTGGGGGAAGAGTATGCGGAAGGAAAGGACGGGCCAGCGCTGTACATTTACTACGCGCAGACGGGGGAACGTGTATTTGATATTGCCAAACGCTACCATGCGCGAGCAAAAGATCTTGTGGCGGCCAATCGTTTGGAAACGGACGGTCAGGTTCCTCAGGATCTTACAACGGGAACAGCGTGCCTGCTGATTCCGGCGGCGCTGTAAAGGAGGAACGACTGTGACCCAGGAACAAATTTATCAGAACATTGCGCAGCGCACCGGAGGTGACATCTATCTTGGCGTGGTGGGCCCGGTACGCAGTGGCAAAAGCACATTCATCAAGCGGTTCTCCGAGTTGATGCTGCTGCCGCACATTCAAAATGATGCCCGCCGTGCGCGCGCCAATGATGAATTGCCGCAGTCGGCCGCGGGGCGTACCATTATGACCACCGAACCGAAGTTCATTCCCGAAAAAGCTGTCACCATTGAATTATCCGGGGGAGGAAGCTTTCGGGCGCGCCTGATCGACTGCGTCGGGTACATGGTCGAGGGCGCATTGGGACACGAAGAAAATGATGCACCGCGTCTGGTCAAAAGCCCCTGGTTTGATCATGAAGTTCCTTTTGACCTGGCGGCGGAGACCGGCACCCGTCGGGTGATCCGGGAGCACGCCACAGTCGGCGTCGTTGTTACGACGGATGGATCAGTGGCCGATTTGCCCCGGGAAGCTTATCGGGAGGCGGAACAGCGCATTGTGGCCGAACTGGATGCCATCGGTAAACCGTATATCATTTTGCTGAACTGTGCCGAACCAGAGTCTGATGCGGCTCAGCAGTTGGTAGCCCAGATGAGCGAACTGTACAATCACACCGTGTTCCCAGTCAATTGCGTAACCATGACGGCAGAAACTGTGGATGGTCTGCTACAGAAGCTGCTGTACGAATTTCCGGTGCGGGAAATCGCAGTCCATATGCCCAGCTGGGTGACGATGCTGGAGTCCGGGCACTGGCTGCAAAATGCTGTATACACGGCCATGCTGGAATATGCGGGAACTGTTCATAAGATGGCGGATGTGGCCGGCCGGCGGCCGCAGCTGGACTGCGAGTATATCGTGAGTACCTCCCTCACGGGGATGGACCTTTCTACCGGCAGTGTACGCATCACGGCCGGAATTGCGCCGGATATCTTTTACAGGATTCTGGGGGAACAGACGGGGCTGGAAATCGTGGATGAGGCAAGCCTGCTTCCCTGCGTGGTAAGCCTGGCCCGCGCTAAACGAGCCTACGACAAGATCAAGTCGGCATTGGATCAGGTGGAGGCGACTGGCTATGGAATCGTAATGCCGGGCATTGACGAACTGACGCTGGAAGAACCGGAGATTGTCCGGCAGGGGGGACAGTACGGGGTTCGTCTTTCGGCCAGTGCGCCCAGCCTGCACATCATGCGTGCCAATATCCATACGGAACTTTCTCCCACGGTGGGCAGTGAGCAGCAGGGGGAGGAACTGATCAAGAGTCTGCTGTCTGACTTTGAGACCGACCCCGGAAAATTATGGAGTACCAATATTTTCGGAAAAAGTCTCAATGAACTGGTCAGCGAGGGCGTGCAGGCCAAGCTGCTGCATATGCCTCAGGAAGCAAGAAATCGACTGCAGGTTACGCTGGAAAGGATCATCAACGAAGGCTGTGATGGTTTGATCTGTATTTTGCTGTGAGATGGGGGAGAGGCCTGTGTTTAAGCGAATGACCCGCCAGGAAAAGGAACGCCGCGCGGTACAGGGAGAACTTAGGGAAGCCATGCAGGCGTTGCGTGCCAACGAAGTGGCTTTTGAGGAGGCACAGGACCCGTTTTACATCGAACAGCTGACTTATCAGCATGCGGCGCTGATGTGCCGATGCCGTGCCTTGCTGCGGGTGCTTCGTTCGGGAGGTGAAGATCCTTGAACAGTTGGTGGTGTCTGGTGGGGGCAGGTGTTTCTTTGGTAGTGGTAGGCCGTTGTGCGGCACACCAGCGCCATCCGCTTCGCGCACTGCTGGGAGCCGCCATCTGCGGTTTGGGCACGTTGGCGCTGCTGGCGCTGCTGGAACCGCTCACCGGGGTAGCACTGCCGCTCAATCGCCTTACCGGATTTGTTGCCGTAGTACTGGGGATGCCGGGGGTGATTGCACTGTTGCTTTTGCAACTGCTTGTGTAGCACTTGCCAAGAGAATGATTTTATGCTATACTAAGCCGAAAACGAGTGGAACATACGGCGGCGGGACAGCTCGCAAGAGCTGCCTGAGGAAAGTCCGGGCTTCACAGAGGCGTAGCAACTGCTAACGGCAGCCGGGGGTGACCCCAGGGATAGTGCAACAGAAAGAAACCGCCGTGCTTTGGCACGGTAAGGATGGAAAGGCGAGGTAAGAGCTCACCAGCGCACTGGCGACTTTGCGGCTATGTAAACCCTGCTTGAAGCAACATCCGTATGGGACATTATGCGGAGCCTCGCGCGTCCCGGTGATGGCGTGAGCCTTGCGGCGACGCAAGGCCAAGATAGATCGTCGTTTGATACAGAACCCGGCTTACGGTCCAGTCGTTTTTTATGAACGTTCCGGCACGCCCGCAGCGTCACTGCGCGGGGGTGCCGTTTTTGTTGTCCGAAGGTACCAAACATTGGGTTTGCATCGCCGGAGGCTTTGTGTTATAATACCCACATATGGGTGCAAAAGGAGGACGCACGAAGCAATGGAACTGCACTATGTCGTGCCGTCCGAAGCCGAGGGCCAGCGTCTGGGGCTTTTTTTGCGTACCTGCGGCGTGACTGCTGGGCTGATCAAGTCGGTCAAACACACGGGTCAAGGCTTTTTTGCTGATGGTCAGGCGCTGCATACCGACCAAAAAGTTCACGCAGGGCAGTGTATCACGTTTGCTTTGCCGCCGGAACCGGCTACCAGTGTTATACCCCAGCCGATTCCTTTATCCATTGTGTATGAAGATGAATTTGCTGCGGTGTTGGACAAACCTGCCGGGTTGGCAGTTCATCCTACATTGAATTATCCGGACCATACCCTGGCCAATGGCTGGATTTATTATCTGCAGAGCCAGGGAAAAAACGGTGTGTTTCGGCCGGTCAACCGGATTGATAAAAATACCAGTGGCCTTGTATTGTGTGCTCAGAATGCTTTCGCTGCTCCGCTTCTGGCGGGACAAGCGAAAAAATGCTATCTGGCCATCGTACAAGGGTCCCTGCCGCTGGGACCGGGACGGGTTGAGGCACCGATCGGCAGACGAGGAGATTCCATCATCGGCCGCTGCGTGACGCCGGAGGGAAAGTACAGCCTGACAGAGTATACAGTGCTGGCTGCAAGTGCGGAGCACAGCCTGGTGGCGTGTATACCGCGCACCGGCAGGACCCACCAGATTCGGGTGCATATGGCCTACATAGGCCACCCGCTGGCGGGAGATACTCTCTACGGCGGAAATATCCGTCGAATCGGGCGGCATGCGCTGCACTGTGCTGTACTGCATTTTGTCCATCCTGTTACCAGGAAACCGATTCGGGTATCCTGCCCAATGCCCTCCGATATGGAGGGGTTGGCGCAGGCTAATTATCTGCTTGACGGATGGTCATTGGATCAGTTCTGAACGTTTCATGCAGAGGAAATAACGCCTCGTCTTTGCCACGTTGTTACGCGGAAAGGAGACCCCGTACTTTGAATTCCACCCAGACTGATAAACAACCCAATCAGAAAAAGAAGAGCGGTCTGTCCCAGCGTCTGGATGACTGGCGCTGCAAGCGGACGGTTCGTTCCTGGCATCGCAGGAAGAAGCGTGCCAAACGCCGGCGTCATATGTCAGGCCTGCTTGATAAGATTCCCTATGCCTATGTGATCGGCGATTTCCTGTACATGGTCGGCTTTTGGGTCGAGTATGCGGGCGTTTGTGCGTGGCGAAAGCTGCGGGGAATTGTAGGTGCCATTGCGGCTACCATCGGCAACCTTTTGCTGATGATTGTACGGCCTTTTGTGTTGGGCATCCTGACCTTTATTGAAGATCTTACCAGCCCGTTTACCAGGATGGCTTCGGGAATCCGCCATATCCGGGAATTGCCGGATGTGTTGGAAGAAGAAGACGCCGGACAGATTCGCGCAGCCAAGGTACAGTATTTCCGCCGTGGCGTCAAAAAATATTACCCGGTGGTCTGGAACGCCATTACATATTTCCTGCCGGCGCTGGCAGCAGCAGCCCTGATCGTGATTGTTCGCAATGGACTGAATGTTCGCTTTGTGCTCAATGTTCAGGTGAACGGCGAGAGCGTAGGATATGTGGCCAACGAGCAGGTGTTCGAGAACGCACGGGATGATGTGCAGTCCCGTATCAATACGGCCAAAAGCATGCTCATCGAGAGCGGCGCCAATGTGCCGGATACACAGTGGGATGTATCGCCCACTTACACACTGGCGGTTTCCGGCCAGACAATGACCGAAAGTGAAATCGCCAACGCTATTTTACGCACGGCCAGCGATGAGATCATTGATGCCACGGCTGTTTACATCGATGGGGAACTGCGTTTTGTCACTACCGAAGGTGACCATCTGCGTACCTATCTGGAAAGCATTAAGGAACCTTACGAAGATACCACGGATCCCTCGGTCTATACTGCTTTTGCCCATGAGATCCGTTTGCTGGACGGTGTGTATCTGAATGAATCCATCAGTTCCTACTCAGATATCATTCAGGAACTGAACGCCGGTTCTGGTATCCAGACTTATACGGCGGTGGATGGCGATACGGTCCAAAGCATTGTGGATGCGACAGGCGTTTCCTTCGATTCCCTTGCGCAGATGAATCCTGAACTGCTTACACTGGATCAGGAAGTGGATGCGGGTACCGAGCTGATTACCGGTGCCGCATCGGCGGAACTGCTCAAAGTCAAGGTGGTTCGCCGTGAGACCGAGACGGTGGCAATTCCTTTTGATACGCAGAATACAGATTCTTCGGAATACGATTTCGGGAAAGTCGTGACACTCCAAGAAGGGGAAGACGGCTCGGAGGATGTCACTTACGAAGTAACCATGATTGACGGTGTGGTTACCGACCGGCAGGCAATCTCTTACACGGTGACCAAAGCGACTGTTCCGGAAATTACGGTGACCGGCACTCGCCTGAAGAGTGGCATGGTGGCACAGGTCGGTTCCGGCAGCTTTATCTGGCCGGTTCCCAACTACACCTACGTCAGCCGCTGGATGAGCAGTGGACACCGTGGCGCAGATATCTGCGCCCCCTATGGGACCACAATCATTGCCTCGGACTCCGGTACGGTGGTGGCAGCCGGCTGGCACTACTCTTACGGTAACTACGTGGAAATCGACCACGGCAATGGCTACAAGACCCTGTATGCACATATGTCTGCCATTGCGGTCACACAGGGGCAGGCGATCGCACAGGGCGACAAGATTGGTGAAGTGGGATCGACCGGCAACTCGACCGGCAATCATTGCCATTTTGAAATGTTCTATAACGGCAGTCTGTTCAGTGCCCAGACTTTGTTCCCCAACATGTAAGCCCGCTTAAAAAAGTGGCTGTACACCGTCAAACACTGGCACTTTTTCACAAAGTTTTTGCATTTGTGATAGGGGATACTTTTCAAATAGTGTATAATGGTGTATAATGAGACAAAGTGCGCAAAGATCTACCGATGGAGGGACTCCGTTCGGTATATCGCACAAAGGAGAGCTACATTTGGAAAAATTTGTGATCCGCGGGGGTAACCCGCTGCATGGCGATGTGAACATCGGCGGCGCGAAGAACGCTGCGGTGGCCATTTTGCCTGCCACGATTTTGGCTGCTGATAAATGTCTGATCGAAAATTTGCCCTGCATCAGTGACGTGATGGCGTCGCTCCAGATCCTCAGCGAGCTGGGGGCCAGCATCCGCATGGTCAGCCGCAGTACCTACGAGATTGATACCACCCATATTGATTGCACCGAGGTGTCCAACGAACTGTCCCGTCAGATGCGTGCCAGTTATTATTTCCTGGGTGCGCTTTTGGGACGTTTTGGTACCGGGCAGGTTGCCATGCCGGGCGGCTGCAACCTGGGGCCTCGGCCCATTGATCAGCATCTGAAAGCGTTTACCGCTTTTGGCGCAGATGATTCGGTCGAATACGGTCAGATTCACGTGAAAGCCGACAAATTGCTCGGTGCCCATGTTTTCTTTGACACAGTATCTGTAGGTGCCACAATGAATGCCATGCTGGCTGCCGTGTTGGCGGAAGGCACGACGATTCTGGAAAATGTGGCGCGTGAGCCGCACATTGTGGATCTGGCAAACTTCCTGAATATGATGGGAGCCGATGTGCATGGCGCCGGCACGGATGTGATCAAGATTCATGGCGTCAAAAAGCTGCACGGTTGTAATTATGCCATTATTCCGGATCAGATTGAGGCAGGCAGTTATATGGTGGCAACGGCTATCACCAAGGGCGATGTGATGCTGCATAACATTATTCCCAAGCATCTGGAGCCCATTACCGCGAAGCTGCGGGCGGCCGGATGCACCATTCAGGAGTATGATGATGCGCTGCGGATCACCCGCACGGGGGCGCTTAAACCGCTGAAAGTCAAGACGATGCCTCATCCGGGATTCCCCACCGATATGCAGCCGCTGATGACGGCCCTGTTGACACTGGCGGAAGGAACATCCATCGTGACCGAGGGAATCTGGGAAAACAGATTCCGTTATGTGGATGAGCTGATTCATATGGGGGCTAACATTCAGGTGGACGGTCAGGTCGCGGTGATTGAAGGCGTGAAAGAGCTTCGTCCTGCGCCGCTGCGGGCTACCGACCTTCGTGCCGGCGCTGCTATGGTGGTCGCTGCTTTGGCAGCCAACGGAGTGAGCGAGATCGACGAGACAATCCATATTGAACGCGGTTATGAGAATATTGTAGAGAAATTGCAGTTGCTGGGAGCGGATATTCGCCGGGTCGAGATTCCGGCCAATGCCATTACCCGCGCTATCTGAAAAAGGTCAGTGGGCCGCCCAACGGCGGCCCACTTTTTATGGGTTGAGAGCAAAAGGAAACTGTTTTATGGCATTATTTACCACTTTGTATTCGGGGTCTTCCGGGAATTGCGGTTTGGTGATGCAGGATCGGTCATATCTGCTGGTCGATATGGGAAAGAGCTGCCGCACGACTTTGGCGGCATTGCGCAAACTGGATCTGGCAATCAGCGATTGTGCGGGCATCCTGGTTACCCACGAACATTCGGATCACGTAGCCGGATTGGACACCTTCTTGAAGAAATATCCGGTTCCTGTATATGCACGGGCAGATACGCTGGAGGTACTGGAATCTCGGGGCACATTGCCTCCGGCGGTGGAAGGAATTGCGGTAGACGGTGGCCAGACCATGGATGTGGGACATTTCCGGGTAACGGCTTTCCCTACCAGCCATGATGTCCCTTGTTGCGGCTACCGAATTATAACGCCGGATCAGCATCGTATGGCCATTGCCACCGACTTGGGGGTGCTGACGCCGGTGGTGGAAGACAATCTGATGGGGTGCGATCTTGTGGCGCTGGAAGCCAACTATGACGCGTTCAGCCTGCATGGCGGACCCTATCCTTATTATCTGAAAAAACGCATTGCCAGTGATCGGGGGCACTTGGACAACAAAGCCTGCGCGGCGGCAATTTTGGACCTGATCCAGGAAGGCTGCAAAAAGTTCGCCTTGTGCCATCTAAGCCAGACAAACAATTCTCCGGAACTGGCCTTGACCACCGTTTACAATGTGTTGCTGGCGGCGGGGATTCAGCCAGGACGTGATGTGGTGGTCCAAGCACAAACGCGCAATGACATCAGTCCTTTCCTGGAATTTTAAGGTGGGGGATGTTATGCAGAATGTGGATCTGATTTGTGTGGGGAAACTCAATGCCAGTTATTTTGCAGCTGGTGTGGCAGAATACCAGAAACGACTGGGAGGGTTTTGCAACTTCCGTATTCTGGAGTTGCCGGAGGTCACGATTGCAGATAAGAACGCAAGCGACAAGCAAATTGCCAAAGCGCTGGAAAAAGAGGGCGAGGCAATTTTACATGCAGTTCGGAAAGGTGCTTATCTTGTGGCGCTCTGTGTGGAAGGCAAGCAAATCTCCAGCGAAGAGTTGGCAGACTTGTTGGCTCAACGGGCGGGAAGCGGCGCGGGGGATGTAGCATTTGCGATTGGCTCTTCCCATGGATTGGATGAACGCGTCAAGCGTGCGGCGCAGGCCAGAATTAGTTTGGGGCGCATCACCTTGCCCCATCAACTGGCGCGGCTGGTCTTGACAGAGCAACTGTACCGTGCCTGCACCATCAATGCTGGTATGAAATATCATAAATAAAAAATGCCCTGCACGATTTCGTGCAGGGCATTTTATCATACAATCAATACTTCAGCAGGCTGATGGAATCCTTGTACGGAGTCTCCGTAGAGTTCTTCATCTTGGCCTCATTCTTGTACTTGTTGAGCATAGCCGCGCTCTTGGCGGGATCTGCCAGCGTGCCGGCACCGGCGATACAACCGCCCGGGCAAGCCATGCCTTCCAGCAGATAACCGTTGTATTTGCCGGCCTTGGCCATGGTCATCATCTTGCGGCAATCGGCCAGGCCCTGGGCGTTGGCAACTTTGACCTCGCGGTCGGGATCCATCTTCTTGATGGCGTTGACAACGGCCTGGGCCACGCCGCCGGAAGCAGCAAAGCCACGACCATCGGCACTGGCGCTCTCAAAGGCATCTTCGGGACTGTTGGGCAGGGAAGCGAAGTCGACTTCCTTGGCTTCAAACAGACCCATCAATTCCTCGAAGGTAAGAACGAAGTCCACCTCACTGCGGACAGAACGACGGCTGGCCTCCAGCTTTTTGGCGGAGCAGGGACCCACGAAGCAGATGCGGGCATCCGGATGATCTTTCTTGATCAGACGGGCAGTCAGCACCATGGGGGTCATCGTCATACTGATGCAATCTGCATATTCGGGGAAGAGTTTCTTGGCCATAACGCTCCAGGCGGGGCAGCAAGAAGTGCCCATGAAGGGATGCTTGGAGGGGACCTCTTCCATGAAATCTTTGGCTTCATCAATGGTGCACAGGTCGGCGCCGATGGCGACCTCCTCCACGTCGCAGAAGCCCAGCATCCGCATGCCTTCCTTGAGCTTGGAAGGAGTCATGCCGGGGAACTGATTGATGAAAGCAGGAGCCACAATGGCAATGACTTTGTCACCGCGCTTGATGGACTGTACCAGCTGGAAGATCTGTCCTTTATCCACGATGGCACCAAACGGGCAATTGACAAGGCACATGCCGCAGGAAACGCACTTGTCGTAGTCGATGTCTGCGCGGCCATACTGGTCGGAGTGGATGGCACCCATACCGCAGGCGGCAGCGCAGGGACGCTCCGTCTTGACGATTGCGCTGTAGGGGCAGCTGTTGACGCAGCGGCCGCACTTGACGCAGAGACTCTGATCGATGTGGCTCTTTCCGTTGCGGAAGCTGATGGCGTGCTTGGGGCAGACTTCCTGGCAGGGATGGGCAAGGCAGCCCTGGCACATGGCAGTGACCTTGATGATCTTCTCCGGGCAGCGGTTGCAGGCAAACTTGATGACGTTGATCAGCGGCGGTTCGTAGTACTTATCCGCAATGACGCTGTGCTCGAGACCTTCGCTGGCGGGAACGCTTTCATCCAGAGGGCGCAGGGACAGGCCCATAGCCAGACGAATGCGCTCCGAGATGATGGCTCTCTCCAGGAAAATGCTGCTGCGCAGAGAACCTTCTTCGCCGGGAATGATCTTGTAGGGCAGCTCGCGCATCAGATTGGCGTAGTCAGACATTTCGTTGACTTCGTACGCCATGCGCGCGACTTCGGTGAACACCTTGCGACGGATATTCGTAACGGGGGTGTAAATACCTCTCATTGTGATTGCTCCTTCTTCATTTGCTCCGATTTCTCCAAAAAGACGCGACCTGAGCGGGGTATAACCGCTCCTGTTAAAATTTTACCAAAAAGACACTCGTTTGGCAAGAGGCACGGCAACAAAAAACAGGGAAAATACAAATTATTTTCCCTGTTTGCCAATTTTATTTTGATTGATTCTGTTTTGGTGACTTCTTATCTTTATCGGAAAAGTGTGGCCCGGCAACGTTTGCCGTCCCACTCACCCAATGTGACCTGGACGATGTCGCCTGTGTGATGATCGGGGGCGGTGACAAGGACCGGAAGATACTGCTTGGTATAGCCGGTAAACAGGGTGGCGGAAAGCGGTGTTTCCAGTAGTACCTCAGCGGTACGGCCCTGCATTTTGACAGCCTCCTCGGCGCGCACGGCTTCTACGGCGGCGGTCATCCGGCGGCTGCGGTCCTCCTTCTCATGCTCGGGAATCTGGTCCGGAAAATCGTAGGCGGGGGTGCCTTCGCGGCGGGAGTAGGGGAAGACGTGCACCTTGAGAAAATGCTGGCCTGTTACAAAGGCCATGCTGGCCTCGAAGTCCTCCTCGGTCTCTCCGGGAAAACCGACAATCACATCGGTGGTGAAACTGACATTTTCAGCGCCAAATGCATGCCGGAGCTTGTCAGCGATTTTGGCGAACTGTGCAGTGGTATAAGGGCGCCGCATGGCCCGCAGCGTTTTATCGCAGCCACTTTGCAGGCTGAGATGGAACTGAGGACAGAGTTTTTTCACCCGGGAAAGGCGCAGAATGACTTCATCATGCAGCATGTCGGGATCCAGACTGCCCAATCGGAGCCGTTCCACGCCCGGTACGGCGGCGGCCTTTTCTACAAGCTCCACCAGGCTGGTCCCGCTGTCTGTACCGTAGCTCGGCAGACTGATGGCTGTCAGGACGATCTCCTTATACCCGGCTTCGGTCAGCCGATGCAGTTCCTGCAGGATGCTGCTTTCCTCTCTGCTGCGCACAGGACCACGAGCGCGGGGAATCACGCAATAGGCGCAGCGGCGGTTGCAGCCGTCCTCCACTTTGACAAATGCGCGGGTGTGCTCAGCAAATTTATCCATGGGAAGCTCTTCAAAACGTTCGCCCTTCTCGTGAGGGCGGATATCGATTACCCGCTCCTGTTCGCCGTTCAGTACCATTTGCACGTCGTGCAGAATGGACCGGCGGTTCCCGGAACCGGTTACCACGTCAGCCTCGGCGATTTCAGAGGCTTCCTCAGGAAAAGCCTGCGGATAGCAGCCTGTCAGCACCGTGACTGCGCCGGGATTTTCCCGCTTGGCACGCCGAAGCCATTTGCGGCTTTTCTGGTCGCCGAAGTTGGTTACGGTGCAGCTGTTGACCACATAGACATCCGCTGCCTCCTCGTTGGAAACAACGGTGTACCCGCTTTCTTCAAACAACTGCGCCAGGGCGCCGGTTTCGTTCTGGTTTACCTTGCAGCCCAAGGTATAAAATGTTACCCGCATGGTGATGGTTCCTTTACAATCAAAAGTGTTCAATAGCGCCCTTATTATAATGGAAACGCCATAAAAGCGCAATACTAAAACCGAAACACCCCGCATAGCCTTAAACAAAGTCAATTTGCAGCGGGGGTGTTGTTGCAATGAAAAAGCGTACCGTGACAATCCTATTGTGTCTGGCACTGGTGCTGTTCTCGGTATTTCGGGCGTATGCCGAAGCGGATTCTGCCGTGACGGTTCCGGCAGAGGTGACGCCGCAGGCGCAGACAATTACACCAGCGGGAACCAGCGAGTTTGACGTTCCCTGTGAAGCGGCGATTCTGGTGGATGAAGATTCCGGTACTGTGTTGTATGAAAAAAATGCAGATGAACAGCGCCCCATTGCCTCCATCACCAAGGTGATGACGCTGCTGTTGACTTTTCAGGCGCTGGAATCCAGGAAAATCAGCCTGGAAGACAACGTCCCTGTCAGCGAACATGCCTACAGTATGGGGGGCAGTCAGATCTGGCTGGAGCCCGGGGAACAGATGACGCTGAACGATATGCTGAAAGCGATCTGTGTTTCCAGTGCCAACGATGCGGCCGTAGCGGTGGCGGAGTTTGTAGGGGGCAGCGAACCGGCGTTCGTGCAGATGATGAATGAAACCGCTGCGCAGCTGGGCATGACTTCGACGCACTTTGAAAATGCCTGCGGCCTTGACCAGGAGGGACATCTTTCCAGTGCCCGGGACGTGGCCATCATGAGCCGGGAGATGCTGCTGCACCATACCGAGGTCCGGGACTACTGCTCGATCTGGACCGATACCCTGCGCAATGGTGCAACACAGCTCGTCAACACCAACAAGCTGCTCAAGAGCTATAACGGCATTACGGGCCTCAAAACCGGTACGACCAGCAAGGCGGGGGTGTGCATTTCTGCCAGTGCGGAGCGCAATGGCCTGCGTCTGATTGCGGTGGTTCTGGGGTCGGCTTCCGGAAAAGAACGTTTCCAGGCCGCTACTGCGTTGCTGGACTACGGCTTTGCCAACTTTGAGAATATAACGGCAGAACTTCCGGACGATGCACCGCAGACGATCCCGGTAACCCGTGGCACCGCCGATGCTGTTGCTCTGGAATATGATACACCGCAAAAATGCCTTGTGCCAAAAGGGCAGGGGGAAAACCTGCGGATTGAGGTGGAGCTGCCGCAGACCTTGCAGGCTCCGGTGAAGGCGGGAAGCCAGGTGGGCACCGTGCATTGGATGGATGGAGAAGCTGAATTGCAAACATTTACCATTACTGCAGCACAAGACGTAGAGGCGTTGAGTTTTGGGTATTGTTTCGGGCTTTTGGTGCAGAGTCTTGCCTTATCCGACGTTTAATTTGTGCAATGTTCATGAAAAAGTCGAAAAAAATACCGGACATTTGCTTGACAATACCGACGCAAAACGGTATCATGAAGACAATCAAAACATAAAGGAGGGGCATTAAGATGGCTGTCAAATTCAATGGCAAGCATCTGGCAAAATTCATCCGTCCTGAAGAATATGAGGCAATTTATCCGCAGGTCGAGTTGGCCCACAAGCAACTGGAAACCAAAACCGGATTCGGCAATGATTTCCTGGGCTGGCTTGACCTGCCTGTTACTTATGACAAGGAAGAGTTTGCCCGCATCAAAGAGGCGGCCAAGAAGATTCGTTCGGATTCCGACGTTCTGCTGGTTGCCGGTATCGGCGGCTCTTACCTGGGCGCCCGTGCTGTGGTGGAGGCTGTCCGCGGTCTGTACCACAATGAACTGGATGATGGTCTTAAGATTTACTTCTGCGGCAACACCATTTCGCCCACGGCACTCAATGATATCATCAAGCTGACCAAGGGTAAGCGGTTCTCCATCAACGTTATTTCCAAGTCCGGTACGACCACGGAGACTGCCTTGGCGTTCCGCGTGCTCCGCAAGCTGCTGGAAGATTCCGTCGGCCCCGAGGAAGCCAACAAGCGCATCTACGCCACCACCGACCGTGCCAAGGGCACCCTCAAGCAGCTGGCCAATGAGCAGGGCTGGCCGACCTTCGTCGTTCCCGATGATGTCGGCGGCCGCTACTCGGTGCTTACCGCTGTAGGCCTGTTGCCCATTGCCTGCGCCGGCATCGATATCGATGAACTGATGCAGGGTGCTGCAGATGGCCGTGAAAAGTTCGGCAAGTGCAGCATGGACAATGACGCGTACCGTTACGCGATGACCCGCAATATTTTGTATCGCAAGGGCAAGAGCGTGGAAACGCTGGCTTGCTTTGAGCCGGACTTTACCATGATGAATGAATGGTACAAGCAGCTGTTCGGCGAGAGCGAGGGTAAGGATCAGAAGGGGCTGATGCCGACTTCCTGCATCTTCTCTACGGATCTGCATTCCATGGGTCAGTTCCTGCAGGATGGCAGCCGCGTGATGTTTGAAACCTATGTGGATGTGAAAAACACCCGGGAGGATTTCTACATCGAGCCGCTGGAAGGCAACTTCGACGGTTTGAACTTCCTGGCCGAGCAGAATATGAGTGTTGTCAACCGCAAGGCGATGGAAGGCACCATTCTGGCCCATACCGATGGCGGCGTGCCGTTGGGCATCATCGAAGTGGATTCGCTGAATGCGCATGACATCGGCGAGTTGATTTACTTCTTCTGGAAAGCCTGTGCGGTATCCGGTTATCTGCTTTCTGTGAACCCCTTCGACCAGCCCGGCGTGGAGAGCTATAAGAAGAATATGTTCGCACTGCTTGGCAAGCCCGGTTATGAAGACCGCAAGGCGGAGCTGGAGGCTAAGCTGCAGGACTGACGGAAACTCGCGCCGTGAGGCGCCTACGAATAAAGGAGGTACCCCCTTATGCTGAAACTGATTGTTGGAACCAAAGGCTCTGGCAAGACCAAGACCATGATTGACATGATCGACAAGGCGACCAAGACCACTTCCGGCAACATTGTGGTGATCGAAAAGTGCATGAAACTCACCACTGAAATCAATCATGCTGCCCGTCTGGTGGACGTGGACGAATACGGTGTCGTCGGTGCGGACATGCTGTACGGCTTTGTGGCCGGCGTTCTGGCAGGCAACTATGATATTACAGAGCTGTTCATCGACGGTATCCTGCGCATCATCGATCATGATCTGGACGCCGCAGACAAGGTTCTGAAGGCCATCGACAAGATCACCAAGAACATCGAGGTCGTGGTTACGGTTTCTGCAAATGCGGACGAGCTGCCCGAAGATTTGAAGAAGTACGTGATCTGAGCATAAACGACCCTTTGAAGAAGATTGCAGGGCGGGAAAGAGGTTTCCCGCCCTGTTTTTTGCGAAAAATGCGAAAAAAATCGCAACTTTTTGCGGTTTTCTGGTTGACAAGCCCCTGCCACTTGTGTATACTATTTAAGCAACCTTTTGAGGTGTACTATGCAATTTGATCTTCGACCCTTTCTGGAAAATGCCAGAGTGCCTTGCAAGACACATTTTCTGGCTGATCTTTCACAGGCGGATTTCGGCGGCTATACGCTGGCCGCACCGGCAGAATGTGATTTCTCGGCAACGCCCACCGCTGATGGCGCGGCGTTGCTGTTGTGTGTAAAGGCACAAATCAATGCCGAGTGTGCCCGTTGCCTGGAACCAATCCAAAGGGAATATGCGTTTGAGCGGGAATATCTCGTTCGGATGCGGGATGTGGAAGATCCTGATTTTGAATTGCCCTGTCAGGAAAAAGGCTGTCTCGACCTCGAGGAACTGGTCTTTCAGGAACTGATTTTCGAGGTTCCCACGGTACTGCTTTGCAGCACCGATTGCCAAGGTCTATGCCCCATCTGCGGCAAGAAGAAGGCGGCAGGATGTACCTGCCAACCGGCAGACAATGCTGCCCCTGCGGATGCTCGGCTTAGCATATTAAAACAACTGCTCAGTTGAATTTCACCAAGGAGGTGTCCGATTATGGCTATCGTACCCAAGAGAAAGCATTCTCAAGCCCGCCGCGACAAACGTCGCTCTAATGTCTGGAAACTGGAGGCGCCGACGCTGGTGAAGTGCCCGCAGTGTGGCGAACTGAAGGTTCCCCATAAGGTTTGCGGCAAGTGTGGCTACTACAAAGGCCAGGAAGTCATCAAGAAGGAAGCGTAAGTTTCTTGCTAGGGGAGGGCAATGCCTTCCCCCTTTTTGTTACAGTTGATTTTAGGAGAGGAGGGCCGGGACAATGGCCTTGTATGTGACCTCGGTTGATGAAAATTCACCGGCCCAGAAGCTTGGCATCGGAGAAGGCTGCGCCCTGCTGGCCGTCGACGGGCATCCGCTCGGGGACGCGTTGGACTATCAGTTTTATACAACCCCGGCGCGCTTTACGCTGGAGGTTTGCGAAAATGAGCAGCACCGGACGCTGACGGTAGAAAAAGGCGAGTATGAACCGCTGGGCTGCAATTTCAAAACCTATCTGGGAGATGAAAAAC
Organism: Subdoligranulum variabile; assembly: GCF_025152575.1. Lineage (NCBI taxonomy): Bacteria > Bacillati > Bacillota > Clostridia > Eubacteriales > Oscillospiraceae > Subdoligranulum > Subdoligranulum variabile. Next base: position 78,387 of record NZ_CP102293.1, on the reverse strand, counting down.
ACAGCTGCGCCAATCATTGTATGTTCTGCTTTATTGATCAGCTGCCGCCCGGAATGCGGGAGCCCCTCTATTTTAAAGATGATGATGAGCGCCTCTCTTTTCTTTTCGGCAACTATATTACGCTGACCAATCTCAGCGATCGGGAAATTGACCGCATCATAGAGATGCACATCAGCCCGATTTTCGTCTCGGTGCATACGACGAATCCGCAGCTGCGGATCCGGATGCTGGCCAACAAACGGGGCGGTGAAGTGCTTGCATACCTGCCCAGGTTGGCTGCCGGCGGGGTCGAGCTGAACTGTCAGCTGGTTCTGTGCCGAGGGATCAATGACGGGGATGAGCTGCGCCGTACGCTGGATGACCTGCTGGCGCTGCGCCCGCAGGTAGGCAGCATTGCGGTGGTGCCGGCTGGTGTGACAGATTACCGCAAAGGTCTTTATAAATTACAGGCCTATGACAAGGATTCTGCGGCGGAGACACTGGCCATTCTGGAAGAATACAGCAATCGCTGCCGTAAGGAGTACGGCCGCAGCATTGTCTATCCCAGTGATGAGTGGTATCTTACTTCCGGACGGGAATTGCCTCCGGCGGAATTCTATGATGAGTTTGCCCAGCTGGAGGACGGCGTCGGTATGTGGCGTCTTTACCACGATACCTTTCTGGAAGAACTGGAAAACTATCGCGGTCTGGTATTGCCTCACAGCATGGATGTGGTCACCGGCACTTTGGCCGGACCGCTGATCGAACAGTCTGCTCGGGCGCTCATGCAAAAGTATCCTCAGGTAAAGATCAAGGTGCATCAGATCCGCAACGAGTATTTTGGCGGAAATGTCAGTGTGGCGGGGCTTGTCACGGGCACCGACATCATCAAGCAATGCAAAGGGAACCTGCAGAGCGATCTGCTGGCCGTGCCGGAAGTGATGTTGCGGGACGAGAAAGATCGTTTCCTTGACGATATCACGCTGCCGCAGCTTTCCGAGGCGCTGGGGTGCCGGACGATGGCGATTCCCACTGACGGCGCAGGCTGCTGCAAGGCTTGCCTCAGTGCCCATAAACGTATACGAAGAATCAAACGAGGACCCAACTAAGGAGGGGTGGACATGGCAAAACCGATCGTTGCCATCGTGGGACGGCCCAACGTGGGCAAATCCACGATTTTCAATAAACTGACCGGCCAGCGCCTGGCCATCGTGGAGGACACGCCGGGCGTGACCCGCGATCGCATTTTCTGCGACTGCGAATGGTGCGGCAACAAATTCCTGCTGGTTGATACGGGTGGCATTGAACCTCGGATCGATGACGGTTTGCTGGCCCATATGCGGGAGCAGGCACAGATTGCCATTGACTCGGCAGACTGCATCATCATGGTTACGGAGCTGACCAACGGTGTCACGCCGCAGGATCAGGATATTGCCGGTATGCTGATGCGCAGCGGTAAGCCGGTTGTGCTGGCCGTCAACAAGTGCGATAAGATTGGCGAACCGCCTATGGAGCTCTATGACTTTTATTCGCTGGGTCTGGGAGAGATCATCCCGGTCTCGGGTGTGCATGGTCATGGAACCGGCGATTTGCTCGACGCAGTGTGCGCACATCTTGACTTCACGCGGGATGACGAGGACGGCGACGACCGCATTACGGTGGCAGTCATTGGACGGCCCAATGTGGGCAAGTCCAGCCTCATCAACCACATTCTGGGCGAAAACCGTCTGATCGTGGCCAACGAAGCCGGCACCACCCGGGATGCCATCGATACGCTGGTGGAGAACAAGTACGGCAAGTTTGTCTTTACCGATACGGCCGGCCTGCGCAAAAAAGGCAAGGTGGAAAGCGGCGTGGAGCGCTACAGCGTTCTGCGCAGCCTTGCGGCGGTGGAACGCAGCCGGGTGTGCGTCATTATGATCGACGCGACGGTTGGATTTACCGAACAGGACTCCAAGGTTGCCGGTTATGCGCACGAACAGGGTAAGGCCTGCATCATTGCGGTGAACAAATGGGATGCGGTCGAAAAAGACAGCTACACGATGGATGCCATGCGCAAACAGCTGGAAGAAGATTTCAGCTTTATGTCCTATGCCCCCATTGTTTTTATCAGTGCCAAGACCGGACAGCGTGTGGACAAGCTGTTTGAGACGATTCATTTTGTGGATATCCAGAACGGTACCCGTGTACCTACCGGTGCACTCAATGAAATGCTGGCGCGTGCTACCGCCAAGGTACAGCCGCCTTCCGATAAAGGCAAACGCCTGAAAGTATTTTATATTACCCAGACTTCCACCCGTCCGCCGACGTTTGTGTGTTTTGTGAACCAGAAAGCACTGTTCCATTTTTCCTATCAGCGGTATCTGGAAAACCAGATCCGTGAAACGTTCGGCCTGACGGGAACGCCTATTCGTATGATCACGCGGGAACACGGAGACGGCTCGGTAAAAGCAGGGAAGGTGTAAAGAATCATGGTACTTCATGTGATTGCGGCTTGTGTACTGACGGCGCTGGCGGGATATCTGCTGGGAAGCATCCTGTTTGGCGTGCTTGTATCCAAAACCATGTTCAACGAGGACGTCCGTACCCACGGAAGCGGCAACGCGGGTATGACCAACGTTCTGCGTACCTACGGCAAACTGCCTGCGGTATTGACCATCATCGGCGATGTGGGAAAAAGTGTGGCCGCAGCTAGCCTCGGCCGGCTGCTGTTTGCCTCGTTGATCGGTACAGACGCCCTTCTGGCACCGGTATGCGGTGCGTATCTCGCGGCGATTTTCTGTATGATCGGCCATAGCCGTCCGCTGTATTTTGGTTTTAAGGGCGGTAAATGTGTTCTGGTAGGCGCTGGCGCAGCGCTGTCCATCAGCCCCATTGTTTGCGGAATTCTGCTGCTGGTGTTCCTCATCCAGTTCGCTTTCTCCCGCATTGTTTCTCTGGGCAGCATTATGGTGGCAGCGTTGTTCCCAGTGGTAACGCTGATTTATTGGGTTGTGTGCGGAGTCAACGTCCCCACGGTGATCTTCAATACCCTGTGTTGTGTAATTATGGCAACAATGGTGATCTGGTTGCATCGTTCCAATATTGAGCGCCTGAAAAACGGCACGGAATATCGGTTTGGCTCCCAAAAATAAAAGATTTAACTACACGAAGAAAGCGGTATGGGATAAGGATCCCATACCGCTTTTTCTTTTTGAGGACTTCCATATATTGGAAATCTTTGAAAACTTTGCCTTGCTGGGCGTTGCATGCCGATGGTAAAAACAAATTTATACTGTAAAATGCTTCTTAGGTACTGAGAATACAGGTTGCGCATAGCAACGTTGAATTAAAAGTCATACATATGTTGATGAAATAACGTGTCAAAAAACCAAATCCAGGCAAGAGTGAACAAAAATTATAGGACACAGACAAAAGAAACTGTTGAAAAATTAAGCGTGCTGGTGTATACTATAGCCATTGAGCGGCTTTTGCACGCGGGAGGTTCCATGAAAGATCTGTATGATGTTGCCCGGCATCTGGTATGGCTGACGCAGTTCGGCCTCTCGGTCTGCGTGCCGCCCATTTTGTTTGTGCCGATTTCGGTCTGGTTGCGGAAAGCTCTTTCGCTCGGCAGCTGGATTGTGGCGGTGGGTGTGATTCTGGGTATACTGGGAGCAGTGAGCAGCCTCCGCTATTCTTTGAAGGCCATTGAGCGGCAGGGAAGAGAACCTAAGAAAAAATCTTCGCCACCGGTATCCTTTAATCACCACGGGTAAGGAAAGGAGCAACCTTCGGATGCAAAAACACAGAGATATTCTGCGTCAGGTTGGCCGTCTGACGATTGCTTTGGCGATCTGCGTAGGAATCATGCTGGGGATTTATGCACTGCTGGGTGCGTTCACAAAACAGGTCCTTGCCGGCGCCGCAATCGGCTTTATCTTGTCGATCGGTAATTTTGTGTCGCTGAGCATCACCGTATCCAATGCGTTGGATCGCGCAGCGCGGGATAACGACCCGCAGCGGGCGCAGCTTTCCATTCAAGCATCCAGTGTAGTCCGGCTGTTGGTGCTTGCGGTCATTTATATTCTGGTTTTCCGGACGCATGTATGTGATCCGGTGGCAGCGCTGCTGCCGTTGCTTCTGGCACAAGCGGTGCTGAAACTTGTGGAGTTTTTCCGCAACGATGATAAAGGCGGTGATGCGGCCGTATGAATGGTCCTAAAATTTATTTTACCATACCGCTGTTCGGTGGAATCCCAATCACACAAACCATTGTCTCCTCGTTCGTGGTGATGGTCTGCCTGTGCGTTGCCGGTATTTTGCTGGGGCGCAATCTGCAAAAGCGGCCGTCCCGGCGTCAGGTTCTGGTAGAAAAAGGCGTATCTATGCTGTATGGCATGGTGGAAGATACCATGGGCAAACACAATGCTTATTGGACACCTTACATCGGCGCGCTGTTTCTGTCTTCCATGTTTGGATCTTATATCGGAATGACCGGTATATTCCGTTCTTCCACAGCAGATCTTTCTACAACCGTCACATGGGCCTTGATGACCAGCTTCCTTTGCTGGGGCTGTTCCATCAGAGCCAATGGCGTGTTGGGATGGCTGAAAGGTTTTACCGAGCCGATTGTCGTTATGACGCCGATGAATCTTGTGTCGGAAATCGCGCAGCCGATTTCCATGGCATTCCGTCATTTCGGCAATATTGCGGGAGGCAGTGTGCTGACCAGTCTGGTGTATTCGGCGCTGGCCACGGCCTCGGCTGCACTGCTAGGGCTGGTAGGGAAAAGTGTCCTGGTTTCAGCGGTGATTTTACTGATCGGTGCCGTATTGCTGATAAATGGTGTGCGAGAGAAAAAGATGGCGCGCAAAATTTTTGGCGTTGTTTTCCTGGTTACCGGTATTCTTGCTTTGCTGGGACTTAGCGGCGTACCGTATCTGGAGGTCGGCATTCCCGGCATCCTGAGCCTTTATTTTGATGTTTTTTCCGGCGGGGTACAAGCCCTTGTCTTTAGTTTGCTGACGATGGTTTATGTGGGCAATGCATGCCCCCCGCCGGAAGAAGCCTGATTTTGTATTTTATTATAGGAGGAACCCCTATGGAAGCTGCAATTGTAAAAGCCGCCTGCGCGATTGGTGCTGGTATCGCAATCGGATTCGGAGCCATTGGTCCGGCTATCGGTGAAGGCAATGCTGTGGGCAAGGCGTTGGAGGGTATGTCCCGCCAGCCTGAAATGACCAATGTCCTGCGCACCAACATGATTCTGGGCTGCGCCATTACCGAGTCCACCGGCATTTATTCGCTGGTTATCTCCCTGCTGCTTCTCTTCGTTTTCTGATGAAATACGAAGAATACGGAAGGAGGGATGACTTATGACGGGATTTGAAAGCTTTGTCGGCGTTAATCCGTGGACGGCGCTTTTCACCTTCTGCAATATGCTCATCACCTTTGCGGTGCTGCGCCATTTCCTGTTTAAACCGGTCAAACGGATGATCGACGACCGCCAACAGGAAATCGACAACATGTACGCCGAGGCGGCGGATGCAAAGCAAAAGGCGGCTGATCTTGAAAAAGAATACCAGGCACATTTGCAGAGCATCAAAGCCGAACAGGACGACATGCTTCGGGAAGCTACGACCCGCGCACAGAAGCGCGAAGAGGAAATCGTAAACGCGGCCCGTGCCGAGGCGCAGGCTTTGCGGAATGCAGCCGAAGCTGAGATGGCGCAGGAACGCAAAAAAGCAGTCAATGACCTGAAAAATGAGATCGGCGGTATCGCGGTAGAGATTGCCAGCAAGGTAGTGGAACGCGAGATCAATACGGCGGATCATCAGGCCTTGATTGACGAATTCATCCGGAATGTGGGGGATGCCTCATGACCGAACAGGCCAAGCGTTATGGAAGCAGTCTCTACGAACTGGCAGCGGAAGAATCGCTGACGGAACCTATTCTGCAGGAGCTCATTTTGGCTGATGCCTGCTGCAAGCAGGAACCTTCCTATCTCCGACTTCTGCAAACGCCCAGCATTCCCAAAAGGGAACGGTGTGCGTTGCTGGACAAGGCTTTTGAGGGGATGCATCCGTATGTGGTGAATTTCCTCAAGGTCTTGTGTGAAGCGGATCTGATAGGAGAGCTTTCCGGGTGTCTGGAAGCCTATCGGCAGCAGTACAATGAAGAGCATGGCATTTTGGAAGCGACTGTGACCTCGGCAGTACCGCTGTCCGAGGCAGAACGCGAAAAGCTGATTGCCAAATTGGAGGCAAAAACGGGCAAGACCATCCATCTGAGCGAAAAGACGGACCCGTCGGTTCTTGCCGGATTGCGCCTCGATCTGGCGGGCGAACGCTTGGATGGTACCGTGCAGCGTCGTTTGGAATTGCTGCGCGAGGACATTGCCAACGTGGTTCTATAACGAAGAACGCCCCATTTTATAGATTGAGTGGTGAAACAAACCGTGCAACTGAAACCCGAACAAATTTCTCGCATTATTCGCTCCCAGATCAAGTACTATCAGAATGCCATTGAGCAGTCCGAAACCGGCACTGTCACGATGGTAGGTGACGGTATTGCCCGCGCCTCGGGGCTTGATAACTGTATGGCTGGCGAACTGGTGCAGTTTGACAGCGGCACCTACGGCATGGCTCAGAATCTGGAAGAAAACAGCGTTTCCATTGTTCTGCTGGGCGATGACAGTGGTATCAAAGAGGGAGACGGCATTCGCCGTACTGGAAAAGTAGTTTCTGTCCCGGTGGGCGAGAAGATGATTGGCCGTGTGGTCAACGCCCTGGGACAGCCCATTGACGGAAAAGGCCCCATTGAAGCGGCAGATTACCGAGCCATCGAATCTCCGGCGCCGGGTATCATTGACCGTCAACCGGTGAAACAGCCGCTGCAGACCGGCATCAAGGCCATCGACTCGATGATTCCCATCGGGCGAGGTCAGCGCGAGCTGATTATCGGTGACCGCCAGACCGGCAAGACGGTCATCGCAACTGACACGATCATCAATCAGAAGGGCAAGGATGTCCTTTGCATTTACGTGGCGATCGGCCAGAAGCGTTCTACCGTTGCTTCGCTGGTAGAAAACCTGGAAAAGAACGGTGCGATGGCTTATACCACAGTGGTTTGTGCAACTGCGTCGGAACTGTCTCCGCTGCAGTATATTGCTCCGTACGCCGGATGCGCCATGGGCGAGTATTTCATGCAGAAGGGAAAGCATGTGCTGATCATCTATGATGATCTTTCTAAACATGCGGTGGCTTACCGTGCGCTGTCTCTGCTGATTCGGCGCCCGCCCGGACGAGAAGCGTACCCTGGCGACGTCTTCTATCTGCACAGCCGGTTGCTGGAACGTGCAGCTAAGCTCAGCGATGAGAAGGGCGGCGGATCTCTGACGGCACTGCCCATCATCGAGACGCAGGCAGGTGACGTGGCGGCCTATATTCCCACCAACGTTATTTCTATTACCGATGGTCAGATCTTCCTGGAAACCGAGTTGTTCCACGCGGGCATTCGTCCTGCTGTCAACCCGGGTATTTCGGTGTCTCGTGTTGGCGGCAACGCCCAGATCAAGGCCATGAAGAAAGTGGCCGGTACGCTGAAGCTGATTTATTCTCAGTATCGTGAATTGCAGGGCTTTGCTCAGTTTGGCTCTGATCTGGATGCCGACACCAAAGCGCGTCTGGCCCAGGGGGAGCGTATTGTAGAAGTCCTCAAGCAGGACCGCAACAGCCCTGTTGCGGTGGAAAAACAGGTGGCCATTCTCTATGCCACGGTACACGGATATCTGAAGGAAATTGAGGTGCCCGCAATTGCATCCTATGAACGGGAACTGTACCAGTACCTCGATGAAGATTCGGACGCTGCGGATGTTATGGAAATCATCCGAACGACCGGGGATCTGAAAGCAGAAACTGAGGAAAAACTTAAGGCTGTTCTGACAGCGTTTACTGAAAAATTCCAGAAAGAGAACTAAGCCGTAAAGGGAGGTGATGGTGGTGGCTGGCTCGATGAAAGAAATCAAGCTGCGCATCAAAAGTGTGGAGAGCACCATGCAGATCACCAAAGCGATGGAGCTGGTGGCATCCAGTAAACTGCGCCGTGCCAAGGAGCGTGTAGAACGGAGCCGTCCCTATTTTGAAACCTTGTATGCGACTTTGTTTGACATTGCAGCGACGGATACGCAATTCGACAGTCCCTATCTCGCCAAGCGGGAAACCCAGCGCAGGTTGTATATTGTAATTGCTGGTGATCGTGGTCTGGCAGGCGGCTATAACGCCAATATCCTAAAAGCGGTTCAGGCTGACGCGGAGGAGCAGGATTATGTGGTGCTTCCTATCGGCAAAAAAGCTGTGGAGTATTTTGTGCGCCACAATGTCCCAATTGTTACCCAGGCCTTTGCCGAAGCGGGGGATTTATCTGTAAGCGATTGCTTTGAGATCTCCAAAATCGTATGCCAGAAATTTCTGACAGGGGAGATTGACGAGATCAGACTTTGCTTTACACAGTTTGTCTCTATGCTGACGCAGACGGCTACGATTCTGCCTGTGTTGCCTTTTGAAAAGCCCAAAAGCCCAAAAAAGCGCCAGAGTCTGATGCTGTATGAACCCGATATTACGACGGTGTTTGATAATATCATCCCGGAATATCTGGCCGGTGTTGTGTATGGGGCTTTGTGTGAAAGCGTAGCCAGTGAACAGGGGGCACGCCGCACGGCGATGGAGGCTGCCACCAAAAATGCCGGTGAAATGATCGAGCATTTGAATTTGTACTATAACCGTGCCCGCCAGGCCGCGATCACTCAGGAAATTACTGAAATCGTGGCCGGTGCCGACGCGGAATCTTGAAAGCCCACAAAGGAGTGTGTGCTATGCCAGAAAAACACATCGGTAAGGTTGTACAAGTGACCGGACCTGTGCTGGACATTCGTTTCAATGATGGGGAACTTCCTGCCTTGCTGAATGCGGTAGAACTGCAGAACCACGGCAAAACACTGGTGGTGGAAGTTGCACAACATATTGGCGATAATGTGGCCCGTTGCATTGCTATGGCTGCCACGGATGGCCTGGTACGTGGCACCGAGGCCGTTGATACTGGAGGTCCCATCACGGTACCTGTCGGTGATGAATGCCTGGGACGTGTTTTCAATCTGCTGGGCGAGCCCGTGGATGAAAAACCTGCGCCGGAGAATATGGAACGTTGGCCCATTCATCGTGCGGCGCCTGCTTTTGATGAGCAGGAATCCTCCACTGAAATCCTGGAAACTGGCATCAAGGTCGTGGATTTGATCTGCCCCTATGCAAAAGGCGGCAAGATTGGCCTGTTCGGTGGTGCCGGTGTCGGTAAGACTGTTCTGATTCAGGAATTGATCTACAATATCGCTACAGCGCATAATGGCTATTCTGTTTTTACCGGTGTCGGAGAACGTACCCGTGAGGGCAACGATCTTTATGGTGAAATGCAGGAAAGCGGAGTTTTGAACAAGACAGCGCTGGTCTACGGCCAGATGAACGAACCCCCGGGAGCTCGTATGCGTGTGGCGCTGTCCGGCTTGACGATGGCTGAATATTTCCGCGATGTCAAGCATCAGGATGTGCTTCTTTTTATTGATAACATCTTCCGTTTTACCCAGGCGGGCTCTGAGGTCTCGGCGCTGCTGGGGCGTATGCCTTCGGCCGTAGGCTATCAGCCTACGCTGGCCACGGAAATGGGCGCTTTGCAGGAAAGAATTACCTCTACCCAGAAAGGGTCTATTACGTCGGTGCAGGCGGTATATGTGCCCGCGGATGACCTGACAGACCCCGCACCTGCCACGACCTTTACCCACCTGGATGCTACGACGGTTCTGAGCCGTGATATTGCTTCTCAGGGCATTTATCCGGCTGTAGACCCTCTGGATTCCACCTCCCGGATTCTTTCTCCGGAAGTAGTAGGGCAGGAGCATTATAAAACAGCCCGGGCGGTGCAGCAGGTGTTGCAGCGCTACAAAGATTTGCAGGACATTATTGCCATCATGGGCATGGATGAACTGTCCGAAGAAGATAAAATTACTGTCAACCGTGCCCGTAAGGTGCAGCGTTTCTTGTCTCAGTCTTTCCATGTGGCGGAGCAGTTCACCGGTATGCCCGGTCAGTATGTGCCGCTGAAAGAGACACTGCGGGGCTTCAACATGATTTTGAACGGTGAATGCGATTCCATCCCGGAAAGCGCTTTCCTCTTTGCGGGCACTATTGATGATGTGCTGGCAAAGGCCGGAAAGCAGTAAGGAGGCGGGCCTATGGCAAGTTTCCCTCTGAAGATTTTGACTCCGGATGGCGTTGCATTTGACGGTGAGGTCAAATCTCTGTCTTGCCGCACCATCGGCGGGCAGGTGGAGCTGCTCGCGCGGCATATTGATTATTGCACAGCGGTAGGTATGGGAGAAGCCCGTATTACCACGGAGAATGGAACTGTACGCCGGGCGGCCTGCATGGGTGGTATGCTCAGTATGATAGGCGGGGATTGTCGTCTTCTTGCGACGACCTTTGAATGGGCGGATGCCATTGACGTAGAGCGTGTAGCGCGCAGTAAGGCACGTGCGGAAGCTATTCTGGCCCAGAAAGGAATTGATAAGCACGAAATTGAGCTGGCGGAAGCCCGGCTTAAGCGTGCGCTGGTACGTGGCAGTGTGGCAAGTCGATAGCGTGAATTGTAAGCTCAAAAAAAGTTTTGAAAAAAATCAAAAAATGTGTTGACATTTTTTGCAAATGGGCTTATAATAAACAAGCTGATTCGAGACAGCCCAGTTCCGACCGGGTGTAGCGCAGTTTGGTAGCGCGCTTGAATGGGGTTCAAGAGGCCGTGAGTTCGACTCTCGCCACTCGGACCAAACAAGGGCCGTCAGGGTCAGCTAAAAAAGGACCGTGGAACGTAGGTTCCAAGGTCCTTTTTCTTTGCTTGTATCATAAAACGGACTTCTATATTTTCGGCATGGAGCGCTTTTTCGGCTCTCGTATTGAATACGTATTGAATAGCGCAAAATACCCCGATTTTGAAGGGGCTGTTTTTGCATCAAAGATACATAATTTTCGCGCTTTTTTACTTAATCTGGCTTTGACAAAACAGAAAATTTTGAAAGACGGAATTGTACACGATGCACAATGATTTTATGCGTAGAAGTTTTTGCTTTTTTGACCCGGCATTTTCCGTTTCGCACCATCTTGGAGATTTGAGGGGCGATTAGTCCATAGGGAACTCGTATTGAATAAAATCGGTAAAAATCTATGTTATTTGCCGGACCGAAACGGATACCGTTTGCTTTGAATTGCCAATAAATTGTTTCTAGCCAGAAATTCTGAAGAATCGGATCTGGCGGGTAACGATTCCTTGTAGCGCACTTCCACCTTCAAACTGTTGGTTATCACCAGAATTTGATTTTGAGGTTCGGTATCCTGGATAGTGATTTCGTAGGTTCCATTCGGAGGTAATGAAAGTTCAATGCCGCAGGCAGGAACTTCAGTATAGGTATATTTGCCGCCGGCATTATACCGTAAATGGCGGGCAGGACTAAATACCGTAGAGCGTACGTACTTCTGTAAGCACATGACATATAGTTCAGAAGGCGTTTTACCTCGGTTCATAGAACGACTATCTATGGTTTTCATGGCATGACCCATCTGCTGGTAGAGCTCTTGCGTGGAAATGCCTCGACAGTGCAGCCATGTACAGAAGTTCCTTCGCAGAGCGTGACAGGTCGCCATAGACTGCAAAGATTGGTCTTGTTTTTTAGAGGCGAATGTGTAGGCGCGTTCATTTGATATTAACGTAAAATTCTCTTTTTTGCGAAGAACCCCTGAAATCAACTTACTGGTATAGTCTTGGAAGGCGGCTGGGGCGCTGTTTGACTCCGAGACTTCACCACCCAATTGATTACACATCAGAGATAAGAAATAATTGTTATCCTTTGTATTCGTGCCAATGGCGCAGATAAGCTGACGTCCTAAATCAACGGATACCGGGATGGTTCTATAGGATGGATTGGTTTTCGGAAACTCAGTTCTTTTGCCATTTTTAGTATCGAACTGACCAGTGACACTGATATAGTAGAGTTGGCCCTGAGAGCCTTGGATGCAGTGGAGAGAGCTGTATAAGAGGCCTGTGCATTCACTGATGCGCAAACCAGTATCAATGAGCAATGCTATCTGACCATGTATTTCAGAAGTACTGCAGAGCTGCTGGAGAACATTGAATGGAAGACTCCGAGCACTGTCTGTTCTGGCTAGCAATAATTCATCGTGCGAAGGCTTTCCGTTATATCGGCTCGGGATAACAGGAATTTCGTAGCCACTTACTTTTTGTAAATCCAGAATCAATTCGTAAAGCAGATTTAGACGCTTCTTTGCTGACTCTGGAGCTTCCATTCCGGGAGACCATTGAGTGGTGCCACGAGTTGCTTCCAAGGCGTGGCGACAAATCTTATATTGAAGTTCTGTATACACTTCTTTGGTAAGGTCTTCCGCAGTATAGCCTTTTATCTCATCCATAAGGATCTTGTACTGACCCCTATTCATGGCATTTGCCATCTTTTGAATGGCATCACTGTACTCCGATACGAGTAAAAAACCTCGTGTGGGTTGGATTCCCTCAAGGACAAGGCCGTCCCAGTACATCTTAAGCTGATATAAATCCTGAGGTTCGGCCTTATGCGCCTTAAGTTCGTAGATGTCGTACTTGTCATTTGTCCCTTTGTCGACTACATCAATACGAGTGCCGGTTGGCCAAACAGAAATTTCACTGGTTACTTCATCTTCAGGATTCGCGGCTTTGAGGAGTTTCATCCATTTCTTTTTCAGTTCATCCTCGCTGTATTTTATGGCGTTTTTCTGGGGAGGAAACTCTGATAGCGCATCGAAAACAGTTTCCCAATCGGGATCGTTTCGGTCGATTCCCGTTTTGTTGTTAAGGGTGGCAAGAACTCCCCGCGGCAGTTCGGGTAAAATCAGCTCACCTACGAATTCGTTGTAGCTGTTGTGCCGACAGAGGGGACTTCCATCTTCACGGTGCCAAATCTCTCCCAACTGGGCAGTGGCGATTACACGCTTGCCAAGCCGAATATCAATGCCTTGGGTAGGCTGGCTGCATTGATAGTAAAATCGAGTTTTACTGCCATGTACAAGGTGCTCACGCTTGGATTTGTCAAGCGTACCGTGAACATAGGTGACCGGAACTATCTGACCACCCAGTTCGACTTCCAGCCGTTCGGTTCGTGCCATCATTATAGGAACCGGGATGGGCGGTACCAGCAGGCTGTTTTGCCCGATGGTTACTGCAATTTTAGCGCTGGGTTCAAGTGAGATGGGGTCCAGCTCTAGATAGCCACGGTAGGCAACCCCCAGATGTTCAATAAGCCACTGACGCAGTGTAGATAAATCGCTTAGTTTACGGTTTCCCTGACGTTGCAAAGTGCGGGCCATAGACATCGGCACTCGCACATAAATGACCGTCGAAGGCTCGGGCCACTGGAGATTCAGCGTATCAGGAAGGTCGATTGTATTTGTCATTTTTACCGTCATGTTGAGGTCGAAGGGACCGCTGACCTTGTAATAGGGACCGGGCTGGCAACGGGTGTAGATACACCAGTCTCCGCTACCGCCGGACAAGCAGGCCAGTGCGTTATTCAAGCCATAACCGTGTTCGTTTAAACGGTTATCGTTTATCCCTCCTTGCGATACTCCCATTATACCGTTTCTTTTTCCGAGGAACAATTGAGCCGTACTTCAATCGGGAGGCACAAAAATTAACCGGAAGTTAAACAACAGAAAATAGAGTGGAATGATTTTATAGGCTTATTGTTTCTTTAAGAGGAAAAGCCGCTTTCGAGTTAAAGAGGGAAACAAAAGTGCGGAGAGAAAAAAATCTGAAAAAAGGTGTTGACAAAGTGAGTTCGGGGTGGTATTATAGTCAGGCTGTCCGGCGCGGAAGCGACGCGGATGGCCGCTGAAAAACCGCATAACAACAGCCTTTGAGAGCTTTTCGGGAGCTTCGCTCCTCGAAAAAACTTCAAAAAATCTCAAAAAAGTTCTTGACAAAATGAACTTCGCGAGATATAATAAATAGGCTGTCACGCGAGATGCGAACAGCGGGCAGGACCTTGAAAATTGAACAAAACTGAAACTTGTGGAACCTTATCGTGGGTGGAAACCCACGTAAATCAATTCCAAATTACAAGTAATTCAAATAGGACGCAAGCGATTGTGTCTGAGTGATTTACAAGATTAAACACTTATAAAGTGATTTAATACCATTTTATAAAGAGTTTGATCCTGGCTCAGGACGAACGCTGGCGGCGCGCCTAACACATGCAAGTCGAACGGAGTTATTTCGGTTGAAGTTTTCGGATGGATACTGGTTTAACTTAGTGGCGAACGGGTGAGTAACGCGTGAGTAACCTGCCCTGGAGTGGGGGACAACAGTTGGAAACGACTGCTAATACCGCATAAGCCCACGGCCCGGCATCGGGCTGAGGGAAAAGGATTTATTCGCTTCAGGATGGACTCGCGTCCAATTAGCTAGTTGGTGAGGTAACGGCCCACCAAGGCGACGATTGGTAGCCGGACTGAGAGGTTGAACGGCCACATTGGGACTGAGACACGGCCCAGACTCCTACGGGAGGCAGCAGTGGGGGATATTGCACAATGGGGGAAACCCTGATGCAGCGACGCCGCGTGGAGGAAGAAGGTTTTCGGATTGTAAACTCCTGTCGTTAGGGACGAATCTTGACGGTACCTAACAAGAAAGCACCGGCTAACTACGTGCCAGCAGCCGCGGTAAAACGTAGGGTGCAAGCGTTGTCCGGAATTACTGGGTGTAAAGGGAGCGCAGGCGGACCGGCAAGTTGGAAGTGAAATCTATGGGCTCAACCCATAAATTGCTTTCAAAACTGCTGGCCTTGAGTAGTGCAGAGGTAGGTGGAATTCCCGGTGTAGCGGTGGAATGCGTAGATATCGGGAGGAACACCAGTGGCGAAGGCGACCTACTGGGCACCAACTGACGCTGAGGCTCGAAAGCATGGGTAGCAAACAGGATTAGATACCCTGGTAGTCCATGCCGTAAACGATGATTACTAGGTGTTGGAGGATTGACCCCTTCAGTGCCGCAGTTAACACAATAAGTAATCCACCTGGGGAGTACGACCGCAAGGTTGAAACTCAAAGGAATTGACGGGGGCCCGCACAAGCAGTGGAGTATGTGGTTTAATTCGAAGCAACGCGAAGAACCTTACCAGGTCTTGACATCCGATGCATAGTGCAGAGATGCATGAAGTCCTTCGGGACATCGAGACAGGTGGTGCATGGTTGTCGTCAGCTCGTGTCGTGAGATGTTGGGTTAAGTCCCGCAACGAGCGCAACCCTTATTGCCAGTTACTACGCAAGAGGACTCTGGCGAGACTGCCGTTGACAAAACGGAGGAAGGTGGGGATGACGTCAAATCATCATGCCCTTTATGACCTGGGCTACACACGTACTACAATGGCGTTTAACAAAGAGATGCAAGACCGCGAGGTGGAGCAAAACTCAAAAACAACGTCTCAGTTCAGATTGCAGGCTGCAACTCGCCTGCATGAAGTCGGAATTGCTAGTAATCGCGGATCAGCATGCCGCGGTGAATACGTTCCCGGGCCTTGTACACACCGCCCGTCACACCATGAGAGCCGGGGGGACCCGAAGTCGGTAGTCTAACCGCAAGGAGGACGCCGCCGAAGGTAAAACTGGTGATTGGGGTGAAGTCGTAACAAGGTAGCCGTATCGGAAGGTGCGGCTGGATCACCTCCTTTCTAGGGAGTCAGACGTAATGAGTCAGCTGGTCTGAGTCATTACGGACAGGGAAACAAGTTTCAGTATTGTTCAATTTTGAAGGCCCTGAAGTGCGAAAGCACGACAGACCTTCAGAAGCATAAGGGACAGCGAAACCCGAAACGCTGTAAGGCGCGGGGGTATAGCTCAGTTGGGAGAGCACCTGCTTTGCAAGCAGGGGGTCAAGGGTTCGAATCCCTTTATCTCCACCATTTGGGCTGATAGCTCAGCTGGTTAGAGCACTCGGCTGATAACCGAGAGGTCGATGGTTCGAGTCCATTTCAGCCCACCACTGGTTATCCAGTGCGCTGGGTAACCCAAGAATCCTTATGCAAAGACCTCGAAGGCTATACGGAGTGAAACGAGCCCTTCACGGAGCGAGTTGAACGAAGTATAACACACTCGATGGTCGAGTCCAACGGATGGATGTACACCGCATCGCGCAAGCGAGGCGGACAGATGTCCGAAGGACAGATGTACCTTGAAAACTGAATATAGAACTGCGAAATGAGATTTTAAGCTAGTAAAATTCCTGATTTTTTATAAAATCTATAATTTCACCAAGCGGTAAAATCTCGTTGGCAAATGGAGAATCTGAAAAGAGATATGTTTATCGAGAGATAAACAACGGTCAAGCTACAAAGGGCGCAAGGAGAATGCCTTGGCACTGGGAGCCGATGAAAGACGTGGTAAGCTGCGATAAGCCTTGGGGAGGAGCAAACATCCTTTGATCCAGGGATTTCTGAATGAGGAAACTCACTGAAGCTCATACTTCAGTATCCTGCACTGAATCCATAGGTGCAGGAGGGGAACCGCCTGAACTGAAACATCTAAGTAGGGCGAGGAAGAGACATCAACCGAGATTCCGTTAGTAGTGGCGAGCGAACGCGGAAGAGGGCAAACCGGAAGGAGAAATCCTTCCGGGGTACGGACCGCTTTTAGGACCCAAGCTGTTAGCCGAATGGTGTGGGAAAGCCATCCGGAGAGTGTGAGAGACACGTAGGCGAAAACGGCGAGGGCTGCGCGAGTTCCAGAGTACGGCCAGACACGTGAAACCTGGTCGGAAGATGGGGGGACCACCCTCCAACCCTAAATACTACCCAGTGACCGATAGCGTATAGTACTGTGAAGGAAAGGTGAAAAGGACCCCGGGAGGGGAGTGAAAAAGAACCTGAAACCTTGTGCCTACAAGCACATAGAGCACATCAACGTGTGATATGGTACTTTTTGTAGAACGGTCCGGCGAGCGATTGTACGTTGCGAGCTTAAGCACTTCAGGTGCGGAGGCGTAGCGAGAGCGAGTCTGAATAGGGCGTTCAGTAACGTGCAATGGGCCCGAAACCGGGTGACCTACCCATGATCAGGCTGAAGTGAAAGTAAAATTTCATGGAGGGCCGAACCGACCTCCGTTGAAAAGGCGGCGGATGAATTGTGGGTAGCGGAGAAATTCCAATCGAACTCGGAGATAGCTGGTTCTCCCCGAAATAGCTTTAGGGCTAGCCTCATGTTAGATACCCGGAGGTAAAGCACTGAATGGCCTAGCGCCCGAGAGGGTAGCGAAGCCTATCAAACTAAGAATGCCGGAGTATCGATGCATGGGAGTCAGACAGTGTGAGATAAATCTCATTGTCAAAAGGGAAACAGCCCAGATCTACAGCTAAGGTCCCAAATTGTATCTAAGTGGAAAACGATGTGAAAATACACAGACAACCAGGATGTTGGCTCAGAAGCAGCCACTCATTTAAAGAGTGCGTAATAGCTCACTGGTCGAGCGTCTTTGCGCGGAAAATTTAACGGGGCTAAGATACAAACCGAAGCTTAGGCTGCATCGTAAGATGCGGGGTAGGGGAGCGTTGTGTAAGCGGAGAAACAGTAGCGTAAGCGGCTGTGGAGTTTACAGAAGTGAGAATGCCGGAATGAGTAGCGCGAATGCAGTGAGAATCTGCATGGCCGGAAACCTCAGGTTTTTGGAGGAAGGTTCGTCCGCTCCAAGTTAGGCGGGAGCTAAGGTGAGGCCGAAAGGCGTAGCCGATGCACAGACGGTAGAGATTCCGTCCCCACCGAAAGATTTAAGCGCAGGGACACTTTTTGAAGGTCAGAGCCGGGTGTTGGTTCCGGTAGTGATCGAGGGAAATTTAGTACCGAAGTCTGGCTGAATGAGAGGCGAGAAAAGCTGCGTGTATATCTAAGGTGCCCGTACCGCAAACCGACACAGGTAGGTAGGAAGAAGATTCTAAGGCCAACGGGAGAAGGGTTGTTAAGGAACTCGGCAAGTTGACCCCGTAACTTCGGAATAAGGGGTGCTCACGAGAGTGAGCCGCAGAGAATAGGCCCAGGCAACTGTTTACCAAAAACACAGGTTTGTGCTAAATCGAAAGATGACGTATACGAGCTGACGCCTGCCCGGTGCTGGAAGGTTAAAAGGAGATGTGCAAGCATTGAATTGAAGCCCCAGTGAACGGCGGCCGTAACTATAACGGTCCTAAGGTAGCGAAATTCCTTGTCAGGTAAGTTCTGACCCGCATGAAAGGCGTAATGATCTGGGCACTGTCTCAACAGCCCGCCCGGCGAAATTGTAGTACCGGTGAAGATGCCGGTTTCCCGCGACAAGACGGAAAGACCCCATGGAGCTTTACTGTAGCCTGATATTGGGTTTCGGTGTTGCATGCACAGGATAGATGGGACGCTAGGAAGCAGAGGCTTTGGCCTTTGTGGAGCGGACGTTGGGATACCATCCTTGCGACATTGGAATTCTAACCTGCGCCCTTGAATCAGGGCGGGGGACATTGTCAGGTGGGCAGTTTGACTGGGGCGGTCGCCTCCTAAAATGTAGCGGAGGCGTTCAAAGGTTCGTTCGATCTGGACGGAAACCAGATGAAAGAGTGCAAACGCATAAACGAGCCTGACTGCGAGACTGACGGGTCGAGCAGAGACGAAAGTCGGAGTTAGTGATCCGGTGGTATGTGAGTGGAAATGCCATCGCTCAACGGATAAAAGTTACCCTGGGGATAACAGGCTGATCTCCCCCAAGAGTCCACATCGACGGGGAGGTTTGGCACCTCGATGTCGGCTCATCGCATCCTGGGGCTGAATTCGGTCCCAAGGGTTTGGCTGTTCGCCAATTAAAGCGGTACGCGAGCTGGGTTCAGAACGTCGTGAGACAGTTCGGTCCCTATCTGTCGTGGGCGCAGGATATTTGAAAGGCGCTGTCCCTAGTACGAGAGGACCGGGATGGACGAACCTCTGGTGCACCAGTTGTCACGCCAGTGGCACAGCTGGGCAGCTATGTTCGGATCGGATAAACGCTGAAAGCATCTAAGCGTGAAGCCGGCCTTAAGATAAGATATCCCACTGAGTCAATCAGGTAAGACCCCTTGAAGACTACAAGGTTGATAGGCACAATGTGTAAGTGGCGCGAGCCATTCAGCAAGCGTGTACTAATAGGTCGAGGGCTTGACCCCATCTTGATCAGATACTCTATTTGCAAAGCAGTTCGATATTCAGTTTTGAGGGTACATCCTCAACAAAAGAGAAGCAGATGACAAGGTCATATGCATGGCCGGTGTCGATGACGGTGAGGTTCCACCTGTTCCCATTCCGAACACAGAAGTTAAGCTCACTTGTGCCGAAGATAGTTGGCTGGAGACGGCCTGTGAAAATAGGTAGATGCCGGCTTCTCTGAAAAGCAGCCTCCGGGCCGAGCCTTGGGCCCGGTCCGGAGTTTGCTTTATATGCACCATTAGCTCAGCTGGTAGAGCAACTGACTCTTAATCAGTGGGTCCTGGGTTCGAGTCCCCGATGGTGCACCAAAACAATATAATCCGAACTTATTTCCGATAGGAGATGGGTTCGGATTATTTGTTATATTCGACCCCGGCGAAGCCAACCACTCGGCTCGGGGAAGGAAAAGGACCATATAAATGCAAAAAAGGCGGGGCGTCACCATTGCTGGATGACGTCCCGCCTTTGCTATACCTTTATTTCTTTTCCTTCTCTTTTTCCTTTTCCTCTTGCTCCTTCCTCCATTGGGCAAACTCCCGCTGGCCTTCCTCACTTTCAAAGAAGGCCAGGATATCCGGCAGAAGGCATCTGGCGATGGCCTCTACCTGATACTGAGGGATGTTGGTGCGGTTGATCGGTTTCTTCCTTCTTCCCAAATGTACCTCCGTGACTCTGAAAATGTTTCATCGCTCTTGTTCTTTCGCCCGACGGTGGACTTTCTGCTGTTCCCGCAGCGCCTTTCGCACTTCCGGGGGAATGTTGTCCACAAACCGCCGCAGCTGTTGATTTTCCTTTTTCAGCATGAACAACTCCAACTCCTTCTGGCTGCTGTCGTCCTCCTTGATCTGGCTTCGGAGGTTGATGTTCTCCTGGGTCAGATACTGGATGGTGGCTTGATACTTCTTCATCTGGCCCAAATGCTTTTCCAGCTGGGAGAAGTAAGGCTCCACCATTTGCAGCAGCTCGTCCCGTTTCTTCCCTGCATTCAGCACCCCGATCTGAGAAATGACCTGTTCAATGGCCTGTTGCTGTTTAGAAAGGTCAGTGGACTGTTTGAACAGCCATGTGGGAATGTGCTTTCTCTTGGTGACCAGAGAACTTTCCCCCCGCTGCAGGACTGGGAACGCCTTGTTCATGTGGGCGTGGAACTCATCCTGCCACCGGGAGAGCTGCACCCGATTCCCCAAAATCTCCTTGGCAGACAACCGTCCATCCTTCGTGATGGGGGTGAAGCAGAGATGCAGGTGGGGCGTTTTCTCGTCCATGTGTACCACGGCGGAGAAGATATTGCCCCGCCCCACCTTCTGCTCCATGAAGGCCACAGCCTCCGTGAAGTAGGCCCGGACTTCCTGCCTGCTTCTTCCCTTAAAGAATTCTGGGCTGGCAGTGATGAGGGTGTCCACAAACATGGTGCTGTCCTTCCGGGTTCGGCAGCCCGCCGCCTTGATCCGGCTGTTTATCTCTCGCCGATACTTCTGCGTGGGCTGAATGATATGAAAATTGTCCTTGCTCCTGCGGACATCTATGTCCGGGTTGCTGGCGTACTGTTCCTTCCGGCGCTCGTGGTGTGCTTCCAGAGCACCTGCCGGTCCCGCCTTGTGTTTGGTAAACCGTAGAATTGCATACTGTGATTTTTCTCCCATTTTGCCTCCTGTGGCCGATATTTTTCCCCGTCAGTGGAGTGGGCCGCCCCATCCCTGTACAGGGTCGGTACGGCCCGGTTTGGGGCCTCTGTGGCCCCTGGGTGCCCTGCATGATAACCACCTCCCTTGCAGTTATCGGGACAGAAAAAAGCCACGCTCACCCGGTTCGGGTTGCGTGGCTTTATCGCCCTGATTCCTGTTCGTATTGGATAAACTGCTTCTTGATAGCCTCCATTCGCTTGACCACGGCACTGTGGGTTTTGTACCCCAGCCTGTCTGCGATCTCTTCCAGTGTGTATCCCTCCACCCGAAGTTCCAAAATCGCCATATCCTTTTGGGATAGGGTGGCCTTGAACCGCCGACAGAAGTCCTCGCTCTCCACCTGTTCCGTGAAGTCACCCTTTGGGTCGGGGAGGGAATGAATGTTGCTGTCCTCATCCTCCATGCATTCTTCCAGGGAAACGGTCTGTACCCGTTTGGAGCGGGTGTGATACCACTTGCGGAGGAAGTCTTTTCGGACATTGGTGTCCCACCGCTCAAAATCTTCCTCGCAGGGCATGTTCCGTATTACTTCCAACATGGGGCCCCAGCCCTGTTCCTCGATGGTCTGTTCCACCACCTGTTTCATGACCTGGCGCACATCTTCCGGGTCGCAGAAGGGAATCTCATAGTCAGGGGGCAAGGCAAAGAGTGCCTGCACGCCCCAGCCCCGCAGTTTTTCCACTCCTTTGGCCCACAGGGGCAAGGCATAGGACAAGCGCCATACCGGGGAATAGCCGGAGTAATGTTCCTTCCAGCCGCCAAAGCCAAAGTGAGGGAAAGCAAGGGAAGCCACGGCATCCATGATCTCGTTCAAGAACTGCTGGCTCAAAATGACCTTGCCCCATCCGGGGGAAGCGTTCAGTGCTCCCATGCTGCGGGGCAGTTTGCTCAGTGTAGGATAATGGGAAATCACATCATAGGGCAGCATATACGCCAGAGGCAGGTAACGGACGGGGCTGTCATAGGAAAATTGGTAGATAACGGGCATATAGGTTCGACCTCCTTTCGTGAGAGACGGTTGTGTCTCTAATTATTAACGGCACAAGTATATACCTTTTGTTCCTGCTTTTCAAAGAAATTTGAAAAGCAGGGAAATAAATTTCCATAGCAATAGGGAGCAGAAAGCCTTTTAGGCGAAGAAAGGAAGTTTTTCTGTTTATGACTTGCAGTTTTCACTTTATCCCTTTACAATGAAAGCAGATAGAATTGCACCTGTTTGGTGCGGAAGGGGGATTGTTGCATGGGACTGATTGCAAAATCTGCAAAAGAAGTTACGGAACGACACAAAGGATTTGAGCCGCTGGAACTGACCGAGGGCAACGTCCAGGCCATCTTCAATCGGTGTTTGGCGAAAGAGGGTGAGGACTTCTATAATGTTCAGGTGGTCGGCTCAGAACTGACAAAGAACCCTTCAGATATTGTCCAGTTGTCCAGAGAAAAGATGGAAAAAAACGAGCAGAATATTCGTTATCTGCTGGGCCAGTTGAAAACAATCCATATTCCCAATGTGAAAGTAATCTCACTGCAAGAGGGTTTCTTCCGATATGACAATCATGTTTGGACAAAAGACTTTAACTCTCTTTTTCAACTCTACGATTTGGCATTGGGCTGTGTCTATTTCCGTGGCTTTGGACAAACAGAGGACGGGAACATTAGCAGCCTGATAGATTACAAGCATATCACCCCCACGCTCTCCCCGAAAGACCCCGCCTTCCCGGCGTGGTGGGAGGCCCACAAGAGCGAGTGGGAAGCGTGAGGGCGAATCTTACGGATAAACTATTGAAAATAAACTTGCACCTGTTTGGTGCGGAAGGGGGATTGTGTCATGGGCTTTAATCTGAATAAGGCAAAGGCGGCAAAAGAAGAAATTTTGAAGTCGTTTACTCCTCTGGAACTCAACGAGGGCAATGTTCAGGCCATCTTCAAACGGTGCCTGATTACAGAGCAAACAACCGATACAATCGGCACTTCAATTATGGATGTGGAATTAGGTTTACTGAAAGAGCATGTTCCTGTTTTGTTTGATAAGAAGAAAATAGTACAAGATAAAAGGGCCATTCAATATCTCTATGGTCAGCTTTTGAACAGACATCAGGGAAAATCCTCTATTTCGCTGAATGAGGTATTTCAAACATACAATGGGGAAACCTGGACGAAAAGCAATGGGGTTGTATTGATTTTTTTGCATTTGGGCAGTGCGACAACATCTATCATGCCATTCGATTGCCAAACCAAAGTGGCCCCTCTCCCATTTCTTTATCCTGCGACCCTCTCCCCGAAGGACCCGGCGTTCCCAGCCTGGTGGGAAGCCCACAAAAGTGAGTGGGAAGCGTGAGGGCGAATCTTGTGAACAAATGATAGATGATAAACCAGCACACGTTTGGTGCGGAAGGAGGATTGTGTTGTGGCGATTGACATGAATGCTTTGCGGGCAAAGGCTATGGAGAAAAAGACGGAGAAACCACCAGAGTTTATCCCTATTGATTTGAACGAGGGCAATGTCCAGGCCATTTTCAATCGGTGTATTGCCAAGGAGGGAACGCCGGAGGACAAGTGCTTCAACAGCATCCTGTTTTCCCGTCTGCGGGGGTACAGCTCCGATGCAGAGCGCATCGTTGTGTTCAACCGGGAAAAGGTGTTGGCCAACAAGAAAAATATTCGGTATTTCTATGGTCAGTTGAAAAATATCCATGCAGGAAACAAAAACTTGCAGATTAGCGAGGCGTTCCTCACCTACTCCGGCACGCACTGGACAACAAACAAGGGTGTTCTGCTGGAATTTTTGTATTTGGGTGCTATCAATGATGGACATTGTCTATTGTGTGCTTTTGATGCCGAGAGTAACAATTCTACTATTTTGAATACCGATACCATCACCCCCACTCTTTCACCAAAAGACCCGGCGTTCCCGACGTGGTGGGAGGCCCACAAAGCCGAGTGGGAGGACTGACAGTTTCGTCCGAGTGCGTACCATCGAATTAGGTGGTCTGCCCTGACTTTGTATACCTGCCAGCCCCCGGCACCTTTTCCCAGCCCGTGGTATAGGGCGCTTCGCCCAACCTTGCGCCCCCGTTTCCGTACTCCTGTGGCCGGCAGGTATAACACACTATACCTTGCAAGCAAGGTAGTGTGCCAGGGGGACACCCCCTGGACCCCCTCGTGCTACTGGTGTGCGCCGAGTTGATCCCGTCCACCTCTGTTTTGTAAAACGCATAGAACCAGCGCAGGACAGCGTACCCCGTGGCTGCCCTGCGCTTTTTCTTTTGCCCATCCGTAAATCTCGGAGAATCTGATTTCGGGTTGCATTTTTGGAAAAACCGGGTTATAATGAAATTGACCCGGAAAAGGAGGCGAGAGTATGATAGAAGTGGGTAAGCGATTGAAAGCCCTGCGGGAGAGCATCGGATTCTCTCAGGTGAAGATGGCCCAGGCATTGGGCAGCACACAGTCCAGCATCAACCGATATGAAAATGGACAGTCCTCTCCATCGGTGGAACTGTTCCGCCGGTATGCAGATTACTTTGATGTGTCCCTGGATTATATCTTTGCCCGGACGGATAAGCCCCAGGGGGAAACCTATCACTTCAAGCCCAAGGCAGCCCCGGAGCGGGAGGAGCTGCGGCAATTCATTGAGATGTGCTTTGACCCGCAATCTCCCATGAACGAAAAGCTGAAGGAAACCCTGTTCCGCATGATGGAGGGTGAATCATGAATGCTGTGATCTATGCCCGGTACTCCTCGGACAACCAGCGGGAAGAAAGTATCGAGGGCCAGATCCGGGAATGCACTGCCTACGCTGAGAAAAACGGCATTACCATCCTGCGCCACTACATTGACCGGGCCTTGTCCGCCAAGACCGACAACCGCCCGGAGTTTCAGAACATGATCAAGGACAGCGGCAAACGCCTGTTTGATATGGTCATTGTCTGGAAGCTGGACCGGTTTGCCCGCAACCGCTACGATAGCGCCCGTTACAAGACCACACTGAAAAAGAACGGGGTGAAGGTGGTGTCTGCCACCGAGATTATCTCCAACGGGTCCGAAGGAATCCTTCTGGAAAGTCTGCTGGAGGGCTATGCGGAGTATTACTCCGCCGATCTGGCAGAAAAGGTCTCACGGGGAATGACCGAGAATGTCCTCAAGTCCAAGTACAATGGGGGAAACCGCACCATGGGATATGTCATTGACAGTGACCGGCATTTCCAGCCGGACCCCTTGACTGCGCCATTTATCCGAGAGGTATTCCAGCGGTATGCCGAAGGAGCTACCATGACCGAGATACGGGACTGGCTCAATGAGCAAGGGGTAAGAAACACCAGGGGCCAGAAGATGAACTACGGCAGCATCCAGCGGATTTTAAACAATCGCCGGTATATTGGAGAATACACCTTCCGGGGAACCGTATCGCCGGAGGGTATCCCGGCCCTTGTGACGCGGGAACTCTTTGACCGGGTGCAGGAGAGGATGGCCAAAAACAGAAAGGCCCCGGCCCGTTATAAGGCCGAGGAAGAATATCTGCTGACTACCAAGCTGTTCTGCGGTTACTGCGGAGCGTACCTCTGTGGGGAGAGCGGTGTCAGCCACACGGGAAAGGTGCATCGGTACTACAAGTGCGTATCTGTGAAAAAGAAGCGGACGGAGTGCCACAAGAAATCGGTGCGGAAGGACTGGATCGAAGACCTGGTGGTCAGCGAGACCATGAAGATGGTCATGGACGATCAGGTCATTGAAGCCATCGTGTCCATGCTCATGGATCTGCAGGACCGGGAGAATGTGAATCTTCCCCTGTACGAACAGCAGCTGCGGGAGGTAGACCGGGCCATCGAGAATCTGCTGAACGCCATCCAGCAGGGGATTCTCACCAAATCCACCAAGGCACGGCTGGAAGAACTGGAAGCCAACAAAGAGGACCTGGAGACCAGGATCACCTGTGAGAAGTTGGCTAAGCCTCGGATCAGCGCCGAGTTCATCACCTTCTGGCTGCAACGGTTCCGCAAACTGGATGTACGGCAGGAATCCCACAGGAAAATGCTCATTGATACCTTCATCAACGCCATTTTCCTGTATGACGACAAGGTGGTGCTCACCTTCAACTATAAGGAAGGAACCAAGACCATCACCTTCGATGACCTCAAGACCGCTCTGGCAGAGGAAAAAATAAGTTCGGATTTGGATTGCCAAGCTGCACCAAGAAGAGCCTTACGGAAAACGTAGGGCTCTTTTTTTATTGCTATAATCCGGGATGTTGCGGCAGCCTGTGCACCATCGGGGACGAGAACAGCTGCGAAGGCGACCGCCGCCTGCGGCGGAAACAGTGAGCCGGAGCAGGGGCAGAGGTTGCAGAGGTGGCGTCCCATTCCAAGGGGCGCTGGCCGATGCGGGCACCGCAACCTGTAGGGCCCCGCCGCCTTGCGTACCGGCGGGCAAAAACGGTGCAGTGGACCATTTTAGAGCGCAAGTCCCTCCACAGCCTGATTGGCCGGAAAGGGGGCTGTACCATCCCCTTCGGGGCGGGCTCATGTGTCGTGCAAGCGCTTGCATTCGCCTCGCGGGGATCGGTCGCTAATTTTGCACCATACTGAAAAATCCGAACGCATACTTTTTGTAGATGCGTTCGGATTTGTGTTTTTGTAGGTTTGGTGATGCGATTGTGATTACACCCGATAATGTCACAGACCTTATGGGGTACCCATCGGAAGGCTTTTGAAAGGCCAAGAGGGATATCTGTCGCCATTTTTGTGAAAGGTACATACCGCGTTGTAACAAAATGTGATTATTCTTTCTTGCTTCGGCGTCAAGAAACAAAATGATACAATAAATTGAAAAAGGGCGACCTTTTGTCATTGTGGAATACAAAGGAATAATCTATCATTGAATTGTTGGAATTGCACGAATTCGGGCCTTGTTGGTTGAGAATAACTGATTAAATGGCAAGGGGGATAGTAATGCTCAAGTCTATCTGTGTGAAAAATCCGGACGCAATTACGCTGCGAGACTGTTTCGGCGCAACGGCGCTGTCTACTGTAAATGGTCTCTGTACCGTGTTTATGTCCAGCATGTTTATGCAGTATATGACCGACTACGCCGGACTGGGCGCTATGGGAGCGACCTTGGCTACATCGCTTCTTCTGTTTGCGCGGATCTTTGATGCTGTGGATGATCCCGTTCAGGGATTATTGATGGATCGCGGGAAACGGACCAAAATCGGAAAGTACAAACCTTTTTTTCTCCTCAGCATACTGCTGACTGGCATTGGCTGTGTATGTCTCTACTCGTTCCCGTCCGAGTTTGTGTCCAAGCCCGTACTGGTTGTTGTGTGGGTTGTCGTTTTCTACTTTTTGTTTGATGTGGGAACATCCTTTTATAAGGATAATCTATTGTTCCGAACGATGACCAATGATCTCAACGAACGTTCCAAGCTGGTTATCGGGCCGCGGGTTTGGACCATGATCCTGGGCGTTGTTACGTCCGCCTTTACAGCTGTGCTGGTTGCGGTCAACGAACGCGTGGGCAACTATCATGACTCATTTGCCATCCTGATCACTGTTATTGTTGGTGCAGCGATGGTGCTCTCTCTTATTGGCTGGTTCCTTGTCAAAGAAAAGCACAGTGTGCAGGAAGAAAAGGCAGAGTCGGTAAAGTTTAAGGACTTCTTTCTTCTGTTCAAAGAGAACAAGCCGATGGTGGTCTACTATTTGAAATGCGTCTTTTCCGGTTTTATCTGGTCCCTTATTTTTGCCACACCTGCGTATTACATAAAATGGGGATTCTGCAC
Organism: Subdoligranulum variabile; assembly: GCF_025152575.1. Classification (NCBI taxonomy): domain Bacteria; kingdom Bacillati; phylum Bacillota; class Clostridia; order Eubacteriales; family Oscillospiraceae; genus Subdoligranulum; species Subdoligranulum variabile. The sequence goes on along the minus strand of NZ_CP102293.1, from coordinate 50,632 downwards.
GGATTTGGCCACCGGCGTCACAGACATGGAGCAGTATGGTGTCCTCAACGGCATTTCTTCCATGATGATGCTCGTACCACTCCTGTTTGGTGCAGTTATTGGCCGTCCGCTCTTGAAACTCTTTAAGAACAACCCGATCAAAATGACTTGTTTCCTTCTGATTGTGCAGTCTGTCGGCGGGGTGGTCCTGTTTATTACCCAGATGGCGGGCCTGCTTACGAATATTCCTGCGCTGTTCTTCATTACCCTGTTCATCATGGCAGTGGGGGTGGGAAGCGACTTTGTCCCGCAGTCCATGGTGGAAATGGAGATTATGGACTACAACATTTATAAAACCGGCAAGGATCGTTCCGCTTTGACAATGGTTGTCGGCAGCTTCATTGTCAAAGCCCAGGCGGCGCTTTCGGCTGCAATTATTGGCGCTGTGCTCATGGCAATCGGCTACAACGTTGATCCCGTCACCTCCGAATACATGGGGGAACTGTCGCAGATCCCGACCATGCTCAATTGGTTTATCGTTATCATGGGCCTTGTTCCTGCCATCCTCGGTGTATTGTCGGCTTTGATCCTGCGGGCATACCCGATCAAGAACGATGAGCGCCGAAAAATCCGGGAATGCCTGGATCGCTGCAGTGCTGGGTAAGGCTCATTCCTCCGCAATATGTCGGCGGTATTCCAATGGGGTGAGACCATACTCACGCTGAAACACTTTGTAGAATTGCGTTCTGTTCTCATAGCCCAGTGATGCCGCGATCTGGCAGACCGGCAGCTCTGTGTTTCTCAGAAGCCGCGCCGCCTCGGCCATCTGTACCTTTTGACAGTACGCTTTAAGTGTGTATCCGGTGTTTGTCTTGATGATGCGGGATATATGCTCGCAGGAGTAGTTGAGTGCCTCCGCCAGATTGGTCCGGTGGATAGCCCCGTGGTGGGCTTCAATCAGCTTCTTGACCTGTTCCACCGCCAGCAGTTCTTGACTGTGCCTCAGCGAAATGTGTGTTGCTTTGTATATGTCAGGATTCTCTAGGGCGGCAAACAGCCGGAGCAGAGAGGAGTAAACGTCAAACTGGTATCCGATCCGCTTGACCGAGAAAGCACGAATCAGTTCCTGGGTGAGCTGTGGGATCGTATCTGCTCCTAAAAGGGTGAAGTCCAGGTAGTCCTTTTTATAGGCGGCACGTTCCGACAGGTTGTCGCTGAAAAACTGATTGAGAATGCTTTTGTACTGAAAGGGTGGTGGAAATGATTTGGGCCACTGTGTCAGCAGAGAGGCATTGATGCCGATGTAAACGATATCCGCATTCGACATATCTGTTTCGCGATGCATGGTGTTTCGATTGAGGAGACAAAGGTTTCCCTGCGTATAGGTGGTCTCGGCCCCCTCGATCATCACCCGGACGTGGCCCCGCTGCACATACATCAGCTCAAAAAAATTATGTTTGTGCATGTAGGTCTCATGAAAGAATTCGTGTTTGTTTGGGGTGTGAACGCAAAAGGACCATGCATCCATATAGTTGGAAAACAAGTATTCCTGAGGTTTCTGGATGCTGGTTACGATCGACAACGGAGAAAAATAGTCCCGTTCGGCCGTATGGTTGCGAAGATAGTTCGGACCATGGCTGCCGGTCTGGTTCCGCATTTCATCAATGCTGTCAAAAAACAGGTGTTCCATGCGAGCATCCCCCCTTTATGGCAGTATAGCATGGAATTGAGTATTTTTGAAGGAGGAAGTATCTGTGAAACGGCAATGCTATAACCCCTATCTTCCCAGTTGGGAATACATCCCGGACGCTGAACCGAAAGTATTTGGTCAGCGGCTGTACATTTATGGGAGCCATGATCTCTTTGGTGCCAAGGAATACTGTGAGGGCGATTACGTATGCTGGTCGACCCCGGTAGACGATCTTTCCGACTGGCGGTATGAAGGCGTAATCTTTAAAAAGCAAGATACGCCGTGGAATAAAAAGAACCAGTCCTACTATGCACCGGACGTGGTGCGCGGCACAGACGGACGGTACTACCTTTACTATTCGGTGGCCAATACGTCGATCACATCGGTCGCTGTGTGTGACAAACCTGCGGGGAAATACCAATATTTGGGCGATGTTCACTTCCCGGACGGGCGAGTCTACGGCTCAAAGCCGGAAGATTGGTTTATGTTTGACCCAGCCGTTCTGGTTGATGATGACGGGCGGGTGTTTCTCTACGTGGGTAGCGGGCAGAAATCCAATGGACAATTCGGCCACGAGATCAAGGGGCTGTTTGTGATGGAACTCAGCTCTGATATGCTGACCATCGTCAGCGAACCAACCATCATCATGCCGGCGGATTTTGATCCCAAGAAGCCGAACTATTGGGAAGGGCCCTCTATCCGTCACATCGGTGAGTGGTATTATCTGGTCTATCCGGCCACGGACATCACCGGTCTCAATTACGCGATGAGCCTGTTCCCCGACAAGGGATTTATCCACAAGGGACCGATCCATTCCTCAAGCGATATCGGTCTGGAGGGAAGAAAGCTCATGAATGCGGCATATCCGATGGGAAACAGCCACGGCGGTATGGTATGTGTCCACGGGCAATGGTATATATTTGACCACCGAACGACCAATGGCGCCAAACGAAACCGGCAGGCGGTAGCCGAGCCCATTGAGATCCGTGCGGACGGGACCATCCGCATGGTGGAGTCCACGAGCTGCGGATTGAATGGCGGCCCTTTGAAGGGAACCGGGACCTATCCGGCCTACATTGCCTGCGTCCTGCACCATGCCGGTACGTTTGGTCTGCGCAACCCGATGGGCGGACCCGAGATCACCCAGGATGGTCCGGACTACGAGCCACCGGAGCCCGGGGAACGGGAAGTGACCATAGAGACCGAGAGGACGGCACCAAAGGCGTATATTTCCAAAATGAAGAATGGCAGTATTGCCGGCTTCCGATATTTTGATCTGAATGAAAGCACCCACATTGCTGTAACGGTTCGCGGCGCAGGCGGCGTGCTGGAACTCTTACCTGGGGAAAAAGGCCCTGTCATAGCATCCATTCCCATTGCCGGGACAGCCGACTGGACAACCGCCGGAGTAAAATTCAACGCCAGACGTTTGGCGTTGGAGAGCCGACGCCCCATTGATTCCTGCCCGCTGTATTTCCGGTATAAGGGAAAGGGAACGCTTGACATCTTGAGTATTACGTTGGCATAAAGGGGGATAACGATGGACTGGACACCAATCTGGCATCAAGCCGCGGCCCCTGCCTTTGCGATGGGCTTTTTGGCGGGCAAGAAAAAAACAGTGGTGTATTCTGTGATATCCCAGGTTTCGGGCGAGAAACTTCGGGTCCGCTTCTCCAACCACTATGGAAAGAAACCCTACACCATTGGGGGACTGACCGTGTGGGCACATGGAGAGATGCATACCGTCACGCGGGACGGCAGCCGTGTGTTCACGGTCCCCGCGGGGGAAAGCTGTTATTCGGATGAGTTGACGCTCCCGGTGACGATGGGGGAAGAGCTGGAAATCAGACTCTACTATGCATCCAAGGTCATGGACAGCAATATGATCGAGGAAAATGCGGTAAGCTATCCGGGAAATCATACGGCGGACAGAGAGCTGCCCCCACCCCGGCGGGAAAGATATATGGAACAGTACAACCTTTATGAAGCGATTCCCGGGATGGATCAGATCGAGGTGTTTACCGGTCAGCCTTCCAAAATCATCGTGGCGTTCGGGGACAGTATAACGGCTATGAACCGCTGGGTAAAACCGTTGCAAAGGCGTCTGTTCGATGCATATGGCGGTGACTACGCACTGATGAACGCCGGAATCGGCGGGAATTGTCTGCTTTATGATGTCCCGGGCCTGATGGGAGCTTCCTACGGGGAGAAAGGGGTGTCTCGCTTTGAGCGTGATGTACTCCGCTTTTCAGAACTCTGCGGAGTGATTTTTGCATTGGGGGTCAATGATGTGGCCTACTATTCCCAAAAGACAGGGGCGGTCATCTCGCTGGAACAATATTGTTCGGCCGTAACCGATATTGTGGATCGGCTTCATAAGGCCGGTGTCCGGGTGATTGCCCAGACTCTTCCGCCTCGCACCGGTTTTGTGAAAAAAGGGTATACCCGGGAGATGGAGGCGCTGAGAGTCCGCATCAATGGATGGATCAGAGATAGCGCGCTGTTCGATTATGTGCTTGATGCGGATGCACTGCTGCGCGATCAGAAGAATCCTTCGTTCACCGACGAGCGTTATCACCAGGGGGACCACCTGCACCCGAATCAGGCCGGAGGAATGCTGCTGGCGCAGGCGTATGATTTGCAAAAGCTGACAGGGGAGGTGTAGGCATGGGGAAAAAGTATTTCACGCTCAGCTTTGATGATGGACTGGAACAGGACAAACGGGTGATCCGGCTCATGAGGCAATACGGGCTCAAAGGAACCTTCAACCTCAATGCCGGCCTGTTTGGCACTCGCGGCGAGGTGAAGGGACTTGGAACCTTCTCTTTTCAGGATTGCCCCGAAGGCGTAAAGCACAAGTGGCCATTTTCCTATGTGCAGCACAACCGGATCCCACTGGACGAGGTGTGCCAGGTCTATGAGGGAATGGAGATTGCCACCCATGGCTTCCGGCATGAACCGCTGGGGGCTGTCAGCGAGGATGAAATGCGCGCATCGGTGGATGCGGACAAGGCCGCGCTGGAAAAAATCTTCGGCACCACGGTCGTGGGGCACGCCTATGCGCAGGGTTCAACCTCGCCGGCTGTCCAGGCGTATCTGAAGGCGCAGGGGTATCAATATGCCAGAGTGGTCTTTCCCACCGGCGGCTTTGCGTTCCCGGATGATCCGCTGAACTTTCGGCCTTCCTCCTCGCTTATTCTGAAAAATGCCGTGAAGCTGGTGGAGCGCTTCAAACGTGAGGAACCCGGAGAAAAGGATCTGCTGTTGTTCCTGTGGGCACACAGTTATGAAATGGACTACGAAAAGGGGAACGCCAGTTGGTATGCTTTGGAGCGGCTTTTTGAATCGATCGCAGGCCGAAGCGATATCGTGTATTGCACAAACAGCGAAGCGTTCGCGCATATTTAAGGAGAGCAGGAAAGTGAAAAAGAAAGATTTTAACCGAGGTTGGCTATTTGGCGCCGTGGGAAAGGAACAGTCTATGCAACCGGTCACGCTTCCCCACGATGCCATGCTGTACGAGAAACGTTCAAAGGATGCGGCAACAGCGGGAGCGTGCGGATACTTTCCCGGCGGGGCCTATGTCTACGTCAAACGGATTCTTGTGCCTGAAACGTGGCGGACACAGTCCGCTGTACTGGAATTTGAGGCGGTTTATCAAAACGCGCAGGTGTTCGTGAACGATGCGCTTGTGGCTGAACAGCGGTACGGGTATACCAACTTCTTTGTGGTGCTGGACCCACAACTGAAGTATGGCGAAGAAAATGAGATCAAAGTGATCGCGGACAACTCGTCGGTACCCAATTCCCGTTGGTATTCCGGTAGCGGAATTTATCGCAACGTAAACCTCTTCCTGGGCGATAAGAGTCATATCCGCCCGGATGGACTGCTCGTCTCCACTTCCGGAAACGATGCGGCCCATGTGAAAGTTTCGGTCACCGGTGGTGATACGGTCAGAGTCTCTATTCTGGATGGTGAAAAGGTGGTAGCGCAGGCCGAATCTGCGGTCAAGGAAGGCACTGCATCGGCGGACATTCCCGTTTCCCAGCCGCGGCTTTGGGACGCGGAACATCCCGAACTGTACCGGTGCAGAGCGGAACTGTTGAAAAATGGTGAGATGGTGGATGAGGCGGACGCCTGGTTTGGATTCCGTACCCTTAGCTGGAGCACCAGAGGATTTTTTGTAAACGGCAAGAAAACGCTGTTCCGTGGCGCCTGCGTCCACCACGACAATGGTATTCTGGGCGCATGCTCTTTTGAGGATGCCGAGTTCCGCCGTGTCCGTCTGCTCAAGGAAGCCGGTTTCAACGCGATACGTTCCGCCCACAACCCTGCCTCCAAGGCGTTGTTGGATGCCTGTGACCGGCTGGGTCTGTACGTCATGGATGAATTCTGCGACAACTGGCTGGTACATAAAAACCCCTACGACTATGCGGACCAGGATTTTCGCGCATGGTGGCAGCGGGATCTCACAGCTATGGTCATCAAAAACTACAATCATCCCAGTGTGGTCATGAACTCTATCGGAAATGAAATCTCCGAACTGGCTATGCCCGAAGGACAGGAGTACTGTAAAAAATTGGCAGTCCTGGCACGAAAGCTGGACCCGGACAAAGCAGTGACGATGGGAGTCAACCTGATGCTGTGCAGTATGTCGGCCAAGGGCGGCGGCATATACGGCAACAAAAAGAATGGGAAAGAGAATAAAAACGGCAGTCAGACGATGGACAACGTTCCCACCAGCGCCTTCTTCAACATGCTAATGAACCTGGCCGGGGGTATGATTGAAAAAATGGCCGCCAAACCTGCCGCGGACGATGCCACAAAGGTGAGTTTCTCTTATCTGGATATTGGCGGTTACAACTACGCCGCGTCCCGATACGAGAAGGACGGTACGCTCCATCCCGACCGCGTCATTGTCGGGTCCGAGACCCTGCCCAAGAACCTGTATCATAACTGGCAACTGGTGAAAAAACTCCCCTATGTCATCGGCGACTTTATGTGGACGGGCTGGGATTATCTGGGGGAGGCGGGCATCGGTACCGTCCGTTACAAAAGTTTCAAAAATCCCGGTCAGGATGCGCCCATCATCTCCGCCGGCTGCGGCGTGATCGACATTTGCGGAAAGCTTCGCCCCGAGGTGCAGTGGAACCGGCTGATCTGGGGGCTGGACCATACCCCTGGCATCGGCGTAGAACCGTTTACCCATGCAGGGGAGACCGGCTCGGTATCCATGTGGCGTGACACAGACGCAGTGGAAAGCTGGTCCTGGGCCGGCTGTGAAGGCAAAAAAACCAAGGTCACGGTCTACTCTGACGGCGAAACGGCGGAACTCATTGTCAACGGGCATTCCTATGGCCGGAAAAAGACGAAGGAATACAAGGCTGTCTTTAAGCGCGTTGTCTATGAGCCCGGTACCATCACCGCAATCAGCTACGATGGCGAGGGAAAAGAACAGAGCCGGACTTCCATGAAGACGGCTGCAGGGGCTACCGAACTGCGTGTGGTGGCCGACCGGAGCACCTTGCAGGCAAAAACGCAGGATTTGGCCTACATCAGCATTGACCTGACGGGGGCGGATGGCACCACAAAATCTTCTGAGGATACTGCGGTCACGGTGGAGGTTGACGGTGCCGGGAAGCTGCTGGCCCTTGGTTCTGCACGGCCCAACATGGGGGAGAACTTTTTCTCCGATACCCACACGACCTACTACGGCAAGGCATTGGCCGTGGTCCGCGGCGGCGATGCCCCCGGAAAGGTTACGGTTACGGTGAAGGCAAAAGGCCTGCGGGCCAAAACGCTTGAATTGGAAGTGATCTGAGAAAAGGGCATAGGCCAGACGGCAGATTCCGATGTCTCACCAAAAAGACTGCAACAATCGTTGCAGTCTTTTTCTACGTGATCTACTTCATAGATTTTGCGGGAAATTCACATTCTTCCGGAAGAGGGAACATCGGCTGCGCTATGAAGCGACCTTTAGAGCCTGTGTGTGCCAGCAGATAGCATTCGTGTTCTTCCGTCCGGAAGGTGAATGTGTGCTGTGATATTGGTGGGAATGGTGAATTCGTAGGTGACCGTATCTCCTTCATACCGCCAGCCGCTTTCGATTCGGCCTGCAGGCGAATCATAAACAGCTTTGGCGTACCCCAGCGCTTTGTGCGGAGTGGGAGCAATGGTCAGTTGACCGTCCGTGAAGTGAATGCCGCAGACGCCCCCGAACAGCCAGCCGCAGATAGCACCGTAGGAGTAGTGGTTCAGGGATTCGTGTGGTTTGCCCTCGGCGTCAATGCCGGTCCAGGTTTCCCACACCGTGTTGGCGCCTTTGTTTACCTCATACAGCCAGCCCGGAGCCTCCGGCTGCAGCAGCAGGCGGTAAGCGGTATCAATGTAACCGTATTGGGCCAGCACACCGCACAGGAAGGGGGTGGAGAGAAATCCGGTGTTCAGATGGCAGCCGTTATCCACCACCATCTGGTTTAAAGTGGTGGCAGCCGCCCGGCTCTCCTCCTCACCCAGCAGGGCAAAGGCAATGGCCCGGACGTATTCACACTGGCGGTCCGAGTGAATGACGCCGTCCTCCGTGAAAGCTGCACGGTAGGCTTTTACGGCCTTGTCGGCGGTAGCACGGTAAGCGTCGGCTTCTTCCTGCCGCCCCAGTACGGCTGCAATTTCGGCCAGCAACCGGCCGGAATAGGCGAGATAGGCTGTGCCCACGCTCTTGCGGGGATTGGCCATGGCCTGCATGGGTGTCACCCCGGGTTCGCACCACTCGCCGTAGTCCAGGCCGTTGAGCACCGTGTATTTGGCATACTCGCCGCTCTGTTGCTCTTCCGTGGTCTGCTGGGCCCGGCCCAGCAAAAAGGCATACCACCGCTGCATCATCTCATAGTTATCGGCCAGGATGCGACGGTCGCCGGTGCGCTTATAGAGAGCGTAGGGCACCAAAATGGCGGCGTCCCCCCAACCGGCGGACATGCACAGCATGGGTGTCATATACCCGGGGCGGCTGTTGGGCGGGGCAATGTTGGCCATCCGTCCGTCAGGGTACTGGTTCAGGCGGCATTCTTTCAGCCACTTGGCAACCACCGGGTAGCAGTCCATCAGGGTCAGGCCGGTCTCAATAAAGACGCCCATGTCTCCGGTCCAGCCCGCCCGTTCCCGGGTGGGGCAGTCGGTAGGAATATCGCAGAAGTTGCCTTTCTGGCTCCAGATGCTGTTGGCTACCAGCCGGTTTACCGCTTTGTTCCCGCAGGTGAAAGAGCCGGTGACCGCCATATCAGAGTAGACTGCATGGGCGGTGAACACCGCCCCGGTCAGGTCTGCATCCGTCTCTACTTTGGCATACTGAAAGCCCATGATGGTGAAGCTGGGTTTCCAGTGATTTACCCCTTCCTTGCAGATCAGCTCCAGCATCTGGGCGGTGCCGCCTTCATTGTGGCGGCTGCGGTCCTGGAAGTTCTCCTGGGTGAAGTTGCCGTTTTCATCCAGCGTTTCACCACAGGTCAGCAGGACTTTCTGTCCCGCATGAGCGGTAAGGGTCATCTCCACATAGCCGGCAATGTTCTGGCCGAAATCCAGCACGGTTTCTCCGTTGGGGGCGGTGAACAGCCGCCCGGGAAACGCCTCCCGCTCCCGGATGGGAACCGTATTCATGCCGGTGACGGGCAGGGCATCGCGGTAGGTTTGTACTTCGTGCCAGCCGGAAAGGAGCCCTTCCAGCCGGGCGTCATACACTTCGCCCTGCTGTAAATCATTCTGGCGGATGGGGCCCTGCTGGGTGGCCTGCATGGTATCGTCCGAAACACAGACCACTTTGCCATCAACCTCCAACTGGAAGAGAACGCCCAGTGTATCGCCGAAGAGGTTGCGGTCACCGTCTACGCCGCTGGTGCTGCGGTACCAGCCATCGCCCAAGGCGATCAGCAGCTCGTTTTCCCCCTCCCGCAGAAGAGCTGTCACGTCGTAGGTCTGGGCGCCCAGGTGCTTGTCAGCGGTAAAACTGCCGGGAGCCAGCACCATATCGCCCACCCGTACACCGTTGAGCCAGGCTACATACAGTCCTTTGGCGGTGATGTACAGACGTCCGCGACCGGACGGAGCGGTGAAGGTTTTTCGCAGATAGGAGGCCGGACGGTGGGGCTGGTAGGGCTCCGCCGCACCCTTGCCGGCGGCCTCTTTCTCGGCCTGCTTGCGCTCCCAGTTGGGGCGGGCAAAGGCGTTGATGGCGTCGTCACCGGGAATATCCAACGGTGCAGTCTCAGGGGCAACCCACAGCCCCTGCCATTCCCCGGTGGAAAGTCCCGTCTCAAACCGGGCCCCGCTCCAGGGGCCGGGACAGTTATTTTCGTCCCACAGCCGGACCTTCCAGCTGCCCCGGACCCGGGCCCCTTCTACGGCGGGAGCATCGGCATGCATACTTTGGGTTGCCACCTTGCCGCTTTCCCAGACAAGGGCATCGTCTGCCGTCAGGTGGATCTCATAAGCGGTCTGGCGCAATCCGCCGGTACATTGCCAGGATAAAAACAATGGGCCGCCATCCATTCCAAGAGGGGCCGTCAGGTGATTGGTTTGAAGATTGGTTGCTTGCACGGTTCTGCAGTCCTTTCCCTTTCAGATTGTTTTCATTATAGCGAAAAAACAGGGACTATACGGGGTGATAATTTGGAATGTGGGGTGAATTTTCATGCAATATAAAGACTGTTGCAAATGAAAAGCCCGGGCAGCATTTTGAAAACAAAATGTGCCGGGCTCTTTGGAACGTGAGGATAACACGTTGGGGCACTTTATAGACAGGTTCGAGGCCGGAGGCTGCTCGTCAATTTATGCCAGACCATAATAAAGAGCAGCAGAGCAATGGCTGCACTGAACAGGTCGGTGGCGGCACGGGCAGCCGCCAGGCCGGGCAGCCCCAGCAGATGGTGGAACCCGTACAGGGCCGGAACCAGCAGCACGCCCTGGCGCAGGGCGGAAAGAAGGGTGGCACTGCCGGCATAGCCGGCGGCCTGCAGGAAATTGATGCCCAGATAGTACAGGCCCAGCAGCGGACTGCCTGCCAGCAGCCAGGGAAGAAGCTGGCGAGCCAGGAACACTGCCTCAGGATCGGATAAAAACAGTCCAATCAGCGGCCGCTGTGCCAGCAGGCAGAACAGAGAAAACAGGGTGCCAAAACCTACGGTCAGGCCCAAACTTCTGCTCAGGACTGCCCGAAGCCGGGGGAGATTCCGTCCGCCCACATTATAGGAAAGCAATGGCTGCAATCCCATACAGATGCCCATCTGGACCAGGGTCACGACCATGGCGGATTTGTCGGCGGCTGCCATGGCAGCCAGGGCGTTGGTGCCGTAAGCAGCCAACAGACGATTGCTGAAACTGCCGGCCAGACCACTCAGCAGACTGCTTACCCCATTGGGCAGGCCCAGAGTCAGGACCCGCCCCAGCCGGGAGGGGCAGCGCAGGGCATCGGCAGGTCGCAGACTCAGGGCATCAGAACGGCAAAGAATGTGGTGAAGGTAAAGCCCGCTGGCCACCAGATTGCCCAGCATGGTGGCTGCGGCAGCTCCGGCAATGTTCCAGCCGAAAGCCAGGATGAAAAGCGGGTCCAGCAGGATATTGGTAAGGCTTCCGGCCAGGTTGCCCACCAGTCCCCGGCGGATGGCGCCGTCTGCCCGCAGCAGGGTGGCTGCGGAAACCGAGAAGATCATGGCCGGGGCACCCAGAGCCAGGATGCGCAGGTAATGGGTAGCGTAAGGCAGAATCTCGGCATTGGTGCCCAGCAAATACAAAATCGGTTCACAGAACAGATTCAGTACCACGGCCAGGAGTACGCCGGTCAGAAGGCCACACCAACCGCAAAGGCTGGAAACGCACCGGGCGTCCTGACGGTCGCCGGCGCCCAAAGAACCGGCCACCACGGCACAACCGCCCATGCCCAGAACAGTGGCACCGGCAGAAGCCAGGGTGAAAACAGGCCCTACCACCGCCACCGCCGCGGTCAGGGCGGTATCCTGCAGCAATCCGATAAAAAACAGGTCGGTCATATTATAGATGATCATGACCAGAACCGACAGGACAGAGGGGCCCACCAGCGCACCGATAGCCTGCCAGACAGGCGCCTCCTTGAACAGCCGTTCGCTCTGCACAGAAAGTCCTCCTTTTAAAAGAACGCATGATGATTTTGTGAACACGTGTTGCTTTTTCTTCTGCCTTTCAGTATACTGAGGAAAAAGAACCGGCGCAATCAGCAATAGAGCGGCAGCTGTTGCTTTGTGCGACATAAAGCGTCTGGCTGTTGCAAAAAGGAGCACAATATGAAAACTGATCCGCGTACCCGTTATACACGGGAGATCATCACCACCGCCTTCTGGCAACTTCTGCAGCAAAAGCCGATGGAGAAGATCACCGTCAAAGAGGTCTGTACCCTGGCGCAGATCAACAGGGGAACCTTTTACCGGCATTTCCGGGATTGTTATGATCTGATGGAACAGTTGGAGGAACAGGCTCTGGAACAGCTGGAAGCAGTCTTGGTGAGTACCCGAGACCGGGGCGTGCAGGCGGTTTTGCTTTCCATGCTGCAAAAGCTGCAGAGCGACGAGGATTTTCTGGCGGTTCTGGCGCGGCAGAGCCCGGACGATGCCTTTCTGCACCGGGTGGTGGGGTGTTGTTTTCACTATATGGACCTGCGGATGGACGCTGGAGAGCGCACCGGGGCGGATGACGGCTGGAGGGGAATGCAGAATACCTTTTTGTTTGCGGGGGCTTTCGGGGTGATGTCATACTGGCTGCACAGTGACCGGAAAGCGCCGCCGGAACAGGTGGCGGCGGCCATTGCGGCGCTGTGTGCCGGAGCGGCCGGCGTGGAGCCGCCAGCATATTCTCTGTAAAGAAGAAAACAGACAGCGAAGAAGTTCCTTCGCTGTCTGTTTTGATGTGCTGGAAAAAATAAGTCTCATCCACCCCTATACTCTACGGGCGTTTGTCCGGTCACTTCCTGAAAGATCCGGCTGAAATAGTTGCGGGTACTGAAACACAGGGCGGCAGCAATCTCCTGTACGGTCTGGTCGGTGCTTTTCAGAAGGACCTTTGCCCGCTCAATTTTGGCAAACTTGATGTAGTCACTGATGCAAAGCCCCGTTTCGGCCTTGAACTTATGGGTCAGGTAATATTCGGTATATCCCACCACGGCTGCCAGATCGGCGGCCCGGATTTTCTGGTCCAGATGCATCTCGATGTAATCCACACACTGCTGGACCGGACGGCTGAGCTTGGGATTGGTGCGGCATTTGTGTACCCGGCGGATAAAGTCATCGTACATCACCAGGCTCAGCGGATTCAGATCGTCCAGGGTTTTGGCGGACTCGGCAGTCTGGATATAACTGTCACCCAAAGCGTAGGCCTCCTCGGGAGAAAGCCCGCCCTCAATGGCTGCACGGCACACCAGAGAGGTGAACACGATCACCGAAATTTTGCTTTGCCGCAAGGCGTCATCGCTGTGTACCGGGACACCGGCACTCAAGGTCATGCTGTTGGACAGTGCCTGTTTGTAGTTCAGATCCCCGGTGCGTACCATCTGTAAAAGACCTTGTTCTGCCATCCAGACCTTGTGGCGGTCATGGGCAGGGGTATAGGTCGGATCATAGACTTTGGGCGGAGTTTCGCTGTTGATATCACTGATTTCCAGGTGGATTCCCGTCAGACAATAGTGCATCATCAAGGTGTACCGGTGCAGGATGGTATTTTGCAGTACAGGAACTTTGGCCAGGACCTGCTGCAGATGCATCGTCCAGGAAACACTGGTTTCCAGATGGCTGTAATAGCGCAGACCCTGTTCAATTCCTCGCATGGAAACATCCTGATAGAAGACAGGCCCCATTACCCAGGCACGTTTCAGCTCTCCGTTTTTCTTTTCAAAAGCGGCCGCCCACAGGATTCCCAGGGCGGTTCCCAGCGTAATGGGGGTATCATGGGCGGCGCCGTATTCCATCATCTGCTGTTTGCAGCCGAACAGGCCAAAAATACCGGACAGGAAGGCTTCGTCCGGGCAGTTGCTGCGCAGCAGGTTTCCCTTTTCGTCGTAACACCAGGTGAAAATCGGGCCGCCGCACTGTACCAGCTCTGCCAGCAATGCCATGCTCTGAAAAACTTCCATCGGAATCACCTCGCTTGCCGTTATTATACCATGAAAAACGGGCTGCCGTACAGACAGCCCGTTCCGGATTTATTCGCCAGCGTAACTGCCCAACACTGCCAGACTGGGCTTGGGCGTGCGGGCCATGGTGGTTCGGTCCACGGCAATCAGCCCGAAGTTCATGGCAAAACCTTTCTGCCACTCAAAATTGTCCATCAGGCTCCAGTGGAAGTATCCCTTCACCGGCAGACCGTCGGCTACACAACGCTGTACCCCGGCCAGGGCTTGCTCGATAAAAGCTGCCCGACGAGTGTCATCGGCGGTGGCAATGCCGTTCTCGGTGACAATCAGGTCTCCGTGGAAGTCCTTGGCTACCTTGCGCAGCACATGTTCCAGGGCCTGGGGATAGAATTCATAGTCCATTTGGGTCAGTTCTGCACCTTCGGGGGCGGGCAGCTGGCCGGTGGGGCCGTACAGAGTACGGGTGTAGTTCTGCACGCCCAGAAAGTCGTCTCCCTGAATATAGGGCAGGTAGTGGGTAAACTCCTCATTCCAGGCCGCCTCGGCAAAGGGTTCTCCGCCCGATTGGGCCTGCAGGTCATGGAGAGAAAGGGTCAGGCCCACCTTTACATGTGGGCAGATGGCCCGGATGGCCTCCCGGGCGGCGGTGTGGGCGCGCATAACCAGCAGATCTCCTTCGGGGGTACGCTCGCTGACAAAGATTTTGGGCTGCGGGTCCCCAAAGACACCGGCGTTTTCAGCGGCGGCATATTTCATGTTTTCCATCATCTTCTGGAAATTCATGCCCACCTGCACGGTACCCTCGGCGGATTTGCCAGCAGCGGCAGCGTTCCTGGCCGCCTGTTCGGCCATCAGCCGGAACCGCTTGGAGATGGCTGCCAGCTGCAGCCCCATGTTGGCTTCGTTGATGGTGCAGACATAGTGCAGCGCATCGCCCAGCTGTTCCATTACATACGTGACATACCGCTTGAAATAGGAGATGGTGGACTCGGCCTCCCAGCCGCCTTTGGCGATCAGCCACCTGGGGCTGGTGAAATGCAGCAGGGTCACTACCGGCTCTACCCCATGGGCCTTACAGCAGGCAATAACCCGGCGGTAATGTTCCATTTCACCGGCATCAAACTTTCCTTCCTCCGGCTCGATACGCGCCCACTCAATGGAAAAGCGGTAGGCGTTGAGTCCGGCTTCGGCAAGCAATCGGATATCTTCCTCATATCGATTATAATGGTCACAGGCGATGCCGCTGGGTTCGGCAAAGCTGGAGTGGGGCAGCTGTTCCTGGGCCCAGTAGTCGGAATGGATGTTGTTTCCTTCCACCTGGTGGGCCGCAGTGGCAGCACCCACCAGAAATCCTTTTGCAAATTTCTGCATGGATAATCCTCCTTTTATTATCGAGACGTCAAAGTCCATTTGCTTGTCCGTATCATACCATACCTGTCGGATTCTTATGGTGTAAAAATTGAAAATAAGGGGTAAAAAATTGATTATACAGGGAAATTACATGAATAATTGTACTGGTTTGCTGAAAATTGACTCTTTCTTGCGATGGCGGTCTGCTATAGTGAGAGTACAAACAAAACCGTTGCACACTTTTAAGGAGGAAAAACCGTATGGCAAAAAAACATCTCAGCGCCAGCGAAATCGACGGCGTCCAGTACCGCCGCGCCAAGCTCTGGCAAATTATCTGCTACGCCTGCAATGGCCTTGTGGGTATGAGCGTTTACTCTCTGATTGGTATGGCCAGCTATTCGGCCAGTATCGGGTACGGCATCACAACCGCCGCAGTGGGCATTATCCTGACCTGCTCCCGTATTCTGGACGCGATCACCGACCCACTTCTGGCCTTTGTGTATGACCGGGTCAACACCCGATTCGGCAAGCTGCGTATTTTGCTGGTGGTTGGCTATCTCATTGAGGCGGCTGCCCTCTACGGTATGTTCACCGGCTTCTCTTCCAAAGGATTGGGTCTGCCGGTCTTTGTTTTGCTCTATGTGGGCTACGTCATTGGCTACACCGTCACCAACATGACAGCCCAGACCATCCCCGCCATCATGACCAACGACCCCACCCAGCGCCCCACCATCGGCGTCTGGACTACCGCTTTCAATTATCTGGTGCCCATGGCCATGTCCATGGTGATGAACGTAGTGCTGCTGCCCAAGTTCGGCGGCCAGTACAACCAGGCCTTCCTCTCTGCTGCCTGCGCCATCACGCTGGTCGTGGCCGCAGTGGGCACCCTGCTGGTCTGCCTGGGCGTATCCTCGTACGACAAGCCCGAAACTTTTCTGGGAACCAAGAAGTCTGAGCCACTGAAAATGGGGGATATTATCGAAGTGCTGATGCACAACAAACCTCTGCAATGCTACATTGCCTCCAACGCCTCGGACAAATTGGCCCAGCAAGTGGCCAGTCAGGCCGTCATCAACACCCTGTTCAACGGCATCATCATCGGCAACATGGGCCTGGCCACCATCCTGACGGTCATCAGCATGGTGCCCTCCATCTTCTTTGCAGCCTTTGGTGCCAAATATGTGGGCAAGCACGGCAGCAAGAAGGGAATTGTGACCTGGACATATGTCAGCATGGCCATCACGGTGGTATTGGTGGTCTTTTTCCTGTCCATCGACCCGACTCGAATTGGCGTCATAGGCAGTTCTGAAATGATCATCAATACAGTACTGAACCTGTTGCTCAACGGTTCCAACATGTGCATTACTACCTCCAATACCTCTTACATGGCCGATGCTATCGACTTTGAGCTGGATCGCTCCGGCCGGTACATCCCGGCGGTGGTTTCCGGCACTTACAGCCTGGTGGACAAGCTCATTACCTCCTTCGCGGCGGTCATTGCTACCGGTGCTGTGGCGCTGCTGGGTTACACCACCACCATGCCTCAGCCCACCGATCCCTGCACCACCTCCATCTTCTGGATGGCCATGTTCCTCAAGTTTGGCCTGCCCATCATCGGATGGATCATTACCTTGGTGGCTATGCGCGACTGCCCTCTGACCAAGGAAGAGATGGTCCATGTACAGAAGCGCATCGCTGAAAAGAAAGCCGCTGCCCGGGCCGAGCTTTTTGCCGAACAGTTGAAGTAAACCCACACAAAAACCGAAAGGGTTTGCCCCTTTCGGTTTTTGCCCTAAGACCAGAGAAGGAGTGTTTTCCATGAGTGAAACGATCGTATTGAATACAGGCTGGACCTTCACCAAGGAGGAACACAGCGAACCCGTGACCCTGCCCCACACCTGGAATGCGGTGGATGGGCAAGACGGCGGAAACGATTACTACCGTGGCAGCTGTACTTACGCCCTTCAGCTGCCGGCTATCCGGCTGCCGGAAGGCGGCCGGGCGGTGCTGCAGTTTGACGGCGTGGCTATGACAGCGGTGGTCAATCTGAACGGGCAGAAGGTGGCCGAGCACAAGGGCGGGTATTCCACCTTCCGGGTGGATATCACCGATGTGCTGCAGGACACAAACAACCTCACCGTCGAGGTGGACAACAGCGACAACGACACCGTCTACCCCCAGAAGGCGGACTTCACCTTCTACGGCGGCATCTACCGGGAGGTGACGCTGCACATTTTACCCGCCGCCCACTTTGCTATGGAGGAAAACGGCGCGGTGCCGGTGAAGGTGACCCCGGTGGTCACCGACCTGGCAACCCGCCGCTGCGAGGTGACGGTGGAGGCTCTTGTGGTGGACGCCGACAGGGTGCGCTTTGCCCTGGACGGCCAGGAAATGAGCGCTCCGGTGGAGAATGGCACCGCCAAGGCTATTTTCACGATGGAAAACGCCCATCTGTGGGACGGTCTGGAGGACCCTCACCTTTACACCCTCACCGCCGCCCTGGACAACGGCGAAAGCCGGTCTGTCCGGTTCGGCTGCCGCAAATTCGAGATCGACCCGCAGAAAGGCTTTCTCCTCAACGGGCGGTCCTATCCGCTGCGGGGTGTTTCCCGCCACCAGGACCGCAAGGGGGTGGGCACTGCCATCACCAAGGAGATGATGGAGGAGGACCTGGCCCTGATTCTCGAGATGGGGGCCAATACCATCCGGTTGGCCCACTACCAGCATGCTCAGGCCTTCTATGACCTCTGCGATGAGAAAGGCCTGGTGATCTGGGCCGAGATTCCCTACATCACCATGCACATGCACAACGGCCGGGCCAACACCCTGAGCCAGATGGAGGAACTCATCGTCCAGAACTACAACCATCCCTGCATTGCGGTGTGGGGCCTTTCCAACGAGATCACTGCTGCCAGCGCGGTGAACGAGGAGCTGCTGGAAAACCACCGCGCCCTCAACGATCTGGCCCACAAGCTGGACCCCACCCGGCCCACCACCATGGCCAACGTATTCATGCTGGAGATCACCAGCCCCATCCTGGAAATTCCCGACGTAAACAGCTACAACCTCTATTTCGGCTGGTATCTGGGGGATCTGGACCAGAATGACGAATTCTTTGACAACTACCATGCCAAGTATCCCGACCGCTGCATCGGCTTCAGCGAGTACGGTGCTGACGCCAACCCGGCCTACCAGACCTCTCACCCCGAAAAGGGAGACTACACCGAGACCTACCAGTGTGTCTTCCATGAGCACATGGCCAAGTTGATCACCGACCGCCCCTGGCTGTGGGCCACCCACGTCTGGAACATGTTCGACTTTGCCGCCGACGGCCGGGACGAGGGCGGCAAGAACGGCGAAAACCAGAAAGGGCTTGTCACCTTTGACCGCAAAATCAAGAAGGACGCCTTCTATCTTTATAAGGCCTACTGGAGCAAGGAGCCCTTCGTGCACACCTGCGGCAGCCGGTATGTGGACCGGGCCGAGGATGTCACCGAAGTCAAGGTCTACTCCAACCTGCCGGAAGTGTCCCTGTATGTGGATGGCCACCTGCAGGAGACCAAGCAGGGGGACAAGGTGTTCACCTTCCAGGTGCCCATCACCGGCAAGCACTCCATCGAGGCCCGGGCCGGCGGCTATTCCAGCGTGATTCTGGTGAACAAGGTGGACACCCCCAATCCCGCCTATGCCATGGCCAACCGGCGGGAAGTGACCAACTGGTTCGACGGGGAACTGGACGAAAGCTGCTGGAGCGTCAAGGACAACATGGCGGCCGCTATGGCCGATGCCAAGGTGGGGCCCATCCTCAAGCAGATCAGCGACAAGGCCGCCGCCTCCCGGGGCGATGTGGCCGCCGCCGTCAAGGACAACCCGGCCCTGGTGGCCATGATGCAGCGGGCCATGAAGCGTATGACCATCGAGAGCATGCTCAGGCAGGCGGGTGCCAGCATCGAGGATATCAAGCAGCTCAACCGGGTACTGCAGGGCATTGCCAAGGAGTGAATACTATGAAACAGACCTACTGCAACCCCCTGGATCTGGGCTACCGCTACCAGCATATGAAGGAAGGTCCCCGTGTCGCGGGCTTCCGGGAGGGCGCCGACCCTACGCTGGTGTTCTTCAAGGGAAAATACTACCTCTTTGTATCCATGTCGGCGGGGTTCTGGTACTCCGACGATCTTCTGCACTGGGAGTTCCACGCTGACCCGGACCTGCTGATCTACGACTATGCCCCCGATGTGCGGCAGGTGGGGGAGTACCTGTATTTCTGCGCCAGCCGCAAGGGACAGAACTGCCCGATTCTGCGCTCCAAGGACCCGCTGCACGAGCCCTTTGAAGAAGTCAGCGCTCCCTTTGCCTTCTGGGACCCCGACCTGTTCCAGGATGACGATGGCCGGGTGTATCTCTACTGGGGCTGCTCCAACACCACTCCCATCTGGGGCGTAGAGATGGACCCCGAAACGATGATGCCCATCGGCGAAAAGAAGGAACTGATCTTCGGGCAGGAAGAAACCTTGGGCTACGAGCGCCCCGGGGACAATGGGGTGGTCAACCGGGAAGCCAGCGTGGTGTATCAGGCACTGAAAAAACACTACAACCCTGCCACCGGCAAGCTGGAATTTCCGCCGGAGATGCAGCACATCCCCGGCATGAGCACCGACGATCTGGCCGCTATGTTCTTTGCGGTGGGCAAGCCCTACATTGAGGGGGCCTACATGACCAAGCATAACGGTACCTACTACCTGCAGTACGCTTGCCCCGGCACCCAGTACAACACCTACGCCGACGGTGTCTATACCTCGGATTCGCCCCTGGGGCCCTTCACCCTGCAGGCTTCCAACCCCTTCTCGGCGGTGCCAGGCGGTTTCATGACCGGTGCGGGCCACGGCAGCACCATCGCCGACCGGTACGGCAACTACTGGCATGCCGCCACCATGCGCATCTCGGTCAACCACGACTTCGAGCGCAGGGTGGGACTCTTCCCGGCGGGCTTTGACCGGGATGGGGTGCTCTTCTGCAACCAGAATTTTGCTGATTATCCCCACCGCATGCCGGATGGCCCCATTGACGCCGCCTGCTGGCAGCCGGAATGGATGCTGCTGAGCTACAGAAAGCCGGCCACTGCCTCCTCCACGGCGGCGGGCAGCGATCCGGTCCTGGCAGTGAACGAGACCTGCAGGGACTGGTGGAGCGCCGGCAGCGCGGCCCCCGGTCAGTGGCTCTGCGTGGACCTGGAAAAGGAGCAGGATGTGCGGGCTATCCAGGTGAATCTGGCCGATGAAGGTGTGGTGGTGGACTTTCCCGCCGACAGTTACGGGGATGCCCGCAAGACCCGGCACATTGAACTGCAACCGCAGATTTCTCGTTATACGGTGGAAACCAGCCTGGATGGGGCCACCTGGACCGCCCGGGAAACGGTGGCCCGGGAATGTTCCAACGGATATTATGAATACCCTGAAGGCATCCGTGCCCGGTATGTGCGGGTGACGGGCGGCGAGCTGCCCTACGGTCAAACCCTGCGCATCAGCGGGCTGCGGGTGTTCGGCAACGGGGATGGGGACAAACCCGCCCGGGCCCGGGCCTCCGCCGTGCGGGTCAGCCCGCTGGACGGCAAGGTGCACTGGCAGCATCTGGAAGATGCGCAGGGCTGCAATGTGCGCTACGGCATTGCTCCCGACAAACTCTACTACAGCTGGCTGGTTTACGGTGCCGACGAGGTCAACCTGTCCACCCTCGTGGCGGGGCAGACATATTACGTCTGTGTGGACAGCTTCAACGAAAACGGCATCACCACCGGCGAAATCATCAGAATGGAGGGGTGAGTCATGCCCAAAAAGGCAGTCCAGCAATTTATGCTGGGAACGGTATTGAACAGCGAACCCCAGGCCCGGCAAACCTTGGCCGCCCTCAAGGCTGCCGGGTACGACGGCATCGAGCTGTGTGGGTTCATGATCCATCCCATCGGGTTCATGGTCAAGATGCTGACCAAGGCCGCCGGCATGCCGGTGGGCAAGGGCGGCAACCTGGACTGGCACAAGCTGGTGCAGGAGGCAGGGCTAGAAGTGGTCAGCCTGCACACCGACCTGGGCAGCCTGGAACGGGACCCGAAAGAGGTTGCCCGGGAGGCCCAGAGCTTCGGGACCAAGTATGTGGTCATCACCGGTATGTATCGGTTTGACTACGGGGACGAAGCCACCGTGCGCAACCTGGCCGCCCGGCTGAACAAAGCCGGGGAGGCCCTCCTGCAAGAGGGTGTGGAACTGCTCTACCACAACCATAACTGTGAGCTGCGCCGGGTAAATGATCAAAAACGTGCCTATGACATTTTGCTGGAGGAGACCGATCCCCGGTTTGTGAACTTTGAGTTCGACAGCTACTGGTTTACCGAGGGTGGTGCCAACGCCCTGGCCTGGATGCAGCGGCTGGGCCATCGCATGAAGCTGTGGCACATCAACGACCGGGGCAGTCGAGTGCAGGGCCCTGCCGTGACCCCCATCCTGAAAACCGACAGCATGGAACTGGGCACCGGCAACATGGACCTGGACAGCCTGCTGGAACAGGCCCTGCAGGCCAACGTGGACGCGGTGATTCTGGAGAGCCACCGCAACTGGATCGACGGTAGCCCGGTGAAAAGCGCGCAGGTCAGCGCGCAATTTCTGAACCGGATTCCGGAATAAAATCGAAGAAAAGGCAGAGTGAAACGAGCGAAGAGAGAAATACCAATGAAAGCTACTTTTGAAAGCGTACAGGGCAAAGTTGCCGTTGTGACCGGCGCAAGCAGAGGCATTGGGGAAGCAATTGCACGCGCTTTTGCCGCCAACGGTATGAAGGTTGTGCTGGCCGCACGCAGTGAGGAACAGGGCCAGAAGGTGGCAGGTGAGATCGTTGCGCAAGGCGGCGATGCCGTCTTTGTCCGTACGGATTGCAGCGATCCCGCACAGATCAAGGCTCTGGTAGAGAAAGCGGTGGAAACCTATGGTCGGCTGGACGGTTTCGTATCCAATGCCGGAATCGGCATGGGTGGCAATCCTTTGCATGAATATGAGATGGAAGAGTATGAGCGGATTTTTGCGCTCAACAGCGAAGGCGTATTTGCCGGCATGAAGTACGCAGCGGAGGCAATCTTCCGCAGCAAATCCAAAGGCGGTTTCCTGATCAACGTTGCGTCGGTGGCTGGCATTGTTCCGCAGCGGGGACAGGCATTGTATACCGCAACGAAATTCGGTGTAGTCGGTATGACCCGTGCCGCGGCTCTGGATTACGCCGCCTATGGAATCACGGTGAATGCAATCTGCCCCGGATACACAAAGATCAGCATCTTCGGCGATATTCCCGAAGCTGCGATGGCCATGTTTGCAAAAGACTGCCCGGCAGGCAGAATGGGAGATCCTATGGAGTGCGCCTGGTTGGCTTTGTTCCTGGCAAGCGATATGGCCCGGTATATCACCGGTGCGGTCATTCCGGTGGACGGAGCGCTGAGCGCGGGACATCAGAATGTGACCACCTGGAAAAATCCCGGACTTTACGCGGGCACAGCAGAGAATTGACACGGGACTTCTGGCAGAAATGCCTTGATAAAGCTGCTGCATTGTATGCAGACTGATTCAAGTACAGAGTGAAAAATTCTCTTACTGATTGACGGATATTAGCAGGCAAACGTTAAAGGGACAGATGTGCCCGTGATTCACCGCCCGATTTTCGGTAATACCGGGATCGGGTGTTTTTTGTATGTGTTTGGTTATATGTATGGTTTAAAGTATTGGGAGCCGCATAGGCGCAGGCAACCGCTTTGGAAATCAAGAGAGGCAGTATAGAAACAGTGAAATCCGCGCAAGGGTGACGAATAACGGCATAAACTTTCTGCTTTTCATAAACTTATGGAATTATAGTCCTTTAAGCTGAATTTTTGACTCCTCACTGATTGGCAAATATGCTATGCTGTCATTAACCAAAATTACGGCAATACGTAAGAAATATCCTGCGTTGCTTTTGAACGGGAGGAATACCATGGTGAACTTGAATGAATTGATACAGCAACTCACGCTGGAAGAAAAGGCAGAACTTTTGACTGGTGGAGATTTTTGGCACACCCGCGCCATAGAGCGCTTGGAAATTCCGGCCATTATGATGAGTGATGGGCCCAGTGGTTTACGAAAACAGGAAAAAGAAAGTGATCACCTGGGCATATATGGAAGTACGCCTGCTGTGTGCTTCCCCTCGTCGGCTGCGGTGGCCGCAAGCTTTGATACAGCTCTGGCACAAAAGCTGGGATGTGTAGTGGGAAACGAATGCCAGGCTGAAGGGGTCGCATTGCTGTTGGGGCCGGGGCTGAATATCAAGCGAAGCCCTCTGTGCGGACGAAATTTTGAATATTACAGTGAAGATCCCGTCCTGGCCGGACAGATGGGGGCCGCCATGGTGGAAGGCGTCCAGAGCACCGGTACGGGAAGCTGCATCAAACATTTTGCCGCCAACAATCAGGAAACTGACCGCATGGTGGGTGACAGTGTGGTAGACGAACGCACCCTGCACGAAATTTATCTGGCACCCTTTGAAGCCGTCGTCAAGGAGGCCAGACCTCAGGCGGT
This sequence comes from Subdoligranulum variabile, assembly GCF_025152575.1. Classification (NCBI taxonomy): domain Bacteria; kingdom Bacillati; phylum Bacillota; class Clostridia; order Eubacteriales; family Oscillospiraceae; genus Subdoligranulum; species Subdoligranulum variabile. Next base: position 26,880 of record NZ_CP102293.1, on the reverse strand, counting down.
TATGTGTGCCTATAACAAGGTGAACGGAACATTCTGCAGTGAAAACGGAACGCTGCTTACCGATATTCTGCGCTCGGCCTGGGGATACCAGGGTATGGTGGTAACCGATTGGGGAGCTGTAAAAAATCGCGCAGTGGGAGTAAGAGCCGGGTTGGATCTGGAAATGCCGGGAGGCAGCCGGAGAGGAATTCAACAGGTATTGGATGCGGTGGCCGCCGGAACTTTGACGGAGGCAGAGGTGGACCGTGCGGTGTACAATGTGCTGAAACTGGTACAGACAGGCATAGAAAACCACCATCCGGATGCTGTTTTTGATCGCGCTGCCGACCATGACTTTGCCCGTCACATCGCTGAAGAATGCGCGGTACTGCTGAAAAACAAGGACTCGGTGCTGCCTCTGACGGAGGAAAGTTCCGTGGCGCTCATCGGAGACTTTGCCGCTGCACCACGGTATCAGGGTGGCGGAAGCAGTCATGTAAACAGTGCATATATCAGCCGTGCGGTGGATTGCATGCCGAAGGGTATGAGCTGGACGCGCGGTTATGATCAGGGATCTGATACGTCGGACCGTACACTGCTGGAGGAAGCGGTGGCTGCGGCCCGCAAGGCTGATGCAGCGGTGATTCTGGCCGGACTGCCGGAACGGTATGAAAGCGAAGGCGTAGACCGTACGACATTGGAAATGCCGGCCAACCAGAATGAACTGATAGAAGCAGTTTCTGATGTGCAGCCCAATACCATTGTCGTGCTGTATAACGGCGCTCCGATCACTATGCCCTGGCTGGACAAGGTGGCCGCTGTGTTGGAAATGTATCTCCCCGGTGACGGTGTGGGTGCAGCCACCATGGATCTTTTGTATGGCAAGGCAAATCCCAGCGGAAAGCTGCCCGAGACCTTCCCGCAGAAACTTGCCCACACCCCGTCCTGGTTCAACTTCCCCGGCGAAAATGGCATTACAGAATATCGTGAAGGCGTTTTTGTGGGATACCGCTATTATGACGCCAAAGAAATGGATGTTTTGTTCCCATTCGGGTATGGCCTGTCCTATACCAGTTTTGCCTACAGCAATATGACGGTGGATCGCTCCCGGATGGGGGAAGGGGAAACGCTGCGGGTACAGCTGACCGTGATCAATACAGGGAAGCTTCCGGGAAAGGAAGTCGTACAGTTGTATGTGGCGCCGCCTGCCGGGATGCGGCGCAGACCTGTACGGGAGTTGAAGTCTTTTGCCAAGGTGGCACTGCAGCCGGGTGAGCGGCGGGAGATTACCTTCGAACTGAATGCCCGTGATTTGGCATATTATGAGCCGCTGCTCCATGATTTTTATACCCCCACCGGTTGTTATGAGATCGAAGTCGGAGCGTCCAGCAGGGATATCCGGCTTCGCAAGGAAGTATCGTTCACTGCGGAGCGGCCATTACCTCGGATGTTTACCGAATACAGTACGCTGGCCGACGTAGTATCGGATCCCAAAGATTAACTATTAAAAGTCAACCCCAAAAATGAATGGTGGTGGTGAAAAGAGATAGTTCAAGAAAGGTATAGCAAAGCAGAGGTCCGTAGGGACCCCGGCGTAGGCTAACAAGATGGAATTAGGCCGCCAAGCTGCAATAAGGCTGTCTGGATCTTTCCAGGGCAAACAGCAGACGAACTAACTTTTTGGTGGCATGAGAAAGTGCGACATTGTAGTGTTTGCCTTCATCTCTTTTCTTAGCAAGGTAAGCAGCAAAGGTTGGGTCCCAGTGACATACATACTTGGCTGCGTTGTAAAGAGCGTAGCGTAAGTATCGAGAGCCACGCTTCTCCATGTGGGGATAGCAATTTTTGAGCTGCCCGGACTGGTAAGTAGAAGGCGACATTCCGGCGTAGGCCAATAATTTGTCCGGTGACTCAAACCGAGAGAAGTCGCCGATTTCAGCAAGAATCATGGCAGCCATACGAAAGCCCATGCCAGGGATAGTTGTAATGGGAGACTGTATCTTGTCCATCATTGTCTCAATTTCAGCCTCGATTTCAGCGATCTCAGCATCCAATTCACGGATAAGCCGGATGGTATGTTGCAATTCCAGGGATTTGGCAGGCATACAGGACCCAACAGAATTCTGAGCAGCGCTCCGGATAGTAACAGCCATATCCCGACCGTAGCGACCTTTGGAGGCGTTCCCCAAAAGGGTTTTGAGCCTTGTCAGGTGTGCCTTGGCAATCTGTTTGGAACCTGGAAACTCTTCCAGCAGAGCGTAGACAGTCGCCAAATGGAGAGAGGACACCAGCTTCTCCAGTTCAGGGAAGAGAATGCAAACCAGTCTGGAAATTGAGCTTTTCAGCTTTGCTCGTTCTTTCACCTTGTCAAAACGGTATCTGGTGAGTGACTTTAGTTCCTCGTTGTGATATGCTGTATTCGTGTAGGGTTTGAGGCCCACATCGGATAACAGCATAGCAGCAATGGTTCGAGCATCTACACGGTCGGTCTTGGTCTTTCGCAGGCTGAGACTTTTCCGGTAGAGATTCGTGCGTAAGGGATTCAAGACATAGGTGGCCAGACCGTTGTCCAGAAGAAACCCAAGAATGTTGTAGCTGTAATGCCCGGTTGCCTCAAGCCCTACTTTTATTTTGTCCTGCGGTGTAGTACAAGCTCGAATTTTTTCCAGTAGAGCATAAAAACCGTCCATGTTGTTAGGGATAGTAAAAACATCCGCCAGGACTTCACCCTCTGAGCTTACAATGAAGCAATCATGCTTGTTTTTTGAGACATCAATGCCAACAGAAACTACCATAACAAATACCTCCAGAGAAAATATGTGATGCTGCATCCACAGTACACCTTACTTTTGTAGCCTTGTTCCACATAAACCGTCTGGCGGTATTTAACTGATTAACAAAATTGTAAGGGGCTGTGGTTGGAACCTTTCGTGAACCATCTTGTGGTAGGAGCCGCCAACCAATCCACAGCATCCCTTACAGTGTAGCACAGCCCTTGGAGAGGGGCTCTAATAACTACTACTCTATAATACAAGGAGCCGCCGTGTTTGGCCCGATCCTGCAGCGGCTGGCGGAAGCAGCGGCAGGACAGGCCTCTGCCGGTGATACCGAAGGCGCCTCCCGTATGCTGGAGGGAATGACATTGGGAACACTGGTTTCCTTTGGTGTTTTAACGGAAGAACAACTCAAAGGAATGTTGGAAGGACTGAACGGGTAAAAGAGAACGTACGTCTGAATACGGATAAAAGAGACCAGAAGCAAACTATGGATACAGAAATTCTGAACACATTGTCCCACATTACATCGGAAGAGCAGAAACTGCGGGATGGGGAACCGCTAGACCGGACATTGTATGCCTCCGGCCATGGGTTTGAGATCGATGCGGCCAAGCTGCTGCGCCAGGGCCAGCTCATCACCATACGCCCCCATACCCGGTTCGTAGCCTTTCCCCGTCACAGCCACAACTATGTGGAGATCATGTATATGTGCGCCGGTCAGACAACCCACCTCATCGGCGGCGGTACGCCGGTGCATCTGCAGGCGGGAGAGCTGTTGTTTCTGAATCAGCAGGCCAGCCACGCCATCCAAAGAGCGGAGGCTGGGGATGTAGCGGTGAACTTCATTGTGCTGCCCCAATTTTTTGACTATGCTTTTCAGATTGTGGGAACTTCCAATCTTTTGGGACGTTTTTTGCTGGGAACGCTGAAAAACGGCGGTGCGGAGATTTCCCATCTGGTCTGCCATACCGCAGAACTGCTTCCGGTCCAGAATTTGGTGGAAAGCATGGTCTGGAGCCTTTTGCACAATGAACCTGGGACCCGTGGCGCCAATCAACTGCGCATGGCGATGCTGATGCTGGACTTGCTGAACCACCATGAATGTATCGAAGTGCAGGGCGAACCGGGGCAGGGAAGCCCGCTTGTGCTGGCGGCACTACGCGAAATTGAGGATAACTGCCGCGATGCCAGCCTGTCCCATGTGGCGGAGCGGTTCCATGTTTCGCTTCCCTACCTGAGCGCCCTGATCCGGCAGGCAACTGGTAATACCTTCAAGGAACTGCTGCAGCAGAAACGTTTGGACCGGGCCCAGCAGCTGCTGCGCACCACCAGGCTGCCCGTGCAGGCGATAGCCGAGTCCGTGGGGTATGACACCACCAGTTATTTTTACGGTATTTATAAAAAAGCCTTTGGCATAACGCCGAAAGAATACCGGGATCATTTGTGCAATTCCGATAATTGAGGAAAAATTACTTAAATAAGCGCGTGATTTTATTGTAAATCACGCGCTTATTTTTTTAGACCTCTGCCGGTATACTGATACCAGTGAAAAAACAGGAAGGGGAGCTGCAGGAAGTGCGGTATTATCTTGCAATCGATATCGGCGCATCGTCAGGTCGCCTCATTCTGGGGCATTTGAAAGAGGGGCGGATGGTGCTGGAGGAAGCATACCGGTTCGAAAACCGGCAGATCCGCAAGAACGGCCACGACTGCTGGGACATGGACAATCTGTGGCAGGGCATTCTGGGCGGACTGAAAGCCTGCAAGGCGCTGGGCAAGGTCCCCACCACGGTGGGCATTGATACTTGGGCTGTGGACTTTGTACTGCTGGACAAGGACGGGGCGCCGGTGGGCGACGCGGTGGCCTACCGCGACAGCCGTACCGAGGGTGCCGACAAACTGGTGGAGGCCAAGATCAGCCCCGCCGAGCTCTATGCCCGCACCGGCATCCAGAAGCAGCTGTTCAACACCATCTATCAGCTGGCGGCGCTGCAAAAAGAGCACCCCGAACAGCTGGAAGCGGCCCACAGCCTGCTTATGATTCCGGACTACTTCAATTATCTGCTCACCGGCGTGCAGAAGCAGGAATACACCAACGCCAGCAGCACCAACCTGGTCAACGCGGCTAAAAAGACCTGGGACCGGGAACTGCTGGACACCCTGGGCCTGCCCCGGCGGCTGTTCGGCCCCCTGTCTATGCCCGGCACGGTGGTGGGGCCTCTGAAAGAGGAGATCGCCGCCGAAGTGGGCTTCCAGACCACCGTCATTCTGCCCGCCACCCACGACACCGGCTCGGCCTTCCTGGCGGTGCCGGCCCGGGATGACCGGGCGGTGTATCTGTCCAGCGGCACCTGGAGCCTGCTGGGGGTGGAGAATGAAGCCCCCATCACCACCGAGGAGAGCCGCGTCCAGAACTTCACCAACGAGGGCGGCGCCTGGTACCGGTTCCGGTATCTGAAGAACATCATGGGTCTGTGGATGATCCAGTCCATCCGGCGGGAACTCAACGGGGTGGACTACGTGGCCGGCAAGACCCGGGTCGCATGGACCCTGGATGTGCAGGCAGGGGAGAAGCAGTGGAGCTTCCCCGACCTGATTGCCGCCGCCGAAAGCGCCGCCGATTTCCCGTCGGTGGTTAACGCCAACGACGATGCCTTCCTGGCCCCGGCCAGCATGATCACCGCCGTGCAGGACGCCTGCGCCGGGAGCGGCCAGCCTGTGCCCCAGACGGTGGGCCAGCTGATGCAGTGCGTCTACCGCAGCCTGACCCTGTGCTACAAGAACGCCATCGCCGGCCTTTCCGAACTGACCGGCAAGACCTACACCAGCATCAACATCGTGGGCGGCGGCTGCCAGGACAACTACCTCAACCGCATGACCGCCGCCGTCACCGGTCTGCCGGTGTACGCCGGCCCGGTGGAGGGCACGGCCATCGGTAACCTGACCGTTCAGATGATTCACGGCGGCGAATTTGCCGGCCTGGTCACCGCAAGACAAAGTATCCGTGAAAGTTTTGATATCAAGGAGGTTCTTCCCCAATGAGCATGTTAGTGGAAACCAAAGCCCGGGTAGGCGTGTTCGCCATTGCCCTGGGCGCCTATCTGCCCCAGTTCCCCAGTCTGGTGCCGGAATTCCAGGCCCAGTATGAGCAGTTCAAAACCATGATTCCCGACACCGTAGAACTGGTGGACGGCGGCATCGTGACCACCAAGGAGCTGAGCCAGGCGGCCGGGGACAAGTTCCGCGCCGCCGACGTGGACCTGGTGATTCTGCAGCTGCTGACCTACGCCACCTCCTACAACATGCTGCCCGCCGTGCGGGACCTGGATGTGCCGGTGGTGCTGGTGAACGTCCAGAAGCTGCGCGCCCCCGACTACGAGCACACCGACACCGCCAAGTGGCTGGGTGAGCTCTACGCCTGCGGCGCCGTGGGCGAGATGGTGGCCGACCTGGAGCGGGCCGGCAAGCGCCATGCGGTGATCACCGGCGTGGTGGAGGGCGGTGACCCCACCGTCCAGGCCGAGATCAACGACTGGTGCAAGGCCGCCCAGGTGCGCCGCCGTTTCCGGGACACCAATCTGGCCCAGATCGGCCGTCCCTACCCCGGCATGATGGACCTCTACATCGACGAGACCAACCTCTACCACCGGATGTGGCTCTACACCAAACAGTTTGACTGGGAGAAGATGTGGGCCATTGCTGACAACGTCACCGACGAGGCGGTCATCCGCGCCAAGGCCGAGGAGATCCTCGACACCTTCGACATCGAGGGCGGCGGCACGGTGGAAAAGGTCTGGGAGATGGCCCGCTACGTGGTGGCTTTTGAGCAGTGGGTCAAGGACGAGAAGATCGCCTTCATCGCCTCCCACTATGACGGCTTTGCCCAGGGCAAGGCGGGGGTGCTGGACTCCATGCTGATTCCTGCCTTCTCGATGCTCATCAAGCAGGGCGTCGCCTGCGCCGTGGAGGGGGACATCAAGGTGGCCATGGCCATGTCCATTCTCAAGACGATTTCCGGCCAGGGCCAGCTGTCCGAGATGTATTCCATCGACTTTGACAAGGACATCTGCATCATCGGCCATTCCGGCTCCGGCGACGCAGCCATCTCGGCCAAAAAGCCCACCATGAAGATCGTGCCGGTCTTCCACGGCAAGACCGGCGGCGGTTACCTGACCCAGTTCTACCCCCATCTGGGTCCCGTGACCTACCTGGGCATCACCCAGGACAAGGACGGCCACTTCAAGTTTGTGGTGGCCGAGGGCATCAACGAGGAAGGCCCCATCTTCACCTTCGGCGACACCAATATGCGCACCCGCTTTGCCTGCGGTGCCCGGGAGTTCGTCAACCGCTGGAGCGAGGCCGGCCCCACCCACCATATGGCTGCCGCCTGCGGCCGCCACATCGACACCATCCTGAAGGTTGCCAAAATCTTCAATGTGCCGGTGGATGTAATCACCCGCTGATCCCACTTCTTAAGACAGATTTATACAGAAAGGAACATGAATATGGAAATCTATGACATCCCCTGTGTCAAAGGCTTTATCCGGATGTGCAACGACGGCTGGCTGCAGGGCTGGCACGAGCGCAACGGCGGCAACCTGACCTACCGCATGACCGAGGAGGACGTGGCCGCCTGCCGTCCCTACTTTGACGAGACGCCCCGGGAATGGGTGAAGATGGGTGTCCAGGCGGACAACCTGGCCGGGGAATATTTCATCACCACCGGTTCCGGCAAGTACTTCCGCAACGTGGAACCCGATCCCATCCACTCCATCGGCATTGTGGAGATCAACGCCGCCGGGGACAGCTGGCGCATCGTCTGGGGTCTGGCCGACGGCGCCAAGCCCACCAGCGAATTCCCCAGCCACTTCATGAACCACAGCGTGCGCAAGGCCGCCACCAACGGCGCCAACCGGGTCATCTACCACTGCCACGCCACCAACGTCATTGCCCTGACCTACATCCTGCCGCTCACCGACCGTGCCTTCAGCCGCGCTCTGTGGCAGAGCGCCACCGAGTGCCCCGTGGTCTTCCCCGAGGGCGTGGGCGTATGCCCCTGGATGGTGCCGGGCGGCGCTGACATCGCCATGGCCACCAGCGAGAAGATGAAGATCTACCAGGCCGCCATCTGGGCCCAGCACGGCCTGTTTGCCTCCGGCCCCGACTACGACACCACCTTCGGTCTGGCCCATACCATTGAGAAGAGCGCCGAAGTTTACGTCAAGGTGCTCTCCATGGGCGGCGGCCTGATCCGCCAGACCATCGAGGACGACGATCTGCGTGCCATCGCCCGGGACTTCGGCGTCACCCTTAATGAGAATTTTCTCAATTAAGTTCCGTTATAACTCCCATAGGAGAGTTTAATCAATCATTTTCAACCCATCAAAAAGGAGTGCATCATTATGGTATCCCGCATCGTTCTGAACACCATTTCCTACCACGGCCACGGTGCCATCGAAAACATCGTTCCCGAGCTGACTTCCCGTGGCTACAAGAAAGCCTTTGTCTGCTCTGACCCCGACCTGGTGAAGTTCGGCGTAACCAAGAAGGTCACCGATCTGCTGGAGGTTGCTGGCTTCGCCTATGCCCTCTACAGTGAGATCAAGCCCAACCCTACCATCCAGAACGTCCAGGACGGCGTAAAGGCTTTCCAGGAGGCCCAGGCCGACTGCATCGTCACCATCGGCGGTGGCTCCTCCATGGACACCGCCAAGGCCATCGGCATCATCATCAACAACCCTGAGTTTGCCGACGTGCGCAGCCTGGAGGGCGTGGCCCCCACCAAGAAGCATGCTGTCTTCACCATCGCTGTGCCTACCACCGCTGGCACCGCTGCCGAGGTCACTATCAACTACGTCATCACCGACGTGGAGAAGAAGCGCAAGTTCGTCTGTGTGGATACCAACGACATCCCCGAGGTTGCCGTTGTCGATCCTGACATGATGGCTTCCATGCCCAAGGGCTTGACCGCCGCCACCGGTATGGATGCCCTGACCCATGCCATTGAGGGCTACATCACCAAGGGCCACTGCACCATCTCCGATATGTTCCATCTGGAAGCCATCCGCCTGATCAGCGAAAATCTGCGCGGCGCCGTCCAGAACACCCCGGAGGGCCGCGAGGGCATGGCCCTGGGCCAGTACATCGCCGGTATGGGCTTCTCCAACGTGGGCCTGGGAATCGTGCACAGCATGGCTCACGGCCTGTCTGCTCTGTACGACACCCCCCACGGCGTGGCCTGCGCCATCCTGCTGCCGGTGGGCCTGGAGTACAACAAGAGCGTGGCCGGTGAGCGCTATCGTGCCGTCGGCAAGGCCATGGGCGTGGAAGGCATCGACGCCATGAGCGATGCCGAGGCCGCCGACGCTACCATCGCCGCCGTGAAGAAGCTCAGTGCCGATGTGGGCATCCCCTCGAACCTCCAGGGCATCCTGAAGGAGGAGGACATCCAGTTCCTGGCTGAGTCCGCCTTTGCCGATGCCTGCTGCCCGGGCAACCCACGCGACACCAGCGTAGAGGAGATCAAGGAACTCTATAAGAGCCAGCTGTAAGTGGGAATGCTTGTGAATCTGCAAGTCGACGGCCAACTCAAAAATATTACCGTTGTCCGTATATGGGGGATCTGAGCGTAGATAAATTTGAGTTGCGCTGTTTTATAAAAACCTCTACCTACGGGGAAAAGGAATATTGAAAGATAAAAAACTGTTTTTTAAAAGAAAGATACAAATTAAAATAAATCTAAAGAAGAGTGCTGATCGCGATGCGGTTGGCACTCTTTTTTTGTTCGACAATATATTATAAAAAACGCCATCTTTCGGGAATTATCGACTTGCGGACTTGCGTTGATAGTACCTGAGGACGGTGTTTTTTTATTTCTGTGTCTGCAGAAAGGCACCTTCTTTTATGAAATATAAATTTTTTATTTAAATGTATCAAAAGGTGTTAGGTTTAGGCGATAAGATACCCCCATAGCAAAGGAAGGGAGGGAAACCGCGGTGCGGCCGAACGAACGGCGCAGAAAAATCCTTGAACTGATGAATCTGCGTCGGTATGACACCATGCAACATCTTGCCGAAGAGTTCGGCGTATCGCGGATGACGATCTATAGGGACTTTCTTACTCTTGCCGAGGAGTATCCGTTTATTCATACGATCGGTCGTAGCGGGGGTGTTTCTCTGCCAGATGGATATTACTTAAGCAGAAAATATTTAAGTCCTGATCAGGCGGATGCCATTCGGAGAAATCTGAACAATGTCGCTGCCCAAGATCGTGAAATATTCCAAAGTATCCTGAACGACTTTGCTTGGTCTGATTGATCAGATCGCACCTTGACAACTGAATACCCAGCACGGAGGTACGTTCCCGGTGCAGGAAGCGTGATCGGAGAAGCGCCATGACGTACAAGCTCACACCCGGCAAGGTGGCGAGATTGTACCGAGCGATTCATTCTACTGAAAAAGCAGCGAGAGCTGCTTCGCCATGATCTGCATGGGAGATAATGATACCCTGTTTGCCCCGCACGTCAGACGGGGTGGCCGACCTTGGGTTGCAATCCTTAGACCTCTGGAACGCCAGTGAAGGCTGCGCAAGCGGCTGCCTAACGAAAGTGAACCGTGTTCCCAACTGCCAGGGGGGCGAGCGGCAAATATGGCATTTCTGTATATTACTCTTTTTTGCCGAACATCAACAACCCCATGTGTTGATGTCGAACCCGTGCGGCGCAGTGCAGACCGCTGCGCCGCACTATTTTGCCATCAACCAAGGAGATGATCCTATTGACTAATCCAGAAACCGGATACGAGAAAGCCCACCGACAAGCAGAGCAGATATTCCGGGAAGTGTTTTCGGCCAGAGGGATGAACGTACGCGAAGGCCAGATACGATTGTGCCATGCGATGCTGGATACCTTGTTTGGCAGGGATGTGGCCCTGTGTGACGCCGGTGTGGGTCTGGGCAAGACCTATGCCTATCTGGTCGCCTGCGTTTTGTGGCAGCTGCAAAGACCGCGACCGATGCAGCGCCCGGTGGTGATCTCCACGGCCAGCATCACGCTGCAGAATGCAATTTTGGAAGAATACATACCGTTTTTATCGGATGCATTAATACAAAATGGATATATTCAAGCCCCGGTTTGTGCCGTGCTGCGAAAAGGAAAGGAACGCTTCGTTTGCGATGTGCGTTTGCTGATTCGCCAAAAGCAGATTACGGCAAGGGGAAAACGCTTCCGCAAGCGGGCCCCCGCGCTGCAGGAAGCTAGGCAATGCCTGGACCTTGACCGACTGCCGAACCTGCCTCGCCATGAGCGCCGCCTGATCTGTGTGCCGAGCCGGTGCGCCCGCAGCTGCATCGCACATACGGACTGCCGCTACCGACAATATCTGAAAGCATCCAACGGGCCTTCGGTCACGATCCAGGTTTGCAATCACAATTACCTGCTGGCAGACGCGGCTCATCGGAAAAACGGTTGGACGCCGCTTTTGAAGGATTACCAGGCTTTGGTGATCGACGAAGCGCACAAGCTACCGGAAACCGTACGACAGATGAACACCCGGCGGATCTGTTCAGCAGAGTTGCTCGCCTATGAAAAACTGCTGACAGCCGGTCATTGTGGGCTGAGCGCGCAGAAACTCCGAGCCGTCACCCGGGAATTCCTCGCGGCATTTGCGCCGCCGGAAACGAAAGCAGAACGGGCAATACCGCTGAAACAGACAAAGGCCGGAACCGCGGCGCTCCAGCATCTGGACAAAGCAATCGGCGAAATTCTGAAACAGAGGCCCGAAGCAATGCCCCGAGGACTGCGCGGCAAACTAAGCGCAGTACAGCAGCTGATACCGCTGTTTCTGGGCACAGACAGCACCTTTGTGCGCTATCTTACCTGGCAACGGGAAAGCGGTGGGACTGGCGTGGACCTGTGTGCCGTACCGTTTGATCTGCCGAAATGTCTGACCTCTGCGCTTTGGAATGAACAAAAGCCTGCGATCCTTACTTCGGGTACACTGGCCGCAGGGGAAGACTTTTCACATACTGAAAAGCGAATGGGACTGGACCGGGGCACGCCGCTGCGCACCCTGAAAGTCCTTTCACCCTTTGATTACGAGAAAAACTGCATGTTGTATTTCCCGGAATCCCGGCGGCGCAAGAGTGAACCGGAGGAGGAGCGCATTGCCCGGCAGATCGAAGAACTGGTTTGTGCGGCAAACGGTCACACGCTGGTGCTGTTTACATCCTATGACCAGATGGGCCGTGTCTACGAAAAACTGAAGGCCAAACTTCCTTTACCCGTTTTGCAGCTGCGGCGCAATGCACAGAGCTATCTGCAGCAGTTCAAACAACTGCCCAATGCGGTCCTGTTCGCCAGCGGTGCCTGTTGGGAAGGAGTGGATTTCCCAGGAGATATGGTTTCTCTGCTTGTGATCCCGAGGCTTCCGTTCCCCGTGCCCGATCCGCTGGGAGAAGCGCTGCGGACGCAATACGGCGATCTTCACAGTTACATCCAGACCGAGATCGTGCCCGAAATGCAGATCAAGCTGCGTCAGGGCTTTGGCCGTGCCATCCGCACCGAAACGGATAGCGGTGTGGTGGCAATCCTCGATCCCCGTGCGGCCCCCGGCGGGCGCTACCACCGGGCAGTGCTGGACGCATTGCCGGAAATGCCCGTTGGCGCCTCGCTCCGGGCGGTCCGCAAATTTTACCGGAAGCATAAAAGCCCGGAATACTTTTTGCCCAAATTATCCAGGGAGGTAGATTTATCATGCGAGCCATCTGTTTTATCCAGGAAGTCAAAAGTGGAGACCTGACCATGCGGCAGCAGATCCTGATTTGCCGCAAAGCGCTGCGTAAACTGCGCTGGCCCTGCGTACAGGAAGTGTATGCTCAGGCTGGCACCGAAGACCAGCCGCTGTCGCTGCGCCCCGGTATGGCCGACCTGCTGCGCGCCGCGGCAGACGGCGAAGCAGATGTTCTGATCGTGGTGGATGCCGAGCATCTACATTGTGGCCGTCCCGAACTGGAAGGGCTTATCGCTTCGTTGCTCTGCTATGGCATCCACACCTTCGGCGTTAAGTGCGGCTGGATCGAACCGGGCGGCAGGCACTGGATGGCTCTCCCGAATTACGATTCGGAGGTGTGAGATGGAACGCAAGAAAGAAGATGTGCTTTTCTTTCCGCGTGTCTGGTTGTATGCGCGCACAGGCAGCGGGCATCGCTCTGTTGCTGAACAGCAGCTGGCAGAACTTCGTGAATGGGCCAATTGCAATGGGTACTGTATAGTTGGCCAAAGCTGCGAATGTACCAAGGACAATTCCTTTTGGCGGCCCGGTTTATTTTCCATGCTCCGGGCCGTGCGCAGGGGCGATGTCGATGCCGTGGCAGTAACAAGGCTCTCTCGATTTGCCCGTAATAGAAGCAAACTTTGCAAGATCCTTGCCGAATTACAGGCAAGCGATGTGACGCTGATCACCACCGACGTAAGTTTGCGGTATCAGCTATATCTTTATGGCCTGGATTGTGTGATTGCAGATTGTCCGAAAGGAAGGAACCGGTGTGCAGGAATACATACAGCAGATGCCTGATGGCCGTACTCGGATACAACGGGAAGTAGAGGGGGGCTCCGTTACCATATACTTTTCGGAAAAAGACGATGAAGATACGCTTGAAAAAGTAAAATCCATGATCATGGATGCCTATGCAGAGAGAAAACACCGTGAGGGTAAACCGTCAAATTCCGGCCCGCAATAAGACAGGGATTTCTCCGTTTTGGTGATAGCTTTCCTGTCCCGGAATGAGTATTGTTGGGATAGGCAAATAACCCATACTAAGAGAATGCGAGAGGAACAAAAATGACATTTTGGGACCAACATGGGCAGGAAGTGGAGATCTCGCAGGCAGATCAGAAGTGGTTAGATGATTCGTATTTTATGACCCAACAGATGCGGTTGGAGGTCGATGCACCACGGGCGGCCCTGTCCTATCGAGTTTCCACGAAAGGACAGGTGGACCACGACGATATCCCTATGCAGAAGATCGCCTGTCGGAAGTTCGCCCAGGAGCATGGCTGGCGTGTGGTACTGGAAAAAGCCGAGAAGGGAATCTCGGGTTCCAAAGTTTCCGCCAGTAAGCGGGATGTGATTCAGGAACTGCGCAGCGAAGCGGGCAAGGGAAACTTCGATATCCTTCTTGTGTATATGTTTGACCGGCTGGGACGCATCGAGAGTGAAACGCCGTTTGTACTGGAATGGTTCGTCCAGCACGGCATCCAGATGTGGAGCACCCACGAAGGCCAGCAGCGTATCGAAAGTCACGGCGACAAGCTCATGAACTATATCCGGTTCTGGCAGGCGGCAGGGGAAAGCGAAAAGACTTCCATGCGAACCAGGGACCGCATCCGTCAGATCGTTTCCAGTGGACATTTTGCCGGAGGTTTTGTCCCTTACGGATATCGAGCTATTAATAAAGGTAGAGTCAACAAGAGAGACCAGCCCGTAAAGGATCTGGAAATCAATCCAGATGAAGCGGCATGGGTCCGGGAAGTATTTACGAAAGTGGCGGAAGAAGGTGCCAGTGGATATGCCATGGCACAGATGCTGAACCAACGAGGACTGCGTACCCGCCAGGGGGCGGAGTTCCAGTCCTCCAATATCAAGAGAATGATTCAGCATGAGGGCTATACTGGATATATCATTACTAAAGCGGCACGGTCAGAGTTCATACCGCAGCTGCAGATCATTGATGAGGCTTTGTTCACCAAGGCCAACGAGATGATCAGCAAGAGAAGCAAAAAGGCTATGAAAGATAAAAACGCTGCCCAAAAGAGCAGCAATCCAACATTATTGGCCGGCATCATAGTCTGCGCACATTGCGGGGCGAAGATGTCGGCCTTTTTGCATACGGACCGATATAAACTGGCCGATGGGAGTATCCGGGAAAAGGTGCAGGCAAAGTACAACTGCTACCAGCGCGGCCAGCACCTGCGGCAATGTGATGGTCAGTCACTTTATCTGGCAGAGCGGGTAGACAGAATTGTGCTTGCTTACGCCGATGAGCTGTTCCACAAGATTAAAAGTGAGCCGTATGACAAAAGCATTGAACAGAGAATCAGGCAGCAGGATGCTGAACATAACAGACAAAAACAGGCTGCCGAGAAGAAAATCAAGGCAGCCCAGTACAAGCAACAACGCTATGAGGATGAAGTGTTGAAATGTCTGGAAGGGGAGAGCGCCTTCTCGCAGGAGATGCTGGCCCGACTGATTGCTCAGGCAGAGGCTGAAGTCAGGCAAGCAAAAGATGAGTATGCAGCTCTATTGCAGAGTAATACCGACCGTACAACGGTGCAACAGATACGCGGCTACTATGATGAATTCCTCGGCTGGGCAAATGAATTTGATCTTGCCCCGATTCAGAGAAAAAGAGCCATTCTGGCACAGCTGCTTGAAAAAGTGGAGTTGGGGAAAGGGTATAAGATTACCATCCATGTGAAAGGAACATATCAGCAGTTTTTAGGGGAAGGAGAGCCAAATGAAAAGCTTTGATTACACCATTAGTATTGGTCATGTGGGAGAGCAACTGACTCTTAATCAGTGGGTCCTGGGTTCGAGTCCCCGATGGTGCACCATTAAACGCAAATCCGAACGTACTTCTTTTTGAAGGTGTGTTCGGATTTGTTTTTTATTTAAATTTCTTTTGAACTTTAGAAAGAGAGCTGAACATCTAGGTACTACGATATAGTAAAAAGGAACCGGCCCCTAAGAGAAGCAGCTCTATCTTCCTTTGAGGCCGGTTCTTACGTATAATATAATATTTTGGAGTAAGTGATTGCAGGAAATCAGCCTGTAGACGGATTTCCCTGCAGCTGTTTCGCTTTTTCTTCCGCTTGGGCGGCCTCTTTTTCAAGGCCCATTTTTTTGTAAGTTTGGGACAGATTTCTGTAATAGATAGCATTCTTAGGATTCAGCTCGATAGCTTTTTTAAACGCTGCCACTGCTTCCTTGTACAGCTCCATCGCGTAGAGTGTCATACCGCAACTATCATGGTACCTCGCATTGTCAGGTTCCAATTCCAGAGCTTTCCTAGACTCAGCCAGCGCCTCCTTGTACCGGCCCATTGCGTGGAGAGTCACGCTGCAGTTATCGTGATACCTTGCATTGTCAGGTTCCAATTTTAGAGCTTTATGCTTTTCAGCCAGCGCCTCCTCGTACTGACCCATTTCGTCGAGAGTCACGCCGCAGCTATCGTGATACCATGCATTGTTAGGTTCCAATTCCAGAGCTTTCTGCTTTTCAGCCAGCGCCTCCTCGTACCAGCCCATTGCGTGGAGAGTCACGCCGCAATTATTGTGATACCTTGCATTGTCAGGTTCCAATTCCAGAGCTTTCCTAGACTCAGCTAGCGCCTCCTCGTACCGGCCCATTGCGTGGAGAGTCACGCCGCAGCTATCGTGATACCTTGCATTGTCAGGTTCCAATTCCAGAGCTTTCCTAGACTCAGCCAGAGCTTCCTCGTACCGACCCATTTCATCGAGAGTCACGCCGCAGCTATCGTGATACCTTGCATTGTCAGATTCCAATTCCAGAGCTTTCTGCTTTTCAGCCAGCGCCTCCTTGTACCGGCCCATTTCGTGGAGAGTCACGCCGCGGCTATCGTGATACCTTGCATTGTCAGGTTCCAATTCCAGAGCTTTCTGCTTTTCAGTCAGAGCTTCCTCGTACCGGCCCATTTCGTGGAGAGTCACGCCGCAACTATAGTGATATCTTGCATTATTAGGATTCTTTTGAATCAACTCTTGAAGCAGCGCAAGCGATTCTTTATAGTGCTTATCGTTGTGTAATACCAGAGCACGCAAATATAGCGTTGAATCCGATGTATCCTGATCAGATTGTGGCGGGGAGTCGATTTCCGTTTCGGGCAAATCCTGCGGAGAAGCGTTTTCCTTTCTTGGCGGAATAGGAGCATCTTTCGGGTTGTTGTCCGAAGTTGTAGAAGAATCTTTCATGCTGTCGCCCGGAGATGTTTTGCTTCCTTCCTGTACCTTTGCAAAGGCGTCCTGCAATTTGTTGTACTGTTTTTCGGCTTCCTCCTGATAGTCCCCTTCCGTCGGAATCTTGACGTTTAATGCCAATGCCAGTCTGGCCATCATATCGTCGAAGCCGTTATTGTGTATTAAAAATGCGCCGGATTTGTTCAAGAAGTCCTTGACTTTCCCTTTCGGGGGTTCGGTGCCATACACCGTCCAGTAAGGCCGTTTCCATTCATTGCCTTTCTGAAACTTGTCGGCATTGTCGATCAAATAGTCCATCACGTCAGGGTCATTGCCAGCAAATCCAATGAAAATCGGGTGGTATTTCGAAAAAATCTCGGAAAGCGCCTTTTGCCACCGTTCATCCAGTTGCTGAAGATCGGCGTTTTTGCTTTTTGGGTCAAGTAAAAGGTCGTGATGGATCTTGACCACGGTTGGGCGCGCGACATCACTGGTGATGTAATGCGCCATCGCTACATGCCCGACTACCAGTGAAAATTCATGGGCGTATAAAGTCACTGCATCTTCGGTCAAGCGATCAAAGTTTGTGGTCACCACTACCTTGTGTGGGGTCTGCGTCAGCAAAAATGCTAAGCAAGCATAGCCACCACTGGGGGATGCTTCTTTCATTTTCTTTTCCAGAAAATTGTATCCGTCGACAGGGTTGGAAGAGAACTGCTTCTCATAGTAATCGCTGTAATGATTGTATTTGTTATTTTCATCAATTTCTTTTTCGTTCTTCCATTGCTCATATTCTTCTGCAGGAAATCGTGTCCTTATTTTTTCATCCCACAGATCAACTAGCTTTGTAGCGGCAGGGATACCGGAGGTGATAGATGCACCTGCTCCTAGAAAAAAACAGAATTTTCTGGCATAAGGGCCCTCCGTCACATCTGCGACTTCCTCCAAAAAGCCATCAAGTTTAATCACCTGATACATACGATTCTCCTCTTTCGACAACCCGTATACTTTTATCAGAATATTTTCACTATACCATAGCGTTTTGGCAATTTCAACCAATTTTTTGATTTGTGCATAAGCGCATGGCCACAGCATTTTGTACCTGTATAAATAAAATGTCTGGACGGTCTTATAAATAGTCTATGGGCGGTAGGAGAGACTACAGAGAACAAGAGGCGAGTCAACAAACATGACAATTCGGTTAAAAATCCAGAAATCTAGCTAGAGTAGGTCTGCTAAGTGCGGGAAGTATTTGAAAAAAGGTATAGGATGGTAGGGAACATGAAATGACGATTTATCCACAAAGGAATAAATAGGTATGGAGATTAAGCAAGGGAGTGGATCGGCAAAGAAGCGCATAAGGCGCATTTTTAAGGGCCATTGCGAATGATCTTCTCAAACTCCTCCCAGCTGATCTCTCCCAATTGGTACTTAGCGACCTTTGGAGGCGTTCCCCAAAAGGGTTTTGAGCCTTGTCAGGTGTGCCTTGGCAATCTGTTTGGAACCTGGAAACTCTTCCAGCAGAGCGTAGACAGTCGCCAAATGGAGAGAGGACACCAGCTTCTCCAGTTCAGGGAAGAGAATGCAAACCAGTCTGGAAATTGAGCTTTTCAGCTTTGCTCGTTCTTTCACCTTGTCAAAACGGTATCTGGTGAGTGACTTTAGTTCCTCGTTGTGATATGCTGTATTCGTGTAGGGTTTGAGGCCCACATCGGATAACAGCATAGCAGCAATGGTTCGAGCATCTACACGGTCGGTCTTGGTCTTTCGCAGGCTGAGACTTTTCCGGTAGAGATTCGTGCGTAAGGGATTCAAGACATAGGTGGCCAGACCGTTGTCCAGAAGAAAC
This sequence comes from Subdoligranulum variabile, assembly GCF_025152575.1. Taxonomy (NCBI): domain Bacteria; kingdom Bacillati; phylum Bacillota; class Clostridia; order Eubacteriales; family Oscillospiraceae; genus Subdoligranulum; species Subdoligranulum variabile. Next base: position 8,303 of record NZ_CP102293.1, on the reverse strand, counting down.
CCAAGAATGTTGTAGCTGTAATGCCCGGTTGCCTCAAGCCCTACTTTTATTTTGTCCTGCGGTGTAGTACAAGCTCGAATTTTTTCCAGTAGAGCATAAAAACCGTCCATGTTGTTAGGGATAGTAAAAACATCCGCCAGGACTTCACCCTCTGAGCTTACAATGAAGCAATCATGCTTGTTTTTTGAGACATCAATGCCAACAGAAACTACCATAACAAATACCTCCAGAGAAAATATGTGATGCTGCATCCACAGTACACCTTACTTTTGTAGCCTTGTTCCACATAAACCGTCTGGCGGTATTTAACTGATTAACAAAATTGTAAGGGGCTGTGGTTGGAACCTTTCGTGAACCATCTTGTGGTAGGAGCCGCCAACCAATCCACAGCATCCCTTACAGTGTAGCACAGCCCTTGGAGAGGGGCTCTAATAACTACTACTCTATAATACAAGGAGCCGCCAACCAATCCACAGCATCCCTTACAGTGTAGCACAGCCCTTGGAGAGGGGCTCTAATAACTACTACTCTATAATACAAGGAGTCGCCTATCAGCAAAATACATCGGACCGTCGTGCGCAATGAGCGCTACCCTCACCGTACACGGCGGCGGTGTCCCACAGGTTCAGACCCAGTTCCATCGTTTTATCAAAAACGGGCTTCAGTTCCTGTTCAAACAGATGGTTCCCAAATACCTGATCCCCACCGGCGGCACCAGCGCCCCAGGACCAGGCACCCATTGCGATTTTCGGCATCTTTGTATTCATAAAAGATTTCCTCCTTCGTGTTTTCCATGTTCCGGTCAGAACATCCAAATGTCCAGAAAGCCAAGTCCCATTTGGCGGGTGCCAACGGTATCCGGCGTCTTTGAGACTTTGCAGTAACAACCCATGGGAGGCTGGAACGCATACGGCATTGTTCTCACCGTCTGATTTCATTATAGAGATACCGGGCTGTGATGTAAAATATTTAGTTTCTGTTTCCAGTTATTCTTGATACGAATATCAGCTCTGTGCTATACTGGTTCAAACATAAAGGAAACGGGAGGCAGAGAGATGGAAATCAGAGTGTTGCGCTACTTTTTGGAGGTTGCAAGGGAGGAAAATGTGACCCACGCTGCCCAGCGGCTGCACATCTCGCAGCCTACCTTGTCGCGTCAAATCAAAGAGTTGGAGGAAGAGCTGGGCAAGAAGCTGTTCACCCGCAGCAATTACAGCGTAAAATTGACCGAGGAGGGGATGCTCCTGCGCAAGCGCGCCGAGGATCTTTTGGATATGGCGGACAAAACCCTGGCGGAATTTCGGGCCATGGATGAAGTGAACGGTGGCGATATTCATATCGGATGCGCAGAGTCCAACGGGATCACGCCCTTTGTCCAGGTGATCCAGTCGCTTCAAAAGGAATACCCCCGCATCCGTTACCACTTTTACAGCAGCGGAACCGAAACTGTAAACGAGCGGCTGGACCGGGGGCTTTTGGATTTTGCTATTATCGTGCAGGAAGTAGACCCGTCAAAATATAATTCTCTGCGAATTCCCGCTTCCGATCAGTGGGGACTTATTATGCGTAAGGACAGCCCCCTTGCTCAGCACTCCTGCATTCATCTCCATGACCTGATGGACATCCCGCTCATCCTGTCCCGGCAGGCCATGGGAGAGGAAATGCCCCGTTGGTTTGGGGAAACGCAGGATAAGCTGCATGTAGTGGCAACTTATGACTTGCTGTTCAACACCTCCGTCATGGTGCGGGAAGGGGTTGGCTATGTGCTTGGCTTTGACGGACTGGTCTACACCGGGCTGGACAGCGATTTGTGCTTTCGGCCATTGGAACCGGCACTGGAATCCCCCATGTATATCATCTGGAAGAAATATCAGGTCTTCAGTCCGGCGGCTTCCTTATTGCTGAAGAAACTAAAGCGGAACTTCGGATAAATTGCTCTTATTTTATACGACTTGTGGACGATGTGATCCATAGACAGATAAAGCAGCTACCTGCCCGGCAAGCAGATAGCTGCTTTTTATAGTATCTTTTTAAAAAGCAGATGATTTTATGTAAGGGAAAATGCCCGATGTTGTTAAGCAAGCAACTGGAAGAGAGGGACCCGCTCCACGCCGAGGCCGGGGTAGGGCGCACGTTGCTATAGAAGGAAAGCGCCCTGCGGGGGGATTTCCCCGGCAGATTGCCACGCTCGCCACGCTGGTGTGGCTGGAGAGAGGGGACGAGGGTTGGATGGATTTCTTTGAGGCGTTTTGCAGGAACCAGACTATTCGGATCGTGATTTCAAAAAGATTGATGCCAACCGGCCTTTTGCGGCCGAGGACAACCAAATCATGAAAGAGCAAATATAAAAAATGCAAAGAAAGATGTGAAGCATGTCCCGATATACCAGAGACCTATCTGCCTATGAAAAAAACAGCTTTGCCGGGGGGCTATTTATTGGCTTTCAGGAGAGAAAGAACCAACCAGCTTGTAATGACCTTTCCCAACTTTCTGTATCGTGCCATTTGTACACAACTTTTGCAGCACCCTCTGTAGCTGGCGCCTGCTGCAACGCAAGCGGGATACTGCCATTTCAATTCCTGTAAATTCGTGGTTTGGGCAAAAGTTTTTCAGATACAGCAGCACCCTCTCTTCCAATGTTTCAGCTGGGGCATCTACAAATGCAAAAAACTGCAGCTTTTCTGCATAGGAGTGCAGCAGGGCATGCAAGAACCGCAAATCACGGTGCAGTTCTTTTTCGTAAGGCTTTACAGGCAGCCCAATGCAAAGGACATCGGTGGTAGCCTGGGTGAAAAAGGGGCGGGTACCTTGTTGCGAAAACTCAATATCGCCTAAAATTACTGGAGGAGTTTGCTGATTCACTGGAGAAGTGGTTCCATCCGGGCGGATTCCAAAGATACGCACGGTTCCCTCAATGACAAACAGGATGGTGTCCAGCTTCTGGTCCGGCGCTGTGATTATTTCGCCCTTTTTATAGCGGCAGGCAAAAAATTGCAAATCCGGCGTGGAAAAGTACTGGCGGATGCCAGCCTGCGCCACCAGGGCGTGTACCTCTTTTTTACTGTGCAGCTTTTCCATAGAAACACCTGCTTTCTATGGCCTATTGTGCCATGTGACACAGAAAAAGTCAACGAAATGGAGTACAATGATCCGGTACAAAAGAAACGGGGGATTTGCGTGGAAAACGAGATTTTTCAGGAAACCAACGTGGCCAAGGCCTATATGAAACTGTCTGTTCCGCTGGTGTGCAGCATGGTGGTGACTTTGATCTACAACCTGGCGGATACTTTTTTCGTGGCGCAGACCAATGATACCAATATCGTGGCCGGCGTTTCTCTGGGAATGCCGGTTTTTACCCTGTTGATGGCGATGGGGAATATCTTCGGTCAGGGCGGCAGTTCTCTGGTGTCGCGTCTTTTGGGACAGCAGGAGGAAGAAGGCGTCCGGTGTGTCAGTTCCTTTTGCTTTTACATCACCATCCTAGTGGGAATTGTCATAGGTGCATTCATGCTGCTTTTCCGCCTGCCGCTGCTTGCCATGATCGGTGCCAGTCCGGAAACCTTTTCCCATGCATCGGACTACTTTGTATACCTGGCCATCGGCGCGCCGATCATTATGCTTTCTTTCATCCATTCCAACCTGCTGCGCTCGGAAGGAATGTCCAAAGAATCCATGGCGGGCACGATCCTGGGCGCAGTAGTCAATATTATTCTGGACCCGATTTTCATTTCTGTGTGGGGGTGGGGTGCCGGCGGTGCGGCTATCGCTACGGTGATCGGGTATCTGACATCCGACCTTTTCTTTGCAGTGGTTGTACTGCGCAAAAGTCGTGTCCTATCGGTGGCCATTGGGAAAAGCAAGGTATCACACGGTGTTGTTTTCCAGATTCTCAAAATCGGTGTGCCGGCGGCAATCGTGAACCTGATGCAGAGTGCCAGTGTTGTGCTCATGAACCAGTTCCTGCTGCCCTATGGCAACCAGAAAATTGCGGCCATGGGCATCGTCCTGAAAATCAGTATGATTGCGCTGCTGCTTTTGACCGGATTTGCTTTTGGAGGGCAGCCGCTGTTCGGATATTATTACGGCGCAGGGGATAAGGCACGGCTTTCCGCCCTGTTTCGTTTCTGCGTTCGTTTTATCGGTTTAGTGGCGATCCTGTTGACCGCCGGAATCTATGCTGCAGCACCGTTGTTGATGCGCTGCTTTATGGACAGTGAGGGGATTGTGGCCGATGGCACCGTCATGCTGCGGTGGCAGGTCCTGACCATGCTTTTTGTGGGACTGATCCTGCTGATGACGATTCTCTTTCAGGCAATGGGCAAGGCAACGGGTGCGTTTATACTCTCCATCAGCCGTCAGGGCGTTCTGTTCCTTCTGGTGCTGATGGTGGCCTATCATCTGGCTGGTTATGATGGGGTTGTGGTTTCGCAGGCGATTTCGGATTGCCTTACAGCCATCATCGCCTTTGGGCTGTTCCAGACCCAGCTTCGTAAAGAATTCAGGGCGTAAAGATCGGAAAAATGGCTGGTCGCATTGCTAATCCTTACATCGCCCGCAATCGGAACAGCCGTTGCAGATCAGACGGCTTCCGCAGTGGTCACAATTCCTGCGGTAACATAAGAAGATATATAGGTGGCGAATCAAAAACGTAGCTACGTTAGGGTTTCCGAAGCGACCATATCTGATATCGGCCAAAGTAAGCAAAAAGGGGCAGGCAGAAGATTGACTCCTGCCATGCTCCTTTTTGCTTAATAGATAAACCGCAAGCTGAGTTTGTGGGCGAGAATAGCACGAGCGTTGATAGTGTAAAAGGAGGTCCGATCCAGATGGATGAGAAAAGTTTATCGCACACGAAAGTACAGTTTACAAGGGACTACACAGAGTAGGTATCTGACGGGAGGGGTTCCGCCCGTCAGATTTTCCATATGATGTTCAAGCTGTCGCTTGTAGCGGCTATGGTGGTAATCATTAAATCCACCACCCGCCGCTTGTCGTCAAAGGATACATTCTCCCAAGTGTCGAGGTAGCCGGAAATCTGGCTGACCTGTTCCGGGCTAATGGCTTCCACCGTCAGTTCCGCTATCCTCGCCAGAAGTTCCTGCTTGCGCCCGTCCAGTTCTGCTATCTTCACATTCACATAGGAGAGCAGGACATTGTTTGCACCCGTCAGACTGTCCACCAGCTTTTCAATCTCGCTGTCCACATGGGCAAGCTCCACTTGCAGTGCTGCAATTTTCGGGTTTGCCTTTGCCGCTTTCTTTCTGCCTGTCAGCGTCTTGTAGCTTGCCAGTTTCTTTACCATCTGCTGATAAACAACCGCTTCCAGTTCCGAAGTAATGATTTTCCCGCACCCCGGACAACTCTTGTTATCCAGCCGTTTCGTACAGCGAAGGTATTGCTTGCCGGAGGGATTGAAGATACTCATAAGGGCATACCCGCAGTTCCCGCACTTGATTTTTCCCGCCAGCCATGTGTGGGTGGCTTTTCGGGCAGACTGGATTTTCATGTTGTTCATCAGCTTCTTGCGGCAGGTCAGCCAGATGTCGGAGGGGACAATGCCCTCATGGGGAGCCAGTACCAGCATTTGGTCTTTCAAGTCGTTCTTTTTGCTGGGCTTCACATCCCTCCCTTGATACAGATAGCAGCCGTTCATGCCAGTAAAATCGGCAGCGTCATTGACAATGACCGTCCCTTGACTTTTGAAAAATTCGTACACATCAAGGTCTGCCTGCACATAGACAGGATTGCGTAACATCTGCGCCAGCGTGGGGCGTATCAGCTCTTTGCCATGGAACAAAATGCCCTGTTCGGCAAAGTACCGGGTAATGTCCCCGTAGGAGGTAGTGGGCTGGGCGTACATCTCAAACATCAGCCGGATATTTGCCGCTTCGTCTGGATTTACCACCAGCTTTTTTGTATTGATACCGTCCATCTTAATCGGCTCTGTATGAAAGCCGTAAGGGGCTTTCCCACCCATCTTGAAGCCTCGCTGGCTGCGGGAATAGTAAGCGTCCGTTACCCGCTTCTGTATGGTTTCCCTCTCAAGCTGGGCGAACACGATACAGATATTCAGCATCGCCCGCCCCATCGGGGTGGAGGTATCAAACTTTTCCGTAGAGGACACAAACTCCACATTGTACTGTTGGAACAGCTCCATCATGTTGGCAAAGTCCAGAATGGAACGGCTGATACGGTCGAGCTTGTAAACAACGACCTTTGCAATCAGCCCCCGCTTGATGTCCCGCACCAGTTCTTGAAACTTCGGACGGTCTGTGTTCTTGCCGCTGTACCCTTTGTCTGTGTATTCCTTGCAGTTACCGCCTTTCAACTCGTATTTGCAAAATTCAATCTGGCTTTCAATGGAAATGCTGTCCTTTTTGTCTACCGATTGCCTTGCATAGATTGCGTCTATTCGATTATTCATATTGTCGCTCCTTTTCTTAAAAAAGAAACGGAGCTGCTGACACCTTTATTATACCGCCAGCAGCCCCGCAAATCAACGATGGCTTCGGAAAACCTTATGCCCCGGCTTCCTCACTCTGCCGTTTGTCGGCATACTTGCGGAACACCTCATAAAGCTGCTGTTCCAGCTCCCGGCGTTTTGCCGCTTCCTGCCCCGGCGTGAACACCGGGGAGAGATTTTCCAGCGTGATTTCCTTTCCCTGAAAAGTCACGACTTCTGTTTCTTTCTTGTATCTGATATGCTCCATAGTACCTCCGTATTTAATTTTCAAAGTGCAGTGCCGCCATGCTGCGGCGTGAAATGTTTTCTGTCATCAATCACCGTTCCCTTGTGTGCCGCTGCTGCCGTTTCAGTTCCGCCAGTATATCCGGCGGGATACGGTCAACCAGCCGCTGTAAATCGTCCAGTTCGCTTTTCAGCTTTGCCCGTTCCATCGTATCTTTCATCTTGCCTTTTTCGCTGGCTTTGGCTCTGGCTTCCAACTGTTCATTTTCCGCCAAAAGGTCGTTTATCGTGACCTTGTATTTTTTGAGCTGCCCGGAGAAGTTCTCCATCTGCGGAAACCACTTTTTCAGCAGGGAGAGGGCTTCCTCTTTCTTCTTTCCGGCATTGAACGGGGTAATACCGTCCAGCGTGGCTTCAATGGCTCTTGCCTGTTTGGAGAGATTGACCGCCTGCTTGAACAGACGGGTGGGGATATGCTTCCTGCCTGTCTTGCTGGCACTTTCTCCACGCTCCAAGTCGGGATATTTCTCCACCATATAGGCGTGAAAATCGTCCTGCCATTTTGTGAGGTTGGCTCTGTTCCCAATAATCTCCTTTGCACACAGGCGATTGTCCTTTGTCAGCGGAACAAAGACCAAATGTAGGTGCGGTGTTTTCTCGTCCATGTGTACCACCGCCGACACGATATTTTCCCGGCCCACTTTGTCAATGAGGAAGTCAGCCGCCCGCTGGAAAAATGCCTGTATCTCCTTTGGGGGCTTCCCCTTGAAAAACTCCGGGCTGGCGGTTATCAGCGTATCGACAAATCGGGTGCTGTCCTTGCGGGTGCGGCACCCGGCCTGTTCAATACGGCTCTGAATGAAGTGGTAATAGCGTCCCTCCGGCTTGACGATATGGAAGTTGTATTTGCTTCGGCTGGTGTCAATGTCGGGGTTGCTGGCATATTGTTCTTTCTGCCGTTCATGATGGGATTCCAGCGGCCTTGCCGGGTTGCCCTTGTGCTTTTCAAACCGCAAAATTGCGTGTTGTGCCATTCTGCTCCTTTCCCCATTCCTTTCCTATCCGGGGTTTTCCACAGGGAAAATCCCGCCGAAATTATCTCTGATAGGATTGGAATGGAATAGATATAAATAAAATATTTTTAATCTTTGTATTTCTATATACCGTCCGATTTTCGTACTCCAAGAGGATTGATTATCGTACTTGTCAGGTACGGTTTTCAGTCCTCCGGTGTTCCATAACCGGATTTCTTGAAGTCGGTGTTTGAAACCGCTTCATAGGATTTTGGGTAAATACAGTTGGGTTTTCCACAGCCCTGTTTCTTAATGTCAATCAACTCTGCATACTGTAACTCCCGCAAGGTGTTGACGGCTTTCTGCCGCCCACAGTGGAGCAAGTCCACCACCTCACAGATGGGATAGTACAGGTAAATGCGCCCGTACTCGTCCGACCAGCCATTCTTGCGGGATAACTCCGCTCGCCGCAGGATAAAGGCATACAGCAGTTTCGCTTCGTTGGACAAAGGCGTGAATGTAGGGGCTTCAAAGAGGAAGTTGGGTAAGCGTGTGAAGCTGACCGATTTCTCCGGCTGATGAATATAAATCGTATTTGTCAT